>NZ_CP183986.1:4800000-6796214 GCF_049913235.1 Pseudoduganella sp. R-31
GACGACTTTCTTACCTGGAGGTCGATCGTGAAAGAACAATTCCTACGCTTCCTCCGCAACGACACAGGCGTCTCGGCAATCGAGTACGCATTGCTGGCCGGCTTGATCGCAGTGGTCATCGTCGTCAGCGTCGGCAAGGCCGGCACCCAGCTCCTCGCATTGTTCACCTTCGTCAAATCACAAGTCCTGTTGGCCACATCATGAGCGCTGTCCTTACCCCACGCATCGCGACCCGCCCCAGCCTGCCACGCGCCCTGCTGCGCGAGCACGGCCTGCTGCTTGCCATCGTCGGCGTGGAGCTGGCGGCCGCCCTCGCGCTGTGCGCCGCCTACCCGGCCAAATACCGCCACAACCTGCAGCTGGAAGGCTATCTCGCGACCCTGGCGATGGGCCTGGTGTTTGCACTGTGCGGCTATACGATCTACGTCATGATCTTCAAGCGCCCCGAGCACCTGGTGCGCTACCTGAAACAACACCTGGCCGCCTACCTGACGCGCGAACGCCTGCTGTTTTCGGCGCCGGTGCTGGCCATGTTCCCCCTGTTTGCCGCCAGCTTCACCGTGCTGAAAGCCGCCGTGCCGCTGGTGCAGCCCTATGCCTGGGATGCCCGCATGGCCGCCGCCGACGCCTGGCTGCATGGCGGCGTGCAGCCCTGGCAGCTGCTGCAGCCTGTCTTCGGCCACCCGCTGATGACTGCCCTCCTGAATTTCAATTACCACCTGTGGTTCTTCATCGTGCTGTCCACCGTATACTGGCTGGCCTTCAACCTGGAACGCCGCCAGCTGCGCATGCAGTTCATGCTGAGCTTTGTGCTGAGCTGGGCCCTGCTGGGCAATATCATGGCCATGCTGTTCTCTTCCGTCGGCCCGTGCTACTACCACTTTGCGGTCGCGGGCGCCGATCCCTTCGCCGGCCTGATGCATTACCTGCGCGATGCCGACAAGGTGATCCCGGTGATGGCCCTGCAGGTGCAGGACACGCTGTGGCAAGACTACGCGCAGCACAGCGGCACCAATGCCCTCAGCATTTCCGCCATGCCCAGCATGCACGTGGCCAGTTCGGTGCTGCTGGCCCTGCTCGGCTGGCGCCTGAACCGCGCCGCCGGCATCGCCCTCACCGCGTTTGCCGTGCTGATCCAGGTCGGCTCGGTACACCTGGGCTGGCATTACGCGATCGACGGCTACGCCGGTGCGCTGGGCGCCTGGCTGATCTGGACCCTGTGCGGCAAGCTGGTGCAAAGGAGCGCGCCATGAGCTTCGATACCCGCGCCATGCTGCCGATCGTGCTGCTGGCCTGCCTGCTGGCATGGGCCGTGGCCAGCGATGTGCGCAGCCGCCGCATCCCGAACAAGCTGGTGGTGCTGGGCTTGCTGGCCGGGCTCACGCTGCAAGCGACCGTGACGCCGGGCGCCGGCCTGTTCAGCGAACCGTTCGGTGCGCTGGGCCTGCTGAAAGCCAGTGCCGGCATGGTGCTCGGCCTGGTGCTGCTGTTGCCGATGTATGCGCTGGGCGCGATGGGCGCCGGCGACGTCAAGCTGATGGCGATGCTGGGCGCCTTCCTGGGGCCGCTCGACATCCTGGGCGCCGGCCTGTCCAGCGTGCTGGCCGGCGGCGTGCTGGCCCTGCTGGTGGCCCTGTTCCAGGGCAGCCTGCGCAAGGTCACCGGCAATGTCAAGGTGATGGTGCTGGGCAGCGTGCTGCGCGGCATGTCCGGCGGCAGCGCCCGCATCGATGCCCCGCTGGCTGCCACCGGCCAGTTGCCCTATGCCGTGGCCATCGCCGCCGGCACCGTGAGTTACCTGTTGCTGACCCGTTACTTCGGCTGGAGCCTGCTATGAACGCCACCCCCATCCTCGCCTCGCGCACCGTCAGCGTGCTGGCCACGGCCGCACTGGCCAGCGTCTGGCTGCTGTTCTCGGTGGCCCACGCGCGCGCCTTCAATGCCACCGGCGACTGGGCCTACCTGCTGTTCGTGGCCTCGGAAACCCTGGTGGCGGCGCTGTTCATGCTGCGCTCGGAGCCGGCTGCCGTGTCGCACTCCCCGCTGGACTGGGCGCTGGCCATCGCCTCCACCGGCGCCCCCTTCTTCTTCGCGCCAAGCGGCGAAGGCCTGCTGCCCGCGGCGCGCGCCCTGATCGTGGCCGGCGTGCTGCTGCAGATCTGCGGCCTGCTGTCGCTGAATCGCAGCTTCGGCCTGGTGGCCGCGCGGCGCCAGATCAAGACTACCGGACTGTACCGCTGGATCCGCCATCCGCTGTATGCCAGCTACCTGCTCAGCTATGTGGGCTATGTCCTGTCGAACAGCAGCCTCGGCAATGCCGTCACCTGCCTGCTTGCCTCCATGCTGCTGCTGGCCCGCCTGGTGCGCGAAGAACGCTTCCTGTCGCGCGACAGCGAGTATCTGTTGTACATGCGCCGCGTCAAGTACCGCATCCTGCCAATGGTGTTTTGAGAGAGGTCCGCCATGCCTGCCGATTTTGAAGAACCAAGCAAGCGCCCCTGGGCTGACGACCCGCTGCGCGTTCCCGCACCGCGCACGGTGGAAGAAACCGGGCTGCCCTTCCTGCTGCTGGTGGAGCTGGCCAGCAAGGTGCTGTACCAGCGCGGCCAGGTCAAGCTCAACGAGCTGGCCGCCCACCTGAAGCTGCCGCCATCGGTGCTGGACCCGGTGCTGGGCTTCATGCGCACGGAAAAGCTGATGGAGATGATGCGCCGCGGCGTCAGCAACACCGATGCCGACATCGTCTACAACCTGACCGATACGGGCCGCGCCCGCGCCGCCGAATTCGTGCGCCGCGACGCCTATGCCGGCGCTGCCCCCGTAACCTTTAGCGATTATGCCGAACGCGTGCGCGCCCATAGCGTGGCGCAGATGCACGTCAAGCGCGAGCACATCCGCAAAACGTTCGATGGCATTGTCGCCAGCCCTGCAGTGCTTGACCAGTTGGGCGCGGCCATGAACAGTGGCCGCGCCATCTTTATCCATGGTCCGGCCGGCAGCGGAAAAACCTACCTGGCAGAGCGCCTGAACGGCCTGCTGCAAGGGCAGATCGCCGTGCCGCATGCGCTGCTGGTCGACGGCGACATCATCCCTGTCTATGACCCGGTGCTGCATACCATTATTGAGGACACGCCGCCGCCGGGCATGCTGTTCGACCGCCGCACCCCGCGCGACCAGCGCTGGGTGCGCAGCCAGCGACCCGCCGTGATCACCGGCGGCGAGCTGACCCTGGAAGCGCTGGACTTGCGCTTCGATCCGGCCACCCGGCTGTACCAGGCGCCGCCGCACCTGAAGGCCAACGGCGGCATCTTCATCATCGACGACCTGGGGCGCCAGCGCTGCTCGCCGGTGGAACTGATGAACCGCTGGATCGTGCCGATGGACCGCCAGGTCGACTACCTGTCGCTGCAGAACGGCTACAAGTTCCCGGTGCCGTTCGACGTGGTGGTGATCTTTTCCTCCAATATGCCGCCCGATGCGCTTGCCGACGGTTCCTTCCTGCGCCGCCTGGGCTACAAGATCCATGTCGGCCCGCAGACGCCGGAACAGTACGAGACCGTGTTCCGCCAGGTGTGCCAACGCTATTCGGTGCCGTTCGAGGCCGAGACTTTCGCCTGGCTGATGCGCCAGCACCACACGCACGAACGGCCGCTGATGGCCTGTTACCCGCGCGACCTGGTTTCGCAATTGCGCGACCTGGCCGCCTATGAAGGACGCCTGCCCACGCTGGACATCGCCTCGCTTGAGTGGGCCTGGAATAACTATTTTGCCGCGGTTTGAAGCCAAGGACGCAAGGGGATAATCATGAGGAACACACGAGCAATGATCATGATGGTGGTAGCCATCGCCCTGGCCTTCGTGGCCGTTGTGGTGGCAGCGCGCTGGATCAACGCGCAGGCCAGCGGCACCACGGCCAAGGTGGCCGTGGCGCAGGTGGACATCAGCCTGGGCGCACGCATCACGCCCGACATGGTGCGCCTGGTCGACTGGCCGGCATCGGTGCAGCCGCCGGGCGCCATCAAGGACGACAAGGCGCTGGAGTCGCGCGTCACCCGCACCAGCATCATGCGCGGCGAGCCGATCCTGGAAGCCAAGCTGGCGCCGCCCGGCACCCAGGGCGGGCTGTCGGCGGTGGTGGCCGAGGGCAAGCGCGCCATGACCGTGCGGGTCAACGACGTGGTGGGCGTGGCCGGCTTCGCCCTGCCCGGCAATTACGTCGACATCCTGGTCAACACCCAGGAAGAAGGCCAGCGCACCCAGACCAAGGACCCGACCATTTCCAAGATCGTGCTGGAACGCATCCTGGTGCTGGCGGTGGCGCAGGAATCCTCGCGCGACGAGACCAAGCCGAAAGTGGTGAATGCGGTGACGCTGGAGCTGACCCCGGAACAGGTGGAAAAACTCGACCTGGCACGCAGCGTAGGCAGCCTGTCGCTGGTGCTGCGCAACCAGGTCGACCCGAATCCCGCGCTGACCACCGGCGCCACCAAGACCACCCTGCTGGGCGCCGCAACACCCGCGCCGGCACCGAAAGCGGCGCCCGTCGCCGCCCCGGCACCGAAGCCCGTGCCGGTGCGCAAAGTGGCCACCGTGCCGCCACCGGGCGTGCATGTGGAAATGATCAAAGGCCTGGACCGCAGCAGCCAACAATTCTGATACGGAGCTACTCATGAAAAGGATAAGCACCGCTGTACCGAGCATCCTGGGCGCCCTGTTGGCCCTGCCCGCCCTGCCCACGCCTGCCGCCGCCCAGGTGGGCGCCGAAGCAGCCGTCGTGGCGCAGCAGCCCAAAATGAAGGCCAAGGGCGGCGCCATGCCCGGCAAGAAGGCGGAAGCCGCGCTGCCGGCTGCGCTGCCGGAAGGCCGCACCGAACTGGCGCCGGCCATGCAGCTGGCCGAAGGCAAGTCCAGCATCGTGCGCCTGCAGCATCCTGCAGCACGGGTGGCGGTGGGCGACGCCCGCGTGGCCGACGTGATCCTGCTCAATCCGCGCGAAGTATACATGCTGGGCCGCACCGTCGGCACCACCAACCTGATCGTGTGGCAGAAGACCGGCGACACCGTGATTGCCGACCTGACCGTCAGCGCCGACACGGCCACCCTGCAGGCGGGCATCGACAAGCTGACCGGCCAGGCCGGCATGGTCAAGGTGACCGCGGCCGCCGACTCCCTCATGCTGAGCGGCACCGTACCGGACGTGGTGATGGCCGAGCATGTGCTGCAGATGGCCAACGCCTTCGTCACGCGCCAGCGCCCGACCAGCAGCGGCGGCCCGGGCAGCGGCGCCTCGGCGCCGGCCGGCGCCAGCACGCAGGCCATCGCGCCAGTCGAAGGCAGCCTGTCGCTCAAGATCATCAATATGCTGACCGTCGCCGCGCCGCAGCAGGTGATGCTGGAAGTGAAGGTGGCCGAAGTGTCCAAGACCCTGGTCGACCAGCTGGGCGCCAGCATCGGTCTCAATCACACCATCGGCAACTGGACCTATACCCTGCTGTCCAACCTGTTGAGCGGCAACCCTTCGCTGGCCAATGCCTTCAAGAGCACCAACGGCAACTCCTTCACCATCGATGCGCAAAAGCGCGACGGGCTGGTGAAGATGCTGGCCGAGCCGAACCTGATGGCCATCAGCGGCCAGGAAGCCAGCTTCCTGGCCGGCGGCAAGATCTTCATCCCGGTGGCCTCCACCCCGGACGGCGGCGGCTTTACCCGCATCACGCTGGAAGAGAAGGAATTCGGCGTGGCGGTGCGCTTCACCCCGACCGTGCTGGGTGACGGCCGCATCAACCTGAAGGTGGCGCCCGAAGTCTCGGAATTGAACAAGGAAGGCGTGGGCATTTCGGCGGCCGGCGTCAACGGCACCGCCATCCTGCCTTCGTTCACCACGCGGCGCGCCGCCACCACGGTGCAGCTGTTCGACGGCCAGAGCTTCGCCATCGGCGGCTTGATCAAGAACAACTCGACCAACAACATCAAGGCCGTGCCGGGCCTGGGCGAAATCCCGGTGCTGGGCGCCCTGTTCCGTTCCAACGATTTCCAGACCGACCGCACCGAGCTGGTGTTCGTCATCACGCCGCGCCTGGTCAAGCCGCTGCCGCCCGACCTGGCCAATGCCCTGCCCACCTCCAACGTGACCGATCCGAGCCGCGCCCAGCGCATCTTCACCGGCCAGATGGAAGGCACCCCGCCGCAAGACAAAACCCAGAAGCAGCCTGGCAAGCAAGCCGGCGGTTTCGACCTGAACTAGGAGGCCAGCATGAAATCGTCATTCCTGCGCTGCACCGGCACTGCCCTGCTGCCTTTGAGCCTGGCGGCCTGCATGTCGACCACGCCCTACGTCGACCAGCACCTGGGCGAAGCCGCCACCGACCTGCGCCAGGCGCAGATCATGAACCCCGCCGCCGAGCGCAACATGGCGGTGCCCCTGGGGCTGGACGGCCCGGCCGCCAAGGCCGGCTACGACCAGTACGTGAAATCGTTCAAGGCGCCGGAAAAGAACGCCAATTCCTTCCTGATCGGCGTCGGCCGCTAGGAGACAGCCATGGTCCAGCGCATTCCCAAGCACCACCAGCAGCGCGGCGCCGTGGCCGTGATGACTGGCCTGCTGCTGATGCTCGTCCTGATCCCCGTGGCAGGCCTGGTGCTGGACCTTGGCCACTTATACATCGTCAAGACCGAGCTGCAGAACCTGGCCGATGCCTCGGCCCTGGCTGCCGGCAAGGACCTCGACAACTCGGACGCGGGCCTGAACAAGGCCGTCGCTTCCGGCAAGGCGCTGGCGCTGAAGAACCGCTACAACTTCGGCAGCACGCTGACGCTGCAGGACGCCAACTTCCGCTTTGCCGCCAGTCCGGACGGCCCCTGGTACACCCTGGCGCAAAGCCTGGGCAACGCCACCGGTCGCACGTTCGTGGAGGTCGACACCCGGGATGGCGGCAACGGCGGCACTGCGCAGTCGATCAATACCTGGCTGATGCGCATTGCCGGCGACAACAGCACCTCGACCTACGGCTGGGCGGTGGCGGGGCGCTACGTCAACACCGTCACCCCGGTCGGCGTCTGCGCCATCGACCCGACCCGCCGCACGGCCAACTACAGCTACGGCAGCTTCACTGAAATCGTCGAATACGGCTTCCGCCGCGGCATGTCGTACAACGTGTTCGAACTGGGCTCCCTGGGCGGCGCCGCCTCCGACCCGTACCAGATCAACCCGGTCAATTCGCCGCCCAACGCCTGCGTCTCGTCCAACTCGTCGACCAATGTCACCGCCCCCTTCATCTGCGTCGGAAACAGCGCCGTGGTGCCGACCGGGGTGGGCCAGGTCTACACCAATACCGGCGTGTCGGGGACGCTGGAAAAAGCGTTCAACTCGCGCTTCAACGATTATTCCGGCGGCTCGCAGTGCGACCCGGCCACCGCGCCGCCCGACATCAACGTCAAGGAATACCTGCCCGGCTCCGGCGAAGCACCGGCTGGATGGCAAGACGCCGGCAGCACCAACCTGCCCAGCCAGCAATCGGTCACGACCGACGGCACCCCGCAGCTGCCGAAGTACACGCTGCCCTTTGAGGCCACCACCAATATCTGGCCCAGCACGCCCAGCACCCGCGTCCCGACGCAGGCCAGCTATGCGGAACACGGCGTGCTGTGGTCCTACACGCCGGCGGTCCAGTCCGACGGTACGACGGCCGTTACGCCAGCCGAGGCCAATGGCACCAGCGCAACCAGCAAGATGTACGGCACGGGCGCCACCACCAACTATATCGACCCCGCCAATTACCCGACCACGGTCGGCGCCGGCTTCACCTCGCAGTTTGCGGCGCCGTATAACCAGGCCAGCGGCCCGACCTTCCTGGCCCCGGCCGGCCGCACCGGCGTCGAGAACCGCCGCATCCTGAACATCGTGCTGATCGACTGCCGCACCCCGCCGGTGGGCAGCGGCGCCTGCGGCGTCATGAACGTGGTCGGCATCGGCAAGTTCTTCATGCAGAAGAAGGCCGACCTCAGCGGCTCGCCGAAGAAACTGAACGTGGAATTCACCGGCCTGGTAGAACCAGTGCCCTCGTCCGAAGTCAAACTGTACAAGTGATCACCATGCGCCTTCCACCATTACGCAAGCAATCCGGCGCCGCCCTGGTCGAATTCGGGCTGGTGGCCAGCATCCTGTTCCTGCTGCTGGCAGGGGTGTGGGAGTTCGGCCGCGCCTTCGCCTATTACGATGCGCTCAGCAAGGGTACCCGCGACGGCGCCCGCTACATGAGCGTGGCGAAAAAAGCCAACATCAACTCGAGCGCCGTCGGCACTGCCAAGAGCATCGTGGTGGCCGCCGCCAACGCGGCCAAGGTACCCGGCTTCGCCAGCAGCAACGTGGTGGTCACTTGCCTGGATGCCTCCTACAACGACAGCTCCTGCATTGACGGCACCGCGCCCGGCGGCGTACGCGTCGAGATCACCGGCTACGCTGTCAACATCGGCCAGACCATTCCGCTGATCGGCAATGCGGTGCGCACCATCAACCTGACCCCGCGCACCACCATGCGCTACATGCAGTGAGGATGCCATGAAGAACCGGGCCTGCCGTCCCAGCCTGAAGCGCCAGAGCGGCGCCGCGATCGTGGAATTTGCCATCATCGGCGGCCTGCTGCTGGCCTTCATCTATGCCATCTTCGAGTTCGGCCGCATGATGTTCGTCTACAACACCATGCAGGAAATCAGCCGCCGCGGCGCACGCGAGGCAGCCGTGCGCTGGATGAGCGATGCCGACCAGACCGACATCAGGAAGTATGCGGTGTTCGGTGCCACGAGGCTCCCTGGCAGCATGGAAATCACTGATGAAAATGTCAAAATCCGCTACCTGCAGGCAAATGGCGTCGATCCGGTCATCAACCCGCCAGCGGATGCGGGCGACAATATGGCCGCCTGCAACGATGTGCTGCGCACTGCATCTTGTGTCATGTACGTCGAAGTCAAAGTCAAGGATGTCGTATTTACCCCGCTGATTTTCAAGCCCGGATCGGTCACCGTTTCCAAGCCGGCCAACACCATGCCGGAAGCCACCACTGTCGTCTACGCCGAAAGCCTCGGCTTCACCAACTGAGCGATGCCATGAAGATCACCGCCATCTCCAGCAACGATAAGCAACTGTTCGAAATCGCCCGCATCCTGCGCGAGCGCAGCCCGACCGACCAGGTCGACGTGCTGCCAGGCCTGCTCGACAAGCTGCCGCGCTTTGACGGCATGGCACCCGACCTGCTGCTGGTGGCGCAGCCGCTGCTGAACGGCGAGGACATGGACCGCCTCGAAACGCTCAGCGTGCAACACCCCGACATGGCCATCATCGTGGCCTGCACCCAGCAGACGCCCGACTTCCTGATGCAGGCCATGCGCGCCGGCGTGCGAGAAGTGCTGCCCGCGCCGATCGACGGCGCCGCGCTGCAGGCGGCGGTGCGCCGGCTGGACGAAAAGCGCAATTTCAGCGCCCGTTCGCTGGGCAAGGTGCTGGCGTTCATCTCCTGCAAGGGCGGCAGCGGGGCCACCTTCCTGGCCGCCAACCTCGGCTACGCCCTGGCTGCCGCCGAAGGCAAGAAAGTAGCGCTGTTCGACCTCAACCTGCAGTTCGGCGACGCCTCGCTGTTCGTCTCCGACCAGCGCCCGGCCGCCAGCGTGGCCAGCGTGGCGCAGCAGATGCACCGCCTGGATGCCACCCTGCTGTTCTCCAGCATGGTGCAGGTGACGCCGAACTTCCACGTGCTGGCGGCGCCGGAAGACCCGACCCAGGCCAATGACGTGCATCCCGAGCATATCGACGCCCTGCTGCGGCTGGCGCGCCAGCATTACGATTTCGTCCTGCTCGACATCGGGCGCAGCCTGGACGCCGTCTCGGTGCGCGCCCTCGACCAGGCCGACATGATCTTCCCCATCCTGCAGGCCACGCTGCCGTATATCCGCGACGGCAAGCGGCTGCTGCAGGTATTCCGTTCGCTTGACTATCGGAAGGACAAAATCCACCTGATCGTCAACCGCCATTCGAACAACGGCGACATCCGCCTGCGCGATTGCGAGCAAGCCTACGGCATGGAAATGTTCCGCACCATCCCGAACCACTACGAAGCTGCCGCCGCCTCGGTCAACCAGGGCGTGCCGATCCTGCAGCTGCAGCGCGCCAGCCCGATTTCCAAGGCTTTGCAGGACCTGGCGCGTACCCTGGCCGGCGACAGCAGTACCGAGTCGCGCGGCTGGCTGTCCCGAATCCTCCAGCGCGCATAGCGCCCCCAGACCAGCCCATGGAGCCGATCATGCAGATCCCAGCCCAGAACCTCCGCAATCGCCTTGGCGCCGCGCCAGCCAACGGCAACGTCGCCGCCCTGCGCACTTCCGAGGCAATCGACAACCGCGCCTACCAGCAGCTCAAGCACCGCATCCACCAGACCCTGCTCGACCGGGTCGACCTGGAGAGCATGCAGCGCCTGACCCAGGACCAGATCCGCGACGAGCTGAAGATCCTGGTCGAGCGCCTGCTCGAAGAGAACATGGTGGTGATCAACGACAGCGAGCGGCGCAACCTGACGCGCGACATCCAGTACGAGGTGCTGGGCTTCGGGCCGCTGGAGCCGCTGCTGGCCGACCCCAATGTGTCCGACATCCTGGTCAACGGGGCGCGCCAGGTGTACGTGGAGCGCAAAGGCTGCCTGGAACTGACTTCGGTCACCTTCAACGATGATGCGCACCTGATGAAGATCATCGACAAGATCGTGTCGCGCGTGGGACGCCGCATCGACGAATCGAGCCCGATGGTCGACGCCCGCCTGCCGGACGGTTCGCGCGTCAACGCCATCATCCCGCCGCTGGCCATCGACGGCCCGGTGCTCTCGATCCGCCGCTTCTCGGCCGATCCGCTGGGCATGGCGGAGCTGATCAGCTTCAACTCGATGACCGAGGCCATGGCCACCATCCTGCAGGCGCTGGGCAAGAGCAAGGTGAACATCCTGATCTCGGGCGGCACCGGCTCCGGCAAGACCACCATGCTGAACGCCATTTCCGGCTATATCAGCCACAGCGAGCGCATCGTGACCATCGAAGATGCGGCCGAACTGCAGCTGCAGCAGCCGCATATCGTGCGCCTGGAAACGCGTCCGCCGAACATTGAGAACAAGGGCGAGGTAACGCAGCGCGCCCTGGTGCGCAATGCGCTGCGCATGCGCCCCGACCGCATCATCCTGGGCGAGGTGCGCGGCGCCGAAGCGCTGGACATGCTGCAGGCCATGAATACCGGCCATGAAGGCTCGATGGCCACCATCCACGCCAACACGCCGCGCGATGCGCTGACCCGGCTGGAAAACATGATCAGCATGGGCGCCGCCGGCCTGCCGGTGAAGGCCATGCGCCAACAGATCTCTTCCGCCATCGGCGTGGTGGTGCAGGTGGCGCGCCTGACCGACGGCAAGCGCAAGCTGATGTCGATCCAGGAAATCACCGGCATGGAAGGCGAAATGATCACCATGCAGGAGATCTTCTGCTTCAAGCAGACCAGCGTCGGCACCGACGGCTCGGTGCAAGGCTACTTCAGCGCCACCGGCGTGCGGCCGCGCTTCGGCGAACGGCTGCGCACCTTCGGCGTCACCCTGGCCGACGACATGTTCGACCCCACCGTGCAAAAGAGGATGTAAGCCATGGACTACCTCTATTACGCCACCGGCATCCTGGTCTTCCTGGCCGTGGTGCTGCTGATCGAAGGCATGTACCTGACCTGGAATTCGGCCAAGGGGCCGGAAGCGGAACGGGTGGCGCGCCGCTTGCGCATGATGTCGGCCGGCGCCCATGCCGGCGGCGAAAGCGCTTCCATGATCAAAAAGCGCCTGCTCAGCGAAAGCCCGGTATTCCAGCGCCTGCTGCTGCAGATGCCGCGCGTCAGCCAGCTGGACCGCCTGCTGGAGCAGTCGGGCATGTCGTGGACGGTGTCGGACCTGATCGTGCTGTCGCTGATCTGCCCCGTGCTGGTAGGCGGCGCGGCACTGTTCCTGCGGGTGCCGCTGCTGCTAGTGCTGCCGCTGATGCTGGTCTCGCTCAGCTTCCCCCTGCTGCTGGTGCTGCGCGCCAAGGGCAAGCGGCTGGCCAAGGTGGACCAGCAACTGCCCGACGCGCTGGACCTGATCGGCCGAGCCCTTCGCGCCGGCCATGCCTTCCCGACCGCCATGAAGATGGTGGGCGACGAAATGAACGCGCCGATCGCCGACGAATTCAAGGCAACCTTCGACGAGGTCAATTTCGGCATCTCGATGAACGATGCGCTGATGAACCTGGCCACGCGCGTGCCCAGTACCGACCTGCGCTACTTCGTCATCGCCGTGATGATCCAGCGCGAGACGGGCGGCAACCTGGCCGAACTGCTCGACAACATCAGCAGGATCGTGCGCGAGCGCATCAAGCTGCTGGGCCAGATCCGCGTGCTGTCGGCCGAGGGCAAGATGTCGGCCTGGGTGCTCGGCCTGCTGCCCTTTGCCGCGGCTGGGATGATCCAGCTGACCAATCCCAGCTTCCTGGCCGTGCTGTACACCGACCCGGCCGGGCGCAAGATGGTTGCTGGCGCGATCACCATGATGATCGTTGGTGTCTTCGCGATGCGCAAGATTATCCGGATTCGTGTTTAGCGGGAGATTGACATGAGCGTCCTTCAAATGGCCTTCCTGGCCCTGGTGTTCCTGCTGGTGTTCGGCACCGCCTACGTGGTCATGCTGAGTTTCAGCGCCAACCCCGTGCACGGGCGGCTGCAGCAGGTGAGCGAGCTGCCCGGCAAATCGCGGCGGCGCGAACGCATCAACCCCAACCTGCTGGCGCGCATTGCGGCCTGGCTGGCGCCGGTGGCCAAGCTGTCCGGCGGCGAAACCGAAGAATGGGAGAAGTCGACGCTGCGCCTGCGCTTCATGAATGCGGGGCTGCGCCATGCTTCCATGGGGCCGCTGTACTTCGCCGCCAAGACGGCGCTGGCGATCATGCTGCCGCTGGCGCTCTATGCTTCGCTCGTGCTGTCCGGTTCAAAGCTGTCCGGCAATGGCCTGATGTTCTGGCTGCTGCTGGCGGCGGGCCTCGGCTACTACCTGCCGAACTTCCTGCTGCGCTGGGCCATCAGCCGCCGCCAGCTCGAAATCTTCGAATCCTTCCCCGATGCGCTGGACCTGATGACCGTGTGCGTGGAAGCGGGCCTGGCGATGGATGCCGCGCTACTGCGGGTGGCCGACGAAATCGGCATCAAGAGCCCGATCCTGGCCGATGAACTGCACCTGGTGACGCTGGAGCTGCGCGCCGGCCTGTCCAAGGAGCGCGCCCTGCGCAACCTGGCGCTGCGCACCGGCGTCGAGGATGTCGATGCGCTGGTGGCTATGCTGATCCAGGCCGAACGCTTCGGCACCAGCATCGCCGATTCGCTGCGCGTGCAGTCGGAACAACTGCGCACCCGCCGTCGCCAGCGCGCCGAAGAAGCTGCTGCAAAGATTGCCCTGAAACTGCTGTTCCCGTTGATCTTCTTCATCTTCCCATCGTTGCTGGTGGTGTTGATGGGGCCTGCGTTTATCTCGATTTACCGCGTCCTGCTGCCCACCATGGGCGGCGCCGACGCCGGCTAGAAAGGAATTGCCATGATCAAGCTCAAGCCAATCGCATTGGCCGCAATGGGTTGCGGCCTTCTCACGGCATGCAGTGCTCCTCCGGCATCGCATCAACTGGCCTTGCAGCCCGTCGTGCGCGGCGACATGCCGGGCAACCAGGCGGCAAGCTGGAACCGGCTGGCGCGCTTCCACCACGAGCGCGGCCAACTGGCTTTGGCTCTGGGTGCCTACGCGCAATCGCTTGCCCTCGATGCCAACCAGCTTGAGGCGCGCAACGCGGTGGCCGTGATCGAAGCGCAACGCGGCGACCTGGAACTGGCGCGCAAGGCCCTGGTGGCGCTGGTCAAGGACTATCCGGGCGAGGCGCAGCCGCATACCAACCTTGGCTATGTGCTGTACCTGATGGGCGATAACGCCGGTGCCGCGCAGAACCTGCGCCGGGCCATGGCGCTCGGTGCAGGGAAGAAGGCCTTCGAGAACCTGCAGATGGCCGAAGCCGCGATGGGCAAGCAGTCCGGCGCCGACGCGCCGCAGCTGGCCGCCGCCAGCGCAACCGATGCCGACGCGCCATCGGTCGCTGCGCAGCCTGTCATCGCGCCTTCAGTGGTGGCACCGTCCGTCGCCGCTCCATCCGTCGTTGCCGAACCGGCTGCTGCGCCGTCCATCGTTGTACCCGCCGCAAGCGCACCGCCAATCGCAACGCCGATCGTGGCCGCAGCTGCCGCCGCCCCGGTTGTCCCAGCGCAAGACGCCTCCGCACCAAACATGGCATTGCTCTCCGAGGACCCCGTCGCGCCAGCGCCGGCCCAGGCGCCGCGCAAGGAAGCGCAGCCACTGGGCGTGCTGCCCGCCACCACGGCGAGCGAAATCGCCAGCCATATGGAACTGATCAAAGTCGTCGGCTACGTCTACGAGCTGAAAGCCCGCGTCGCCGCCGAGCCGGCAGCCGCGCCGGTTGCCACCGCGGCACCAACATCCGCCGCCGTGCAGGCCGCAGCCCAGGCCGACCGCGTCCGCGTGGCACGCCTGGAAGTCTCGAACGGAAACGGCGTCGCCGGCATGGCGCGCCGCTTCCGC
The DNA here is from genome assembly GCF_049913235.1 of Pseudoduganella sp. R-31. NCBI lineage: Bacteria > Pseudomonadati > Pseudomonadota > Betaproteobacteria > Burkholderiales > Oxalobacteraceae > Pseudoduganella > Pseudoduganella sp. R-31. The sequence continues at coordinate 4,814,676 of NZ_CP183986.1, forward strand.
AACCTGCTGGGCCAGATGGGCATTCCGGTCAATCGCCTGAGCAACGACAAGCCGTACAGGCAGGTTGCCACCATCATCCAGTACAGCCCAGGCTTCGAAAAGCAGGCCGCCAGCCTGCAAAAAGCCCTGCAAGGAAAGGTGCAGCTCACCAGCAAGCAGCTGGCCTCCTGCGACGTCCGCCTGCTACTGGGCAGGGACGCACAGGTGAGCATGGCAGCCGTCACGGAGGCGATCGCAGTGTCCCAAGTTGCCATGCACGACGAAAACTAGTCCGCAAGCTCGCGCTGCAGGAAACGCCAGATTTCCGGCGCCTGCAGCGCAGCGATGTTCAGCCGCATGAACTGCGACGGCAGCTGGCTCGGCGAGAACAAGCTGCCCGGCGCCAGCAGCAAGCCCTGCCCCATGGCCTTTTCGGTCAGCACATTGGTGTCGCGTCCCGCATCGACCCACACGAACATGCCCGCCGGCGGCGCACTGGCGATGCGCATTCCCGTTTTCTCGAGCTGGCGCACGATGCGCGCACGCAGGCCGTCCAGGCGCGTGCGGATGCGCTCCGTGTGCTTGCGGTAGCTGCCTTCGGACAGCACTTTGTGCACGACGCGCTCGCCGATATCGCTGGTGGTCAGCGTTTGCAGCATCTTGCGATCGGCCAGGCGCAGCGCCATTTCTTCCGACGTGGCGATGAAGCCGACGCGCAAGTTGGCGGCCATGGTCTTGGAAAAGCCGCCGAGGTAAATCACGCGCTTCAGCTGGTCGAGCGCCGCCATGCGGGTGGCTGGCTGCACGCTGCTGCCCGGGTGCAGGTCGCAGTAGATATCGTCTTCCACGATGGTGATGCCGTGTTCTTCGGCGATGCGCAGGATCTGGAAGGCCTTGGCTGCCGACAGCGAAGTCGAACTGGGGTTGTGCAGCACGGAGTTGATCACATACAGCTTGGGCTTGTGGATTGCAGCCAGCTCGGCCAGTTGTGCAATATCGGGGCCGTCGGCCAGGCGCGGTATTCCCACCACCCGCGCCCCCAGCGCGGCAAAGGAGCCGAACATCAGGAACCAGGCCGGATCGTCGACAAACACGGTATCGCCGGGGCGGGTGAATTCGCGCGCCACCATGTCGATTGCCTGGGTAACGCCGGCGGTGGTGACGATCTGCTCCGGCGCGGCGCCGATTTCGAGCTCCGCCAGCTTGTGCTGCAAATGCTGGCGTAGCGGCAGGTAGCCCTGCGGCACGCCGTAATTCAAGAGGATGCTGCTGTGCTGGCGGCTGATGGCGCGCAGGGCGTTGCCGATCGCCACCCCATCCAGCCAATCTGCTGGCAGCACGCCCGTGCCGGGCATGTACTGGTGCGGCACGGTGCGGAACATATTGCGCACCAGCCAGACCACGTCGAGACCCTGCGTGCCTTCCGGCTGCGCCAGGCCCGGCTCGCGCGCGGGGGGCTGGGGCGCCTGCAGCGGAGCGCGGTCGCGGATATAGAAGCCGGCGCCGCGCCTTGATTCCAGGTAGCCGCGCGCGACCAGCTTGTCGTAGGCGCCGACCACGGTGAAGGGCGACACGCCGTGCGAGGTGGCGAACTGGCGGATCGACGGCATGCGCGCGCCGGCGCGCAGCACGCGGTCGTCGATGCGGGCGGCCACGCTGCGCACGATCTGGTCGCTGAGCGACTCGCCGCCCTCGCGGCTTAGCAGGATTGTATTGGTCATATCACCATCACAGTGCGTCAAATTATTCGAACAAGTGTATTGGTACTGTACTGGTTACTTATCCTACGATACACCCATCCCCCGCCAATATCCAGTGATTAAAGGAGCCTGCGCCATGAACCTGCTGCCAACCCGTGCTGAACTCGACGCCGCCGCCACCATCGTCTACGGCGCCATGCCTGCCACGCCGCAGTTTTCCTGGCCGCTGCTGAACGTGGCGCTGGGCACCGAAGCCTGGGTCAAGCATGAAAACCATACACCGACGGGCGCCTTCAAGGTGCGCGGCGGCCTGGTCTACCTGGATGGACTGCTGAAGCGCGAACCTGGCGTGGCAGGCATCGTGTCGGCCACACGCGGCAACCATGGGCAGTCGATTGCCTTTGCCGCGCGCCGCCATGGCGTGAAATCGACCATCGTGGTCCCGAACGGCAACAGCGCCGAAAAGAATGCTGCCATGCGCGGGCTGGGCGCGGACCTGATCGAGTACGGCGACGATTTCCAGGCCAGCCGGGAATATGCGCTGTCGCTGGCACGCAAGCAGGGCTTGCATATGGTGCCGTCCTGCCATGCCGACCTGGTGGCGGGCGTGGCAAGCTACTGGATGGAGCTTTTCCATGCACAGCCCGGCCTGGACACCGTGTTCGTGCCGATCGGCCAGGGGTCCGGCTTTTGCGCGGCAGTTGCGGCGCGCGAGGCGCTCGGCCTGCGCACCCGCCTGATCGGCGTGGTGTCCAGCCATGCACCGGCTTATATGGAATCGTTCCGTAGCGGCCAGTTCTGCGAGGCGCCAACCACCACGGAACTGGCGGATGGCATGGCCTGCCGCACGCCCGATGCGGGTTCGCTGGAGATCGTGCGGCGCTATGCCGATGACGTGGTTGCCGTCAGCGATGAGGAAGTGGCGCGTGCGATCCGCCTGTATTACCGCGCCACGCACAACCTGGCCGAGGGCGCAGGGGCGGCGGCGCTGGCGGCGGCCTTGCGCCTCAAGCACGATCCGCGCGTGGCGGGGTGCAAGGTGGGTTTGCCGCTGACAGGAGCCAATGTGGATGCGGAGAAGATCATGCGGGTGCTGTCAGAGGTGCTGCCATGACGCCGTATTCACATGATGGGCCCTCGTGGGAAGTTGACTGCCAAACCGGTACCCCGGTGCCTGACCCGCAGGATCAGGCACCGGCAACGCGGCGGCTGCGGGCGGGTGTCAGACCCCGTGGGTCTGACACCGAACTTCCGGTTTCAGGCGCCGAAAGCCGCGGCATGCTGCTGGGCTTCATCGGCGTCGCCATCTTCAGCCTGACCTTGCCCTTCACCCGCCTGGCCGTGGCCGGCCTCGATCCGGTTTTCGTGGCCATGGGCCGCGCCGTGGCGGCCGCTGTACTGGCCCTGTGCTGGCTGCGCTGGAAGCGCGCCCCGCTGCCGGCACGCGCCCAGTTGCCAACCCTGCTGGCAGTGACCATCGGCTGCGTCATCGGCTTCCCGCTGCTGACCTCCATCGCCATGCGCACCCTGCCCGCCTCGCACGGCGCGGTACTGGTCGGCATCCTGCCGCTGGCAACCGCCCTGTTCGCGGCCTTGCGCGGCCACGAACGCCCTTCGGCCGGTTTCTGGTGCATGGCCGCCGCCGGCAGCGCCCTGGTGGTCGGCTTCGCGCTGCGCCAATCGGGCGCAGGCCTGCACGCCGCCGACCTGGCCGTCTTCGCGGCCGTGGCGCTGGCCGCCATGGGCTATGCCGAAGGCGGCCGCCTGTCGCAAACCATGGGCGGCGAACAAGTGATCGGCTGGGCGCTGGTGCTGTCCCTGCCGCTGGCCGCGCCGGCCACCGCGTGGCTGCTGTGGCGCGACTGGAACAGCATTGCTGCCGCACCAGCCAGCGCCTGGCTGGGCTTCAGCTACGTGTCCGTGTTCTCCATGTTCATCGGCTTCTTTTTCTGGTACCGCGGCATGGCGCTGGGCGGCGTGGCGCGGGTCGGCCAGGTGCAATTGGCCCAGCCCGGACTATCGTTGGTGGCCGCCGCCGTGGTCCTGAACGAAACTTTGCATATTGAGCATATTCTGTTCACTTTTGCCGTAATTGCCGTCGTCGGCGCAGGAAAACGCATGAAAGTGGCCCGTTGACCGTGACGAATTCGGCAACGTGCAGAGTACAATAGCGACTTCACGGAACCTTTTTTCTTGGAAATCACATGTCTGTCTACGAAAAACTGAAGTCGCTCGATATCACGCTGGCTGCGCCGGCCACCCCGGCGGCCGCCTATGTCATGTACGTACAAACCGGCAACCTGGTGTTCATCTCCGGCCACATCGCCAAGAAAGACGGCGCGCCATGGGTCGGCCAACTGGGCAAGAATATCGCGACCGAAGAAGGCAAACAGGCAGCGCGTTCCATTGCCATCGACCTGATCGGCACCCTGCAGGCCGCTTGCGGTGGCGACCTGACCCGCGTCAAGCGCATCGTCAAGGTCATGAGCCTGGTGAATTCCACCCCTGACTACACCGAACAGCACCTGGTCACCAACGGCTGCTCCGAGCTGCTGGGCGAAGTGTTCGGCGACGCCGGCAAGCACGCCCGCTCCGCCTTTGGCGTGGCGCAGATCCCGCTTGGCGCCTGCGTTGAAATCGAACTGATCGCCGAAATCGCTTAACCCCCGCTAGAGATTGAATATGAAAATCGAGAACCAGAACCCATTGCAATGGAACTTCTCCGAGCGTGCCAAAGGCATGCAGGCGTCCTTCATCCGTGAGATCCTGAAGGTCACCCAGCAGCCTGAAATCACCTCCTTCGCCGGGGGCCTGCCTTCGCCTGCCACCTTCCCGGTGGAGATCATGCAAGCGGCCTTCGACAAGGTGCTGTCGACCAACGGTAAAGTCGCCCTGCAATACGGCCCGACCGACGGCTACATGCCGCTGCGCCAATGGATCGCCGATTCGCTGTCCCAGAACGGCGCCAAGATCGCTCCGGAACAGGTGCTGATGGTGTCCGGTTCGCAGCAGGCGCTGGACCTGATCGGCAAGGTGCTGATCGACGAAGGCAGCAAAGTGCTGGTGGAGACCCCGTCCTACCTGGGCGCGCTGCAAGCGTTCTCGGTGTACCGTCCTGACTTTCATTCTGTCGCCACCGACGAACATGGCCTGGTGCCGTCGTCGCTGGACGCGATCGCCGATGGCGCGCGCCTGCTGTACGCGCTGCCGAACTTCCAGAACCCGACCGGCCGCTCGCTGTCCGTTGCGCGCCGCCAGGAACTGGTGGAGACCTGCGCCCGCCTGAACCTGCCGCTGATCGAAGACGATCCATATGGCGCGCTGTCCTATACCGGCCAGCCTAGCCCGAAAATGGTCGCCATGAATCCGGAAGGCGTGATCTACATGGGTTCCTTCTCCAAGGTGCTGACCCCTGGCATCCGCCTGGGCTACGTCGTGGCTCCGCTGCCGATGGTTCGCCGCCTGGAGCTGGCCAAGCAGGCAGCCGACCTGCACACCGCGCAACTGACCCAGATGGTGGTGCACGAAGTGGTGAAGGATGGTTTCCTAGACAAGCACATCCCGACCATCCGCGAACTGTACGGCAACCAGTGCAAGGCCATGCTGGACGCCATGGACCAGCACTTCCCGAAAGAAGCCACCTGGACCAAGCCGGACGGCGGCATGTTCATCTGGGTCGAGCTGCCAAAGCACATCAACGCGATGGAACTGCTGGACGAAGCAATCAAGAACAAGATCGCCTTCGTGCCGGGCGCACCGTTCTACGCCAACGAGCCAGCCACCAACACCCTGCGCCTGTCCTTCGTGACCGTGCCGCCAGAGCGCATCCGCGCCGGCATTGAAGTGCTGGGCAAGTTGATCAAAGCCCGCATGTAAGCCCTGCTGCGCAGGATGAAGTTCATACCGGGGTTCATCCTCGCAGCATGGCTTGCCGTCGGCGGCGCGCACGCCGCCGACGGCAAGCCTCCTGTCGTGCTGGTGCACGGCTTCTTCGGCTTCGACCACACTACGCTTGGCGGATCGTTCCGCTATTGGGGCGGTTTCAACGATATCGCACATCACATCAGGGCCGGCAGCGGGCGCGATGTATTCACCGCCGGCGTAGGGCCGGTCAGTTCGAACTGGGACCGCGCCATCGAACTGTATTACCAGCTCAAGGGCGGTTGCGCCGACTATGGCGCCAGTCACGCGGCGCAGCATGCAAGCGCCGGACATGTCCAGAAGCCAGCCGGCAAATGCTGGGCGGCCGATCCGACCAATAATCCCGAAAAATATCCACTCGCGCTGTATCCGCAGTGGGATGCCGCGCACCCGATCCACTTGGTCGGGCATAGCCAGGGCGGCCAGACCATCCGCACCCTGATCCAGCTGATGGACCAGGGCACTGTGGGCAACGGCGGCGCGCGCGGCTGGGTAATCAGCGCCACCTCCATCGCCACGCCGCACAACGGCACCACGCTGCGCGATATCGTGGTCGACTGGCTGCCGGACGTTTCGACGCTGGCCGGCCTGGCCGTGCAGGCGAGCGGCGCTGGCGGCTCCGGCGGCTCCGGCTTCAAGTACCGCCTGGAGCAGTTCAACATGAAGGCCAGCGCGGCCGAATCAATCGACGACTTCTTCGAGCGCACGCGCGGCCACCCGTTCTGGAACCTGAACAACCACGACTCCGCGCAATGGGACCTGGCCCCGGATGGCGCCAGCGAATTGAACAGCTGGGTCAAGACTTCGCCTGATGTCTACTATTTTTCCTTCAGCGCCCAGGCCACTGAATCGCTCAGCCTCTTTGGCAAGGAATTCCAGTACCCGCGCAGCGACATGATCTTCTTCCTGCAGGGAATGGCGGGCGAATGGGTCGTGCCGTCGTTCGGCCATCCCGGCATGGGCTCTTTCAGGCAGGCGGCGCCCGGACGCGTGCCGACCGACCAGCGCTGGTTTGCCAACGACGGCGTGGTCAATACCATCAGCATGGCCGGCCCCGAGGGCAGCAAGATCCAGGCGCTGGACGGAACACCGGTCAAAGGCGTGTGGAACCACATCGGCACCATGCAAGGCATGGACCACTTCGACGTGATCGGCTGGGATGCCAAGCCTTCGGCTGCGTTGAAGATGTACGACCAGCTGATGGCCATCCTTTCCAAACTCGAGTAAGCGGGCCTGCTGGCTCGCCGTGCATTGCGATTGGCTCCGCAGGCACGGTTATGCCGCAACCGTGCGCAATCGCCCCGTGGTGAAATGAATCACACAAAAAACCACGGGAGACAAGCGCATGAAAGTGCTACCGAGCCTCACTCTGGCCGCCTGCCTGGCCGCCTCCTCCGCCCATGCAGCCAATAGCGACCCGGTCGTGCTGGTGCATGGCTTCCTCGGCTTCGGGCCGGAGACGTTCGCCGCCACGGGCTTCAAGTACTGGGGCGGGTTCAACGACATCGCCGCGCATATCCGGGGCACGCAACGGCCTGTATTCACTGCCGGCGTGGGTCCGGTCAGCTCGAACTGGGACCGCGCGGTCGAACTGTATTACCAGATCAAGGGCGGTTGCGCCGATTATGGCGCACGCCATGCCGCAGACCATGCCGCCGCCGGCCACATCCAGAAACCGGCCGGAAAATGCTGGGCCGCCGATCCGGCCAACAATCCAAACAACTACCCTGTCGCGCTGTACCCGCAATGGGATGCCCAGCACCCGCTGCATTTCGTGTCGCACAGCCAGGGCGGCCAGACCATCCGCACCCTGATCCAGTTGCTGGAAAACGGCGCGCCGAACGGCGCCGGCACGGAAGGCAGCGGCGCCCTGTACACAGGCGGCAAAGTGGGCTGGGTCAAGAGCGCGACGTCGATCTCCTCGCCGCACAACGGCACCACGCTGCGCGACGTGGTGGTTGAGTTCGTGCCGAAGGTTTCCGAACTGGCGGGCAGCATCGTCGAAGTGGCGGGCCTGGGCGGCTCCGGCGGCAGCGGCTACAAGTTCCGGCTAGAACAATACGGTCTGGCGCAGGGGCCGGCAGAATCGATCGGGGACTTCATCGACCGCACGCGCGGCGCCCCGTTCTGGCAGCTGTCCAATCACGATGCCGCGCAATGGGACCTGGCGCCCGACGGCGCAGCCCAATTGAATGGGTGGGTGAAGACTTCGCCCAACGTCTACTACTTCTCGATCGGCTCGCGCGCCACGGAGCAAGGCCACTGGTGCTGCAACAACACCGACCGCGTGATCGCGCCGTTCCAGAGCAGCGATTACCAGTACGCCCGCAACGACATGATCTTCTTCCTGAAGAACACTGCAGGCGAATGGGTGGTGCCTTCGATCCTGCAGCATGGCATGGGCTCCTACCGCTCGCCCGAGTGGTATCCGAACGATGGCGTGGTGAATACCGTCTCGATGCGCGGACCTTCCAGCCAGCCGCAGCGCAACTTCGACGGCGCACCGGTCAAGGGCAGCTGGAACTATATCGGCTACTACGACCAGTACGACCACTTCGACGTGATCGGGTGGGATTCGCCGACGTGGGCGGTGTACCCGATCTACGACAACCTGCTCAGCATCATTGGTGGCCTGTGAACGTGCGCGCTACGATAGGCATCGCATCGATCGCCCTGGCGGCTGTACTGTGGCGGGCTGGCGCGCCGGCGCCCTCGCCTGCTTCCCTGCCTACGCCGCCAGCGGCCACCGCCACTGGCAGCGCCGCTTCCGCCCCGCTTGCCCAGCCCGCGCCGGCGGCTCCGCGCAGTGCAGCCCCGACAGCCAGCACCACGACTGCCGTTGCAGGCGTCGAATCGGCCGTGCGTGAGGCGCGTCGAACCGGCAAGGGCGAACAGGAAGTCCATCGCCTGCGCAGCGAGCGGCTGCCAGCCGAACAAGTGGAAGCTCTGGCCCGCATGGAAGCAGCCGAAGCAAACTGGCGCCAGCGTCTGGAAGCCCTGCAGGCAGCATGCGCAGCCAACATCGGCTGCGACGACGCGCGCGCCAGCTTCACGCGCGAGGAACTGGCGCGAACGACCGCCTACGCCGCGCCCACCCTGCGACAGTAAACACAGTGCGCCCGCAAGCGCGGGCGCACTGTCTTATTTACTGGTGATATTGACCATGCCCTTGAAGTCGTATGGAATCACCACAGTCTGCACCTTGCCTGCCGCAATGCCTTCCGCGATCTTCATCTGGGCCTGTGCCTGCATGTAGGAGATGGCGCCGGCATTGGCGTTAAGCGCTGCAATACGCTCGGCTTCCTTCTTCGCGATCTGCACCTCGACCTCCTTGGTCTTCTCCTCGTTCTTGGCGCGCACCAGGTTGTCGGCGCTGGCCTTGACCGCATCGCTGGGAACCATGCCGCCCACGCGTACCTGCGAGATCGTGATGCCGTTCAGTTTTTCATCGTTCAGCGTCGCGATCATGGTGGCCTGGATCTCCTCCTCGATCTGCGAGCGGTTGTCGTTCATGTTCAGTGCTTCATACTTTCGCGCGACCTTGTACACTGCGTTGCGCGCAGTCTGGTAAATGTAGGCGTGCATCAGGTAGATGTCGCCGCTGGCATCCTGCGTGTGGAAGGAGCGGCTCTTGTTAACCCACAGGTCCGACACCGCCGACGGCGTGATGTTGTAGATCACGGCCAGGTCGAAATCCTTCATGGTCGAATTGTCCGCAGCCAGCGGCATCAGGTCGCGCACGTCGACGCTGACATCCTTGATCGGGAAGGTCAGGATGGAGCCGACGATCGTCTGGTTGAAGCTGCCCGCCACGCGCTCTTCGGCTTCCACGGTCTTGTCGAAGTTGACGCGCAAGCCCACCTCGCCGGTGTCGATCACCTTGCAGCCGGACAGGGCGGCTGCGGCAAGCAGGACAGGAACCAGCAGGAGTGTATGTTTTTTCATGGCGATCTCGATGAGTTGAAAGAAGCGCCATTCTATTGCTTTCCGGACAGATAAAAACCATGAAAATATCGCCAGGATTACCGTTGCCAAAGAGCTAGCGGAAGTGTTCGGATATACACCAAATGTCACAACTTTCCTTAGCTCGCCGGAAACTTTCACCAACTATCAACAAGCCAACGTCTTTTTTAGGCAAAACCTTCCTTGAATTTCTACAATTCCAATTGGCAACACGGTATCATCAAGCCCATATCCTACTCACCCCTAGTCAGCATGAATCAAGGCGGTACCAGCTTTTCGCCACGGCGTGACGCCGTGATTTTGATTGTTGATGATGCGCCGGACAACCTCTCGGTCTTGCGCAAGTTGATGGTCGAGCAGGGTTACCAAACGTACGTCGCCAACTCCGGCGAGCGCGGGCTGGAAATCGCACGCCGCGTCCACCCTCACCTGATCCTGCTCGACGTCATCATGCCCGGCATGGACGGCTTCGAGACTTGCCGCCACCTGAAATCGCACCCGGCCACGGAAGACATTCCGGTGCTGTTCATGAGCGCCCGCAACGAACAGGAAGACGTGGTGGCCGGCTTCGAACTGGGCGCAGTGGACTACATCGGCAAGCCCCTGCGCATGGCCGAAGTGTGCGCGCGGGTGCGCACGCAGCTGCAGATCCGCTTCGCCACCGAAACGCAGCAGGAACAATCGGAGCGCCTGCGCACGATCGTCAACAACATGGCGGAAGGCTTGCTGATCATCGAAGCCGATGGTCGCATCCAGTTCACCAACCCGGCCTGCGACCAGTACCTGGGGTATATGTCGCATGAACTGGCCGGCAAATCGATTTCGGATTTGCTGAATCCATTGGTAGCAGACGAATACCTCGAATACTTTGCACGCTACGCCGCCAACCCGGAAGCGGCCCACAGCCACGGCACGCGCGAAGTGATCATCCGCCACCGCACCGGCAAGTCGGTATGCATGGACCTGACGCTGACGCCGATGTTCCTGCGCCAGCCCTTGTTCATCGGCCTGCTGCACGACATCACCCACCACAAGCTGTCGGAAGATGCGCTGCAGCGCGCAGCCATGATCGACCCGCTGACTAAAATCGCGAACCGGCGCCACTTCGATTCCTTCCTCGAAAAGGAATGGCAGCGCGCCATGCGCACCGGTGCCCCGCTGTCGCTGGTGGTGCTGGATGTCGACCACTTCAAGCTGTACAACGACACGCTGGGCCATGCACAGGGCGACGTCTGCCTGCAGCAGGTAGCGCAGGCAATCGGCGCGCACGCACTGCGCGTGACCGACCTGGCAGCGCGCTATGGCGGTGAAGAATTCGTCCTGCTGTTTGCCGAAACCGACGCCGATGCCGCCTTCCAGATGGCCGAATCGATCCGCACCCATGTGGAATCGCTGCACATCCCGCACCCGCGCTCGGTCACCTCGCCGCACATCACCGTCAGCATCGGCGTAGCGACCTTGTGCCCCACGCCGACGGACAATATCGAATCGCTGTTCGTCGCCGCCGACCGCGCCATGTACGCGGCCAAGGAAGACGGACGCAACCAGGTGCGCGCCACCCGGCCGCCCACCACCGCCATCGAAGCCGCCCGCGCCGCCCTCGCCAAACGCTAATTTGAAAGTCGGGGTCAGGTCTGGCAATCCGCCATAAAAGGCACGTACGTGCCTTTTATGGCGGATTGCCAGACCTGACCCCGACTTTCTGCTTTAAAGCTTTTCGGGGTAGCCGGTGATTGCGGCGATTTCGGCGTACATCGGCTGCAGGCGTTTGTACATCTTCAGGTAGACCCGGTGGTAGAGCTGGTCGTAGGTCTTGCGGTGCGCGGGATCGGGCTGGAAGACGCGGCCCTTGCGCGTCATGGCGTTGATCGCACTGTGGAAGTCCTGGTGCAGGCCAAGGCCGGCTGCGACGGCGATGGCGGCGCCAAGGCCGCTGGTCTCGTAGACGTGGGCGCGCGCTGCCGGCAGGCCGAAGATGTCGGCCGTGAGCTGCATGGCGGCGTCGCTTTGCGAGCCGCCGCCGGCCACGCGCAGTTCGGTGATCCTGGTGCCGCTGCGCTTCTCGATGCGTTCGCGTCCTTCGCGCAAGGCGTAGGCCAGGCCTTCGAGAATGGCGCGGTACATGTGGGCGCGCGTGTGCACGTCGCCGAAGCCGATCATGGCGCCTTTTGCTTCCGGTCCGGGCACCTTGATGCCTGGGCTCCAGTATGGCTGCAGCATCAGTCCCATCGAGCCTGGCGGTACTTCATTCACCAGCCGGTCGAACAGCGCTTCCGGCGGCATGCCCTGCTCCATCGCTGCCGATTGTTCGAGGTGCCCGAATTGCTCCTTGAACCAGTTGACCATCCAGTAGCCGCGGAAGATCTGCACCTCGGTGCTGTAGGCGCCTGGAATGGCCGCTGGATAGGGCGGTATGAACGGCGTGACTTCGACGTACTTGCTGGTGGTGGTGTTGATGGTGGCTGTGGTGCCGTAACTGAGGCAGCCGATGTGCGGCTCCAGGCCGCCGGCGCCGATCACTTCGCAGGCTTTGTCGGCGGCGGCGGCCACCAGCGGCACTCCTTCGGGGATGCCGGTGGCGGCGGCGGCGCGGGCATGGATGGTGCCGATGATTTCACCGGGCTGCAGCAGTTCGGGCAGCTGATCGGGACGCACGGCCAGCGCCTGCCATTTCCAGTCGCGCGCGCCGGCCCAGGCGTGGCGCTTGTAGTCGAACGGCATGTAGGCAACCTGCGAGCCAACGGAGTCGGCGAAGCGGCCGCTCAGGCAATGATTCAGGTAGCCCGATAGCAGCAGGAACTTATGCGTACGGTCCCACAGGCCGGGCTGGTGGGCCTTGATCCAGTTGACTTCCGCTTCGCGGCGGAAGTAGTCGATGGTGCCGTCCACGCCGGCCAGCTTGAAGGCGGCCGTCCACAAAGGACCTATCGGCGGCACCTGTTCGGTGCGGCGCTGGTCCAGCCAGGTGATGGCGGCGCGCAGTGGCTTGCCTTCGCTGTCGACGGCCACCACGGTGCCGCGCTGGGTGGTGACGGCCACGCCGGCAATCGCACTGCGCGGAATGTCGGTGACGGTCCACAGGCGCTGGCAGGCGGCGCACACGGCATCCCAGTAGCCTTCCGCCTTGTGCTCTGCCCAGCCGGGCTGCTCGGAGTGGTAGGCAGGCTGCAGGTGTACTTGCGTCTTGGCGACCAGATTGCCCTGCAGGTCGAACAGCAGCGCGCGCACGCTTTGCGTGCCATTGTCGATGGAAAGAAGGTATTTGCTCATGCGCGTGCTTTCGGCAGGCTGTAGTTTGACCGGCATAATGCCAGATATGCCGCTTCTTCGGCAGCCCAGCGCTGGTCGTCCCAGCCTAGTTCCGGCTGGCAGATGGCGCGTATGCGGCCCAGCAGCGCGGCGCCGCCGTTGGCGAGCTGGATGCCAAGGCGGCTGCGGCGCAGCATCAGGTCCTCCAGGTGCTGCACGGATTCGTGGCGCGCCGCCCAGCGCAATTGGGCCCAGAGGGTTTCGGTGCCGGGGATTTCTTCGAGTTCCCCTTCCTGCGCGGCGGCTACCAGTGCCTCGGCCTGCGCGCCGTAGCGTCCTTGCAGGCGCCTTGCCTGGCCCGGCGGAAGCTGCCATGGCCTGGCTGCTCCGGCGGCGGGCCATGGGCTGGCTGGCGACGCAAAAATGGCGTGCGGCCCGAGATCGGCCTGCCAGTGCGGCAGTTGCTGCGCGGCGTGGCGCAGCACGTCGAGCGCGATGGCGCGGAAGGTGGTGAGCTTGCCGCCGGTGACGGTCAGCAGGCCGTCCTGCTGCCACAGCACGTGGTCGCGCGCTTCTTTCGAGGGGTCGGCCTTGCCGGTGTCGATCACGGGGCGCACGCCGGCGTAGGTGGCCAGTACGTCGGCCTCCGTAACGGCCAGCGTTGGGAACTGGTCGTGCAGCGCTGCCATCAGGTAATCGGTTTCTTCCTGTGTGATGGCGGCTTCCTGCTGCAGGTCGCTGCGGTGGTCGACGTCGGTGGTCCCGACGATCGTTACCCCCTCCCATGGGAAGGCGAAGACCGGGCGGCCGTCGTGCGGGTGCATCAGGCTGATCGCCTGCGCCAGCGGAAGGCGCCAGGCCGGCAGCACCAGGTGGCTGCCGCGCAAGGGCCGCAGCCGCGCGGCCGGCTTGTCGTGCAGGCGGTCGGCCCAGGCGCCGGTGGCGTTCACCACCAGCCTGGCGCGCACCTCGTGCCTCGCGCCGCTCACTGCGCAGCGCACCAGGGCGCCGCGTACACCTGCGGCCACATTGGCCGCCCCGGCGGCGCCATCGCGCAGCAAGGACTGCACCGCGCAGTAGTTGACCGCGACACCGCCGTGCGATTGCGCTTCCTGCAACACGCGCATGACCAGGCGCGCGTCGTCGGTCCTGGCGTCCTGGTAGCAGATGCCGCCTTGCAGGCCTTCAGTGCGGATATGCGGCGCCATCGCCAGGAATTCCTGTGCGCCGAAATAGTGGCGGGCGCGCTGCCCGGCCATGCGGTCATAGATCGCCAGTCCAAGCAGGAAGGCTCGGCGGCCCGGCTTGCGGCCGGCGTAGTCGCCAAAGGCAAAGCCGAGCGGCTCCACCAGCCCTGGCGCATCGCGCAGCAGCGCATCGCGTTCGTGGACCGATTCGCGGGTCAGTGCAAACTGGCCCTCCTTCAGGTAGCGCAGGCCGCCGTGGACCAGCTTCGATGAACGGCTCGACGTGCCCCAGGCAAAGTCGCGCTGCTCGACCAGCAGGGCGCGCAGGCCGCGGCGCGAAGCTTCAAGCAGGATGCCGGCGCCGGTAATGCCGCCGCCAATGACCAGCAGATCCCATTGCTGCGCCAGCAACGCGGCCACCTGCCCACGGCCGTCCGTCTTCCAGTGCGGCGCGCCGCTCGCCCCGGCGTGGCCTGAGGCCGGCTTCATGCCGCCTGCTCCGCCGGCAGCAGCTTGCCGGGATTCATGATGCCCTGCGGGTCGAAGTGCGAGAACAGTGCCTGCATGGCGGCGATGCCTGCCGTTCCCTTCTCTGCTGCGAGATAAGGGGCGTGGTCGCTGCCCACGCCGTGCTGGTGGCTGATGGTGCCGCCGTTGTCGACGATCGCCATGCTGACCGCATGCTTGAGCGCACGCCAGCGCGCCATGTCTGTTTCGAAATCGCCGCCGAGGCGGTAGACAAAGGTCGTATAGACGCTGGCGCCCTGGGCGTACAGGTGCGACAGGTGGGTATAGGTGTGCACCTTTTCGCCCATTGCGCCCAGGGCGCCCGTCGCCGCCGCTTCGACCGCCCGCATCATCAACGAGACGCGCGGCCAGTCGACCGCTGTCTCCACCGTATCGATCACATAGCCTTGCGTCCAGGCCGCGTTGCGCAGGTAGACGTTGCGGAAGCGTCCTTCCTTCCACTTGTCGCCCATGCGGCGGCCGACGTGCACCCCATTGAAGCCGCGGCAGGCCGCGAAGGCGCTGCGCAAGGCGGCGCGGGCTTGCGCGCGCGAGCCGCTGGCGCCGATCATCAGCATGCATTTCCCTTCACCGCAGCCGCGCAGCTTCAGCCAGCCTTCCAGCAGGCCAATCAGGCGCTTGTGGCCGGCCAGCGCCAGCATGGTCACGGTTTCCAGCGGGTTCGACAGGCGCAGCATCGACAGGCCGCCGCGCGCCTGCGCCAGCGCACGAACGGCTGCTTCGGCGCGTTCCCAGTCGGGGAAGAAGATGGCGTGGAAGGCCTCGTACTCCGGCAGCGCGCTCACGCGCACCGTCGCCTCGGTCAGGATGCCCATGCGGCCTTCGGAGCCGAGCACGATTTCGCGCAAGTCGGTCCCGGCCGCGGAGGCCGGGAAAGTCTGGATGTCCAGCCGCCCCTTCGGCGTCTCGACCACGCCACCGGCGAACAGCTGCTCGATGCGGCCATAACGCAAGGACTGCTGGCCGGATGAACGGGTCACGACCCAGCCGCCCAGCGTCGAATATTCGAACGATTGCGGGAAATGGCCGAGCATATAGCCGTGCGCCCGCAGTTGCGCCTCCAGGTCCGGGCCCAGCACCCCGGCGCCAAAGGTGGCGAGCTGGGACTGCTTGTCCAGGTTGTGCAAGCGCCCCATGCGCGTCATGTTCACCGCCAGTACGGGCCTGTCGCCGGCCGGCGCGGTCAGGTGCCCCGCCACGCTGGTGCCGCCACCCTGGGGGATCAGCGACACGCCATGCAGCTGCGCGTAGCCGATCAATTCGCGCACCTGCTGCGAACTTTCCGGATAAGCCACGCCATCGGGCGCGCTGCCGATGCGGCCATAGCGCAGCTTGAGCCAGTCCGGCAGGCTTTGTCCCAGCGCGTTGCGCAGGCGGGTGGCCGGCGTCGTATCGACCATGGGATGCGCGGGCAGGCGCGATCCGGCAAGCGAGGCGCACGCCGCGTCAAAGCTGGCGTCCTGCACCGGCTTGCCGGGGCCGATGCGGCTGGCCAGGAACGCCAGCGCCTCATCATGCAGTGGGAATTCGACCGTCTCCTCGCCCCAACCGTTCCATCGTTTCATATGCAATCCCTTGTTATACTTTGCTCAATAAACTTTAATCCATTGCCACCCGCCAGTCTTGCTTTTTCATGCCAGAAGAATTGTTCGATCATGCCAAGCTTGCTCGCGTAGCAGGCTCCTACCTGCAACCCATGCTGGAGGCGGCCGCAGCGCGCGGAGTGACGGCGCAAGCGCTGGAGCAGGCTGCCGGCCTGCCCGCCGGCGCCCTGGAGCCGCTGCCGGAAGCCCTGCCGGCCGACATCTATGTGAAATTGCTGGATATCGCCGCCAGGCTGGCCGATGACCCGCACTTCGGCCTGCACGTGGGCGAGCGCGTCAAACTGGGCACGTACACGGTCTATGGACTGATCCTGCTGAGCTGCCGCGATTTCGGCCAGGCCTTCGAGCAGACGATGCGCTACGAGCAGCTGGCGCACGACCTGGGGCGTTCCACGCTGCAGGTGCACGGCGCGCTGGCCGACTACACCTGGCATTCGAACTACCCTGCGCAGCAGCGCCACCTGGCCGACAGCGTGTTCGCCGGCATCCGCGTGTTTGGCAACTGGCTGGCCGGCACCACGCTGCCGCCGGCCGAATTGTCGCTGATGCACGACGGCGGCGACCCTGCCGGCCACGCCGAATACATGCGCGTGTTCGGCGCCCTGCCCCGCTTCAATGCAATGTCCAACGTGGCGCAATTCGAAGCCGCGCTGCTGTCATGGCCGGTGCCGAACGCGGACGTGAGCCTGTATCCGGTGCTGCAGCAGCACGCGGAACAACTTCTCAAGCAGCGTGCGGCGCCGGCATCGGCCGGCATCGTGGCGCAGGTGCATGAGGCCATCGTGCGCCGGCTGTCGCAGGGCCAGGTGCGGGTTGCCAGCGTGGCGCAAGAGCTGAAGCTGGCGCCGCGCACCCTGCAGCGCAAGCTGGCCGACGCCGGCTCCAGCTTCCAGCAGGTGCTGGACGACGCGCGCTTTGCGCTGGCACGCGATTATCTGCGCCAGCCCGGCCTGTCGCTGGTCGATATCGCCTTCCTGCTTGGCTACCAGGAGCAGAGCGCCTTTACCCATGCCTTCCGAGAGTGGTCGGGCATGAATCCTGGCGCATGGCGCGCGGCGGGGCGTTAAATCTCCGTGCCGCGCACGCGGATGAAGGGGCCGATGCAGCTTCCCATGTCGCGCCGCTGGCACATCAGGAACATATTGTTCGAGGGGTGGAAGACGATGAAGGCCTGGATCACGTGGCCGACCTCGGTGACCTCGCCGGTGCAATCCTTCTTGCCGTTGTCTTTCACGATCTTGTCGTTGGATTGGTAGAAGCCGTCGCCGTCGGGCTGGTCGTCGATCTGGAATTCCGATTCCGCTATCTCGGCAGCACTGGTGATCAGTGCCGAGCCGTCGGCCCTGATGCGGTACATCTCGTGGCAGGAACCATCGGGCAGCTCGAAACGCCAGGTGCCGACAATGGGATGGTCGTTGCGCAAGGGGCCGGCAAGCGTCCCCTGGGCAGCCAGCAGGGCTGCGGCAAGCAACAGGTATAGTTTCATGGCAGCCCCCGGCGGAGTGATTAGACTCAGTATAGCCCTGTTGGACTATTTGCACTTTCCCGTTGCCTTGGCCGCAAAAGTACCGGCAGCGCGCTTGGCGTCATGGTGAAAGTGAACATCTCCTCGACCGGCGGCGCGCCAGGCAGCGCCTCGATGGTGAAGCTGCGCGCCACCATCGACATCAGCGTCCGGATCTCGCTCATGGCGAGATAGCGGCCCGGACAGAAGCGCGGCCCGCCGCCAAAGGGCAGCATCTTGCGCGCAGGGTCGTCGAATTTCTCCTTCATGGCCGGATCGAGCCAGCGTTCGGGCCGGAATTCGGCGCCGTCGGGCAGTGATACTTCGCGTTCGAAGGCATGGCGCAGCAGCATGAAAATCACCGTGCCCGCCGGTATCTGCACACCGTCCAGCGCCACGTCGCGCACGGCCTCCGCGCCCAGCACCGGCGCCACGGGCTTGAGGCGCATGGCTTCCTGCACGCAGGCGTCGAGGTATGGCGCCTGCCCGGGAGCGCCCAGGGCATCGGCTTCTTCGGCCAGGCGCGCGGCAGCTTGCGGATTGCGCGACAGCAGGAAAAGCATCCAGGCGATGGTGTTGGCCGTGGTGTCCTCGCCGGCAAATACCATGATGATGGCATTGGCGCGCACCGTCTCGTCGCTGATGCCGGAATCCGGCAAGTCCGCCGCCGCCAGCATCGCTTCGAGCAGGTTGTCCGGCTTGTCGTGAAGCGCCGGATTGGCTGCCATGCGGTCTCGCGCATCGGCAACGAAGCCGTCGACCGCGGCGCGGATGCGCAGGCCGGCCGCCTCGGCGGCACGGTCTGCCGGCAGCTTGATGCTGCGCCACCAGGCAACCGGCGCCACCAGCCGCCGCGCCATCTGTGCGAACACGAATTCGATATCCTGCTGCAGCGGATTCTCTTCGTGCCGCACCATGTCCTGGTCCTGCCCCATGGCCATGCCGATCGCCACGTCGAGCGCGAAAGCCTTGAGGTCGCGCAGCAGCCGTTGCGGCTGGCCCGCCTGGGCAGCCGCCTGCCAGCGCAGGCGCAAACGTTCGGTCATGGCAAGCAGCCTGGGATGGAAACGGTTGATGACTTCCGGCGTCAAGGCATGCATGACCAGCTTGCGCTGGCGGCGCCATTCCTCGCCCTCGGCCGCAAATACGCCGACGGCCGCCGCTTCTTCGAGGACGCTGGCCACCCGCCGCGAACGCCGCCACTGGTCGGGGCGGTCGTGCAGGACCTGCGCGATATCGGCATGCCGGCTGGTGACGACAAAGCGCCGGTCCATCAGGCGCATGCGGTAGATCGGGCCGTATTCGCGCGCCCATTCTTCCAGCTTCTGGTGGAAATGGGCCGTATCGATTCCAACATTACCCAGCAGCGGCACGCCGCTGGGGCCTGGCAGGTGATTCATGGTGCACCTCCTTCAGAAGCCGCACTCCCGCAAATAGTCAATGAACAGCCGCAGCCTGGCCGGCGTGAACTGGCGCGATGGCCGCACCGCAAACAGGCCAAAGGGCTCAGGGCTGGCGCCGGGCAGCAATTGCTGCAGGCGGCCGTCGGCCAGGGCCGGAGCCAGCACGAATTCGGGCAGCAGCACGATGCCCATGCCCTGGATCGCGCATTCGGCCAGCGCTTCGGCATTATTGGCCGCCAGCGGCACTTTCAGGTCGAGCTGCTCGCCCGGGTCGCCAATCAGGCGCCCCCACTCTTCGCGCACGCTCAGCAAGCTGTAATTTAACACCGAGTGGCCGCGCAGCTCCGCCAGGGTATTCGGCTGGCCGGCACGACGCAGGTAGGCGGGCGCTGCGGCGAACACGCGGCCGACAGTGCCAATACGGGTGGCCACCAGCGAGGAGTCGCGCAGGAAGCCGATGCGCAGGGCGACGTCGATCGCTTCCGCATGCAGGTCGGTGGTGCGGTCTTCCAGCAGCAACTGCACTCTCAGGCCGGGATGGCGCTGCATGAACGGCGGCAGCACCGGCGCCACTTTCTGGATGCCGAAGCTGAGTGGAGCCGCCACGCGCAAGGTGCCGCTGGCGCTGTCCTGGCCCTGGCGCACGCGGTCGTGGGCTTCATCCAGCAGCTGGAACACGGCCTGCGCATCGGCGTAGAAGGCGCGCCCGGCATCGGTGATGTCGTTGCGGCGCGTGGTGCGGGTGATCAACTGGCTGCCCAGCGCTGCCTCCAGCGTGGCGATGCGGCGGCTGATGGCGGCGGTGCTGACCGAAAGCTGTTCGGCCGCCCGCACAAAACTGCCGCTCTCCACCACGGTGATGAAAGCGCGCAGGTCGGTCAAGTCATATTGTTCCATTTTGCGTAAATATCATTTGCACAACCACTAGTTTATTACGGCATCCGGATTTATTAAAGTTCACTCCATCGCAACCCCACAACAACGGAGCACACCATGAATTTCAAGACCCTGATCAAAGCAGCACTGCCAGTCATCCTCGCCTTCAGCGCCGGCGCCCACGCCGCACCGCCTGCCGAACAGTTGCTGACGCCAAAGAACCACACCCTGGTGCTGATCGACCACCAGCCGCAGATGGCTTTCGCCACGCGGTCCATCGATATCGCCGAACTGCGCAACAACGTGACCGGCCTGGCCAAGGCGGCCAGGACCTTCAAGGTGCCGACCATCCTCACCACCGTCGCCGCCAAGTCCTTCAGCGGCCCGATCTTCCCCGAGCTGCAAGCGGTATTTCCTGAACAAGCCCCGATCGACCGCACCACCATGAATACCTGGGAAGACCAGCGCGTGGTCGACGCCGTGCAAAAGAACGGACACAAGAAAGTCGTGATGGCGGCGCTGTGGACCGAGGTATGCCTGGTGCAGCCGGTACTGTCGGCCATCGACCAGGGCTACGAGGTGTACATCGTGACCGACGCCTCGGGCGGCGTCAGCAAGGAAGCGCATGACATGGCCGTTCAGCGCATGGTGCAGGCCGGCGCCCGCCCCGTGACCTGGCTGCAGTACATGCTGGAACTGCAGCGCGACTGGGCGCGGGGCGAGACCTACGCTCCCGTGATGAAGATCGCTTCTGAACACGGCGGCGGCTATGGCCTGGGCATCGTCTACGCCAAGGAAATGTTCAACGCCAAGGAAGGCAAGAAGTAATCATGCGGCTGGCAACCGCCCTGCTGGCAGCCTGCGGGCTGCTGGCCTGCCTGCCGGCCCTGGCCCAAAGCCAGGGCCGGCTTGGCCGCGAGGTATATGAAACGGTCTGCATCGCCTGCCACGCAAGCGAGAATGTGATGGTCAGTTCGCCCAAGCTTGGCGACCGCAAGGAGTGGCAGGAGCGCATGGCGCGTGCCGGCGGCCTGGATGGCCTGGTGCGCAATGCCATGAGAGGGGTGGGCGCGATGCCGGCCCGCGGCGGCAGGCAAGAACTCGATGCCGACCAGCTCAAGGCCGCGATCCGCTACATGATGCAGGCGGATTGACCCGGCTCCACTCGCACCAGCCGCCGTCGTACACGCTGATGCGCTCCCAGTCCATCAACCAGGCATAGAAGAATGCCAGCGAAGCCCGCCAGCCGGTGCCGCAGTAGAAAGCGGTGCGCTGGCCGGGCTCGATCCCCGCCTGGCGCCACAGCGCGCTGATCTCCGCCGGAGGTTTCATGGTCCCGTCAGCGTGCTGGTATTCGCTCATGCTGTGCACGTCGCCATCGTTGCCGGCACGGCCCCAGCGAGCGCCGGGAATGTCGCCGCGGGCATCGATATAGCTGTAGCCGGACGTGGCGCCGACGTGCTCCTGCCAGGTGCGGATGCTGACCAGGGCGCCGTCCGGCTGCTGCAGCAGTTCGCGCGCCTGGGCGGTGTCAATCAGGAAGTCCGGGCGCGCCGGAAAGGTGGAACCAAAGCTTGCCGCAGCTTGCGGCAACTGGCCGGCGCCCCGCTCCAGCGCATGGCCGGCCCGCAGCCAGCCATCGAAGCCGCCATCGAGCAGGCGCACGTCGGCCACGCCGGCATACAGCATCAGGTGGGCAGCACGGGCAGCGGCCAGCGAGTTGCGGCCGTACAGGATGACGGTGGTGTCGTGGCGGATGCCGTTTTCCAGCAGCAGCGCCAGCAAGGCATCGTCGGAAACCTTGTTCCAGTGCGGCTGCCGTTCGAGGCGGTTGGTGTCGATATAGCCAGCGCCCGGAATATGGCCGGACAGGTAGGCGGCGAGGCTGTCGCAGCCTACTTCAAACAGGCGCCACGCCCCGCCCGGCGCTGCCGGCACGGGCACGCCATCGAGCAGGCGCGCCAGCCAGGCAGGCGATGGGAGCTGGTGCCAGCGCGCCAGGTCGGGACGGAAACCATGCATTTAAAACAACTCAAAATCACAATCAATCCGGCAGTTTACCAGCTTCGGCGGGCGCCTCCGGCTTTGCATCGGGCTTGGCATCAGCTTTGTTCTCCGCTGGGTGCATCACCACCTGCACGTAATTATTGAAGTCGAAATAGCGCCTGGCGGCGGCCTGCACGTCCGCCACGGTCAGGCTGGCGATCATGTCGTTCTGACGCAGCAGCAGCCTGGAATCGGTCCTGTTGACCAGCGACTGCTGGAGGTTGACGAGCCACCAGCCGTTTTCGCGCAAGGCCTTGCGGTAGTTGCTGGTCCAGTTTTCCTTGACCTTGGCCAGGTCGGCCTCCTCCGGTCCCTTCTCCTGCAGCTTGCGCGCTTCGGCAAAGGTGGCTTCGATGGCCTTGTCCGCGTTTTCCGGCGCGGTCGGCAGGCCGATATTGATGGTGTAACTGGGGTAAGGATGGCGCGCCATGCCGCCATGGATGCTTGCGGTATAGACCAGGCCGCGCTGCTCGCGCAAGGCTTCCGTCAGCTTGATCTGCATGATCTCGATGAGGGCGCGCAGGCGCATCTGCTCGACCTCGTTGAAACCGGCTTCGCCCGCAAAGATGATGCTGACCTGGCTCTTTGCTTCGCGGCCGCGGCGCACTTCCTTCTTCACCACGCCGCGCACCGGGCGTACATGGCGGTCCTTGTATTCGACAGGTATTTTCGCAGCCGGCAGGCCACCGAGGTAGGTCGCCAGCAAGGGCTTGATCTTCGCCACGTCAAAACTGCCGACAAAGAAGAAGGTCATGCCGTAAGCACTGGACATGCGCTCCTTCTGCAGCGCCATCACGCGCTCGAGGCGAATGCCGTCCAGCTCTTCCGGACGCGGCGTCAGGCCCACGCGCGGATGGTTGCCGTACATGGTCGTGCGCATGGTATCGGTCAGCACCGCCTCGGGACGCGCCTGGGCGTTGCGCGCCTGCTCCTGCTGCTTGTCGATGAAGACATCGAACAGCGCCTGGTCGCGGCGCGGCTGGGTCATTTGCAGGTAGGCCAGCTGTAGCATGGTCTCGACGTCGCTGCTGCTGGAACCGCCGGCAAATCCTTCGGTCACGCTGCCCAAGGCAAAGGCCGAGCGCACGCTGTGGCCGGCCAGCATTTTCTGCAGGTCCAGCGGCGCATAGCCATCGACGCCCATGCTGGCGAGGATGGCGGTGGCATAGCGCGCGTTGACGATATCGCCCTCCTCCGCCAGCGACTGCCCGCCGAAACGGGTCGACGACATCAGCACCTGGTCGTTCTTGAAATCGGTCGGCTTCAACACGGCCTTCACGCCGTTCGACAGCAGCAGCTCGGTGGTACCCAGCAGCTTGTCCGTGCTTTCCTTGACGATGCGGCCGGCCTTGGGCGGCTGCGCCATCAGGCTGGCAGCAAGTGCCTTTTCCTCATGCGCCGACACGGTGGCCTTTTCGGCCTCCTCCACGGTGGCCAGCATCTGCGTCGCCTGCGGCACCACGGTGCCCGACTTGTCGTTGCCCATGAAGATGACCAGCTTCTTCTGCCCGACCGGAATGGCGTTGCGCACCTGGGCATTGACTTCTTCCAGCGTGATGCCCGGCAGCAGCTCCTTGTAATAGCTGTATTCGTTTTCGATGCCGGGCATCGATTCGCCATCCAGGAAGTGGCGGGTGAACTCGCTCACGTAGGCCGCCGACTCCGTCTTGTCGCGTTCGTTGTACAGGTTCTCGATGAAGCGCATCATATTCTTCTTGGCGCGCTCCATTTCAGCCGCGCCAAAGCCAAGCTGGCGCGCACGCTCGCCTTCCTCGACCACGGCGCGGATGGCCGGCAATGCGCCGGCCTTGCCCACCACGGCGCTCGAAACGAAGGCCTGCCGGCCATGTACCGCCTTGGCCATGTTGCTATAGCCTTGCAGGAAAGGCGGGTTCGGTTGCTGCGACAGTTCGGCGATGCGCTGGCTCAGCATCGCTGCCGACAGCAACTCCACCATGCGGTTGCGGTACTCGCCGACAGTCTTCGATTCGGTGCGCTCGATGAAGCGATAGCGGATCGTCACCAGATTTGACGGCGCCTCGCGGTCGGTGACCACGATGGCTTCCGACTCCTTGCGTTCCGGGATCGGGGGGTAGGTGCGCGGGCGCGGGTTGGCGGGATTCACCAGCTTTGAAAAATGGCTGGCCACCAGGCGCTCGGCCTCTTGCGGATCGACGTCGCCCACCACGATCACCGCCATCAGGTCCGGGCGGTACCAGTCCTTGTAGAAGCGGCGGATCGCATCGGGCTTGAAGGACTTCAGGATTTCCGCCTTGCCGATCGGCAGCCGGCTCGCATACAGCGAGCCGTTGAAGATCTTCGGCAGCAGCACCTTGTTCATGCGGTCGGTCGCACCTTTGCCCAGCCGCAGTTCTTCCAGCACGATGCCGCGCTCGCTCTCGATATCGGCATCGTTGAAGGTCACGCCCTGGGCCCAGTCTTCCAGCACCAGCAGGCCCTTGTCCAGGTTTTCCTTCTTGTCGACCGGGATCGGCAGCATGTACACCGTTTCATCGAAGCCGGTGTAGGCATTCAGGTCGGCGCCGAATTTCACGCCCACCGATTGCAGCCACGAAATCAGCTCGTGGCGCTTGAAATGGGTCGAGCCGTTGAAGGCCATGTGCTCGGTGAAGTGGGCCAGGCCAAGCTGGTCCTCGTCTTCCAGAACCGAACCGGCCTTCACCACCAGACGCAGTTCAACGCGCTTTTCCGGGCGGCGGTTCTGCTGGACATAGTAAGTGAGGCCGTTGGTCAGCTTACCGGTCCTGATCTGGGGATCAAGCGGCAGCAGCGTTGCCGAATCGGGGGCGGCGGAAGCCACGAAGGAGCAGCACACCAAGGCTGCTGCCAGAAGCAGTTTTAGTAGTTTCATAACATAGTACGATACACCATAGCTTGTCGTTAATGCTAGTATGCCGGAATGAACGCTTACCGCCCTGCAATCGCGTGGCTGACCAGCTGGTGGCAGTTGCTTCAGTTCGCCGCACTGCTGCTGACGCGCGCCATGGCGCCATCCAGCTACCGGCGCGATAACCGGCGCATGCTGTCCGAACAGATCGTCGTTGCCACCACCGCCAACCTGGCCTGGTTTTCCGTGCTTTGCGCGCTGATCAGCCTTGTCATCATCCGTATTGTCGTGGTCACCTCGGCCAGCTACGGCCTGTCGCGCTATGCGCTGGAAATGGTGGTGCGCGTGCTGGTGCTGGAACTGGTGCCGCTGACGGCGGCGCTGTTCGTGGCCTTGCGCACCACCCTGCCCGCTGGCGTCGAATTCGCGCAGCAAAGGCTGGCCGGCCATGCGCCCGACGCGCGCGCCGCCCTGCGCACCCAGTTCTACCCGCGCGCCGCAGCGGGCGTGTTCGCCGTGTGGATGCTGGCTGCAGTCAGCTGCCTGCTTACCCTGGTGCTGGCCTACCTGGTGATGTACGGCTTCACGCCATGGGCGCTGCCGGGCTACACCCGCGTAGTGGGACAGATATTCAATCCGGCGGTGTGCCTGATCCTGGTCCTGAAGGTAGTGTTTTTCAGCTTGGCGGTAGCGGTGATCCCGCTGGCGTCCTCTTACTTCACCGGCGCCTCCAGCCCGCTGCGGCGCATTGGCGTTGCACACGGGCTGGCCGACATGGTGCGCATGTTTTCCGTGATCCTGGTAGTGGAAGCCGCATCCCTGATGGGTAATTATTATTGACGATATGAGCGAAACGACTCCCCCTGCTACCGGTGCCGAGCCGGCGCCGATCCATAACGCCGAAGCCAAGGCAGTTGCCCTGCTGGTGCTGCTGGTCGCCTTGGTGCTTGGCGCGATCATGTACTTGATGTACGCACGCGGCGCCTTCGAGCCCACGCAACGGCTGGTGCTGACCGCCGACGACTCCGAAGGCGTGGCGGTCGGCATGGACGTGACCTTCGCCGGCTTCCCGATCGGCCGCGTGCAGCGCATCGAACTGGCGCCGGACGGCAAGGCCCGTATCCTGGTCGACGTACCGAGCAAGGATGCGCACTGGTTGCGCACCACCAGCATCTTCACGCTGGAAAAGAGCCTGGTGGGCGGCGCCAAGCTGCGCGCCTTCACGGGCATCCCGGCCGACCCGCCCTTGCCGCCTGATGCCGAGCGCGCGCTGCTGGTGGGCGACATGGCCGCCGAAATCCCGCGCCTGCTGCAATCGGCCAAGGACTTGCTGAACAACCTGGCGGCGCTGACCGCCGAAGAATCCGCACTCGGCACCAGCCTGCGCAATGTGCAAGGCGTGACCGAGAAATTGAATGGCCCCGGCGGCGCGCTCGGCGTGCTGGCAGGCGAAGACCAGAAAGCGCGAGAACTGCTGCGCAATGCCAATTCGCTGGTAGTGAAGGCCGACAGCCTGGTCGGCAACGCCGACAAGCGCGTGTTCGGTGAAAAAGGCCTGGCCAACGATACGCAGGCGGCGGTGCAGCAGTTGAATGCCCTGCTGGCAGACGCGCGCAACTCGCTGAAAAAGCTCGATGCGGTACTGGTGGAAGCGCAAGCTGTCGGCGCCAACACGCGCGCCGCCACCGAAGACCTCGGCGCCTTGCGCGCCGAAGTCGACGCCAACCTGCGCAAGGTAGAACAGATGATCAATGAGCTGAATCGCAAATGGCCGTTCAAGCGCAGCGAACCGGAGATCAAACTTCCATGAGAATGTCGACACTCGCCGCGGTACTGGCCGCCGCGTTGTTGGCCTCCTGCAGCAGCGGCCCGCGCGTGCCGGACTGGCAGTTGAACGCCGCCGGCGCCACCGAGCGCGCAACTTCGGCCTACATGGAAGGCAAGACAGCCGTCGCCGAGCGCGAGTTCAGCCTGGCCCGCAACCAGGTCGGCAGCACCGCCCAGCCCGCGCTGGCGATCCGGATCGAGCTGCTGCGCTGCGCGGTACAGGTAGCAGCCCTGGCATATGAAGAATGCGCCGGCTTCACGCCGCTGCAAGCCGACGCTTCCGCCGCCGACCAAGCCTACGCCCGCTACCTGGCTGGACGCGCCACCCCGTCCGATGCCGCCCTGCTGCCCGAGCCGCAACGCGCCGTAGCCGGTGCATCCAGCGACACCGCAGCCGCGATGGCCGCCGCCGCCATCAGCGACCCGCTCTCGCGCATGGTCGCCGCGGGCGCCCTGATGCGCGCCAACCGCGCCACGCCCGAACTGGTGACGACGGCCATCAACACCGCCTCAGCCCAAGGCTGGCGCCGCGCCGTCCTGGCCTGGCTGAACGTGCAATTGCAGCGCGCCGAACAAGCCGGCGACACCGCCGAAGCCGAACGCCTGCGCCGCCGCATCAAGCTCGCCACCACTCCATAACAGCCGAGTCCGTGTCACACCTTGGGGTCACACCCCAGGTGTGACACGGGCTCTAGCATGCCGCGCGGTTGAGGTCGTGTCACACTTAGGGTGTGACCCCATGGTGTGACACGGGCTCAGCCGTTGTTGGTGTTGGCGGCGGCTTCGCGCAGTTTGTCTTTTTTGCTCTTGCGCTTGCCTTTGATGCCGCCGGTGCCGTCGCTGGCGCCGGGGGGCAGTGGCTTGGCTGCCGTGGTCGGTTCGAAGCCGGCCAGGCGTTCGCGCTGGACGCGTACGTTCTGGCGCTTTTCGATCAGGCGGAAATGCTGTTCGGCGTCGGGGGGGATGAAGCTGACCGCCAGGCCGGAGGCGCCGGCGCGGCCGGTGCGGCCGATGCGGTGGGTGTAGTCGGCCGGTGAGCGCGGCAAGTCGTAGTTGACCACCACCGGCAGTTGCGCGATGTCGATGCCGCGCGCGGCGACGTCGGTGGCGACCAGCACTTTCAGTTTGCCTTCGCGGAAGTCGTTCAGTACCGAGGTGCGGGCGCCCTGGCTGAAGTCGCCGTGGAAGGCTTCCGCTGCCACGCCGCCGCGACGCAGCTTGTCGGCCACGTGCTCGGAGGCGTATTTGGTGGCCACAAACACCAGCACCTGTTTCCAGCCCTCTTCTTTCAGCAGGATGCGCAGCAGCGAGGTGCGCTGCGCCTGGTCCACTTCAATGGCGCGCTGGGTGATGTCGGGTGCGGACGCTGCTTCGTCCAGCGTGGCGACCCGCACCGGTTCGTGCAGCAGCTTGCCGGCCAGCGCCTGCACCGCCGGCGGGAAGGTGGCGGAAAAGAACAGGTTTTGCCTGCGCGCCGGCAGCAGCGCGAGGATGCGGGAGATTTCGTCGGCGAAGCCCATGTCCAGCAGCTTGTCCGCTTCATCCAGCACCAGCACCGAGGTGCCATCCAGCTTGAGCGCATTGTGCTCGACCAGGTCGAGCAGGCGGCCGGGGGTGGCGATCATGATGTCGGTGCCGCCGCGCAGGGCCATCATCTGCGGGTTGATCGAAACGCCGCCAAAGGCGACCGAGACCTTGACCGGCGACGGAAGGTGCGATGCCAGCCCGCGCAACGCTTCACCAACCTGCGCCGCCAGCTCGCGCGTGGGCGCCAGCACCAGCGCATGCAGCTTGCGCGGGCCGGCGCCTGGACGGCCCGCCTCGAGCAAGGCATTCAGCAGCGGCAGCGCAAAGGCGGCCGTCTTGCCGGAGCCGGTTTGCGCCTGCCCCAGCACATCCGCGCCGCGCAGGGCGGGAGGGATGGCGGCGGCCTGAATGGCGGTGGGGGTGCTGTAGCCGGTCTCGGTGATGGCGTTGAGCAGTGCGGGCGCGAGGCCCAGGCTGGAAAATGTCATGGCGTGCTTCGTTGGGATAAGCCGGCAGTATACCTTGTGCCGGGTTTCGTGCGACTATACGTTTGCTATCAATCTACCAACAATCACAACAAGAAATGATCAACTGGGATGCCCACATCTGCCTGCCGCAGCATCCGCAGGCGGATTTCTCTCCGCTCGACCAGCTCCATTCCGCTGGCGTGAACTACGTGTCGATCGCCGTGGGCGCGGACATGAATCCCGTGTCGCAGGTGATGTCGGTCATCGCCGGCTACCGCGCCACCATCGCCGCCAATCCGGGCCGCTATCGCCTAGTGTCCGGCGTGGATGAAGTGATCCAGGCTGCGGCCGACGGCGTATTGGCCATCGGCTTCGACATGGAAGGCGCCATGCCCTTGATGGAGCAGCCGGAAATGGCAGAAGTGTATGCCCGGCTGGGCGTGCGCCAGATGCTGTTCGCCTACAACCGCAACAACAACGTGGCCGATGGTTGCCACGATATGGCGCGCGGCCTGACGCGCCTGGGCCATCGGGTGCTGAAGGCGGTCAACGACGCTGGAATCATCGTCGATTGCTCCCACACTGGCCGCCTGTGCAGCCTTGAAATCATGGAAGCTTCCAGCAAACCGGTGGTGTTCAGCCACGCCAATCCGTTTGCCATGGTGCCGCACGGGCGCAATGTGACCGATGAACAGATTCAGGCCTGCGCGTCGACAGGCGGCGTGGTATGCGTGTCGGGCCTGTCGTGGTTCCTGGGCTGCGAGCAGCCGACAGCGGCGGACGTGGCGCGGCACGTGGCCTATGTCGCCGACCTGGTGGGCGTGGCCCACGCAGGTGTCGGCCTGGATATCTGCTTCAGCGAAAAAGACCTGGACGATACGCCGCCCGGCGGCTTCAATCCCGGCTGGTGGTGGCCGGAGTCGGCCGGCTATCGCGCCGGCCGTTCTCCTTCCTTCGTGCCGATCTATGCCTGGAGGTCGCTGCCGCTGGAATTGCGCAAGCTGGGCATGGCGCCCAGCGAGATCGAGCAAGTCCTTGGCCGCAATATGCTGCGTGTGGCACGGGCGACCTGGCTAAGCTGAGCGACGCAGCTTACATCCCGACGTCGCCGTAAGGCCCTGCCAGCACCACAACGTAACCTTCCGGATCGCGCAGCCACAGTTCGCGGTGCTGCGCGTTGCTGTTTTCCTTCGGCCCCTCCAGCACCGTGGCGCCGGCTGCAGTAGCGCGATCGACCGCATCGTCAAAGTCGTCAGTCCAGAACCACAGCAGCGCACCGTTGCCGTAGGGGCGCTGTTCGGGATTGCCGATGTGAGGATGATGGTGGGCATCCCAGCGGTGCAGCTGCAGCACCATGCGGCCGTCATGCAGCAATTGCTCGTACTCGTTGCCGCCGTGTCCGCTCTTCAGGCCCAGGGTTTTCTGGTACCAGCGGCTGGCCGCCTCGACGTTGCTGACAGCAATCAAAGGTTGCGCTTGCATATCTCCTCCGTTTCCAGGGTTCGCGGAAAAACCTGCTGGACCTAAGCTTACCCCGGTCCGAACCTCTGCACAGCAAAGTCGAGAAAACTTCGCAATTTTGGCATCATTCGCCGGTCGGGCGCATACAGCACGTGCAAAGCGCGAGCCACTGGTTCGTAGCCCGGCAACAGCCGCACCAGGCGGCCGGCGGCGATTTCCTCGGCCAGCAGTTCGTGGGGATGCAGGACTATTCCCTGCCCGGCCACGGCTGCGGCGCGCAGGGCTTCGCTGTTGTCGGTCGAGAACCTGCCGCGGATTGAAACCGACTCGCGTCGTTGCGGCCCGTCGAATTCCCATGCCGTGCGCAGCGTGGTGTGCGAGAACACCAGGCACTCGTGTGCTTGCAGGTCCTGGGGCGTTTTCGGCTTGCCGGCCGTTTTGAGGTAAGCCGGCGCCGCGCACAGGACCATGCGGTACGGTGCCAGCCGCCGTGCCTGCAAGCCGCTATCGGGCAGTTCGCCCGTGCGGAACACGGCATCGTATCCCTCCTCGATGAGGTCTACCGTCCGGTTGCTCAGGCTGAGATCCAGCGTGACTTCTGGGTTCTGTTTCAGGTACTCGGGAATGGCCCCGGCGAGCGCCCGGCTGCCGAAGGTGATCGGTGCGCTGATGCGCAGCCGCCCCCTTGGCACGGCGCGGGTTTCCGCCAGCAGCGCTTCGGCCGCCTCCATCTCGGCCAGAATGCCCTTGGCCCTCTCGTAAAAGATGCGGCCGCCGTCCGTCAGGCTTTGCCGGCGCGTGGTGCGGTTCAGCAGCTTGATGCCAAGGCCCTGCTCCAGCGCCCGCATCTGCTTGCCCGCCAACTGCGACGAGATGTTGAGCTCTTCCGCTGCTGCGGAGAGCGAACCAAGCTCCACCGCTTTCACGAATATCTGCATGCATGTCAGCTGCCGCAACCGGCGGCGCCGCTCCGGCCAAGCCTACCGTGGTCCTGGTCCATGGCGCCTTTGTCGACGGCTCGGTATGGAACAAGGTCATTCCACAGTTGGAGGCAAAAGGCTTGAAAGTAGTGGCGGTCCAGAATCCATTGACTTCGCTGGCCGACGACGTCGCCGCGACCAGGCGCGTGCTGGACATGCAGGCCGGCCCGGTCGTCCTGGTGGGGAATTCCTGGGGTGGCGTCGTCATCACCGAAGCTGGCCGGCATGGGCGCGTCAAATCGCTGGTCTACATCGCGGCTTTCGCTCCCGCCGAAGGACAGTCGATCGTGACCGCGTCCAAGGGCTACCCGACACCTTCGTGCTTCAGCCACTTGGTGGCCGACAAGGAAGGCTTCCTGACCCTCACGCTTGAAGGGGTGCAGAAACACCTCGGGCAATATGTCCCGGCCGCGGAAGCAAAGCTGTTGGCGGCTACCCAGGTTCCGATCCGCGGCCTCAATTTCGAAGAGAAGGTCGGCGTCCCGGCCTGGAAGAGCAAGCCGTCGTGGTACTTCGTGAGCGAGCAGGACAACATGCTGGCGCCGGCCCTGCAGAAGGACATGGCGAAGAATATCTCGGCACAGGTGGTCAGCCTGCCTGCCGACCACTCACCGCACGTTTCGCGCCCCGGCGATGTCGCCAAGCTGATCCTCGCGGCGGCCGCTGCCACGTCGGATTAAGGGCGGGACGGCATACCACTGCACCACGCCGAAGGCGAATTCGGGGAGGACGAACAGCCAGACCAGCGGCATGCCGCCACCGGCCAGTGTCCAGGCAAACCAGGTGCTGAACATGAGGCGTGCCGTGCCGTCGTAGGTGGCGAACTGCGGCTGCGGGTCGCGCAGCCGCAGCCAGGACCACACCAGCACGATGCTGCCGAGCA
This sequence comes from Pseudoduganella sp. R-31, assembly GCF_049913235.1. Taxonomy (NCBI): domain Bacteria; kingdom Pseudomonadati; phylum Pseudomonadota; class Betaproteobacteria; order Burkholderiales; family Oxalobacteraceae; genus Pseudoduganella; species Pseudoduganella sp. R-31. Next base: position 4,846,629 of record NZ_CP183986.1, read on the forward strand.
GGCAGGCAAACAGGATGTGGATGGCGCCGAAGGCCGGCAACGGCGGCCCGCCCAGCGCTTCGTTTAGCGCGGACAGGTGGCCGTGGGCGATGGCGAAGGTCCATGGGGTGGCGAAAGGTGCCGTCACCAGCAGGTCGTAGGTGGCGCTGGCGCGCACCAGTTTGCGGATATTTGAAGTATTCATGCTGCGCAGCTTAAACCTTGGAGTACACTCCATGGTCAAGCACTTTTTTGGAGACGGCGAAATGCAGATCGGCGAACTGGCTGAAGCAACGGGCATCAGCCGCGATACCCTGCGCTATTACGAAAAGCGCGGCTTGCTGGCGGCGCGCCGCAGCACAAATGGCTACCGCGACTATCCCACGGAAGCGGTGGACTGGCTGCGCTATATCCGCATCGCGCAGGCGCTGGGCTTCACCCTGCAGGAAATCGAGGCGGATCTGCCGCTGCTGGCGGCGCCTGTCGAACAAAGCGCGGCGGTCCTGCGCACAGCCCTGCAAGCCAAGCTGGCCGAGATCGACCGTCGCATCGACGGCCTGCAGTCGTTGCGCGGCGAGCTGCTGCACCGCCTCAGCGAGCGGATGGAAGATTGCCCGCTGCGCCCCGTTGCGGCTGCGGCTTAGGCGCTGATTAGTTAAACTGGCGTATGGTCAACGCCACCTTCCGCTTCTACGAAGAACTAAACGACTTCCTGCCGCGCGAACGGCGCAAGGTTGAGTTCACCGTACCGTGCGCACGCGCGGCCACCACCAAGCACATGATCGAGGCGCTTGGCGTGCCGCATACCGAAGTCGAACTGATCCTGGTCAACGGCGAGTCGTCGGGCTTCGAGCGCCTGCTGTGCGATGGCGACCGGGTGGCGGTCTACCCCAAGTTCGAGGCGTTCGACGTGCGGCCGCTGCTGCGCGTGCGCGCCGAGCCATTGCGCTTGGTGCGCTTCGTGGCCGACGCCCACCTTGGCGGCCTGGCGCGGCTGCTGCGCATGGCGGGCTTCGATACGCTGTACGACAACCGGATCGACGATCCGACCGTGGCAGCGCTGTCGGCGGAGGAAGGCCGGGTCGCCCTCACCCGCGACCGCGAATTGCTGAAGCGGCGCGGGATTACGCACGGCTGCTATGTGCGTGCCCTGAAGCCTGCCGAGCAGTTTGCGGAGCTCTTCCAGCGCCTGGACCTGGCGGCCAGCGCGCGGCCGTTCACGCTGTGCCTGGCCTGCAATGCGCCGCTGCGGCCGGTGCCGAAGGCCGAGGTGGCGGAACAGCTTCCGCCTTCGGTGCGCGCATCGCAAGAGGAATTCCTGACCTGCGACGTCTGCCGGGGTGTGTTCTGGCGCGGCTCGCACTGGCGCCGCATGAAGGCGCTGCTGGAGAGCCAGGGCGTGGCTACCGGCTAGCGCTGCCTGCCTGCGCGCAATCGGGTTCGATCGATTCGACCGGCGCCAGCACGATCCGCTGGCCGCCAGCCTCGAGATCGCGCAAGCGTGGCGCTGCCAGCGAGAATTCGCCGGCCCTCAGGCGTTCCTGCAAGCCGGCGCATCCGGCGAGCGACTTGGGCGGCCGGCCGATGACCTGCCACCGTCCCTCCCGCTCGGCCAGGAGCGCCGCGCCATCGGCACGGTTTTCTCCGACCAGCAAAACGTCCTGCCGGCCGTCGCCGTCGGCATCCAGCAAGACCGCGTCGCACCGGCTGCCGGCGCGGCGCAGGCAGCCCGGCGCCCACGCCGGATAGCGGACAGCGGCCCAGTCCTGCGCGAGGAAGCCAGGCGGCATCCGGACGCCTTGCGGCCACACGCTCAGGTTGGCGGCAATATCGGCCGGCCCGGCAGTGCCGGTCTCCCCGCGATCCTCGTAGCGCTGGCTCAATACGCTTGCCGCGCGGGTGCGAACGGCTGCAGCCTGCGGACCGGCGCCGTGGGCGGCGAGCGTCTGCAAGGCTTCCATGCCATAGCGCGCGCCGCGGAAGCGCAGGAATCCATAGTCAAACTTGTCCGTCGCCGTTGCGCCACTGGCCAGCCGCGCCACCTGGCTGGCAACCGATATGCGTGCCGGATCAGCAAGCGGCGTAAAGAGCGACAGCGCAACCGCCAGCGAGAGCATCGCTGCCGCAAGGTTCACCTGGCGCAAGCCATCCAGCCACGGCCCGCCCCGGCGCACGGCTGCGTACACATAGCCGCCTGCATAGAACACTGCCACCAGCAGGCAGGCGGCGGCGATCACGCGGTCCGGCGTCCAGCCGTAATCGGCCACGCGCAGGCCGAGCGCATACACGCCCAGCATGGCCAGCGGCGGCAACAGGAAGCAGGCCAGCCGCGCCGAGAAACGGACGCTGCCCGCCAGCCCTGCGGCCGCGTCGCCCGCCTGGAAAGCGGCATTGACCAGCACCACCAGTACTGCGCTGCTAGCCAGCAGCACGGCGGTGGCGTGGCGCGTCTGCCACAGCACCTCCAGGCCGGTGAACGGCAATGCAGCCAGGAATCCGCCGACCAGCAGCACTGCGATTGGCAGGATCCAGGCTTTCAGCACCAGCAGCAGGCTGCGGATGCCGCGCACGATCGCCGGCCGCACGTCGGTGGTATGCATGGCGCTGGAAAAAGCCACGCATACCAGCGGCACCGAGAACCAGGACTTCATCAGCAGCTTTTCGAGGAAATTCAGCTTCAGGAGGCCGAACAATGCGGCGCCCATCCACATCACCAGCCAGATACCAACCACGAACAGGGCGGAAAACAACAACTGGATCGCCAGTTTCCAGGCACTTTCGAAGCAGGTGGCGTAATGGGCGACCCAGCGCCTGTCGTGCGCTCCTGCCATCACCAGGCTATGGGCGACAAAAAAGAAACCGATGACGAACGGGAACACGAGGAAGCTTGGCCGCAGCAACGGCGCATGGTCGAAGGCATTGCGCCACGCATCATGCATGCCAACCACCGCCAGCACGGCGGCGGCGGCTCCCAGCCACAAAGCCAGCGGACGACGCTCGAGATGGCCCAGGCTGGAAATCAGCAGGACGGGCAGGACGATGGCGGCCAGCACCAGCGGCAGGTAGAGCATCGGCTGGCTGGCCGGCCAGTTGCCGGACTGCTGCGCATGATACAAAAAATATAACACACCACCCTGCACCAGGCCGGCAATCAGGCGCAACTGCCCCACCCGCCGCGTGACGGCAGCGTCGCGCACCGGTTCCTGCGGCAGCACATCTGGTTCGGAGGTTGCGGCGTCCATGAAACGATCATATCCCCTTGTCAATTTTGCAGCAACGCCACTGTTGCGCAGTACGGCTATAATCAATGGTTCAACCAGCCGTATGCGCCATGAATCCACATCTCGACAAGCTGCAGTCCTACCCGTTTGAAAAACTGCGCCAGCTCTTTGCCGGCAGCACGCCCAATCCCGCTTTCAAGCCTATCAGCCTGGGCATGGGCGAGCCAAAGCACCCTACCCCGGCCTTCATCCGCCAGGCCCTGGTCGATAACCTGGACGGGCTGGCCAACTATCCGCTGACCGCCGGCAGCGAGGCGCTGCGCAACGCCATCGCGTCCTGGCTGGAGCGCCGCTACGACCTGCCGACGCTGGACCGCGCCACCCAGGTGCTGCCGGTAAACGGCTCGCGCGAGGCCCTGTTCTCGTTTGCGCAGACCGTGATCGCGCCCGATACCGGCGCACTGGTGATGTGCCCCAACCCGTTCTACCAGATTTATGAGGGCGCGGCATTCCTGGCAGGCGCCGAGCCGTACTTCGTCAATTCCGATCCGGCCCGCAATTTCGCGCCGGACTACGACAGCGTGCCGGAAGAAGTCTGGCAGCGCGTGCGCCTGCTGTTCATCTGCTCGCCGGGCAATCCGACCGGCGCCGTGCTGACGCTGACCGACTGGGAGCACCTGTTCGCGCTGTCCGATCGTTATAATTTTATTATCGCCGCCGACGAGTGCTACTCGGAGATCTACCATGGCGACGAGCCGCCGCTGGGCGCGATGCAGGCGGCCAATATCCTGGGACTGACCCGGGAAGGCGAGCCGTATGCCCGCCTGGTGGTGTTTTCCAGCTTGTCCAAGCGCTCCAATGTGCCGGGCATGCGCTCCGGCTTCGTGGCCGGCGACGCGCAAGTGCTGAAGAAATTCCTGCTGTACCGCACCTACCACGGCAGCGCCATGGGCCCGCATGTGCAGGCCGCCTCTGTCGCCGCCTGGAACGACGAAACCCATGTCGAGGAAAACCGCGCGCAATACCGCGCCAAGTTCGCCGCCATCACGCCCCTTATCCAGGAAGTGCTGGACGTGCAAATGCCGGACGCCAGCTTCTATTTGTGGGCCGATGTGACCCGCACCGGCCTGTCCGACACCGAATTCGCCCGCCGCCTGCACGCCGAGTACAATGTCACCGTGCTGCCGGGTAGCTACCTGGCGCGCGACGCCCACGGCGTCAACCCGGGCCGCAACCGCATCCGCATGGCGCTGGTTGCCGAAACCGAGGAAGGCCTTGAAGCGGCGCGCCGTATCGTTCAATTCTGTAACCAACTAGCTAAATCATGAGCATCCAGCAAATCATTGAAACCGCGTGGGACAACCGCGCCGAGATCAACCCGTCCAACGCCACCGCGGAAGTGCGCGATGCCGTCAACCACGTGCTGGCTGGCCTGGACAACGGCTCGCTGCGCGTAGCCCATAAAGAAAATGGCGCCTGGGTGGTCAACCAGTGGATCAAGAAGGCCGTGCTGCTGTCCTTCCGCCTGGAGAACAACGTGGTCATGCCTTCCGACGGCACCATGCAGTTCTACGACAAGGTTCCTACCAAGTTCGCCAACTACTCGGCCGAAGATTTCGCCAAGGGCGGCTTCCGCGTGGTGCCGCCAGCCGTGGCGCGCCGCGGCTCCTTCATCGGCAAGAACGTGGTGCTGATGCCTTCCTATGTGAACATCGGCGCCTACGTCGACGAAGGCGCGATGGTCGACACCTGGGCCACCGTTGGTTCCTGCGCACAGATCGGCAAGAACGTGCACCTGTCGGGCGGCGTGGGCATCGGCGGCGTGCTCGAGCCAATGCAGGCCAATCCTACCATTATCGAGGACAACTGCTTCATCGGCGCCCGTTCCGAGATCGTGGAAGGCGTGATCGTGGAAGAAAACTCGGTGATTTCGATGGGCGTGTACATCGGCCAGTCGACCAAGATTTACGACCGCACCACTGGCGAGGTATTCTACGGCCGTGTGCCGGCCGGCTCCGTCGTGGTTTCGGGCTCGCTGCCATCGGCTGATGGCAAGTACAGCCTGTACTGCGCCGTGATCGTCAAGCGCGTCGACGCACAAACCCGCGCCAAAACAGGCATTAACGAATTGCTGCGCGGCGTATAACCGTAACAAGGAGATACCCAAAAAATGGCTATGGACCGCCTGTTCCAGCTAATGAAGGAAAAAAACGCCTCGGACATGTTTTTTGCCGTAGGCTCGCCGGTGCATCTGAAGATCAACGGCCTTCTGATCCCGATCAACCAGCAAAAGCTCGGACCCGAGAACCTGGAAGCCCTGTTGGCTGAGGTCTGCTCGCCCGAGCAGCTGGAAGAACTGGATACGACCAACGAGCTGAACATGGGTATCTCCGTGCCCAACCTGGGCCGCTTCCGCCTGTCCGCTTTCCGCCAGCGTGGCAGCATTTCCGCTGTCTTCCGTTTCGTCCCGGCCAGCATTCCGCCGCTGGGCGAACTGGGCCTGCCGCCGGTGCTGGCCGACCTGATCATGGAAAAACGCGGCCTGGTGCTGCTGGTCGGCGCGACCGGCTCCGGCAAGTCGACCACCATCGCCTCCATGCTGGACCACCGCAATGAACTGCGCTCGGGCCACATCCTGACGCTGGAAGACCCGATCGAATACCTGTTCCGCAACAAGAAGTCGATCGTCAACCAGCGCGAGATCGGCAGCGATGCCAAGGACTTCTACACCGCCCTGCGCAACTCGATGCGCCAGGCGCCGGACTGCATCCTGATCGGCGAGATCCGCGACCGCGAAACCATGGCATCGGCCATGGCTTACGCGCAGTCGGGCCACCTGGTGCTGGCGACCCTGCACGCCAACAACTCGTACAACGCGCTGAACCGGATCATTTCCTTCTACCCGATCGAGAACCGCCCTGCACTGCTGCAGGACTTGTCCTCGACCGTCAAGGCGATCGTGTCGCAGCGCCTGATCCGTTCGGCCGGCGGCGGCACCCGCACGCCAGCGGTCGAGATCATGGTCAACACCCGCTACATCTCGGACCTGATCGAAAAAGGCGAGATCGGCCAGATCAAGGAAGCGCTGGAAAAATCCCTGTCGCCGGGCTCGCAGTCGTTCGAGCAAGCGCTGTACAGGCTGGTCATGGACGGCTCCATCACCAAGGATGAAGCCCTGGCCAACGCCGACTCGGCCACCAACCTGCTGTGGCTGCTGAACCACGGCATGGAAACGCCGCCAGCCGTCGAGGAAGAAGAACTGAAATCCCCGACCGACGCCTCCTTCACCGAGTTCACCCTGAACTCCTGACCTGGCGCGCGGGGCTGTCAGTGCCAGCGCTTGCCGAGGCAAGCGCTGCGCCGCACATCTGCGGTCCGGTTCTTGCCGATCCTGGCTAGGGCTGAACAAGTTTGCCGATGAAATCATCAGGACGCGCGGTAAGCTGCAAACGGCATGCGATGAGGTATGATCAGAATTTCATATCAACAAGAAATTCCGCCCCAATATGAGCACCGCCCTGCCGATCGCCAAAACCGACGCCCTTTCCCTCGACCTGCTATCCAGCCTGGTGAACCGCCACGGTTGCATCACCGGCGCTACCGGCACCGGCAAGACGGTCACGCTGCAGCGCATGGCACAATCGTTGTCCGACATCGGCGTGCCGGTCTTCATGGCCGACATCAAGGGCGACCTCTCTGGCATGGCGAAACCCGGCGTGCTGGGCGAAAAAATGGCCAAGCGCCTGGAAGCGCTGAAGCTGGAAACCCCGCAATGGGCCGCCTGCCCGGTTACCTTCTGGGACGTGTTCGGCGAACAGGGCCACCCGGTACGCGCCACCATTTCCGACCTCGGCCCCACCCTGCTGGCGCGCATGCTGAACCTGAACGATACCCAGGAAGGCGTGCTGCAGCTGGTGTTCAAGATCGCCGACGACAACGGCATGCTGCTGCTCGACACCAAGGACTTGCGCGCCATGCTGCAGCACGTGGGCGACAATGCCGCCGACTACAAGACCAGCTACGGCAACGTCAGCGCGGCCAGCATCGGCGCCATCCAGCGCGGCCTGCTGGCGATTGAAGAGCAAGGCGGCGAGCAGTTCTTCGGCGAGCCGATGTTGAACATCGACGACCTGATCCAGACCGATGCGGCAGGCAAAGGCGTGGTGAACATCCTCGCTGCCGACAAGCTGATGAACGCACCGCGCATCTACGCGGTGTTCCTGCTGTGGATGCTGTCCGAGCTGTTCGAAAACCTGCCGGAAGTGGGCGACCTCGATAAGCCGAAACTGGTGTTCTTCTTCGACGAAGCCCACCTGCTGTTTGCCGAAGCGCCGAAGGCCCTGCTGCAAAAGATCGAGCAGGTGGTGCGCCTGATCCGTTCCAAAGGCGTGGGCGTGTTCTTCATCACGCAAAATCCCCTCGATATTCCGGAGACCGTGCTGGGCCAGCTGGGCAACCGCGTGCAGCACGCACTGCGCGCTTACACGCCACGCGACCAGAAGGCCGTCAAGTCGGCCGCTGAAACCTTCCGCCCGAATCCGGCGCTCGACGTGGCGCAAGTGATTACCGAGCTTGGAGTGGGCGAGGCGCTCGTATCCTTCCTCGACGAAAAAGGCACGCCGCAGATCGTGCAGCGCGCCTTCGTGCTGCCGCCGGCATCGCAACTGGGCCCGATCAGCGCAGCGGAACGCCAGGCCGCGCGCGCCAGCTCGGTTGTGGCCGGCGTGTACGAGAAAGCCGTCGACCGCGAATCCGCCTACGAAAAGCTGACTGGCCGCGTCGCCGGCGCCGGCACCCCTGCACCCGCACCGGGTGGCCGCGGGCCGATGGGCCGGGGCACCGCGCAAGCGCCAGCCGAAGCGCCTGCCGACAGCGGCGGCTCGATCTTTAGCGACGTACTGGGCGGCCTGTTCGGCGGCAGCAGCAAGCGCGACACCGCAGTGCAGGCGATGGTGAAATCCGCCGCCCGCAGCATCGGCTCGCAAGTTGGCCGCGAGATCATTCGCGGCGTGCTGGGCTCCATCCTGAAGAAGCGTTGATCGTGCGGGCCGGTGTTTTGCTGCTCGCACTCCTTCCCGCTGTGCACGCACAGGCTTGCTCGTCCGTGTCGGCGCACCCCATCGCCTCGCTCAGCGACCTGCCTCAGGAGGTGTTGAACCTTCTGGGCCGCTTTGACAAGCCCCGCGCCGGCATCGCCGATATTGGCGAAAGCTTCAATGCGTCGGACGTGATTTACCCTGACAGCCCGCCCCAGCAGCGCCTGGTGTCCGGCGTGGCGGGCAAAGATTGCGTTGAACTGAAGGTGGAGTTCGGAGGCATCGCTTACCACACGGAGCAGATTGAGTTCCGGGACACGTGGCGAGGCTGGGCCAGGACCAGGGGCGGCTACGGCCCGGTCGTTCTCAAGCCGGCCCCGGTGCAGGCGCCACGGCCATGACGGCGCCTCAATGGGACCGGCCGGCGCCCTTCATCCTGCCGGTCACGCCGCGAGCGGCTGACATCGACGGCCTCGATCACACCAATAATGCGGTCTACGTGCGCTGGTGCGAAGAGGCTGGCTGGGCGCACTCCAATGCACTCGGCCTGACGCTGGCGGACTACAAGCGGTTGGACCGCGGCATGGCGATCCGCCGCAGCGAGTTCGATTACATCTTCGCCACCAACGAAGGCGAGGATCTGCTGCTAGGCACCTGGCTGCTGCCCGGCGACAGCCCGCTATCGATGCAGCGCTGCTTTCAGTTGGTTCGCCAGCGCGACAACACCACGGTTCTGCGCGCGCGCTGGGACCTGGTCTGCATAGAGCTGTCCAGTGGCCGCCCGAAGCGGTTGCCGCCGGAATTCAGCGAGGTGTACGTGCCGGCATTCAGTCAGGTGTCCGCGTCAAAATAGGCGCGCGCGTGGCGGCGGGTAGCTCCGCCCTCTTGCCATTCTCAGGAAACATTGGCAAAACGATCACGGTTTATCACGCTCGCTGCACGATATAATGTCGTCCTTCGGCCGCAAGGCCGCCCCCGCACAACATTATTTTCCGAATGATTACCCTCTACGGCATTCCCAACTGCGACACTGTCAAGAAAGCCCGCGTATGGCTGGCTGGTCAACAGCATGACTTCACCTTCCACGACTTCAAGAAACAGGGCCTGGACGAAGCCACCGTGCGCACCTGGCTGAAAACCCTGGACTGGGAAGTGCTGGTCAATAAGAAGGGCACCACCTGGCGCGCCCTGCCCGACGAGCGCAAGGCTGCCGTCACCAGCGCCGATGCCGCAGTCGCCCTGATGCTGGAAAACCCGTCCGTGATCAAGCGCCCGGTGCTGGTGGGTGCCGGCGCGAAGGCCCACGTCGGCTTCAACGACGCCATGTACCAGGAAATCTTCGCAGCATGAGCGCCTCCCGTACCCTCGACCTGACCGAGAAGCTGCTGGGCCGCGAGTCTGTCACGCCTGACGACAAGGGCTGCCAGGACCATTTGAAATCGTGGCTGGAGCCGCTCGGCTTCCACTGCGAGACCATCATTTCCGGCGAAGTCACCAACCTGTGGGCGCGCAAGGGCACGGAAAGCCCGGTGCTGGTGTTCGCCGGCCATACCGACGTGGTACCGACAGGCCCGGTCGAAAAGTGGTCGTCCGAACCGTTCTACCCGACCCACCGCGACGGCAAGCTGTATGGCCGCGGCGCTGCCGACATGAAGACATCGATCGCCGCGATGGTGGTCGCTTGCGAAGAATTCCTGGCCGCGCACCCGGATCACAAAGGCTCGATCGCCTTCCTGATCACCTCCGACGAAGAAGGCCCGGCTACCGACGGCACCGTCACGGTGGTGGAAAAGCTGAGGGCGAGAAACGAGACCATCGATTACTGCATCGTCGGCGAGCCGACTTCCGACAAGACCCTCGGCGACATGATCAAGAACGGCCGCCGCGGTTCGCTGTCGGGCAGCCTGACCATCAAGGGCGTACAAGGTCACATCGCTTATCCGCAGTTGGCAAAGAACCCGATCCACCTGGCCGCGCCGGCACTGGCCGACCTGGTGGCCGAAGTCTGGGACCACGGCAACGAGTACTACCTGCCGACCTCCTGGCAAATGTCGAACATCAAGGCCGGCACCGGCGCCAACAACGTGATCCCGGGCGACATGCACATCGACTTCAACTTCCGCTTCTCGACCGCTTCCACGCACGAGAGCCTGCGCGAGCGCGTGCATGCCATCCTCGACAAGCACGGCCTGGAATACCAGCTGGACTGGACCTTGTCCGGCCTGCCCTTCCTGACGCCACGCGGCACGCTGTCCGAAGCGCTGTGCCACGCCATCAAGGATGAAACGGGCGTCGACACGGAACTGTCCACCACCGGCGGCACCTCCGACGGGCGCTTCATCGCCCAGATCTGCCCCCAGGTGATAGAATTTGGCCCCCCGAACGCCAGCATCCACAAGATCGACGAGCACATCGAAGTCCGCTTCATCGATCCACTGAAGAACATCTACCGCCGCACCCTGGAAAACCTCCTGCGCTAAGAAGAACACTATGGATACCACCCTGTACACCACCCCGCGCGACCTGATTCGCCACGCAGTCACCCGTTTCAACAAGGCCAAGCTGTTCTTCGGCCACGGCAGCGCCGAGGCTTACGATGAAGCGGCCTACCTGACCCTGCACACGCTGGCGCTGCCGCTGGACCGCCTGGAGCCGTTCATGGATGCGCGCCTGCAGCCGGAGGAAATCGCCGAAGTGCTGGCCGTGATCGAGCGCCGCGCCAACGACCGCGTGCCGGCTGCCTACATCACCAATGAAGCCTGGCTGGGCACCTACAACTTCTACGTCGACGAGCGCACTATCGTGCCACGCTCCTATATCGCGGAACTGATTCCGAATTACTTCGCCCCTTGGGTCAACGATGCGGAGAACGTGTCGAACATCCTGGAATTGTGCACCGGCTCCGGCTGCCTGGCGATCATGATGGCCGACGCCTTCCCTGATGCGGAAGTCGATGCGGTCGATATCTCCGCCGATGCACTGGAAGTGGCGCGCAAGAACGTCGAGACCTACAAGCTGGAAGACCGCGTGAACCTGATCCAGTCGGACCTGTACGCCAACGTCCCGGCCGGCAAGAAGTATGACCTGATCATCACCAATCCGCCTTACGTGAACTCGTCGTCGATGGCCAAGCTGCCGCAGGAATACCTGCACGAGCCGCAGATTGCCCTGGACGGCGGCGCCGATGGCATGGACCTTGTGCGCAAGATCGTTGCCGGCGCGGCCGAGCGCTTGACCGACGACGGCCTGCTGATCGTGGAAATCGGCAATGAGAAAGAGTTTGCGGAAGCGGCGTTTGGGGAGCTGGGGCTGACCTGGCTGACCACTAGCCAGGGCGATGATATGGTGTTCCTGATCACTGCTGACCAATTGAAAATCTAAACCGGCAAGGCGGTGTCCGACCCGCAGGGTCAGACACCGGTACGCCACGGCCGCGGACTGCGGAGTGACTGGCAGTGAGGGACGGGAGCTGGACCTTGGGCCAGTTCCCGCCGCTTTACCGGTTTTAACTAGAACGACCAAGAAAATGATCCGCTTCACCAACGTCAGCCTAATGCGCGGCCTGAAGCCGCTGCTGGAATCCGCCGACCTGACCCTCAATCCAGGCGACAAGATCGGCCTGATCGGCGCCAATGGCGCCGGCAAATCCAGCCTGTTCGCCATGCTGCGCAACGAGCTGCACCCGGACCTGGGCGACATCGACTTCCCGAAAAGCTGGCGCATGGCCTACGTGGCGCAGGAGACCCCTGCCCTGCCGCGTACCGCCATCGACTACGCCATCGACGGCGACGCCCACCTGCGCCAACTGCAGGCCGAACTGGCGCGCCTGGAAGCCCTGCCCGACACGCCGGAGCACGGCATCGAGATCGCCCACGTCCACACCGAACTGGCCGACGCCGACGCCTACACCGTGCAGTCGCGCGCCGAGCAACTGCTGCTTGGCCTGGGCTTTTCGCTGGAGCAGATGCAGCAGCCGGTGGCGAGCTTTTCGGGCGGCTGGCGCATGCGCCTGAACCTGGCGCAGGCGCTGATGTGCCCTTCCGACCTGCTGCTGCTGGACGAACCGACCAACCACCTGGACCTGGACGCGATCATCTGGCTGGAAGACTGGCTGAAGCGCTACCCAGGCACCCTGATCATCATCTCCCACGACCGCGATTTCCTCGACGAGATCGTGAACGTGATCGTCCACATTGACGATCGCAAGCTGAAACGCTACTCGGGCAACTACTCCGGCTTCGAGCGCCAGCGCGCCGCGCAGCTGGTGCTGCAGGCTTCCGCCATCGAGAAGCAGCAGCGCGCCCGCGCCCACCTGCAATCGTTCATCGACCGCTTCAAGGCCAAGGCCACCAAAGCGCGCCAGGCGCAAAGCCGCATGAAGCAGCTGGCGAAGATGGAAGAACTGGCGCCGCTGCGCGCCGCTGCCGAATTCAGCTTCGAATTCCGCGACCCGGTCAGCGCGCCGAACCCGCTGCTGGTCATGGAAGACGTCGACTGCGGCTACCACACCGAGCAAGGCGACAAGACCATCGTGCGCAGCGTGACGTTCTCGCTGGTACAGGGCCAGCGCATTGGCCTGCTGGGCGTGAACGGCGCCGGCAAATCGACCCTGATCAAGACCATTGCCGGCGACATCGACCCGCTGACGGGCACCGCCACCACCGGCAAGGGCCTGGTGATCGGCTACTTCGCCCAGCACCAGGTGGAGATGCTGCGTCACGACGAGTCGCCCCTGTGGCATTTGCAGAAGATGGCGCCGACCGTGCGCGAGCAGGAACTGCGCAACTTCCTGGGCAGCTTCAACTTCCCGGGCGATATGGTGACCAGCAAGATCGCGCCGTTTTCCGGCGGCGAGAAGGCGCGCCTGGCGCTGGCCCTGATCGTATGGCAGCGCCCCAACCTGCTGCTGCTGGACGAACCGACCAACCACCTGGACCTGGAAACCCGCGAAGCGCTGACCGATGCGCTGGCGCAGTTCGAAGGCACGCTGCTGGTCGTTTCCCACGACCGCCACCTGCTGCGCGCCACCACCGAGCAATTCATCATCGTCGAGAACGGCCGCCTGCGCGAATTCGACGGCGACCTCGATGAATACAAGGACTGGCTGCTGCAAACCAAGCTGGCCAAGCCTGCCGCTGCCGCCAGCGCCGCGCCGGCTGCCGGCCAGCCAGCCGCAGCCGAAGCTTCCACGGTCGACCGCAAGGAACAGAAACGCCTGGAAGCCGAGCAGCGCCAGCGCCTGTCGGCCCAGCGCAAGCCGCTGGAGAACCGCCTGAAGAAGGTGGAGGCCGCGATGGCCCAGCGCAGCGAACAGAAAGCCGCGATCGACGCCGCCCTGGCCGATCCCGCCATCTACGATGCTGAAAACAAGCCCAGACTGAAAACCCTGCTGGCCGACCAGGTCGAATGCAGCAAGGAACTCGAACAGCTCGAAGGCGAGTGGCTCGAGCTTCAGGAGCAGCTGGAAGCGCTGGCCGCCTGACGCGGACGCGCCGCCCCGCGCACCGCCATCAGGCGGTCGATATCGAGCATGATCAGCCGGCGTTCGCCGAGCTGTCCCATCCCCAGCAGGTAATCCACCTCCTCGCCCACATGCGGCAGGGGGTGGACCGCGCTGGCGGGCAACGACACCAGGTCGGTCACGCCATCGGTCACCATTCCCATCACACAAGTCGAAAGCTGCAGGATGATCACGTCCGTGCGCGGATCGTGCACCGGCGGCCGGGGGCCGAACGCCACGCGCATGTCCACAATGGGCATGATGACGCCGCGCGACAACGCCACGCCTTCAACGATTTCTCCGCCCGATGCAATACGCTCGAGCGCACTCAATGGACGCAACTCCTGCACGCGGCGGTAGTCCAGCGCGTATTCAAGGCCGCCCAGGCGGAACGTCAGGTACTGTCGCAGGTCGGCTTCCATATTGCTCCTCTGATTCCGGTGATACGCTGTTCCATCGTACCGTTACGCAACAGCAAGCAGTTTGACCATCCTCAAAGATTGCGGCCTGGGCTACAATGCTTTCATAACAATTGCTGGGAAAGCGTCCATGTTCCAATGGCTGAAGCGACTGCTCGCCAAACCTGAAAGCCGGCCGCCAGCGGCCGCCCCTGCCGCGCCGGCGCAGCCCGCGCCCACACCGGCGCCGGTCCCCGTGCTCTCGCCGGCCCTTGAAGGCGGCCCCGATTTCGAACAGAAGGACCTGGTCAACTCCACCTTCCAGCGCTGGCTGTTTGGCCTGCGCAAGGACGATTCGCTTGATACCACCGCGCCCGAAGGCCGCGTGCTGCACGAATTGATCCTGGCCGCGCAATCGGGCCACAATGCGGCTGACATGCTGCGCCGCATGCCGGGCGTGATCCCGCAACTGCTGCAAAGCCTGCGCAGCGAGAATTTCGCCGGCGCCGATATCGCGCGCAAGATTTCCAACGACCTGGTGCTGGTGGGATCGGTGCTGCGGCTGGCAAATGCCGCCATCCAGAACAGCGGCGAAGCCACCACCATCAACAGCGTCGAACACGCCGTGATCGTGGTTGGCCAGGAAGGCTTGCGCCAGTTGATCACCAGCGTCGCCTTCCGCCCCATCATCGATTTGAATTCCGGGCACTACACCAAGCTGCTGGCGCCGCGCATCTGGGAGCAGTCCGAGAAAAGCGCCGTGGCCTGCCGCATGCTGGCCCCGGAATTCGGCGTCGACCCGTTCGAGGCTTTCCTGGCGGGGCTGGTGATCAATTCCGGCTTGCTGACTGCCTTGCCGGTACTGGACAGCGCCGGAGCCGGGCCGGGCGAGCTGGGATCGGCCACGTTCCGCGCCCGACTTGCCCACGAGGCACTCGCCATTTCGGCCGGGATATCGGAGGCATGGAATTTCCCGCCGTCGATTACCCAGGCGATACGCGAACAGCAGGCCATGCGCAAGGGCGAGCCGCGCACGCCGATGGCGCGCGTGCTGGCGGTGGGCGACTACCTGTCAAAGATCCGCGTGCTGCAGGCCAACCGCGAGATCAACGATACGGAACACAACCTGTTCCACGACCTGCCGCTGGGCGCCATGCCCTGCTACGCGGCGATTTAAGCCGCGCTGCCGCTCCAGTCGAACTGGCCGCCGCTGCCGATGAAGAGCGGCTGCTGCGTGCCCAGCGCGGCCCGCACGCGCAGCTTGACTTCCTTTGGCGGCAGCAGGTAGGCCGGCCCCAGGTCGGGATTGAATACCAGCTTGCGCACCACCATGTCGCCCGCCACTTGCCGCACCGTGCAGCGCGCGCCGCCGACGACCAGCAGCTTCTGCCGGTACACATGCTCGCCCAGCTCCTGCTCCTTCTGCTGGGCGGCCTGGGCTTCCTTCATCGCCACCTGCAAGCGCGCCACCATCTTCAGCGAGGGGCCGACCTTCAGCGCCATCTTCTGGAACAGCACGAGCTGCTCCTGGTTCAGCGTGACTTCCTGCTTGCGCACCTTGCTCGCCAGTTGCAGGTAGTTGCGCACCTCCTGGTCGGCAGTGATGGCGTCCATCTGCTCCTTGCAGCGCTGCGCCTGCTGCTCCTGCCTTTCCGCGCGGGCGGCGCATTCGGCCAGCTTGTCGTCGTACTTGCTGGTGTCCGGCACCATGACGTGCAGCTGCATCTCGGCCTGCTTGCGCGGCCCGGCGCTGTCGATCTCGATGCGGCGCGCGGCAATGGCGCAGCCGGCGGCCAGCTTGATCAACACCTCATCGGCCATGATCTCGCAGTTGTAAGCCTCGGTGATGATCACGCGCGAACCGGTAATCACACAATTCTGCGCCTTGCCCAGCACCACCTCGCCATTTTTGGACTGCAGCAGCGCACCGGAAGCGACGCCGGATACGCGGATATTGCCGTCGGCGTTGGTGGCGCTGCCGCCCATCAGGTTCTTTTGCAGCGCAATCGTGCCGCCGCGCGAGACGATATTGCCGAAGACGTCGGCATGCACGGTGATATTGCCGCCTTCCACCGTGCGCTGTTCCTGCACTTCGCCGAACTCCTCGTAATCGCCATCGAGCTTCAGGTTGCCCGTCGTGCGCGCGGACACGCCTTCGCGGCTGACGATCTTGGGGCCGATGGAGATGCGCTTGCTTTTGCTGTCGACGTTGATGAAGCCTTCGCGCGAGGAGACCAGGTAGTCGACGCCATCGTGGTGCTCGACCACCGTCCCTTCCCCGGCCACCGCGGCCAGTTCCAGGTCGCGCGGCGGTGGCGGGTCCAGCACGATGCCGGACAATTCGAAACCGCGCGTGCCGGCCTGCGGCGGCTCGCGACGCAGCAGCCGCACCTGGGCCTTTACTTGCGGGAAGCGGTTCTGGAAGCTGTGCAAGTCGAAGCGGCCATTGGCCAGCAGGCGCGGAGCATTGGAGCGGTGGATGCTTTCCGATACTTCCACGATGGCGGCATCGCGCCCCGGCACCGGCGGCAGCTTGCGCGCCACGATCAGGCGCGCCACCTTGCCGCTGGCAATGGCTTCGCGCACCACCGGCGCATCGATGCCGAAGCGGATACCCTTGGTCCACATATCGGCCACGAATTCGCCGAAGTCGAGGTGGGCCGGCAGCGGCGCCTCGCCTTCGGCTTCCACGAACACGGGTTCGAAATAATATTCAGCCTCGCCGCCGACGATGCGTACCGACTTGTACAGGTCGCGCCGCCCGCCGGGGAATGGCACGATATCGTCGGCAAAGCGCCACAGGGGCTGGCCGGCCATGCCTTCCGGCAGTTCGTGACCGACGCCGTACAGGGCGCGGACGAAGACGCCGTAATCAAGCCCGCGGAAACAGGCGCCGGACAGGAAAACCTGGTTGGCAGCCGCCTGCAGCAAAGCCGCTGGGGCTTCGGCCTTGAAATACACGCCATCGGCGCGCTGGACCAGCGACGATGGCAGATCGCCGGCCGCCGCGGCGGCCGATGCAGCGTCTGCAGGCACCATGTCTCCCGGGTAGTCTTCTTGCGCCATTGTACGGCTATCGGCCCACTACGCTACGCTCGCCTCGGCCTGGGCAGCGCCATGCCAGTTCACGCTGCCGCTGGAGCCGGCGAAAATGGCCTGGCTATCGAGCCGGGGCCCGCGCAGCATGGCCTTGTAATCCTTGGCGGCGGCCATGAAATTGGCCGCCATCGCCTCGCCCAGCGGCAAGGTACGCACCAGCACTTCGCCGTCGACCATGGTGATGCGCACCGAGGAACGGGCGGCGGCATCGCGCTTCAGCGCTTCCAGTTCGTCGCGCCGGGCGCGCGCGCCGCCGATCGACTCTTCGGCCACCTTGATCGACTGCAGCAGCTGGCCGATTTGCTTGATGTGCGGCGCCACCGCGCCCGCCACTTTTTTAAGGTTCGGCACCTGGGCCGGCGTCAGGTGGATCTCGCCCTTGCGCAGCTTTTCTGCCAGCGTCAGGTAGCTGCGCACCTCGGCCATGGCATTCAGGCGGTCATGCTCGGCGCGCCAGGCGGCGATTTCCGCCTCATGCACGGCGACCTGTTTTTGCAGGGTTTCCAGCTCGGCGTCGTGGCCGGCGACGTCTTTCACCACTACGTAGACCAGCATTTCGCTGTTCTTGCGCGGGCCGGCGCTTTCAACCAGCACGCTGCGCCCGGCAACGGCGCAGCCGATGGCCAGTTCAATGGTCACTTCGTCGGCAAGGATTTCGCAGTTGGACGCTTCCGCGATCACCACCCTGGGCGCGCTGATGACGCAGCTTTCGGCGCGGCCGGTGATAGTAATCGTGCCGCTGGCTGTCTGGATGGTGGAACCGGAGGCCACGCCTTCAATGCGGATATCGCCCCTGGCGTTGATGGCCCGGCCGCCCACCAGGTTGCGGCCCAGGACGATGGTGCCGCCGCTGGAATTGATATTGCCGAACACGTCGCCGTGCACGGTGATGTCGCTGCCGTTCACGTCGCGCAGTTCCTGCACGTCGCCGAATTCTTCGAATGCGCCCATCAGTTCCAAGTTGCCGGTGGTACGGCCGGACACGCCCTCGCGGCTGATAATCTTGTCGCTCAGCGCCACCTGCCCGCTTTTCGGGTCCACATTCAGGAAGCCTTCGCGTGCCGCCACCAGGAATTCGCCATCGGCTTCGCGCGCGATGACCGTGCCCTCGCCGGCATAGCGGCTGAAGTCCACGTCGTTCGGCGCCAGCGCGGCCAGCGGCTGGCCAGCGATATTGCGGCCCGGCTCGCCCGGCACGCCGGGCAGCTTTTGCAGCAGGCGCATGCCTTGCTTGATCTGGGGGAAACGGTTCTGGAAGCTGGTCAGGTCGACCGTGCCGTCGGCGCGCTGGCGCGGCGCGTCGCTGCGGTGCAGTTCGGACGCCACTTCCACCACGCGCGCATCCTGTGCAGGCGTCGGTTCCAGGTCGAGCGCCGCGGCCACCCGTTCGCCTTTCGGCGCCGCCAGCGCGGCGCGCACGGCTGCCACCTGGATGCCGAAGCGCACGTTCTTCAGCCACATGTCGGCCACGAATTCGTCGAAATCGAGGTGGGCCTGGCGTTCCGGCAGCAGGGTGCCGTCCGACAGCTCCTCGGCCGGCAGGTAGATCGGTTCAAAGAAGTATTCCGCTTCGCCGTCGCGAATCCTGACGTTGCGGTACAGCGGCTTGCGCTCGGCCGGGAATGGCGCCAGACGATCGGCCACGCGCACCAGCAGTTCGGGACTGGGCGCCAGCTCCGGTCCCACGCCGTACAGGGCGCGCGCCAGCACCGGATAGTCCAGCCCCTGCAGCACATAACCGCTGCGGTACAGCACATCGACCGCGGCGCTCAGTTCAGGCGCGAGCAGGCGCAGGTCCAGGTAGACCCCATCGGGCCGCTGGACCACGCCGGCCGGCAAGCTGCCGGCGCTCTCCTGTTGTGCAATATGGGACAAAGCTCCTCCTCCAGTGCCCTATTGTTGGGCGCGCCGGGGCGCGTTGTCTTGCGGGCAATCAATATTACACGCAAAACATTAAATGCCGGAGGTTTTCGGAGCCGAAAGTTTTCTTAACGTTACGTAAACGTCACAAAATCACCGCCTGCGCGGCAGGGAGTACACTTGCTGGCCCGCTTCATTGATCTGGCGGCGCAGGTCACGGCGCTCGTCGGGGGTCATGCGCCCCCCCATCCGGCGCGAGTCTGCGTTGTCCCGGTCGTCCACCATGCGCGGCGCATCGTCCATGCGCCCCTCATACTGGCGTGGATAGCGCACTTCGCGGGCGTCGTTCATGCGATTGTCGCGGAAGTCGCGCGGCGCTTCGCGGCGTTCTTGCTGGCGGTTGCGCTGGTCGGACTGCGCTTGCGCGCTGGCCATCACGGTGCAGCACAGGCCGGCGCACAGCGCCAAAGCCGCTTTGCCCAATCCCGTTTTCGCACCAAGTTTCATCGCAGTCCTCGTCGTACTTGCCGTATCCATGCCCGCAGTGTATGCGCTCCAACTTCCCATAGTAAGAGCGACCCGGTAAAGTTTGTAAGAAAATGTAATGAGTTTTCACCGGTATGGCACCGGCCATCAATATGACGTTACCATAGCGACATGCATCTGACAATTCAACAAGATCAACATCCTTATGAATACCACCACTAACCCTCCTGCCGCACCAGGCGGCGCGCAAGGCCACCAGGCCAAGATCATGGTGGTGGACGATGACGTCCGCCTGCGCGACCTGCTGCGCCGCTACCTGACCGAGCAGGGCTTCAACGTCGTCACCGCCGAAAACGCTACTGCCATGAACAAGCTGTGGCTGCGCGAGCGCTACGACCTGCTGGTGCTGGACCTGATGCTGCCCGGCGAAGACGGCCTGTCGATCTGCCGCCGCCTGCGCGGCGCCGGCGACCAGACCCCGATCATCATGCTCACTGCCAAGGGCGAAGACGTGGACCGCATCGTGGGCCTGGAAATGGGCGCCGACGATTACCTGCCCAAGCCATTCAACCCGCGCGAGCTGGTGGCCCGCATCGGCGCCGTGCTGCGCCGCAAGCAGCCCGACGAAATCCCGGGCGCGCCTTCCGAGCATCCGCAAACCTTCGAGTTCGGCCAGTTCGTGCTGGACCTGGGCACGCGCACGCTCAAGAAAAATGGCGAAACCGTGCCGCTGACCACCGGCGAGTTCTCGGTGCTGAAAGTGTTTGCGCGCCATGCGCGGCAGCCGCTGTCGCGCGAGAAGCTGATGGAGCTGGCGCGCGGCCGCGAGTACGAAGTGTTCGACCGCAGCCTGGACGTGCAGATTTCCCGCCTGCGCAAGCTGATCGAGCCGGACCCGTCCAGCCCTCTGTACATCCAGACGGTGTGGGGCCTGGGCTACGTCTTCATCCCCGAGGGCCAGCCGCGCTGATTTTGGGCTGTCGATGAAATTCCGCCTGCCACGCCCGGCGTCGCTGACCAGCGGCCTGTTCTGGCGCACGTTCCTCTTGCTGAGCGTGTTGACCACGCTCTCCATGTCGGCCTGGTTCGGCATGGTCAACTACGTCCAGCGCGAACCGCTGGCACAGCAGACTGCCGCCCAGGTGGTGTCGGTGGTGACCATCACCCGCGCCGCCCTCACCCACTCCGCCACCGACTTGCGGCGCGAACTGTTGTTCGAACTGGTGTCGAACGAAGGCATCCGCGTATTCACCATGGAGGACGACGACGAGGTGGCGCCGCCGCCAAGTTCGGGGCTGATGGCCGACATCCAGACCCTGGTGCGCGCCAAGCTCGGTGCCGATACCCGTTTTTCCTCCGAAGTGAACGGTGTGCCCGGCTACTGGGTCAGCTTCAAGATCGCCGATGACCGCTACTGGCTGATGCTGGAGCGCGAGCGCCTGCAGGGGCCGGTCGAATGGCTGGGCTGGGCCGGCGTGGTGGCGCTGGTGTCGCTGCTTGGCGCAGCGCTGATTTCCAGCCTGATCAACCTGCCGCTGAAACGGCTGACCGCCGCCGCGCGCGAGATTGCCCAGGGCCGCCATCCGGACCCGCTGCCGGAAGTCGGGCCGCAGGAGGTACGCCAGGCCAACCGCAGCTTCAACCAGATGGTGGATGACTTGCAGCAGGTCGAATCCGACCGCGCTGTGATCCTGGCCGGCATTTCACACGACTTGCGCACGCCGCTGGCGCGCATGCAGCTCGAGGTGGAAATGGCCAAGCTGTCGCAGGAGGCGCGCGAGGGCATGCAATCGGATATTGCGCAGATGGATGCCATCATTGCCCAGTTCCTCGATTACGCCAAGCCGACCGAGGCGTCCAGCTTTATCAATGTGGACATGGTGGCGCTGCTGAGCGATTGCGCGCATGAGGCTGGACGTCATCCGGATGTGAAGGTTACGGCTGAGCTGCCGGAGCATGCGCATGTGCTGGGCAATGCAACTGACCTGAAGCGGGTGATTGCCAACCTGGTCGAGAATGCCCGGCGCTATGGCAAGACGCTCGATTCGGATGTGACCGAGATTGATATCAAGTGCTCGGTGCGGGGAGTGCATACGGCCAAGCGCGTTGTTGTCGAGGTGCAGGACCACGGCGTGGGTGTGCCGGAGGGGCAGATTGCGCAGTTGCTCAAGCCGTTTACGCGGCTGGATACGGCGCGCGGGCAGGCCAACGGGGCCGGGCTGGGGCTGGCGATTGTGGACCGGGTGCTGTCGCGGCATGAGGCGGAGCTGGAGGTGTCCAATCGTGAGGGGGGCGGGTTGAAGTTCACTATTTCTTTGCGGGCGCTTTAAAACCGGTAAACCTGGGTCTGACCCGCAGGGTCAGACCCAGTCTGCTCATCTGCCGCTGGTTTCGGTTGTGCGCACTTGATCTTCGACGAAAGTCAACAGCCTCGACCCAACAGCAAGACGCAAGACCGTTGGGGGTCTGACCCTACGGGTCTGACCCCGAATTACCGGTTTTGGGCTAAATTGAAGTCATGCTCCGCCAAGGCTTCGCCGACGCCATCGGCCATACTCCCCTGATCCGCCTCGCCCGTCTCTCGGCCGAGACCGGCTGCGAAATCCTGGCCAAAGCCGAGTTCATGAACCCCGGCGGCTCCGTCAAAGACCGCGCCGCCCTCGCCATCATCCTCGACGCCGAGCGCTCCGGCCGCCTGAAACCCGGCGGCACCGTCGTCGAAGGCACCGCCGGCAACACCGGCATCGGCCTGGCCCACCTGTGCTCCGCACGCGGCTACAAATGCGTGATCGTCATCCCCGAAACCCAGTCCGAGGAAAAATTCGCCATCCTGCGCACCCTTGGCGCCGAAGTGCGCCCCGTCAAAGCCGTCCCCTACGCCGACGACAACAATTACCAGAAAGTCGCCGGCCGCCTCGCACAGGAATTGCCCAACGCCATCTGGGCCCAGCAGTTCGACAATCTCGCCAACCGCCAGGCACACTACGCAACAACCGGCCCAGAAATCTGGCACGACGCGCATGGCCGCATCGACGCTTTCACCTGCGCTACCGGCACTGGCGGCACCCTGGCCGGCGTCGCCCGCTACCTGAAGGAGCAGCAGCCGAACATAAAAATCGTGCTGGCCGATCCCTACGGCAGCGCGCTCTACAACTGGATCAAGCACGGCGAACTGAAGAGCGAGGGCAATTCGATTTCGGAAGGCATCGGCAACAGCCGGGTCACCGCAAACCTGCAAGGCACACCGATCGACGACGCCATCCGCATCGACGACAAGGCGTGCGTGCAGATGGTCTACCGCCTGTTGCGCGAGGAAGGCCTGTACGTCGGCGGCTCGAGCGGCATCAACGTGGCCGCCGCGGTTGAGCTGGCAAAACAGATGGGGCCCGGCCACACGATAGTCACCCTGCTGTGCGACCGCGGCGCCACTTACGCGGCCCGCCTGTTCAACCCGGAATGGCTGGCTGAAAAAAATCTTTTGTAATCGTGTCGATCTGGCGCATCGCCGTTCGTCGTGGGAATATGGAGGCCGCAAACGGTGTCCAGTTCCCAAACAACGAATGGAGATTCACCATGACTGTCAAACCAATTCCAGAAGGCATGCGCACTGTTACCCCGCACCTGGTCTGCGAAGGCGCTGCCGATGCCATTGCTTTCTACAAAAAAGCCTTCAACGCGGTAGAAAATTCCCGCATGCCCGGCCCTGGCGGCAAGATCATGCACGCCCAGATCAGCATCGGCGATTCGAACATCATGCTGGTCGACGATTTCCCTGACGCCGGCTGCTTCGGCCCGAAACACTACAAGGGCACGCCGGTAACCCTGCATATTTATGTGGAAGACGTGGACGCCGCCTACAAGCGTGCAATCGACGCCGGCGCCACTGCCAAGATGCCCCCTGCCGACATGTTCTGGGGCGACCGCTACGGCGTGCTGGTGGACCCATTCGGCCACTCCTGGTCGATCGCCACCCACAAACGCGACCTGACTCCCGCGCAGATGGAAGAAGGGATGAAGGAAATGATGAAGAACTCGCCTGAGTGCAAGGGCTGATTTTTAAATTCAATCGAGAGGACACCATGCGATTCATGCTCAT
Source organism: Pseudoduganella sp. R-31 (assembly GCF_049913235.1). Taxonomy (NCBI): domain Bacteria; kingdom Pseudomonadati; phylum Pseudomonadota; class Betaproteobacteria; order Burkholderiales; family Oxalobacteraceae; genus Pseudoduganella; species Pseudoduganella sp. R-31. The sequence goes on from NZ_CP183986.1 coordinate 4,870,304, forward strand.
CGTCAAAGCAACCCCTGATTCCGAAGCCGGCAAGATGCCGAAAACCGAACTGCTCGCAGCCATGGGCAAGTTCAACGAGGAACTGGTGAACGCCGGCGTACTGCTGGCCGGCGAAGGCCTGCACCCCAGTTCGCGCGGCGCCCGCGTGCATTTCTCGGGCAGCAAGCGCACGGTCATCGACGGCCCCTTCTCGGAAACCAAGGAGCTGATTGCCGGCTTCTGGCTGATTCAGGTAAAGTCGCTGGCTGAAGCCATCGAATGGGTCAAGCGCTGCCCCAATCCGATGGAGACCGACTCAGATATCGAAATCCGCCAAGTGTTCGAGGCCGAGGATTTCGGCGCCGAATTCACGCCCGAACTGCGTGAGCAGGAGGCGCGCATCGCCAGCAAGATCGCAGCGCCCGTTTAAAGGAGACTTCAATGCAGTACATGGTAATTCGGAAGGCCGACGCCACCTCGGAATCGGACAACTTCCCATCCGCTGAACTGGTGCAGGCCGTACCGGGTGCCAAATGGCTGCGTTCCAGCGCCGACGGCGGCCTGCGCATGCGCCGCCGCGACGGCCAGTGGCTGTACGAAGAAGGCCCGTTCGAAGATGTGAGCGTGGCCGGCTTCACCTTCATCGAGGCCGAAGACCGCCGCGCCGCCAGCGAACTGGCTGCGCGCTGGCCATCGGCGGACGCGGAAGGCAGCGCCGTGGTCGAAGTGCGCGAAGCCGGTTGCCCCGGCGGCTGCGTAGGCTTCGACACCGGCGCGGCGCCCAAGCATACCGCCTGGGCCATCCTGTTGCGTTCCGATGCCGTGGCGGAGCAGGATTTCGAACCGCCGGCGGCAGTGATCGACATCATGAACCGCGCCAACAATGCCGGCATCGCCGCCGGTGTTGCACTGTCTGGCGAAGGCTTGAAGTCCACCGCACGCGGTGCGCACGTCAAGTTCAGCGGCGGCAAACCCTTCATCACCGACGGCCCGTTTGCCGAGGTGAAGGAACTGATCGCCGGTTATTGGGCGGTGGATGCGGCTTCGCGCGATGATGTCATCGCCTGGGTCAAGTCCTACCCCTACCCTAACCCCGGCGATATGGAAGTGGAACTGCGCAAGGTTGCGATCTAATCCCGAGTGGCGGTGGAGGCGCGCAGCACGAGTTGCGCGTTGACCACCGTCAGCGGCTCGACTTCCTGGCCTTCGATGGAGGCCAGGAGTTTCTCCATGGCCGCCGCGCCCATCTGTTCGCTGTTCAGGTCCACGCTGGTGAGGGCCGGCGAAGCGAAACTCCCGAACTGGATATTGTCGAAGCCGACCACGGAAACGTCTCCCGGGACGCGGAAGCCCAGCGCCTGGGCGGCTTTCATGAAACCCAGCGCCAGCAGGTCGTTGAAGCAGACCAGCGCGTCGGGCGGCTGCCTGCCCAACATGATCGATGAGCTCAGTTTCTCGCCCGCTGACGACGCTGGAGCTTCGGCTTCGAATACGCTCAGATCCAGTCCTTGCGCCGCCAGTGCCTCGCGCACGCCGGCCATGCGCTCGCGGTCGCGGCGCGAATTGGCGTAACCCATGTAAGCTACCCGCTTGTGGCCTTGCGCCAGCAGGTGACGCGTGACCATGAAGGCGCCAAGCTGGTCGTCGCTGGCCACGGAAGGCAGCTTGATATAGTCCGGCCGGCCGAAAAATACCGATGGACGGTCCAGCGCCAGCAGCCAGTCCAGTTCCTCCTCCGGCGTGCGGGAATAGACGATCATGCCGTCCACGCGCCGGCTCAGGGCTTCCAGCAGTTGACGCTCGCGCTCCGGGGTTTCTTCGGTATCGACCAGCAGCACGGTGTAGCCGTGGGACTGGGCCACGCGGTTGGCGCCTTTTACCACGCTGGCGTAGTGAGGGTTCGTAATATCCAGGATCGACAGGCCGATGGTCCTGGTGCGCCCGGTAATCATCGACTGCGCCATCGGATTGGAGCGGTAGCCCAGTTCCTCGATGACGCTGGCCAGCCGGGCTTCGACCGCCGGCGAAAAGCGCTGCGCGCCGTTGACGAACTTGGAAACCGTGGCCGTGGATACCCCCGCGGCGGCTGCCACATCACGGATTGTCGCTACGTTCTTCTTCATCGGCCGGTACATTATTGGAAAAGTTGCCGAGTTTATCACGCCATCACTGCCGTGATGGTAAAGTAGCTGGATGAACGACAACAGCATCCACCGCGCCATCGACGCTGTCTGGCGCATCGAAGAAGCGAAGATCATCGCGGTCCTGACACGCATGCTGCGCGACGTCGCACTGGCGGAAGAAATGGCGCAGGATGCGCTGGTCAGCGCGCTTGAGACCTGGCCGGAAAACGGCACGCCCGACCGGCCAGCCGCCTGGCTGATGCAGGCGGCGAAGAACAGGGCGCTCGACTACCTTCGCCACCAGAAGCTGGTGCACGAGAAAGAGCCCGAGCTGACCTACGAAATCGAAGGCTTGCTGCAGGACGCCGCGCCGGACCTCGAGCGCGAGCTCGATGACAATATCGGGGACGACCTGCTGCGCCTGATCTTCATTTCCTGCCACCCGGTGCTGACCATGGAAGCGCGCGTGGCGCTGACCTTGCGCCTGCTGGGCGGCCTGACGACCGACGAAATTGCACGCGCCTTCCTGGCGTCCGAATCGACGGTGGCGCAGCGCATCGTGCGTGCCAAGCGCACCCTGGGCGATGCCAAGGTGCCGTTCGAAGTGCCGCGTGGCGCCGAGCTGGAAGAACGCCTGGCCGCGGTACTGCAGGTGATCTACCTGGTCTACAACGAGGGTTATTCCGCCAGCGCGGGCGCCGACTGGATGCGCCCCGCCCTGTGCAACGAGGCGCTGCGCCTGGGGCGCATCCTGGCCGAGCTGGTGCCAGGCGAACCGGAGGTGCACGGGCTGGTGGCGCTGATGGAGATCCAGTCGTCGCGGTCGCGTGCGCGCACAGACGCGCAGGGTAAGCCGGTGCTGTTGTTGGAGCAGGACCGCACGCGTTGGGACCAGATGCTGGTCCGGCGCGGGCTGGCGGCGCTGCAGCGCGCGCAAGCGTTGAATCGGGTGCCGGGGCCATACGTGCTGCAGGCCGCCATCGCTTCCTGCCACGCCCGCGCGCGCCGGGCCGAAGACACCGACTGGCAGCAGATCGCCGACCTGTACCTGGCGCTGGCGACACGCGCGCCTTCGCCGGTGGTGGAATTGAACCGCGCGGTGGCGCTGGCCATGGCTTATGGGCCGGAGGTGGGGCTGGAATTGGTGGACCAATTGGTCGACGAACCGGCGCTCAAGCAGTACCACCTGCTGCCAAGCGTGCGGGGCGACTTCCTGTTCAAGCTGAACCGCCTGCCTGAGGCACGTTTCGAATTCGAACGCGCCGCGAAGCTTACGCAAAATGAGCAGGAGCGCCAACTATTGCTGACACGCGCCGCGGCCTGCGGTTGAACAGGAGAGAACCCGATGATCAAAGTTAGTGTCATGTACCCATATGCCGCAGATGCGCGATTCGATCACGCCTACTACCGCGAGAAGCATATGCCAATGGTGAAACAGCGGCTCGGCGCAGCGTGCCTGTATTACACGGTGGACAAGGGCGTTGCAGGCGGCGCTCCGGGCACAGACCCCGTCTATGTGGCCAAGTGCGATTTCGTCTGCACCTCTGTCGAAGCCTACCAGGCAGCCCGCGCGCCGCACGCGCAGGAGATCTGGAGCGACATCGCGAATTACACGGATATTCGACCCGTGCTTCAGATCAGTGAAGTGGTGGTGGAGCGTTCAGAGGCCTGATTCAAGGAAAAGAGGTTTTTTCATCAGCGTGTCGATTCTGTGCCCCGCCATCCGTCGTCAGGATGCAGCACCGAATTACCGTTCCACATCAATCAAGGAAACGCCATGAAAAAACAAGTCATCCTCAATTTGCCAGTGAAGGACCTGGAAAAGTCCAAGGCCTTCTTTTCCGCGCTCGGCTTTACGTTCAATGCACGATTCAGCGGCGATAACGCGGCATTCATGAACGTCGTCGGCGACACAATCCAGGCCATGCTGACGACCGAACCTTTCTTCAAGTCCCTGATTGGCAAGCCCGTCGCGCAGGCCAAGGAAGCCAATGAAATGGTCATCTGCCTGAGCTGCGAAAGCCGGGAAGAAGTCGACACCCTCATCGCCAAGGCCATTGCCGCCGGGGGCCGCACGCCGCACCCGCCGGAGGACCATGGCTTCATGTACGACCAGGGCTTCGAGGACATTGACGGCCACCTGTGGAACCTGGTGTGGGTGGCGCCGGAAGCCTGACAGCGACTAGGCGCGTTCAAGAGCGCCATCGCGGCGCGTGCGGCGGTAGCGCGGCAGGTCGTCGCAGATCGGCTCCCAGTGCAGGCGGCTATCGGCAAAGGTGTGGTCCTGCGGCGGCAGTGCTTCGGGATCGTCCAGGCTGGCGGTGGTGATGTCCAGTTCGCCGGGCGTGCTGTCATCGGCAAAGGTGAGGTGGGTGCCGCAGACGCCGCAGAATTCGCGCGTCACGCCGGGGCTGGAATGGAAGATGGCGGGCTTGCCGCGCACATAGCGAAACTGGGTGCGCGGTACGCTGAACCAGGCCACGCTGGGCGCGCCGGACAGGCGGCGGCACATCGAACAATGGCACCAGGTGCAATTCAACACCGGCGCGTCTGCTTCATACTGCACTGCGCCGCAAAAACAGCCGCCCGTGTACATAGGGATCTCCCTACTCCAGCAATTTGGTCATGAGCAGTTCCGCCGAGCCGTAGCCAAACAGCGAATCGCTCTCCAACCCCTCCGTGTCGTATGGCACGGACACTTCGCGCTCCGGCTTGGCCGGATCGTCGCCGTAGGTTGCCTGCCAGGCGCGCTTCAAGGCATCGGCGCGGCGGATGAACATCGGCACCGGCCAGTCGATGCGCTGGAAGCCGATGGTATTGCCGATCACCGGCCAGCGCCCGTTGGCCAACGCGATGTCGCCGGTGCGGATCACCTTCAGCACATCGTTCGCCTTCAGCTGCTGCACGTCCGCCAGGGTCGGCAGCGTCCAGTGGGTCGGCCCGAACAGGTAGGCCAGCATGACCTTTCCTTGCGGTGACAGGCGAGCCACCAGTCCGGTGGCATAGCCGCCATTTCTAAGCGGGATGGCAAACCAGCTGCCCTCCCGGTACGGCTGCAACTTCATCGACTTCCTTTCTCGAAGTCGGGGTCAGGTCTGGCAATCGGACACGGGCTCGACCGTAGGCGACGCCTACGGTCGAGCCCGTGTCCGATTGCCAGACCTGACCCCGACTTTAATCACCATAGTGGTACTGCGCGGCGATCGGTCCCGCCTTGAACAGCGCTTCCTTCATTTCCTTGTCCATTTTCGGGTCGCGCCGGCGCACCCATTCCAGCAGCATTGCGATCTGCTTGCGCGTGGAATCGCGGTGGCTGGCCATGACCAGCTTCAGCTCGGGGTCGGTGCACGTTTCGATGCGCTGGTTTTGCAAATCCAGCATCTCGATCTTCTCGCTCAACGACGTTAGCGCCCGGTGCATGTCCAGCACCTGGGCATTCAAATAGTCGCGCGGCTCGACCACGTGTTCCTGTGTCATCTCACTCTCCTTAGACATGCGGGTACACGCATTGTCAGCCTGCGGCGCGGATTTCTCAAGTGTAGCAAGGCGCTTGGCGGGGTGTCGCACGGATGGGCGAGATTTGCGCGATAATGCCGGGCACTATGCAAAACTTCGAATTCCACAATCCAACCCGTGTCATCTTCGGCGTGGGTCAAATTACCTCCTTGGCAAAACATATTCCTTCCAATGCACGCGTATTGATGCTCTACGGTGGCGGCAGCATCAAGTCGAACGGCACGTACGACGAAGTGCGCGCGGCCCTGGCAGATCACACCGTGCTCGAGTTCTCCGGCATCGAGCCAAATCCGCGCTATGAAACCTTGATGGAAGCAGTCGAGCTGATCCACCGCGAAAACATCGATTTCCTGCTGGCTGTAGGCGGCGGTTCTGTTGTCGACGGCACAAAATTTGTTGCCGCGGCGGCGGCATATGACGGCGATGCCTGGGACATCCTGAAAATCGGCGGCAAAGTGATCAAGGCTGCCCTGCCCTTTGGCGCCGTACTGACCCTGCCGGCTACCGGCTCGGAAATGAATAGCGCCAGCGTGATCAGCCGCGCCGAGACAAAGGAAAAGCGCGCCTTCATGAGCCCGCATGTTTATCCGCGCTTCTCGGTGCTGGACCCGGCCAAGACCCTGACCCTGCCGCTGCGCCAGGTCGGCAACGGTGTGGTCGATGCCTTCGTCCACACCACCGAACAATACCTGACCTACCCGGCCAATGCGCCGGTACAGGACCGCTTTGCCGAAGGCTTGCTGCAAACGCTGCTGGAACTGGGCCCGCAAGTGCTGGCGCGCCCGGACGACGTGGAAGTACGCGCCAACATCATGTGGACCGCCACCATGGCGCTGAATGGCCTGATCGGAGTCGGCGTGCCGCAGGACTGGGCAACCCACGGCATCGGCCACGAACTGACCGCGCTGTTTGGCCTCGACCATGCGCAGACGCTGGCGATAGTCCTGCCGGGCATCCTGCAGATTCGGCGCGAAGCCAAGCGCGGCAAGCTGCTGCAGTATGCCGAACGTGTCTGGGGCCTGCATGCCGGCAAGGGCACCGACGATGAGCGCATCGACGCGGCCATCGGCAACACGCGCGCCTTCTTCGAGCAGATGGGCGTGCCGACCCGCTTGTCCGGCTACGGCCTGGGCGCGGAAGCGATCGACGCCACCGTCGCTGCCATGGAAGCTGCCGGCCTGACGGGCCTGGGCGAACGCCGCGATATCACGCCTGCCGACGTGCGCAAGGCGCTGCAACTGAGCCTGTAGTACAATACCGCCTCGCTAGGGGTCCTCGCGCATGTGCGCGGGGTGAGAAATACCCTCCGAACCTGATCTGGATAATGCCAGCGAAGGAAAGCGTAGATGGTTGAAGGCCCGCAGCCCCGGGGCCTGCTCTCACCCTCGTGCTCTCCCGCTGGCGCATAACGTACAGCTTGAGCACAAACATGAATAGCACTCGCCTCACACTGGCCGCACTGGCCATTGCTTCCGCCTTCGCCCCTGCCGCCCATGCGCAGGACCAGAAAATGACCGAAGTGGTCATTACCGCCAACCGCGTGGCCGCCGAACGCGCGTCCGTGGCCGGTTTCAGCGACCAGCCCTTGCTGCAGACGCCTGCTTCCGTCACCGTACTGACTCGCGAACAGATTCAAGACCTGAACATCGGCACTACCACTGACGCCGTCAAGTACGACGCCAGCATCGGTGACGCGTACAACGCCGTTGGCTATGCCGAGCAGTTCTCGATTCGCGGCTTCAAGCTGAATAACGCCAACTCCTACCGCAAGGATGGCCATCCGATTTCCGGCGATACCCAGATCCCGCTGGAGAACAAGGAAAGCATCGAAGTGCTGCGCGGGCTGGCCGGCCTTCAGCAAGGCGTCGCGGCGCCAGGCGGCGTAGTGAACTACGTGACCAAGCGTCCAACCGAGAACAACCTGCGTTCCGTGCAGTTCAAAGTGAGCGAGCGTGGTTCCGTGCTGGGCACGGTGGACCTGGGCGGCCGGTTCGAAGATAGCCGATTCGGCTACCGTTTCAATGCTGCAGGTGAGCGCATGCGCTCCATCATCAAGGGCGCTGACGGCCATCGCAGCTTCGTGTCCGGCGCTTTCGATTTCCGCATCAGCCCACAGGCGCTGCTGCAGATCGATGCCGACTACCAGAAGAAGTCGCAGAAGTCGGCGCCAGGCTTCCAGCTGATCGGCGGCACCAACTTGCCGGTGGTCGATGCTGACACGTTCCTGAATGACCAGCCGTGGGCCAAGCCGGTGGAGACTGAATCCAGCAATATCGGCGTGAATTTCCAGTACCAGTTGTCGCCTGAGTGGAAGGCCACCCTGAGTGCCAACCAGCATCGCTTCAAGCGCGATGACTACACGGCCTTCCCATACGGCTGTGAGAACGAGTTGTTGTGGCCAGGCTATTGCACCAATGGTGACTACGATGTCTACGATTACCGCAGCCTTGGTGAAAAGAAGAAGCCGCTGTCTGCCAAGGCGCTGTTGAATGGCCGCTTCGCGACCGGTTCGATTCGCCATGAACTGGCTGCCGGCCTGTCCTTCTTCAGCAACCACGAGAGCTGGGGCGATTACGTATACGAGAAAGCAGGCGTCAGCAATATCTATCACCCAGTTGCAGTGCCAATGACCGACAAGCAGGTTGGCCCGGTTTCCGAGCGCCGCAATGATCATGAGCGTTCCGCCTTTGTGCAGGATGTCATCGGCCTGACCGATCAGCTGGCGCTGCATGCCGGCGTGCGTTACGCTTCCCTGCGCCGCAATGAGGTTGACGTGGTCCCGGTTCGCGAGAATTTCTGGCTGCCGAATGTGTCGCTGGTATTCAGCCCGACCGCCAAGCTGTCCTACTATGCGAACTACGCCCAAGGCCTGCAGTACGGTGGCGTAGCCCCACTCGGCACTTCCAACTATCCGCACGCCCTGGCGCCGGGCAAGTCCAAGCAGGTGGAACTGGGCGCGAAGGCTGAAATCAACGGCATCTCCCTGTCGACCGCGCTGTATCAGATCGATCAGGGCCTGGAGTTTACCGACCCGGTTTCCAACGCATTCGTGCGCAGCGGCCAGGAACGTCATCGCGGCCTGGAATTTACTGCGCAAGGCAAGGTGACTCGTGACCTGCTGCTGGGTGCTTCGATGGCGGCCATCCGCGCGAAGCAGGAAGACACCGGCCTGGCCGAACTCGATGGCAAGCGCGTGACCAATGTGCCGAACTTCAAGTCCACTGTGTGGGCTGATTACGCTGTGGCCGAAGTGCCTGGCCTGAAGCTGAATGCGAACTGGAGGTTCTCCGGCCGTAAGGCGTTCGACCAGGAGAACAAGAGCATGGTGCCTTCCTACCACGTGGTCGACCTGGGCGGCTCTTACGCAACACGCGTGAGCGGTTCGACGGTGATCCTGCGCGCGCAGGTGAAGAATGCGTTCGACAAATTCTACTGGCGCGATGTGACGCCGGAGCTGGGCGGCTACCTGTTCCCTGGTTCGCCTCGCACCTTCCAGCTGTCGGCGCAGGTAGACTTCTAAATTGGCAATGCGGAGCCGGGTCCAAGGCGGCTCGCGCTCCGCTTAACCAAACGGAAGAACTGCGGAGTCGGACAGATATGCATCGATTTCTTCTTGCGAAGTGTCGACATTGCTGATCATCTCAAGGAGGTGCGCGAGGTTCGGGAACTCAAGGCGCGCAGCGAAGTGTTTGGCCTCGAGAACTTCAGTTTCCTCCCCACCGTACTCCCAGACGTGAAGATTTATCATTTCGAAGAGTGCACGATAAATGGACGAACCGTACGAGGTGACTTCGCTTGGACGCTCCAAATAAAACGAGATGTACTCAGGTTCATTCAGTGCAATATCAACTGCGAAAACCAGCTCCCCGTGCTCCCATAACGGCAAAAGCGTTCTGTGTGCCAAGTCCTCCCAATTTCCTGGGTAATCTGGGGCTCCTTGCGAATAGAAGTAGTAGGGGCAATTAAACAGGTCTCGCATGCCCGCAGGGGCGTCGAGCGCGCCAAGGAAATCCTTTACGGTAAGTGGGAGATTCAAGTGATGAATTGCCTCAATACGGCGGCTTTCTGATACGCTCATGCTAGGGTCCAATTTGTTTTGAAAGGCCGACTACTGCCAACCATTCGGGAAGCGCGAAATGTGGCGGAGACAAAGCCTGGAAGTCCTAAGATTGAATTGCGTGGCCCCATCGGTCTGCCCTTACCTCTTCATTCAAACAGCTTCAGGCCTCGATCAAGACCATCGCATCGATCGCCCTTACCTAATGCAACAAGCCTAACGCCCTGCACCTCAAAGGTCTCGATCATTCTCCGAAGCTCATTGGCGTTCGATGGCTGCTTGCTCACATAACAATGCCCATCGGACGCGTACGAGAATATATCAGGGTCCACGGTAAAAGGCTTTCCACACGCAGTGCAGCAACCCGCCTCCACATAAAAGTCGCCGCTCACGTTGTCGGCGAACGGGGCGCGCCCGCCCCCTTCACTTTCGGCGCAGGAACTCCATAGCGCGTTCCGAAAAGGATGAGTGCCCCCTGTCGGCAATCTGCGATGGGCGCAGTTCAGAACAGGTACTGCGCACGCATCGAGAAGGAATTGGCTGCGCGTCCTGAGTTTTTGCCAAACAGGTAGGCCGCTTCGTATTTGAGGCGGCCCGCTTCGCCGAAGAATGCCGGGCCGGCGCGGTGCGATTGTTTTTTCGACGGCAGCCAGTTGTTCCACTTTCCTACTTCGCCAAAACCTTGCAGGCCGGGAGAGAACCAGCGCTTCCAGCGTTGTTTCACCTGCCACTGGTAGGCCAGTTCGGTTTCGTTCTGCTTCCCGTTGTCCATCTCACGCTGGAAGAACACGTTGAAGTTCAACTGGGTGCGCCAGATCTGCGTTTGCAGGACTGGTCCGAATTCCACGTAGTAGCCGTTATCGCTCCGCCGGGCACGCTCCACCAGCGTGTGCAACGCGACATCGACGTCGTACTGGCCCTGGGTCAGCAGGAAGTCGTTTTGCCATTCGACGCCGGTGTTGCGGGTTTGCCGCCCGTTGCGTTGAAACCATTGCGTGGTGAGTTCGGTGTACCAGCGCGACGTTACGCCATAGCCGATGCCGATCTCCGGGCTGGCGGTGTTGCGCGAATTCTTGTAGTGGGCGTTCCAGTATTTGTAGTCGATTGAAGCCTGGCCTTCTACGTCGTAAACGGTGACCATGTAATAACCGGTCTCGCCAAACGCCGCCGAGGGGAACATGGCGGCCAACGCGAGCAGTTTTTTCATGCTTCAATCCCCCAGGAGTTGAGCTACTTGCTTCAGGCGTTCATCGAGGTTGCCCGAGATGCGCGTGTACGGTACGCCGCGCCGGGCCAATTCATCGAGCAGGATCGCATCAATAATACCGCTGACATCCTGCTCCTCATGATGAAGTCCGTCAGGTATCCAGGCAAATTCGGGTTTGCAGACAAGGGTTATGTCGTATTGGCGCGACGATGCGAGACTTGCGAGCTGCTCGTCGATGCCGCCGAAGTAATGGATGCTGTAGACCGCCGTCATCAGCGGCGTGGTGTCGCAAAAGAGGAAGCGGCCGCTCTGTGCAGCCAAGGCATCTTCCCGCGCCACCTGGGTGGTGGCAATGTGGAACTGGTCGTTCGATACGGGAACGCATTGGCGCGCGTCGCAGAATTCGCGCAGGTATTCGGGCACCCAGACCGCGCCGTAGCGCTCTGCCAGCGCTTGCGCCAGGGTGGTCTTACCGGAGGATGCAGCGCCGATGATGGCGACGCGGTATGGCTGCTTCATTTCCAGACGACTGCTTCTTCCGGTTGGTCGCTGCTGCTGCCCTGCCAAGCCAGCAGGCCGGCAATCGCCATGGCGACGAACATGCCGTACAGGAGGGCCGTCAGCATCAGGCCTTTATGCACGTACAACGCGACGTACAGCACGTCGACAATGATCCAGACGTGCCAGTTTTCGATCTTCTTGCGCGACAGGAGGGCTTGGCCGACCAGGCTGCCGGCGGTCAGGAAGGCATCTGCATTCGGCACGTCGGTGTCGGTAAAGCGGCGCAGGAACCAGGCCAGGATTCCAAAGCCCACCAGCCAGGCCACGCCGCACACTACTCGGCCGCGCGTGTGCAGGGTCGACACCCCCAGCTGATTCCCGTGGTTCCCGTGCAGCCATTGGTACCAGCCCCAGATCGAAACCGTGATGAACACGCCCTGCAGCGCCATGTCGCCATACAGCTTGGCGCCGAAGAACACCGCGCCGTACATGGCGGATGACAGGATGGCAAACAACCAGGCCCAGTGGTTCTGGCGGATGTTCAGCCACACGGTCAGCACGGACAGCACGAACGACACCAGCTCCAGTGGCGTGGTGGTGGCAAGGCCGAACAGGGAAATGGTTTCGTTCATGGGTTTGCGTTTGGGTGACGCGGGATTATGCCATGAGCAGGAGTCCTAGCCAAACCAAGAAGTTGCAATTTTAGAATCACCTTCAGGCAGCAGTAGTATGGGGGTCGCGATTTAGAGGGAAACTCTTATTCGCTCTTATCCACACTTAGAACCTCTTATTTGAACTTTTTTTCTCTTAAATTGGTCAAAGTCTGCATGCTTTTTTGAAAGAAGGAGGATGCCATGACCAAAGTGCTCTTCAGCTTGCCAGCCTCACTTGAGACATACCAAGGCCTCGGAAATTTTATGTACACGCATGGCCTGAAACAGGAAATGTTCGAGATCGTCGACGAGGCGATCAACACCTGGATGGAAGGATTCGTGACGGCGCAGTCCAGGCGCGCCGCATCGACCCTGGATGGTTATCAATGGAAGAACGTATTCCTTCCCGACGGGACAACACTACGAAACGTCTACAAGCGCACAAGCTATCTCGCACATGTCGAAGGACGTGAATTGCTCTTTGAGGGCAAATGCGTTTCGCCAGCTCAGTTTGTCAATCGAGTCGGCGGTGCATTTCGCAACGCGTGGGCAACGATATGGATTCGTTTTCCGAATGAAGGGGAATGGAAACAGGCAATGAGCCTGCGCAAGAAAACGCCTCAATTTAAGAGCAAACAAGGTCGAACAAGAGGAAATAAGAGCGCCTAAGAGCGTTTAAGAGTTTTACTCCAAATCGAAAAGGGGCTCATTACGAGCCCCTTTTTTTGCTTACTTCTGCGGATACTTGATCGTCATTTCATTCAGCAGGTTGTCCGCATGGTCAACCTCCTTCATGACCCACAGCATGTAGCGCACATCCAGGTGGATGGCGCGCGTGATGTCGCGGTCGAAATACCAGTCCTTGGTGATGGACTCGTAAGTGGAGTCGAAGTTCAGGCCAATCAGTTCGCCGCGCTTGTTCATGACGGCAGAACCGGAGTTGCCGCCGGTCGTGTCAGCCGAGGACAGGAAGTCGACCGGTACGGTACCCAGTACCGGGTCCTTGAACTGGCCATAGCGCTTGGCCTTGACCGCATCGATCAGCGACTGTGGCGCGTCGAACGGCTCCTTGCCGGTGTGCTTCTCAAGGATGCCTTCCACCGTGGTGAACGGCCCCTTGGTAATGCCGTCGCGCCCTGGGTAGGCCGACACGGTGCCATAGGTCACGCGCAAGGTGGAGTTGGCGTCAGGGTAGACTGGCTTGCCCTGCGATTTCTTCCACGCGATCACCGCGCCCATGTACTGCGGGATGATCTTCTCCAGGTTGCCGTCGACTTCCTTGCGGCGCTCTTCCAGCACCATGGCCGCGCCGTGCATGCGCACGGCCAGCTTGATGAAGGGGTCGGCGGACTGCTCGAATTCGGCCGGCGCCTTGTCCATCCAGGCCAAGCGGGTTGCGGTATCGGCCAGGCCTGACTTCTGGTACATGGCAGGCACGTCGGCGATGGCCGGGGTCAGGTTATCTAGCCACTGCGGATGCGCCTTGGGCGGCAGCTTGGCGTAGCGCTGCAGGCCGGCCACGTAGCGGGCCTGGTCGACCGATGCCACCAGCGACTGCTCCAGGCGGCTCAGGCGCGCCTTGATGTTGGCCAGGTCGCGTTCCTGGAAGCCCGATTCGCGGTCGGCGTCCGGCTTCTGCTTTTCCAGCGCCAGGCGATACAGGGTGCGCGCGGATTTCAGCAGGTCGCTGTAGGTCGCCACGCCGTAGGCGAATTCGTCGTCGCTCAGTTCCATGTCTGCGGCGATGGCGGCATCCAGTTCGGCCAGCATGGCCTGCGAAGATTTCGGCTGCTTGCCGTACCAGGCGCGGAATTCGGCGTCCTGCTTGTCCTTGATGGCAGCGATGTCCTTGCGGGCGAAGCCGTCCAGCAGGCCCTGGGTCTTCTTCATGCGATTGTTGATCGACTTGACCACGCTGGCATAGCGCACCACGTCGTTTTCCTTGCCCTTGGTGGCGGCTGCGATGGCGTCCAGGTCGGCCTGGTAGTCGGCCACCATGGCCGGGTAGCTCAGGTCGCGCGCATAGCGGATCTCGACCGGCAGCTTGTAGCGGCTGGTGCGGCCTGGATAGCCGGCCAGCAGGATAGGATCGCCGTTCTTCAGGCCTTCGGCGGACACCACCAGGAAGTCCTTCGATTTGTAAGGCACGTTGTCCGGCGACGGGTCGGCCGGCTTGCCGTCCTTGCCCACGTAAGCGCGCAGGAAGGAGTAATCGCCGGTGTGGCGCGGCCATTCGTAATTGTCGATGTCGCCGCCGTAGTTGCCGATGGATTCAGGCGGCGCGTAGACCAGGCGCACGTCCTTGATCATCATCTGGCGGATGCGGTAGTACTCGGCGCCGCGGTGGAAGGCCGGCACGGAGCAGCGGTAGTTCTTGTCGGTCTCGCACTCGGCGATCAGCGCCTTGATGCGCTTTTTTACTTCGGCGTTGCGATCCTTGCCGGCCAGCTTGTCCAGGCCATCGTTGACGCGCGCGGTCACGTTGTCCACCTTGTCGGTCACGTAGACGCGCGTGGTCGGGCCGCCCGGCAGCTCTTCGGCGCGGGTCTTGGCCAGGAAGCCATTGGCGATATAGTTCTTTTCAGCGGTTGAATTGCGCTGGATGGCGCCGTAAGCGCAGTGGTGGTTGGTGACCACCAGGCCGTCAGGGGATACGAACGACGCGGAGCAGCCGTCCAGCGACACGATGGCGCTCATCGGATGCCTGGACAGGTCGGCCAGGCGTTCGGCCGGGATGGTGATGCCGATGCGTTTCAGTTCCGCCTTCAGTTGTGGCAGTTGGTGCGGCTGCCATTGGCCTTCGTCGGCCATGGCGGGAGCGAATGCTGCTAGCAATGCTGCCGAAAGTGCGAGTTTTTTAGTCAAATCAGTCCCCTGAACGTATAAAAGCACCGGCAGTATATGCGTTCCCGGCGTGCAGGGCTATTGACTTTTTGCTTACAAAGGGAGGCGAACCGTCACGCAGCATCCCGCGCCGGCTTCGTATTCATTCAGGGTAAAGCTGCCATGCAGGGCGTCGGCGCGCTCCTGCATGCCGATCAGGCCAAAGGACCCGGGCCGCTCGCGGCAGGACGGCGCGATGCCGATGCCATTGTCTTCCACTTCCAGCAGCACCACGCCCTCTTCTACCCAGAGGCGCACGGTGGCCACGCTGGCGCGCGAGTGACGCAGCACGTTGACCAGCGATTCCTGTACGATGCGGAACAGCACCAGGCCGGTTTCGCCGCCAATGGCCGCCAGTTGCGCCTCTCCGGGCAGCTCCAGTTCGTAATGCAGGTTGCTGCGATGGCGAAAATCGTTGACCAGCCATTCGAGCGCCGCCGCCAGCCCCAGGTCCAGCACCGAAGGACGCAACTCATTCATGATGCCGCGCACGCTGCGCAGGGTCGCGTCGACATTGTCCAGCGCCGAGGCGACCCGACGCGCAAAGCGCGTCTGGCGCCCGCCCATGCGTTCATTCAGCTGCGCGATGTCCAGCTTCAGCGCCAGCAGGTTCTGTCCCAATTCATCGTGGATTTCGCGCGCGATGCGCTTGCGTTCTTCTTCCTTGACCGCCGCCATATGGGCCGACAACTGGCGCAACTGGCCGTTGGCATGCAGCAGTTCGGCGGTGCGCTGCACCACCCGGGTTTCCAGGTTGCGGTGCAGGTCCTGCAGCGCCGATTCGGCCTGCTTGCGGCGGCTGATATCGGACAGCACCGCCACCACGCCGGCCACGCCGCCATCCGGCCCGGCCAGGGCGCGCAGCGACAGGGTCGCATGGTAGTCGCCGCCGTCCGGGCGACGCCCCGTCAGTTCACCTTGCCACCGGCGGCCGTCAAAAGCTGTCAGCACGGCGTCGGGGCCGCACAGCGTGGCCAGATCGCGGCCGATCGCGACCTCATCGGTGAGCCCGCTAATCGCGGAAAATGCAGGATTTACGGTCACGATTACGCCATCCGCATCGGCAAGCGCCACCCCCTCGCCGAGATTGTCCAGCACCGCAAAGGCGCGGCGCAGGGCCGCATCGTTCTGTTCGCGCGAACGCGCCAGGCCGATCACCATGCGGATCGCCTCCCCCGCGTCATCGAGGTTGGCCTCGATGCGTACCTGCCCACCGCCAATGCCTTCAAACAGTTGCGCCTCCATGGACGCACTGGCGCCGTCGGCGCGCAAGCCGGCCAGCAGCTGGCGCAAGCCGGGCTGGTAGTGCGGCGCCAGGAAGCGTTCCACCGGCTGTCCAGGCAAGTCCTGCAGCGGCATGGCAAACAGCACTTCGGCCGCGCGGTTGGCGCCGGCGATCATGCCGTCGCGCGCCAGCGCCAGGTAACAGACTGGCGCTTGGTCGAACAAGCCAGCGTAGCGCAGCAGGCCCTGCTCCACCTCGCGTTTCTGACGCTCGAGCTCCGCCAGGGCGGCACTCTGGACTTCCAGTTCCAGCTGGCTGACTTGCAGCTCATGCCATTGGCGCAGGGCGTCGGTGCGGCTCATTTGGTGCTACCTCCTTCAGGCGTTAAACGCGCTTCCAGCAGTTTCAGTTCGGTGACGTTGACGAAGGTTAGCACCAATCCGTCGATCACGTTGTTCACTGTACGGTACGGCATGATGCGCACCATGAACCAGCGTCCGTCGCGGGTCGGGATCTGGCGCTCGCAGAACACCAGGGAGCGCAGCACTTCGGCCGCATCGTCTCCCATGTCAGGGTAGACCAGGTCGTTGGCGATGTCGCTCAGCGGGCGATTCAGGTCGGTGGCGATCAGCTTGTACAGCTGGGTGGCCTGGTTGGTGTAGCGCCGGATATTCATCTGGCTGTCCAGGAAGATCACGGCGATATCGGTACTGTGCAACAGGTTCTTCATGTCGCTGTTGACCAGCGACAGGTCGTCCACCTTGGACTGCAATTCGGCGTTGACGGGGTACAGCTCCTCGTTCAGCGACTGCATTTCTTCCTTCGAGGTGGTGAGTTCCTCGTTGGTCGACTGTAGCTCCTCGTTGGTCGACTGCAGTTCCTCGCGCACGGCCTGCAATTCCAGGCGCGCCATGGTCAGTTGCTGCTCCAGCTCCTGCGGGCGCGGATCGGCGCCGCGGCTGCCGCTCCTGCGGGCCGGCATCGGCGCTGCATTGAAAGTCACCAGCAGGTTGTGGCCGGACTGGCCGTCTTCGCGCACCACTTCGGCCGTCATGTCGACCAGCAGCGAGGACACGCCATCCTTGAACAACAGCTCGCGCACCGATTCCGTGCTTTCGCTGCGGTTGGCGCGTTCGATCAGGTCCGCCAGCTCGTAGCGCAGGCCGTCACGCGCCATGGCGTGGATATTCCAGTTGGCGCGGCCGGAAGCAGGCTCCAGGTAAGTGCCGGTACGGCCGTGGATGTAAAGGATGTCGCCATCGCTATTGATCATGACTGCCGCCGGCGTATGCGTTTTGTGCAGCAGGTGTTCTACTTGTGTCTGGATATTGCCATTCATGGTCATGGTCGTAACTTCGATGGAACTTGGTTGCGCGGTCTTTGCTATCTTGGTGGGAAAGTAATTCGCCACGCGCTGCGTGCTGGCATCGAGCCGGCGGTAAATGCGTCCGCAGCCCGGAACCGGGGTAAACAACTCGTTGTAGCTGCCGGGCGTCAAGCTGGTGCAGCTTCATGCGGCGCTCGATGCGGCGCAGCACGGTGCTCATCTTGTACTCGGTGAAGTTGTTGCCCGTATGCCGCTGCAATAGCGACATCAGCTCGCGCAAGGCCTGGCGCCGCGCACGCGCCGCACCGTGGGCGCCGCCGTGCGGCACCGAGCGCACCTGGCACAGCCACATCGGCATGGCGCCGGGCGGCGCGACAAAGTCGGCCACGCCGGCGGTAATGGCGCTGCGCGGCATCGAGTCGAATTTGGCGGAATTGGGTTCCTGCGCCAGCGTCACCCCGCCGGCTTCCTGGATCGCGCGCAAGCCAGCCGTGCCGTCGGTACCCATGCCGGAGAACACCACGCCGGCGGCAGCCTGCCCTTTTTCGGCAGCCAGTGCACGGAAGAAGGAATCGATCGGGTAGCGCGCGTGGGCTTCGGCCGTTTCCACCGGCATCAGCTTTTCGCTGGAAAAGGCCAGCTCGTGGTTGGGCGGGGCCACATAGACATGGTCTGGCCGGACTTCGATCGATTCGGCGATCTCGCATACTTCCATGCTGGTGATACGGCGCAGCAGCTCCGGCAACAGGCCGCGGCGCGACGGATCCTGGTGCTGCAGGACGATGAACGCCATGCCGGTACGCGTGGGCATGGAGGCAAGGAACTCGGAAATCGCATCCAGTCCGCCGGCAGAAGCGCCCATGCCGACGATCTGCACCGCCTGTCGGTGCCGTAGCGTTTCGCTGGAGTCCGGATCGGATGAAACCAAGGGGTTAGTCATTCCACCATGATGCCAGTGCGGCAAGGAAATGGCAAACCGCCAGTTACACCCGGCAGCGAGGTTTACCGGGCGTGCCAGCCGCCTCCCAGCGCCTGCACCAGGGCCACTGCGGTTGACTGCCGGTCGGCCTGCGCCTGTAACAGGGCGCGCCGTGCATTGAGTGCCGTGACCTGGGCCGTGACCACTTCCGTGTAGCCAACCTGGCCGGCGCGGTAGCGATTCAGCATCTGCTGCTCGACCTGGCTGGCCGCGGCGGCCGACGTCTCGCGCAAGGACTGTTGTTGCGCCAACACACGGCTGGCCGCCAACTGGTCTTCCACGTCGGCCAGCGCGTTCAGGACGGATTGGCGATAAGCCGCCACCGCCACGTCGCGGGCGGCGTTGGCCTGGTCGACGCGGGCGCCGGTGGCGCCGGCATTGAACACCGCCTGCGCCGCCGACAGGCCGAGCGACCACAGGGTGTTGGAGGCGCTGAACAAGCCGCCCAGCTGGCTGCCCGCCACGCCGTAGCTGCCGCCCAGGCTCAGGCTCGGGAAATAGGCGCTGCGGGCGATGCCGATCTGCGCGTTGGCCGCCGCGACCCGGCGTTCGGCGGCGGCGATGTCGGGCCGCCGCTCCAGCAGCGTGGACGGCAGGCCGGCCGGGACCAGCGGTACCTGCAGCGTCCAGGGCGCCGGCGCCAGCGTGAAGTCGGCCGGCGCCTTGCCAAGCAGGATGGCGATCGCGTGTTCGAGCTGGGCGCGCTGGCGCTGTACGGCCAGGCGGTCGGCGCTGGCGTTGGCCAGCTGGGTCTGTGCCTGCAGCAGGTCCGAACTGGGCGCCACGCCGGCGTTGACCCGGTTCTGGGTGATCTGCAGCACGCGCTGGTAGCCCTCCACTGTTTCGCCCAGCAGCGCCAGTTGGGCATCCGCCAGACGCAGGCCGATGTAGTTGACGGCCAGCTCGCCCTGTGCCGCCAGGCGCGCGGCCGCCAGGTCAGCTTCGCTGGCCTGGGCGCTGGCCTGGGCGCCGCTGACGCCGGCGCGCAGCCTGCCCCATACGTCCGGCTCCCAGCTGGCGCCGATGTTGACGCGGTACTGGTTGCCGGTACGCGTGTCCCCGCCGCCGCCATTGCGGTTGGCGCTGGCGTCCAGCGTCACCACCGGGAACAGCGCCGCGCGTTGCTCGGACACGGCGGCGCGCGCCTGGAGGTAGCGCGCCGCGGCCGCCGCCACGTTCTGGTTGTTCACTTCCACCAGCCCGGCCAGCGCGTTGAGCGTGGCGTCGCCAAACAGCTCCCACCATGGCCCTTTTTCCAGCAAATCCGCCGGCGCGGCCGGCTGCCAGCCCTGTGCTTCCTTGAATTCGGCCGACAGCGGCGCGCTGGGCGTGTGGTAGGCCGGGCCGGTGGCGCAACCGGCCAGTATGAGCGTGCACGCGCCAAGAATTTTTTTCATGATGTGGCCTTCGCGCCACGCAGGCGCATCTTGTCGAGCAAAAGGTAGACCACGGGCGTGGTCAACAAGGTGAGCAACTGGCTGGCGACCAGGCCGCCGATGATGGCAATGCCCAGCGGCTGGCGCAGCTCGGAGCCTTCGCCGAAACCAATTGCCAGCGGCAGCGCGCCCAGCGCCGCTGCCATGGTCGTCATCAGGATCGGGCGGAAGCGCAGCAGGCAGGCTTCCCGCACGGCGCTGCGCGGATCGAGGCCGCGCGTGCGCTCCGCCTCCAGCGCGAAGTCGATGATCAGGATGGCGTTCTTCTTCACGATGCCGATCAGGAGGAAGACGCCGATCAGGGCAATCAGCGAGAACTCCATGCGGAACATCAGCAGCGCCAGCACTGCCCCCACGCCAGCTGACGGCAACGTCGACAGCACCGTGATCGGGTGCACCAGGCTTTCGTACAGCATGCCGAGGACGATATAGATCACCACCAGCGCGGCGGCGATCAATAGCGGCTGCTGCTGGTTGGTTTCCTGCGCCGTGCGCGCCGTGCCCTGGAAGCTGCCGCGCACATTGTTGGGCATGCCGATGGCGTTTTCCGCGTCTTTCACCGCTTGCTGCGCCTCGCCCAGGCTGGCGCCATCGGCCAGGTTGAAGGAGACCGTCGTGGCCAACTCGCCATCCTGGTGGTTGACCGAGGCCGGCGTCGAGCGCTCGGCGAAGGTCGCCAGCGCCGCCAGCGGCACCATTGCTTCCGCCTGCGCGCTCAGGGCCGAGCCGCCGGACGGGTCGCGCATCCCTGCCCCCACCACGCTGCCAGCCGTGCTGGCGCTGGCGCCGGCGGCCGAGCCAGCGCCGCTCGCCGATGCGCCTGCGCCATTCGCCGCACTGCCCAGCTCCTGCGCAGTCGCCGCCGCGCGCCGCGCCACATAGACATCGGCCAGGGCCTCGGGACTGCGCGCGTATTGCGGCGCCACCTCCATCACCACCTTGTACTGGTTCAGCTCATCGTAGATGGTGGCCACCTGGCGCTGGCCGAAGGCGTTATACAGCGCGTTGTCGACATCGCGCATCGTCAGCCCCATGCGCGCCACCATGTCCTTGTCGGCCGCGACGAACGTTTCCACTCCGTTGTCCGCCTGGTCGGTATCGACGTCCACCAGTGCTTTCTGCCGTTTCATCTCGTCCGCCAGCCGCGATGCCCAACGTTTCAAGTCGGCCCGGTTATCGCTCTTCAGCGTGTACTGGTAGGTGGAATTGCTCTGCCGCCCGCCCATGCGCAAGTCCTGCACCGTATTCAGGAACAGCGACACGCCGGTCACGCGCGCCAGCTTGGGCCGCAAGCGCGCAATCACCTGCTGCCCGGTCACGTCGCGCTCGGCCACCGGCTTCAGGCTGACGAACATGAAACCGCCGCCCGCCCGCGAGCCGCCGGTAAAGCCGACCACCGTGGCCACCGCCGGATCGTCGCGGATGATATTCACCAGCTGCCGCAGCTTGCCCTGCATGGCCTGGAACGAGATGCTCTGGTCGGCCCGGATGCCCCCGTTGATCTGTCCCGTATCCTGCTGCGGGAAAAATCCCTTCGGCGCCGACGCATACAGGTACACGTTCAGCCCCACCACGAACACCAGCACCAGCATCACCAGCCAGGCACTGTCCAACGCCCAGTCCAGTGATTTTTCATACGTGCGCAAGATGACGCCGAAACCGCGCTCGAACCAGCGCGACACGCGCCCCGGCGGCTTCTGCCCGGCGCCCGGCCGCAGCAGCCAGGCGCACAGCATCGGCGTAGTGGTCAGTGAAATCACAAGGGAAATCATCACCGCCGCCGACAGGGTGACGGCAAATTCGCGGAACAGCCGCCCCACCTGTCCACCCATGAACAGCAGCGGAATGAATACCGCCACCAGCGACACGCTGATCGACAGCACGGTGAAGCCGACTTCCCTGGCCCCCTGCAGCGCGGCGGCGAAGCGCTCCATGCCCTGCTCCATGTGGCGCGCCGTGTTCTCCAGCACCACGATGGCGTCATCGACCACGAAGCCGGTGGCTACGGTCAGCGCCATCAGGCTAAGGTTATTCAGGCTGAAGCCCAGCAGGTACATCACGCCGAAGGTGCCCAGCAACGACACCACCGTGGCGATCGCCGGGATCACGGTCGCCCGCGCGCTGCGCAGGAAGGCACTGACCACCAGCACCACCAGCACGATCGAGATCAGCAAGGTGAATTCGATCTCGTGCAGCGACGAACGGATCGAGTTGGTGCTGTCCGAAGCGACCTGCAGTTTCACGTCCTGCGGCAATTGCGCCTGCAGCTGCGGCAGCAGCGCGCGCACCGCATCCACCGTCTCGATCACGTTGGCGCCAGGCTGGCGCGTCACCAGCACGATGACTGCGGGATCGCCGTTGAACAGGCCCAGCGTATTGCGGTTCTCGGCGCCGTCGGTGACCTCGGCCACGTCGTCGAGCCGGATCGCGGCGCCGTCGCGCCAGGCTACCACCAGGTCGCGGTAATCGGCCGCGCTGCGCCCGCCGCTGGCTGTTGAAGCTGCCGAATAGATTTGCAGGCGCCGCCCTTCGACCTCGATCGCGCCTTTGGGCCGGTTGGCGTTCGTGGCCTGGATCGCAGCCCGCACGTCCTCGGACGATACGCCATAGCGGTTCAGCGCAAACGGCAGCAACTCAACGCGTACCGCCGGCAGCGAACCGCCGCCGATCTCCACGTCGCCGACGCCCTTCACCTGCGCCAGCTTCTGCTGCACGATGTTCGACACCGACTCATACACTTGCCCCGGGCTGCGCGTCGCCGATGTCAGCGCCAGGATGATGACCGGCGCATCGGATGGATTGGCCTTGCGGTAGGTCGGATTGCTGCGCAGCGTCGCCGGCAGGTCGGCGCGCGAGGCATTGATGGCGGCCTGCACTTCGCGCGCCGCGGCATCGATCTTGCGGTTCAGCTCAAACTGCAGGTTGACGCGGGTCGAACCGCTGCCGGACGACGAAGTGACCTCATTGACGCCCGCGATCACGGCCAGGCGCCGCTCCAGCGGTGTCGCCACGCTGCTTGCCATGGTGTCCGGGCTGGCGCCCGGCAAGCTGGCGCTGACCGAGATCGATGGATAGTCCACCTGCGGCAAAGGCGATACCGGCAGCACGAAGAAGGCCGCAATGCCGGCCAGAGCCAGCCCGATCGTCAGCAGCACCGTGGCAATCGGACGGCGGACAAAGGGCTCGGACAGGTTCATGCTTCTCTACCTTTTCGGCGGCGCTGCGCAAGCCGGTCAAAGGTTAGGTAGATCACCGGCGTGGTGTACAGCGTCAGCAACTGGCTGACAATCAGGCCGCCGAAGATCGACAGGCCGAGCGGCCGGCGCAGCTCGGCGCCTTCGCCCCAGCCCAACATCAGCGGGATGGCCGCAAACAGCGCCGCCATGGTGGTCATCAGGATCGGCCGCAAGCGCAGCAGTGCGGCCTGGTGGATCGCGTCGCGCGGCGCCATGCCCTGCTCGCGTTCCGCCTCGATGGCGAAGTCGATCATCATGATGGCGTTCTTTTTCACAATGCCGATCAGCAGGATGATCCCGATGATGCCGATCACGCCCAGCTCCTGCCCCGTCAGCATCAGCGCCAGCAGCGCGCCGACGCCGGCCGAGGGCAGCGTGGACAGGATGGTCAGCGGGTGGATATAGCTTTCGTACAGCACGCCCAGCACGATGTAGACGCAGCCCACGGCCGCCAGGATCAGCCAGAGCTGGTTGCTCAGCGAAGCCTGGTAGGCGCCGGCCGCGCCGAGGAAAGTCAGGCTGACCGACTGCGGCAGGCCGACTTCTTTCGCCGCATCGCGAATGGCGTCCACCGCCTGCCCCAGCGCGACGCCCGGCGCGGCATCGAAGCCGATGGTGGTGGCCGGGTATTGCGCCACGTGCGTGACCTGCAGCGGCGCCGGGCGCTCCTGCACACTGGCAATGGCCGACAATGGGGTCGGCTTGCCGCTGCCGGTGCGCAGTTGCAGGTTGCCAAGTGCTTCCGGCGTGTCCATGCGGTCCTGGCCGGCCTCCAGGATCACCCGGTACTGGTTGGTCTCGGTGAAGATGGTGGACACGATGCGCTGGCCGAAGGCGCTGTACAAGGCATCATCGACGGCGGCAGCGGTGATCGACAGCCGCGATGCCGTGTCACGGTCGATGCTGACGTAGGCGCCGGCGCCGGTAGCTCCCACGTCGGACACCGCATTGCGCAGGCGTTCCTTGGCCGCCATGCGTTCGGCCAGTCTGCCCGCCCACTCGGACACGGTGGCGTTGTCGGCGCCTTCCAGCGAGACACGATACTGGGTCGGCCCGCTTTCGGCATCGATGGTCAGGTCTTGCGTGGGCTGCAGGTAAAGCTTGACGCCAGCCACTTGCGCCACGCGCTGGCGCAGGCGTTCCATCACGACCTGCAGCTTGTCGCGGTCCGGTTTCAGGTTGACCAGCATGCTGCCGGTATGCAGCATGGTGTTGTTGCCGGCATCGACGCCGACCACCGAACTAAGCGAGGCCACGGCAGGGTCGTCCAGCAGCGCGCGGGCGGCTTGCTGCTGCAGTTGCGCCATGCGCTCGTAGGACACGGTCTGCGCGGCCTCGATGCGGGCTTGCAGCTGGCCGGTGTCCTGGGTCGGGAACAGGCCTTTTGGAATCCACAGGTAGAGGAGCACCGTCAGCAGCAGCGTGCCCAGCGCCACCAGCAGGGTCAGGCCCTGGCGCTCCAGCACCCATTGCAGGCTGCCGTCATAGCGCTTGACCAGGCGGTCGAACAGGGTCGCCTCATGCTCCTTGTGTTCGGCCAGCCAGCGGCCCGACATCATCGGCACCAGCGTCAGCGACACCACGGCGGAGATCAGGATGGTGATGGCCAGCGTGACCGCGAACTCGCGGAACAGGCGGCCCACGACGTCGCCCATGAACAGCAGCGGGATCAGCACCGCGATCAGCGACACCGTCAGGGAGATGATGGTGAAGCCGATCTGCTGCGCGCCTTTAAGGGCGGCATTCATCGGGGTCTCGCCTTCTTCGATGTGACGCGCGATGTTCTCGATCATGACGATGGCGTCGTCCACCACGAAGCCGGTGGCGATGGTGAGCGCCATCAGGCTGAGGTTATTCAGGCTGTAGCCGAGCAGGTACATGATGCCAAAGGTGCCGACCAGCGAGATCGGCACCGCCAGGCTGGCAATCACCGTGGCGCGCGGGCTGCGCAGGAAGGCGAAGATCACCAGCACCACCAGCACCACGGCCAGCAGCAATTCCAGCTCCACGTGCAGCACCGATGCGCGGATGCCGTGGGTGCGGTCGCTCAGCACCGTCACCTCGATGGCGCCGGGCAGGCTGGCCTGCAGTTCCGGCAGGCGCTCCTTGATGGCGTCCACGGTGGCGATGACGTTAGCGCCCGGCTGGCGCTGCACGTCGAGAATGATGGCGGGCGTCAGGCCGGCCCAGGCGCCGAGCTTGACGTTTTCCGCACTATCCACTACGCGGGCCACGTCCTGCAGCCGGACCGGCGCGCCGTTGCGGTAGGAGACAATCAACTGGCGGTAGTCGTCGGCCGCCAGCAACTGGTCGTTGGCATTGATGGTGAAAGCGCGCGTGGGACCGTCGAAGCTGCCTTTGGCGCTGTTGGCATTGGCCGCCGTGATGGCGGTGCGCAGCGTATCGAGGCCCAGTCCGTAGCTCGCCAGCGCCTGGGTGTCGGCCTGGATGCGCACGGCAGGCCGCTGGCCGCCGCTCAGCGTGACCAGGCCGACGCCGTTGACCTGGCTGATTTTCAGCGCCAGCCGCGTGTTGACGATGTTCTGCACTTCCGTCAGCGGCATGGTTTTCGACGTGATGGCCAGGGTCAGCACTGGCGCGTCGGCCGGGTTGACCTTGGCGTACACGGGCGGCGCCGGCAAGTCGGTCGGCAGCAGCGAGCCGCCGGCATTGATGGCGGCCTGCACTTCCTGCTCGGCCACGTCCAGGGTCTGCCCCAGGCTGAACTGCAGCGTGATGATGGAAACGCCGGCGGCGCTGGTGGAACTCATGCGCTGCAGGCCGGACATCTGGCCGAACTGCCGCTCCAGCGGCGCCGTCACCGTGCGGCCCATCACTTCCGGGCTGGCGCCGGGATACAGGGTGCGTACCTGGATGGTCGGGAAGTCGACCTGCGGCAGCGCCGACAGCGGCAGGAAGCGGTAGCCAAGCAGTCCTGCCAGCACGATGGCCAGCATGAACAGCGCCGTCGCCACCGGCCGCTGGATAAATGGCGCCGAGGGGCTCATCGCGTCACGCCGTCCGCTGCCCGGCCCTCGCCCCGCGCCCCGCCTGACGCACCGTCACGCGTCCGGCGGCCATCGCCTCCCGCTCCCGATGCGTCGCCGCCCGCCCCGGCATCGTCGCGATGACGCCGCCACTTGCCGCCGCCCTCGCCCGCCGGCCTGCCTTCGCCGCGCGAGCGGCCCGCGTGCTCGCCGTCGGCGCCTGGTCGCTGCGTTGGCAGCGTCACGCGCGCCCCATCCTTGATGCGGTCCGCGCCTTCGGTAATCACCTGCTCGCCCGCTGCCAGGCCGCTCTCGATCTGCACCTTGTCCACGGTGGCAATCCCGCGCCTGACCGGCCGCAGCGACGCCGTCTGGCCATCCTGCAGCACGTATACGTAATCGCCCGAAGCACCGTGCCGCAATGCCGTCACCGGCACCACGACGGCGTCCTTGATTGTGCGCAGCTCCAGCCGCACGTTCACGAACTGGCTGGGGAACAGCGAGGAACCGGCGTTGGCAAAGCGCGCCTTGGCCATTACCGTACCGGTCTGGGTGTCGACCTGGTTGTCCAGCGCGTAAAACTCGCCTTTCTCCAGCACTGTGCTGCGCGTGCGGTCGTACGCCAGCGCCACCATGCGATCGCCGGCGCGATCGCCGGCGCGCTGCCCCAGCTCGGAGACCCGGTCCTGCGGCACCGCAAACTCCACGTCGATCGGCGCCAATTGCGTAATCACCGCGATGCCCCCGGCATCGCCAGAACCTACCAGGTTGCCGATATCGACCACCCGCAAGCCGACCCGCCCGCTGATCGGCGCAAGCACCTTCGTATAGCCAAGGTTCAGGCGCGCCGTGCCCTCATTCGCGCGGTCGGTGGTGACCGTGCCCTGGAGCTGCTTGACCAGCGCCGCCTGCGTATCGACGTCCTGCCGCGCAATGGAGTCCTGCGACAGCAAGGTGCGGTAGCGTTCAAGGGTCAGGCGGGCGTTTTCCAGCTGCGCTTCGTCGCGTTCGCGCTGGCCGGTCGCCTGCATCAGTTGCAGCTCGAAGGGACGCGCATCGATCTGGGCCAGCACCTGGCCCGCCTTCACCATCTGGCCTTCCTTGAACAAGACCTTTTGCAGGATGCCGGAGACCTGCGGCCGCACCGTCGTCGTAGCGGCTGCGGTGACCGTGCCCAGCGCATCGAGCGTGACCGGCAGGTCGGCCTTTTCGGCAGTCGCCACGCCCACCGTGGCAGCCGGACCGCGGCCGCTGCGTCCGCCCCGGCCGCCGCCAGCGCCGCCCGCACCAGCGCCGCGCCCCCCCTGTCCGGCGGCAGCGGCTGAGGTACCCGGACCACCCGGCCCGGCATCGGCCGGGCCGCGGTGGGTCAGGTACCAGGCCAGGCCGCCCAGGGCCAGCATCCCGGCCAGGGCGGCGACTCCCCCGATCCAGCGCGCCCGCTTGCCGGCGCGAGGTTTCGACGGGGTACTGGATGTTGTTGGAGTCTCCATGGGGCGACCCTTTCTTCTTTTGGTAAGAACGCGAATTGACTCTAGCACAGCGCCCCGGCGCAAATGCGTTAGGCAAGAAACATCGGAAACAATTCAAGCGCCCTGGCGCCCCAAAAGAAAAGCCGCCAGACTGGCTGGCGGCTTGTTTCTTGTAATAACTGCTTACAAAGCTGCTACAAACTAATCGGGCGAACTGCAGAGGCAATGGGTCAGCGCCATGAACGGCTTGCGCTGGGCGGTCATTTCGTTCAACCAGCCCAGGTCCTGCACCACCTCGGTAGCCACGCCAGCCGGCATCCCGGCAGGCAGCAGCGAAGCGCGGGCCTGGTCGCCAAAGGCCTTGGCGGCAGCGGCCTTCGCAGTCGAGGCGCCGAAGAACTCCAGCACCTTGTCGAAGCGCGACACTTCACGCTCGATGTAGACGATACGCGGCTCGCCGCTCATCTTGGCACGGCGTGCAGCCGCCTTCAGCGCATCCTGGTAGCCGCCCAGCGTATCGACCAGGCCGCGCTCCTGCGCCTGCACGCCGGTCCATACGCGGCCCTGGCCCACGGCATCGATCTTGTCAGCCGTGGTCTTGCGCGCCTTGGCCGCCTTGGCGGTGAATTCCTCGTAGGTGTGGCCAATCACGCCCTGGATCAATTGACCGAAGCGAGGGTCCATCGGACGCAGCGGATTGCCTGCATCGCCCAGCCAGGTGGTGGTCTGTCCGGCGGTGTGGATGCCCAGCTTGTCGATCACCTTGTCCACGGTCGGGAACAGGGCGAACACGCCGATCGAGCCGGTAATGGTGGCCGGGTCGGCAATTACTTCGTCGGAAGCCATCGAAATCCAGTAACCGCCGGACGCGGCCACATTGCCCATCGAGACCACCACCGGCTTGCCTGCCGCGCGGGTCAGCTCCAGCTCGCGGCGGATCAGCTCCGAGCCGAAAGCGCTGCCGCCGGGCGAATCGACGCGCAGCACCACCGCCTTGATCGAACTGTCTTCGCGCGCCATGCGCACCAGGCGTGCCGTCGACGCGCCGCCGATCTGGCCGGCCGGCGCATCGCCGTCGCTGATTTCGCCGACCGCCATGACCACGCCGATCGCGTCGCCGGTCAGTTTAGGGAAGACGCGCGCCAGGTAATCGTGGAAGTTGACCTGGCGGAAGGACTTGGCCGCAGGATCGTCCACGCCGCGCTTGGTCATCATGACGCGCAGTTCATCCTTGGTTTTCAGGCCGTCGACCAGCTTGGCGTCCAGCGCTACCTGCGCCAGGTTGCCTTTTGCTTCAGCCACCAGTGCCGGCAGGTTGTCGATCGCCTTCATCAGCGCGCCTTCCGGCATCTTGCGCGACTGCTCCACCTGGGCGGTGTAGCGCGCCCACAGGTCGTTGTACAGGAAAGCATCCGCTTCCGCCGCCGCCGGCGAAGGGCCGTTGGCGATGAACGGCTCGGCGAAGCTCTTGTAGGTGCCGACCTTCATCAGGTTCACAGTCACGCCAACCTTGTCCAGCGCATCGCGGTAGTAATTGCGGTATTTGCCGAAACCGTCGAGGAACACTGCGCCCATCGGGTGCAGGTAGACTTCGTCGGCGTGAATCGCGACCTGGTACTGGCGCTGGTTATAACTGGAGCCCCAGGCCACGACCTTCTTGCCGCTGGCCTTGAAACGGTCCACCGCGGCGCCAATCTCGCGCAGCATGGCCTGGCCGCCGCCCTGCATTTCGTCCAGCACCAGCACGGCGCCGCCGATTTGCGGGTCCTTGGCGGCCGCATCGAGCACGTTCAGGACATCGCGCAGTTGCACGGATTTGTGCACTTCGCCGCCGGACAGGCCGGCCATCAGCGCGTCACGGCTGCTGCCGGACGATTGTTCAACCAAAGAGCCCTCCAGGTTCAGGACCAGCATGGTCTTGTCGCCCAAGGGCTTGACGCCGCCGCCGAACATGGCGGCAATCAGCAGCACCACGACCAGCAGGAACAGGAAGTTCATGGTGGCGCGGCGGCTTTTATCCACGGCATTCCAGAACCAGGCAAATCCACCGCGGACATACGAGAAAACAGAGCGGGACATCTTTACTCCTAGTGCAAAAAATGAAACTACTTCACACTATAAGCGACATTCGCCTTGGAGGGTGAAGAAATCAGGTAAAGCCCAGCCATGACCAGCAGGCCGTTGATGACCAGCAGCTCCAGGCCGATGCGGTAGCTGCCGAACAGGCTTTGCTGGTTAAAGTCGATCAGGGCGCACAGCAGCGGCCCGGCCAGCGCCACACACGGCGCCAGCCTGTCATTCACCGCCCGCCTGCTGAGCAGGCCGAAGGCGAACAGGCCAAGCAGCGGGCCGTAGGTGTAGCCGGCCAGCTTCAGGATCATGCCGATCATGCTGGCGCTGTCGATCCACTTGAACACCATCACCAGCAGCAGGAACAGCGCGCAGAAAGCCAGGTGCACCCGGTGGCGGATGCGCAGTTGCGCGCCCTCGCCAAGGTCAGCGCGCCGTTTCAGGCCCAGGATGTCGATGCAGAAGGACGAGGTCAGCGCCGTGATCGCGCCGTCCGCACTCGGGAACAGGGCGCTGATCAGGGCAATGATGAACACCAGCTGCAGCAGCGCCGGCATATGGCCCATCACCACGGCCGGGAAGATCTTGTCGCCGCTCACGGCCACGCCCACCTGCGGCGCATACAGGTACAGCAGGCCGCCGAGGAACAGGAACAGCGCCAGCACGCCGGCCAGGATGGCGTTCAGCGCCAGCATGTTCTTTTGCGAATCGCCCAGGGTCTTGACCGAGATATTCTTCTGCATCATTTCCTGGTCCATGCCGGTCATGGTGATGACGATGAAGATGCCCGCCAGCACCTGTTTCCAGGCGTTGCCAGGGCTATTGATATCGGTCGTGAAGACGCGCGCCAGCCCGGCAGAGCGCATGCGCTCCAGGCTTTCCAGCAAGCCCAGGTTCATCTCGTCCAGCAGGAAGGCCGTGCAGGCCACCAGGCCAAGCAGCATGCCGGTGGTCTGCAGCGTGTCGGTCCAGACGATGGTCTTGACCCCGCCCTCGTAGGTATACAGAAGGATCATCGCCAGGATGACCAGGTTGGTCAGCCAGAACGGCACGCCAAGGCTGTCCAAGATCACCGCCTGCAGGATGTTCACCACCAGGTACAGGCGCGCAGTGGCGCCAAGGGTGCGCGACAGGATGAAGAATGCCGCCCCGCTCTGGTAGGAGCGCCGGCCCAGCCGCACGTCGAGGTAATGGTAGATGGACGTCAGTTTCAGGCGGTAGTACAGCGGCAGCAGGATGCAGGCCACGGCGATATAACCGAGTACATAGCCGATCATGATCTGCATGTAGCCAAAGCCGTCGCGCCCCACCGCGCCCGGCACGCTGATGAAAGTCAAGCCGCTCAGCGTGGTGCCGACCATGCCGAAGGCCACCAGCATCCAGTTCGAACTCTTGTTCCCGATGAAGAAGCTGTCGTTGTTGGCGTTGCGGGAAGTGGCCCAGGCCACGCCCAGCAACAGGCCGAAATAGGCCAGAACCACGAGGAACAGCGAAACAGGTGACATTTTATTATCCAGCCGTGAAACAATTTGGGCTGCAATATACACCGGAATGCGGAAGCGACTTAGAATCCCCTGCAAACCAGAGGAAAACAATGTACGACCAACAGACCATCGAATTCGCCCGCGCCCAGGAGGCGCTGGTACTGCCGCTCGAATACCGCGTCCACGCCCAGGCCGACGGCCGCGGCGAGGGCCGCGAGGAGTGCATGCGCGATTATGCGCGCGTGCTGTATTCGTCTTCTTTCCGCCGCCTGCAGGGCAAGATGCAGCTGCTCGGCGTCGACGCCAACCGTTTCAACCGCAACCGCCTGACCCACAGCCTGGAAGTGGCGCAGATCGCCCGTTCCATCGCGGCCGACCTGGGGCTGGAGCGCAGCGTGGTATCGGAAACCTGCTCGCTGGCGCACGACATCGGCAACCCGCCTTTCGGCCATTACGGCGAAAAGATCCTGGACGAGCTGGCGGCCGGTTCCGGCGGCTTCGAGGGCAATGCGCAAGCCTTCCGCACCCTGCGCACGCTGGAAAAGAAGCACCACGCCTATGCTGGCCTGAACCTGACCGTGCGCTCCCTGCTCGGCATCACCAAGTACTTCCAGCGCCGTGCCGACAATCCGAAGAAATTCCTGTACGACGATGACTATGCGTTCCTGATCGGACAGCTCAACGCCGCCGGCATTACGGTCCGCAAGAGCATCGACGCCCAGATCATGGACCTGGCCGACGAAATCGCCTATGCCGCCCACGACGTGGAAGATGCGCTGAGCTTCGGCATCATCACCTGGGGCGAGATCGTCCACGAATTCAGGATCAGCAAGGACTTTTCCGCCGCCTACGAGCAATTCGCCAGCATCGCCAACCACGCCCACGAGGAAGCGCTGAAATGCGACATGCAGGAAAGCTCGGAGGAATATTCGATCGTGCTGCGCAAGGAGCTGACCTCGCAGATCGTGCATGAACTGTGCCGCGACATCGCCGTGGTGGAAGGCAAGCACGGCCCCGAACTGGGCTACCGCACCAAGGGCCTGCTGGCGCGCGGCCTGAAAAGCCTGCTGTGGCGCGCCATCCTGCGCAAGAAAGACGTGCAGCTCTACGAAAAGCGCGGCGAGAAAATCATCCGCGGCCTGTTCGAAGTCCTGACCGACAAGACCTACAACAAGGGCGGCATCCTGCTGCCGCCGGCCATCCGCAGCCTGAAGGATTCGCGCGAGCGGCTGGTAGTGGACTACATTTCCGGCATGATGGATTCCTACGCTGCCAGGGAATACGAAAAGTACTTCGGCCCCGGCAGCCTTGACCGCATCTATCCCCTCGCATGAACGATCCGCGCAGCGAATACGAGCGCCGCATGAACCGGGTGCTAGACCATATCGACCGCAACCTGGACGCGCAGCTTGACCTGCCGGCCCTGGCCGACATCGCCAACTTTTCGCGCTACCACTTCCACCGCATCTTCGCCGGCTGGATGGGCGAGACCATCGGCGACTATGTGCGCCGGCGCCGCCTGGAAGTCGCGGCCCACAAGCTGGCTGCCGGCGGTACGGTGCTCGAGGTCGCGCTGTCGACCGGCTTCGGCTCGGGCGAAGCCTTTGCCCGGGCCTTCAAGACCCGCTTCGGCAGCACGCCCACCGAGTGGCGCAACAGCACGCCCGAGCGCACGGCCGCGTTCCTGGCGGCGCAAAATAGCAATCTGGATCAGGCGAACAGCAAGTACGGTCAGGCCGGCGCAGGCGCGAACGGCGAACATGGCGTCTCCAACAACCCATTCGGAGAAATGATCATGGAAGTCAACATCGTCGACCTGCCAGCTGCCCGCATCGCCTACCGCCGCCACATCGGCCCCTACGGCCCGGCCGTCGGCCAGTTCTGGGCCCAGGCCGTCATGCCCTGGATGCTCGGCCACGGCCTGGCCGGCGCCACCTGCTACGGCATCGGCCACGACGACCCGAGCGTCACACCGGCCGACAAGTGCCGCTATGATGCCTGCGTCGAGATCCCGGAAGGTTTCGAGCCCGGCGGGCAATTCAGCGTCGCCCATCTGCCCGGCGGGCGCTATGCTGTCACCCGCTACACCGGTTCGCCGCGCGACATCGGCCCGGTGTGGAACCGCATGATGAAGGAATGGCTGCCTTCCAGCGGGCTGCAATGCGACGAGCGCCCATGCTTTGAACGCTACGAGAACCTTGCGACGCAGACCGACGGCAGCTTTACCTGCGAGATCTGCATACCTGTGAAAGCACTGTAGAAGAATGAACCCGGAATACCTGGCAATGCTGGTGGCGCGCGATATGCCCTACGGGAAGTACAAGGGCCGCAAGCTGGCCGACTTGCCAGGCCATTACCTGGGCTGGATGGCGCGCGAAGGCTTCCCGAAAGGGGAGCTTGGCGCGCTGCTGGCATTGATGTACGAGATCGACCACAACAACCTGCGCGCCCTGCTCGATCCGCTGCGCGCGCCCAGGCGCCCTTAGCAGCCGCTGGTGTTCACTGTGACCACTGGAGTGCCGCTGCCGTTGTAGTTGTATCGGACGGAGCACTGCGTCGGGTTCGGCGCCTCCTCGATTCGCCACCCGGCGTCGCCGCCGGGGATCTGGCTATTGCCGTAGCCGTAGAAAGTATAGTCGCCGGTCTTCACCGCGCTGGATGACAGGTAGCAGCCGCCGGCCGGTATCTTGGTGCCTTGCAGCGCAATGCCGATGCCGTCGCACCAGCGGTCAGGGTAGCCGCTCCAGACGCGCATGCTGGTCGTGTCGTCCAGGTCGACAAACGTGATGTTGGCCTGGGCGCCGGGCGTGCCTTCGCCCCTCAGCGCGGTAAGCGACTTGACCAGGCCGATCGACGTCCTGACCGATCCTGCAAGGGCCTGGATCGATGCGGTACGGGCGGAGGAGCCGAAGTTGATCATTTTCGGCAGCGCCACCGCAGCCAGAATGCCGAGGATGACGATGACGACAATCAGTTCGATGAGCGTAAAGCCCCTGGCAGGTGCGCGATGTCGATGCATGAAGAATTCCGGATTCAGGTCTTGCTAAACCGCCAGAGTATACCGGCGTTTGGCGCTGCGGCATACTTGAAAAATAATCGCTATTTCAACGGAGATAATTTGAACCGACTGTACATCACACTGCTGTGCGGAGTCCTGGGCTGTTCGCCCGCCTTCGCCGCAGACGCCGCCCTGCGCCACGCCCAGGCCCTGCTGGACCGCGTGCCCCTGGTCGATGGCCACAATGACCTGCCCTGGACCATCCGCGAAGACGCCGGCCATCCGATGGACGTGGACCACTACGACCTGCGCCAGCGCACCCCGCACGAAACCGACCTGGCGCGCCTGAAGCAAGGCAAGCTGTCCGCCCAGTTCTGGAGCGTCTACGTGCCGGGCGAGCTGAAAAGCGGCTGGGCCGTCGAGCAGCTGGAGCAGATCGACCTGGCGCGCCGCATGATCGCGAAATATCCTGAAAGCCTGGTGCTGGCCACCCGCAGCAGCGACATCGCCAAGGCCAAACGCGAAGGCAAGATCGCCAGCTTCATCGGCATGGAAGGCGGCCACGTGATCGAAAACAGCCTCGGCGCCCTGCGCGCCTACTACGACCTCGGCGCCCGCTACATGACCCTGACCCACAACAGCACGCTGGACTGGGTCGACGCCGCCATGGGTGAACGCAAGCACGGCGGCCTGACGCGCTTCGGCCAGGAAGTTGTGCGCGAAATGAACCGCCTCGGCATGCTGGTGGACCTGAGCCACGTCAGCACGGAAGTGATGCTGCAGGCGCTCGACACCAGCGAGGCGCCGGTGATCTTCTCGCACTCCAGCGCCCGCGCACTGGACGACCATCCGCGCAACGTGCCGGACGAAGTACTGAAACGGCTGCCGGCCAACGGCGGCGTGGTGATGGTAACGTTTGTGCCGGCCTTCGTCTCGCCGCAGGTGGCGGCATGGGGCAAAGGCCTGGGCGACGCCGCGGCAGCAGCCGGCGCCAGGCCGGACAGCCCGGAATTCAAGGCCGTCAGGGAAGCGTATATCGCCAAGGCCGGCCCGCAGCCGAAAGCCACCCTGGCCATGGTGGCCGACCACATCGAGCACGTGGCGCGCGTGGCGGGCAAGGACCACGTCGGCATCGCCGGCGACTATTACGGCTCCATCAACCCGGAAGGACTGGAAGACGTATCGACCTACCCTGCCCTGTTTGCGGAACTGATACGCCGCGGCTGGAGCGACAAGGACCTTGCCAAGCTGGCCGGCGGCAACCTGGTGCGCGCCTTCGCCGGCGCGGAACAAGTCGCTGCCCGCCTGCAGAAGGAACGCAAGCCTAGCCTGGCGCGCGCCGAATCGCCAGCTCCGCAAAGCCCGTAAGCGGGTCGTGCTCGCGCGAGAACCGGTGCGCCGGCAGCAGCACCAGCAGCAACTCGGCCGTGGTGCGCACGATGCAGCCGCGGCCCACGTGCCCGCCGAACACCCTGCCGCGCGCATCGGACAGCATCATGTGCAGGTGGGCGCCGTCCGGCGCCACCGAGCCGGCTACCGTCAGGATTTCCAGGTCGCCCAGCAACTCGGTCGGCTGCGCCAGCCCGGCATAGCGCAGCTGCGCCACAGACAGGCTGCCGATGCCCTGCACCAGGTAGCCGGCCGCAGCTCCCGCATCGCGCAGCGCCTGTTCGACGGCGCCGCGCAGGTCGTCGCCGGGATTCAGGCGCAAAGGCAGCGCGTCCATCATCCCTGCAGTCGCGGTGCGACCAGCGAAGTAAATTCGCCCTTCTCGATCAGGCGCTCCAGGTCGCTGAAGCCGCCAATCAGGACGCCGTCGATGAAGATCATCGGGAAGGTCGGCCAGCCGGTCCACATCTTCAGCGCCGTGCGGCGGCGCCACATGCTGAAGTAGCTGCCGTATTCGAGGTAGGCATACTTGGTGCCTTGCGCGTCCAGCAGGCGGCAGGTCTTTTTCGGGAACGGGTTCTGGCGCATGCCGACGACCACCACGCGGTTGGCCGCAATGGCCGCCTGCACTTCCGCCACGATGTCGGCATGGTTCTTCGCCACGCGTTCGCGGATGGCCGGGTGCAGGTGGGCGTCGTCGAGGATGGTACGGGTCATTGTTTTTCCTTGTGCAGTAAGTCCAGCGTGGCCGGGTCAGGCACGCCGCCAAAATATTTGTCGAGGCAAGCGCGGAACAGCGCTTCGTCCGGCGCGGCTTGCGCGAACAGCGTCATCGACGAATGAAATTTCATATTGTCCGGCGACCCGAAGATACCATGGACCGTGGCTCCCTGGACAGCCAGCACCAGCGCGCTGCACTGGCGCAGCCGCGCGCCCAGCAAGGGATGCGCCAGGTAGGCTTGCGCTTCGGCCAGCCCGCTGATCGCGTAATGCTGCGCCATGGCGCTGGCGCCGAGGCCGGCGATCTGCGGAAAGATGAACCACATCCAGTGGCTGCGCTTGCGTCCAGCCGACAGTTCGCTGACCACCTGTTGGTAGAGGCCTTCCTGCGCAGCGGTAAAGCGATCCAGTAGGTACATGGCCTGCCTCGAAAAGTTACTTTTCAATGAGCCATTGTCCTACAAACTCTGGTAGCGTGTTCTGATTAATTGGCGCCCCTGCCACGCCTACCATGACGACTCCTTGAACCGAATTGGGAGATGATCATGGCATCCAGTAATCAAGACAACCGCGGCGGGAACAAACAGTCGGGCGATACCAGCAACCGTGGCTTCGCATCGATGGACCCCGAAAAGCAGCGTGAAATCGCCAGCGAAGGCGGCAAGGCAGCCCACGCCTCCGGCAATGCGCACGAGTTCACCTCGGAAGAAGCGCGCAAGGCCGGCAGCATGAGCCACAAGAATGACGGCAACCGCCAGTCCGGCTCGTCCGAATCGGGCAGCCGCCAGAGCGGCAGCGGCGGCAGCGGTGGCGGCACCCGTGGCGGCACCCCTGAGCAGCACGCCGAAGCCGGCCGCCAAAGCCACAAAAACGATGACAAGCGCTAAGCGCGCCTAGTCAGGAACGGAACCGTCCAGCGCGACGGTTCAACAAGCCCGGTGGTCAGCGCGCAACCCGCGAGGATCACCAGGCAGCTCAATCCCATCTGCAACGAGAACGTCTCCCCCAGGAACAGGCAGCCCCACAGCACGCCAAAGGCCGGGATCAGGAACAGAGCACTCATCGCCTTGCTCGCGCCCAGCCGCGCAATCAATCCAAAGAACAGCACGTATGCGAACGTCGTGCACAGTGCCGCCAGCGCCAGCACCGCGCCCCAGGCCTTGGGCGAAGGCGGCTCGGCAGGCCACAGCGCCAGCGCCGGGCCAATCAAGAGCACGGCAGCCACCATCTGGCTGCCCGTCGCCACCGCCAGCGGCGGCGCTTCGGCCAGGTAGCGCTTGCTGAAATTGCCCGAAATCCCATACAGCAGCGTCGCCGCCAGGCAGGCCAGCGAGGCCAGCACCGTGCGCAGCATGTCTTGTTGCGGCAGGAAGTGCAGCTTGCCCGCCACCAGCAGCACCACGCCGCCAAAGCCCAGCGACAAGCCGGCCATGCGCGTGAGGGTCAAGCGTTCGCCGAGCCAGATGGCGCCGATCAGGGCCGCGAACAAGGGCGTGGTCGCGCTCAGGATGGAGGACAGGCCTGCCGGAATCGTCAGCGCGGCGAAATTGAACAACAGGAAAGGCAGGGCCGCATTGGTCACGCCAACAAAGCCGATGCCGCGCCAATGCTTGCGCAGTGCGCCGAGCTGGCCGCGCCACAACAGCAGCGGCAACAACAGCCCGGCCGCTGCGACAGCGCGCACCCCGCCCATTGCCGCCGCGCCAAACTCCGGCGCCCCGACGCGGATGAACAGATAGGAGGCGCCCCAGATCGCCGCCACCGACAACATGCTGCCCGCATCGGTCCGCTTCATGGCAATACTCCTGCCAGCGCTTCGCTTTCGGCCGGCGGCGCCACGCTGTCCGGAGCGCCGTAGGCGCGCTGCGTTGCCGGCCGCTGGCTGACGGCGTGGAACCAGCGCGCCAGGTTGGGATAAGCGGCCAGCCGTGCGCCGCGCGCACTCACCCAGGGGAAGCAGGCGATGTCAGCCACGGAGTATTGCTCCCCGCACAGGTAAGCCTGCCCTCCCAGTTCCTTGTCGAGCGCACTGTACAGCCCACCCGTTTCATTGCTGCGGCATTCGAATGACTTCTGCCAGAACAGCCACTGCCTCGTCGCTGCCCGTGCGCGCATTCCGGCCGGCATGCCGAAACCGGCCTTTTCGGCCAGGTAAAGCAGCATGGCGCCCGACTCCTGCAGCGGCAACGGTTCGCCGGCATCCATCGGCCAGTGGTCGACAATCGCCAGCGACCTGGCGTGGGGAATGCGGCGAAACGGCAATCCGGTCTCTTCCAGGAACATCAGCAATTGCTGACCTTGGGGTGTCGCGACGTAATAGAAGTCCAGCATGGCAATCCCTTTCGATGTTGGCAGGGACAGTTTGCACCGCAACATGGCCCCAAGAAAGGTCCAGTAATGGGTGATTTTATGGAGCCAGCGTCGCCTGGCGCCCGGTAACCGCCAAGCGCTTGCCTTCGCGCAGCATGCGTTCGAGGCCTGCCGCGCCGACCGGCTGGCTGAACAGGTAACCCTGGAGCTGGTCGCAGCCCAGGTCGCGCAGGAAGCTCATCTGTTCGATGGTTTCCACGCCCTCGGCCACGATTTCCCGCCGCAATTGCTTGGCCATGGTGACGACGGCGCGGGCAACACGCTTATTGACCAAGAGCAACCTTCGGCAGGTGCGAGCATAAACGTTCGAACAAGCCCGGTTCGGCCATGCGCTGCCGCCACCAGCGCAAGGCTGCGCCG
The DNA here is from genome assembly GCF_049913235.1 of Pseudoduganella sp. R-31. Classification (NCBI taxonomy): domain Bacteria; kingdom Pseudomonadati; phylum Pseudomonadota; class Betaproteobacteria; order Burkholderiales; family Oxalobacteraceae; genus Pseudoduganella; species Pseudoduganella sp. R-31. The sequence goes on from NZ_CP183986.1 coordinate 4,909,276, forward strand.
GACTCGCCGCTGCGCCACGCGAGGTAGAAAGTTTCATCGGGCTTGGGCTCTTCCACTTCCTTTTCCACCAGCAGGCCGGCAGCAATCGCTTCGCGCGCGCAGCGTTCGGGCAGGAAGCCGAAGCCCAGCCCAGCGCACTGGTAGTCGAATTTGGCCTGCATGGTCGGCACCGTCAGCGTGTCCTGCCCCAGCACCAGGCCGACCGTGCGCGGCGCCAGCAGCCGTGCGGAATCGGCCGTGGCAATCGCGCGGTGCAGCTGCAACGCGTTGCGCCCCAGGCGGCCGGGCAGCTGCGCCAGCGGATGCTGCGGCGCGACCGCGAACACCCATTTCAACCGGCCGATGGGCTGCGACACATAACCGCCCCCGGCCGGACCGTCGCCCGGCGCGCCGACCACGAGATCGACGCGCCGGTCCAGCAAGGCCTCCCAGCTGCCGCCGAGCGTTTCCTGCACCAGGCGCAGGCGGGTTTGCTGGGTGACCTCATAGAAAGCGCGCACGTCCTGAGCCAGCACGGCGGCGCCGAACATAGAGTCAAGGCCGACTGCCAGCTCCGTTTCCCAGCCGGAGGCAACGCGCCGCACGCGCTGCTCCAGGTCGCCCGCCGCCTTGAGCAGGTAGCGTCCCTCCTTCAGCAGTTCGTGCCCGGCAGCTGTCAGTGCAACGCGCGGGCCGAAGCGCTCGAACACTTGCACCCCAAGCTCCTCTTCCAGCTTGCCGACTGTATAGGAAATGGTCGAAGGGACGCGGTACAACTCCCGCGCGGCGGCGGCAAAGGAACCGCCACGGTCGATGGCGTCCACGATTTGCAGGGCTTCCAGGCTGAGTCTAAGCATTCGATTTTTTCGATCATAGACAGGCAAATTATTCGCTTTTTAACACGATTGCCCGCACTTATACTGTGAAACATCTGATCGAAATTATCGCACAAGGAGCTAATCATGTTGCAAGTACGTAAATCTGAAGACCGCGGCGTTGCCAATTTTGGCTGGCTGGATTCGAAACACAGCTTCTCTTTCGGCCACTACTATGACCCGAACCATGTCGGTTTCGGCCCCCTGCTGGTGATCAACGAGGACAAGGTGTCGCCGGGCCAGGGTTTTGGCACCCATGGCCACCGCGACATGGAGATCATCTCGTATGTGCTGAGCGGTGCGCTGGAACACAAGGACAGCATGGGCAATGGCTCGGTCCTGCACTACGGCGACGTGCAGCGCATGACGGCTGGCACCGGCGTGCGCCACTCCGAGTACAACCACTCGAACAAGGAAGGCGTGCATTTCCTGCAGATCTGGATCCAGCCTTCGCAGGGCGGCATCGAGCCTGGCTACGAGGAAAAGCACTTTACGCCGGAGAGCAAAACCGGCGCCTTGCGGCTGATCGCATCGCCGGATGGGCGTGAGGGGTCGGTGCTGGTGCACCAGGACGCGTTGATCTACGCCTCCATCCTGAATGGCGGCGCAGGGGCCGTGCATGCGCTGGGCGCGGGGCGGCAGGCTTATGTCCACGTGATCCGCGGCACGCTGACCGTCAACGGCACCGAGCTGAAAGGTGGCGATGCTGCCAAGATTACCGGCGAGGAGTCGGTGACGCTGTCAGGTGGCGATAATGTCGAAGTTCTGCTGTTTGACCTGCCTTAAACCGGTAAACCTGGGTCTGACCCGCAGGGTCAGACCCAGTCTGCGGCGCGGCCAACGGTTCTGGTTCGAGACCGTTGGGGGTCAGACGGGACGGCCATCCGGCTTGGGGCTGACCCCTAATATCCGGGTTTTTGTTATGATTGCAGGGTTACACAACACAAAGATTGAAAGAGCATCATGCAGCCCGTAGCAGAACAACCGGTAAAAGAAGACCTGGACTACGTCACCTCGTGCGCCTTGCCGACGCCGTGGGCCCAGTTCACGCTGCATGCCTTCGTCGAACACGCGACCGGCAAGGAGCACCTGGCCATGGTGCTGGGCGATATCGGCAATGGCGAGCCTGTGCTGGCGCGCGTCCATTCCGAATGCCTGACCGGCGACGTGCTGTTCTCCCAGCGCTGCGACTGCGGCGCCCAACTCGAAGGCGCCCTGAAACGCATCGCCGAGGAAGGCCGCGGCGTGCTGCTCTACCTGCGCCAGGAAGGCCGCGGCATTGGCTTGATCAACAAGATGCGCGCCTACCGCCTGCAAGAGCAAGGTGCGGACACCGTGCAAGCCAACGAACAACTAGGCTTCAAGCCAGACCAGCGCAACTACGCCCTGGTTGAACCGATGCTCAAGCAGTTTGGGGTGAAGAGCCTGAAGCTGATGACCAACAACCCGCGCAAGATCGCGGCCATGGGCAGCCTTGGCGTCGAAGTCGCCGAACGGGTGCCGCTGCTGGTCAACCGCAATGCCTTCAACCAGCACTACCTGAATACCAAGGCGCTCAAGCTGGGGCACATGATGACCCCAGTCACCCCGCCAGCCGCCGAAGACGGCGAACTGTAATCCCCGCCTCACTCCCAGGTCTAAGGATTAGATGAAATTCACTAAACTTGCATTACTACTGACTTTGACCTGGGGCTGCGCAGCAGCCAACGCCCAGCAGGCTCCGGCCCAAGCCCCCGATGCAGTCGCCCTGCCGACACCATCGAGCACCGCGCAAAAACTCTATTCCGCCGCCAAGGCCGACCTGCTGCAGGTACGCTCGCTGCTGAAAACCGGCCGCACCCAATCCTCGGTCGGCTCCGGCTTCCTGGTCGGCACCTCCAACCTGGTGCTGACGAACTACCACGTCGTCTCGCAGTTCGCACTTGATCCGGATACCTACACCGGCGAATGGGTCGATACCGCCGGCCAGCGCGGCAATATCGAATTGCTGGCAGTCGATGTGCTGCACGACCTGGCCGTGGTGCGCGTCAACCGCTACGGCACCGGCTACTTCAAGCTGGGCGACAAGCCGGTCACCCTGACGCAAGGCCAGTACCTGTACTCGCTGGGCAATCCGCTCGACCTGGGCTTTGCCATCTCCGAAGGTTCGTTCAACGGCGTGATCGCGCGCAGCTTCTACGAGCAGCTGATGTTCACGGGCCCGATCAACGCCGGCATGAGCGGCGGCCCGAGCGTGACCGTGGATGGCGCGGTGGCCGGCATCAACGTCTCCAAGCGCCTCGATGGCGAACTGGTGTCCTTCCTGGTCCCTGCCCGCTACGCGCAAGAGCTGCTGAAGAAAGTCGATCCGGAGGCCAAGCCGCCGAAGGACTTCACCGCCATCGTCGCGCAGCAGCTTCTGGTGCACCAGAAGGCCATGATCGACCAGTTGCTGGAAAAACCGCTGTCCGCCAAGGCCATGGGACCGTACTCGGTGCCGGTGCGCGAATCGGAACAGATGCGCTGCTGGGGGCGGTCCAACGACCGCGATTCCTTCCAGGTGGAAGTCACCAATTGCCAGATGGAGTCGTCGCTGTTCGTCTCCGGCTCGCTGCAGACCGGCCAGGTGCAGATCCAGCATCAATACATGAAGAGCACGGGACTGGATGAAGTGCGCTTCGCTGTCCTGTCCAGCAACTCTTTCAAGAACGAGAGCTTCGGCAGCCACAAGGACAAGCGCCTGACCGGCCCGATGTGCACCGAACAATTCGTCAAGAACAGCAACCTGCCGATGCGCGCCGTGATGTGCGTGCGCGCCTACCGCAAGTTCGACGGCCTGTACGACTTCGCCCTGCTGACCTCCAGCACCGACGAAGGCAAGATGAACCTGCAAAGCCGCCTTGACGCGCGCGGCGTGTCCTATGAAAACGGCCTGCGTGCCTCGCGTGCCTTCCTCGAATCGCTGGCGCGCGGGGGCAGGAAATGAACGGCCCGTTCTTCATCGAGACCCTGGCGCGCAACGGCGACGTGCTGCATCGCCACCGCGTCGACAAGCTGCCGATCACCATCGGCCGCGGATACAACAACGACTTCATCCTGGACGACGCGCATACCGCGCCTACCCACGCCGTAGTAGAGCTGGCGGAAGACGGTGCGCTCGTGATGCGCGACCTGGGCAGCCAGAACGGCATCGTGGTGCACGGCAAGCGCCAGGCTTCGGTCCCGATCAACGGCACCACCGTGGTGCGCCTCGGCCACACCCGCCTGCGCGTACGCGACGCGGCATTCCCGGTTGAAGCCGAAGTCACCGATACCACCATGCATGCCTGGGAAGGCGGCGTGCCCGCGCTGGCAGGCATGGCGCTGATTGCCCTGTTCGTCGGCGTGACCGAAGCGCTGTCCGATACGGGCGCCTTCCAGGCCATCCGTTACCTGCTGGTGATTGTCACCGGCATCGGCGCCGGCATGGTGTGGAGTGGCGTCTGGGCCCTGGCCAATCGCATTTTCGGCGGTCATGCACGCCTTGGACGCCATCTGTTCATCCTTGGCAGCGGACTGGTAGCAATCGGCGCATGGAAGGCTTTGAGCAGCGTGCTGGCGTATGCCTGGTCGGCGGAAATGTTCACGCGCTACGGCAACCATGTGGTGATGCTGATCCTGGTGGCGATGATCTACAACCACTTGCGCACCGTGAAGCCGCACAAGCCGCGCGCCTTCATCTCATCCTGCGCCGTGTTCCTCGCCCTGGGCTCTGGCCTGATCCTGATGCGGAATTACGAGGGCGCCGGACGGCTGCGCGATGAGCTCTACATGTCGGTGATCCTGCCGCCCGAAGTCCGCCAGAGCAAAGACCACAGCGTGGATGAATTCATGGGCGATGCGGCCAAGCTGAAAGCTGCCGCCGATGAAGCGCGCAAGTCCTCGAAGCTCAAGAAGGACGACGAGGACGACGACGAGTAATCAGCTCGCGTAAGGCGCACCGCGCAGTTCGACGGTGTTGCCTTCGGGGTCGTTGACATAGATCGACGGCCCTTCGCCTTCCGCACCATAGCGTGATTCGGACGGGCCATTCGCCACGTCGTGCGCGCTCAGGTGGGCGCGGATCGCCGCCTCGTCAAACGGCTCGACGCGGAAGCAGAAATGGTCGACATTGCGCCCTTCCTTGCCCGGCGCAGCACCGCCCATCCTGCCCAGCTTTTTATCAACCGGCACCAGGTCCACCAGCGAGCTGCCAGCGCGCAGCTGGATCAGGCCGATCTCGTCCTGGCGGCGCTCGATCGTACAGCCCAGCACTTCGGTATAGAAGCGGATCATGCGGTCGGCGTCGACAACGCGCAGTACGATGTGGTCAATTTCGCGAATCTTGATCATCGTTTGTCTCCTTTGATTTAAGCGTCCGGAACGGGATTGCTGCCGGAGACGGGCACATAGCGCCCGCCGCGGAATTCGAACTTCATCGCCTGGTCGACGCGCTGCGCAGGAGCATTGCCATCCTTGCCTGCCTTGCTCACCGCGCCAGTGAAACGCAGCGTCAGCGCGCTTGCACCGGCAAGCTCCCAGCGGCCTTCGATGTCATAGCATTGGCCCGGCGGCACCTTCTCGTCGGCGTAGGCTGGATCGGCAGGATGCAAGCCTTGCACGATGCCGCCCAGGCGGTCGACGCAATCGGGGCGTGAGTAGACGTTGCTGCCCTTGATCTTTTGCAGCAGGAGCGGCTGTGCTTTCACGCCGTCGGCGCCGATTGCATACAGCGCGATGACATCCACGCAATGCCCTTGCCAGCAGCTTCCCCAGGTAGCTTGCAACGCCTGCGACTTTGCGGACAATGGAGCCGTCGCCAACTGCACCCGTCCTTCAAAGCCCTGCAGGGCGAACGGCTCCTGGCGCCTGGCGATCTTCCAACCGTCCTTGCCGGGCTTGAAGGTATAGGCTGCAAGGCCGGCCGGCGTGCCGTGTGCAACTTGCGGCTCGCCGCCATCGCCTGCCGGCATCATGGTCGCCAGCAGCACGATGCGACCCGGGGAGACGCGCACCACCTGGCGCGGCAGCACGATGACGTTGCGCTTCCTGCCTTGTTTCGCATTCCAGCCGCGCGTAGCGGCGCTGGTCGGGATCGACTGCAAACGCCCGCCCTCCTCGTCGACCCACTTCGGGAATGCGATTTGCAATAGTTCGTCAGGCTGAGGGTCGGCCGCTTGTGCGATCGCCAATGCCGGCACCGCCAGCAACGCAACAAAAACAAGCTTCATCAATATTCTCCTAGATCCGCAAGCGGCGGCGGTCATTGAGGAAAGTCTCGAGCTGCGCAGGCGTCAGCACCTTGACCGGGTCGCCATGGAAGACGTACAGGTAAGGCTCCCCCCCGAGACGGTCGGTCATCTTCGCCAGCACAAGGAAACAGGTACCCAGCGGATAAACGGCCGTATCGCGCAACTGCCGCGAACACTGAACCCGCATCTCCGGGCTGAACGCCTGCCCATTCACCGGCCGCAGCACCACCTGGCCGCATTCCTCGACCGATTCCACCGCCACATCGCGGTAATCAAAAGTATCCCTAGTCATCCCGCGATCTTACCTGATCCACCTCAACACATGTGCCGTCGAAGCGCTTGAGCATCAACTTACCGCCCGGCTGCTTGACCTCCTTTTCCAAAGGCCTGGACTGACCATGTCAATCTTCTGGGACGAACTAAAGCGAATAGTCGGATTCGTGGAAGGGCGAATTGCCAAGTTGACCTACTGCTATGAAAGCGAGACCCTCAGTGTCATTTCCTTTCGAAAAGCCACCAGGCCAGAAGCCCTTCAATATCACATCATCCTGCGTGAGCGAGACGGATTGGGACGCAATTGACGCGATGAAAGACGATGACATTGTCCCGACTGAGGAATGTTCCGAGATGCAATCGCACGATTTCGAACGAGGCAGGCTGCTTTTCAATGGACGCACCCCAACACAAGAAGAAATTGAAGAAGGACGGCGCATCATCCTTCAGTACCACAACCGCTCACAAGGTGCAAAGAGTGGCAGGTGAGCATCAGGCAAGACATGCCTGGGCCGAACCGGACAAGTCCGGTCCATGGCAGTCCAACGCCGCCTTAAGATTCGACCTTCAACTCCCTAATTGCCGCTACAGCCCTATTCCAGGCCTGGCGGACCTGAATATGTTCGTGTTGAGCGCAACGCTCCGCTAACCGCATCAAGTAAGGGGCCGGTCTCTTTTCAATTTCCCTCGCCACGGCTTCTCCGTAAAAGAAATTCGAATCAGAAGCGAGCCGGCTCAATAACCTTTCGTCTCGTAGATCCATGGAGGGAATAATCGCGAGCACAGCGGCCTCGATCTCGGGATCGCTATTGTCGAGCAGATCGGTAATCAGTTGGCTCAGAGCAACTTGATCCTCAACAATAGTGGATCTTGAGGGATGGAGATCACTGAACCATAGGCCTTCCCGTTTTGCCTTCCCGACGAAATCCATGAACTCCGCAAGCGATGCAAACACGACTCTCGAATCGCCATCATGCGACAAGAAGAGAACACTTCCCTTCAAAGCGGGATGATTCAAATAGATATGATGGTCACTCGTATTCGGATCATCCAGAACAATTCCGTTGAGTACACGGACAACTGGATGCGATGCGATGGCGCACGTGCATTTTTCAGCATGAACACGATCGAGAAGATTGATTCCAATGTCCCAACGCTCCGAGTAGTCGCCATTTAGGACAGGAAAGTATCGATCTAGCTCAGGTGGCAATTTCGTCGGCTGCGCGCCCCATTCTGGCGTGACAAGTGCCCGCAATTTTGTTCACTTTGGAAACGGCCACATACCTGTCTTTCAAGCCAAGGCAAAAGGTTTGCCGCGCGCCCAGCGGTTTGACGACAGCGAGAATGTCAGTGCGCGCACCTGGTGGTACCAGCCGGCCGGAACGAAGAGCATATCGCCAGGCTGGACGATCACTTCGATCATCGTGGCCTGGCGCGCCAGCGGGTAGCGTTCGAAATCTGGCGCTTCGGGATCGAACGGGCTGCCGAACAAGACCGGATTGGCCTCGCGGGTGTAAAGGAACTCGTCGTGGTGCGGCGGCGCGAGGAAAATCCGCTTGCTGCCCCAGACCTGCGCGAAAATGTTGTCGTCAAAGTCGCTGTGCAGCGGCGTGACAGTTCCGGCGGGGCCGATCCAGAAGCGCGGCGGCCCCATCTTTTCGAAATACGCCGGCCAGTGGCACAGGCTATTCAACTCGCGCAGTTCGAGGTTGCCGAGGTATGGCGGCAAGCCTTCAGCCACATCGGCGAGATCGAGATACTCGCGCATGGTCATGTCCTGCATCGCGCGGTCGGGTGCGAAGGCAGTGCCGATGTAGTCGCCAACGCGTGCGCGCACGTGTACATCACCAAAGCGCTCTCGCAGCACTTCCGGACCGAGCGCGCAGATCGGCCAGCGTGCAACTGCGCCGGGAATCAGGAATGGCAGCCCTTCACGCGCCCGTGTGCGGAACGCCGTTGCGCTCATCGGGCGTACGCGCGGCACGGCATCGATGGCCGGCAAAGCGCGGGCTGCCGCGCGGATGGCTTCACGCATCTCCTGCATCGAAGACACGCCGCGCACCGCAGCGTCGCGGCGCTCGCGTGCTTCGGCTTTGGCGGCTTGCGCCGCCTCCCCGTCCGGCAGGTTGCGCGAAGCTTCGAGCGGCCGCAGGCGCGACGCAGCAAGCGCTGCGCCGGGCGCTGGTTCGCGCGGCGGCTGGCGTGACGTCATGGCCTTACGCCCCCTGGCGCAGTACCAGCAGCGCTACAGCTTCGGCATTGATACCTTCTTCTCGGCCAAGATAGCCGAGCTTCTCGTTGGTCTTGGCCTTCACGTTCACATGGCCGGCCGGCACGCCGAGGTCGGCGGCAATATTGGCCGCCATGGTTGCAATGTGCGGCGCCATCTTCGGGCGCTGGGCGATGATGGTGCAGTCCACATTGCCGACATCGTAGCCTGTTGCGCGCACGCGCTTGGCGGCCTCGCGCAGCAGCACGCGCGAATCGGCGCCGCGGAATTCTTCGGCCGTATCCGGGAAGTGCTTGCCGATATCGCCCAGCGCCGCCGCGCCGAGGATGGCGTCGGTGATCGCATGCAGCAGCGCGTCTGCGTCCGAGTGCCCAAGCAGGCCGCGTTCGTGCGGGATCTCGACCCCGCCAAGAATCAGCTTACGGCCTTCAACCAGGCGGTGCGAATCGTAGCCCTGGCCGATGCGGAATGGGAGTTGCGTCATTTTGAATCCTGTCCTAAATACATTTCTGCGATCGCGATATCGGTCGGCAGCGTGACCTTCAAATTGCGGGGGTGGCCTTCCACCAGTTTCGGCGAGAAGCCTAGCATCTCGACGGCACTGGCGTCATCGGTGATGGCGTTCGGGTCCGGCGCCAGCGCCAGGGCGCGCAGCAGCAGCGAGTACGAGAACATCTGCGGTGTCTGCGCCAGCCACAGGCCGTCGCGCGGCGTGGTCTGCAAAGTGCCCGTTCGCGTGGACTTTACCGTGTCCACCACCGGCAGGGCAAGCAGCCCCCCGCCCTCGTGGTCGCCGACAGCGGCAATCAGCTTTGCGATCAGGGCCGGCGTCAGGCCGGGACGTGCAGCGTCGTGCACCAGCACCATGTCGTCATCGCCCACGTTGGCGCGAATGGCGCGCAAGCCGTTCAGGATCGAATCCATGCGCGTAGCGCCGCCGCAGCGCAGGACCGTCACGCCAAGTTCGGGCGTGATGGAATCGATATAGCCGTCGCCCGCGCTCACCACCACATAGGTATGCGCAATCAGTTCGCTGCGGCGAAACGCTTCAAGCGTGTGCTGCAGCATCGGCACGCCGTTGATGGGCAAGTACTGTTTGGGGCTGGCGGCCGCCATGCGCGCGCCAACGCCGGCGGCGGGAATCAATGCGAAGTATCGCTTCATTTTCTGCTACGTGACTTCCTTAAAATGGTTTGTATCTCGCCGTTGCACGCCTTGCTCAGGCGGGCGTATTCTGCCGGCGAATCGATCAGCGCCTGCTGCACCTCCACCTTGGCCATTTCGGCCTTGATGTACGGCAGCCAGCCGCTGTCGATCTCGTGGGCCAGGGCCGAGCGCGCGGTGCCGGCCGGGGCATAGAGCGGCTTGGCCTCGAAGCGCCGCGCCAATGCGGACCGCACGATTTCCTCGACCTTGACCAGGTGGTCCATGTAGGCGTTCATGTGGCGCAGTTCGTGCGTCAGGATCTCCGCGTAACCGCAAGTCCCCGGCGGGAATTCATTGCCAACATAAATGCGCACTGGCGCGTACGTCAACTGCACCTTGATCCGCGGCGCCACGCACTCGTAGCCGCTGGCCGGGTCGGTGAGCATCGGACCATCGAGGGCGATCTGCACGCGCGACTCGGTGCGGGTCAGGCCCAGCACATAGCCGGTGGCCGGCATCTTTTCGGTGCGCATGGCCGAGAGCTGCTTGTACGACAGCTGTGTATTGACGGTGTAGCCGTTCTGGCGCGCCGACAGCACTGAGACTGTCTTGCTGATCGTATCTTCGCAGCGGATCTGGAACGGCGTGCGCTGCACCGGCGCTGCCTGCGCCTGGTTTGCCGCGAGGGCTCCAACCAGTAGCAGGCAGCGCATGCCGTTCATGGCCTCAGTCCAGCTTCCAGGCGCCGGCGCGCAGCTTGTCGAGCCAGAAGGCGCCGATCACGGTCTTGACGTCGGTGATCTTGCCGCTGCGGACCCAGTCCAGCATTTCATCCACGCTGGCGGTAATGGTTTCGATGAATTCACCGTCGTCCAGCTTGACTTCGCCAGCGGTCAGGCCGCGCGCCAGGTAGATGTCCAGGTGCTCGTCCGAGTAGGCGATGGCGTTGTGGATGGTGCTCACGAATTGCCAGTCGGCGGCGGTGTAGCCGGTTTCCTCTTCCAGCTCACGCATGGCGCAGGCCAGAGGGTCTTCACCCGGGTCGATCTTGCCGGCGGGGAGCTCGATGAAGACGCGGTCGTTGGGGTAGCGGTATTGGCGCTCCAACAGGACCTTGCCGTTATCGAGCACGGGGATGATGACTACAGCGCCGGGATGGCGGATGTATTCGCGCTTGGTGTGCTTGCCGTCGGGCAGGCTGACCGTGTCGCGGTGGACTTTGAGGAAGCCGCCGTCGTAGGCGATGCTGCCGTCTATCTTGGTTTCTTTTAGGTGTTTGTCCATGGTTGATTTTTAAACCGGTAAACCTGGGTCAGACCCAAAGGGTCTGACCCTCAACGGTCTCCAGGTCATGGGGTTGGTTCTGGGCCTTTGACTAATTGAGAAGGTCAAAGGCGTACAACCCAATCACAGGCTTTGAGACCCAGGTTTACCGGTTCTATTAGTGGTGTTTACGCAGGTAGCGTACCACGAAGCCAGGAAATGCAAACACCAGGAAGGCGAAAGCCGCGACCCAGTAGAACTCCCAGTTCTGCGGAAACTCGGTGCCGATGCGGGATTCGAGCGCAATGCCGATGCCGCCAACGACAACATACAGCACTGCCAGTTCCGCCAGCCGCACCAGGAATGGCTTGCGTGCGGCTTTCAGCGGAACCAGGGCAAATACCTTCTCGTTCAGGAAAGGCAGGTTGGCGGCCACCACTGCAAGCAGGATGACCAGCCAGGATGAAGCATTGACGTCCATCTATCAGGAAGCCAGGGTCTTCTGCATCGCCGCCATGCAGGCGTTCAGCAGAGGGCCTGGGATCATGCCCAGCACCACGACGGCCAGGCCGTTCAGTGCCAGCACGACACCCTTGTCGGTGGTGACGGACAGAGGAGTGGTGTCAGCCGGCTCGTCGAACCACATCACTTTCACGATGCGGATGTAGTAGAACGCGCCCACCAGCGAGAACATCACTGCAAACACGGTCAGCCACACAGCGCCTGTCGCCAGCACCGATTGCAGCACCGCAAACTTGGCGGCAAAGCCCATCATCGGCGGCACGCCGGCCAGCGAGAACATCAGCACGGACATCAGCACTGCGTAGCCCGGGCTGCGCTTGGACAGGCCTTTGAAGTCGTTGATTTCTTCGGCTTCAAAGCCCTGGCGCGCCAGCACCATGATCAGGCCAAACGAGCCGACGGTGGTCAGCACGTAGGTGATCGCGTAGTACATGGCGGACGAGTAGGCGGCGGCGCCATTGGCCGTCTCGTGGCCCACAACGCCGGCCATCAGGCCCAGCAGCACGAAGCCCATTTGCGCGATGGTGGAGTAAGCCAGCATGCGTTTCAGGTTGGTCTGTGCGATGGCGGTCAGGTTGCCGATGGCCAGCGACAGCACGGCCAGGATCATCAGCATCTGCTGCCAGTCGCCAGCCGCAGGGCGCATGCCTTCCACCAGCAGGCGCACGCAGATGGCGAAGGTCGCCAGCTTCGGAGCGCCGCCCAGCAGCAGGGTCACGCCGGTTGGAGCGCCTTGGTAGACGTCCGGTACCCACATATGGAACGGAACGGCGCCCAGTTTGAACGCCAGGCCGGCCACCACGAACACCAGGCCGAAGGTCAGGATGGTCGGGTTGACGGTACCGGAGCCGATCTTGTCAGCCACGCGGGAGATATCCAGCGAACCGGTCGCGCCATACAACATCGACATGCCATACAGCAGGAAGCCGGAAGCCAGCGCGCCCAGGATGAAGTACTTCATCGCAGCTTCGGTTGCGCGGGCGTCGTCGCGGCGCAGGGCCACCAGGGCGTACAGCGACAGGGACATCAGTTCCAGGCCCAGGTAAATGGTCAGGAAGTTGTTGGCCGAGATCATCACCATCTGGCCCAGCAGGGAGAACAGCGCCAGGACGTAGAACTCGCCGCCCAGGTTACCGCCCAACATGCCGCGGTCGGTGGAATACTGGCGTGCATACACCAGCGTCATCGCCATGGTCAGGTAGGAGAACAGTTTCAGCAGGTTGCCCATCGGGTCGCTGATGAACATGTTCGAGAACGCGTACACCGTGCTGCCGGACATGTAGTCGGCAAAGCTGAAGAAGGCCGCGCCCACCAGGGTCGCCAGCGTCAGCATATAAGTGATCGCACGTTTGCCCTCTGCCAGGAACATGTCGATCAGCAGGATCGCCGAAGCGGCGATCAGCAGAAAGACTTCTGCGTAGAGCGGGATCAGGTTAGTGGTATTCATGAAAACTTGGTCCTATTTGCAATCAAGGGGCCACGGCTGGCAGCTTGCTTTGAGCCGCATGCGCCAGCAGGTCGGCCACGGAAACCTGCATCACGTCGGTGAATGGCGCTGGGTACAGGCCCATCACCAACACAGCGATCGCCAGGATGCCCAGCATCAGGAACTCGCGGTTGTTAACGTCGGTCAGCTCTTCCACGTGCTTGTTGGTGATGGCGCCGAAGATCACGCGCTTGGCCATCCACAGGGAGTAAGCCGCGCCGAAGATCAGGGCGGTAGCCGCCAGGATGCCGGTCACGAAGTTGAACTGCACGGCGCCCAGGATCACCATGAACTCGCCCACGAAGCCGGAGGTGGCTGGCAGGCCGCAGTTAGCCATGGAGAACAGGATGAACAGTGCGGCGAACTTGGGCATCTTGTTCACGACGCCACCGTAGTCGGCGATCTGGCGCGAATGCATGCGGTCATACAGCACGCCGATGCACAGGAACATCGCGCCGGAGATGAAGCCGTGCGACACCATCTGCACGATACCGCCCTGCACCGCCATCTCGTTGAACATGAAGAAGCCCAGGGTCACGAAGCCCATGTGCGCGATGGACGAATACGCCACCAGTTTCTTCATGTCCTTCTGCACCAGGGCCACCAGGCCGATGTAGATCACGGCGATCAGGGACAGCACGATCACCATCGGCGCCAGCTTGTGCGAAGCGTCAGGCACGATCGGCAGCGAGAAACGCAGGAAGCCGTAAGCACCCAGCTTCAGCATGATCGCGGCCAGCACGGCGGAACCGCCGGTCGGCGCTTCCACGTGCACGTCCGGCAGCCAGGTGTGGACCGGGAACATCGGCACCTTCACGGCGAAGGCCATGAAGAAGGCGAAGAAGATCGCAACCTGCTCGCCCATGGTCAGCGGCAGCTTGTGCCAGGCCAGGATATCGAAGCTACCGGACTTGTTGTACAGGTAGATGATGGCAACCAGCGTCAGCAGCGAACCGAAGAAGGTGTACAGGAAGAACTTGAACGCTGCGTAGATGCGGTTGGCACCACCCCACACGCCGATGATGATGTACATCGGGATCAGGGTCGCTTCGAAGAAGAAGTAGAACAGCAGGCCGTCCATGGCGGCGAACACGCCGATCATCAGGCCCGACAGGATCAGGAACGCGCCCATGTACTGCGCCACGCGTTCGGTGATCACTTCCCATGCCGAGATCACCACGATCACGGTGATGAAGGCGGTCAGCGGAATGAACCACATCGACAGGCCGTCAATGCCCAGCGAGTAGAAGATGTTGAAGCGCTCGATCCAGGCGGCCTTCTCGACGAACTGCATGCCGTGGGCCGCCTTGTCGAACTGCGTCATCAGCGGGATGGTCGGCACCAGGGATACCAGGGCGCCCACCAGCGACAGCACGCGCACCATGCCGGCCCGCGTATCGCGGCCGATGGCCAGTACGATCAGGCCGAAGACGATCGGTACCCAGATCGACAGGCTGAGGTAAGGAGGTAGAGTATTAATCGTTGACTGCATTTGTTATCTCTTTTGCGTCAGCTGTTAAGCGTGCCAAAACGGCAGGAAGTACACCAGGAAGCCCAGGATACCGATGATCATCACGAAGGCGTAGTGATAGATGTAGCCGGTCTGGAACACTTTGGTGACACTGGAGAACCAGCCCACCACTTTCGCCGAACCGTTCACCATCAGACCATCGATGATGGCGCGGTCGCCAGCAGCCCACAGGCCTTCGCCCAGCAGGCGCGCGCCGCGGGCAAAGACAGCCTCGTTGAACTTGTCCATGTAGTACTTGTTGTCCAGCAGGGTGTGCAGGAACTTGAACTTCTCATAGAACCAGGCAGGAACCTTCGGATTGACCATGTAGCAGTAGTAAGCCGAAGCCACGCCCGCAATCGCCAGCCACAGGGGCAGCGTGGTCAGGGAGTGGATTGCCATGGCAACCGGGCCATGGAATTCTTCCGCCAGTTCGTGCATCGCGTGGTGGTTTTCACCGACGAAGATCACGTCCTTGAAGAAGCTGCCAAACAGCATAGGTTCGATCGCGATCGCGCCGATGATGACCGACGGGATAGCCAGCAGGATCAGCGGCAGGGTCACTACCAGGCCCGGCGAATGCGGCTTCTCGCCCGGAGCCAGGCCGTGGTGGCCGTGGTCGTCTTCTTCGCTTTCGTCAGCGTGGTGCGAATCGTGCGCGTGGTGGTGTTCCTTGCCGAAGTTCTCAGGGCCGTGGAACACGACGAAGTACATGCGGAAGGAGTAGAACGCGGTCACGAACACGCCCGCCAGCACGGCAAAGTTGGCAAAGCCAGCGCCCGGCAGGTGGGTTGCGTGCACGGCTTCGATGATCATGTCCTTCGAGTAGAAGCCGGAGAAGAACGGGGTACCGATCAGCGCCAGGGAGCCCAGCAGCGAGGTAATCCAGATGATCTTCAGGTACTTCTTCAGGCCGCCCATATTGCGGATGTCCTGGTCGTGGTGCATCGCCATGATGACAGCGCCGGCGCCCAGGAACAGCAGCGCCTTGAAGAAGGCGTGGGTCATCAGGTGGAACACGGCCACCGAGTAAGCGGAGGCGCCCAGCGCCACGGTCATGTAGCCCAGCTGCGACAGGGTCGAGTAAGCCACCACGCGCTTGATGTCGTTCTGGATGATGCCCATGAAGCCCATGAACAGCGCGGTAATCGAGCCGATCACCAGGATGAACGACAGCGCTGCGTCCGACATTTCGAACAGCGGCGACATGCGGGTCACCATGAAGATACCGGCGGTAACCATGGTTGCCGCGTGAATCAGTGCGGAGATCGGGGTCGGGCCTTCCATCGAGTCAGGCAGCCAGACGTGCAGCGGGAACTGCGCCGACTTGCCCATGGCGCCGATGAACAGGCAGATGCAGGCCACCGAGATCAGCGCCCAGCCGAAGCCCGGCAGGGTGCCGTTGACCAGCACGTCCTTCTTGGCAAACACTTCCTGGTAGTCCATGGAACCGGTGTAGGCCAGGATGATGCCGATGCCCAGGATGAAGCCGAAGTCGCCCACGCGGTTGACCAGGAAGGCCTTCATGTTGGCGAAGATGGCGGTCGGACGGGTGTACCAGAAACCGATCAGCAGGTAGGACACCAGGCCCACAGCTTCCCAGCCGAAGAACAGCTGCAGGAAGTTGTTCGACATCACCAGCATCAGCATGGAGAAGGTGAACAGCGAGATGTAGGAGAAGAAGCGGTTGTAGCCTTCGTCTTCAGCCATGTAGCCGATGGTGTAGATGTGAACCATCAGCGACACGAAGGTCACCACGTTCATCATCATCGCGGTCAGCGCGTCGATCTGGAAGCCGACGGCCAGCTTGACGCTGCCCACGGTCATCCAGCGGTACACGTCACCGTTGAAGGTGGCGCCATCCATCACCTGCAGCAGGGTCTGGAACGAGATCAGGAAAGCGATCAGCACGCCCAGGATGGTCGCGGTATGCGACACCTTACGGCCGACGACATTGCCGAAGAACTTGGTGCCCAGCAGGCCCGCGATTGCGGAACCTGCCAGCGGCGCCAGCGGAACGGCCAGAAGGAGGGTTGGGTTAAGTTGCCCCGTCATGATTTACCTTATCTATTTTTCGAGGTTTTAACTTAGCCTTTGAGGCTGTCCAGGTCTTCCACGTTGATGGTGTCCAGGTTACGGAACATCACCACCAGGATCGCGAGGCCGATTGCCGATTCGGCAGCCGCCACGGTCAGGATGAAGAAGACGAAGATCTGCCCGGCCGCGTCGCCCAGGTAGTGCGAGAACGCGATGAAGTTCATGTTCACTGCCAGAAGCATCAGTTCGATGGCCATCAGCAGGACGATGACGTTCTTGCGGTTCAGGAAAATACCGACGATCGAGATCGCGAACAGGATCGCGCCAAGGACCAGGTAATGAGCCAGGGATAAAGTCATGGTGCCTCCTTCGTTTCCGCTGCTGCGACCGGAGCGTGGACGGTGGCGTCCATCTTCACGATCTTCAGGCGGTCATTGCGCTTGACGCGGACGGCAACGCCCGGGTCGATAGCCTTGGTGTCTTTGCGCTTGCGCAGGGTCAGGGCCACGGCGGCAACGATAGCCACCAGCAGGACCACGGCTGCGATTTCAAATGCGTAGACGTACTCGGTGTAGATCTTCAGGCCCAGCGCCTTGGTCTGGCCGATGCTGTTGGCCGCCTCAGGCACCGCGGTGCCGGTGGACGGGAACGAGCGCCAGATCACGGCAGCCATTTCCAGCACGATCACACCGCCGATGATGGAAGCAACCGGCAGGTAATTCCAGAAGCCCGCGCGCAGCTTGTCGAGGTCGATGTCGATCATCATCACGACGAACAGGAACAGGACCATGACGGCGCCGACGTACACCAGCACCAGCACGATGGACAGGAATTCGGCTTTCAGCAGCATCCAGATGCCGGCCGCCTGGAAGAAGGCCAGCACCAGGTACAGCGCCGCATGCACCGGATTGCGTGCAGTAATAACGCGCAGCGATGCCAGCACCAGGATGGCAGCGAACACGTAGAACAAAATAGAAGTGAAGTTCATTTTTATTAGCCTCGGCGATCAGCGGTACTTGGCATCGGCCGCGCGGTTAGCCGCGATTTCCGCTTCGTAGCGGTCGCCTACGGCCAGCAGCATCTCTTTGGTGTAGTACAGGTCACCGCGTTTTTCGCCGTGGTATTCCAGTACGTGCGTCTCGACAATCGAGTCCACCGGGCAGGATTCTTCGCAGAAGCCGCAGAAGATGCACTTGGTCAGGTCGATGTCGTAGCGGGTGGTACGGCGGCTGCCGTCGTCACGCTGCTCCGACTCGATGGTGATCGCCATCGCCGGGCAAACTGCTTCGCACAGCTTGCAGGCGATGCAGCGCTCTTCGCCGTTCGGATAACGGCGCAGGGCGTGCAGGCCGCGGAAACGCGGCGAGATCGGGGTTTTCTCTTCAGGGAACTGGACGGTGATCTTCTTGGCAAACATGTATTTGCCGGTCAGCGCCATCCCCTTGAACAGTTCGGTCAGCAAGAAGCTGCCGAAGAAATCTTTCAATCGGTCCATTCTGTATTCGCTCTCTTACTTCCAAATATTCCAGGAGGTCTGCATCCAGGTCGCCACGAACACCAGGTACACCAGGGTCAGTGGGATGAACACTTTCCAGCCCAAACGCATGATCTGGTCATAGCGATAACGTGGGAACGTTCCGCGGGTCCAGATGAACAGCGACACGATGAAGAAGGTCTTGATGAACAGCCAGAAGAAGCCGCCGAACACGCCGCCGATTTCCAGCGCTGCGATCGGTGCGGACCAGCCGCCCAGGAACATGATCGAAGCCAGCAGGCCGATCAGGATCATGTTGGCGTATTCCGCCAGGAAGAACATCGCGTAAGCCATGCCGCCGTATTCGACCATGTGGCCGCCGACGATCTCGGATTCGCCTTCCACCACGTCGAACGGGTGGCGGTTACATTCAGCCAGGCCGGACACCAGGTACACGACGAAGATCGGCAGCAGCGGCAGCCAGTTCCAGGAGAACAGGTTCAGGCCCATGGCAGCCATGGTGCCCTTCTGCTGGCCGGCCACGATCTCGGACAGGTTCAGCGAACCGGAAACCATCAGCACGATCACCAGGGCGAAGCCCATGGCGATTTCGTAGGACACCATCTGTGCCGATGCACGCATCGCGCCCATGAAGGAGTACTTCGAGTTGGCGGACCAGCCGGCGATGATGATGCCGTACACCTCCATCGAGGCGATCGCCATGATCAGCAGCAGGCCGGCGTTCACGTCGGCCAGGGCGGCGCCCGGGGCGAACGGCACCACGGACCAGCAAGCCAGTGCCGGCATGATGGTCATCACAGGACCGATGAAGAACAGGGACTTGTTCGACTTGGTCGGGACGATGATCTCTTTGAAGAGCAGTTTCAGTGCGTCGGCGATCGGCTGCAGCAGGCCGTTCGGGCCCACGCGGTTCGGGCCGATACGGATCTGGATCCAGCCCAGCAGCTTACGCTCCCACAGGGTCAGGTAGGCCACCAGGCCCATCAGAGGCAGGGTCACGCACAGGATCTTGGCCATGGTCCAGACGAACGGCCAGAAGGTGCCGAGGTTGGCCTCGCCCATCACTTTAATCGAATCAATCATTTCTGGCAGAGCCATTACTTGCCCTCCCCTGCTTTAGCAACGGTGATGTCACCGAACATCGCGCCCAGCATCGCGGTCGATGCGTGTGCGGCGGACACGCGCACCACGTTCGCTGGCAGGCCGGCGTCGATGGTCGCTTCCAGGATCGCAAAGCCGGAGCCCTGCTTCACTTCAACCTTGTCGCCGGCCTTCACGCCGATCTGCTGCGCAGCGGCAGTAGACAGGTGCGCTTTCGGAGCGGCAGCATCGGTGGTCGCCAGCAGCGGGCCGGAACGGCGCGCCAGGGCGTCGGCGAAGTAGATCGGCACGTCGGCGAGGCGCTGCAAGCCGGTCGCGGTGAACGGCACGCCGGCAACGGCAGCCTTGCGCGACACGTTCGACAGCTTGGCCGACAGGTCGGACGCGCCTTTTTCGAACAGTTCGTCGCGGATCGATTCCGAGGTCTCGTAGTCGAAGCCGCCCAGGCCGAGGATGTTGCCCAGTACGCGCAGCACTTTCCAGGCCGGACGGGCGTCGCCCATTGGCTTGACGGTGCCGTTGAAGGACTGCAGGCGGCCTTCGGCGTTGACGAAGGAGCCGGAAGTCTCGGCGAACGGCGCCACTGGCAGCAGCACGTCGGCGTACTCCATGCCGTGCTTGAAGGCCGACATCACGACCACCATGTCGGCGGCGTTCAGCGCGGTCTTGGCAGCTTGCGGGTTGGCAGCGTCCAGTTCCGGCTCGGCGTTCAGCAGCACATAGGCTTTCTTCTGCACGGAGAAGGCTGGCGCCGCGTTCTTCGCGGTGGCGCCGACCAGGTAGCCGCCAACGGTGTTGGCTGCTTCGGTCAGGTAGCCCAGCTTGGCGCCGGTTTGTTCAGCGATCCACTGTGCGGCAGCGTGCAGCTTCGACGCTTCCGGATGCGCCACGGCGGCGTTACCCAGGAAGATAGCTTTGCGCTCGCCGCCCACCAGCGATTCAGCGATGGCTTCTGCTTCGGCCGAGGCGACCACGCCTTCGAAACCGGCCGGAGCGGCAACGCCCTTCGCCTTGGCCACAGCGGACACTACGCCGGACAGCGCGGCCAGCCAGTCGGTCGGCGCAGCGATAATCTTGTTGGCGGTGGTGATCAGGTTTTCAGTGTCGGCAGCGTGCAGCACGGACAGCTTGCCGCCGGCTTTCACGGCCGCGCGGATGCGGGTCGCGAACAGCGGGTGGTCCTTGCGCAGGAAGGAACCGATCACGAACACGCGCTGCAGCGAGCTCAGTTCAGCAATCGGCATGCCCAGCCACGGCTTCACTTCGCCATCCAGCGCGAAGTCGGACTGGCGCAGGCGGAAGTCCACGTTCTCGGAACCCACGCCGTGCATCAGCTTCTTCAGCAGGGCCAGTTCTTCCACGGTGGAGTGCGCGGTGCCGTAGGCAGCCAGCGAGTCCGCGCCGTGTTCGTGCTTGATGTTCTTCAGGCCGTGCGCCACGTATTCCAGCGCGACTTGCCATTCAACTTCTTTCCACTCGCCGCCCTGCTTCAGCATCGGCTTGGTCAGGCGCTCGGCGCTTTCCAGCGCTTCGTAGGAGTAGCGGTCCTTGTCGGAAATCCAGCACTCGTTGACTGCTTCGTTCTCGAACGGCAGCACGCGCTTCACGGAGCCCTGCTTCACTTGCACGATCAGGTTCGCGCCGGTGGAGTCGTGCGGGGAGACCGATTTGCGGCGCGACAGTTCCCAGGTACGGGCGCTGTAGCGGAATGGACGCGAGGTCAGCGCGCCGACCGGGCACAGGTCGATCATGTTGCCCGACATTTCGGAGCTCACTGCTTCGCCCACGAAGGTGGTGATCTCGGAATGCTCGCCGCGGCCCAGCATGCCCAGTTCCATCACGCCGGCCACTTCCTGGCCAAAACGCACGCAACGGGTGCAGTGGATGCAACGCGACATTTCTTCCATCGCCACCAGCGAGCTGCCGGCCTTCGGCGGCACAACGCGCTTCTCTTCTTCGTAGCGGGACTCCATCTTGCCGTAGCCTACGGCCAAGTCCTGCAGCTGGCACTCACCGCCCTGGTCGCAGATCGGGCAATCCAGCGGGTGGTTAATCAGCAGGAATTCCATCACCGACTTCTGTGCTTGCACAGCCTTGTCGGAGGCGGATTTCACGACCATGCCAGCCGATACCGGCGTGGCGCATGCTGGCAAAGGCTTAGGCGCCTTCTCAACTTCGACCAGGCACATACGGCAGTTCGCAGCGATCGACAATTTCTTGTGATAGCAGAAGTGCGGGATGTAGGTACCCAGCTTGTTGGCGGCGTCCATCACCATGCTACCCGCAGGGACTTCTACCTTTTTGCCGTCAATTTCGATTTCAACCATGATAATCGCAGCTTAGTAAGCCGAAACAGGCACCAGGCAGTGCTTGTGTTCGACGTGATATTCAAATTCTTCGCGGAACTGCTTGACGAAGGCGCGTACCGGCATGGCGGCAGCATCGCCCAGCGCGCAGATGGTGCGGCCCTGGATGTTGTCGGCGATGGAGTTCAGCATGTCCAGGTCCGAAGGACGGCCCTGGCCGTTCTCGATACGGTGGATCATGCGGTACATCCAGCCGGTGCCTTCACGGCACGGGGTGCACTGGCCGCACGACTCTTCAAAGTAGAAGTAGGACAGGCGTTCCAGGGCCTTCACCATGCAGCGCGTCTCGTCCATCACGATCACGGCGCCCGAACCCAGCATGGAGCCGGCTTTGGCGATCGAATCGTAATCGAGGTCAGTCTGCATCATGATCTCGCCGCGGATCACCGGAGCGGACGAACCGCCAGGGATCACGGCCTTGATCTTCTTGCCGCCGCGCATGCCGCCAGCCAGCTCCATCAGCTTGGCGAACGGAGTGCCCAGCGGGACTTCGTAGTTGCCCGGACGCTCAACGTCGCCCGAGATCGAGAAGATCTTGGTGCCGCCGTTGTTAGGCTTGCCCAGGCCGAGGTAGTTTTCGGCGCCGATGTTCAGGATGAACGGAACGGCCGCGAAAGTCTCGGTGTTGTTGATGGTGGTCGGCTTGCCGTACAGGCCGAACGAGGCCGGGAAAGGCGGCTTGAAGCGCGGCTGGCCTTTCTTGCCTTCCAGCGATTCCAGCAGCGCGGTTTCTTCGCCGCAGATGTAGGCGCCGTAGCCATGGTGGGCGTGCAGCTGGAAGCTGAACTCCGAACCCATGATCTTGTCGCCCAGGAAGCCGGCGGCGCGCGCTTCTTCCAGCGCTTCTTCAAAGCGCAGGTATTCCTGGAAGATCTCGCCGTGGATGTAGTTGTAGCCCACGGTGATACCCATCGCGTACGCACCGATGGCCATGCCTTCGATCAGCGAATGCGGGTTGTAGCGGATGATGTCGCGGTCTTTGAATGTGCCCGGTTCGCCTTCGTCGGTGTTGCAGACGAGGTATTTCTGGCCAGGGAACTGGCGCGGCATGAAGGACCATTTCAGGCCGGTCGGGAAACCCGCACCGCCGCGGCCGCGCAGGCCGGAGGTCTTCAGGTCGGCGATGATCTGCTCTGGAGGAATCTTCTCTTCCAGGATGCGGCGCAGCGCCGAGTAGCCGCCACGCTTGACGTAGTCGGCCAGGCGCCAGTTGTCGCCGTTCAGATCCTTCAGGATCAGGGGGTTGATGTGACGGTCGTGCAGGGAAGTCATTTCTTGAGCTCCTCCACGAGGGCGTCCAGTTTGTCGTTGCTCATGTGGGAACACATGCGGTGGTTGTTGACCAGGATGACCGGTGCGTCGCCGCAGGCGCCCATGCACTCCCCTTCCATCAGCGTGAACGCACCGTCTTCGGTGGTGCCGCGGAAGTCGATGCCCAGCTTGGCCTTCAGGTGCTCGGCAGCTTTCACGCCGCCCGACAGTGCGCATGGCAGGTTGGTGCACACGGTGATCTTGTGCTTGCCGACCGGCTTCAGGTTGTACATATTGTAGAAAGTCGCGACTTCCTGCACGGCGATGGCCGGCATGCGGATGTAGTCCGCGATTTCCTTCATGGTTTCTGGCGACAGCCAGCCCAGTTCAACCTGGGCGTGGGCCAGCGCGGCCATCACGGCCGACTGGCGCTGGTCGGCCGGATACTTGGCCAACTCGCGGTCGATTTTTTTATAGCATTCGTGGGATAACAGCATTTCTTGCCCTTAGCGGTCGATTTCACCGAAAACGATGTCCTGGGTACCGATGATGGTCACGGCGTCGGCGATCATGTGGCCGCGCGACATCTCGTCCAGACCCTGCAGGTGGGCAAAGCCCGGTGCACGGATCTTCATACGGTATGGCTTGTTGGCGCCATCGGAGATCAGGTAGATGCCGAATTCGCCTTTCGGGTGTTCCACCGCGCTGTACGCTTCGCCCGGCGGCACGTGGAAGCCTTCGGTAAACAGCTTGAAGTGGTGGATCAGCGATTCCATATTGGTCTTCATGTCCACGCGGTTAGGCGGAGCGACCTTGCGGTTGCTGGTCATGACAGGACCCGGGTTGGCTTTCAGCCATGCCACGCACTGCTTGATGATCCTGTTCGACTGGCGCATCTCTTCCACGCGCACCAGGTAGCGGTCGTAGCAATCGCCGTTGGTACCGACCGGGATGTCGAAGTCCATCTTGTCGTAGACCTCGTACGGCTGCTTCTTGCGCACGTCCCAGGCGATGCCCGAGCCGCGCAGCATGGCGCCGGTGAAGCCCATGGCCATTGCGTCTTCAGGAGACACCACGCCCACGCCGACGGTACGCTGTTTCCAGATACGGTTGTCGGTCAGCAGGGTTTCGTATTCATCGACATAGGTCGGGAAACGCTTGGTGAAGTCTTCGATGAAGTCGAGCAGCGAACCCTGGCGGTTCTCGTTACGCTCTGCCAGCGCTTTCGCGTTGCGGATCAGCGATGCCTTGTACTGCGGCATGGCGTCCGGCAGGTCGCGGTACACGCCGCCCGGACGGTAGTAAGCCGCGTGCATGCGCGCGCCCGACACTGCTTCGTAGCAGTCCATCAGGTCTTCGCGGTCGCGGAATGCGTACAGGAACGGGCCCATGGCGCCCACGTCCAGCGCGTGCGCGCCCAGCCACAGCAGGTGGTTCAGCAGGCGGGTGATTTCGTCGAACATCACGCGGATGTACTGCGCGCGCACCGGCACATCCAGGCCCAGCAGCTTCTCGATCGCCATCACGTAGGCGTGCTCGTTGGACATCATGGACACATAGTCCAGGCGGTCCATGTACGGCACGGATTGCAGGTAGGTCTTCTGCTCGGCCAGCTTCTCGGTGGCGCGGTGCAGCAGGCCGATATGCGGGTCGGCGCGCTGGATCACTTCACCGTCCAGCTCCAGCACCAGGCGCAGCACGCCGTGCGCCGCAGGGTGCTGCGGACCAAAGTTCAGGGTGTAATTCTTAATTTCAGCCATTTCTTACTTCCCGTAGTTTTCTTCGCGGATCACGCGCGGCACGTTTTCGCGCGGCTCGATGGTCACAGGCTGGTAGACAACGCGCTTCTGCTCCTGGTCATAGCGCATTTCAACGTAGCCCGACACTGGGAAGTCCTTGCGGAATGGATGGCCGATGAAACCGTAGTCGGTCAGGATGCGGCGCAGGTCGTTGTGGCCTTCGAAGATGATGCCGAACAGGTCGAACGCTTCGCGCTCAAACCAGTTGGCGGAGCGCCAGATCGAGGTCACGGAGGCCAGGATAGGCATGTCGTCGTCCGAAGCGAACACGCGCACGCGCAGGCGCCAGTTCTTGGTGACGGACAGCAGGTGAGTCACGGCCGCGAAGCGCAGGCCGTCCCAGGTGCCTTCACCGTAGGTCGAGTAGTCAACGCCGCACAAGTCGATCAGCGTATCAAAACGCAAAGCTGCGTCGTCGCGCAGCTCTTGCATTACCTGGTAGTAGTCCCCAGATTTGACTGTAATCGTCACTTCGCCCAGCGCGACGACGATGGAGGCCCGCTCGCCCAGCTTTTGCTCGAGGGCGGAGACCAGTGTTTGCAGATGTGTGTTCATAAGGTCTTACCGCGCGATCGTGTTGGTCTTCTTGATCTTGTTGTGCAGCTGCAGGATGCCGTACAGCAGTGCTTCTGCAGTCGGCGGGCATCCCGGCACGTACACGTCGACCGGCACGATACGGTCGCAACCGCGCACTACGGAGTACGAGTAGTGGTAGTAGCCGCCGCCGTTGGCGCAGGAACCCATGGAGATCACCCAACGCGGGTCAGGCATCTGGTCATAGACCTTGCGCAGCGCAGGGGCCATCTTGTTGCACAGGGTGCCTGCCACGATCATCACGTCGGACTGACGTGGCGACGGACGGAACATGAAACCGAAACGCTCCAGGTCGTAACGGGCAGCACCAGCATGCATCATCTCCACTGCACAGCAAGCCAGACCGAACGTCATCGGGTACATCGAACCCGTACGCGCCCAGTTGATTACCGTGTCAAAGGTAGTGGTGATGAAGCCTTCGTTAAATACGCCTTCAATAGACATGGCTTATTCCCAATCAAGGGCACCTTTCTTCCAGATATACCAAAAACCGACCACGAATTCGGCGATGAACACCATCATCGTCACGTAACCCTGCCAGCCCAGTTCACGCATGGAGACGCCCCATGGGAAGAAGAATGCAGTTTCAAGGTCGAACAGAATGAACAGAATTGCGACGAGGTAGTAACGCACGTCGAATTTCATGCGCGCGTCTTCGAAAGCTTCGAAGCCGCACTCGAATGGGGAGAGCTTGGCCGCATCGGGCTTGTTCGGGCCAAGGATATGGCCGAGCACTTGCGGGACTACGCCGACGCCAAGGCCGACGATCAGGAACAACAGGACGGGGAAGTAATTTTCGAGGTTCACGATGGGTAAGCAGCTTAGTTGAATTACGCTCGACCCCAATCACCTACTACTGAGACCAGGATCAAACGACACATCCTCGTAAAAAAACCAGCTAAGCCACTGAATCTACGATTCAAACGACCTGCTGGCTTTTGATCTTTTTTGGTGCCGACGACGAGACTCGAACTCGTACAGCTTGCGCCACTACCCCCTCAAGATAGCGTGTCTACCAATTTCACCACGTCGGCAATAGGCCGCTATTCTACACTGTGATCATCGCTTTGTTAATGCAAATTGCGCATAATCAAGAAGAAAAACGGCAAAAAGTTCAAAGTTGCCAGTTTTACTTCGCTGGCGAAGCAGCTGGAGCGGCCGCAGCAGGCGCCGAAGCAGCTGGCGCGGAAGCAGCCGGCGCCTCGACAGGAGCCGGAGTCGCAGCCACTGGAGCAGCAGGAGCGGCAGGAGCAGCCGAAGGAATCGCCGCAGCACCACCCACCGGCGCAGGAGCCGCCGCCGGGGCCTTGACGTTATCCATCACACCGGCGCCGGCCGAAATATTGCCTTTGCTAGCCAGGACCGACAGGCCGAGGGTGGCGCCGAAGAAAATGGCTGCCGCCAGTGCGGTCGACTTAGACAGGAAGTTGGAGGAGCCAGAAGCACCAAACAAGCTGCCCGAAGCACCAGAGCCGAAGGCGGCACCCATATCGGCGCCCTTGCCATGCTGCAGCAGTACCAGGCCAATGATCGCCACGGCGGAGATGACCTGCACTACGATAACCAGATTGAACAAAGTGTTCATGCTATTCCTTAAATAATAAAATTGCCCCGCTTATGCAGCAGCGATGATGGCAAGAAAATCCACCGCCTTCAGTGCTGCACCGCCAATCAGGCCGCCGTCGATATCAGGCTGGGCCAGCAACTCCTTGGCGTTTTCCGGCTTCATGCTGCCGCCATACAGGATCTGCATGCCGGCGGCAGATGCCGCATCCTTCTTTGCCACCCGGGCGCGCAGCAGCGCATGCACTTCCTGCGCCATTTCCGGAGTGGCGGTCTTGCCGGTGCCGATTGCCCAGACAGGCTCGTACGCCAGCACAATCTTTGCCAGCTGTTCAGCGCCCAGCACCTCCAGCACCGCATCCAGTTGCTCGCCCACCACGTCGGCGGTCTTGCCGGCCTCGCGCTCTTCCAGCGTCTCGCCTACGCAAACCACCGGCACCAGGCCGGCATTCACGGCAGCCAACGCCTTCTGGGCCACCAGGGCACTGCTCTCCTGATGGTAGGAGCGGCGCTCGGAGTGGCCGACGATGGCGAATTTGCTGCCGAAATCCAGCAACATGGCTGCCGAGATTTCACCTGTGTAGGCGCCCGAAGCGTGGGCGGACACATCCTGGGAACCCCAGGCAATCGCGCTGCCCGTGAGTTCAGCCTGACATTGTGCCAGATACGGGGCTGGGACGCAGACCGCGGTATCGGCCTTTGCATCACCCAGGCCAGCCTTGATGCCTGCCAACAGGGTAGTGTTGGCGGCACGGCTGCCGTTCATTTTCCAGTTACCGATGACGAGTTTGCGGCGCATAGTAGCTTAATTTTTAATAACCCGTTATTGTAGCGTGCGCCCCAAAGTCGGGTCAAACGCTAGACTTCGCGCCCCATGAAAAATAATATTCTTGACATCTTTTTCGGGTTCGCGTTGGCGTTACCCACCGCTCTCATCATCGGCAGCGTGCCAACGTTATTCAACAATCAACCTCATGGCGGTTTGACGGCGATGACGTTCTGGATCTTTGTCATCGGCTTTCCTTCCTTGTCCTGGCGCTGCGTCGAGATCCGCAGGCTGCGCAAGCGCGAGCTCGACAACATGTTAATCACCCTCATGTCCCTGCTGCCGCTGGCGGCGATTGCCGCGATCCACGGCCTGGCCGCAGATCGCGGCGGGCTTGTCGGCACTTTTGATGCCATGTTCAGGCAGGTGCTTGGGGCCATGACTGTTGCCTGCGGCTGGCTTGGCGCTACGCTTGCCTTCGCGACCAGAAGCAAGGCGGTCGCGCCATGAAAAAGCTCCTGACTATTATCTGGGGCATCGTGCTGGGCTTCATCCAGGTCACGCTCCTGCTCATCCTGTTCAGGCTCGTATCCAGCAACGACGAGATCAGCGCGCTGATCTTCCTGCTCGGGTGGCCAGCCCTGGCCTGGCGCAACTTGCGTAAGCCACCGGCAGAGACGAAATCGCGCCCTTCCCTGCTGAAACGCTCGGTGTGGGCCCTGGTCGCGCTGCCGATCATCGTCGCGGTCCCACTGTTTGCCTTTCTCGGAAGCCTCAAGGGCCAGGGCTCGGAGATTGTGGTCCTCGTGTTCATCGCCCTACTGCTCGTCGTCACTGCGGTGAGCTGGGGCGCTGCAATGATCACCTATATTGTCGGCCACTACCGCAAGAAACCTTAAAGCACCTGCAGCATGATCTTGCCCACATGGCTGCTGCTCTCCATCAGCGCGTGGGCCTTGGCTGCCTGCTCCAGCGGGAAGCTCTCGTAGATCACGGGCTTGATGTCTCCCGCCTCGATCAGCGGCCATACCTTTTCGCGCAGTTGGCGCGCGATGGCCCCCTTGAACGCGACCGAGCGCGGACGCAGGGTCGAACCCGTGATGGTCAGGCGGCGCTTCAGCACCTGCCCCATGTCCAGCGTACCCTTGGCGCCGCCCAGCAGCGCGATGATGGCGATGCGGCCATCGTCGGCCAGGCAACTGATTTCGCGTGGCAGGTAATCGCCGCCCACCATGTCGAGGATCACGTCGACGCCGGTATCGCCGGTCAGTTCCCGCACCACGGCTGCGAAGTCTTCGGTGCGGTAGTTGATGCCGCGCGCCGCGCCCAAGGCCTCGCAGGCCCGCGCTTTCTCGTCGCTGCCCGCCGTGGCAAACACGCGATGGCCGAGTGCGCGGGCGAGCTGGATCGCCGTCACGCCGATGCCCGAGGTGCCGCCCTGCACCAGCAAGGTCTCGCCCTTGCCCAGCCCTGCGCGGTCGAATACATTGCTCCAGACGGTGAAGAAAGTCTCCGGCAACGAGGCCGCCTCCAGCGGAGACAGGCCGTGCGGCACGGGCAGCACCTGCTGCACCGGCGCCGTCACGTACTCGGCATAGCCGCCCCCCTGCACCAGCGCACATACCATGTCGCCGATCTTGAAGCCGCTGGCTGCCAGGTCGCCATCGACGATCTCGCCTGCCACCTCCAGGCCCGGGATATCGGTGGCGCCCGGCGGCGGCGCGTAGCTGCCCATGCGCTGAAACACGTCCGGCCGGTTGATGCCGGCCGCGTGCACGCGGATGCGCAACTCGCCCTCCTTCGCCACCGGCAGCGGACGCTCGCACAGGCGCAGCACATCGGCGCCACCCGGTTTCTGGATTTCAATCGCACGCATCATGGCATCACCTCTCCTGGAAAGAGGCGATTGTAGCGCTTACAGCCCGAAGCGAGCGCCCATGCCGAGCAAGGTGGCCAGGCCCAGTCCCGCGAACATGGCGGCGGCAATGCCGTGCACCAGCTTGAGCGGGATTTTCGCGACCAGCTTGTCGCCCGCAAAGACGGCAGGCACGTCGGCGATCAGCATGCCGAGGGTGGTGCCGGCCACCACCATCAGCGGGGCCGGATAGTGGGCGGCCATCGCCACGGTGGCGACCTGGGTCTTGTCGCCCATCTCGGCCAGGAAGAAGGTCACCAGGGTGGCGCCGAAGACGCCGAAGCGGCTGGCGATCGTGGTTTCGTCGTCCTCGATCCTGTCCGGCACCAGGGTCCAGGCAGCCATGCCGAGGAAGGACAGGCCCAGCACCCAGCGCAACACTTCCGGCGTGAGCAAGGAGGTGATCCAGGCGCCCAGTGCACCGGCCAGGCCGTGGTTGAAGATGGTGGCGATGAGGATGCCGGCGACGATCGGCAGCGGTTTCTTGAAGCGGGCGGCAAGCAGGAAGGCCAGCAGCTGGGTCTTGTCGCCGATTTCGGCCAGGGCGACGACGCCGGTTGAGACGAGGAGCGATTCCATATTGTGTTTCCAGGCCGGGCACGGACGAATGACCACAGCTCGCCCCCGGCCTACATCGGCGGCGCTGTGGTCAAAGGTCTTGCCAAGTATGGGACCGCATATGCCATGGCCTGTGGGCCAAGTGTGTTGACATATGCCTCCTCCGGGGGCGGAGGAGAGGCTACTCCCCGATGACGGGCGGGATTTTACCTCAAAACCGGTAAACCAGGGTCAGACCCAAGGGTCTGACCCTGAACAGTCTTCGGGCCTGGGGTTGCGGTTGTGCGATGCCCGAACCAACACCGTTGGCCGCGCCGCAGGCGGCTTTTCAGCCGCCGCCAGTCCGCGACGACCTTGGCAACGGCGTATTCCGTTTCCACGCCGACGACAACGCCTGCCCTTCCTCAATCTGCTCCTGCGTCATGCCCCTCGCCACGGCCGCCCGCTGCTCCGCCGCATTGGCCGAACCGCCCGCCGCTGCCAGGTTCCACAGCATATAAGCAATCACATTATCCTGCGGCATCCCGCCAATGTGATACCGGTACATCAGCCCAAGAACCTGCTGCGCATCCGCATGCCCCTGCTCCGCCGCCTTGCGGAACCAGGTCACCGCTTCCTTATGGTCCTGCAACACCGCATTGCCCGTGTAATACATGGCCCCCACCACATACTGCGCATCGGCCTTGCCCTTGAGCGCGGCCTTGCGGTGCCAGGTCAGCGCCAGCTTGTAGTCCTGCGGCACGCCACGGCCCATGTAGTACATCAAGCCAAGCAAATGCTCGGCTTCCGTATTGCCCGCCTTGGCCAACGGCAGGATCTCCTTGTAGGCCAGCGCATAATTCTTGTTGTTATACGCCGTGGCCCCTTCCGCGAACCCGGCATGCGCACTGGCCTGCAGCCCTAGTGCGATGCCGAGCGCGATTAACACGCCTCGTAGTTTTTTCATGGTGCTTTAGATTTATCTCTTTTTATGCACTGCAGAATGTCTCTTACTTCCAGCTCACCTTGCCCAGCCCATCCACGCTGACGTTGCGGGTGGTGGGCTTGCCGTACACGGTCACGGAACCCAGTCCGCTCAGATTCAGGTTGGCGTTGTTGGACGCATTGATGGTTGCATTACCCAGGCCGCTCAAATCCAGGCTCACGTCTTCCGCCTTGAACTGCTGCGCATTCAAGCCGCCCAGGCCGCCCAGCGTCGCCTTCAGGTTCTTGCTGCGGCCACCGATGGTGATGTAGCCCGCGCCCTGCAGGTCGAGATCGACATTCTCGTTCTCCGTCACCCACACATGCATGCTGCCCACGCCGCCCAGGTTGGCCTTCAGCTTCTTGTAGTCGCAAACCACCTTCATGCTGCCCGCCCCATCCAGGGTCAGGTCGATATTGTCGCCACTGAAGCCGCTGACTTCCGTGCTGCCCACGCCCTCCGATACCAGTTCACGCAACTGCGGCAGCACCAGCTCCACCTTCACCGCCGAGGACTTCAGCTTGACGCCGCGGCTCTCGGTATCGAGATAAAGCGTATCGCCGGTCTGCACTGCCGTTACCTTGTTGACGTAACGCTTGTCGGTGGTGATGTTGAGCGCCGGGGTGTCGCCGCGCCGCAGTTTGAGGTCGATTACGCCGTCGAGCTTGACGCGCACCACGCGCGCATCGATGGCCCGCGTTTCCGTCGTCGTATCGTCGGCCCGGGCCAGCCCCAGGAACAGACACAGCGCGGTAAACAGCAAGCCAAACTGGAATGGTTTCTTCATTTTCTATCCTTGGTAAGTCATCAGCGCGCTATCACAGGTTGGCTGCCGCGAGGACAAAAGGCAGTTCGGGGATCGCACTGGTGGCAACGATGGTTGCCATATTAATACCACCAAGGACCAAAAGGGCGGCCAGGAAGATGGCTTCCATGTTTTTAGCGATTTTCATTTTGCGCTCCCCATCATGACTGTTTTTCGATGGTTTCATCATATCGGCGGGCTCGCCCAGCGTCCCGCCATATGCGACGAAATGCAAAAAACAGGGAACAGGCGGATAATCCGGCTGCCATTTCGACATTCCAGAGGGAAATAAGATGATGAAAAAAATCCTGGTCCTGGCCGCCCCTGCCCTGGCCGCTACCCTGCTCTCCTCCCTTGCATCGGCAGCGCCCGACCTGGCCGCCGCCCACAAGCTCTACCAGGCAAACTGCGCCCAATGCCACGGCAAGGACCTGGAAGGCGCCGCCGGCCCCAACCTGGCCGACGCTACCTGGCTGCACGGCCAGCCGACCAGGGCCAACCTGCTGCGCGTGATCGGCAAAGGCGTCGTCGACAAAGGCATGCCGGCCTGGGACAAGCAACTGAACAACGTCCAGCTCAATCAGCTGGCCGAATACCTGCTGCCGGCCAACGCTGCGGCCCGCAAGGCCGCCGCCGGAAAAGGCGCCGCTCCCGCCGCAGCCCCGGCTGCCGTGGCAAACACGAGCCTGGCCGCGCTCAGACTGCCCAAAGGCTTCCAGATCGCGGTCTATGCCGACAATGTGCAGGGCGCACGCGAACTGGCCGTGACCGACAGCGGCCTGGTCTTCGTTGGTTCGAACAAGGCCGGCAAGGTCTACGCCCTGGTCGATGCCAACAGGGATGGAGTGGCCGAGAAAGTGGTCACCGTTGCCGAAGGGCTGGACCATCCCAACGGCGTCGCGCTGCTGAACGGTGCGCTGTATGTCGGTGAGATCTCGCGCATCATCAAATTCGACGACATTGAGAAAAACTACGCCAGCAAGCCGGCCTACAAGGTCATCAAGAATGACCTGCCGAAGGAGACCTGGCACGGCGCCAAATACATCAAGGCTGGACCGGACGGCAAGCTGTACGTCCCGATCGGCGCACCCTGCAATATCTGCGACAAGGAAGACGAGGCCTATTCGAAGATCTGGCGCATGAACCCGGACGGCAGCAACTGGGAGTTGTACGCGCGCGGCGTGCGCAACACGGTCGGCTTCACCTGGCACCCGGTCACGAAGGAATTGTGGTTTACCGATAACGGCCGCGACGAAATGGGCGAGAACATGCCGTCCTGCGAATTGAATGTGGCCCCGAAAGCCGGCATGCATTTCGGCTTCCCTTACTGCCACGGCGGCGTGCTGCCCGATCCGCAGTTCGGCAAAGGCAAAAGCTGCGACGCCTACGTGCCGCCAGTGGCGGCACTGGGCCCGCACGTGGCGCCGCTTGGCCTGGCCTTCTATACCGGCACCCAGTTCCCCGAGCAGTACCGCAACCAGTTGCTGATTGCGGAGCACGGCTCATGGAACCGCGCCAACAAGATCGGCTACCAGGTGCGCCTGGTCACCCTGCATGGCAACAAGCTGGTCAGCGATACCGCCTTCATCGACGGCTTCCTGCAAGACGAAGCAGTGAGCGGCCGTCCGGTCGACATTGCGGTAATGCCGGATGGTTCGATACTGGTTTCCGACGACCATGCGCACAAGGTGTATCGCGTTACCTACCAACGCTGATGGGGCATATGCACAAGGTATCGCCACAGATGGTTTCATCAAAATATTGAACTTCCGTCGGCCACTGCCAAGGCTATAGTGAAAAGTGCCAGACAACAATTGAGACCTGGCACCCTTGGTCCACGAATGGAGGCAGTCATGAAGCGATACTTCGCTGCCGCCGGGCTACTTGTCCTCGCTGCAAGCGCAGCAGCACAAAGCAGCACCGGCGCTGACCAATCGGTGGTTGTGCCCGCGCAGAAGCAAATGCATTTGGAACGCAAGCTCATCTCACCGCAAGAGTTCTACCAATACCAGGGCGCCTACGCCCTGTCCAACGGCCAGACCCTGACCTTGTCGCGTACTGCAATGCATATCTACGCGCAAGTTGGCCAACAGCCGCGGCGGCAAATCCTGTGGCAAGGCGACGGCAAGTTCACTGCCGCCGACGGCAGCATGGATATGAACATCGTCTGGATCAACGACGATACCGCCACCGGTGAACTGAACTTCTCTCCCAGCATGGCCGACCGAAAGCCGGCCCACGCCACCCTCGCTATAGCCTCGCGTTAAACGCGAGCGAAAGCCTGCGCGCCGCGGCCACGAACCAAGACGACGCAGGGATAGCAATCCGCCCAACCGGGCACTATATTGAAAGAGCCAGGCAATTTTAGAGTCCTGGCCACACCAAAAAGATGGAGGCAATCATGAAGCGGTTAGTGGCTACCGGCTGCCTGTTCGCGCTCGCCCTTTCGGCGTACGCACAGAGCACCGAACAAAAAGTTTTGATCCCCGCCTCGAAAGAGGTTAATCGTACCTACATGTCGCCCGACGAATTCGGCAAATACAAGGGCGCATACGATCTTTCCAACGGCAAGACGCTCTACCTGATTCGCAAGGCTAACCGCATGTATGCGCGCGTCGACGAACAGGGCGAACACGAAATCACCCGCTCCGGCAACGGGCAATTCCTGGCGCTCGATGGCAAGATGTGGATGGAGCTGGTGTGGGACAACGGCAATTCCGTCAGCGGCAGCTTGAACTATGTCGACGAATCGCCTTCGGTGGCAGGCATTGAACCCAAGATCATCAGCATCCGGTTTGCATCGCGCTGACGCCATGGGAGGCTATCGTGAAACGCCTATTGCTCGCGTGCGGCCTGGGCTTCTTCGCATTTAGCATTCCAGCCCAGAGCCAGACTTCGGTCGAAACAGTTGTGGTGCCTGCCCAGAAGGACGTGAAGCCGCTTACTTTGTGGCCCGACGAAATCCTTGAATATATTGGCGACTACCAGCTCGCCAACGGCAAGACCTTGTACCTCACCAGGCAAGGCGCCAGGTTGTACGGCCAGATTGGCTCGCTACCGAAGCACGAAATGATCGCCACGGGCTTGCGCAAGTTCAGCGCAGTGGACGGCCAGCTTTCCGTCCACATCAAATACACCTGGGACGGCCAGATCACCGGCAATGTCGCTTATGTCGATAGCAGCCGCGGCGCCGGCCTCTTGCCGGTGCTGGTGGAATTCGCCTCGCGGTAAAAAAGGAGGCGCCATGAAAAGAACGATTGCAATGCTGGGGCTTGCCATGTGCTGTACACAAGTCCCCGCGCAGCAACAAGCCGATGCCGGCCGAGTCATCATCCCGGCCGCCAAACCCCAGCCATATTTTGTATGGCCGGACGACCTGCATGCATACAAGGGCGAATACTATCTGTCAAACGGCAAGAAGATGTATATCAACCGCATAGGCAAGCACTTGTACGCCCAGGTGGGCAAGCAAGCCGAAAGGGAAATCATAGCGACGGGCGAGAACATGTTCGAATCGGTCGACAATTCCATGACCCTCAACATCGTCATCTCGCGCCAGGGCTATGTCAGTGGCAGCATCGCTTATCAAGATGAGGACCTGCCAGATAAACCGCTGGCCTATGCCTCCCTCATGACGCGCTAGCCGCGGGCACGTCCGGGCCGCCAGCAGGAACTGCGCTGGCGGCCTCTTTTTACTGGCGCAATGCGGTCTCGTCTGCGCCGGGCTGGCGCACCAGCAGGCTGTGGACCGTGCCGTCCGCACCACGCTGGAATTCCAGGCTCGCCAGCGATCCCTCCATGAAGAAGCTGTCCGGCGCGTGTGCGAAGATCGGCGCCGCATCGCGCCCTTCCCTCTGCATGACCAGCTTGTCGCCATCGCGGCGTACCACACGCTTGACCCTGTCGGGGCTGACGTAAGTGCCGACGAAGGCGTCCAGCGCGTGCGGCGCCAGCGTGATTGCCTTGAAATCGGTGAAGGGCCGGCCAATCGCGATG
The DNA here is from genome assembly GCF_049913235.1 of Pseudoduganella sp. R-31. NCBI lineage: Bacteria > Pseudomonadati > Pseudomonadota > Betaproteobacteria > Burkholderiales > Oxalobacteraceae > Pseudoduganella > Pseudoduganella sp. R-31. The sequence goes on from NZ_CP183986.1 coordinate 4,945,019, forward strand.
CCTGCCGCCTTGTAGGCAATCACTGGCGTGTTCACCGCGCCACCGTTGCCGTTGGTAAGCACCGCCACGAACACCTTGTCGTCAGGCAGCCGCAGCGCCTGCGCGGTAAAGCCCGGGATCGAGCCGCCATGGTGGATCATCCTGTGGCCCGCAAGCGCGCCGATATTCCAGCCGTAGCCATAGTTGCAGGGCGCCTCCTTCGGCAAGCGGCAGGAAGTGAAGGCCTGGCGCCAGGTGGCCGGCTTGAGCAGCTTGCCGCTGCTGACAGCGGCATCCCAGCGCGCCATGTCGTCCACGGTGCTCACCAATGCCCCCGCCGAATAGGCCAGGGTCACGTCGATATCCTTCACCGGCACGATCTGCGTTCCGTTGAGGCGGTGGCCCTTGATGTGGCGCTTGCCGCTGCGCTCGAACCCTTCATGCGCCGTATCTTGCATTCCAAGCGGATCAAAAATGTTTTTCGCAACGAAGTCGTGATACTTCATGCCGGACAGCTTTTCGATAATGAGGCCCAGCAGGAAATAGCCTGAATTGCTGTAGCTGTAGCGATCTCCCGGCGCAAAGTCGAGCGGCTCCCTGGCGAACACATCGAACACCTGCCTGAGAGTCACGCCTTCATCGGGCAAATCGCGGAAGCCTTTCAGCGCGGTGTAGTTCGGAATGCCGGACGTGTGCTGCAGCAGGTGTTCAATCGTGATGGTACTGCCCTTGTCCGGGAAGTCCGGCAGGTACTTGCGCACGTCATCCTTTACTGACAGCTTGCCCTGCTCCTCCAGCATCAGGATGCCGACTGCCGTGAACTGCTTGGTGATGGAGCCGATGCGCAGTTGCATGTCCGGCTGCATCGGCGTGTCTTCAGCCACATTGGCCAGGCCGTAAGCCTTGCGGAAAACCGGCTTGCCGTCGCGCGTGACGATGACCGTGGCGCCCGGCCAGCCAGGCTTGAACATTGGCGCCAGCGCGGCATCAAGACGCTGCTCGAGCGGCGTTGCGGCCATCGCGCAAGTGGCTTGCAGAAGGGAGAGTGATGCAAAGAGAATTGCGGGTAGTTTCGTCACGGCCTGGCCTCCTCAAAAAACTGGATGCTAATGCCGGCCTGTCCCGCACAGTTGGCCGAGCCGACGAATGGTCGATTCCGGGGGATGAACGGTCGCTTCCTGAGCGCGAATCTCAGGCACCCTTGCGTTTCAGCGCCTTATGCTCCCAAGCCTGCTTCACCAGGCGCTTGACTACCGCTGCATCGGCCTTCGCCAGTTCGACCCGCACGCCCAGCACCTTGCTTCCCCACAGCAGCTTCTCGGCGAAAGAGGAATACAGCTCCAGCACCTCATCACGCTTCTCATCGGGAATGAAAATATGGACAAAATCCTCCCCCGGTGGAACGGTGACGAAGATCTTACCTTTCACGCGGAACGAGCCAAAGTTGTGGTGCGGCTCGTCGCTGACATCAGGCAGCGACATGGCGAAAGTACGAACCGTTGAAAATTTCACTTCGCCGCCGGCTTCATGATTTGCGAGTGGACCTGGTTCACCATCATCAGGCCCGCCGAACCGAAGTGCAAGTGATATTCCGCCACCATCTCGCCTTTGATGATTACAGGATCGGTGGCCACCAGCGCCCTGGCCTCGTCGATGCTCTCAACCGCGAAAATAAAGATGCCCCGGGCGCCGTCGACGCCATCCAGCGGGCCGGCATAAGCCAGCTTGCGCTCATTGGCCAGGCGCTGGATATTTGCCATATGGCCGGCGAACATCTCAGTTCGCTCCTGCCCCGCCGGCACCTTGTTTGGGCCCGAGCGCAGCACCACGAACACATACTTGCGCATGCCGTTCTCATTCCCGCCCAATGACTTCGCCAGCTCGGCATCGTATGCAGGCGTCGCCTGCGGATGCGCCTGCGCCGAACTCGCGAACACGGCCAGCAGGATCGTCGCGAGATTCACTTTAATTGCCCTGCCTATACTTCCAGCGTATCCCATCATATCCCTCCATCCGATTTCCGCAAATAATACTCCAGCCGCCAAGCCCGCAGCCGCATGCCCAGCCAGGTCAGCGATTTACTCTTCGATCGCCTCAATGCCTTGCTCCTTGAGTTTCTCAAGGTGGTCGAGCATTTCACGAAGACGCTCTGGTGGATGGCCCGTCCACTCCGCCACTTCACCGACGATGCGCAGCGGTTCTCGAGAACGATATGACTTGGTAGGGTTGCCGGGGAAGCGCTTGTTTGTCAGGTTTGGGTCATCTTCTATCGGACCTGTCGGCTCCACGATGTAGATCCTGCCCCGCCCCTCGCCGACGGCCAATTCCGCGCCCCAGGTTGCCGCTTCCAGGGTCGCAGTGAGATAGACGAAATTGGCCTGCCGCCTGGTTCCATAATTGGAGGAAAAGCCGCGCTCAATGAGGTCGCCAACCTTCAGGTCGGCCTTGGTACCATGATAAAAAGGTCCCTCGATCACAATAACACCTTCAGTTTCCGGCCACCGCTGATTGCAAAGCCCTCGCGCTCATAAAATGCGAGCGTCCTGTCGAACTGGGGCAACGGTGGCGTCGTCACCTCCAGCCGCTTCCAACCGCGCGAACGGCCGAAAGCCTTTGCCTTGGAAAGCAATTGCAAACCCAATGCCTTGGAGCGAAAGGCCGGGCGAACATAGAACTCGGGGATCGTGCCAAAGGCCCCCTCAGCATACAGCGCGTAGCTTTCGTAAAGCGCCACGAATCCGGCTGGGCGATCGCCATCAAAGGCGACGAAGACAAAGTACTTCTCTTGTGAGAGGAAGGCCCCCAGCCGCTCGATCGTAACCGCCAGATCGAAATTGAACGCCTGCTCGCCAATGGCCGCCATGATTTCAGCAAGCAGCTCACCGACCATTTCGGCAATCTGAGGAACGTCTTGAACGGTAGCGGTACGGGTAATCATCATATGGCTCCAGTTATCGACATATTAGTCTTCAAGGCGAGATGCGAGCTGCCTGATTGGTATCCCCCAAAGCGCGCTGGATCGAAAGCTGCGGTAACTTTGGAACGGGGGCCCACGCGCCTGACTAACATTAGCGATCCTCCTCTGATCACAGCTCGTATCGTTCCATGAGCGCTTCGTGGTGGTTGACATCCGAGCCAGCGGCTTCGGCAAGGCCTGTCCAGCACATGGGATGTTCGAAGCCGGCGGTCAGTTCGCGCAGCGTTTCGTCGATGACGGCAGCAGCGGTATTAACGGGAGCGGCAACGAGGAAATACACGCCAGGATGCTCGATTTCGGCTTCAGTGTCGAAGACCGTGTAGTCCTTCTCGCTATGCACGACCCATTTCCAGCCCCGCGCCGAAAACGCCTCGGTGAGGGCATTCAATGCGGACTCGCCTGGATGCACGCCATCGACCAGGTAGCTGGTACCGAAGCTACTTTGCTCAATGACTTTAACGACCTTGTAGAGTTGCACGAACTGGCTGTCCTCTTCTTCGCCTTCCGGCCGCTCCTCCAATGGCTGCGGATGGAATACTACCAGCTGGCCAAAGGTCTGCCGCCGCCTGGAACCCGATAGCGAGACAATGCGCGCCGTGACGGGCCCGGTCCGGTGAGCGTAACGTTCAATCACTTCGCCGTCGTCTTCGTACTGCACCCGCACGACGCCCCACTTCTCCTCGATCAGGCCCTCGCCGGCCTCGAACTCCATGCCAAGTGCCGCGCCCAACGCACGCACCCTATCCCATCGACCCAATACGCTGGCGGCGACGATCGCTTCCCAATATGTGTTGCCGGTGGCGCCATCTGCCTCGATCGATTGTTCGAACAGCGCAAGCGCCTGCTCGTAGTCCCCCATGTGCATGCAAGCATATGACCACAAGGCTCGCGCCCGACCGTTGCCAGGCTCCAGCTCCAGCACCAGCCTGGCGTTGCTGCCGACCTCACTCCAGCGCTCGCCCTTGAACGCAAAACGGGCAAGGCACAAATGGGCCCGGATCGGATCGGATTCGCGCAACATGCCGGCCAGGGCCTGCACGCCGGCTTCGTCGCGAACCTCGACCAGCACCGATTCCAGTTCTTCCACAACGGCATCAGAGCGAGGATTCGCTCGCAGGAAGGACCACAGGTACGCGCGGGCAGCCTCCATTCCGCCGCAGGCACGCATGGCGCACGATGTGAGCACGGCCAGGCCGGCGTCCGACGGCAGGCTGGCGGCACCCGCCAGCAGCAGCTCGATGTCCTGCTCCGCATCCCGGGATTCACTCTGCCGGATGTAATCAGCCAACTCGCTCGCCGGGACTGGCAACTCGCGTACAGCAGGCATGGCGGCCACCATTGACTCCAGTTCAGCAAATGCCTCTGGAGCGCCCAATGGCTGCTTCAGTTTCCCAAGATGGGGGCGCGCCAGCTCGAGCATTTGCATTGCCGGCCAGCGCGCACCGCGGGCGACCGCCAGCCGCACGTGCGGTGCCAGTGCATCCAGCGTGAGGCGATGCGAGCCGGATGCGCTGTAGCGTCGCACGGCGGCCGCAGTACGCCGGCCAACCAGGTAGTCATTGCGCTCCGGGGCTTTCTGCAGCAGGACTTCGAGGCCAACCGACAGGTCCAGGCATTCGCCAAACTCCCGCCCCTTTTCTTCCGGCGGCAGCATCGCCCATGCATCTTCGGATCGCCCGAGCAGCGCAAGCAGCCGGAAACGCATGCAGGAACGGGCGTAGTGCTTGGGCGGGTTATCGCTGTCAAACCCTTGCTCCTCGATGTAGTCCAGGGTCGCCAGCGCCGTTTCGTACTGGCCGGCGGCGAACTGCGCCTGCGCCAGCGGCTCGAACCAGTCGACGCTTTGATCGGCGCCGGTCTCCTGCAGCTGAGGCAACTGCCGTTCTGCAAACGCCAAGGCCTCCTCCGGCTTTGCGGCATCCACCAGCGCATTCATCATCTCGCTGCTGATGCAACGGAAACACCCCCAGCTGCTGTCGATGCGGGCCAGGGTATCCTTGCACACCGCGATGCGGTCATTTGCATAGCCGGCGCCGTCCACATTCGCATAGCAGCAGGCGATGTCCTGCGTGGTGCAGACGCTTTGCGGGCAGTCGGCGGTTTCCGGCCGGTGCGCGAATTCGAATAGCGACACCGTGTCTTTCAGGGCTGCCTCGCCTTCCCTTCGCGTGCAGACGCGTGGATTGATCGTCCAGTGGCGAAAGTACACTTCGAGCCATGGCAGGCGCGCTGCCCGTGCGGCCGCCAGCGCTTCCGGCAGCGCAGCTTGCGCGAGTTCGAGCCTTCCCTCGCTCGCGTTGCTCGGGATCTCGTTAATGAGCTCCGCCAGACGGTAGTTGCCGGCCTCCTCGAGGTCGCGCTGCGTGTCGAAAACCCACTTCCAGATATCCATTTGATTCCTTGCTATTCAGTTGTTGCTTGAGACCGGGTCAATACCTGTACAAGCTGGCTGATGTCATGCAAGGCGCCGGTCAGGCCTTCCGTTGCAGGGAGCTTGCTCGTATCGCCGGCCATCATGACGATCTTCATCGAGCGCAGCAGCTTCAGCGCATGCAGGCAGCCGGCCGTTTCACCCTGTTCGCGATACGCGTTCAGCAGGCTGGTAATGGCCGGGTTTTCGAGGTTGATGTACAGCCGGGCCTTGATCTCGCCGTCAATATTGCTGGTGAACTGGCGCACCAGTTGCAGCGCCGATTGGGCGATGCGCTGGTCTAACTCGTCCGACTCCAGCCTTTCCTTCAATTCGGCATCCCGGTCCGGGACAACAACCAGCGGCAGGTGCGCGGGCATGAAGCGTGCAGGCACCAGCAGTTCGCCGTTGCCCAGGTGCCGTTTCAGCCACTCGGTGTGGTGGTCCGGCAGCTCGGCCTCGGCAAACAGCTGCCGGTTGCCTTTTTCGGTGCCGATTTCAACCAGCTTCCCGCCACACTGCTGCGCCCAGCGGCGCAGGAAGCTGTGTACGGCGTAGCGATCGCCTTTCACCACCGGGATATGCATGGCCCGGCACACCATGTCTTCGAAACCGCCGCTGTCGCCGAGGCTGACGTGGATCGGGCCATGCCCCTGCAGCTCCGACAAGGACAGGTCGCCACGCGACGTTGGAATACGCACTGCGTCCAACAGCAAGGTGAACAGATCATCATTGCACAGTGCCGCCGCCATCAGTGCCTCATTGTGACGGGTCAGTATGCGGCGCCATGCCGCCGGCTGTCCGGCCGCGATTTCGGCCAGCCCCTTCACCAGCGAATCGAGAAGGTCTGCCTGGGCGAATCCGTAATGGGCGTCGCGCTGCAGGTCTTCGCGGCTCGCAGTTGGCGTAAGGTCCTGTGACTCGATGACACCGCCAACAAAGCCCGCCCAGCGCGGCAGCAGGTCGCGGGCATCATCGTCAAGCAGCATGCCGCGCACGAATACCTTCAGGTTGCGGTTGTCGCTGCTGCTGTAAGTCGCGCCGTCCTGGATCCAGAGAATGCCGCGCACATCGCTGGCGGAGGTCTTCACCGGAATCGTGCAAATGGGTTCGAATTGCTGCTCGAACCGGGCCGCAAAGGCCAGGCTGCGCTTGCGCTGCTGCAGCGGGTGCTCCACTACATTGCCCTCCGCCTGGCGCCATGGCGGTGTAATTTCGTTGATGCGGACATCGCCGCAATAGACTGGCTCCGGGAGCAAGGCGCAGTAATGCCCCAGCAAGCGTTCCAGGCTGGACGCGCTGGCCAGGTAACGGTGCGCCGGGCGCAGCTTCAGCTCAATGCAGGTTCCGACAAGGCCGTCGTTCGGTACCGGTTCGACCGTGTAGGATTCTCCATTCTGCGACTGGTAGCGCCAGGCCTGGCCGGGCTCCTGGTAAGAAGTGGTCGTGACCGTGACCTGCTCAGCCACGACGAAAGCAGACAGGAATCCGAGGCCGAACATGCCGATCAGGGCATCGCTTTGCGTGCGCAAGGTGCGCGTGTAGCCCGCGCCGACGGTGGCGAGAAATGCGTGGATTTCATGTTCCGACAAGCCGGAACCGTTGTCGGTGATTCGCAGCACCCCATTGAGCTTGTCGCCGTCGAGCTTCAGCTTCCCGGTCTCCTGCCAATCCGGGCATTCGATGCGTCGGCGCGTGATGGAGTCGTGGGCATTCTGGATCAACTCCCGCACCGCCACCAGGGGCGTGGAATAGAGATGCTTGCCGAGGACCGACAGCAAGCCGCCAAGGTCAACGTTAGTTGCGTGTTGTTCTTTGATCATAGAAGAAAAAAAGGGCCGCCTATGCCAGCCCTTCAATCGTTGAAGCGTTGGCGCCTCGCAGAGGCCAGATCGTGAACATCATAGCTTGCGCAATGCAAGTAAAAACTCTCCAAATATCACGTAAGTATTGCCGTTCAACGCTGCGATTGCGGAATCGGACGTTTCAGCCATTTATTGAAAGCATCCAGGCCGGCCTCGAGTTCGGCCGAATACCGTTCCACCGAAGGCCGCCAGTTGAGTTTTGCTGCGGCGTCCAACATCATTGCGTGACTCTCGTCATGCAGCCATACACTGAGAATGACTCTTTCACGCACTTGGCCTGTGCCAAAGATGCCTTCGTCGTCAAGCTCCTTGATGGCAGCGAAGGCAGCCGCGAAGAAACGCTCACGCGACGCCTCGATCTCGCTTTCGTCACCGTCTGAGTATGGATCGGGCTCCAGAGCGCGAAGTTCATTCGTGAGCGGCATCATGTCGAGGCCCTCATCGAAGAATGGCGAGTCGCCGATGCTCCAACGCAGTGACTCGCGGTGCAGCTCAAAATTCGAGCCATAGTGTTCAGCGTAGTTGTCCGCGGCCGACTCGAGCCCCTGCTCAGAGCAAGCAACCGCGCCACAATAGGAAGCCGTGTCGGTGGTGTACAGCCCGAACGCATAGAAGTCGTCGTCGGGATAGCGGTCGCTTATGTGAGCTGCTCGTGTAATACTTGAACCGCCTTCATACATTCCTTCAATTCCCCTCCTATGCATTTTTTCCAGAGCAAAGCTGCGGCCGAAAGCTTCCGCTCCTGCAGCAAATCCAGGATGTTTTCTTGTTCATCCTCACCGAGTTTCTGGAATTGACGGACCTCAATCGCTCGCGGCTCGCCATGCCGGCCGGAAGGGTCACGACTCATGAGGCAGGAGTGCAGGTCATGGATCGGAAGCGCATTTTCGCCGGATTCCTGAAGACCGACGAACATCGTCAATCCAGACGGCTCTTCAAGCTCGAGTTCGTATGTCGGCCAGTCGATCAGGTTGGCTACACTGTAGATCATGTCTACCTGGGTCTCGCGGACGACATCCATCAAGTCGTCCATGTCGACGCCCTTGTCCAGGAGTCGCCTGACGGCATCGCCGCCAAGCACTGGCAACTTCGAGGGACTTGATTCGTCAATGACCAGGCTCCAGAGCCCGCGTTGCAGCAATTCAGATAGCAAGGTACGGGCGTCGTTCCCGGAGAGATCGTCGGCGATGGATTCAGCCTGCGCTTGTGAGACCCCGATGCGTTGAAGTTCTTCCGAAACTGCTCGATTCATTGTTCAAATGCCTGAATTGTGGGGAGCTTCGCAGCGTGGAGCATTGCGCAGCCCAACTTGAATCGCCGGTCGAGTTGACGATCTTGCAAATTCTATCACGATGCTGCGCACTCCATTTCCGGGCGTGACAGGCAATGGTTTAGCACGTTCGTTCTCGTTTTGATCCAGATCAAGGAAAGATCGCACTTCACTCCCTAAAGTGAAGCGCAATATCCGATCCCGGCCCAAAACGATGGAACCGCCCATGCCAGTTAGCTCCCACGCCCCACGCACAGCCTATGAACAGCTGGACCAGCAGGTGCATGCCAGCCTGGCCAGCGCCAGCTCCTCCTTGTCGATCGCATCCGCCTTGCTGGCGGCAACGGATTGGGCACTGCACCTTGCCGTCTCGCCCGGCAAGTGCGCCGAACTGGGACAGCTTGCCCTGCGCCAGTCCTGCGCCTTGGCGCGCTACACACTGGAAAGCGCGCGCGGTCACGCGCCAGCGCCGTTGGCAAGCGAACGGCGCTTCGCTGCGCCCGAGTGGCAGCAATGGCCGTTCAATACCTGGCACCAGGCCTTCCTGCAAACCGAACAATGGTGGAAGGCTGCCAGCAGCGATGTCTGGGGCGTATCGGAGCATCATCAGTCGCAAGTCGGCTTTGCAGCCCGCAACCTGCTCGATGTGTATTCGCCCGCCAACCAGTTCTGGACCAATCCGGAAGTACTGCGCGCCACCATCGAACAGGGCGGCTGCAACCTGGCGCGTGAGCAAGACCACCGGCTGGCTTCCCTGACCTTGCTGACCGCCCAGACCGACTTCACGGAGCCGGGCGAACTGGGCCTGTTCATCGACGACAGCCAGCTTGGCGTGCTGGAGGCGCAAATGCAGCAGCGCGGCGTGCTGCGTGCGGAACAAATGGCGGGCGCTTTCCAGCTGCTGCGCGCCAACGACTTGCTGTGGTCGCGCATGGTGCGCCGCTACCTGCTCGGCGAGGAAGAATTCCCCAACGACCTGATGGCCTGGAACGCGGACGCCACCCGCATGCCGGCGCGCATGCATTCGCAATACCTGCGCCGCCTGTTCCTCGACAACGACCTGGCCGCCGGCCGCTATTCCGTACAGGGCAAGCCGGTTGCGCTGGGCGACGTCGCGCTGCCGGCATTCATGGTGGCCACCCAGTCCGACCACGTGGCGCCCTGGCGTTCGGTCTACAAATTCCACGCGCTGAGCCGCGGTGAAATCACCTTCGTGCTGTGCAGTGGCGGGCATAACACCGGCATCGTGAGCCCACCCGGTTCGCCGCATCGCCAATACCAGATCCATACCCACGCGGCCAGTGCACACCACCTGTCGCCGGACGAATGGCTGGCCGTGGCGCGCCAGGAGCAAGGCTCGTGGTGGCCCGCCTGGCAAAGCTGGCTGGCCGCGCGTTCGGGGCCGCGCGTGGCGCCGCCGGCGCTGGCTCCGGCTGGAGCCGATGCGCCCGGCAACTACGTGATGGAGAAGTAAGATGCGCCTTTCACTGGACGGAAAAAAAGGACTGGTAGTCGGCATCGCCAACCGCGACAGCATTGCCTGGGGCTGCGCACGCGCATTGCGCGAGGCCGGGGCCACGCTGGCGATCACCTGGCTTAACGACAAGGCACGGCCGCACGTCGAACCGCTGGCGCAGGAACTGGATGCGCCGCTCCGCCTGCCGCTCGACGTGGAACAGCCGCAGCAGATGGAAGCCCTGTTCGATGCCATCGATTCCCAATGGGGCAAGCTCGACTTCGTCCTGCATTCAATCGCCTATGCGCCAGGCGCCGACCTGCAGGGACGCGTGGTGGACAGCTCGGCAGCCGGCTTTGCGCGCGCCATGGACATCTCCTGCCATTCATTCCTGCGCCTGGCGCGCCTGGCCGAACCGCTGATGAAGGACGGCGGCAGCCTGCTGACCATGAGCTACCTGGGGGCGGAGGAAGTGGTCGCCAGCTATGGCGTGATGGGCCCCGTCAAGGCTGCGCTGGAGTCGAGCGTACGCTACCTCGCCTCAGAGCTGGGCCCGCACGGCATCCGCGTCAACGCCGTCTCGCCCGGCCCGTTGGCTACACGTGCCGCTTCCGGCATCCCGGGCTTTGACGCCTTGCTGGCGAACGCGGAGCGCCGCGCGCCGCTACATCACAAGGTCACGGTGGACGACGTCGGTGCGCTATGCGCCTTCCTGGTCAGCGACGCCGCGCGCGCCATCACCGGCGACACGCTGTACGTCGACGCCGGCTACCACATCCTGGACTGAAGCTGCGATGCCACGACTTCCCTTCCGCTCCCTGCCGCTACTGCTGGCAGCCTCGCTCGGCGCCTGCACCAGCCTGGCGCCCGGCTACCAGCAGCCGGCGCTGCCAGTTCCTGCACAGTATCCACCGTTCGCACCAGCCGGCGGCGCGGCGCTGGAAAGCGACTGGCGCAACTTCTTCCGCGACCCGCAACTGCAGGCGCTGATCGCGCAAGCGCTGCAGGACAACCGCGACTTGCGCATCGCCGTCAGCCGCGTGGCGCAGGCGCGTGCCGCCTATGGCATTGAAGCGTCCGCCCAACTGCCGGCAGTGGCGGCCCAAGCCGGCGCCGATCGTTCGCGCGTGCCGGCCGACTTGAACCTCACACGCCGGCCGCTGCATGCCAGCCAATACCAGGCCGGAGTTGGCCTGGCGAGCTGGGAGTTCGATTTCTGGGGCCGCGTGCGCAACCTCAGCGAAGCAGCGCTGCAAGCCTACCTGGCGACCGACGCTGCGCGCAACGCCGCGCGCGCCAGCCTGGTCGGTCAGGTCGCCCTGGCCTACCTGGACCTGTGCGACACCGCGCAGCGCATAGCGCTGGCCGAGCGCACGCTGGCCAGCCGCCAGCAGACCTTCGACATGGTGGCACGCCGCGCGACATTGGGTTCTTCCTCGCAGCTGCAGCTGGCCCAGGTCGAAACCCTGCTGATCCAGGCACGCTCCCTGCTCTTGCAACTGCAACAGGAACGCGACACGCAGCAGCATGCGCTGGACCTGCTGGTCGGCGCCCCGGTCAAGCTGCCTGACGGCGGCGCCGAAATCTCCCTGGCCGCACCGGCCGCCGGCCTGCCATCCGACCTGCTGGCGCAGCGGCCCGACATCATCGCTGCCGAACACCGGCTGCGCGGCGCCAATGCCAGCATCGGCGCCGCCCGCGCCGCCTACTTTCCGCGCATTGCGCTGACCGGATCGCTGGGCAGCGCCAGCGCCGAACTCGACGGCCTGTTCGAGGGCGGCAGCCGCGCCTGGAATTTCGCTCCCGGCATCACCCTGCCCCTGTTCGACGGCAACCGCCGGCGCGACCAACTGAACCTGGCCGAAGCGCGCCGCGACGAAGCACTGGCCGCGTACGACAAGGCCGTGCAAGGCGCCTTCCGCGACGTGGCCGATGCGCTGTCGGCGCTGCACTGGCTGGCCGGCCAGCTGGAAGTGGCCGATGCCGCGGTGCTGGTGCAGCAGCGGCGCGCGCGCCTGTCCCAGCTGCGCTACGACAGCGGCGCCAGCTCCTACCTCGACGTGCTTGACGCGCAGCGCGACCTGCTGACGGTCGAACAGCAGCAGGTGCGCACCCACCATGCGCTGCAGGCGGCCCGCGTCGCCCTTTACCTTGCCCTGGGCGGCGCTGCCGGCGAATCTTCCGCACCGTCATCCGAACATCCAGGTCTTTCATCATGATCAAGTTCAAGAAAAAACAACTGCTGCTGGCTGCGCTGCTGGCCGCCCTGTCCATTGGCGGCGCCTATGCCTGGGTCCAGGCCCGCCAGCGCGGCTACGGCGACCAGGTCCTGAGCGGCAACGGCCGCATCGAAGCCACCGAGATCGACGTCGCCGCCAAGCTGCCGGGCCGCCTGCAGGACATCCTGGTCGACGAGGGCGACTTCGTGCGCACCGGCCAGGTGCTGGCCCATATGCAGGTCAATTCGCTGGAGGCCCAGCGCGACGAGGTGCTGGCGCAGCAACAGCATGCGCGTGCCAACGTCGCCAGCGCCGAGGCTGCCGTCGCCATGCGTCTTGGCGACCAGGCTGCCGCCCAGGCGGTGGTGGCACAGCGCGAAAGCGAGCTGCAGGCCGCGCGCCGCCGCCTGGCCCGCTCCGAGACGCTGGCCGGCGAAGGCGCCGCCTCGGAGCAGGAGCTGGACGACGACCGCGCCCGCGTCGGCACCATCAGCGCCGGCCTGCGCGCAGCCCAGGCGCAGGCGGCAGCAGGTGGCAGTGCGGTGGAAGCGGCCCGCATGCAGCTGCAAGGCGCGCATGCCGCGGTCACGGCGCTGCAGGCGACCCTGGCCCGCATCCAGGTCGATATCGACGACGGCGCCCTGCTGGCAGCGCGCGACGGCCGCGTGCAATACCGCATCGCCCAGCCGGGCGAAGTACTGCCCGGCGGCGGCAAGGTCCTCAGCCTGGTCGACCTGGGCGACGTCTACATGACCTTCTTCGTGCCGGAAGTGGCGGCTGGCCGCCTGGCGCTTGGCAGCGAGGTGCATGTGGTGCTGGACGCCGCGCCGCAATACGTTATCCCGGCACGGGTCTCCTACGTTTCCAGCACCGCCCAGTTCACGCCAAAAACCGTGGAAACCGCCAACGAGCGGCAAAAGCTGATGTTCCGCGTCAAGGCGCGCATTGACCCCGCCCTCCTGCAAAAGCATTTGCCGCTGGTGAAGACCGGCCTGCCCGGCACGGCGTGGATCAAGCTTGACCGCCAGGCGGAGTGGCCGGCGGCGCTGGCCCTGCGGGTGCCACAGTGAACGGTCCGGCGCCGGTCGCCGAACTATCCGGCGTCAGCCTGCGCTATGGCGAGGTCACCGCACTGAGCGACATCACGCTGGCCTTGCCGGCAGCTTGCATGGTGGGCCTGATCGGTCCGGACGGCGTCGGCAAATCGAGCCTGCTCTCGTTGGTGGCCGGCGCGCGCGCAGTGCAGCTGGGTGGCGTGCGGGTGCTTGGCAGCGATATGCGCGACAAGACGCAGCGCGGCCTTTTATGTCCGCGCATCGCCTACATGCCGCAAGGCCTGGGAAAAAACCTGTACCCGACGCTGTCGGTGGAAGAAAACCTGCAGTTCTTTGGCGGCCTGTTCGGCCATGGCGCCGCCGAGCAGCGGCGCCGCATCGCCCACCTGACCGCCAGCACCGGACTGGCGCCCTTCCTCGACCGCCCGGCAGGCAAGCTGTCGGGCGGCATGAAGCAGAAGCTGGGCCTTTGCTGTGCGCTGATCCACGATCCCGACCTGCTGATCCTCGATGAACCGACCACCGGCGTCGATCCGCTGTCGCGCGCCCAGTTCTGGGACCTGATCGCGGGCATCCGTGCGCAACGGCCGCAAATGAGCGTGATCGTGGCCACCGCCTACATGGATGAAGCCAATCGCTTCGACTGGCTGGTGGCGATGGACGGCGGCCAGGTCCTGGCGACTGGCGCGCCGCAGGAACTGCAGCAACGCACCGGCAGCGCTTCGCTGGAGGAAGCGTTTATCGCCCTGCTGCCGGAAGCCCGGCGCAGCCAGCACCGGCCGGTGCGGATTCCGCCGCTGGAACAAGGCGGCAGCCAGGCCGTCGCCATCGAGGCCAGCGGCCTGACCATGCGCTTTGGCGACTTCGTGGCGGTGGACAATGTGGACTTCCGCATTTGCCGCGGCGAGATCTTCGGCTTCCTCGGCTCCAACGGCTGCGGCAAATCGACCACCATGAAGATGCTGACCGGCCTGCTGCCCGCCAGCGCCGGCAGCGCAAAGCTGTTCGGCCAGGTGGTCGACCCGCGCGACCTGGCCACCCGGCGCCGGGTCGGCTATATGTCGCAGGCATTTTCGCTGTATGGCGAACTGACGGTGCTGCAAAACCTGGTGCTGCATGCACGCCTGTTCAGCGTGCCGGAGCCGGAGATTGCCGGCCGAGTGCAGGAATTGGCGCAGCGCTTCGGCTTGGGGGATGTGCTGGACACCCTGCCCGAGCAACTGCCGCTTGGCATCCGCCAGCGCCTGTCGCTGGCCGTGGCCATGGTGCACCGCCCGGAATTGCTGATCCTCGACGAGCCCACTTCAGGCGTCGATCCGGTGGCGCGCGATATGTTCTGGCAGTTGATGATCGACCTGGCGCGCCGCGACCAGGTCACGATCTTCATCTCCACCCACTTCATGAATGAAGCCGAGCGCTGCGACCGCATCTCGCTGATGCATGCCGGGCGCGTTCTGGTCAGCGCGGCGCCTGCCGAACTGGTTCGCCAACGCCGCGCCGCCACGCTGGAACAGGCCTTCATCGCCTACCTGGAAGATGCCGCCGGGGCCAGGAACGCAGCCGACGCCGACGATCCCGGCGCCGGCGTGCCGGGCTCGGTGCCTGCGGCGACGCCGCCCGTTGCAGCCCGTCCCTGGCAACAAAGCCTGCGCCGCGCCCTCAGCTACACGCGCCGCGAGACGCTGGAGCTGCGGCGCGACCCGGTGCGCGCCACGCTCGCCCTGCTGGGCACGCTGATCCTGATGTGCATCATCGGCTACGGCATCAACCTCGATGTCGACCACCTGAACTTCGCCGTGCTGGACCGCGACCAGAGCGCCCTGAGCCAGAGCTACGCGCAAAACCTGGCCGGCTCACGCTACTTCATTGAACGTCCGGCGCTGGCCGACTATGCTGAACTGGACCGCCGCATGCGCAGCGGCGAACTGGCGCTGGCAATCGAACTTCCACCCGGCTTTGGCCGCTCCCTGCAGCGCGGCGCCCCGGTCGCGGTCGGGGCGTGGGTCGACGGCGCCATGCCGCTGCGGGCGGAAACCACGCGCGGCTACGTGCAGGCCGCCCACCTGGGCTGGCTGCAGGACATGGCCACGCGGCGGCTGGGCGCCCGCTTCGCCGCTCCCGGCGCCATCGAAACGCGCTACCGCTACAACCCCGACGTACGCAGCCTGCCCGCCATGATCCCCGCCGTGATCCCGCTGCTGCTGCTGATGATCCCGGCCATGCTGGCGGCGCTGTCCGTGGTGCGCGAGAAAGAGCTGGGGTCCATCCTCAACCTGTACGTCACGCCGGTCAGCCGCGCCGAATTCCTGATCGGGAAACAGCTGCCCTATATCGCGCTCGGCATGCTCAACTTCGTGCTGCTCACGCTGGTGGCCCAGTCCGTGTTCGGCGTGCCGCTTAAAGGCAGTTTCGCCGCCCTGAGCCTGGCCGCGCTGTTCTACGTCGTCTGCGCCACCGGTTTTGGCCTGCTGGTCTCGACCTTCACGCGCAGCCAGATCGCAGCCCTGTTCTTCACCATGATCGGCACCCTGATCCCTTGCGTGCAGTTTGCAGGCCTGATCAACCCCGTGTCGGCGCTGGAAGGCATCGGCGCGCTGATCGGCCGCGTGTATCCGGCCACGCATTTCCTGGCCATCAGCCGCGGCGTGTTCAACAAGGCACTGGGCCTGGGCGACCTGCAGCAAGCCTTTGCCATGCTGGCACTGGCGCTGCCGCTGATCCTGCTGTCGGCGATTGCCCTGCTCAGGAAACAGGAGGCCTGAGCATGCGCGCCCGTCTTTCAAACATCTACCGGCTCGGCATCAAGGAACTCTGGAGCCTGGTGCGCGACCCGATCATGCTGGTGCTGATCGCCTACACCTTCTCGGTATCGATCTACGTCGCCGCCACCGCCATGCCGGAAAGCCTGCACCATGTGGCACTGGCCGTGGTGGACCAGGATGCCTCGCCGCTGTCGGCCCGCATCGTCTCGGCCTTCTACCCGCCGCAGTTCGTCACGCCGGTGCTGCTCACGCCACAGCAGGCCGACGCCGGCATGGACCGCGGCGACTACACCTTCGTGCTCACCATTCCGCCCGGCTACCAGCGCGACCTGCTGGCAGGCCAGTCGCCGCCGCTGCAGCTGAACGTCGACGCCACCCGCATGAGCCAGGCCTTCACCGGCAACGCCAGCATCAGCCGCATGGTATCGGCCGAGGTGAGCGACTTCCTGCGCCGCGGCCGCCCCGACCCCGGCCTGCCTGTCGGGCTGGACCTGCGCCTGCGCTTCAACCCCAACCTGGAACAAGCCTGGTTCGGCGCACTGATGGAGATCATCAACAACGTCACCATGCTGTCGATCATCCTGAGCGGCGCGGCGCTGATCCGCGAACGCGAACACGGCACCGTCGAACATTTGCTGGTGATGCCGGTATCGCCGGCCCAGATCATGCTGGCCAAGGTGTGGTCCATGGGGCTGGTGGTGCTGCTCGCGGCGCTGGGCGCCCTGCTGTTCGTGGTGCAGGGCGCACTGCGCGTGCCGGTGCAGGGTTCGATCGCTCTGTTCACGCTGGTGGCCGCGCTGCACCTGTTCGCCACCACGGCGATGGGCATCTTCATGGCCACGCTGGCGCGCAGCATGCCGCAGTTCGGCATGCTGCTGGTACTGGTGCTGCTGCCCCTGCAGCTGTTGTCGGGCGGCGTGACGCCGCGCGAAAGCATGCCGGCGCTGGTGCAGCACCTGATGCTGGCGGCGCCCACCACCCATTTCGTGGCTGCCGGCCAAGCCATCCTGTACCGCAACGCCGGCATCGACGTGGTCTGGCCGCAACTGCTGGCCATCGCCGCCATCGGCGCCACGCTGTTTGCCATCTCCTTGCGGCGCTTCCGCGCTACCATTGCGCAGATGGCCTGAACCTTTTCGAAGACCTGGGAATCCACCATGCTACAAGACGATTTAAGCACCATCCGCAACCGCGTTTTCGACGACATTGCCGTGGGCGACACCGAAACGCTGGTGCGCACGCTCACGAGCGCCGACATCCAGCTCTTTGCCGTGCTGTCGGGCGACGCCAACCCGCAGCACCTGGACGAGGATTTCGCCGCCAACACGCGCTTTCACAGCGTGATCGCACACGGCATGTTCGGCGGCGCCCTGATCTCGGCCGTGCTGGGCACCCGCCTGCCGGGCCCTGGCACCATCTACCTCGGGCAGACCCTGAAATTTACCGCTCCGGTGCGCGTTGGCGACACGCTAACCACCAGCGTCACCGTCACCGCCCGCGACGAAGCGCGCAAGCGCCTCAAGCTGGCCTGCCAGTGCATCAACCAGGATGGCGTGGCCGTAATCACGGGGGAAGCCGATGTGATCGCGCCCACTGAAGCAATCGCCCGTCCCCGCGCCACGCTGCCGGAGGTGCGCCTCATGCCCGGCGGCGGCGAAATCCAGGCCCTGCTGGCGCATGCACGCGGCTTCGGCCCGCTGGCTACCGCGGTGGTCCATCCCTGCGACGAGTCCAGCCTGGGCGCTGCGCTCGACGCGAAGGCCGCCGGCCTGATCACGCCGATCCTGGTGGCGCCGCAAGCAAAACTGCAGGCCGTGGCCAGGCAGGCCGGCCTGGACCTGGGCGGCTGCCGCATCGAGGATGTGCCGCACAGCCATGCGGCCGCTGCACGCGCAGTCGAACTTGCCGTGCAGGGAGATGCGGCGCTGCTGATGAAAGGCAGCCTGCACACCGATGAACTGATGGGCGCCGTGGTCGGCTGCCCGGCCCTGCGCACCAAGCGCCGTATCAGCCACTGCTTCCTGATGCAGACCCCGGCCTATCCTCGTCCCTTTATCGTGACCGACGCCGCCATCAATATCGCGCCGACGCTGGAAGAAAAAGCCGACATCATCCGCAATGCCATCGACCTGGCGCACGCCATCGGCGTCGCCACGCCGCGCGTGGCCATCCTGGCCGCAGTGGAGACCGTCAACCCCCATATGCCGGCCACCCTCGACGCCGCGATCCTGTGCAAGATGGCCGACCGCGGCCAGATCAGCGGCGCCCTGCTGGACGGGCCCCTGGCCTTCGACAATGCCGTATCGCCGGCAGCGGCGCGCATCAAGGGCATCGTGTCGAAAGTAGCCGGGCAAGCCGACGTGCTGGTCGCTCCCGACCTGGAAAGCGGCAATATGCTGGCCAAGCAGCTGGAATACCTGGGCGGTGCCAACAGCGCCGGCGTGGTGCTCGGCGCGCGCCTGCCGATCGTGCTGACCAGCCGCGCCGACAGCTGCGAAAGCCGGCTCGCTTCCTGTGCCGTGGCCCTGCTGCTGGCCCGCCAGTATGAGGCGACCCCGCCATGACACCACGCATCCTGGTACTGAACTGCGGATCGTCGAGCATCAAGTTCGCCCTCTTTGACGCCGGGGAAACCGGATTGGACGCGAAGGCACTATGGCATGGCAAAGTCGACGGCGTGACCGGTCCCCGGCCAACGCTGGACCTGCCGGGCGCCACGTCCCGTGCGCTGCCGGCCGGCGGCGAACAACCCTACCACGCAGCACTGGACGCCATCCTGGCGCAGCTGGCGCAACGCCTGCAGGGCGCTGGTGAAACGCTGACAGCCATTGCACACCGGGTGGTGCACGGAGGCCTCAAGTACAGTGCGCCGGTGTTGCTGGACGCGCAGGTGCTGGCCGACCTGCGCAGCTACATCCCGCTGGCGCCGCTGCACCAGCCCTTTGCGCTGGAAGCGATCGAGACCCTGCTCGCCAGCCACCCCAGCCTGCCGCAAGTCGCCTGCTTCGATACCGCCTTCCACCATACCCTGCCGGTGGTCGAACAAATGCTGCCCCTGCCCTACGCGGCGTGGGAGCGCGGCTTGCGGCGCTACGGCTTCCATGGCCTGTCCTACGAATACCTGTCGCTCGCGCTGGCAGCGCGGCACGGCGGCGCAGCGCAGGGCCGCACCATCGCCGCCCACCTGGGCAGCGGCGCCAGCCTGTGCGCGATGCAGGGCCTGGCCAGCGTCGCCACCACCATGGGCTTTTCCGCCCTGGACGGCTTGATGATGGGCACGCGCTGCGGCGCACTGGACCCCGGCGCCTTGCTCTACCTGATGGATATCGAAGGCCTGAGCACGCACGAAGTCGGCCATTTGCTGTACCACGAGTCAGGCCTGCTGGGCGTATCGGGCATCGCCGCCGATCCACGCCTGCTGCTGGAGCAAGAGGCGGAGTCTCCGCGTGCACGCGACGCGCTGGCCTTGTACGTGCGCCGCATCGTGCGCGAAATCGGCGCCCTGTGCGCGGTACTGGGTGGCCTGGACATGCTGGTCTTCACAGCGGGCATTGGCGAGCACAATGCCGAGATCCGCCGCCGCATTTGCGCCGCGCTGGGCTTCCTCGGCGTGCAGATCGATGACGCGGCCAACCGCAGCAACGCCCCGCTGATCAGCTGCGGCGCCGGACCACTGGTGGCAGTCGAACCTACCGATGAAGAATGGATCGCCGCGCGCCACGGCCGCGCCATCCTCGGGCTTAATCGCGCTGGTACAGGGCCTCGATAGTGCTCGCTCCGAGCGAGTGCGCCCTGACCATATAACCGGTCAGTGCGCCCGATGCGTCCTCGGGAAGGTCGAGTTTTTGCGACAGCGCATGCACCGTGAACCGATAGTGATGCACGCCGTGCCCCGATGGCGGGCATGCGCCGCCGAACCCCTTCGCGCCGTAGTCGTTGCGCATCTGCTGGCTGCCCGCAGGAGCCAGCGCGCCCGCCGGCAGCGAAGTCACATCCTTCGGAATATTGACAAGCTGCCAGTGCCACCAGCCGCTGCCAGTCGGCGCATCGGCATCATGGACCAGGATGGCGAAAGCCGCCGTGCCTTGCGGCGCTCCGGACCAGGATAGTTGCGGGGACTGGTTTCCACCGCTACAGCCGAAGCCCTGGAATTCCTGGGCCTTGGCCATGAACTTGCCGTCGGCGATGTCGGTGCTGGCCAGGGTCAGCGATCCCGCCAGCGCGGAGTTGGATACCAGCAGTGCTGCAAAAATAAGGTGTCGCATATGTGCTCCCGTGTTGAAGAACGCACATGGTAAGCAGCAACCGAAAAGCGGTTTAGTCCGAAACCAGCCAGAGTTTCGCCTTAATCAGTCATTCGTGGGAAGACGACGCAGTAACGCTCGGTCTTCGTCGCGCATCCTTGTTTTGCGTAGTTCGGACGGCGTGATGCCGAAGAATTGCTTGAACTTGTCGGTAAAGCGCGACTGGGACTGGTAACCGCACCTTTCCGCAACCCGTCCGATTGGCTCAAATGTTGTTTGCACCAGGTGCAGGCCATGGCCCAGCCTTGCCCGATCCTTGATCGCCTGCAAAGTAGTGCCTTCCGCTGCCAGCTTGCGACGCAGGGTGGACTCGCTGAGCGCGAGACGGGATGCAAGAACGTCGGCACCCATCTCAATGCCGAATTCCACGCAAATCATGCTGTGCAGGCGATGGCTAAGGCTGGGCGGTTCCATGACAGCGCTGACCTGGACATGGCCCAGGTGGTAAATCAGCTGAAGAATCTCACGCCGGCGCGCAGCCCATATCGCCTGCGGCGCGAAGGCGGCCCATTCAACGAACTGCTGCAAGGTCTTTTCAAATACCGGGCCTATCTCGCCCTGCACAAACGGCACGGTCCTGGCGGCCTTCGGCGGCAGGCAATCGAAATCATCGTGTTCGAACTCCACGATCAGCGCCAGGTATTCCCCATCCCCGGGGATATTGCGCATATTGATGCTGGGGTGGTTCGACAGCACGATAAAGCTGCCGCGCGGACAAACAATCTCGCCCTTGCTGCCCAAGCGCTTGCTGCCGTCGAGCACGCAGATCAGCATCGGCCTGATGATCGGCACATTGACGATCTTCTGCTCCTTGACCGACGAATACACCGAGAACGGCAGAACCCGCCCTGCCCCTTGCAGCGTCCTCGCTGCATGGATTAGCGCTTGCTGGTTCCATTCATGGCTGAGGCGCTGACGGCCTTTCATTCGCACCGTTGATCCTGTTCTCGCTGCGCCAGAAGATAGCTTCTTTGGACTGGCGTCTTCAGCGCAAGTTGATGCTCGTCCAGGAATGCAGCGAGGCGCTGCTCGTTTGCCACACTCCCAATGAACCTTGAGCGCGCACTGTCAACGGCGACAGGTTCCCGGCATGCCGAACATACAAGGTAGGACTTGGACAGGAATGGAATCGTCTTGATCGTAAAGAACGACACCCACTCCGTCTCTTTCCAATGCTCCCACATACGCGTGCGCTGGCAGCGATAGCAATGACAGGTAAGCGCCTGGCCGACCTCTTTTCGTTCCTTGACCCAGCCAAACATGATGAACACTACTTCTTCCTTTGTAATTCTGCGAAGGCGGAAGAATGCCATTGCCGATGACGGCCAAATCTATTCAATAGTCACCATCCAACAAATTACCCAACGAAACCAAGACCTGGCCTACTTGATCAGGTACCTGGTCTGGCTGGCAATCAGCGTGGCGCCGCAGGCAGTGGTATCGCCGTCGCGGGCAGTTGGCTTGCCGTCGGTGATGTAGGTTTCGCTGCCGCTGTTGATGGTGGTTTCGCTTGGATGCAACGGGCAACTCACCGTATCGCCCAGCCGCGCCACCCCCTTGCCGTCGACGACAAAGTTGGAGCTGCCGGTCTTGACCTCCCCGCCATGCGACGTCTTATCTCCAATGCGAATCACTGGACGACTCATCCTGCTACCCTTCCTGATAATCTATTTTTTTCCAACGAGCTTGACGCAGTATTGCGCAGCCTTGCGCGCCTCCGCTGAAGGCAACGCAGCGATGGCCTCATCGAATTGCTGACGGACGGGCACCTTGGTGCCCACGCTCATGAAAATGGCCAGCTCCCCGCCAAACTCCGGGTCAAAGTAAGTCGAGCAGGACGATTGGTCCATCAAGGCCCCGCAGGCCGAAACTGCCGCAATCTCCTCTATGGCCTTGGGGTCGATGCGCTTGGAGGAAATCGGCTTGCCGATCCATTTATCCTTGCCCCAGACAGTGTCGAAGCGCTGACGCAGGATTTCCCCGACCTTGTTGACATCCTCTTCCGCAGGCACGCCGTTCGGCCCGGCCACGCAACGCAGCCCACCATTGGAATACCCCTCGCCCGCGAATGCCTGTGCAACCCCGCAGCCGAGCAAAATCGCCAGGCCAGCCTGTGTCAATACCGTCTTGTGCACTATTTTTTTCCGACAAGCTTGACGCAGTACTGGGCGGCTTTTCGTGCTTCGACCGATGGCAATGCCGCGATAGCTTCATCAAACTGTTTGCGGATCGGTGCTTTGCTGCCCAAAGCGGTAAACACCGTAAGGTTGCCACCGAATTCGGGATCAAAGAAGTTCGAGCATGCAGAACGGTCCAACATGGCAGCGCAACCTGCGATGCTTGCAATCTCTTCCATCGCCTTCGGGTCAATACGCTTGGTTGGAAGCGTCTGATACACCCAATCCTTGCCCCAGATGGCGCTGAAACGCTGGTCCAGGCTTGCGCTGACCTTTTTCACCTCTTCGCCAGGCTCGCCGCCGCGTGTACAGCTCAAGCCAAACGGCGAATAGTTCTCTCCTGCAAATGCTGGCGCAAACTGGAACGCGGCCAACAGCGTCAAGCCGGCCTTCAGAACTATTTTCATATTTCGCATCTCTTACTCCAAATACCAAATTCCCGTTACCTTGAACCGGACCTTGTAACTGCCGCTCACAGGCGAAACCATCGTGATGTAATCCGTACGATAGCATGGGTCAATTTCATTAAAGTCGCTGACGAAACCTCCCGCATGCTTGATCTCGATATGCCCGGAGATTACTTTGCCAGCGCTGGTAACCTGCTTCTCAATTGGGGCGTATATGACGATCGAGCCGTACGGCGCGGTTTTAAGATTGATTCCCGGCGTCGTTTCCAACAGATTCTTGAAGCCATTCTTTGCTAGAACCGGCCCAAAGTCCTTGGCATGCTCGCAACTTGGGTACTTGAAGTACCCTGCGGCCACCAGAGCTCTTTTTACATACATCAAGCAGTAGTGGATGGATTTAGGATGCTTATGTTTCATTGCATGAGCAATTGCAATCTCAATCCTGCTCGATGCTGCCGGTTTGATGACGGTCGCTTCCGGATGCTTTGATTCAGCGCTACGATCTTCTTTCACGACCGGCTTGGTTGCAGCCGGCGACGCCGCGGCCGGAGGGGTAGCGGGCTTATTGGAAGCCGCTGCTTGCGCACCGCCCGTTGCACCGGCAGAGCCGGCCGGCTTCGTCGGTGCAGATGCCGCCGCTGCTGGCGCTGCCGGTTGTGCTGGCTTGGCATGCTGCTGCGCCGGCTTGCCTTTAGTATCAGGTACTTTCAGCATCTGGTGAGGATGCAGCAGGTATGGCTTGTCGATGTTGTTCATCTTGGCCAGGACCTGGTAGGTCGTGCCGTAAAGGCGCGCGATGGACGAAAGCGTCTGGCCCTTTTTCACCTCGTGCATGCCTGGGGTCTTGGGCGCTGCAGCCTTGTCCTCGTGCAGGTGAGTCTTCACCGGTACGCGCTCTTTCGGCGCGACGATCGTCCAGCTGGAGTTCAGTTTGTCGATCGCAAGCTGGCCGAGTTCCTTGAACTCATCGGTCGTTTTCTGGATGAAGACGGTCAGCGGCCCGAAGTCAGGCGACGCAAGGAAGGTCGGCAGCAAGCCATGCTCGTTGGACTTCATGATCTTCGACTTGCCGTTCTGCTCCACCCGAATGGTCGCATCGGCAATCGGACTGCCGGCTGCGTCGACAATGCTCAGCGCATGGCCGACGTCGAGCGCCTTTTCGTAGAGATCGGCCAGCTTGGCAAATTTTCCGGTAGCCAGGCCCTCTCCGCCATAATTGCCGCTCGGGCCATCATGGTGGTATTTGTAGCACCAGACATCAGGCTTCTTCCGCTTCTTGGCCAGCGCCTCGTTGTCAAGGAAATGCTCCAACAAGGCCTTGACGTTGGCATTCGTGTCAAATCGATTGCTATTGTCCAGGCCATAGAAGTTGCCGGTTTTGTTGACGAACTGGCCCAGGCTGCTGGCCGAGGTGGTGCCGGCAGCGGCATCGGGATTGAAGCCCGATTCGATTTTAGCCGTCGCCAGCAGCAAAGCCGTGCGGCGCACGTTCAGGCCTTTGGCCTTGGCAGCGGCGATCAGCTTGTCAATCACCTGCTTTTGCACGGCAAGCGATGCATCGCCCCAGATGCGGGAATTACCGGCCAGCCTGCCCGGGCTGTGGTCGACCGGCTCCTTGTAATGCGAGTACGACTTCACTTGCTCGTCTTTGTACGCCGCGCCCTTCTTCTGGGTGTAAAAGACGTTGTAATCAATGGCCATTCAACGCACTCTCGATATAAACGTCGAACAGGCTGCCCTGCCCTATCTTCTTCACTTTCTTGTCGAAGGCGGTTTTCACCGCTTCGCCCACCGCGGGGTTCTTTTTCTTGTCGCGATTGGAGCCGATCAGGTTGCCGTCCCAGCTATACACGTCGGCCCATTCGCATTGCGCGCAATTGCCGCCGTTCGACATCGAAACCACGATGACTTTCTCTTTGGCGGGCGTTTCGGCACAGACGACATCACCGACCTTGTCAGCGATGATTGGATAGGAATCGCCAGTCTGCAACGGCTCCGCCTTGAATGACTGGCCGCCGAGCTCACGCCCGCTGGCGCCGTCGCTAATGCTCAGGCGCTGGCTGGTGCAGGACAAGCCAGGATAGCCCACTTCCTTGTAGCAGCTTGCTTTCAGCTCGATCTTGCGGTCAACGCACTGCAGCGCCGCGACGCGCTGGCGCAACGCCGGCTTGGATTCGGCCAGCGCGGCCTGTACCAGGCAGGCGGACAACAACAAACCCAGGATCAAATTGTTTTTCATTATGAGGCCTCACGAACAGGTGGAATTGAATTTGGTGCGTCTTCTTCCGGACGCAAATCGGCTGGCGGCGCGTCCAGCTCAATCAGGTCAAGGTCGGACAGCGACAACGCATCGAGGTCGTCGTCAATGCCGAAGCAGCCGGACGTGGCGCGCTCCATCACTTTGGCCATGTCGCGCACGCGCTTGGCGGCGGCTTCTTCGAAGATCGACGACACGTCGCGCGGCAGTTCGCCATCGCCGCGCCAGTCGCGCGTGACCATGGCCACCAGCCTCGCGGCTGAATGGTTGACCTTGCGTTCGACCAGGTCGACCAAGCCTTCCTGCGCCGCCTGCACCATGCGCTCCGTGCCGAGTCCAATAACCGCATCCTTCATATTGTCGCTGCGCTTCAGGATGTGCACGATGGTCGAAGGCGGCATGCCGATCTTCTGGCCCAGCAGCGCCAGCGCTTCGGCGCGGATATCGATTTCGCCGTCAGGCATGAACAGCTTTTTCGCATGTTCCACCGAAATCTGCGTCTTCGACGCCAGCACGCCAACACCAACCGGCGTCTTTACCTTCTCGGTCAACGCATCATCTACTTCCTCGTCCATCTCAGGGTCGTGCTTGACGTCTTCCAGGAATTCCCACTTACCGTTATTGCGGTCGATCTCGACCTGCAGTTCCTCCATGTCCTCGGTGAACACGCGCGCCGTCTTGCCTTCCTCATCCAGCTTGCCGGACTGCAGCACGGAGCCATCCTTCGCCAGGATCTTGTAGGCGTAGCCGGCCGCCGCCCCCGCCGCCAGGTACAGCGCATCGCGCAGCACCACCTGCTGGCTGAACTTGCCGACGTTCATCTTGCCCCAGAATTCGGTCACCGGCGCCGACTTCACCGAGCCCTGGTTCACCACCTTGGCTGCGCCCAGTTCAAGAGTGCCGGCGATTTCGTGGGTTTCCTTGGCGCCCTTGATCAGGATCTCGCCGCTTTCGGTCAGGACGATGCTGCCGCCCTTGGTCTTCAGCACGATATCGCCGGTCTTGGCCTCGAAGACCATGCCTTTTTGCGACACGGTTTCGACCTTCCCGTCCTGCACGTGCAGGTAATGGTTGCCGTGGCTGATGGCGGTCACCATGCTGCCGCGCTCGACGTGCTGCTGGATGCCCTTGGCCGAGCTGAACGACATCTGTTCGCCGGACGTCATGTCGACATTGCCCGCGGCGTAGCAGCCCAGGTCTTCACCGGCTGCATGCACGATGCTCTTCGGCGTACTGGCGGCCACGCCGTCCGGCGCGGAAATGAAGACCAGCGGCTTGGTCAGCGACCAGGCGTTTTCGTTCAGCGCCTTCTGGTTCTTCAGGCCACGGTGCGAGTTTTTCTGCTCGCCGCGCTGCTCGGTCGCCATCTCGGCCGCCTGGCTGCGCATGGTTGCGCTGTCCAGCACGGCGCGCAAGGTGTCGGCGCCCTCGGTATTGTCCTGCTGGGTAGTACCGCTATCCTGCACCGGCTGGCCCCAGGCCGTGACCAGCACGCCCTTGGCGGCGCGCACTGCGCCCCAGCCATCGGTACGCAGCTCGAAGCCTTCACCGCGGTGGTCCTTGCGGCCGGAGGTGTCGAGCACGCGCGTCAGGTAGCCCAGGTTAAGCTGGCTGCGGTGATGGTCGGAGGACAGCACGGCCTGGATCTGGCCAGCCGTATCGTCCATCAGCAGGTGGTTGTTGCGGCCGCCGGCGCCGCCGGCGCCCTTCAGCTCCCGGCTGCGGATGCCGGACAGCGCATGCTGGTGCGGCAGTTCCCAGGGCGACATGTTCTCGCCGTTATAGACGCGGCCCGTGATGATGGGACGGTCCGGATTCGAGTCCAGCCACTGTACGATGACTTCCTGTCCGATGCGCGGCAAGGAAATGCCGCCAAAATTGCCGCCCGCCCAGCTCGAGGCAACCCGCACCCAGGCCGAACTCTGCTCGTCATGCGTGCCAACGCGGTCCCAATGGAACTGCACGCGCACGCGGCCATGTTCGTCGGTATGGACTTCCTGCCCGGAAGGGCCGACCACGATGGCGGTCTGCGGGCCATGGATCCTGGCCTGTTCGCTGTTAAAACCGCGCCCCGGACGCCAGTGCACCGTCTTGCGTATGCAGGTCAGCTGGTTGCTGTATTCGGAAATCCCTTCGGACTGCTGAAGATAGTTGTTAGTGGCGGAATGGTGCACGCTGATCACCACGAATTCGAGCTTGTCGTCCGAAGCGCCGTGCGCATCCGCGGAAAAATGCTCGGAAAGGCGGAACCAGCGGCCCGGCATCAGGTAGCGGCTGTTGCCCTTGGCCTCGATATGCTTGCCGCGGCTTTCAATTTCCTCCATCCGCAGCAAGGCCAGCGCTTCCGCATCCTTGCGGTTCCGCACGCCGTACGCGCCGGCATACTCATAGCTCTCCATCGACAGCACATCGCCCTGCTGGTTCAGCGTGGGCAGGTCGACATGGCTTGGTACCGGCTGTTTGAAGTCGAACGCCGACAGCGCCACCTTGCTGGAAACGATGCTGCGCACCGGCGACCAGTCGCCGATGCCGTCTTCTTCGGCCGCGCCTCCGTGGCGCTGGAAACGCACGCCAGGATTGCCGCCGTCAATCGGTGCGGCCTGGCTGGAATCGTCCGACAGCACCAGCGTGTGGCCGCGTTCACTATGTTCGTACCAATAATGCCAGCCCGCCGCTTCCCAGCGCCGGTGCAGGTAGTTGTAATCGGTCTCATCGAACTGGCAGGCCATGGTCATGGCCTCGTCAGCGCCCTGCACGCGGCAGCTCCAATCGGGATGCGTGCCGTAGTCGGCAAACACCTCTTCCGACTGCTGGCGCAGGGTCTTGCCGTGGAAAAGGTAATTGTCGCGCCGCAGCTTCAGGTAGGCCAGCCAGGGCCGCAGGACCATCGAATAGAAGGCGATGGCGCCATCGGTCTTCACCAGGCGGAATTCGAATACGTAGCCGTTGAAGTAGCGCATGCTGCCATCGCCGCGCACCAGCGAAATGGTGACGAGCTTGCCTTGCACGTCCTTCAGCGCAATGCTGGCATCTTCGGCCAGCACCTCCACGGTATATTCGAAATCGCGCGACAGGCCCTCGTCCGCTTCCAGCCGGTTTGC
Organism: Pseudoduganella sp. R-31; assembly: GCF_049913235.1. Classification (NCBI taxonomy): domain Bacteria; kingdom Pseudomonadati; phylum Pseudomonadota; class Betaproteobacteria; order Burkholderiales; family Oxalobacteraceae; genus Pseudoduganella; species Pseudoduganella sp. R-31. Next base: position 4,973,258 of record NZ_CP183986.1, read on the forward strand.
CAGCAGCAGGGAATGCGGGCCGTCGTTATTGGGGAACGACAGGCGCAGGATACGATTGTTTTGCCGTCCAAACGGCAGCTCGGATAAGATTTGCGACAGGCTACGCATGCGGAATTTCCTCGGACTGCTCTCGGCAATCCCTCACTAGTTACAAATAATGCAAGTTTCCGCGTGGAATTATAGCAGCGCTCGACCTGCGCACGATTGAATCTTTGTAATATTTTTTGACAACTTCCAAGTTTCCACAGCGGACTAGCCCAGCCGAAAGTCGGCAGGTGATGCTTGATAGAGGCTGTCAACCTTCGCCATCCATCTGCGGGCAAGCTCCGGCGGAGCATAAGCATCATAGGCATCGGCGATCGCATAAAGTTCAGCCGGATCGTCGCCCAGCATACGCACCAATACCAGGATCAGCGCGAGCCTCCATCGAGATACGTAGACGTACCTGTACGCCGGTTGCTTCCGGCGCAAGGCATCGAACACAAAATCAGCGCCTCAAGCTTGGTGAAGTGGACGAAAGAGCCTGCAGTAACTGTCAGCAATCCAGCTCGGGCATCAAAGTCGAGAGGGAATTCAATTATGCCATGCGCGAAAGGCCTTCGGAACCGGTGCCCCGTTTTCGCGTATTTGTAGCCGAGCTCCGTCATACGTGGCACAAGCAGGTCCAGCACGCGCTTTGAAGGTGGTGTCGATGCGATCATAATATTTGCCCTGTCAGACCGCTGGATCATAACTTGCCAGATGCAAGCAAAGTCTCACCAAAGGTAACAAAAAAGCCGCCGGGCTTTCGCACCGGCGGCTTTTCTTGTCAGCTTGGCTGATTACTGTGCAGCGGCAGCAGCTTCTTCAGCGGCAGCTTTCATCGACAGTTTCAGGCGGCCACGCTCGTCGGTCTCGAGGACCTTCACGCGCACTTGCTGGCCTTCTTTCAGGTAGTCGGCCACGGCGTTCACACGCTCGTTGGCGATCTGCGAGATGTGCAGCAGGCCGTCCTTGCCAGGCATGACCTGGACGATGGCGCCGAAGTCCAGCAGCTTCAGCACGGTACCGTCGTAGCACTTGCCCACTTCCACGGAAGCGGTCAGTTCTTCGATACGGCGCTTGGCTTCCTGGCCGGCAGCTGCGTCGACCGAAGCGATGGTGACGATGCCGTCGTCGCTGATGTCGATCTGGGTGCCGGTTTCTTCGGTCAGCGCGCGGATCACGGCGCCGCCCTTGCCGATCACGTCACGGATCTTCTCAGGGTTGATCTTGATGGTGATCAGGCGCGGAGCGAAGTCGGACAGTTCGGTCTTCACAGTCGGCATGGCCTTCTGCATTTCGCCCAGGATGTGCTGGCGGCCTTCTTTGGCCTGTGCCAGTGCAACCTGCATGATTTCCTTGGTGATGCCCTGGATCTTGATGTCCATCTGCAGCGCGGTAATGCCGTTGGCAGTACCAGCTACCTTGAAGTCCATGTCGCCCAGGTGGTCTTCATCGCCCAGGATGTCGGACAGCACGGCAAAGCGGCCGCCTTCCTTGATCAGGCCCATGGCGATACCGGCCACGTGCGCTTTCATCGGCACGCCGGCGTCCATCAGTGCCAGGCAGCCGCCGCAGACGGAAGCCATCGAAGAGGAACCATTGGATTCGGTGATTTCCGACACCAGGCGCACGGAGTACGAGAAGTCTTCCGGTGCCGGCAAAGCAGCAACCAGTGCACGCTTGGCCAAGCGGCCGTGGCCGATTTCGCGGCGCTTAGGCGTACCAACACGGCCGGTTTCGCCGGTGGCGAACGGAGGCATGTTGTAGTGCAGCATGAAGTCGTCCGTGTACTCGCCCATCAGCGCATCGATCTTCTGCGAATCGCGGGCGGTGCCCAGGGTCGCTACGACCAGTGCCTGGGTTTCGCCGCGGGTGAACAGGGCGGAACCGTGAGTGCGCGGCAGGACCGAGGTGCGGATCGAGATCGGACGCACGGTCTTGGTGTCGCGGCCGTCGATACGTGGCTCGCCTTGCAGGATCTGGGAACGAACAACCTTCGCTTCCATTTCGAACAGGATGTTGCCGACTTCGACCGAGTCAGGAGCGTCAGCACCGTGTGCGGCAGCTTCGGCAGCCAGGTCGGCCATCACTTCGGCCGACATGGCGCGCAGCTTGTCGGTACGGGCTTGCTTGTCCTTGGTCTGGTAAGCGGCGTTGATCTTCGCTTCGGCGAAGTGGGCAACGCGGCCGATCAGGGCTTCGTTCTTGGCAGGTGGAGTCCACACTTGCTCAGGCTTGCCGCCGTCGCGCACCAGTTCATGGATTGCGTCGATCACGGCCTTCATCTGCTCGTGGCCGTAGACGACGGCGCCCAGCATGATTTCTTCGGACAGCTGCTGCGCTTCCGATTCCACCATCAGCACGGCGGATTCGGTACCGGCGACCACCAGGTCCATCTGGGAGTCTTTGAGCTGGGAAGCGGTCGGGTTCAGGATGTACTGGCCGTTTTTGTAGCCGACGCGCGCAGCGCCGATCGGGCCGTTGAATGGCACACCGGAGACGCACAGGGCGGCGGACGCGCCAATCATGGAAGCGATGTCCGGATCGATCTCAGGATTCACGGACAGCACGTGTACGATCACCTGGACTTCGTTCATGTAGCCCTCTGGGAACAGAGGACGGATCGGACGGTCGATCAGGCGGGAAGTCAGGGTTTCTTTTTCAGAAGGACGGCCTTCGCGCTTGAAGAAGCCACCAGGGATCTTGCCCGCTGCGTAGGTCTTTTCCAGGTAGTCGACGGTCAGTGGGAAGAAGTCCTGGCCTGGTTTTGCGTCTTTACGCGCCACCACGGTTGCCAGTACGACGGTGTCATCCATCGATACCATTACCGCGCCGGATGCCTGGCGAGCGATTTCGCCGGTTTCCAGCGTCACGGTGTGTTGGCCGTACTGGAAGGTCTTCGTTACTTTGTTAAACATGGGTTTATCCCTCTTTCTCTTTAGCCGACAGATTTTCAGGAGCTGTCGTAGCACCTCACCACGGACGGCCAGGAGGCCGCCATACTGCTTTACTGCAATAAAACTAAGGGTTTAAAAAACCAAAATGCCTGCGGCAGCGAACTGGCGCAGGCATTTCTCGTTTAAACCTGGTAACGCAAGAATTACTTACGCAGGCCGAGTTTAGCGATCAGGTCGCGGTAACGGTTTGCGTCTTTGTTCTTCAGGTAGGACAGCAGGGACTTACGACGGTTAACCATCTTGATCAGGCCACGACGGGAGTGGTGATCCTTGGTGTGCTCTTTGAAGTGGGTGTTCAGTTCGTTGATGCGAGCGGTCAGCAGAGCAACTTGCACTTCTGGGGAGCCGGTGTCGTTTTGGCCACGAGCGTTGTCGGCGATGATGGCCGACTTGTTGATGTTTTCAACGGTCATTTTCTTACCTTTCACATGCGATGCACGGAGTCTTGGGAACCCTGCACATCGTGAATTACGTTTAATATAAAAATCCGGCCGGATGGCCAGACACGGGAGTATAACCGGAATAAGGGTCGAAAGCTACCGCCACACACGATCAGCCATGAAAACACCTCTTCGCGTTGCATTTTTGTCATTATTATTAAGCGCCTGCGCCGTCGCCCCACCCACTTGGCAACGCGGCAACGACAGCTTCAAGCCGATACAGCTCGGCGTGACCACCCAGGCCGACCTGCTGCGCCTGTACGGCCCGCCAGACGAGCGTACCTACCTGCAGCTGCGCGACCTGAATGTATGGAGCTACCGCTACAAGGAATCGGGCGTATGGGATTCGATGATGCACATCATGATGGACCGCCAGGGCGTGGTGCGCGAAACCATGAGCGGCCCCGACCTCGAAAAAGAAGAGCGCGGCTTCTTCCGTTAATCAGAACAAAAGCTGTTCGGGGAAGATGCCAAGTGCAGCCGCGACGCGTTCACGGGTAGCTTTGCGTGGCCGCGCAGAGGATTCCTGCTGTGCGAATGCAGGCTGTGAAATGCCGAGCCGTTCAGCCATCTCCTGCTGCGTCACCCCGAGATGCTCGCGCCAGGCGCGAATTGGACTCCAGCCATTCAGGACAATCATGCCGACGACTTCGTGCGGCATTGCCACCTCTTCTTCGTCCTTGCGCGAACGCAAGTAAGCTTCGTAAGGGATCACTGCGAACGCAGGGCGACCATCCGGGCCGTTTATGATCTGCACGTTAGTAGGCTTGTTCATCGCGCTTCTTCACTTCTTCAATGCTGACCACTCGCAGCCTGCCGTCAAAATCGAACAATATGCGGTAGCGCCCTGCCCGCAATCGAAATCCATACTGATGCGTTTTCAGGACAATCACATTCGCGCCCCACGGCAACGTCGCCAAAGCCCCGACTTCGCGCCAAATAAACACCTGGTCAGTCTTACCCAACTTTGAAAGCTGGCGTTTCGCCCTGGCTTGCCAGACTATCGCAATTGGGGTTGAGATCATTATAGGCTTTCGTTCAAAAAAACCTTATATCGTTGAACAAAAGCTTATATTGCAGACGACATTCCCTATTGCGCCGACTCAAGCCCCCCTCCGTTTGGTCGTGCCAGATACCGTATTTGTCGCCCTGCCACAAAATGAGATGAAACAAGTAGGCATTCGCGAGCATGATCAGGCCGCCAACCAGTCCTGCAGGGCTATAAAGGCCAACCAGACAGCCAAGGTAGCCGCTGAGATGGCTTGCAATGAGGGCGCGGCGCGCCGCCTGCCGTGCTGGCTGCTCCAGCATCAAGTTGAACCAGAAGAAGCACTTCAAATGGATTGGCAGGTCCCGCCAGTGATCCGAGCTTTTGTCGATCATAAATTTCTCCTGTTTTAAGGTGGAAACATCAACTTCGAACACGGCGGCAAGACATTTCAATGATTCCAGGCTGGCGTTTTGCCCGTTTTCGATCCGCTGAGTCGTGCGCACGTTGAGCCCGGACATTTGGGCCAATTGTTCCTGCGACAGGTTTCGGCTGATTCGGATTTGTTTCAGGATCACCCAGCCGACCACGACAAAAACCCGACATTCGCCCGAAAACAAACGGGCCACCCTTGGGCGGCCCGTTCAAGGATGGCGTTTCGCGCGATCTCAGTCCTTGATCTCCAGCGCGCGGTTCAGGCTGAGGGCGGCGAGCGAGCCGGCGGCACCGGACAGCAGGTACAGGCTGACATAGGCCAGGCCGAAGTGCGCCGACAGGCCCAGCGCGACCAGCGGGGCGAAGGCGGCGCCGACCAGCCAGGCCAGGTCCGACGTCAGCGCTGCGCCGCTATAGCGGAAGCGGGACTCGAAATTGGCGGTCACGGCGCCGGCTGCCTGGCCATACGACAGGCCCAGCAGCGCGAAGCCGAGCAGGATGAAGATGGTCTGCCCTGCGTCACCGCCCTGCATCAGCAGCGGAACAAAGCCGCTGAACACGCCGATCAGCACAGCCAGCGAGCCGAGCGTGCGGCGGCGGCCGATACGGTCAGCGATCCATCCCGATGCGACGATACAGGCTGCTGCGAGGAATGCGCCGCCAATCTGGATCACCAGGAACTCGCTGACCGAGCGCTCTGAATACAGCGTAATCCAGGACAGCGGGAATACGGTCACCAGGTGGAACAGCGCGTAGCTGGCCAGCGCTGCCAGGGCGCCAATCACCACGTTGCGGCCTTGCGTTTTGAACAACTCGCCAATATCGGTCGGCTGCAACTCACGCTCTTCCAGCAGGCGCGCGTATTCATTGGTGGATACCAGGCGCAGGCGGGCAAACAGCGCCACCACGTTGATCGCGAAAGCGACGTAGAACGGATAGCGCCACCCCCAGTCGAGGAAGTCTTCCGACGACAGGCTCGACAACAGGAAGGAGAACAGGCCCGCCGCGATGATGAAGCCGGTCGGCGCGCCGAGCTGGCCCAGCATCGCGTACCAGCCGCGCTTCTCTTTCGGTGCATTCAGGGCCAGCAGCGACGGCAGGCCGTCCCAGGAGCCGCCCAGGGCAATGCCCTGCCCGAAACGCAGCATGGCCAGCAAGGCCAGCGCGCCCAGGCCGCTTTGCCCGTAGGTCGGCAGGAAGGCCATGCCCGCTGTCGAGGCGCCCAGCAGGAACAGCGCCGCCGTCAGCTTGGTTTCGCGCCCGAACCGCAGCTGGATCGCCATGAAGGTCGCCGTCCCCAGCGGCCTTGCCAAAAATGCAAATGAGAAGATCACGAAGGAATACAGCATCCCGTCCAGCTTGGAGGCGAACGGGAAAAACACCGCCGGGAAGACCAGGACGGAGGCAATGGCATAAACAAAAAAGTCGAAATATTCGGAAGCCCGGCCAATCACCACGCCCACGGCAATTTCGCCGGGGGCAATGTGCTGGTCGCTCGAATCGGATGGCCGCATCGGAATACCGTGGGCTGGTGCGGACATACTCTGCATGGTTCAGTCTCCTGTTTCTCACCGGTTGAGAGATATCACCGGTGTTTATTACTGTTATCTAACCTGCTGGTAGGACAATATGTCCAATTTCGCGCCTTGTCCAGACCCCTCAAAATAGAAAGATTCTTGACTTAGGACATTGTTTCTTGCGCATGCCTATATTACTTCTCCTCCTCGCAGCCGTCTGCCTTTCAGGCTGCAATACCATCGTTATGAACCCCGCCGGTGACGTTGCCTCGCAACAGGCTCACCTGGTGACCATCTCGACCCTGCTCATGTTGCTGATCATCGTACCGGTGATCGCGCTGACTGTGCTGTTCGCTTGGCGTTACCGAAAAGGCAACACCAACGCCAAGTACACCCCGGACTGGGACCACTCGACCCAGCTCGAACTGGTGATCTGGGGCGCCCCGCTGATGATCATCATCGTCCTCGGCCTGCTGACCTGGATCAGCACCCACCTGCTGGATCCTTACCGTCCACTGAGCCGCATCGACGAAAAGCGTCCGCTGGCAGCCGACCACAAGCCGCTGGTGGTGCAAGTGGTGGCCATGGACTGGAAATGGCTGTTCATCTACCCGGAACAGGGCATCGCCACCGTCAACGAACTGGTGACCCCGATCGACACCCCGATCCGCTTCAAGATCACCGCGTCGACTGTGATGAACTCGTTCTACATCCCGGCGCTGGCCGGCCAGATCTACGCCATGCCGGGCATGGACACCACCCTGAATGCGGTGCTGAACAAGCCGGGCACCTATGAAGGCTTCTCCGCCAACTACAGCGGCGCGGGCTTCTCGCACATGCGCTTCAAGTACCACGGCGTGTCGACCGCCGACTTCGACGCCTGGGTCGCCAAGACCAAGGCTGGTGGCGGCAACCTGAACCGCGCCGACTACCTGGCCCTCGAAAAGCCAAGCGAGCGCGAACCTGTGCGCCGTTATGGCGCGGTTGAAGACGCGCTCTACACCGCGATCATCAACCGCTGCGTCGAACCTGGTTCGACCTGCGCCAGCCAGACCATGGCTGACGATGCCGCCCGTGTACGCGCCGTGGCCGCCAAGAAGGAAATGGAAGCGCGCATCTGCACGCCAAGCGATACCTACGCTGAAGCCAAGCAGGTCGCCCTCGTATCTACTCCTCGCAAGAACTGAATATGGAAAACCAAACCACCCTCCACCCGCTGCTGGGCCGGCTGAGCTTGGACGCGATCCCGTACCATGAGCCGATCCTGGTCGCCACCTTCACCATGGTGGTCCTGGGCGGCCTGGCCGTCATGGGCGCCATGACCAAATACCGCCTGTGGGGCCCGCTGTGGCGCGACTGGGTCACCAGCATCGACCACAAGAAAATCGGCATCATGTACATGATCCTGGGCCTGGTCATGCTGCTGCGCGGCTTCGCCGACGCGCTGATGATGCGCCTGCAGCAGGCCATCGCTTTCGGCGACCAGATGGGCTACCTGCCTCCGCACCACTACGACCAGATCTTCACCGCCCACGGCGTGATCATGATCTTCTTCGTGGCGATGCCTTTCGTGACCGGCTTGATGAACTACGTGGTGCCGCTGCAGATCGGCGCGCGCGACGTGGCCTTCCCGTTCCTGAACAACTTCTCCTTCTGGATGACCGCATTCGGCGGCGGCCTGACCATGGTCTCGCTGTTCGTCGGCGAATACGCGAAAACCGGCTGGCTGGCTTACCCGCCGCTGTCCGGCATCCTGGCCAGCCCTGACGTCGGGGTGGATTACTACATCTGGTCCCTGCAGGTGGCGGGGGTCGGGACATTGCTCTCAGGGGTCAACCTGATCGCGACCATCGTCAAGATGCGCGCGCCAGGCATGAAGCTGATGAAGATGCCTGTCTTCACCTGGACTTCGCTGTGCACCAACGTGCTGATCGTGGTGACCTTCCCTGTACTGACCGCCGTGCTGGCCATGCTGTCGCTGGACCGCACCTTCGGTACCCACTTCTTCACCAGCGATTTCGGCGGCGATTCCATGCTGTACGTGAACCTGATCTGGATCTGGGGCCACCCTGAGGTGTACATCCTGGTGCTGCCGGTGTTCGGCGTGTTCTCGGAAATCGTGTCGACCTTCTCCGGCAAGCGCCTGTTCGGCTACGCCTCGATGGTGTACGCGACCGTGGTGATCACCATCCTGTCCTACCTGGTATGGCTGCACCACTTCTTCACCATGGGCTCCGGCGCCAGCGTGAACTCCTTCTTCGGCATCACGACGATGATCATTTCGATCCCGACCGGCGCCAAGATCTTCAACTGGCTGTTCACCATGTACCGCGGCCGCATCCGCTTCGAACTGCCGATGATGTGGACCATCGCCTTCATGATCACCTTCGTGATCGGTGGCATGACCGGCGTGCTGCTGGCTGTTCCTCCTGCGGACTTCGTGCTGCACAACTCGCTGTTCCTGATCGCCCACTTCCACAACGTGATCATCGGCGGCGTAGTGTTCGGCGTGTTCGCTGCGATTAACTACTGGTTCCCGAAGGCCTTCGGCTACAAGCTGGACGTGTTCTGGGGCAAAGTCTCCTTCTGGTGCTGGGTGGTCGGCTTCTACCTCGCCTTCATGCCGCTGTACGTGCTGGGCCTGATGGGCGTGACCCGCCGCATGAGCCACTTCGAAGATCCTTCGCTGCAGATCTGGTTCCAGGTGGCTGCCGTGGGCGCCGTCCTGATCGCCGGCGGTATCGGCTCCATGCTGATCCAGTTCTACGTGTCGTTCCGCCGCCGCGCTGCCCTGCGCGACGTGACCGGCGATCCGTGGGATGGCCGTACCCTGGAGTGGTCGACCTCGTCCCCTCCACCGGACTACAACTTCGCGTTCACCCCGCGCGTGTATGACAACGACACCTGGACCGACATGAAGCGCAAGAACTACCTGCGCCCGGTGAAAGACTTCGTGGCGATCCACATGCCGAAGAACACCGCTGCCGGCTTCGTCATCGCCGGCCTGAGCGCCGCGACCGGCTTCGCCCTGGTCTGGCAGATGTGGATCTTCGCTGTGCTCGGCCTGGTGGCCACCGTGGGCGCCGCGATCATCCATACCTTTAACTACAAGCGCGATTACTACATCCCGGCCGAAGAAGTCGTTGTGACCGAAGCCGAGCGCACCCGTACCCTGGAGGCCGCCAATGTCTGAAATGGTTCTTGATCCTGCCAAGGCAGGTGCGCACGGCGCGCAGGACGACATGCCGTTCCACGTCCGTGAACACCACCCGGAGAACGGCACCCTGCTGGGCTTCTGGATTTACCTGATGAGCGATTGCCTGATCTTCGCCGTCCTGTTCATCGCTTACGCTGTCCTGGGCCGCAACTTTGCGGGCGGCCCGTCCGGCGCCGAGCTGTTCGACCTGCCGCTGGTGGCCCTGAACACCGGCTTCCTGCTGCTGTCGTCGATCACTTACGGCTTCGCCATGCTGGCGTCCCAGCGCGCCAAGCTGGGCACCACCCTGGCGTGGCTGGCGGTCACCGGCCTGTTCGGCCTGGGCTTCCTCAGCCTGGAAATGTTCGAGTTCGTTCACCTGATCCATGAAGGCGCCGGCCCGCAGCGCAGCGCGTTCCTGACCTCGTTCTTCGCGCTGGTCGGCACCCACGGCCTGCACGTGACCTTCGGCGTGATCTGGCTCGTTACCCTGATGGTCCAGCTGAACCGCCACGGCCTGACCGAAGCCAACACCCGCCGCCTGATGTGCCTGTCGATGTTCTGGCACTTCCTGGACGTGATCTGGATCGGCGTCTTCACCTTTGTCTACCTGATGGGAGTCCTGCCATGAGCGCACACCACGACCACGAACACGGCCATGGCCACGGCGCGCACGGCGACGGCCATGACCACGGCAGCCTGAAAAGCTATGCGATCGGCTTCATCCTGTCGGTGATCCTGACCGCGATTCCGTTCTGGCTCGTCATGGGCCACGTGATCAAGGATTCGAGCACCACCGCCTTCGTCATCCTCGGCTTCGCAGCAGTGCAGATCGTGGTTCACATGATCTACTTCCTGCACATGAACTCGCGTTCGGAAGGCGGCTGGAGCTTGCTGGCACTGATCTTCACCATCGTCCTGGTCGTCATCGTGCTGACCGGCTCGATCTGGGTCATGTACCACCTGAACCACAACATGATGCCGTCCATGGGTCCGGCCGGCAGCTCCTCCGTGCAGCAAATGCACGACATGCCTTGAGCCAAGCGCGCACCGCCTCCCCGCGGGCGCGCCTGTTCTGGGCCGCCGGGATCTCGCTCGCCTGTGCGGTATTCCTGGCGCTCGGGACCTGGCAGCTGTTTCGCATGCAGTGGAAGCACGAGCTGATCGCCCGCGTCAACCAGCGGGCGCACGCGGCTCCTGTTGCAGCTCCCTCCCCTTCCGAATGGCCGTCCCTCACGGCCGACAATGCCGAATACCGGCACGTGCAAGTTTCCGGCACCCTGCTGCTCGATCGCAGCACCCTGGTGCAGGCATCCACCCAGCTCGGCCCCGGTTTCTGGGTCATGACGCCGCTGCAAACCGCCGCTGGCGACATCGTATTCGTCAACCGCGGCTATGTCGCCGACCGCAAGACGGGCGTCGGCTCCGGCACTGCTGCTGCCGAAGTCACCGGCCTGCTGCGCATGAGCCAGGCCGACGGCGACCTGCTGCGCAAGAACGATCCTGCCGGCCAGCGCTGGTATTCGCGCGACGTGCAAGCCATGGCCGCGGCCAGCGGCCTGTCCCAGGTCGCCCCCTACTTCATCGATGCCGACGCCAGCCCCGCCCCACAGGCCGCGCAGCCCGTCGGCGGCCTCACCGTGATCACTTTCCGTGATAATCATCTGGTATACGCATTAACTTGGTATGCTCTAGCGTTGATGATCATCGGGCGAACATGGCAAATCACTCGGAAAACACGGCGGAACCTGGCGGAATGATGTCCTTGTCCCTCGCGGCGGGCGTCGGCGATACTACTGGCCACAAAAACATGCTGTACCTGATCCGGCTGCGCTGGATTGCGGTACTGGGCCAGATCACGACCATCGCTGGCGTTACCCTTGGCCTTGGCCTCAACCTGCCGATGCCGCAGATGCTGACGGTGCTGGCCTGCCTGATCGCCTTCAACATCGGCAGCCATTTGCGCTGGCACGAAAACCCGATCGTCACCAATAACGAAATGCTCCTGGCGCTACTGGTCGACGTGGCCAGCCTGACGGCGCAGCTGCATTTCAGCGGCGGCACCACCAATCCCTTCGCCTTCCTCTACCTGCTGCAGGTGATCCTGTCGGCCGTGCTGCTCGACGCCTGGGCTGCCTGGACCATTGTCGGCATCACCGGCGCCTGCCTGGGCGGCCTGGCCCTGTTCTCCAAGCCCCTGCCCCTGCTGCTGGAGGATGAAAGCGCGTTTGCCCACCTGTATGTGGTGGGCATGATTATCTGCTTCCTGCTGAACGCCGGCCTGCTGGTTATTCTGATCAAGCGCATCACCGGCAACCTGCGCGAACGCGACGCGCACCTGGCCGACCTGCGCCAGCGCGCTGCGGAGGAAGACCATATCGTGCGCATGGGCCTTCTGGCGTCGGGCGCAGCCCATGAACTGGGCACGCCAATGGCAACCATGTCGGTCCTGCTGGGCGACTGGAAGCGCATGCCCGAATTTACCGGGAATGCAATCCTGCAGGAAGAAATCGAAGAGATGCAAACCCAGCTCCAGCGCTGCAAGACCATCGTCACCGGCATCCTCCTGTCGGCCGGCGAGCTGCGTGGCGAATCGTCTGCCAAGACCACGCTGCGCGCCTTCCTTGGCGAGCTGCTGGACGAATGGCGCAGCAACCGCCCGGTGATGGCATTCGAGTTCGATGACCGCTTGCCGAGCGACCTGCCGGTTGTCTTTGAATCGGCACTCAAGCAGACGATTTTCAATTTGCTCGATAACGCGCTGGAAGCCTCGCCGCGATGGGTCAAGCTGGAGGCTTCGGCCGATGACGACGTACTGAAACTGGCCGTAAGCGACCGCGGTCCCGGTTTCGCGCCGGCGATGCTGGCGCAATTCGGCAAGCCCTACCAGTCGAGCAAGGGCCGGCCCGGCAGCGGGCTGGGACTGTTCCTGGTCGTGAATGTCATTCGCACGCTGGGCGGCACCGTCGAAGCGCGCAATCTCGAACAAGGCGCGCTGGTCGAGCTGCGCCTGCCGCTGTCGGCAATCGCCCTGGAATAGGAGAAGCAGGATGACTACAGAGCGCTTGTTGCTGATCGTGGAAGACGACCCCGCTTTCGCGCGCACCCTTTCCCGTTCGTTCGAACGGCGCGGCTACACCGTGCTGAAAGCATCCAACCTGGAAGAAGTCGGCGCCCTGCTGCAAAAGCACACGCCGACGCACGCCGTGGTCGACCTCAAGCTGGAAGGCAACACCTCCGGCCTCGCCTGCGTGCAGGCGCTTCACACCCACTCGCCTGAGATGCTGATCGTGGTGCTGACCGGCTTCGCCAGCATCGTTACCGCTGTCGAAGCGGTCAAGCTGGGCGCCTGCCAATACCTGGCCAAGCCTTCCAATACAGACGATATCGAAGCCGCCTTCTCGCATGTTGCCGGCGTGGCCGAGGTCGAGCTGACCAACCGCTCCACCTCCATCAAGACGCTGGAGTGGGAACACATTCACCAGGTGCTGGCGGAAACCGGTTTCAACATCTCGGAAGCCGCCCGCCGGCTCGGCATGCATCGCCGCACGCTGGCGCGCAAACTCGAAAAGCAACGGGTGAAATAGCTCATGGGTCTCCGCGACTTCTTGCACTCCTTCTTCATCGGGTCAAACCTGAGTGATGGCCCGGTCGCTCCGCTGACCCGGGTCGAGATGATGCAGCCAGAGGGCCCGCGCCATTACCTGAAAGCCGCACCGCTCCCGCGCCCCGGCGAAAAGCGTCCATTGGTCGTAGTCCTGCATGGCAGCGGTGCTTCTGCCGAACAGGTCATGGGCCAGGCATTTCCTTTTTCGCCACTGTCGGTCTGACTGGAAATCGCCGAACGAGAGCAAGTTGTCGTTGTGGCGCCTGACGGAATCAAGCGCCGCGGCCAACGCGCATGGAACGACGGTTTTGCCGACGTGGCGAGCAATCCCAAGTGCGACGACGTCGCCTTCATCGGCGCTGTCATCGATCACGCCATCGCCGAGGATGGCGCCGATCCGGAACGGGTCTACGTGATCGGCGTTTCCAAGGGCGGCATGATGGCCTACCGGATTGCCGCCGAACTGCCGCAAAAACTGGCCGCGTTCGCGACCGTGCTGGCAGCGATGCCGCAGCGAGCGGCTTACGCCATGCCGGAGACGGCCCTCCCCGCCCTGATCGTCGCCGGCGAAAGAGACCCGTTCATTCCGTACTCGGGCGGCAAGTCATTCGTTACGCTGTGGTACACGGCACCGTCATTGGGCATGGAAGCCACAGCCGCCGTCTGGCGAAAATTGGCCCGGCTCGCGGGCGAGCCTGCCGTCGAGCACCTGGCAGCCACGAAGGGCGATTCGACCCGAGCAATCCGTTACACATGGGGCAATCAAGCCGAAGAGGTTCAGGTCAGCCTCCTGAAGATCGTCGGCGGCGGCCACGCGGAACCAAGCCGGAAGAAGCGCTATCCCGGCTTGTTCAGCCGTTTCCCCGGCCGCCAGAACGCAAGCATCGAGATCGCGGAAGAAGCCTGGACCTTCTTCAAGGACAAGCGGCGCAAGCCGCCTTCAGAGGCTGGTCTCGAGCGCAATACGTTCGCCGAGACGCTGTAGCAGCAGGTGGACGTGGTAGCCGTCCACGAAACCATGATGCGCCTGGACACAGAATGGCACCGTCATCATGTCGCCACCCAGCTCACTGTAGCGCCCCCATGCAATTAACGGAATATCGGCCGATGTGTACTCATAGATCGGGTGTTCGATGGCGCGCATGTCGAGCCATGGCATGCAGGTGGTGTAGACGTTGTTCTTCTGCTCGCGCGGCGTCAGGTCGCGGCCAGTGTTAATGAATTCACGCGTCGCACGCGCCTCAACGCCTGCCGCCAGGCTACGGGTGATGAACTCGGCACGGTCGGTCGACATGTCGAATCGCGCGTAATTCAGGTTGTTGTCAAGATTGATGACCGTGTAACCACCGTAAAAATCATCGATCTTGATCACCTCTCCTTCGAACTCGCGGTACAGGAAGTTGTCGACATCCTTCACGCTCATATACAGGCAATACAGGAGAAAATGGAACGGCGGCAGTTGCCGCTCCTTGCAATAATGGCGAAACTCCGGCAACCGGGCGACGACGCTCAGGTTCAGCAGCGGGTTGGCATATTGGCGAAACGACTCATAGCGATCGCGGCGAAATTCAAATTTATCCATTTTCAGAGCTCACTCAGCGAGTCGGTCATCATATGGAGGACTCAACGGCCTGTCCTTAACATTTGCCAAGCATATTCCATTGCGATTGATGCCTTAAGGTTCCGTTCTGGAATAAGCGAGAAAGAAAGCTCATAGGGTCAGATAGCTTGCGGGTTGAGTCGTTCGATTTTGGAATGGAGCTTGTTCAGGCCCGCCAGGTACGCTTTGGCGGAAGCAACCACGATATCCGGGTCGGCGCCGACGCCGTTGACGATGCGGCCCGAATGCGCCAGCCGCATGGTCACCTCCCCCTGCGACTGGGTTCCGGGGCTGATGCCGCTGATCGCGAACAGCACGAGTTCCGCGCCGCTTTGGGCCTTGCTTTCAATGGCGTTGACCATGGCGTCGACCGGGCCGTCGCCCGTGCCTTCGGCGGCATGCTCGATGCCGTCAATCGAAAACACGACGCGCGCAAACGGCAGTTCGCCGGTTTCCGAACGCTGCGACAGGGAAACGAAGCGGTAATGCTCGCCGCCGGACGCAGCCTCTTCATCGCTCACCAGCGCCATGATGTCTTCGTCAAAGATTTCAGCTTTGCGGTCTGCCAGCTCCTTGAAGCGCGTGAAGGCGGCGTTCACTTCGGCTTCGGAATCGAGTTCGATGCCTAGCTCCTGCAAGCGCTGCTTGAAAGCGTTGCGGCCGGAGAGCTTGCCCAGCACGATCTTGTTGGCAGTCCAGCCCACATCCTCGGCGCGCATGATTTCATAGGTCTCGCGCGCCTTGAGGATGCCGTCCTGGTGGATGCCGGAAGCATGGGCAAACGCATTGGCGCCAACGACCGCCTTGTTCGGCTGCACGGCAAAGCCGGTAATCTGCGACACCATCTTCGATGCCGGCACGATCTGCGTCGTATCGATGCCGCAGTCCAGGTTGAAGTAGCCGGCCCGCGTGCGCAGCGCCATCACCACCTCTTCCAGCGCCGTATTGCCGGCCCGTTCGCCCAGGCCGTTGATGGTGCATTCAACCTGCCTGGCACCGCCAATCATCACGCCTGCCAGCGAGTTTGCCACGGCCAGGCCAAGGTCGTTATGGCAATGCACCGACCACACAGCCTTGTCCGAATTGGGAATGCGCTCGCGCAGCCGGCGGATCGTCTCGCCGTACAGCTCCGGCACGGCATAGCCCACGGTATCAGGGAAGTTGATGGTGGTGGCGCCTTCAGCGATCACGTTTTCCAGCACGCGGCACAGGAAATCCTCTTCCGAACGGCTGCCATCCTCCGGGCTGAATTCAATATCGTCGGTGAATTTGCGGGCGAAGCGGATCGCAAGCTTGGCCTGCTCCAGCACCTGCTCCGGCTCCATGCGCAGTTTCATCTGCATATGCAGCGGCGAGGTCGCGATGAAGGTGTGGATGCGTTTGCGCTCCGCCGGCTCAAGTGCTTCCGCAGCGCGGGCCAGGTCGCGGTCATTGGCGCGCGCCAGGGAGCAGACGATCGGCTCGCGAACGGCTGTGGCAATGGCACGGATGGATTCAAAGTCGCCCTGCGAAGCAGCGGCGAAACCAGCCTCGATCACATCGACCCGCAGCTTTTCAAGCTGGCGGGCGATGCGCACTTTCTCTTCGCGGGTCATGGACGCGCCCGGCGATTGCTCGCCGTCGCGCAAAGTGGTATCGAAGATGATGAGGCGGTTATTCATGGAGTCGCTCCTTCTGAATTGCCGCCCCAGCGGCGTTACGATTTATCTTCTGGCGAGGTTTTCTCGATCAGCTTGACCGGGTTGCCCTTGAACAGGCGGGTCAGGTAAATCACGTAGCCTGACAGTCCATATGCCACGAACAGGACGAACAGCACCTTCGGCGGATCGATCGAGATCAGGGCGAAGAACATCGCGATCAGGAACACGGCCAGGAACGGTACCGACTTGCGGAAGTTGATGTCCTTGAAGCTGTAGAACGGCACGTTGGACACCATGCTCAGGCCAGCGAACACCGCCAGCACCCAGCCCTGCCACGGATACAGCACGCCATCGACTTCCAGGTCGGTCAGCAGCATGACGAAACCGGCGATCAGGGAAGCGGCGGCCGGCGACGGCAGGCCCTGGAAGTAGCGCTTGTCGACCACTTCGATATTGGTATTGAAGCGTGCCAGGCGCAGCGCAGCGCCAGCACAATAGACAAAGGCTGCGATCCAGCCCAGCTTGCCAAGGCCGCGCAACGCGAATTCGTAGATCACCAGCGCCGGCGCAGCGCCGAAGGACACCATGTCCGACAGGGAGTCGTACTGGGCGCCGAACTCACTCTGGGTGTTGGTCAGGCGTGCCACACGGCCATCCAGGCCGTCCAGCAGCATGGCGACGAAAATCGCCCAGGCTGCGTGTTCGAAGCGCTGGTTCATGGCCATGACGATGGCAAAGAAGCCGCAGAACAGCGCACCGGTGGTGAACGCGTTCGGCAGCAGGTAGATGCCGCGCGAGCGCGGCCTGTCGAGGCCATCGGCTCCCTTGCGGCGGGCGAAGCGGCTGAACAGCGATTGCTTGCCGGCGGCATTCTTAGGCCGGCGGCGGGGGAATTTGGCCATACTCTTCCATTTTTTATACTAGGGTGACCCCTATTATAGAGGACACCCAGTATGGAAGTGGCAACTTTGGCTTACTTGAACTTGACCTTGCCGACCACGCGCATTTCCAGCGTGGTTTCGCCTGGCTCGAAGCTTGGCTCGGCCACGGACTGGTCCATCTCTGCCTTGGCGGCCATACGGGCCATCATGGGCGCCGGGGCACCTGCAGGGCCGCTGCCGTAATTGCCGGAACCCTCGTAGTCGATGGTATCGAGCACCGCATCGCTTACCGGACGGCCCATGGCGGAGGCAATGGAAGCAATGCGCTCGTTCAGGTTCTTGTAAGTGGCCGCGATGCGGGCGTCATCGAGCTTGCGGGTAGCGGCAGGGCTCAGGCCGAAGGACAGGCCGTTCAGGGTCAGCACTTTCTGCGCAGCGGCAACGGTCTTCGGCAGCACGCCGATATTGGTGGTGGTCATCTGCACGTACTGGCCAACGCGCCATGCGGTCGGCTGGCGCGGCTTGGCGGCGGCGCCCGGCGGCAGCGGACGGTCTTCCGGATAGACCGGATAGGTGTAGTAGCCCTGGGTTTTCAGCTTGGCCTGCGGGTCTTCCTTCTTCAGGATTTCCAGGCCTTGCTTGATCTTCTGGTTGACGCGCGAGGCTGCGGCAGCCTTGTCCTTGTCCTGCTCTTCGATCGCCAGCGTGGCCACAGCCTGGTCGTTCGGCGCAGTGACTTCACCATAGGCAGGCACGATGACGGTGGCGCCTGCGGTCGGGACGGATTGTGCGATGGCAGCCTGGGTACCCATCGCCAGCGCGGCAGCGGCTACAGCTTTCAGGACGGTCATTGTTATTCTCCTTACGTGATGACGATGGACGCACTTTAACCGAAATCAAATCACAAAACTGTCGCAGTTCGTGAGCGTTTGTAACACTCTGATAACTTGAAGCGTACTTTTGTGGTCCACCGACGAAGCGCCAAAGTCGAGCGATTCCAACTTCGCGTCAGCAACAGGGCGGCGCATCGCGCCCGCAATAAAGGCGACCTGCTCTTCCAGGCTGCGATAGGCTGCTTCCACACGGCGCTGCTCCAGCTTTTTCGTGGTCTCCTCGTTCAGCCCGAAATTGACGCTCTTGAGCGCCAGGACTTTCTGGGTAGAGGCAACCGTAGCCGGCAAGGAGGCGAAATCGCCGGTTACAAGCCTCACTTCCTGGCTGACACGCCATCCGATTTGCTGCGCATCGCGCTTCTGGGAACGCGCAAGTGCTTCGTCGTAGACCGCGAAAGTCCGGTAGCTGTCCAGCGATAGCCGCGCATTCGGGTTGGCCTTTTTCAGCGCTGCGATGCCCTGCTTCAGCCGCAAGTTGGCATTGGACGCCAGCGCCGCCTTGTCCTTGCCCTGTTCTTCGTAGCCGAAGACGAGCTGCGCCTCATCGTTAGGCGCGGTGACGCTGCCGATCACAGTCACCGTGACCAACGCGTTTTCCTTATCGAAGCTCGAATGTAACTGAAACTGATACAAAAGTGTCATCTGCCTGACACCGGGCTGTGGCATCATCACGTGTCGTCCACTCCATACATGAACAAGGAAAATGGCAAAGCACCTGATTCCCGCACTGGCCCTGGCGGCCTCGTTCGGCGCTTATGCAGCGCCGGCAAAACAGCCAGCACAACCAAAACTCGTCCTCGTGATGGCCGTCGATGGCCTGCCGCAAGAGCAGGTGACGCGCTACGCCAGCCAGTTCGGCCAGGGCGGCATCCGCCGCCTGCTCGAGCAGGGCGCATGGTTCAGCAATGCGCACCAGGCGCACGGCATCACCGTGACCGCGGTCGGCCATGCAGCCATTTTGAGCGGCGCCTATCCTTACCAGCACGGCATTGTCGGCAACAACTGGGTGAACCCTGCCAATGGCGGCAGCATGTACTGCACCGAGGACCAGAACTACAAGTACATTGGTAGCGAAAAGACCGATCCGCATGACGGCACCGCGCCAACCAACCTGCGCGTAGATACGCTGGGCGATCAGTTGCGTTATGCCACCGGCCAGCAATCCAAGGTCATCACGGTTTCGGGCAAGGACCGCGGAGCGATTCTCCTGGGTGGCAAAACCGGCACGGCCTACATGTACATGGAAGAAAGCGGCAATTTCGCTTCTTCTACCTTCTACATGAAAGAGCACCCGCAGTGGGTGCAGAAGTACCAGGCTGGCAAGCCGCAAGAGCGCTATTACGGCGTGAAGTGGAAGCCGCTGCTGGCTGATTCGGCTTACGCGGGCGATTACGGCGATGCGCCGAACCTGCAGCTGTCCAGCGAATCGGGCCAGACCGACGCCGCTTATTACAAGCGTCTGAAGGCATCGCCATTCCTCGACGAACTGACCGTAGAATTCGCGCAGGCTGCCATTGAGGGCGAAAACCTGGGCAAGAACCCGGCTGGCGTGCCGGACCTGCTGGGCGTGAGCTTCTCCGCACACGACCTGGCGAACCATGAATACGGGCCGGAGAGCAAGGTCTCCCACGACCACCTGATGCGCCTGGACCGCATGCTGTCCAACTTCTTCTCGTACATCGACAAGCGCATCGGCATGGACAACGTGCTGGTAGTGCTGACCGCCGACCACGGCTTCCCGAACACGCCGGAGTTTGCCAATGAAATCCAGAAGGCGGGCGTCAACCGCATCGACGGCAAGAAGCTGGTCGATGACCTGAACGCGCACCTGTCGTCCAAATTCGGCTTGAACAAGGGCGTATCGGCTTACTCGATCCCGAACATCCACCTGGATTACGCGCAGATTGAGACCAAAGGTTTGAAGCGCGAGGACGTTGAAAATGCCGCTGCACGTTTCCTGATGTCGCAGCCTGGCATGGCGGATGTGTTCACCCGTACCCAGATGGAAAGCGGCGCCGTTGGCGGCACCCGCGTCGCAACCCTGATGCGCCGCGCCTGGAACCGCCAGATTTCCGGCGACCTGATGGTAGTCGCCAAGCCGCACTGGATCTTCGGCTTCCCGACCGGCAAAGGCACCACCCACGGCGCCCCGTATGCCTACGACACCAATGTGCCATTGATCGTGATGGGCAAGCCATGGGTGAAATCCGGCCACTACGGACAGTATGCCGAAGTCGTCGACATCGCCCCCACCCTCGCCTACCTGCTGAACGTGCGCCCGCCTGCCGGCGCCGAAGGCCGCGTCCTCACCGAAGCGTTGAAGTGATTCAAGAAATGTCCGCCTAGGGTCAGGAACCAAGTGGACATTTCTTCTTTTCAGACCTTTATAATGAGGGTCCATTCCCTTTTCGGAGCAGATATGTCGACATGCCGCATCATCCTCGCTTCCGCCATCCTGGTATTGGCCACCGGTTGCTCAATTAACCGCCCAGTTGCCGACGATTACAGTACCTATTTAGGGAACAATGCGCGCACAGGCGCCTTGCCGAGTGCGAAGGTTGCTGACAAATATTATCTGCCGCCCGCCACACAAGCCCATCACTACGAATTCAAAAGTGTGATGGGTGGGTATGCAAATACCTGGGTAGTCGAATTCGGAAAGGTGCTCGACGCAACCATGCGTTCTTCCGACGTTGTCACCGCCCTTGGAAACCTGAATAAGGCCGGCAATGACAAGCCGGCCGCCGGGAATACCCTTGTATTTGACCTGCTTCGCTATTCGTTCGAAGAGCATGGCGCGCACATTGAGCTGGCGATCAGCATCCGCAATGCCAAGGGCGAGGTCTTCCGCAAAGTCTACAACGCTGACGGACAGACGCAGGGAGGCAAGATGTTCTGGGGTGGCGCATTCGCGATGAAGAACGCAGTCCAGCAATCCACCAAACTGGCCATGGACGATATACTGGCCCGCTTTATTCGCGACGCGGGGAGCAGCAACGTAGCTTCGGCAGGAAAGTGATCCGTGCAGTAACGGCAGAGCCCGTGTCACACCTTGGGGTCTGACCCCACGGTGTGACACGGGCTCTTCACTTGCCATAAAAAAAACGGCCCCGAGGGGCCGTTGAAGTTTGCTTCTAGGGACAATCAGTTCTTGGACTGGTCGACCAGTTTGTTTTTGGCGATCCAAGGCATCATTGCGCGCAGCTTGGCGCCGACTTCTTCGATCTGGTGCTCGGAAGTCAGGCGGCGGCGGGAGATCAGGGTCGGTGCGCCGGCCTTGTTCTCGAGGATGAAGCTCTTGGCGTATTCGCCAGTCTGGATGTCTTTCAGGCACTGGCGCATGGCTTCCTTGGTGGCGGAGGTCACCACTTTCGGGCCGGTCACGTACTCGCCGTACTCCGCGTTGTTGGAGATCGAGTAGTTCATGTTGGCGATGCCGCCTTCGTAGATCAGGTCGACGATCAGCTTCAGCTCGTGCAGGCACTCGAAGTAGGCCATTTCAGGCGCGTAGCCTGCTTCCACCAGGGTTTCGAAACCGGCCTTGATCAGTTCCACGGTACCGCCGCACAGCACGGCCTGTTCGCCGAACAGGTCGGTCTCGGTCTCTTCACGGAAGTTGGTTTCGATGATGCCGGCCTTGCCGCCGCCGTTTGCCGATGCGTACGACAGGGCGATGTCGCGGGCGGAACCGGATTTGTCCTGGTACACGGCGATCAGGTGCGGCACGCCGCCACCCTGGCGGTAGGTGCCGCGCACGGTGTGGCCTGGGGCCTTCGGTGCGATCATGATCACGTCCAGGTCGGCGCGCGGCACGACTTGGCCGTAGTGCACGTTGAAACCGTGGGCGAAGGCCAGCACGCCCCCTTGCTTGATGTTCGGTTCGACGTTTTCCTTGTACACCTGGGCGATGTTCTCGTCCGGCAGCAGGATCATCACGACGTCGGCGTTCTTCACCGCTTCGTTCACTTCCGCCACTTTCAGGCCAGCCGCTTCGACCTTCTGCCAAGAAGCGCCGCCCTTGCGCAGGCCCACGGTCACGTTCACGCCGGATTCGGTCAGGTTCTGCGCGTGCGCGTGACCTTGCGAGCCGTAGCCGATGATGGCAACGTTCTTGCCTTTGATGAGGGAGAGGTCAGCGTCTTTGTCGTAGAAAACTTTCATGGTCATTCCTTGGGTGTGAATTCGGTTCGTATTGTTTAAACTTTGAGGATGCGTTCGCCGCGGCCAATGCCGGAACCGCCAGTACGGACAGTCTCCAGGATCGAGGCGCGGTCGATCGCGTCGATGAAGGCGTCCAGCTTGCTCTTGGCGCCCGTCAGCTCAATGGTGTAGGTCTTTTCGGTCACGTCGATGATGCGGCCGCGGAAGATGTCGGCGGTGCGCTTCATCTCTTCGCGCTCCTTGCCGACGGCACGTACCTTGATCAGCATCAGCTCGCGCTCAATGTGTTGGCCTTCGGTCAGGTCCACCACCTTCACCACTTCGATCAGGCGGTTCAGGTGCTTGGTGATCTGTTCGATGATGTCATCGGAACCAGTGGTCACGATGGTCATGCGCGACAGGGTCGCATCTTCGGTCGGCGCAACGGTCAGCGTTTCGATGTTGTAGCCGCGGGCGGAGAACAGGCCCACCACGCGGGACAGCGCACCCGCTTCGTTTTCGAGCAGTACAGAAATAATGTGTCGCATGATTACAGGTCCTCCGAGCCAAGCAGCATTTCGGAGAGGCCTTTGCCGGCTTTCACCATCGGCCACACGTTTTCACTCTGGTCGGTAATGAAGTTCATGAAGACCAGGCGGTCCTTCATGCCAAACGCTTCTTTCAGCGCGGCTTCGACGTCACCCGGTTTTTCGATGCGCATGCCGACGTGGCCATAGGCCTCGGCCAGCTTCTCGAAGTCCGGCAGCGAATCCATGTAGGATTCGGAATAGCGCGAACCGTAGTCGATCTGCTGCCACTGGCGAACCATGCCCAGGAAGCGGTTGTTCAACAGGATGATCTTCGGCGTCAGGCGGTACTGTTTGCAGGTCGCCAGTTCCTGGATGTTCATCTGGATCGAGCCTTCGCCGGTAATGCAGGCGACAGTCGCATCCGGATTGGCCATCTGCACGCCCATGGCGTACGGCAGGCCGACCCCCATGGTGCCCAGGCCGCCGGAATTGATCCAGCGGCGCGGTTTGTCGAACTTGTAGTACTGCGCAGCCCACATCTGGTGCTGGCCGACGTCGGAGGTGATATAGGCGTCGCCCTTGGTGATGTCGAACAGCGACTCGACCACTTGCTGCGGCTTGATCACCAGGTCGGACGTGGCGTAGGCCAGGCACTTGCGGCCGCGCCATTCGTTGATCTGCTTCCACCAGTCTTTCAGCGCGGCGGCATTCGGGCGCTGCTCGGTCGCTTCCAGCTGCGACAGCAGTTCGACCAGCACGTCCTTCACGTTGCCGACGATAGGAATGTCCACTTTCACGCGCTTCGAGATCGACGAAGGGTCGATGTCGATGTGGATGATCTTGCGCGGGTTCTGGCTGAAGTGCTTTGGATTGCCGATCACGCGGTCGTCGAAGCGGGCGCCGATCGCAATCAGCACGTCGCAATTCTGCATCGCGAGGTTGGCTTCGTAGGTGCCGTGCATGCCGGGCATGCCGACGAAGCACGGGTCGGAAGCGCGCGAACCGCCAAGGCCCATCAGGGTATTGGTGACCGGGAAGCCGAGTTTATCAACCAGTTTGTTCAGCTCATTCGACGCATGCGCCAGGATCACGCCGCCGCCGGCGTAGATCATTGGACGCTCTGCCGACAGCAGCAGCTGCAGCGCCTTGCGGATCTGGCCGGCGTGGCCTTTGTCAACCGGGCGGTAGGAACGCATCTCGATATCCTTCGGATACGAGTACACGTGCTTGTGCATCGAAATGTCTTTTGGAATATCGACCAGCACCGGGCCTGGACGGCCGGTCTTGGCGATATAGAAAGCCTTCTTGATGGTTTCCGCCAGGTCTTTCACGTCCTTCACCAGGAAGTTGTGCTTGACCACCGGGCGGGTAATGCCGACGGTGTCGCATTCCTGGAACGCATCCTGGCCAATGGCGTGGCTCGGCACCTGGCCGGAGATCACCACCATCGGAACGGAATCCATGTATGCGGTGGACAGGCCGGTCACCGCGTTGGTGACGCCAGGTCCGGAAGTGACCAGCGCCACGCCCACTTTGTTCGAGCTGCGCGAATACGCATCGGCGGCATGGATGGCGGCCTGCTCATGGCGAACGAGGATGTGCTGGAATTTGTCCTGCTTGAAGATGGCGTCGTAGATATAGAGAACGGCGCCGCCGGGATATCCGAAAACGTGTTCTACGCCTTCCTCAGCGAGGCAGCGGACAACGATTTCGGCGCCCGTGATGGGAGCTTCGGTATTCATGAAACATTCCTTTCAAGGTCCATAGGAGATTGATCGGATGCTCTTGCCTAGCGAAGTGGGCGACACCGTGCACGACTCTCAGCTTCCCTTCTTTCTGCGGTCACACTGACCCTTCCCCCATGCGTAGCTGGAGTACAAGCCGGTGCTAAACGCAACTCGTTTGGCCGGAGTTTTGCAGCGGTTTCTGGCCTACCTCTCGCGCTTGTGGCACGGGTTAGAGCAAACTGCTGACAATAGAAAGCTGGCTTTCCAGAACGGCTTTGTGTGCCTGTCCCGAAGAACCGGGGAGCCTTGTGGTGTGCAAAGCGTCCTTAACGTTACCGCGCTGCACCATATTGGTCAAGCATATTCTGCATTTTTTGTTAAAATGCCGGATTGTTCAGACTTGCGATATAGCGCAGCCCTCTTCCCGACGCATGGCCACAGACAAAGAATTATCGGATTTCCTCGAAAGTGTCGAGCGCCGCGCCTTCAAACAAGCGGTCTATGCCGTCCGAAAGGACGAATCCGCACTGGACATTGTTCAGGATGCAATGATTAAATTGGCAGAAAAGTACGGCGACAAGCCGGCAGCCGAACTGCCAGCGCTGTTCCAGCGCATCTTGCAAACGACTATACTTGATTATTTCCGCCGCGAAAAAGTCCGTAATACCTGGGTAAGTCTTTTCTCGGGCCTTGGCCCTGGCCAGGAAGAGCATGAGGACTTTGATATACTGGAATCCTACGAGGCTGAAGAGGGTTCCCAGGCGGCCGAGTCGAGTGCAGACCAGGTAGAACGGGCACAGATCTTGCAGATAATTGAAGAAGAAGTGCAAAAACTACCTGCGCGTCAACGAGAAGCGTTCCTCATGCGTTACTGGCAGGACATGGATGTAGCAGAAACTGCCGAAGCGATGGGATGTTCCGAAGGGAGCGTAAAGACGCATTGCTCACGAGCAACACACACTCTCGCTGAATCGCTCAAAGCCAAGGGAATTAAGTTATGAACACCGAAGACACCAACTTTGCATACGGCGTGCGGCGCGCGCTCAATGAAAAGCTAGACGATCTGCCAGCCTCGACCACAGACCGCCTGGCCGCAGCCCGCATGGCTGCAATGAAGCGCAAGAAGGCCGATGCGCCGGCCCGCGTGCGCGTGACCCGTACCGCCCCGGCAGTGGCCGGCGGCGCTAATGGCTTCTTCGCCAACCCGTTTGCCTGGTTCAACCGCGTCAGCGTGGCCCTGCCCTTGCTGCTGCTGATGGGCGGCATGGTTGGCGTGTACCAGTACGAACAACAGCAATCGATCGTGGAACTGGCAGAAATGGACGCCGCCGTGCTGTCCGATGAACTGCCGCTGTCTGCTTACCTTGACCAGGGCTTTGGCGCCTATCTCGAGACCCGCGAGCAATAAAGTATGGCGCGTGTAAGTGGCAGGACAAAATGGGTTGCTGGAGCAATCACGCTGCTGGGTGTGGGGATCGCTGCCGTCGTCTGGCTGGTGAGCCGTCCTGCTTTGCAGCCTGCGTCAGCGCCATCAACTGCCGCTACCGCCGCGGAGCCTGCCAAGCCGGTAGGTGAAAAGCCGCACTGGTCCGATCTCAAGCCAGCCCAGCAACAGGCCTTGGCGCCCCTCGAGTCGACCTGGGAAGAACTGGGCCCGGTGCGCAAGCAAAAATGGATTTCCATCGCCAACCGCCTGGCCAAGATGAAGCCGGACGACAAGGCGCGCGTACAGGAACGCATGCGTGAATGGGTGGCGTTGTCGCCAGCCGAACGCAAGCAGGTGCGCGAGAACTATGCGCGCGCCCAGAAGAAAGCGACGCCACCGGGCCAGCGCGCTGCCGAGTGGGAGCAGTACCAGCAACTGCCGGAAGAAGCCAAGAAGGCCCTGGCAGAAGCCGCCGCGGCAAAGAACAACCAGGTGGTCAAGACGCCTAGCCTGGCGCAGTCCAGCGTGAAGACCCCTGCTCCAGTCAAGGCCCAGGGCCACGGCCTGGTGCCGGCGCCGGGTACCGTCCCGCCGGGTACCGTACCGCCAGCCCCGATCGGTTTGCCGCAAGGCTCTCCTGCCGTCGTGCCGCCAGGCAGCTCGCTGGGTGCAGGCAACGTCGCTCCGGCAACTGCCGCAGCGCCTGCAGCCGCCTCCGGCACCGCTGCGCCGGCCGCGACGACGACCGCCACCCCGGCTGCGCCAGCAGCCGATGCGAACGCACCAGCGTCCCCGTCCCCTGCCGCACCAAGCGCCCCGCCGGCCGTTCCCAATGCAAGCAAATAACGCTGTCCCGACCGTCAAGCGTCGCCTCATTTGCATCGTGTACGAGTCGCTCCTGCTGCTCGCGGTGGAAATGTTTGCGATCGCGGTCTACCTGCTCGTGACGTTTGCGGCGCATTCGCCTGTCCTGGATGCGGGACGCGGCATTTTCGTGATCCTGGTGGCGGCTGCCTATTTCATTTACTCCTGGACGGGGAGCGGCCACACCTTGGCCATGAAAACCTGGCGCATCAAGATTGCATCTGCTGGCGCCGGCCGAATTTCGCTCCGTGCAGCGGCAACCCGCTTCATCCTTGCATGGGGCTTTGTGGCGCCGGCACTTGTCATCATCCATGTATCTCAGCTGCTGACAACACGCGCAGGCATCAGCATGGCTGTCGCAATTCTGGTCGGCAACATCGTGCTGTGGTCGCTGACAGCCCTCCTTGACAAGGATCGCCAGTTCCTGCACGACCGCATGGCCGGCACCCGCCTGCTGCAATTGCCGAAACCGGAGAAAAAAGCCGCGAAAGCCGCCTAAGCAATCGCTATACTGGACTTGGACAAGGGAGGCAACCATGGACAAGGACAGCAGCTTCACTGGCTCAATTCCGGAAACTTACGAGCGTGCCATGGTGCCGCTCCTCTTCACCCCCTACGCGATCGACATGGCGCACCGTATCGCGCAGCGGCGTCCCGCGCGCATACTGGAAGTGGCAGCCGGCACCGGCGCCGTTACCCGCCACCTGCTGCAGGAGATCCCCAACGCGCAAATCGTCGCCAGCGACCTCAATCCCGCCATGCTGGACCAGGCACGCAAAGCCGTCGATTCGCCGCGCGTCGAATGGCGCGAGGCGGACGGGCAGGCGCTCCCCTTCCCCGACGCCAGCTTCGACGCCGTGGCATGCCAGTTCGGCGTCATGTTCTTTCCCGATAAGGCGCGCGGATTCAGCGAAGCACGCCGCGTACTAAAGCCGGGCGGCCTGTATTGCTTCAATGTATGGGATGGCATCAGCCACAACGACTTTTCCGCCACCATCAATCATGCACTGGCCAAGGTATTCCCCGACGACCCACCGCGTTTCCTGGCGCGCGTGCCTTACGGCTGGCATGACATCGACGTGATTCTTGAAGAGCTGAAGCGTGGCGGCTGGACCGGCAACATCACACATGAACTGGTGACGGCCACCAGCCGCGCCGGCTCCGCGGCGTCCACTGCAACGGCGCTATGCCAGGGTTCGCCGCTCAGGGCAGATATTGAAGCGCGCGATCCGGCGCGCCTGCAGGAGGCAACCGACGTGGTAATTGCCGCACTGACCGAGAAGTTCGGCAGCGGCGCCATCGAAGGCAAGATGCAGGCGATCGTCTTTACTTGCGAGGCGTGAACTCGTAGACGCGGGCGCCCTCGCCCACGTCAACATCGTCGCCAAGCGCCAGCTCGCCGCGCTCGAAAGCCGCGACCACTTCCAGTGCCTGCTCCAGTTCGTCCTGCGGCACCATTACACGCGCACCGCCAATGGCAGGCGCCAGCAGGAATGCCGCCTGCACGTGCTGGTCGTCCATCACCGTTGCATTCAGTCCCGCCGCACGCAGGCAGCCGCACAGGATAAAGGCATCCGCCGGAATCAGGCAGCGGCGAACGAGGCAAAAGTCGTTGTCCATGCCCCCATCATAGCAAGCCTTGGTCATCCACGCCGAAACGGATGCCTTGCCGACCGTGGACAATATACATGGCGGCGGCCATCCACACTGTGCCGTTCATCGAAGGTGTCTGAAAGGCGAATCAGGGTCGTCCTTGCATTCCAGGTAATGCGATTTCTCATCCAGCTTTTCGAACCCGTGGGGGCAAATCCGGTCGAGGCCAGGTTGCACATAAGTCTCCAACAGTTTTCCCCTGGCGTCGAAATCGAAGCCCTGCCCCCCGACCAGCGCCGAATCATAGCAATCGGGGTGCGTGCAGTAATACTCGCACTCCTTGCAGGCCGAGCCGATTCCATCATCGTGGAAGGGATGGCAATGGTCATATTCTGCCTGCACGACAATCTTGAACGTGCTGGACTGGAAATAGCCGCATTTGCCGTTCTCACGGAAGCGTCCTACGCCTAGCGGCGCATACGGATAATCGAAATCGCCGGTATGGTAGATGCCCGGCACAACGACACGGCCACGCCGGTCAAGCGCCACCACTTCGTTGGGGCCAGGGTCGCCGTCAATGACAATAACCGACTTGCCCGACTTTTCGAAGGCGAGCTTGCGCAGGTATTGCGGCTTGAGCTGGCGCACACCCTCCCGCACGGTGAAGCAGAGCGGGGACCATTCCTCTCCTCCATCTCGTGCTGGACAGGCCGGCTTGGCAGCAAGGGCGCAGAGTGGCGCCAGCACGAGCAGCAACGACAGGATCGCCCGCATCATTCATTTTTCTCCGGTCAGCAAAGGGTGTTGGGCGGTGAAGGCCGCCAAATGTTCAAGGAGGGCGCGTACGCGGGCCGGCAGGTAACGCTGCTGCGACCAGACGGCATAAACGCTGCGCTCACGCGATGTCCAGCCCGGCAGGAGCCGCACCAGCGCGCCAGACTCCAGGCTGGCGTGGCACTGCAGCTCTGGGGCCAGTACGATGCCAAGGCCCGCCTCCGCCATCATCACCGCCAGCCGCACCTCGTTGACGCGCACGCGCGGTTCGGGATGCAGCACAGAGTGCGCGCCCGTAACCGGGTCCTGTAAATGCCATTCACGCAGCGGCAGCGTGGCGATTGTGGAATGTCTTTCCAGTTCAGCCACATCGGACGGCGTGCCGAACTGAGCGAGGTAAGCCGGCGACGCAGCAAGCACCAGATTGACATTTCCCAGCTTGCGCTGGGTGAGCGTGGAATCGGCCAGTGCGCCGATGCGGATCGCCAGGTCGGCACCAGTGCCAACAATGTCCTGCACTTCGTTGGACAGTTCGAGCTCCAGCCTCACCTTCGGATACTGTTCAAGGAAGCTGGCCCATGCCGGCGCCAGGATCTCGCTCGCGAAATTGACCGGCGCCAGAACGCGGATCGTGCCTTCGATCGCGCCCAGCGTGGCGTCCAGCCGCAGCGTAGCCTGGCGCAGCGACTGAACCAAGGGGCGGCACTGTTCGTAGTACTGCATCCCCTCTGCAGTAGGCTGGGTGCGACGAGCGCTGCGATGCAAGAGGCGATAGCCGAGCGCCGCCTCCAGCTTTTGCAGGCGGCGAGTGACAGTCGCGGTCGGCAGCCCCTCTTTCTCGGCAGCAGCGTTCAGGCTGCCCGCTTCGACGATGGCGATAAACAGGGCGAGGTCATCCAGCATGATTCCATTTTTGGAATTAGAGATTGAATTTTCATCGCTAGTGTACGCCAACGAAATTAACTACGCTTGAGTCATTGATAACTTGCTGGAGAAAGCCATGACTGACCTGCGTACCCGGATGATCTTTGCAGCCCTGATGTCGTTCCTGATGAGTGTGATCATGAGCGGCTGGATCACCTGGCTGAACATCGGCTTCCACCCCGAATATACGGCGCGCTGGGGCCACGCCTTCCTCGCCGCCTGGCCGGCCGCCTTCTTCGCCGTAATGACGATCGCACCGATGGTGCAGCGCCTTACCCAGCGCCTCGCCGCGGCCTTACGCTAGGTTCTTCAGAAGCGTTCGTAGCCTTGGAGGTAGCGCCATTCGCCGGGCTGGAGGCCGGACATGGAGATGCGCCCGATGCGCTGGCGCTTTACTGCGGTGGCTTTCAGGCCGACGTCGGCGCAAAGCTTGGCGACCAGGGCTGGCTTCGGCGGCTTGACGGCGAAGCGCAGGCGGCGTTCGTTTTGCCAGCTCACCTTGCCTGCGCCCTGGTTCAGGAGCGTGAGGCCGTTGTCGGCAATCTCGCCTTCGACATCGACGATCAACTCCTGTTCGACCGTGGCGCCTTCATCCACCAGCTTGCGCGCGACGCGGAAGTCTTGCGTGAACACGAACAGGCCACTGGCTTGCTTGTCCAGCGCGAGGCAGGCGGTCAGGTTGCGCAGGTGGCGCTTGAGGAAGCGAACGCGCTGGGCGTCCTTGCTGCGCGCTTCCGGCAGCAGGCATGCCAGCGCATCGGCGCCGGCAGGCTTGTTCAGAAGGATCGTTACCGGCGCGATGTCGAGCAGGGTTGCGTCGGCGGACAGCACGACTTGCTGGCCGGGCGCGACGCGCGCACCGGGTTCTTCGACGATTTCGCCGTCTACCGTGACGTAGGCGCCTTCGATGTAATTCTCTGCTTCGCGGCGCGAGCATGGAACCATGTCCGCCACGCGCTTGGCGAGGCGGATGGTGTTGTCTTCGTTGTTCATTATTGCTTGAAGTAGTGGGCGAATACGGCGGCGACGTGTTCGAGGTCGGCGCGCGTTACGTCCAGGTGGGTCACGAGGCGCAGTGTCGGCGCCATCGAGACGCGGATGCGTTCTGCTGCCAGCTCTGCATTCAACCCTTCGCAGGCTTCGCGTGGCATGGTGACGAACAGGATGTTCGTTTGCGGCACGCTCACTTGCAGC
This sequence comes from Pseudoduganella sp. R-31, assembly GCF_049913235.1. Classification (NCBI taxonomy): domain Bacteria; kingdom Pseudomonadati; phylum Pseudomonadota; class Betaproteobacteria; order Burkholderiales; family Oxalobacteraceae; genus Pseudoduganella; species Pseudoduganella sp. R-31. Next base: position 5,004,608 of record NZ_CP183986.1, read on the forward strand.
ACGCCGATCTTTGCCAGTTCGGCGGCGAGCCAGCTTGCGTTGGCGTGGTCCTCGGCCAGGCGCTGGACGTTGTTCTGCAGGGCGTATAGGCCTGCGGCAGCAATCACGCCAGCTTGGCGCATGCCGCCGCCCAGCATCTTGCGCCAGCGCTTGCCCTGCTCGATTAATTCACGGCTGCCGCACAGGACGGAGCCGACCGGGGCGCCGAGGCCTTTGCTCAGGCAGACGGAGACGCTGTCGAAGCCTTTTACCGCGTCCTTCAGCGAGATGCCTTGCTTGACGGCGGCATTGCAGATGCGGGCACCGTCGAGATGCGTGGCCAGGCCGCGTGCGTGCGCGAGGCCGGTGGCTTGCGCGACGTATTGCTGCGGCAGGACCTTGCCGCCGATGGTGTTTTCCAGCGCCAGCAGCTTGGTGCGGGCGAAGTGGAAATCGTTCGGCTTGATGGCGGCTTCGATGTCTTGCAGCGCGATGCTGCCGTCCGCCTGGTTGATGATCGGCTGCGGCTGGATACTGCCGAGGACTGCGGCGCCACCACCTTCGTACTTGTAAGTGTGGGCGTCCTGGCCGACCAGGTATTCGTCTCCCCTGCCGCAATGGGCCAGCAGTGCAATCAGGTTGGTTTGCGTGCCGGATGGCGCGAACAGCGCAGCTTCGTAGCCGAAGAGTTCCGCTGCGTAGGCCTGCAGCGCATTGACCGTGGGGTCGTCGCCGTACACGTCGTCGCCGACCTGGGCGGTGAACATGGCTTCGCGCATTTCGGCGCTGGGATGCGTGACAGTGTCGCTGCGCAGGTCGATCCAGCGTTCGCCGTCTGCGGCGAGCGACATTGCGCCTGCGCCGGCCGGATAGCCGGTGCTCACGGCGCCACCTCGGCGTCAGTTGGCGTTGCGACAGGCGCGCCGGTGTAGAAGCGTTCGCCCATTTCGTCGAGGCCGATGGTGGACAAGACTTCCTTCAGGCGCTCGGCAGGCTTGCGGCGCGGGAGGTTCTTGTATGTGGCAACGATCAATTCGTTCTTCATCGAATGCTCCCAGCCTACGAGTTCGGTGACGGTGACCTGGTAGCCGTGCGACTCAAGCTGCAGGCAGCGCAACACGTTGGTGATCTGGCTGCCGAATTCACGGGTGTGAATCGGGTGGCGCCACAACTCAGTGAGCACATTCTTGCCCAGCGAAGAGCCCTTGTTCTTGCGCAGCACGGAGGCGACTTCGGCCTGGCAGCATGGCACCAGCACGATGTGTTTAGCCCTTTTCTTCAGCGCGAAATCGATGGCGTCGTCGGTGGCGGTATTGCAGGCGTGCAGCGCGGTGACGATGTCGATCTGCTCCGGCAGCTTGTCGGAGGTGGTCGATTCGGCCACCGACAGCGGCAGGAAACTCATGCCGGGGAAATCGAACTTGCGCGCCAGCTCTTCGGAACGCGCCACCAGTTCTTCGCGGGTTTCGATGCCATAAATGTGCGAATCGTCGCCCAGCGCCTTGAAGAACAAGTCGTAGATGATGAAGCCGAGGTAGGACTTCCCTGCCCCGTGGTCGACCAGCGATACCGAGCCCTTCGCCGTGCGTACGTCGTTCAGCAGCGGTTCAATGAACTGGTAGAGGTGGTAGACCTGTTTGAGCTTGCGGCGGCTGTCCTGGTTCAGCTTGCCGTCGCGGGTGAGGATGTGCAGCTCCTGCAGCAGCGCGACCGACTGGCCGGGCTTGACTTCAGGGATGTCTGTGACGGTAGCGGGCAGCGGCGTGCCCGGGGCCTTACTGCGCTTCATCGATCCACGCCTGCTGGATCGCTTCCAGCACTTTTTCGCCGCCGCGCTTGTGGTCGTCGTCGAAGCCATCCAGGTCGACGATCCAGTTGTGCAGGTCGACAAAGCGCACCGTCGTCGGGTCGACGTCCGGGAACTTGTCGTACAGGGCTTCGGCAATCGCCGTGACATCACTCCATTTCAGCATGGTGCACCTCGGCTCAGTGGCCGCCTTCGCTGGCGTGGTTGATCGTGTACTTCGGAATTTCGATGACCAGGTCTTCGTCCGCCACGATGGACTGGCAGGACAGGCGCGAGCAGGCTTCCAGGCCCCAGGCCTTGTCCAGCAGGTCTTCTTCGGTGTCGGTCGCTTCGTTCAGGGAGTTGAAGCCTTCACGCACCAGCACGTGGCAAGTGGTGCAGGCGCAGGACTTCTCGCAGGCGTGTTCGATGTGGATGTCGTTCTCCAGCAGGACGTCGCAAACGGACTTCCCTGCTTCGGTTTCGATCACGGCGCCTTCGGGGCACAGCTTGGCATGCGGCAGGATGACGATTTGTGGCACTTCTATTCCTCAGTCAATTAAACAACCTGGTCCAGCGTCTTGCCGGCCAGTGCGCTGCGCACGCTGCGGTCCATGCGGCGCGATGCGAATTCTTCGGTGCCCTGGGCCAGGGCTTCGTAGGCGGCTTTCACCGCGTAGTGGTCGGCTTCGCCGCTGCCGGATTTCACCAGCATGTCCATGGTGGTGGCCATCAGGGCGTTGATGGCGGCGCGCTCGTCGTCGTTCAGAAGGTTGCCGTCTTCGTCCAGCGCGGACTGGGTGGCCAGCATGATGCGCTCGGCTTCGACCTGCTCTTCGCGCAGAGCGCGGGCTTTCATGTCGGCTTCCGCTTCGGTGTGCGATTCGGACAGCATCCGTGCCACGTCGTCGTCACCCAGGCCATACGAAGGCTTGACGGTGATCGATGCTTCCACATTCGAGCGCAATTCGCGTGCGGAGACGGACAGCAGGCCGTCAGCGTCCACCTGGTAAGTGATGCGGATGCGCGCCGCACCGGCCGCCATCGGCGGAATGCCGCGCAGTTCGAAGCGCGCCAGCGAACGGCAATCGCTCACCAGTTCGCGCTCGCCTTGCAGCACGTGCACCGCCAGCGCGGTCTGGCCATCCTTGAAGGTGGTGAACTCCTGCGCGCGGGCGCATGGAATGGTGGAGTTGCGCGGGATAATCTTCTCGACCAGGCCGCCCATCGTTTCAATACCCAGCGACAGCGGGATCACGTCCAGCAGCAGCCAGTCGTCGCCTGCGGCGCGGTTACCGGCCAGCAGGTTGGCCTGGATGGCGGCGCCCAGCGCCACGACCTTGTCCGGATCGATATTGGCGTGCGGGATAGTGTGGAAGTATTCGCCTACCGCGCGCTGCACGTGCGGCATGCGGGTCGCGCCGCCGACCATGACCACGCCGTCGATATCGTCGGCGTCGATGTTGGCGTCGCGCAGGGCCTTCTTCACCGCGTTCATGGTCTTGGCGACCAGGTGCTTGGTGATGTCGGCGAAAATTTCAGGGGTCACGCGCTGGTGGACTTCTTCGCCCGAGCGCAGCACGGCGTCGATGGTGACTTCCGGCTTGGTCGACAGCAGCTCTTTCGCCTCGCGCGCCTTGACCATCAGGGTCGCGGTGTCTTCGTCGGACAGCGGCGCCAGTTTTTCCTGCTCGTGAACCCAGCAGAACAGGCGGTGGTCGAAGTCGTCGCCGCCCAGCGCGGAGTCGCCGCCTGTGGCCAGCACTTCAAACACGCCTTTCGACAGCTTGAGGATCGAGATATCGAAGGTGCCGCCGCCCAGGTCGTACACGGCGAAGATGCCTTCGGAGCCGTTATCAAGTCCGTAGGCGATGGCCGCGGCAGTCGGTTCGGACAGCAGGCGCAATACGTTGATGCCGGCCAGTTGCGCGGCATCCTTGGTGGCCTGGCGCTGCGCTTCATCGAAGTAGGCAGGCACGGTGATCACGGCGCCGACCAGGTCGTCGCCCAGCGAATCTTCCGCGCGCTGGCGCAGGGTGGCCAGGATCTGGGCCGACACTTCAACCGGCGATTTCACGCCGGCGACAGTCTTCAGCTGCACCATGCCCGGAGCATCGACGAAATCGTATGGCAGGTTCTCGGCGTAGGCGATGTCCTTCAGGCCGCGCCCCATGAAGCGCTTGACCGACACGATGGTGTTTTTCGGGTCGGTGGTCTGGTGCGCCTGGGCTTTGTATCCGATATTGGCATGGCCGTTTGGAAGGTAACGCACCACGGAAGGCAGCAGCGGGTGGCCGTCTTCGTCGTTCAGCACTTCAGGAATGCTGCTGCGGACGGTCGCTACCAGCGAATTGGTGGTGCCGAGGTCGATGCCCACCGCCAGGCGATGCTGGTGCGGGGCGGTCGACATGCCCGGTTCGGAAATCTGCAAAAGAGCCATGGTGAAACCTGTCTTGTTCTTTTACGCCTCGATGGCGTCGTAAGCGAAGCGCACTTCTTCGCCAAATTTTTCGATGAACATCAGCGCGCGCACACCTTGCGCGACTGCGTGATAGTCACCGCTATTGCAATGCTGTTCGATCTCCGCCAGCTGAGCCTTGCGCGCGGCACGCAACTGACCGTCCAGCTTGTCGAGCAAATCGCCATCCTTGCCGGCGCGGGCTTCGGACAGCTCTTCGCGCCACTCCATCTGCTGCATCAGGAATTCCATCGGCATGGCCGTGTTGGATTCCATCTTCAGATCGACGCCATTCAGCTCGCACAGGTACTGCGCGCGCTTCTGCGGATTCTTCAGGGTCTGGTAAGCCTCATTGGAGCGGGTCGACCATTGCATGGCGACGCGCTTTTCGGCATCGGTGGCGTTGACGAATTTGTCCGGGTGGACGCGGCTCTGGACTTCGCGGTAGGCGGCGTCCAGGGCGCTCGTATCGACGGCGAACTGCTGGGGAAGCTGGAAGAGTTCGAAGTGGTTCTGCACGATATTAAATGCGGAAGCTTTCGCCGCAGCCGCATGCATCCTTCTCGTTCGGGTTGTTGAACTTGAAGCCTTCGTTCAGGCCTTCGCGGGCGAAGTCCAGCTCGGTGCCGTCGATGTACGGCAGGCTTTTCGGATCAACGAAGACCTTCACGCCATGCGACTCGAAGACCGAATCTTCCGGCGTCACTTCGTCCACGTATTCCAGCTTATAGGCCAGACCGGAGCAGCCGGTCGTGCGTACGCCAAAGCGCAGGCCAATGCCTTTGCCGCGACGCTCGATGTAGCGGTTGATATGCTTGGCTGCTTTTTCGGTCAGGGTGATTGCCATACTTCCTCCGCGCGCTGCTTAGGCGCCGTGTTTTGCCTTGTAGTCGTTCACAGCTGCCTTGATGGCGTCTTCCGCCAGGATGGAGCAGTGGATCTTCACTGGCGGCAGTGCCAGTTCTTCCGCGATCTGGGTGTTCTTGATGGCCAGCGCTTCATCCAGCGACTTGCCCTTCACCCATTCGGTGACCAGCGAGCTGGAGGCGATTGCCGAACCGCAGCCGTAGGTCTTGAATTTCGCGTCTTCGATCTTGCCGTCTGCGCCAACCTTGATCTGCAGCTTCATCACGTCGCCGCAAGCTGGTGCGCCGACCATGCCGGTACCGACGGTTTCGTCGCCCTTTTCAAAGGAACCGACGTTGCGCGGGTTTTCGTAGTGGTCGAGAACTTTTTCCGAGTATGCCATTTTGATGCTCCTGTAATCGTTGAATTAGTGCGCTGCCCACTGGATGGTGCTCAGGTCGATACCGTCCTTGTACATTTCCCACAGTGGCGACAGTTCGCGCAGCTTGCCCACTTTGCCTTTCAGCAGTTCGACGGCGAAGTCGACGTCTTTTTCAGTGGTGAAGCGGCCGATGGTGAAACGGATCGAGCTGTGCGCCAGTTCGTCGCTGCGGCCCAGGGCGCGCAGCACGTAGGATGGCTCCAGCGAAGCCGAGGTGCAGGCGGAACCGGACGATACGGCCAGGTCTTTCACGGCCATGATCAGGGACTCGCCTTCCACAAAGTTAAAGCTCACGTTCAGGTTGTGCGGCACGCGGTGGTCCATGTCGCCGTTGACGTAGGTTTCTTCGATTTCCTGCAGGCCCTTGGCCAGGCGGTCGCGCAGTGCGCGGATACGCTCGATCTCGGAGTCCATTTCCACTTTCGCCAGGCGGAAGGCTTCGCCCATCGCCACGATCTGATGGGTCGGCAGGGTGCCGGAGCGCAGGCCGCGCTCATGGCCGCCGCCGTGCATCTGTGCTTCGATACGCACGCGCGGCTTGCGGCAGACGTACAGGGCGCCCACGCCTTTCGGGCCATAGGTCTTGTGCGCGGTGAAGGTCATCAGGTCGACTTTCAGGTCTTGCAGGTCGATCGCCACTTTGCCGGTCGCTTGCGCGGCGTCGCAGTGGAAGATGATGCCTTTCTTGCGGCAGAAGGCGGCGATTTCCTTGATCGGCTGGATCACGCCGATTTCATTGTTGACCATCATGACCGAAATCAGGATGGTGTCCGGGCGCACAGCCGCTTCCAGCTGCTCGATGGTGATCAGGCCATTGTCCTGGGTGTCCAGGTAGGTGGCGTCGAAGCCCTGGCGCTCCAGTTCACGCACGGTGTCCAGCACGGATTTGTGCTCGGTTTTCACGGTGATGATGTGCTTGCCCTTGGACTTGTAGAAATTGGCCGCGCCTTTCAGGGCGAGGTTGTTCGATTCGGTGGCGCCGGAGGTCCAGATGATTTCGCGCGGGTCGGCGTTGACCAGGGCGGCCACGTGGCCGCGCGCTTCTTCCACCGCTGCTTCCGCGGTCCAGCCGTACATGTGGCTGCGGGAGGCCGGATTGCCGAATTGTTCGCGCAGGTAAGGGATCATCTTGTCCGCAACGCGTGGATCGATCGGCGTGGTGGCCGAGTAGTCCATGTAGATCGGGAAGTGCGGTGCGGTCTTGAATTCTACCGGTGCTACCTGGGCGACGTTCTTTTCGGGGGCGTTCATCTAAATTACTCCAATTCGGTTAACCGAGGGCTGCTTGGTTGCTGTTGCGGTGCACATGGACTGGCTGCTCTGCCGCGGCTTTGGCTTTTTGCTGGTCCACCAGGTCCTGCAGCGACACGGAATCCAGGTAGTCGACCATCTTTTCGTTCAGGGTGGCCCACAGTTCGTGGGTCATGCAGCGGGCGCCGTTCGCATGGTCGGCGCCGTGGCAATTCTCCTTGCCGCCGCACTGGGTTGCATCGAGCGGTTCGTCAACAGCAATAATGATGTCGGCGACGGTCACCTTGTCTGCCTTGCGGGCCAGGCTGTAGCCGCCGCCAGGGCCGCGGATCGATTCCACGATTTCGTGGCGGCGCAGCTTGCCGAACAATTGTTCGAGATAAGACAGGGAAATCGACTGGCGCTGGCTGATTCCGGAAAGCGTCACCGGACCCTTGCCCTGGCGCATAGCCAGGTCAATCATCGCAGTCACTGCAAAACGGCCTTTGGTAGTCAGACGCATCACAACCTCGGTTCAACTCAGTTAAAATATCGTTCTGTTCTCGCAAATCAAAACCTGATTACTTGAACGATTTAGTCAAGTATAACAGACTTGCGCAGACCTTGCCGGACGCGCCTTTCGCTGTCCGAGGGGCAATACGCGCCCTTCTTACCTCTTCAGCAATCCCATCGGGCCGAACAGCGCCTGCATTTTCTTATTAGCAATAAACGACAGGTTGTAAGGGTGTTCCGCCACGATCTGCGGCAAGGCCTGCACGCTGGGCAGCTTGTTGAGCTGTTCGGCGATCTTTCCCCAAAGAATTAATTTTGGCTGCTGGATGGCCAGCGCCTGCATGACGGTCTCGAAGAATGGCAGCCAGGCCTTGGCATCTTTCACTGGAGCAACATGCGGGCGGAACACCAGCGAGGCGTTCAGCAGCAGGAAGCCGTGGCCGTGCAGGCGCTCCTGCATCTCGGCCAGGGTCTGGATCGCGGCGCCGGACTTGGCACGGGTTGAACAAGCGGCGAGGGCTTCGCCGGCGGTATTGCTTTCCTCGAGCTGGCCATCGGCGACCAGCAGCATTTTCATGAAGTTGCGCAGCGAAGTGGCTTTATTGACGGGCTTGGACAGGCCGCCGCCCTCTTCTTCCGACCACAGGCCTTTGACAGCGCCGTCCATGAAACAGACGCCGGTAGCGCTTTCTGCACGCGGATAAGGCCCCTCGCCCACCAGTACGTAGCGCACCTGCTCCAGCGGCTGCTGGAAGGCGGCAAACAGGCGCAGTTCGGTCGGCAGGTAGCTGTCATCCGCCAGTTCCGGCAGGTAGGCCGGGTTGGCCGCTGCAATCGCCTGCAGGCCGCGCTCCAGGATCGGACGCCACGAAGGGTGGGCACGGTCGAGCGCTTGCAGGATGGGGCTGGGAATCGTCATGGCGGCTGTCGGTGATGGGCAAAGGCGAGATTGTATCGCCGCCAGCCATTGCGGTCTACGGCTTGGGCTTCTCCGCACCGTAGACTTTGGCGAGGTAATCCACCATGGCGGGGACGTCGTCGTCCGAGAACTGGGCGCCGAACGGTTTCTTCATTTTCTTCACCGTAGCCTCCCAGTAGCTGCGCGGCGACGTTGGCGGCTGCATCTGCGCGTACTGCGCCGAGTGGCATAGCAGGCAGTTGGCCAGCACGAGCTGGTAGCCCGGCAATGTGCTCTGTTTGTAGGCCGCCGTCTCGTCGGGCAGCTTGATCTCGGCAGCGCTGGCGGCGCCGGCGGACAGCAGGAGCATGATGGCAAAGGTCTTCATCGGTTCCTCCTCAAGCCGCGATGACGCGGGTGGTTTCCACCACGTTGCGCATATAGCCGGCCGCGTTCCACAGTGCGGTCGAAGGCTGGCTCTGGCCGATTCGGTTCACGGCGCGCACCATCAGTGTGTGCTCGCCCTTGCCCGGCTTGAACGAAGCGCTCCACTCGCGGAAGGAATACTTGCCCATATCCTTCCCGAGCGTCGCGGCCTGCCAGCTCTTGCCGCCGTCGGCAGAGAAGGCGACTTCGGTGATGCCGTAGCCGCCGTCGAAGGCGATGCCTTTCACAACCACCTGCTTGCCTGCTTTGAGCCGCGCACCGTCCTGGTGGCTGGTAATGAAAGACCGCACATTGAAGCGGTTGATCGGCACCGTTTTGGCCGGCGTCGTGCCCGGCGTTACGCAAGCGCAGGCGTTATCTGCAATGCGGTAGGCGCTGGCGACCCAGAAGCCGTTGAAGGGCTTGTCCAGCACCGTGATGTCCGACAGGTGCTTGATCCAGTAAGTGCCGTAATAGCCCGGCACTACCAGGCGCAGTGGATAGCCGTTCAGCATCGGCAAGTCTTCGCCATTCATTTGCCAGGCCAGCATCACTTCCTCCTCAAGCGCGTGGTCGATATTGAGCGACTTGACGAAATCGGGGCCGTCGCCGGCGGGCGGCGTATCGAGGCCATTGAACGCCACCTGCACTGCGCCGGCCTTGATACCCACGCGCTCCAGCACTTTTTTCAGCGGCACGCCAGTCCAGCGCGCATTGCCCATGGCGCCGTTCGAAAGCTGGCCGCCGTTGGCGCGCGGGGCAAAGTGGCCACGGCTATTGCCCGAGCATTGATTGACCGCGACAATCTCGATTGGGTCGGCGAGCTGGCGCAGTTCCGCCAGCGACAGTTCCAGCGACATGTTGACGTGGCCGCCGATCTTCAGGCGGTAGCTCTGCGGGTCGATCGAGGTCGGAATGGCGCTCCAGTGATAGCGCACGAAGAAGGCATCGTTCGGCGTCAGCACACCTTCGCCGAACACGCTGAAGGGTGTTTCGAGCTGCGGCGGGCGGCTGGTCAGCACGATCATCGGGCGCTTCTGCGGAAACGCCACCAGATCCCTTTCGCCATTTTCAAACGGCAGCGTCACGCTGCGCGAATCGGCCAGCGCCGACAGCGCCGGGCTGCCCAAAGCGGTCGCCACGCCCGCCATGCCTGCCTGTTTCAGGAATTCACGTCTTGGAATGCTGCTTTTCATGCCTGCCTCCCGGTGGGTGATTCACTCGAGATGCAAATTTATCATGCTATTCCGCTGGGGAATCGGAATTCTTCAGCCTGACGTTGGCGGCGCGCAGCTTGCGGTACAGGAAGGCCACCGCGAGCAAGGCCGCCGCGGCCAGTGCTGCGGCCACCGACCAGGCCAGCCGCAGCTTCGACTGGTTGCGCAAATCCTTGGTATTTTCATCCTTCTGGCGCAAGAGTTCTTCGTCTTCGCGTTCTCTTTTCTGGAGTTGGGTCTGGACCGTGTTGGCGTCCTGCGCCTTGCGCCCCGCGCGCGCGTAGACCTGCAGCGCAAGCTCCTTCAGACCGACATAGTCCAGCGCCCGCGCATATTCCGATAGCGCGTCGGCATCCATCATCTCGATGTTGACCGCCTCGATGGCATCCCTGCCGGCGTCAAGCTGGCCCAGGTAAATCAGGGCGATCCCTTCGTTGAACTGCGAAATCTCCGCCATTTCGCTGTTGCCGGTAGCCAGGGCAGCCTTCTTGGATTCCTGGCTGAGCGACAACGCCTCCTTGTAGTCCTGGCTTTTCAAGCTCATGTCCGCTAGTGTGACTTGCAGCTCGGGCACATCTTCATCCATATGGTGTTTCTGCAGCCAAGCCACCACATCGTTCAGGGCTTCGCGGGCGCGTGCAACCTGGCCAGCGCTTTCAGCGATCTCCCACTCGGCATAGCGGGCCCGGATCATCGGTCCGTCGAGCGGGATCAGCGCAGCCTTGGCTTTCAAGACGTCGATCGACTTCAGTGCTTCCTGGCTGCCGCCGGCCAGTCCGTTCAACGCATAGGCCCTGGCGCGCAGCGCCATGAATTGAGCGATGGGCTGCCCCGACTTGTCAGCCAGCGCCACGGCATTGTCGATGTACTCCAGTCCCTTGCGCCCATTCCCGCGGCGGATTTCATCCTGGCCAACAGTAAGGATTACTTTGGCCTGGAGCGCAAAATCGCTGGTCTGTTCGGCCAGCTGGCGCGCCAGTTCCAGGTTCTTGCTCGCGGCCTCCCGGTCTTCCAGCGCGGAGAAAAGATAGGAACGGTCGAGCAAGCTGTTGGCGATGATCGATTCGTCATCCAGTTGATGGCCGATGCGCTCTTCCTCCGCGACCGCCTTCAGCGAGGTGGCGCGGTCCGAAGTCCGGGTAACTTTGCTGAGCACGGAATAATAAGTCGCCTGGTCACGCTGCGGCCACTGCCCGACTTGCGGTTTCAGTTTCTGCAATTCGGCCAGGGTGCTATTGGTGGCGAGGTAGGAAAACTCCCGCAACTGCCCCAGGCGAGCTGTCACATCCTGTCCCCAGGCCAGCGGCTGGGCCAAAGTAGCGGCGAGGAAGGACATGCGAAGCACGCGCGGAATATTGCAAAACATACAGCTTTCGATTTGATAGGGAGTAAATATATTTTACTGCCCGGCAAACAAATCGTGTGCATTCAGGATTGCAAAAGCGATTTCCGGGTGTCGATCAAGGCATTTGCGTATCGCCGCAGGTACAGTTTGCCGCGTTTTTCGACACAGGCCGGGCTGGTCGCCCAGCTCGATCTGGAAGCCGCGCACAGTGCGCACTTCGTTCGGGCCGGGCGCGATGCGGACCGAGACGCCAAGCTGCTCTTCCAGGCGCTGGCCAATGCGCATCAGTTCCGCATACGTGGAGATCGCCTCGATGCGTTCGAGCAGGCGCTTCTCTTCCTCCTTGGTCAGGCGCAGGACGCGCAAGTCGGCCTGCGGGTCCTCGAGCAGTGACTCGCGCTGGCAGTCGCAGGCGCCCGGCGGGCACTCCTTACGGATGGGAAAAGGCGGCATCGTCATCGCCCCAGTATCCGTTGCTTGCATCGTGCTGTCAAACGCGGCCGGAGCCTTGTCTGTATAGGACACTTGTGTGCGCCGTTCAAGTTCCGTACAGTGCAGAATTGCTAAAAATTACAGCTAGAGAAACGTGTGACTATCAATCCGGAAAGCTTGCAGTTTCTTGCTTCCCCAGGTGCGCTCGGCCAGCAGATCGCAGCCTTCGACTGGTCTTCCACGCCGCTTGGACCGCTCGATGCCTGGCCGCAGAGCTTGCGCACGACCGTCAACCTGATGCTGAATTCGAGCCATCCGATCTGGATCGGCTGGGGTCCGGATGCCACTTTTCTCTACAACGATGCCTACATCGACGTGCTGGGTGCGGCCAAGCACCCATGGGCGCTGGGCCGGCCGGCGCAGCAGGTCTGGGCCGAAATCTGGCACTACTGCGGCCCGCTGGTCGACAAGGTATTCCAGCGCGCCGAATCGAGCTACGTCGACGCGGTGCAGCTTTTCATGAACCGCGGCGACTGGGTGGAGGAAGTCTGGTACTCCTTTTCCTACAGCCCGATCTTCAATGAAGCCGGCGCAGTCGGCGGCCTGTTCTGCCCTTCCACCGACACGACAGGCACGCGCCTCAATGCGCGCCGCCTGGCCGCGCTGTCGACGCTGTCGGCCAGCGCCTTGCGCGAGCAGGACGTGGCCAGCGCCTGCGCCACCGCCATGCACACGATCGCCGCGAATCGGGACGATATGCCTTTTGCGCTGTTGTTCAAGCGCGCCGGCGACACCATACGCCTGCAGCAAACGGCGCACGTTGCGGAGGAAGCCTGCGACCTGGCGCTGTGGCCAGTGGAACAAGTCCTGGCCAGCGGCGAAGCGGCAACAATTGCAACGGATGGCATGTCCGGCCTGCCTTCAAGCCTTGCAGGTCAGGCGGTGCGCTTGGCGCTGGCCTTGCCCATCACGGATGGGGTGCTCGTCCTGGGCATCAGCCCCGCCCGCCAGCTCGATGCGGAATACCGCACCTTCTGCGACCTGGTGGCGGGCCAGCTATCGGCTGCCGTGCAGAATGCCAGCGCCGCTGCCGAGCAGCGCCAGCGCGCCGAAGCGCTGGCTGAACTGGACCGCGCCAAGACCGCCTTCTTCAGCAACGTGAGCCACGAATTCCGCACGCCGCTGACGCTGATGCTGGGCCCCATCGAAGAAGCGCTGGGCGACAGCGCCAGCCGCCTGCCGGCTGTGCACCACGAACGCCTGCGGCTTGCGCAGCGCAACGCCCTGCGCCTGCAAAAGCTGGTCAATACCCTGCTTGACTTCTCGCGCGTGCAGGCCGGCCGCATGCACGCCACATATGCCAGGGTTGACCTGGCCGGCCTCACCCGCGACCTGGCCAGCGGCTTCCGCTCGGTGGTCGAAAGCGCGGGCCTGTACCTGGCAGTCGACTGCGAGGAAGTCGATACCGGCGCCTGGGTTGATGTCGCGCTGTTCGAGAAAATCGTGCTGAACCTGCTGTCCAACGCCTTCAAGTTCACCTTCGACGGCGGCATCACGGTCAGGCTGCGGCAACAGGGCCAGTCAGCCGTGCTGTCGGTGACCGATACCGGCGTCGGCATTTCGCCCGACCAGCAGCAGCGCATTTTCGAACGCTTCCGCCGCGTGGAAGGCTCGCGCTCGCGCACGCACGAAGGTTCCGGCATTGGCCTGGCGCTGGTGCGCGACCTGGTGGAGTTGCTGCACGGACGCATCGACCTGGAAAGCAGGCCGGGTGTCGGCAGCACATTCTCCATCACGCTGCCGCTTGGCCACAGCCACTTGCGCGAGGACCAGTTGACCAATGTCGCCGACGCCGACACCAGCGAAGTGCGTGAAGCCTTCCTGCTGGAAGCGCAGCGCTGGCTGCCGCAAGAAGACGACGAGGAACCATTCCTCGACCTGGCCGACGACGAGAGCCTGCTGACGCTTGGCGCACACGTGCTGGTGGTGGACGACAACGCCGACATGCGCGCCTACCTGGCGCGCCTGCTGCGCCAACGCTGGCACGTCAGCACAGCCGCCAACGGGCGCGAAGCGCTCGACGCCATGGCCGCCGGCATGCCGGAGCTGGTGGTGTCGGACGTGATGATGCCCGAGCTGGACGGCTTTGGCCTGATCGCGGCCATGCGCGCCGACCATGCGCTGCACGACGTGCCGGTGCTGCTGCTCTCGGCCCGCGCCGGCGAGGAGGCGCGCATTGAAGGCGTCAATGCCGGCGCCGACGACTACCTGGTCAAGCCCTTCTCCGCCCGCGAACTGCTGACGCGGGTCGACTCGCAGCTGATGCGGGCCCGCATCCGCCAGGCCGAACGCGCCCATATGGTACGCATGGCCAACACCTTCCAGCAGGCGCCGGCCGCCATCGCCATCGTGCGCGGCCCCGACCTGGACTTTGAACTGGCCAACGATCGTTTCGTGGAACTGAGCTGGCAGCGCGAGCTGATCGGCTTGCCGATGCGGCGCGCCTTCCCGGAACTGGAGGGCCAGGGCATGGTGGAGGAAATGGAACTGGCGCTCACCAGCGGCCGGCCGGTGACCGGCAAGGCGCGCCGCGTCATGCTGAAGCGCGACGGCGGCCTGCAGGAATGCTATTTCGACTATGTGCACCAGCCGGTGCGCAATGCGCGCGGCGAAGTGGACCGCGTCGCCATCGTCGCTTTCGAAGTGACGGAACTGGTGCGCGCGCGGCGCGATGCCGAACTGGCCAACCGGACCAAGGATGATTTCCTGGCGATGGTGGGGCACGAGTTGCGCAACCCGCTGTCGCCGATCCTGATCGCCCTGGAACTGATGCGCCTCAAGGGCCTGGGCGGCCTGGCGCGCGAGCATGCAGCCATCGAACGCCAGGCCCACCACCTGGTGCGGCTGGTGGACGACCTGCTTGATGTGGCGCGCATCGCGCAAGGCAAGATTGCGCTGCGGCCCGAGCGCGTCGAACTATCCAGGCTGCTGGCGCAGGCGCTCGAGACGGTCAGCGGCCTGCTGGAAGAACGCCAGCAAACCCTGGAACTGGACGTGCCGCCGCACGGCCTGGCGGTCGATGCCGACCCGATGCGCTTTGTGCAGGTGCTGGTCAACCTGCTCACCAATGCGGCCAAGTATTCCAACCTGGGCGGCCATATCCGGCTGCAGGCTGGCGCCGTCAAGGGGCGCGCCGTGATCAAGGTGCGCGATACGGGCATCGGCATCGGCCCGGAAATGCTGCCGCACCTGTTCGACAAATTCGTGCAGGCGCCGCAATCGCTGGACCGTTCGCGCGGCGGCCTGGGACTGGGCCTGGCGATTGCCCGCAGCCTGGTGCAACTGCACGGCGGCGAGATCGAGGCGCACAGTGCCGGACTTGGCGCCGGCAGCGAGTTCACCATCCGCATGCCGCTGGCGGGCGACCTGGCCAGCGCGCCCCTTGCCAGCGCCGCGCCGGGCGGCCTGGCCTCCGCCGCGCCGCGCCGCGTGCTGCTGGTGGACGACAACCAGGACGTGCTGCAAGGCTTGCGCGCCCTGCTGGAAGTCGGCGGTCACGAGGTGCAGGCCGTCGCCGATCCTGCCAGCGCACTACGTGCCAGCGCCAGCTTCGTGCCCGACCTGGCCATCCTCGACATCGGCCTGCCCGGCATGGATGGTTATGAGCTGGCCACCGAACTGCGGCGCCGTCCCGGTTATGGCAACACGCGGCTGGTGGCCCTGACCGGCTACGGCCAGCCGGCCGACCAGGCACGCGCCCATGCGGCCGGCTTTGCGGCCCATCTTGTCAAGCCGATTACGCCCGCCCAGCTGTACGCCCTGCTGGTCGATTAAATGCGCCGGGAGCGTTGCAAAACTGCCACGATAGTTGCCTTTAGGGAAATTAAGTTGCACGCGACCGTGCTACACTCATTTCCCCTATGCGCCCCCACTTTTCCCGCCGTGCTGTCCAGTGCCTGGCCGCCGCCTTGTGGCTGGCCTGCGCCTGCAGCCATGCCCTGGCGGACGAACGGCGCGTACTGGTGCTGTACTCTCTGGGCGCCGATTCTTCCTCGGGCTGGCAAAGGCTGGTGCACAAGGGCCTGTACGACGAACTTGAACGCAGCAGCCAGGGCGCGACGCCGGCCATCTTCGAAGAGCGCTTCGACGCCAACCGGGTCGGCGAGGACAAGTCGCAAGAGGGCATGGCGCCCTACCTCGCCACCAAGTACGCCGACGTCAAGTTCGATGCCATCGTGACCGAGAACTTCGTCGCGGCGCGCTTCCTGTCCAGCCATCCGGAACTGTTTGCCGGCGTGCCGCGCCACTATGTCAATCACGGGCGCGAGCAGTGGCAGCCGCGCGATGGCATGGCTTACGAGGTGAGCTCCGATTTCGAGCGCGCGATCGGCGTGATTCCGCTGGTGGCGCCGAACGTGCA
Source organism: Pseudoduganella sp. R-31 (assembly GCF_049913235.1). Lineage (NCBI taxonomy): Bacteria > Pseudomonadati > Pseudomonadota > Betaproteobacteria > Burkholderiales > Oxalobacteraceae > Pseudoduganella > Pseudoduganella sp. R-31. The sequence continues at coordinate 5,020,600 of NZ_CP183986.1, forward strand.
GCATATCGCCATCGTCGGCGACAAGACTACGCGCGGCCAGCTGTGGCTGGAGCGCATCCGCAGCGTGATGCCGCGTTTCCCGTCCATCCGCTTCGAGGTGTGGGACGATGGCAGCGTGCAGGAATTGCGGCAGCGCGCCGCGCGGCTCGATCGCAGCAGCGCCATCTTCATGCTGGCATCGCTGCGCGGCGAAGGCAATGCACGGCTCCAGCCGCGCGAGCTGGCGCTGCAGATTGCAGCAGCCACCAGGGCGCCGCTGTTCACCCACTCCGAATCGCTGGTGATGCCGGGCGTGGTGGGCGGCTATGTGGTCAGCGGCGAGGCAGTGGGCCGCATGATGGCGCGCCTGCTGCTGGGCCAGCCGGCCATGACCAGCCAGGTGCAGGGCTATTATTTCGACTATCCAACGGCGCGCCAGGCCGGCTTGCGCAACCTGCCGCAGGATGCGGTGATCCTGAATCGTCCGCACAATGTGTGGGAGCTGTACCGCTGGCAGATCGTCACGGCGGGCGCGCTGATCGTGTTCGAGGGCCTGCTGATCACAGCGCTGGTGTTGTCGCTGCGCTCAAGGCGCCGCGCAATGTCTGAGCTGGCATCGGAACGCAGCAGCCTGGAGGACCGCATTTTGCAGCGCACGCTGGAACTGCTGCAGGCCAACCGCAAGCTGGAACAGCTGGCCACCACCGACCCGCTGACCGGCATCGCCAACCGGCGCAAGATGACGGAGCAGATTGCGCAGGAGCTGGAACGCGCGCGGCGCTTCCACCACCCGCTGTCGCTGCTGATGATCGATATCGACCACTTCAAGCGCATCAACGATACCTACGGCCACGAGGTGGGTGACCAGGCGATCATCCAGACTGCGACGTTGCTGACGGCGAGCCTGCGCGCGGTGGACATGGTGGCGCGCTTCGGCGGAGAGGAGTTTGTGCTGCTGATGCCCGAAACCCATATCGCGGTGGCCGTGCATGCGGCGGAGCGCTTGCGCGAACGCGCGGCGGAGCTGCGCGTGCGGATAGAGCCGGGCGTCGAGGTCGAGCTGACGATCAGCATCGGCGTGGCGGCAGCCGACCCGCATGGCACGCCGGACACGCCCTCCTCCCTGCTGGTGCGCTCCGACAAGGCGCTGTACCGGGCAAAGAAGGAAGGACGCAACCGCGTCGTGCAGTTCTGATTACTCTGCGTCAGGCTGCGAGGAAGGATGCGCCGCCTTAAACGCCGGCAAATCGGCACAATTGGCAGCAATGCGCGCCACGTTCGGATAGGGCGTCAGGTCGATATTGAAGCGCTGCGCGTTGTACACCTGCGGCACCAGGCAGCAATCGGCAATGGTCGGCGTGTCGCCATAGCAGAAGCGGCCGGCGTCGCCGTCGCGCTCCAGGTGTGCTTCGAGCGCCTGCATGCCCTCGCCCATCCAGTGGTAGTACCAATCCATCTTCTGCTCTTCGCTCAGGCCCATCGGACCCTTGATGTGCTTGAGCACGCGCAGGTTCATCAGCGGGTGCGTATCGCAAGCGACCGTCTGTGCCAGGGCGCGCACGCGGGCGCGGCCCACTGCATCCTGCGGCAGCAGCGGCACCATCGGATGCACCTCTTCCAGGTACTCCATGATGGCCAGCGACTGCGTCAGCACGATGCCGTTGTCCTCCAGCGCCGGCACCAGCCCCGCGGGATTGACCTTGCGATAGGCCGGCGCCAGTTGCTCGCCGCCGTCGCGCAGCAGGTGCACCGGCACCGCTTCATACGCCAGCCCTTTCAGGTTCAGCGCAATGCGGACGCGGTAAGCGGCCGAGCTGCGGAAGTAAGTATAGAGCTTCATTGACGTTCCCCGTAATTGCGCACGGTCTGGTCGATGGCGCCGAAGATGGTCTTGCCTTGCGCATCATGCATCTCGATGCGCACGGTGTCGCCGAATTGCAGGAAACCGGTTGCCGGCTTGCCGCCTTCGATGGTTTCGTACATGCGCACTTCGGCCAGGCAGCAGTAGCCCACGCCGCCGTTGGCAATGCTGGAGCCATGCAGGCTGCCCTGCTTGTTCGACACGGTGCCGGAGCCGATGATGGTGCCGGCGCACAGCTCGCGCGTCTTGGCGGCATGCGCCACAAGCTGGGCGAAGTTGAAGGTCATGTCTTCACCGGCATTCGGCTTGCCGAATGGCTGGCGGTTGATCTGCACCAGCAGCGGCAGGTGCAGCTTGTTGTCCTGCCAGGCCTTGCCCAGTTCTTCGGGCGTGACGGCCACCGGCGAGAACGCACTGGCTGGCTTGGAGTTGAAGAAGCCGAAGCCCTTTGCCAGTTCGTTCGGGATCAGGTTGCGCAGCGAGACGTCGTTGACCAGCATGACCAGGCGGATGGCCTGGGCCGCTTCTTCATCGCTGGCGCCCATCTTCACGTCGCCGGTGATGACGGCCACTTCCGCTTCCAAGTCGATGCCCCAGGCTTCGTCGAGCGCGTACACCGGGTCGCGCGGGCCGACGAAGCTGTCCGAGCCGCCCTGGTACATCAACGGGTCGGTGTAGAACGATGCCGGCACTTCCGCGTTGCGGGCCTTGCGCACCAGTTCCACGTGGTTGATGTAGGCAGAACCGTCGGCCCACTGGTAGGCGCGCGGCAGCGGCGAGTGGCACATGCTTTCGTCGAAAGGCTTGGCGCCCGATGCGCTGCCCTGGTTCAGCAGGGCGTAGATCTGTTTGAGCTGCGGCGCGGCGACGTCCCAGTTGTCCAGCGCATCCTGCATGGTGGCGGCGATGTTCGGTACCGGCTGGCAGGATTTCAGGTCGCGGCTAACAACGACCAGGCGGCCGTCGCGGCTGCCGTCTTTCAGGGAAGCGAGTTTCATGTATTTCCTTAGTTCCGGATCTTAATTCTGCGGCGCGTGCATCCAGGCTGCATGCTTGGGCGCCTTTTTCGTTTTAGACCATTCTTCCAGCATTTCCCACTTCACATCATCCAGCTTCCGCATCATTTCCGGAGTGCCGGTGTTGGCGGCCAGTTCCAGGCGGTGGCCGTTCGGATCGAAGAAGTAGATCGACTTGAAGATGGTGTGGTTGACAGGGCCCAGCACCTCGATGCCGGCGGCCACCAGGCGCTCCTTGGCGGCCAGCAGCTCGTCCATCGATCCTACTTCCAGCGCCAGGTGTTGCACCCAGGCCGGGGTATTTTCGTCGCGCCCCATTTCCTTCTGGGTCGGCAGCTCGAAGAAGGCCAGGATGTTGCCCTGGCCGGCGTCCAGGAAGACGTGCATGTAGGGGTCCGGGGCCTTGGTCGAAGGCACTTCATCCTCCGCGATGGCCAGCACGAAGTTCATGTTCAGGTGCTTGACGTACCACTCGACGGTTTCCTTGGCGTCTTTGCAGCGGTAGGCAACGTGGTGGATTTGCTTGATTTTCATGGCGGGCTCCTTTGTATCCCGCCATTAAACTCTTGTTTCAGCTATCATACAAACGATATTTTCACGTCAATTTATTAGTTTTTCTGATGAGTCCAACCGTTCGCCAGATGCGCGCCCTGGTCGCCGTCGCCCGCACCGGCAGCTTTACCGCGGCCGCCGAACTGCTGCATGTCACCCAGTCCGCCCTGTCGGGGCAGATCAAGGAGCTGGAGCAGCTGCTGGGCGTGAAAGTGGTCGAACGCAATACACGTCGCGTCCAACTTTCCGAAGTGGGGCGCGAGCTCTATCCGCTGTTCGACAAGATGCTGCAGGACCTGGATGGGGCGATGGCCGATATCGCCAGCCGCAAGGCTTTGAAGAAGGGTATCGTGCGGGTGGCCGCGCCACAGATGATGGCCTGCACCTTGCTGCCGCAGGTGATCGGCGCCTTCCGCGCTTCTTATCCGGACGTGCAGGTGCAACTGGTGGATTGCCCGGTCGACAACGTCGCCGCACGCGTGGTCAGCGGCGAGGTGGATGTCGGCATCGGCCCGGAGCGCGACGTGACGGCCGAAGTGGACGCGCAACTGCTGTTCGAGATGCCTTTCGTGGTGGTCTTCCCGTCCGCGCACCCGCTGGCCGCCCGCCGCACGGTCGCCTGGGCGGAGGTCAACCAGCATCCCTTCATCGCCTTGCAGGGCCAGTTCACCGAACGGCTGCTGCGCGACATGACCACGCTGGCGCCCTACAACGAAGTGACCTTCATGACGACGGCCCTGGCCATGGTGGCCGAAGGGCTCGGCATCACCGCCTGCCTGCCCTATGCGGAGCCGATGGTGCGGCTGTACGGACTGGAAATGCGTCCGCTGGTCGAGCCGGAACTCAAGCGCAAATTCTTCATCTACACCAAGACCTCGCGCACCCCCTCCCCGGCTGCGGAACGCTTCATCAGCGTGCTTGGCGAGTATTCCCTATAATTTGCCGCATGTCGCACAATACGATTGAAGCCAACCAGGCTATGGACAAGTTCGACGGCCACCACCAGGTGTGGCTGTTCGGTTATGGCTCGCTGATTTACAAGGCGGACTTTCCCTTCATCGAGCGCCGGCCCGCGCACATCTTCGGCTGGTCGCGCCGCTTCTGGCAAGGCTCGCACGATCATCGCGGCACGCCTGACGCGCCCGGCCGCGTGGCCACGCTGATTCCAGCCGAAGGGGACGTCTGCCACGGCATGGCCTACCTCGTTACGCCGGAAGAATTCGCCCACCTCGACCATCGCGAAAAGAACGGCTACCTGCGCGTGGCCATCGACATCCATTTCGAAGCAGGCGGCGTGGAAGAAGGCCTGATCTATATTGCCGCCGCCGACAACGCGGCCTGGCTGGGCGAGGCGAGCGTGGAAGAAATCGCCCACCATATCGCTTCCGCATCCGGCCCAAGCGGCCCGAACATCGAATACTTGCTGCGCCTTGCTGCTGCCTTGCGGGAAATGGGACATCACGACGAGCATGTGCATGCCATCGAGGCATATCTCGATCGCCTGTAAGAGGCCCATCAGGCGACGAGAGGCAAGCCGATCAGGAAAACCACAAAACCGATCAGGCCAGCAAATCCGCCGAGATTCACGAGGAACTTACCGGTATGTTCAGTGTCCTGGAAGTGATACTGAAGAAATTCGTTGATCATGGTGGCCTCCTTCTGCAATGGGCGCACTTCATCATAGTCCGAATTGAACTACCAGACGAACCAAGGCTGCCCAAACGGTCAATAACAGTGAGAACGCAAACGTTGAGTAATGGCGGAGCGGGGCAACACCTTCAGGCCTATGCAGCGAGGTTGGAAATGTTGCGCCACCAGCAGCTACGATACTTGATGCCGCAATGATGAAGACTGCTACTCCCTGTATGTAGCCAACACTCGTGGTTCCCGGAACGCTTCTTCCAACGCCGATTTCATATAACGCTGATGCAGAAAAGGCGATTGCTGTCCAGGTGCCGTAAGCGGTAGCATGACATTGATCAGAAACCAGCCCATCATCGCCTCCCATTTCAGAAAAGGTTCATTTGCCCCGCTTTGGCTGCAGCAACTGCGCGGGCGCCGGAGGGTGGAATGTATTCGGGTCGCTTGAACTGGGTGCAGTCGAGCGAGCGGAACTTGCTGTGGCGGCCGTGGAAGCCGAAGCGGGTGATGCCTTTCTCGATGCGCTGCAGGATCAGGTCCGCCCACACGCCTTCGCCACGCATGCGTGCGCCGAACTCGGCTTCGTAATCCTTGCCACCGCGCATGTCACGCACGCGGTTCATCACGCGCGCGGCACGGTCGGGGAAATGCGCTTCCAGCCACTCCTTGAACAAGGGGCTGACTTCCCACGGAAGTCGCAGTACGACATAGGTTGCCATCACCGCGCCGGCATCGCGGGCTGCGGACATGATCTTTTCGATATCGGGCTCAGTGACAAAAGGAATGATCGGCGCAATGCTGACGCCAACCGGAATGCCGGCCTTCGCCAGCGTCTCGATTGTGCGCAGGCGGCGTGCGGGCGCGGCAGCGCGCGGCTCCAGGGTGCGCGAGATTTTGCTGTCCAGCGTGGTGATGGTGACCGATGCGGCGGCCAGGTTGCGCGCAGCCATCGGCGCGAGGATGTCGATGTCACGCTCGATCAGCGAGGATTTGGTGATCAGGCCAACCGGATGGTTGCACTCGGCCAGCACTTGCAGCACCCGCCGCGTGAGCTGGTATTCGCGCTCGCAAGGCTGGTAGGCGTCGGTATTCACGCCCAGTGCGAGCGACTCCACCTGATAACCTGGCTTGGACAATTCGGCGCGCAGCAGGTCCGGCGCATTCACCTTGGCGAACAGCTTGGTCTCAAAGTCCAGGCCGGGCGACAAGCCCAGGTAGCTATGCGATGGCCGCGCAAAACAATAAATGCAGCCATGCTCGCAGCCGCGATAAGGGTTCAGCGAAACGTTGAACGGAATATCGGGCGACTGGTTGCGCGTGAGGATGGTCTTGGCCGTCTCCGCGGTGACAATGGTGCGCGGTGGAAGCAGTTCAGCCTCGGCATCGTCCGGATCGGGTGCCCAGCCGTCGTCGAACGCTTCGCGCGCCTGCAGCTCGTACCTTCCTTGCATGTTTGATACCGCACCGCGCCCTTTTTTGGCCTTGAGCGATTGCGGCGGCAGCATCACCTGCCCTTCGAATTCATGGTCCTGCATGCGGCGCCCCGAAGTATAACTGTATATACATACAGTATTCTAATCCGCCTGCGCCAAGGCTGCAAGCCAAGCTGGTATCATGCGCACTTCTCCGGGATATCCCCCGACATTCAAAGAGCAATAACATGAGCAAAACCACCAATCTGCCCTCCTTTGGGAGCAGGATTTCCCTCGCCTTTGGCGCCTTTTTCAAAACCCTGGGCGATGCTGAATTCGCCGCCCGCGTGCGTGACGACAGCGTGGGCCCCGCAGCGGCTCCGGCTGCCGCGCCAGCACCTGCACCAGTCGCCGCCCCAGTGCCAGCCGCCGCGCCCCTGCGCGAAGCCACGCCCGACGCAGCACTGCAGCTCCTGTCCCTGTTCCAGCGCGAAGCCCGCCTGATCGACTTCACGCAGGAAAACCTGTCCGGCTATTCGGATGCCGACATTGGCGCCGCCGCCCGCGTGGTGCACGAGGGCTGCTCCAAGGTGCTGCGCGAGCATTTCACCATCGACGCAGTCCGCTCCGAAGCGGAAGGCAGCCGCGTGACGCTGCCGGAAGGCTTCGATGCATCCGCCGTGCGCCTGACCGGCAATGTGGTCGGCAAGGCGCCGTTCACCGGCACCCTGAGCCACCGCGGCTGGCGCGCCTCCAGCGTGCGGCTGCCGAAACTGGCGGAAGCGCATAACGCCAGAGTATTGGCCCCGGCTGAGGTGGAACTGTGAGCGATCCGCGTTTTGCCATCGGCATCGACCTTGGCACCACCCACAGCGCGCTGTCCTACGTTGAACTGGCGGGCAGCGATGGCGAGAAAACCAGGCATGGCGTGCTGGGCGTGCCCCAGCTCACCGCGCCAGGCACGGTAGAAGAACTGCCGCTGCTGCCAAGCTTCCTCTACCTGCCGCATCCGGACGAGCTGGCGGCCGGCGAACTGGCCCTGCCCTGGGCTGCTGCCGACGGGACGCCCGCAGTGACGGGCGAAATGGCCCGCAGCCGCGGCGCCACCACGCCGATCCGTTTGGTGTCGAGCGCCAAGAGCTGGCTGTGCCACCCTGGCGTGGATCGCCGCGCAGCCATCCTGCCGCATGACGCGCCGGAAGAGGTGTCGCGTGTGTCGCCGCTGGAGGCTTCGACCCGCTACCTGAAACACCTGCGCGCTGCATGGGACAACGCCCATCCGGATGCGCCGTTCACGCAGCAGGCAGTCACGGTCACCATCCCTGCATCGTTCGACCCGGCCGCGCGCGAACTTACCGCCGAAGCGGCTCGCGCCGCCGGCTACGAGAACGTCACCCTGCTGGAAGAGCCGCAGTCGGCGCTGTACAGCTGGATCCAGAGCAGCGACGGCCGCTGGCGCAAGGAAGTCAAGCCGGGCGACATCATCCTGGTGGTGGACGTGGGCGGCGGTACCAGCGACTTCTCGCTGATCGCCATCCTCGAGCGCGACGGCAAGCTGGAGCCGCACCGGGTGGCTGTGGGCGACCACATCCTGCTGGGCGGCGACAATATGGACTTGGCGCTGGCTCACCTGGTGGCGCGCAAGCTGGCTGCCAACGGCACCCAGCTCGACGCCTGGCAGATGCGCGCGCTGACCTACGGCTGCCGCGCGGCCAAGGAAAACCTGCTGGCCAACGCGCAGGCCGAAACCTGGCCGATCGTGGTGCCAAGCCGCGGCTCGAAGCTGATCGGCGGCTCGATCCGCACCGAACTGACGCGCGCCGAAGTCACGGCCTTCATCACGGACGGCTTCTTCCCGAAAGTGGAAGCTTCCGCACGCCCGGCCGTGCGTTCCCGCGCCGGCCTGACCCAGCTTGGCCTGCCTTACGCGCAGGACGCTGCGATCACCAGGCACCTGGCAGCTTTCCTGGCGCGCCAGGCAGGTGCTACGGCGGAACTTGAAGGCTTTGCCGCCAATCCGGCCCATACCTTCCTGCATCCAAGCGCGGTGCTGTTCAACGGCGGCGTGTTCAAGTCCGAACTGCTGGCCAATCGTGTGATGGAAACCATCAACGAATGGCTGTCCATGGAAGGCGCGGAACCGGCGCGCATGCTGGACGGCGCAGACCTGGACCTGGCCGTCGCGCGCGGCGCGGCCTATTACAGCTACGTGCGACGCGGCGCCGGGGTACGCATTCGCGGCGGCACGGCGCGTTCCTATTACGTTGCGGTGGAATCGTCGATGCCGGCCATTCCGGGCATGGAGCCGCCGATCCAGGCGCTGTGCGTTGCACCGTTCGGCATGGAAGAAGGCAGCGAGCTGGAACTGCCGGGCCAGGAATTTGGCCTGGTGGTCGGCGAGCCGGTGCACTTCCGCTTCTTCGGTTCTTCCGTGCGCCGCCAGGACCAGATCGGCGCCGTGCTCGATTTCTGGGGACCGGAAGAACTGATCGAGCTGAACGAAATCCAGGCCACGCTGTCGCCGGAAGGCCGTTCCGTTGGCGAGGTGGTGCAAGTGCGCCTGCATGCCTGCGCCAGCGAGTCCGGTACCCTGGAACTGCTGGCGGTGGCGCAGGATGGGCAGCGCTGGAAGGTGGAATTCGACGTGCGCGGCGCCGGCGAAGGCCAATGACGCAGTACCTGGTCAGCATCGACCTGGGCACCACCAATTCGGTGCTTGCCTATGCCGCGCCGGGCGGCGACGTGCAGTTGCTCGAAGTCGAGCAACTCACTGCGCCCGGCGAGGTTGGCAGCGCCGTGCTGCTGCCCTCCTCCCGTTATCACCCTGCCAGCGGCGAATTTGCCGCGGGCGAGTTGCAGTTGCCGTGGCCGGAGCCGGCCGTGGCGGACGCGCCGCCCGCAGCGGTCATTGGCCGCCTGGCACGCAAGCTGGGCGGACAGGTGCCGGGCCGGCTGGTCGCCAGCGCCAAGAGCTGGCTGTCCCACACCGGCGTCGATCGCATGGCGCCGATCCTGCCCTGGGGCGCCGCCGCCGACGTCGAGCGCGTTTCGCCGGTGGCGGCCAGTGCGAGCTATCTCGCGCACCTGCGGGCGGCCTGGAATGCGCGCTTTCCCCACGCGCCGCTGGAGCATCAGCAGCTGGTGCTGACCATTCCCGCATCGTTCGACGAGGGCGCGCGCGCGCTCACGCTGGAAGCGGCGCGCATGGCGGGCTTGCCGGCCCTGCGCCTGCTGGAAGAACCGCAGGCGGCCCTGTATGACTGGCTGTATCGCCACCGTGCAACGCTGGCGCAGGACCTGGCCCAGGCGCGCCTGGTCCTGGTCGCCGACGTCGGCGGCGGCACTACCGACTTCACCCTGGTCAAGGTCGAGATGGCCGGCGGCGAACCGCAATTGACCCGCATCGGCGTCGGCAACCACCTGATCCTCGGCGGCGACAATATGGACCTGGCGCTGGCCCACCTGGCCGAACAACGCCTGGGTGGCGACGGCAGCGGCGCGGCGCCCCCGCAGCGCCTGTCCGCAGCGCGCCTGGCGCAGCTCACGGAACGCTGCCGCGCGGCGAAAGAAATCCTGCTCGCGGCCGACGCACCGGAGCAAGTCGCGGTCACTTTGCTCGGCTCCGGCTCAAAACTGATCGGCGGCAGCCGCTCCGTCGCGCTGCTGCGCGCAGACGTCGAGCGCATTGTGCTGGACGGCTTCTTCCCCCTCAACGAAACCCAGCAGCTCGCGCAGTCCAAGCGCGGCGGCATCGTCGAATTCGGCCTGCCTTACGCCAGCGACCCGGCCATAACGCGCCACCTCGCCAGCTTCCTGCGCCAGCACGCTGGCGCCGCGCGCGAAGCATTGAGAGTGCCGGACGACGGCAAGCTTGCCGTCCCCGACACGCTGCTGCTGAACGGGGGCGTATTCCGCGCCGCCAGGCTGGCCGCGCGCCTGGCCGACACGCTGTCGGCGTGGCGCGGCCAGCCTGTGCGCGTGCTGCACAATGACGATCCCGATGTCGCGGTCGCGCGCGGCGGCGTCGCCTATGCGCTGGGCCGGCAAGGCATGGCGCCCGCCATCGCCGGCGGTTCTCCGCGCAGCTATTGGCTGCTGCTCGATAATGCCCGCGCTCCGGGCGTAACGCGCCGCGCCGTCTGCCTGCTGCCGCGCGGCTCCGCCAGCGGCCATGAAGTGCGCCTCGCCGATCGCAGCTTCGCGCTGCGGCTCGGACGCCCGGTGCGCTTCCACATCGCCACAACGCTGGCCGATGCCGTGCCACCGCAAGCGGGCGAGGTCGCCGACCTGGCGCCTGGCGAGCTGACCGCGCTGCCGGCCATTGCCACCGTGCTACGCGACAGCAAGGACGCCAACGCGCGCAAGGAAATCACCGTGCAGCTGGCGGCCTCGCTGACTGAAGTGGGCACGCTGGAAGTGCATTGCGAAGGCAACGGCCAGCGCTGGCAGCTCGAATTCCAGCTGCGCGAACACGGCGCGGACGCCACGGCGGCAGCCGACGCCAACGATGCCGATGACGATGACGCCGCGGCAGCTCCCCTGCCGGTTCGCCTGCCCGAAGCGCTGGAGAAGATCGACCGCATCTTCGGCAGCCGCGCGCAACAGGTCGACGCCAGGGAAGTGCGCCAGCTGCGCGGCCAGCTCGAACACCTTCTCGGCAGCCGCGAACGCTGGGCAACGCCCGTGCTGCGCCGCCTGTTCGATGCCCTGCTGGAACGCGCCAAGGGTCGCCGCCGGTCGGCGGAGCATGAACGCACGTGGATGAACCTTGCCGGCTACAGCCTGCGGCCGGGCTTCGGCCATCCGCTGGACGAATGGCGCATCGAACAGCTCTGGGCGATGTTCGACACCGGTGTGCAAAACCACAAGGACAACCAGGTCTGCGCCGAGTGGTGGACACTGTGGCGCCGCGCATCGGGCGGTCTGCCGCCAGCGGCCCAACTGCGCCTGCTGGACGATTTCGCCTTCAACCTGCAGGCCGACGCCAGTGAACGCGGCCGCCGTCCCGTCACCCTGGTCAACGGCAGCGAAGAAGACATGCTGCGCCTGGGCGCTTCGCTGGAGCGCATTCCATCGGCCTACAAGGCGGAAATCGGCAACTGGATGGTGGGGGAGCTGGGGAAAGCCAGGAGTCTCGCCGTGCAAACCCGTTATCTCTGGGCGCTGGGCCGTGTCGGCGCACGCCGGCCATTCCACGGCAGCGCACATGACGTGGCGCCGGTCGAAACGGTGGAGCAGTGGCTGCAGGCGGTCATGCTGCTGGACTGGCGCAAGGTGGAGCCGGCGGGCTTCGCAGCAGCCCACCTGGCGCGCATGACCGGCGACCGTTCACGCGATATCAGCGATGCCCTGCGCCTCGAAGTCGTGCGCCGGCTGCAGGCTGCGGGAGCGCCGCCAGGCTGGCCGGCCATGGTGCGCGAGGTTGTCCAGCTCGACCAGGCCAGCGAGCAGCGCATGCTGGGCGAGGCGCTGCCGCCGGGCCTGAAGCTTCTCAGCTAGCCGCGCTGCCGCGCGCAGCCTGCGCTTGCTGCTGCGCGACGAAGCCGTCGAAGGCCGCGATGACGCACTGGTAGCCTTGCTCCGTGCCCTCCAGCTGCGCCAGCGCGTAGCAGCTTGCTTCCAGCGTCGAGAGCTGGTCCGGCGCGTGCGCCTTGCGGATCAGGTAATGCGATGGCGGCGTGTCGCGCAGCGGAAGGCGCGGCAGGGCTTGCAGCGCCGGGTTCAGGTACAGCATCTTGCGGCTCTTGCGCCAGGTGGCGTCCAGCACCACCAGCCGGACTTGCGCCGGCGCCAGCACGGCATTGAACTGCGGCGGCGGCGCGATGCCGTGCGAACGGTCGCCTGGCGTGTCGGGGTACAGCAGCACCGGCTGGCGGCCGCCTGCCTCGAGCAGGTCCTGCAGCGCGGCTTCATCAAACTGTTCGCCAACTTCCATGCGGCTGCCAGGCAGGCAAAGATGCAGCAGGCGTGCACTGCCCTTGGCGTTGCTCACTTCCATGGGATGCTGCAGGATCAGGACCTCGACCGTGCTGGCCACCGGCGCCGCCCAATGGCAGATGCAGGTGGCGGCAGGGCGCAGGCAAGTGCTGCAAAGAAGTCGGCGCGGCAGGCTGTTCATGCCGCGGATCATACACTAGGCCGGCGGCGCGGCGCCCAGCAGTTCGTCCAGCTGCGCGATCTGCGCCGGGTCCTTGACCACGGCGCGCAGCCATTCGTGCAGCGGCAGGCTGCCCCAGTTGGCGGCCTTCTCCGCCAGGTAGGCGACGGGGCTGTGCGGCTCGGTGCGACGGAAGAATTCAGCCACCAGTCGCAATTGCGCCAGTGCGTGCTCGCGGGTCTGCGGCATCGCCGGCAGGCTTTGCACGCCCACGCTGGCGACGACCATGCTCCCGCTGGCAGCGCCGCTGCCTGCCGCGCTGTCGGCCGAGGGCAGCCTGCGCGCTGCATCGTCGACTGCTCTTTGCACCGCATCCCGTGCCGGCCCGAACGCCGGGCCGGCCGCGCCAAGGCGGGCGTCGACCGCTTCCTGCAGCTGCTGCAAGGCAGCCAGGCAATGGCGCGCATCCTGCAGGCCAGCATCCGCATCGCTGACTGGCGGGAAGTCTTTCACCAGCGCCGGCGTGCGCCCCAGCAGCCACGCCAGGTTGCCGCTGCGCAGCTCATGCTCGCCATCCTCCGGCAAGGGATGCACATGCTCCCAGAAGCGTTCGCACAAGCCGGCCAGCAGCAGGAAGCCATCGCCCAGGCCGCGCATGCCGTGGGTGTGTGCGCGCGCCTCCGCCAGCCACGCAGCCAGCCGCAAGTCCTTGCTGCGTGAGCGCAGCAACTCGGCGCAGCGGCTGGCCACCAGCGGCCAGTCCGCGCTATGCAGCGGTGTCGCCCATTCGCCCTGCTCCAGCGTGGGATCGTCCTGCCGCCTTGCCGCAGCTATGGCGTCCATGCAGGCATCAAACGAGACATCCTCGCCGCAAGGCTGGGCGACGCTGAGCGGCACCAGCAAGTCCTCATTCGTGAACATACGGCCTCCTTATTTGGCGCTAATCCTGAACTGGCCCTGGCGCGTTACGCCCGCCTTCACCTTCGTCACCGGCATGCCTTCCGCCATGCGCGCCAGCAGCATATCGGCCACGCCCGGCAGCAAGCTGCCGTGCAGGATGCTGTCGATATTGCGGGCGCCGGAATCGGTCTCGGTGCAGCGTGCCAGCACTGCCTGCACCAGCGCATCGTCCCAGCAGAATTCGGCGTGGTGGTTTTCGCCGATGCGCTGGCCGATCCGGCCCAGCTTCAGCGCAATGACCTGGGCCAGGGCTTCATCCGAAATCGGATAGTAGGGCACCACTTGCAGGCGTCCGAGGAAGGCCGGCTTGAAATGCCGCACCAGCTGCGGCCGCAGCAGCGCGTCGAGTTCCTCAGGCGTCGGCAGCGGCGCCTCGCCCCGGTTCAGGCAGGCCTGCATGATGGCGCCCGACCCGAGGTTGGACGTCAGGACGATGACCGCGTTGCTGAAGTCGACCATCTGCCCTTCCGAGTCCTCCAGCATGCCCCGGTCGAACACTTGATAGAAAAGTTCCAGCACGTCCGGGTGCGCCTTGTCGGCCTCGTCGAGCAGCACCACGCAGTAGGGGTTGCGCCGCACCGCCTCGGTCAGCACCCCGCCCTCGCCATAACCGATATATCCGGGCGGGGAACCTTTCAGGCCTGCCACACTATGCGCCTCCTGGTATTCGCTCATGTTGATGGTCACCAGCTTGCGCTCGCCGCCGTACAGGAGGTCGGCCAATGCCAGTGCGGTTTCCGTCTTGCCTACTCCGGAGGGACCCGTCAGAAGGAAAACGCCCTTGGGCTTGCGCGGATCATCAAGCCCGGCACGCGCAGTGCGCATGCGCTGCACAATGGTCTCGACGGCGTGCGGCTGCCCCAGCACGCGCGACTCCAGCGCAGGCTTGAGCTGCTGCACGGCGCGGATTTCGTCGCGCAGCATGCGGCCTACCGGGATTCCGGTCCATGCAGCGACCACACCGGCCACGACGTGGCGGTCAACCTCCAGCGGAACCAGGGGAGACTCGCGCTGGATTGCGTTCAGCTCCTGTTGCGCGCTCACCGCAGCGGCGGCATCGCCCTCGTGGCGCAGCGCCATCACCCGGGCGCACAGTTCGCGCTCATGCTCATGGCGGGCGGCCAATTCCGCGTGCCAGGCCTGGAGGCTGCCCCGCTCGTCGCGCAATGCCGACAGTGCCGATGGCCCGGCATCGGCGGCAGTTGCCGCATCGCGTTCCAGCGCCGCGATGCGCACCGACAGCCGTTCGATCTGGCAAGCTGCATCTTCCAGCAAGGCGGGCGATGCGCACTGGCCCAGCGCCACGCGGGCGCATGCGGTATCGAGCACGCCGACCGCCTTGTCCGGCAGCTGGCGGCTGTTGATGTAGCGATGCGCCAGGCGCACTGCCGCCGTCACGGCGTCGTCGCGCACGCGCACGCCGAAATGCCGTTCCATCAGCGGCACCATGGCCCGCAGCATGCCGGCGGCCGTTTCTTCGTCCGGCTCCTCGACCTTGACCACCTGGAAGCGGCGTGCCAGGGCGGCGTCCTTCTCGACATAGCGTTTGTACTCGCTCCAGGTCGTCGCGGCAATCGTGCGCATCTCGCCGCGTGCCAGGACCGGCTTCAGCAGGTTGGCTGCATCGCCCTGCCCGGCGCTGCCGCCGGCGCCAATCAAGGTGTGCGCCTCGTCGATGAACAGAACGATGGGGTGCGGGCTGCGGCGCACTTCCTCGATCACGTTTTTCAGGCGGGCTTCGAACTCTCCGCGCACGCTGGCGCCGGCCTGCAGCAGCGCCAGGTCCAGTGCGTGCAAGGCAACGTTGCGCAACGGCGGCGGCACCTCGCCGGCTGCGATGCGCAAAGCCAGTCCTTCCACCACGGCCGTCTTGCCGACGCCGGCTTCGCCGGTCAGGATCGGGTTGTTCTGGCGCCGGCGCAGCAGGATGTCCATCAGTTGCCTTACCTCCGCAGCGCGGCCGACGACAGGATCGAGCTTGCCGTCGCGCGCCAGTTGGCACAGGTTGACCGTGTACTGTGCCAGCGCCGGCGACGAGGGAGGCACGGCCTGCTGCGCGCCAACATCATGCGTTGCGGCCGGCACCGCCGCCTCTGCCGAACCGGCAACATACTTCTCCATGCGGTGCTTCAGCCCATCGACCGGAAAGCGGGCGAACAGTCCCGAGATCCGCGCCGCCTGCTGCGACAGTTCCGACTCGGTCAGAAGAGCGAGCAGCAGGTGGCAACTGCGCACCTGGTCCGGCTGCGGCAACGCCAGCGAGGCAATCAGCCAGGCATGTTCCAGCATTATCTGCAGGCGCCGCGCGAATACCGGAACGCGCGTCGCGGCAATGCGGACACCGGCCAGTTCGCACCGCAAATCGGCTTCCAGCGCGGTGGCGCTGACGTCGCTGCGGCGCGCAATGACCAGCAGGTCGCATTCCGGCTGCTCCAGCAGCGCAAGCAAGAGGTGCTCGACATCGACTTCGCCGTGTCCCATGCCGATGGCAATATTGGCGGCGCGCGTTGCGGCAGTACGGCAGGCGTCGTTCAGCTTTCCAATCAGGGTTTTCAGTTGAATGCTCATGCAATGGCTCCGCGCTTGATGGAATAATGCATCGATGACGGTTGCAAGGCCGCGCTGAAGCTCACGGCTTCGTTGGCGCCATTTGCCCGCAACATGCCGGAAATGACGATGTCGATGCGATTGACGGTGCCGCTGCGCTCGGCCAGCGTAACCTGCACATTGCACAGCCGCGGCTCGTAGCGTTCGACTGCCTGGCGGATGCTGCCGCAGATGCGCTGCCTGTCCTCGCTGCCGCTATGAGACAAGCCGGCGAAATCGGCGAGTCCGAAGTTCAGGATCGAGCGCGCACATTCCGGATAGGACTGCAACAGCTGCTGCGGCAGCGCGCTGCGCGTGTTGAGCAGCGCCTCCAGGTCGCGCGCTACGCTCTCCTTCAACTGCTCCTGCGTCAGGAAACGCCCGCCAGGATGGTTCCCCAGCAAACGGTCCAGCAAGCCTGGCCGGTAACCCTCCATGCCGCACCTCCCAAAAAAAGCGGCTGCAGCACGTGCGCACCGCAGCCGCAACTCCCTCCAAAATCATGCAATACGGTTGGTCGCCAGGTCCCAGCCGCCGGACGTATTGCCGCCCATCCCGCCCGAAACGCGCTGCTGCGTGTATTTCCAGCGCACTTTCGAGAATTTGAATCCCACCTCCTCGGTCATGATGTCGCCCTCGCTGACCGATGGAGATACAGCGCCAATGAGCACGTTATCGAGTTCGATTTCAAAGTACTTGACCCGCTCGCCCTGCGCATCGGCGCGCATGAATTCCAGCTTGGCCTTGGGAATGGTGCGGCCTGCGGAGCAGGTCTGCATCAGGATCGGCGAAGCCAGGTCGGCCAGCTTGGTGATCACCACGTCGCGGTGCTCGCAGCGTTCGGCCGTATGGCCGCCACCTGTGGAAGAAGTGGCCGAACGCGGTTGCTCCACCGACCAACTGACCGATTTGCATTCTATCCAGTCCTTGTGACGGTCATCGGTCGACTCCCCCTTGATGCCATCGATATGCAGGTACACGTCAATTGCCATTGCAATGCTCCTTCTCAGTAGTTGGTGGTTTGCGGCAGTTCCGCCACGAGGCGGAGGGAAACGGTCAGCTCGTCGAGCTGAAAATGGGGGCGCAGGAAGCTGACGGCGCGGAACACGCCTGGCCGCCCGGGCACCTCGCTGACCTGGACCGAAGCTTCACGCAGAGGGAACTGCGCCTTCTGTTCCTGGCTGGCGTTATCGTCCAGCAGCACGTACTTCATCAGCCAGCGGTTCAGGAAGTCTTCTACATTCGAAGCGGCTGCAAAGCTGCCGATCTTGTCGCGCATCATGGCCTTCATGTAGTGCGCGATGCGCGACACGGCGAAGATGTATTGCAGTTGCGAGGACAGCACGGCATTGGCGTTGGCCGCGTCGGAACTGTAGCGCATGGCCTTCTGCGCCGATTGCGCGCCGAAGAAGGCGGCGTAGGCGGTGTTCTTGCAGTGGACCAGGGAGATGAAACCGAGGTCGCTCAGTTCCTTTTCGCGCCGGTCGGTGATGGCCACTTCGGTCGGGCATTTCAGCGCCACCTCGCCTTCGTCGGTCTTGAAGGTGTGGGTCGGCAGGTCGTCAACCAGGCCGCCACCCTCCACGCCGCGGATGGCGGCGCACCAGCCGAATTCCTCGTGGGCCTTGGTCAGCCTGGCGCCAAAGGCGTAGGCGGCATTGCACCACAGGTATTTGTGGTGATCGCGGCCATCCACGTCTTCCACGAAGTTGAAGCCTTCCACCGTGGTGCCGTCGACCGGATTGAAAGGCAAGCGGCCAAGGAAGCGCGGTAGCGTCAGGCCGACGTAGCGCGCATCTTCGGATTCGCGGAAGGCTTTCCACTTCGCGTATTCCACGGTGTCGAATACCTTGGCCAGGTCGCGCGGCTTGCCAAGGTCGCCGTAGCTCTCCAGTCCGAACAGCTCGGGCGAAGCGGCGCTGATGAAGGGGGCGTGCGCCGCTGCAGCCAGGTGCGACATCTGTTCGATGAAGTAGATATCCTCGGGCTGGCGCGAGATCTCGAAGTCCCCCAGCAGCGCCGCATAAGGTGAGCCACCGAAGGTGCCAAATTCCTCCTCGTAGACTTTCTTGAAGATGGTGCTCTGGTCGAAATCGAGCGCACTCTGGAAGTCACGCACCAGTTCGCGCTTGGTGGCGTTCAGCAGACGGATTTTCATCGTAGGCCCGGTCGCAGTGCTGCGCACCAGGTAATGCAGGCCGGTCCAGCTTTGTTCGAGCTTCTGGAATTCAGGCGCATGCATGATGGCGCTTAATTGCTCCGAGATCACGCGGTCCAGCTCAGCCACGCGCGCATCGATGGTAGCCGACAGGTTATGCGACAGCTGCACGCTGCCCTGGACCACCTGCCGCGCCAGTTCGCCGATGATGTCGCGGGCGCGTTCGTGTTCGCTGCTGGATTTGGCTACCCTGCTTTCCTCGACGATGCGGTCGAGCAGGTCGCCATCTTCGATCGCACTCGCCGCTGCAGCCTTCATTTGCGCGCTCATTCAGTCCTCCTTGGGCGCGATGGCCGCCAGGTTTTCAGTGCTTTGCAGCACGTCCGTCAGCAAGTCCTCCAGCCTGTCGTTGCCGGCCAGCTTGTTGCGCAGGTCAGCCAGCTTGCTGCGCGCTTCCAGCAGCTTGCCAAGCGGTTCGACCTGGCGCACGATGGCTTCCGGGCGAAAGTCCTGCATCGATCCGAAGCGCAGCTCTACCGGGAACTCGCCCTGCCCGCCGAGGCGGTTCTGCACCTGGAAGTTCAGCACCGGGCTCACGCCGGCCAGCACCTCGTCGAAGTTGTCGCTGTCGATGTTGACGAAGTTGCGCTCCTTCAGCCGCTTCTGCGGAACCTCCGGGTTGCCGCCAAAGTCGCCCATGACGCCGACCACGAAGGGCAACTCCTTGTTCTCCAAGTCGCCGCCAACTTCAACGTCGTAGGTCATCTGCACGCGTGGCGGGCGGACTTTGGTCAGGCGCTTCTGCACGCTGTCACGATTTGCCATTGCCTGCTCCTTATTTGAGTGCGCCGAATGGATCGGCGGCGGTGGAAGGGTTGGGTGCCGAGCGCGACGCCGGCAGCTTGATCGGGGGCGCCGTCTTTTTCGGCTGGCGCGCACTTCCGGCCACTGGCACCAGGACGTCTTCCCCGAGCGTATTGCGCAGCGTACGCGCCAGTTCCTGCGCTTCGCTGCGCACCGACCCGCCAAGGCTGCTTTGCTGGTTCAGTTCCGCCAGCGAACGGGTTGACAGGCGCAGGCCGGCGACGGCGATGATGCTGAGGGCTTGTTTGTCGGCTGGATCGCGCTGCAGCGCTTCCTGCGCTTGCACGATGGCGTCGCTGTAATTGCCGCGGTCAAATCGCATCTGCGCCATTTGCAGCCAGGGCGCTTTCTCGGCGGGGTAGCTAGCGGCGGCTGCCTTCAGCGCCGCGTGCGATTTCTCATGCTGGCCCGCCGCAGCAGCGCGGTCGGCATCTGCCAGCATTTTTTCCAGTGTCTGGTGGCTGGCCCGGTCGGCGCCCTGCAGCGGCGCATCAACGGCGCATCCGGCCAGCGTGGCCGCGCCAATCAATACTGCGGTCAATGATCTGCGCATCGTTCTCTCCTTCCGCAAAGTGAAGGCCATTATTGAATCGATGCGCATTCCCGCCATTGCGTTGTCTCAAAGGCCGCCGACATCGCCGCGCCGCTGTTTGCGCCCGCGCAAACGCTGGCTGCACGCGGCCAGTTTTAATGGATACCTCAACCAAGGAGGCCGGCATGACACTACCTGCAAAGATCCTCTGGAGCGAAGGCTTGTTCCTGCGTCCGCAACACTTCCAGCAGCAGGACCGCTATCACGAAGCGCGCATGCACGCGACCGTTCTGGCCGCGCAGCCGATGCTGTGGGGCGTGCAAACGGTGGAGTGGGACACGGCGGCACTGGTGAACGGCAAGCTGCGCGTGCTGGCCTTGCGCGCGATCTTCCCCGAAGGCGGGATATTCGACGCTCCCGCCAGCGACCCGCTGCCGCCAGCCATCGACCTCGCCAGCCTGCCGGCCGAGGTGCAGGAAGTCTGCTATCATGCCGCCCTGCCATCGCAGGACGCCGACCGCTTCCAGCAGTCCGAGCGCGAGACGGCGGACCTGTTCAGCGATGCCCTGCCTGCCGGGCTGACCTACCTGCGCAAGCAGGTGCGACTGGTATCGGACCTCGAACCCCGCGGCGCCTATGACAGTTTTCCCTTGCTGCGGCTGCGCCGCGTCGTATCCGGCTGCTTCGAGATCGATCCATCCTTCATGCCGCCCTCGCTGTCCATCAACGCGACGCCGCGCCTCAAGCTCCTGCTCGACCAGCTGATGGACGCGCTGCAGGCCAAGGTCAACGCCTTGCAGGGCCACATGCGGGAGCCGAGCCGCAATGTGATCGAGTTCCGCAGCGGCGACGTATCGTCATTCTGGCTGCTGCACACGGTCTCCACGTCGGCGGCAACCTTGCTGCACCTGCTGCGCCACCCGTCGCTCCATCCGGAACGCCTGTACCAGGCCATGCTCGGCCTTGCCGGCGGGCTGATGACGTACTCGCGCCTGGTCCACCTTGGCACCCTGCCTTCCTACGACCATGCCGCCCCCAGCACGCCTTTCCTGCAGCTCGATGCCCTGATCCGGGAGCTTCTCGACACGGTGATATCGGCGCGCTACTTCGCCGTCGCCTTGCGCGAGGATAAACCCGGCTACCACATCGGCAAACTCGATTCGGGCAAGATCGGCGCCGGCGCCACCCTCTATCTCGCCATTGCCGCGGCCATACCGGTACTTGAGCTGGTCGAGGCAGTGCCGCTGCGCGTCAAGGCCGGTGCGCCGGACGACGTGGAGCAATGCGTGCTTTCCGCCATGCCGGGCGTGAAACTGGTGCACGCACCGCAGGTCCCTTCCGCCATTCCGGTGCGTCCCGACACCTGCTACTTTGCGCTGGAAAACCGCGGCGTGCTGTATGAGCAGATGCTCAAGGCGCAATCGATTTCCATCTATGTCCCTGCGGGGATCAAAGAACTGCGGCTTGAACTGCTGGTGGTGACGGCATGAGCCATTTCATCGAACGGCGCGCCGCGCCCCCGCAACAACGCGTCCCGGCCCTGGTGGACCTGATGCACGAAGGTTTCCACATGCTGTCCTTGCTGCGCCACGGCAGCGCGCCTCCCGGCGAGACCGAGTTCGCCGCCGCCATCCGCAGCTTCCTCGACGAACTTGGCAGCCATGCACGCGAACTGCACATCGCAGCCGAAGACATCGACGCCGCGAAGTACGCCTTCTGCGCCGCGCTGGACGAGACCATCCTGGCGTCCGCATTTCCCTTGCGCGACGCCTGGGAGCGCAGGCCCTTGCAGTTGCTGCTGTTCGGCGACCAGTTGGCGGGCGAGCATTTCTTCGACAAGCTGGAACAGCTTCGCCTCAGCGGCAGCGAAAGGCTGCAGGCGCTGCAGGTATTCCATATGTGCCTGCTGCTTGGCTTCAAGGGCCGTTATGCCCTGGACAATGCCGACCGCCTTTCCTACCTCACTGCCCGCCTGGGGGACGAGATAGCGCACCTGCGCGGCAAGGAAAAGGGCTTTGCCCCGCGCGCCGCGCGGCCGGACAATATCGCGCACAAACTGCAAAGCAATGCGCCGCTCTGGATCGCGGGCGGCGTCTTCGCCCTGGCCGCACTGGCCTCTTTCTGCGCCATGCGCTATTCGCTCGCCAGTTCCACCAGTACCACGCTGGCGGCCTACCAGGACGTTGTCAGGCAGCCGCCGCGACCGGCCACCCTAGCCATGACCCTGCCCTAGTCCGCGACCCGGAACTCGATGCGCCGGTTGCGCGCACGCCCTTCTGGGCTGGCGTTGTCTGCCACCGGCTGGTCCGGGCCTGCACCCGCAACCGCGATGCTGGCTGCCGCAATGCCCTTGGCCGCAAGATAGCTGCGCACCGCGCCGGCGCGGGCCAGGCTTAGCGACAGGTTGCCCTCACGCGTTCCGGTATTGTCCGTGTGGCCGATCACTTCAACCTTGCGGCCGCCGATCTGTCCCAGGACGGCCGCCATTTCGTCGAGGATCAGCATGCCGGAAGGGCGAAGCACCGCTTGCCCGCTTTCGAATTCGATGATGCGCCGAGCCAGAGCAGTATCGAGCATCTTTTGCGCCGGGGCGTTGACGCGCAAGCCGTTGCTGATCGTATAGGTTGGATTGAGGCTGTTGGCAAGGTCGCTGGCCACCTGCTGCCGCAGCGCCTCGTTCGCGACATCGCCGCGGATTCCAACCCGGTTGCCTTCCACCGTCAACTGGCCCTGGGTCACCTGCTTCAGTGGCTCGGCAAGCAGCTTCTGCATATGCGCGCTCCAATTGGGCGGCGCCACCACGCTGCCGACCGCAAGCTGGTCGACTACCCGCGCAGCGCCATACAGGGCCCGCGCCCGCTGCAAGATGGCCGCCCTGGTCGCTTCGTCGGGCACGGTGCCCGATACGATGACCGGCGCAAGTTGCGCGAACGCTGGCGTGCAGGCCAGGAAAAGGACCAGGGCCGACTTGCGCATGGCAGGCTCCCTTATCAGCAGAAGGTTTCATGGAACAGCTGCATGGCAACGGGCAGGCCAAGCTGCCCCTGTTCCAGGCATGCCGAGAGGCGCTGCAAGGGAGCATCGCCATGGGCCGCGGCTTCGGCCCACGCGCAGTCGCCAAGCACCACCATGCCATCCTGCCCCGCCTCCGGATCTATCACGGAATACAGGCTGGCCGGGTTGGCGCCATCGAGCCCGAGGACCAGCGACGGCTGCCCGGCGACAGGCGCGAGGAACATCGCAATTTCGAGGTCCTGGCGCGCCAGCAACGGCGCAGCCAACGACATCCAGAAGGCGGCAACCGGCGCACGCAATACTGCGTCGCGCGGCAAAGGCAGCGCCAGGCTGCGCGCGGTGACCGGAGGGTGTTCGCTGAGCGGCGACAACAGCAAACCCAATGCCAGCAGCAGGTTCCGTACCGGCATGCTTCCCTGCTGCGCCGCCAGCGAATTTTCCAGGCTGTCCAGGCAGGCGTGCGCAAGGTAGTCATCCAGTGAAGCTTGCGCCGGCGCCAGCTCGCGCAAGGCCACAGGCAAGATGCCGTCGACAGGCCGGGTGGCTGCAGCAGTGGCTGCACCGGCTGCGACAGCCAGGCCCTCCCATGCCGGCGCCAGCGCCAGCGGGCTGCAGGGAAGAAAATCGTGCGGCTTTGCGACCTGGTGCACCGCCATGCAAGTGAAAGGAAAACGGCGTTCGGACTGGTCCCGGCTGGCCAGCAGACGTCCGCAGACAACCTGGCGCGAGCGCGTGCCGATAAACGCAAAGTCCAGCGGAGGGCATGCGTCGTAATGCTGGCGCCAACGCGGATTACCGGCGAGGCGCTGCATGACAGCTGCCAGCCACTGGTCCATCAACTCCACCAATACCTGGTCGCCGGGCGAGCGCACAAAATCAGCGCATCCAGGCAGCTTGCCGAAATAGGCGACGCGCTGTGACTGGGCGTTCATGGCGCGCTTCCTTTGCCGACCACTACCTCGGGCAAGCGCATGCCCCGGAATCCGCCGTCGCCCTGTACGCTCCCGGGCGTGCTGGTGATGCGCAAGTCCACCGCGACCATCACGCTGCCGCTGCTCCAGCGCAGTTCATGCACACCCTCTTCCTTGCGCGTGCGAGCGGCGGAATCGATCATCCGCCGCAGCCCGGTGGCGCCGCTCTCGCTAAACAGCTCTACCACCTTTCCGTCCGGCGTGACGCCGCTGATGCGCACGCCGCTGCTTCCCTGCGGCCCCGGGTAAACCATGTTCGCCCATTGCGGCACGCCGTTGCGAAAGCGCAGCAACTGGCCGTCTATCTCGATCGAATATTCTGCCAACCCGGTGCCGGCATGCGGCAAGAGCTGGAAGACCGTTTGCGTAGAGGAGGCAACCCCGCCCGCCGCCACTGGCGCCATCCAGGCCGGAAAGCGCTGCAAGGCCTGCGGCGCAAAGTTGATGCCCATGTCGGCCCAGGTCCGCGGAGCCAGCACGTCGCCGCGCCGCACGACCAGCGCCCCCAGCGCGCTGCCGGCAAACTTTGCGATTGCGCCATCCGGTCCGAACACCTGGCCAATCTCCGCCTGGCTCGCTTCTGCGCTACCGGCGGGGGCGAAAGGGAATTTTCCCGCGAGCGTACGGTTGAACGGCTCGTAGACCTGCGCCTGCCAGGTCTTGTTGATCTCGGCCTCCGCCGGAGCGACCAGCCCCGCAAAGACCTGCATCAAGGGTCGCACCAGCAGCGGCCGCACCGCCTGCCTTTGCGCCTCCCCCAGCCCCGCCATCATCTGTTCATCGACATGGCGCAACGCATCGGCCAGTTCGGAACCCGGGCCCTCCAGCGTTTGCTGCATCAGCTGCCTGGCGCCCGGGCCTGGGTCGCCCTGGTTGCGGATGCCGTTGAGGCGTGCGCGCAGCCGCGAAAGATGGTCGAGGTAGGTCCGCATCTGCGAGCCATCCCTGTCACGCGCTGCCAGCAAGCCGGCCACCGGCGCAAAATCGCGGCCCAGCGCGCCGGCCTGCGGCAACGAGGCCGCAACCACGCCTGCGGTTGGCGTGCGCTCGAACAGCCGCGCCTTGAACCAGTGCGCCAGGCTCTGTTCCGCCTGTTGCGCGCCGGCCGCAGCCAGGCCCGGATTGTCCCACCCCGTCTGCGCCACCACGGTGCTCCAGACCTTCAGCAGCGGCGAGATGGCAGGGTCGCCCAGGCGGTTCATGGCCTCGACCGTATGCGAAAAGTCGGGCATTGCGGCAATCGCGACGCCTTGCAGGAAGGCTTGCCACTCCTTGGCGTATTCCGCCTTGTAGCTGTCGGTCAGCGCCTTTTGCACCTGTTCCGGACTGCCCTCCAGCGTCAGGTCCGTGCGCTCCTCCGTTTTCAGCACCCAGTCACGCGATTGCAGCGCGCTGTTTGCTGCCTCGCGGATCGCAGCGCGGACGTAGCCCTCCCATGCCTCGCGCGTGAACGCGCCCGATACGGCATGGCTGCCCTGCACCAGCTCCCGATCCTGCTCCCCGACAATGCGCGCCACCGTCATCGCTGGATAGCGCGTGCTGGCGCGCGCCTTGATCTCGGCATACACGCGCTCCCGCGCCGTCATGCCGCGCACCACCTGGCGCAATTGCTCGCGCGCCGTATCGACCAGCGCCAGCTTGGGTTCGATGCGCGGCCAGGCCGGATCGTTCAACTGCGAAAGGTAAAACGATAACAAGCCTTCCCCACTGCGCAATAGTTGTTCGCGCGGCATGGCGCCGCGGTTGGCCTCAAGCCAGCTGCGCCAGTGGCGCGTAAGCTGGTCACCCAGATGGCCGGTTTCCGCATGCTCCTTATCGGCCAGCATCAGGTAGGTTTTCAGCGCGTTATAGGAGTCCTCGACATTGCTCGTCTCGCGCTGTCCAAGGGCGAACAATTGCGTTTCCAGGCTGGCTGCGACAGGCTTGAGCAGGATTTCAGCCATCCCCTTGAAGTACTCGCTGCGCAGCTTGCGGCCCAGCACCTCGCCCTGATAAAGGCCCATGCCCAGCAGCCATGGCGATTCGCGGTCCAGCGTATCCAGTTGCCCGATCCGGTCTTGCAAGAGCTGCAGCGCTTCAAGGCGCGATTGCAGGTCCGGGCGTTGCGCCTGCAGCTTGACAGCCTTGTCCAGGTCCGCCGCCGCATTGGCGACTAGCTGCGCGTTGCCCGAATACGACCAGGTCCATGCGCCAAGCGCCACGCCGAGCAGCAGGATCGCCACGGCAAAGCCGCCGTTGCGCAACAGCCGCTGCCTGCGCGTCGCATATTGGGAGACCAGGTCCTTGTCGGCGAAGATCACCTCACGGAAAAGACGGGGCAGGAAATATCCGGCTTGCGTCCCCGTTCCCATGCGAGGCTCCGGCTCGGCGGGTCGAGTCAGTCCGAAGCGCTGCGCAACCCGCAGCGACTGCGCGCACAGCGGCTGTCCTTCCTGCAACGCGCTGGTAAAGTAGTATCCCCGGAACAAGGGGCGGAACTGGAAAGGATTGTCTTCAAACAGCGTGGCCAAGAAGGCTTTCAACGGTGCGCGCAACGCCGCGAACTCCAGCGGCAAGGTATGCACGCCGGCGGGCACCAGCTCGCGGCGGCGCTGGGCCATGGTGGCGATCCCCATTTCGCGCAGTCCTTCGCATAACTCGTCGAAACTCTGCTCGAAGAAGGCCAGCATGTCGCGGCAGCCGGCCTTCTGCCGGAAAGGCATTGTGGCCCCCCAGGGCCGCTCGCGCTCGGCCGCCTCCGCGTCCATGAAGAAGTCAGCAAACCCGGCCACCAGGTCGGCCTTGGTGAACATCACATACACTGGCGCGAACACTTCGAGTTTCTCGATCAGGTCCTGCACGCGCTGGCGCAAACTGCGCGCAAGCTGCAATACCGACTCGGTGTCGTCGCCGCGCAACTCGGCGATGCTGACCGCGATGATGATGCCGTTGACGGGCGCCCGTGGCCGGTGCTTCTTCAACAAGCCGAGGAAGCCATGCCACTCTTCCCGGTCCACGGCCTGTACCGCGTAGCGGCCGGCGGTATCAAGCAGGATGCCTTCGGCGGTAAAGAACCAGTCGCACTGGCGCGTCCCGCCGACGCCCTGGACCGCCTTTGGATCGGCGAACGGAAACTGCAGGCCGGACTGGGTGATCGCGCTGCTTTTGCCGGCGGCCGGATTGCCGATCACCATATACCAGGGCAGTTCGTACAAGGCGCGTGCTCCGCTTGCTCGGCCCAGGCGCGAATTCCTGATCGTGGCGACGGCTTCCAGCATGGCGCTGCGAACGGCATTCAGGTCGGCCTCGGCGCGCGTTTCCGCGGCCGGCGGTGGTTCGGCTTCACGCCGGTGAGAGAGGTAGCGGCGGCCGCCCCGCACGGCCAGCGCCAGCAATGCGACCGCCGCGGTAGCGGCCAGCGCCCACACCAGCGCCAGTTGCAAGAGTTCTGCGCCAAGCAGGAATAGTCCCGCCAGCAATGCGAAGGCCAGGACATTCAGGGTGCGCCTGTCGGTGAGCAGGTACCAGGTTCGTTGCAGCATGATGGACCCGAAAAGGGAGGCAGGTTGGCCGATGTTGCCACCAAGCCGGGCGCCGCTTCTTGAGCCTCCTCAAGCCCTGGTTTCGAGTACGCGCAATTCGGTGTGGCCAAAGTCCATCATGGCCCAGCGGCCTCCCCACACCAGCCCTATCGCTTCCGCCGCTTCGCCATACAGCTGGTAGCCGCGCATGGCCCAGGGATCGCGTTCGCTGATGACCACCTTTCCTTCACGGATAAAGCCGCAATCGGCGGCCAGCCCGAACTGGTGGTAGCTCTGGAAGGCGCGCGCGTTGCTGACATGGCCGCCCGCCGCGGCCAGCCGGTCCTGCCGTTCAGGGCTGCGGTAACCTTCCAGAAGTGCCATCTCGTAGCCGTGCCGATCGCGCATGACATTGAACACCAACAGCAGGCGCTGCGCGAAATCCTTGTCCAACCGGTGCCAGTCGCGATCGGCCTGCGACAGCATCGGCCGCAGCAACTCCACTTCCGCCGTGGCGAAAGCCGGCGGCGGCAACGGGAGTGGCGGCACCAGTTGTTCGCCTTGCAGCAAGGCGGCAATTTGCGGATCGGCAGGCCGGCTGCTGTCGTCGAACGCCGGCAGCATCTGGCGTGGACGCAGCAGGCGCACCAACAATGGCGGCGCGGCTGCCAGCAGCGCAGTCGCGACACCACTCAACAGCATGCGCCGCTGGCGTGGGCTGGGCCGGCGCTTTGGCGGAAATAGCAACAGCCAGCCGGCGGCGCTGGCCGCGACGAAAATGCCCGCAACGATAAATGGCAACATGGTGCGATCCATCAATACGAAAGCGCATTTGGCGCGCGACACTGGAATCCTATGCCGCCCCGCAATCGGACGGGTCGAGCGAAATCAAGCTTGGGAGGACTTATGCGGCCGGACTTGTTTACAGGCCCCGCGCAGCGGGACGATCGCCATCGCATCCTGGCGCGGCTGGCCAATGGCGGCAGCGTGCCAGTCCCGGCCCGCCAATGGAGCGGGTGGAGTGCGGCGCAGCGCGCCCGTCTGGCGGCCATCGCGACGCTGCTCGCCGTAGCCGCCGCAAGCTGGGCCTGGCTTCAGGATGGCAGCCCGGTCCATGGGCCTACGCCGGAACTGCCGCCGGTATCGGCGTTGCCGGCCGCACCATCGCAGGCCTCAACGCCGGGGCACGCCGAGCGCGATGCCGCGTCGTCCCAGGCTGCGACGATCGTCAACGCTGTGGCGCCGCAGGGCGAACCTGCCGTCACACCGCAACTGTCCACGCCCGGCTTGACCACCACCGGGCCATCCCTCCCGACCGTAAAGCCGGCGCACCCACGTTCCGCCAAGGCGCCAGGTGCGCCGCGCAGGCAGCAGCAAGCCGCAACCGCGCTACCGGAAAGCGATGAAGACGTCACCCTGCTGGCGGCAATGCTCAAGCATGCCAAGCCGCAGAAGCCTTCTCCTACCCCGCCAAAGGATTGATGAAAGCCGCCATGGCCTGCAAGGCGGCATCCGGCAGTTCGATGTGTGGGCTATGGCCGCAGCCGGGCAAGAGCAGCTGGCGGGCGCCAGGCGTGCCCCTTTCAATGGCATCGAGTTGCGCGCCGGAGCCGTAATGATCTTCGCTGCCCTGCATTGCCAGCAACGGACAGGCTATCGCCGGCAGCAGGTATTCGATATTCCATTGCCTGAACCAGGGCGACAGCCAGGTATCGGCCCAGGAGGAAAACACTTGCTCGGCCTTGTCGCCGTGATAGCGCGCCAGTGCCCGCATCTTGCCGGCGCTGTGGGCCGCCAGCACTGTTTGGATGCCCTCGATCGTCACGTCTTCGACAAACACGTGCGCAGCAGCGGTGAGCACCCCGCGCAAGCCCTGCGGCCGTCCCGCCGCATAGATCAAGGCAATGCTGCCGCCATCCGAGTGTCCTACCACGATATGTTCGCGGCCCGGTGCCAGGCGCTCCATCACTGCCGGCAGTTCGGCCAGCGCAAACTGGTGCAGGTAATGAATGCTGCGCAGCGCCGGTTGCGGCGAAGACTGCCCGTATCCCTGGCGCTCGTAGACCATTCCTGCGCATCCCGTGGCGGCACAGAGCCGCTCCGGGAATTCCTTCCACATCCTGATGCAGCCGAGGCCTTCGTGCAGGAACACCAGCAATGGCTTGCTCAGATCGCCCTCGATCATCTCATAATGCAGTTGCGCGCTACCCAGTTCCAGCGTTGGCATGCGTGGCTCCTAGTGCAAGGCAAAGTCGACGCGGGCAGCGGCACCGGCTTTGGGCGCAACAAGGAAGATGCGTTCCGGCGGCACCTGGCCCTGCTTTACCAGCCAGTCCTTGGCCGCCTGCGCACGGCGGTTGCCGAGGGTGATGAAATCGTCCTGTTCCAGCTTGGTATTGGCCATCATCAGCTTTTCCATTTCATCCGCAGGGAGCGATTTGGCAAAGCCCAGCGCGTTGCGCGGCTTGACGAAGGTCTCGTCCTTGTAGGCACGCTCCAGCAAGCCGGCGTATTCCTCCCTGGCCACCACTACCCCGCCTTCCGGCAGCGCCGCACCGCGCGCCTGCAGGTCGCGCGTCTTGAGCTGGCGCAGCTTGCGTTCCAGCGCCACGTGCTTGAGCGCTTCCAATTCCGCCGCGTCATCGAAGCGGCCGGTAATATCCAGCTTCAAGCCAGGGCGCTCGGTCAGCGCCTTGGCCAGCGACTTCAGCTTGCCTTCCGATGCGGGCAGCAGCGCAGCGCGCCCCTGGTCGAATTCCAGCATCGACAACTCCTCGCCGCCGCCAAACAGGGAGCCTATCAGGGCGAATGGCGAAGTGACGGTCTTCATGATGGCGTTGCCGATCACCTTGAGGATGATCCCGCCCAGCGAGAACTGAGGATCGTCCAGCGATCCGCCAATCGGCACGTTGATATCGATCACGCCATTGCGGTCGCTAAGCAGTGCCACCGCCAGGTTCACGGGCAGCCTGGTGGCGTCAGGGTTCGTGCTCTCCTTGCCGAAAGTGAGCTGATCGAGCACCAGGCGATTCTCGGCTTTCAACTGGCGGTTCTGCAGCGCGTAGGCCACCTCGAACGTCATCTTGCCTTTCTCGATGCCATAACCAACGTATTTGTCCGCATACGCCGACAGCTGCGACAGTTCCATGCCGCGCACCTCCGCGCGCAGGTCCAGCGAAAGCTCCTGCTTCAGCGGGTGCACACGGCCGGCGATCAGCAGCGGCGCGCCGCTGACGTTGCCGCGCAGGTCTACGTTTGCATCATGCGCCGGATCCGACGACAGGCCGTTTACCGTGCCACCCAGGTCCTTCAGGTTGGCCGTGTAGTTTGGCTTGATGAAATTGTCGGTAAAGCGCACGCGCCCGCCGGAAAGCAGCACCTTGCCAATGCGGATCGGCGGCAGCGGTTCCGCAGACTTGGCCGCAGTCGCCTTGGGCGCAGCAGGCGCGGCGGCTGGCGGCGGCGCTGCCTGCGTCACCTCTTTCGCCCTGGCCTTGGCATCCTTGACTGCCTCGGCGCGCGTGCCCGCCTCGGTCAGGCTCTTGCCCTCTTCGCCTTCCTTGCGCATCACGTCCTGCACGTTCAGGCGGCCGTTCGGGTCGATGATGACGCGGGCGAAGAAATCATCCAGCGCCACGCGGTCGATGTTCAGGGTGAACGGTTTGAAGTTCACCTCCATGCCGCCAAAGGCCAGCGTTTTCCAGCTCAGGAAGTCGTTCGAGCTCGATTTGTCGACAGTGGAAAGCCGGTTCACGCTGACGTCGCCCTTGAAACCGCCGGCCACCGCACCGTCCTTGCCCGTTTCAAGCCGCAGGCGCGCCTTGCTGGAAACGTCAGCCTGCAACAGGCGCAGGTTGACGTAATCGGTGACATAAGGCTGCAAAGGCAGCAGGTCGAAATTCTTCAGCTCCAGCGCCAGATCCGCACTCAGCGGAGATGGCGCAAGCTTGCCCTTGATTTCCAGCTCGCCTTTATTGACGGCGGTTCTCAGCGCCACTTCGGAAGCCGCGCCCGGTGCGTTGGAATAGCCTTCAACGGTCAGAGACAGCGGCGACAGCTTGAACACGGTCGGTTCGTCACGCAGGTCCTCACGCAACTTCGCATCCCAGTCGGCAATCTCCACCTTGCCGATCCTGATCTGCGTCGTGCCTTCGCCTGCCGGCTTGGCTGCCGCCTGGTCGCCGGCTGGCTTGCCGGCCTGCTTACCCTGGTGGACGTCGATTTGCGCACTGCTCGAATTGACAGACGCGATGTCCAGCGTATGTTTGGCGCCGTCGAAAGCGATATCCTGCACAAGCAGCCCAAATTTCGCCAGGTCGGCGCGCAGGTTGCCCTGCGGCGTATCATCGGCATAGCGCAGCGCCGCCCCGTTGACAGCCAGTTCCTTGAGCAGCACGACCGGCCCGGTGGCTACCGGCTTGGCCGCAGGCACAGGCGCATCTGCCGGCGCAGGGGCGACGGCAGGCAGCAACTGATCCAGGTTCAGCACCCCATCCTTGCTGCGTTTGACATCGAGTTCCAGCCCATCGATGCCGACCTTCGCGATCTCGAAACGCTGCGCCAGCAGGTCCAGCTTGCCCAGCTTGACCTTCAGGGCGTCCAGCCTGGCCACTTGCGTGCCGTCGAGCTGCTGCAACTGCGCACCGGACAACGTCGCCTCCCCGCCCAACACCAGCGATGCCGGTTTTTCCTTTGGCTGCACCACGGTCAGGCTAAGCTGCGCCTCCAGGTGTGCCGACGGCAGCTTGAAGCCCGGCTTGAACGGCAGGTACCCCAGGTAGCTGGTCAGGTCGGCCTTATCGAGCTTCAGGTCCAGCGCATAGTCTTTCGGCTCGGCGAACGGACGCGCCTTGCCCTTCAGGAGCAGCGGCGCGCCATTGATATTGGCGCTGAACAGCGGCTCCACGAAAATCGTCACATCCGCGGGAAGCGAGGAGACAAACGGTAAACCCAGTTTCAGGTCCTGCACCTTATGCGTCACTCCAGCCGGTTTGTCATCGAAGGACAAGCTGCCCTCCTCCAGCTGGATGTTATTGACCGAGAAGCGCGCCGGCTCAGGCGACGGCGGCTGGCTCGCGATCAGTTTCAGGATGTCGTCGATGTTGTAGCGGTTATCGGCGTTGCGCGCCAGGTGCACATAAGGCCTGGTCAGCCGGATTTCCTGCACGACTGGCGCCATTTTCGTGACGGATTGCCACGACAGGTCCGCTCCCAGCCGGTCAAAGCTGGCAAAAACAGTGCTGCCATCCTGCTCCATCATCTTCAGGCCGCGCACCGAGGCGGCCAGCGTAAACGGATTGAACGAGACTTCCTCGATGCTGAGCTGGCGATGCAGTTTTTCCGAGGCCTGCTTGGCCGCTTGTGACTTGACGATGGCCGGCACGGCGAGGAAGCCGATGCCGGTGTAGGCAAGCAGCAGCCCGGCCAGGGTGCCGGGAACAAGGTATTTCAATGGTGGGATCTTCATAACCCGTTATTGTAATCGCACACGCCTTGCGGGAAGATCCGGGAGAGCCACGCTTTTTGCGCATCGCTGAACCTTATTGCAGGCCCATAAGTCCCGTCAGTATAGGCCTTCGCAAGGGGTTTCAGCCGGCATTTGAAGGTGTCGCCACGGATCGATTCGCCGGCCACCATGCGCGGGCTGGCATGGATCGGGAAAGCCTGCGTGCAGGCGCCAGGCTTGCCGCCATCCAGGATGCCGGCCCAGGCCTGCGGACCGGAAGCCAGCACGGTGCCGGCGCTGTCCACGCAGCGGTCGGCAAATTCGGCCGGCGCGCCGCCGCTGGAAAGATACTTGTCCAGCACCGATACCGCCTGCATCACCTGCCCCGAAAGATCCGTGTCCGGCCTTGCAAACCAGACAACCTGCCGCTTTGCTTCGCCCGGGTTAGCCGCCAGCAGGCGGGCGCGAATCGAAAACGCCTGCCGTGCATTGTGCATGTCCAGTTCCGCCTCGCGGTACGGACGCAGGTCGATCATCGGTATGCCAAGCCGCTTGCCGGTGAACACATGGCCGGAATCGAATGCCGCGCGTATCGCCCCCTGGTTGCCCTCCCGGCGCTGCGCCGGTGTCCCGGCCGGATCGCGGCAAGCCGCGCTACGGTGCATATTGGCCGAATCGAAAGGATCGCTGTCAGGCTTATACGGCACGAAATCGCGCTGTTCCTTCCAGCTTCCGGCGCAGGCGTTCAGCCGCAGGAATTCATCGGCACCAAGTTTGCCCGCTACCAGCGCGGCAAGGCCATACTGCACTCCCACATTGTCCAGCGGGATCGGCGCGAAACCTTCTGCATCCGAACCATAGAACTCCTCCAGGTCGTTCCAGTGCGTCCACTTCACGCCGGCGAAAGCTGCCGGCGCATAACCATAAAAGGCAATGGCCTTGTCGAATTTACTGTCGCGGAAATGCGGGTTCAGCACCGTCGGCATCGCAAAGCGCCAGCCATTGATGCACTCGGTGGTGCCGGGCTTGCCGGTAAAAGGATTCTTCACGGTGTCGCTGGCATTCATGCCCTGCACCAGCGACTGGCGGCTCCAGGTCGCCCACGGCGAATTAGGATCGCGCGCCACCTCGTCGCGGAAGTATTGCCCCAGCAATGGGCAGTCGGAAACCGGTATCGATTGCGTCACCATGTCCGGATAGGACTGCACCGGAATACCCGCATCGAGCAGGCCGGGGCGATTTTGCGCAAACATGTACTGCTGGACCGCCCCGCCCGAGCCACCGATGCCGATCGTATACAGCGGCTTGCCGTACTTCTCGACGAAGTAAGCCTTGGTCTGCGCCGCCGTCTCCTCGGCCAGCCGCATATTGTAGTGAACGCCGCTCTCGTTGCCGGAGGAATTGGCGATCGCATAGCCCTGCGCCAGCAGCTTCGGCATCAACTGCTTCTCCGAGCCGTTCAAGGCATCGCTGAACCACATTGCCGTGCCTTGCTGGTGGCCGATGCCGACACCGCCGCGCATCCAGTAAACCAGCTTGTGGTTCCAGGGCGCACGCTCAAGCATCGCAATCGTGTAGATGAAACGGTTGATGGTGCCGGCCTCCACGCGCACTACAAACGGCACCACCGTGCCATTCACGACTACCGTCTTGAGATCGGCAGGTGGCGATTGGTAGCCGTTCCCGATATCAAACGGCTTGAAGCCCGTGCCGGTGTAGTAAAAATGCTGGATGCGCGGCTTGATGGCGCACTGGCTGCTGTAACCGGCCAGCTTGCCGGCGTCATCGCGCACGGGATGGCCGATGCCCTGCTGGTTATCGACCAGGGGCTGGCCGAGGCCCGACTCCACCGTCCGGCAAATGAAGGGTTGCTGCTGGCGTGGTTGCTCGTGCGATTGCGGGGTGCTGCATCCTGCCAGGGTGATAGCCGTCACGACGGCCAATATCCAAGCTTTCATGGCGCCTCCTCCTTGCCAGCCAGTGTAACCCGGCCATTGCGATCGTGCCTATCGCTTGCCTGCCGGCTCCTGCGGCCGATACCACAACTCGCTGCGTGCCAGCGGTGTTTGCGGCGGCAGGTCTGGATTGGGAATGCGGAACAGGCGGCGCCGCGCCAGGCCGGAACGCTTGATCAGCGGACCCTTGTAGGTCATGAACAGCGCCTGCAGCGAACCATCCTGCACCATCGCCTCCAGCCCCGCCTCCAGCCGGTTCGCCAGCGCCTCCCCTTCCGCATCGCGGCGCGTGAAGAAGTAGCGCGCCAGCGGATAGTAAAGCGCGAGGTCAGGCTCCACCTCGAAGCCGAAGCGCTTGTGCCATCCATCGTATTCGCTCAAGGCTTCGTCGACGGAACGTGACAGGGCATCGAAGCGCCTGACTTCCAACATGGAGAACAAACCGTCGTAGTTATTTCCTTCCACCACCTTGAAGCCACCGGCCTGCAGGATGCCGATATCGACCCAGCCCTTGCCTTGGCCAATGCTAAAGCGGCGCAGCTGGTCGAGCGACTTGACCTCGGCGAACCGGGGCAAGTCCTCGTGGCGCACCAGCAGCAAGCGGTAGCCGATCAGGCCTCGATCAACCGGAATGCGCACCGGGCGAAATTGCTGCTCCAGTTGCGCCGACGTGGCCCTCACAAAAAGATTGATCGAGCCTGATCCTGCGGCTTCGGTCGTCACCCGTGCCGGCGACATGAATTGGCTGGCCTGGCGCAACTCGTAGGGCCCGAACCTGGCGCGGGTCTTCTCGAGCGCCGTGCGCAACACCTCCCAGTCGTACAGGTAACGGCTGTCATGCTCGGACTCCGGTCGCGGATAAACAACCTGCTGCGGCGCCTTGGCGGGGTTTGCAGCCGCCGGCTGCGTGGTCGACAAGGCCAGGAATAGCAGGCTCAAAAACATGGCGCGTCCCGTACGCCGGGCCCTGGTCTTTTTCATGCGGGTGAGCTTAACCCGAAACGAAGAAACTTGACTAGAATGTCATTCTAGAACAATATTCTAGACATGACCCAAGCCGACCGAAAATCAGCCATCCTGTCCGCCGCCCTTGCCGTGTTTTCCGAAAAAGGCATCGAGGCCACGTCGATCGACGACATCCGCCAGCGCAGCCAGTCGTCGGTGGGCAGCATCTACCACCACTTCGGCAACAAGGAAGGCATTGCCGCCGCGCTGTTTGCACAAGGGCTGGATAGCTACTGGCAGCAGATCAAGGCCAATGTGGCTCGGGCCGGAAACGCCGAATTCGCCATCCATGCCATCGTCAGCACCCACCTGAACTGGATCGTGGAGCAGCCGGACATGGCGCGCTTCCTGTTCGCCCGCCGCCAGGCCGTGAGTGCCGAACATGACGATGCCATCCGCCAGCGCACGGCGAGTCATTTCAAGGAGGTGTTCGAGAAGTTGAAGCCATGGTTCAAGCAGGGCGTGCTGCGCCGGATGCCCATCGAACTGTACGGCCCCCTGCTGCTCGGCCCATCACAGGAACTGGCGCGCAACTGGCTGGGAGGGCGCGTCGGCTTCAATCCGCTTAATGCAATTGATGAATTGAGCAGCGCCGCCTGGCGCACGCTCGCCACCAATCCATCCCACACCGGCGTCGCCTACGAAGGATCAAAACGATGAGCGCCACCCGCTTCACGCTGCAAGCCCAGGACGGCCAGCAACTGGCCGCCTACCGCCACGATCCGCCGCGCCCCGCCCGCGCCCAGGTGGTGATCGCCCCTGGCATGGCGATTCCCCAAGGCTTCTACGCCGCCTTCGCCGCCTTCCTGGCAGGATTGGGCTACCGTGTATGGACCTTCGATTACCGCGGCATGGGCGAGTCCCGCGAAGGACCGCTGCGCCGCTGCAAGGCCGACATCACGACCTGGATTGCGCTCGATCTCGAATCCGTCGTGCAGCACGCCGCGCGGCATGACGCCGCGCTTCCCCTGTTCTTGCTCGGCCACAGCCTGGGAGGACAGACCGCGCCACTGCTGCCGTCCATCGGCAAGGTAGCGGGCTTGATCAACATCGCCGTTGGCAGCGGCGCCACGCGCCACAACCAGCCGCGCATCCAGCGTACCGCGCCGTTGCTGTGGCACGTCCTGACGCCGCTGTTCTGCAGGGTGCTCGGCTACTTCCCCGGCAAGCGGCTGGGCATCCTTGGCGACATTCCGCGCGGCGCAATGATGCAGTGGCGCCGCTGGTGCCTCACGCCGGATTACCTGCTCACCGGCGAACCCGGCGCGCGCGAAGCCTATGCCAGCGCCAGCTTCCCGGTACTCGGCCTCACGTTCGGCGATGACGAACTATTGCGCGAATCAGGCTCGCGCATGCTGCACGAGGCGTACACCAGCGCAAAGGTTGATTACCGCGTGCTCAGTCCCGCCAGTTTCAACCAGGAGCGCATCGGCCACTTCGGCTTCTTCCGCTCGCACCAGGAAAAAGTCCTGTGGCCACTCGTCGGCGAATGGCTCGACCAGCACTGCTGATCAGAGTCTTCGGACTTGGGTGAGTTGGCAATTTGGTAAAATTCGGTGCATGAATCCGACCATCACCTACTCCGTTGAAGCGGACGTCGGCATCGACGAATTCCGCCATCTTTTGCACGCATCTGGCCTGGGCCGCCGCCGCCCTCTGGACGACACCGCGCGGCTGGGCGCGATGCTGGCGAATTCCAACCTGATCCTGACCGCACGCATGGATGATGGAAAACTGGTCGGCATCGCGCGCGCCATGACGGACTTCTCGTTTGCCTGCTACCTGTCCGACCTGGCGGTCAGCGACGAGGTGCAAGGAAAGGGCATCGGCGCGCGCCTGATCGAAGAAATGCGCGCGCATCTCGGTCCAACGGTCAACCTCATACTCAGTTCAGTCCCGGAAGCAGTACCCTTCTACCAGCGCATCGGCATGGCCGCATTGCCCGACTGTTTTTGGTATCGGCGGGAGTACTAGCAAGCGCCTGGTGATCATAGATTCCAAATCGGATCGCATCATTGGCACCATCTGGCATTTCCGCTCAGTACCCTACTTTAACGCGCGCGAAATCGGTTACACCATGTTCTCGGCCTAACTCCGGGGCCAAAGCATCGCCACCCAGGCTGTGCGGTTATTGGTGCGCCATTTGTTCGAAAGCCTGCTGATAAACCGGCTGGAGATTCGCATGGATTCCCGCAACCTGGCTTCCGAACGTGTCGCCATCAAAACAGGCTTTACCAAGGAAGGGGTGGCGCGGGGAGCCAACTTCGTGCGCGGCAAGCACATCGACATGAATGTTTACGCATTGCTACGTTGCGAATTACTCGACTGAATGGGCCATACGATTGTTGACAGCTTATCTTCCCGCCTCCTCCCACCTTGATGAACCTGGGGCCGATGCGATCTCGTAAATCACTTTCGCCTGTTCAGCCAATAGCGCGTTGAGTTCTATGCGCCATCATCCCCTTAGCTCTCCAACGGGCTCTGGGGCCGCGCCAAGGTTTTCGGCCCCGGCAATCGACTGTCGACTTGCCGATTCCTGCAGCTCCAGCGTCCATCCGAGGCTGCGCCCTTCCGCGCTTTAAAAAAACGCGTGAAGGCTGGGCACTTGTCGAGGAAAGCCATGCAACTTGCAGTTGAATTCGATAAACGTCGGTATGCCGCGCTATCGTGGATCGAGGCGCGCGAATTCTGCAAATACCGCGCCTTTGGGAATGCTGCCGATTGCCCCGCCATCCTTCTTTGCAGCGTACCAGGTGCAGCTCTCCATGGCCCTAGTGACTCCAACATAAGCGAGCCGCCTCGCCTCCGCACGTTGCGCCTCATCGTAGCTTCCAAGCCCTGCCTGCGCATAAAGGAAGTTCTTTACCGGGTTGGTACCATCGTAGTTGCAATCTCCGAGCAGTACCACCGATTGTGCCTCGAGCCCTTTCGAGCCGTGGATCGTCATGAGTTTCGCCTTCTTCCCCCAAGACCTATTCGGAGAGCCGCTAAGCTGCGTAAGGACGGCCCTGCTCCGCGCAAGCACCAGCATAGGGTGGCTTTCACTGGCTTTCGTTCGCTCGATTTCCGACGATATGTGCTGGCGGATCTCGGCGTACGGCAAGTCCTTCTTCGCTTCGAAAATTCGTACGGGCGTGGCAGAGTCTGCCCATTCCCCCTTCGCTCGACAGGTCTTGCTTTCCATTCCCGGAACGCCGGCCAATACGGACTCTGCACATCGCAGTATGCAATCACTGCTCCGGAAGTTCTCTTCCAAAAGGATCTTTCCGTGAGAGATTGCGGGGAAACTATCCTTGAACCGCACGAAAAATTCAGGCGAACTGCCCCTCCAGCCATAAATGGACTGGTAATCGTCGCCAACGCAAGTAAGCGACCCTGCCATCCCCCGCTTGACCAGCTCTTTTTGGCATCCACGCACCCATTTGACAATCTGCGGTGAAACATCCTGAAACTCGTCAATCATCAGGTGCCGCATGGCCCCGAGCACCTGGGAGGAGACCTTCGAAAAGTTCTCCGGATTGTCTTCAGAGAACCGGGCAAAAAGCTGGTTGAACGTGCAGATTCCGCGCTCTTCCAATACAGCCTCGAAATACGGCCAGAACAGGGCCGTGGCACGCATGAAGTCGATATCTCGCCCCAGGTTGTTATCCTTGGTCGCTTTAGCTGATGAGAGCGTGTCTGCCACGGGCAAGCCGAGGTTTTCGACGAACTGGGCAAGGCCATGGAAGCCCTTGACGATGGATTTCGACTTGAATTCGCCCGGGGCGATCATGTTGAACATGAGGACCTCGCTCCGCTTTTCCTCGTCGTCGGCCAGCCATTTCAGAGTGGCACGCAAGGCGGTCAACTGATCCAAGTCATCGATCCAGACAATCGGCTTTTCGCTAATCCCTGCCAGGAGTTTACGCTTTGTGTTGATGTTGCCAGCCGAAGGCACGTCATCAAATGAGGTGCCCTTGTAGAACTGCGCGCCGCCAAGGACAATGTGAGCCCCGATTTGGGGTACGTAGCCGTTGACCCAGAATTCCTGCGAAAACTGCGAGGACACAGAAATCGCTGTCGTCTCGGCCACGATTCCGGGCAGCGGCCACACGCCGGGGGCGACTTCCGCACTCCACTTGATGTCGAGCGCCTCGGTCATCTTTTTGTCCACTTTTGCAATTTTGGCGATGTTACCCTGCGTGCTCTTGTCCGTCGCGCGTCGGGTCAGCGTCAATCGCTGCTTGAAAAGCTTGACGACAAGGCCGTGGAACTCCTCGTTCCTGCTGAATGCCCGTTCGTAGGCTATGCGAAGAAGGTCGTCGAGATTATGCGTATCCGGGCTGTCATCGACGATGTCTTCGCGCCTGGAAGCAACCGAAGTTGCCTCCTGTTCGCTTTCATCCTCCAGCTCGTCTTCTTCGCTCAACTCGAGGAAGTTTTCGACATCGACGTCCCGCACTGGTCCTTTGCGTTCGCGATCCAATAGCTCCAGTACCTTAGGCGGGGGCGACATGCTCTGCCGCGCCATCTTCAGCACCATGGAATGGAATGTGCGCACAATGCTTCTCGCATCGGTTTCTGAGAGGTCTACTCCCCATTTTTTCATGGATTCGCGAAGTTTCTTCACGAAGTCCGCGCGGCTATCCTTGGTAAAGGTGAAAACCGAAATGCGGCTACGGTCAATTTCACGATACAGGTTGAGGGCGATGACTCGCAAAACGAGGGACGAGGACTTTCCTGAGCCAGCTCCCGCAATGACGTAGGTAGCGGGATCGTCGGCGAGTATCATTTTCCATTGCTGGGGCTGTGGCGGATATTCAACCCGCGCTTCCACGTCGCGCATGAACTCGTCGCGAATTTGGCTCGTGAATCCGATGGGAGTTGGACTAACAACCCATTTTGCCCGCTCGCGCGCAGCCTCCCGTTCCTTACGTTCGGACTCTTCGGCAGCGGCACGAATTCGCTCGGCATGTTCGAGCCTTTCGAACTCCCGGCCTTCGGCAAATCCCCGCCTGTAGGATGCTTCGGCATTGGCTTTCAATACCTCCGCATCGCGATGCAGCGCGTTCTCGACCTCTTCCCGTTGCGTCCGACTACTTTCTCGCAATTCCTCTAACGCCATCCTCGAATTGCGTCGGACCGCGGCCAATTCGTGCTTATGCCTCTGCACGGATACGAGTGAAAGTACATCCAAAAAAGCATCGAATAGAGACATGAGAACCTAGTTTGCTAACTGATGGCAATATAGTATCGCAGGGCGGCGCTCGAGCCCAATCCTTCAAGGTCTGTAGGAAATGCCTACCGTGGTGGGAATATTGGAGGAATAATCAAGTGAAAACGACCCCGCGACTTCTCTCGGGGCCATTCAAGAGCAGCTGGTGCCAGAACGTCATGGCGCTCTGCCGTCGGAATTTATTTGGCTGGAGCCAGCGTTGGAAACAAGGCGCCCAGCATCCCATTGATGACCACATCGGCGCCCATGTCTTCGAACGCATTGGCCACGGCGAGCACGCCGCTGTCCTGTTCGGGGAATAAAACGACTACCGCAAGCCAGTTGCCATCGGAACCCTGGTGCACCAGTGCCGGTCCCTTGCGTCCGGCGATTGACGCTTGCACTCCCCAGTCGAGCCCTGCCCCACTACCCGGCTGGGCCGTCTGCATCAGCGTATAGCTGGCTGGCAGCAACAGCTTGCCCCGTCCTTTAGCGCCAGCCAACTGGTCGAGACTGAAACGCGCCCAGTCAGCGAGGCTCATGTGCAGGAATCCAGCCGGCGCATACATGTCCGGCACGCCATCGGCTTCCTGCTTGACCTCCAGTTTCGGCCTGCCTTTGCTGTGGCCGCGGATCTGGCCGTCGTGGGTCGCACCGCTACCTGCTGTGGCCATGCCTAGCGGCCCGAAGACTTCAGCCTGCATCAACTCGTCGTAAGGTTTTCCAGTGGCGCGTTCGGCAATGGCAGCCGCGATCAGGAATCCAGTGTTACTTTCCGCATCACCAGCACGCCAGCAGCGGGGACCTTGGTGCCGGCCATGGCCCTGGCCAAGACGGCATCGAGCTTGTCCGCAGCACTAGCGGGCATTGCAGTGGTCAGGATCAGGGCCGCAGCGGCGGCGAGGAAGCGAAAGCGCATGTTCTCTCCTTCATGTTGGGCTATTGCCAATGAAACAAAGTCTACCGGCGATCCGATTACGCCCACCCATTACGTGCGACGAACTGCAATATCAGTCGCCTGAGCCGTCACTTTTCGATCGCAAACACGGCTTACGGAATAGAACGTCGCCAGGAGCGATCCCCAATCCTGTCTTCCGGAAGTCGCTGTATCTCAGGCCGCGCTTCCCTCACCTTGACCAAGCAATGCGTAGGTCTTTGCCCCGCGTGCTCCCACAACAAATTGCCAGTGGTGATTCGCTGGGTTTGCTCCAAAGGCTTGGAAGCGGAAAATATCCAAAGAGTGGGAATGTACTTCGTGCCAACGACTAAACAAAATGCTATCCTGCCTGCAATCCAAATCTTCCATCGAAAAATATGATCGAAATTGCAGGTCTCATTCTTGGCATTGTTGGCATTATCTTCGCCTTTGAAACACCACGACGTTGTGTCGTTGGTATTTTTGTTCGGGGATCGAAAATGCACTCTGACCGCGACCTTACAATTCCTGTAATTGATATATGCCGCAGGGGCATTTCAGTCAAAGAAATTGAGCCAAATAAATTACTTTTTGACATCCCTTATTGTGCTGGAAAGAACGCTAATGCTCATAATGTAAAGTTGCGAACTGCAGTTCTGCTCTGCGAGGGACCTGAAATCAAACTTCTTGCACCTTTTGGGGATGATTTCCCAGATGGGATTTCGCTGACCTACGAGTTGGGAAAATGTATTACCTACACCTTATCTCCCTTAAAATGCGAGCAGCTTCCGAATCTCTACATTGTAATTCGTGGGACGTACACCTCAGAGAAAAACGATAGAATCTTTCAAGTCTTCGATGTTTTCAAATTCAGTACTACCACAAATAGCTGGATTCGTACGTTAGGTGTAGAAGACAAACGAATTCGCGCATTCGTTAACGAAGACGGTTCGACTGAAGCCGCTAACGCATAAGCTCGTCATCACCTGCAAACCCCTTGCCATGCTAGCACTCGAATTGCTTTTTGATCAACTTTGAAGAGAAATTCAATTCACAAACATAGGATTGCAGTCGAAGCAACCTCAAAGGCAAAATCGCAGAAATCGGCTTCTTTCTCGGCCATATTCTTCGGGTTTCGGACGCGATTGTCAAAAAGCGTCTATCTCAGGATTTTCCAATTAGCTCTGATCTAGATGAGCTTAACTTCTTTTTTAGCGCGTATCTTAACTCGATTCAAGCACTTAAAGATGCAAGCGAGCTAGCAATGGATATGAAAAATACTTGGGAAGAGCTTTCGCCAACGTACGGAAAATTCATCTATTACAGCCGAACCGCTACCACGCATGACGGATCACTCCCAACAAACGCGGGACAAGGGCTCCAGACCGACATCGTAGGCCCACTTCGACGTGTTGACAGCAAAGGAAAAGTCAAAGAATTTGAGCCGCCACTGGAAGACGCAGCAATGCTGAGCCGAAATATAGCCTGTGAAGTTCTTCAAAGCATTAAGGCCATGCTTATTGAGAAAGGGGCTGATATCCCATCCCCGAGTCATGCAGATCTTATTGACCATTTGGAGGCGTCGATTAACAGCGACAACTTCATACCGCACTTCGTGAAGCAAATGATGCTGGAAAACCGTGATGAAATCTCAAGCTCACCAAGTGCTGCTAACTTCAACTACGCACGTGACACTCTAAGCGCAATTGAGACCGTAAGAAAACGATTTGAGCTGCCAATTAAGTGAGCCGCCACCTGCCCCGCTGCGCCCACAAAGGCCAGCCCCATGGCCTCCCCTATCCCCACTGCCCAAGCGCTTCACCACGGACCACTATGCGCAAATAAACGCCCCATGAAAAGCAAAAACCCAACCGGGTTAGGGCTGGGTTCTTGGCATGCTGCTGTATTCTGGCTCCCCGACCTGGACTCGAACCAGGGACCTGCGGATTAACAGTCCGTCGCTCTACCGACTGAGCTATCAGGGAAAAGAGGCCGCATTATATCGACCCATTTCCGATTTGCCTAGTCTTGGCCATTCATTTTTTTTGAACCGGCCCCGAATCGGTGTTTTTCGCCATGCGGCGGTCGCAGACATCGACCTTCCAGGATTCCGGCCACTGCTCGTCCTCGATAGCGTCTCCCAGTTCCTGTCGCTGCTTAAGGTAAGTATCCCGATCATTGGCGCGGCAAGCGTAAGAGGCATACTTGTTGCGGTTGTGGACCTGGTCCGGATAGCGCCGCAGCATGTCTTCAAAGCCAGCCTTCATCCGCTTCCAGTCCGGATCGCCCGGCCGGCCAAACTCAAACTCGTCGTCATAGTCCCGAATCCAGAACAAGCGCGCATACATGGCGCCGCCTTCACTCCGCTGCGACAGGCCGGCTGCCCGGCGCGCAAAGCGTTCGTATTCGCCTGGCGCCCCACCCCACTTGCGCTGCTTGGCGCGAGACATCGAAAAATGGATCTGCTGCGACTCCGGGAATGCCTTGACTGCGTCATCGTAAGCCGCGTCAAGGCGGTCCCGCGCGACGTTTGAATCAATCAGGACGTCGATGTAAGTGCTATGCCACAAAGGGCAGTTGCCCGCCACCGCCTTGGCGTCCTCCAGCCTTGCGCGAGCCTTCGCCATCCTTTCGCGGAACAATTCCCAGCCTTCTGGCGGCACGCTGCCGGCATATCCGCCGCCTCGGCCGTGCCAAGCGTATGCTTGCCAATACAATGCTTCGAGCAAAGCCTGCGCCGGCGAATCAGGCGACTTGCTGCGCCACG
This sequence comes from Pseudoduganella sp. R-31, assembly GCF_049913235.1. Classification (NCBI taxonomy): domain Bacteria; kingdom Pseudomonadati; phylum Pseudomonadota; class Betaproteobacteria; order Burkholderiales; family Oxalobacteraceae; genus Pseudoduganella; species Pseudoduganella sp. R-31. Next base: position 5,065,027 of record NZ_CP183986.1, read on the forward strand.
CGCGCAACGTCGTCCCCACGCCGCTCCAGTCCTTCCACGTGTTGAACTGCCTCACGAATGTACGCGAAAACACCAGGATTTCCGGCTGCCCGTCGGGCAGGCGGGTGTCCTCCGCGCACAATGCCAGCAGCAGCCGGTCAAGTTGTTGGTAGTCTTGCTGGTGCCACATTGCCGTCAATGGCATGCCTCGCAACCAGATAATGGTCTCCATCAGACACAGCTTGCTGACCACATCGTCCTGGCATGGCGCATCCTTTGGGACGCCCGGCAAGACTGGCTTGGGCAATATCGCCTTCAGCAGAGGGGTCGCGGCGTTACAAGTAAAGCTGGCTGCACACAGTAAGGCAATCGACAAAAGGCGGGCAAACGCATTCATTTGGCGGCTCCTTGCGGTGGCGTTCAGTCAGATTACCCTATCTCTTCCGAGCCGGAAAACAAAAAAAGCGGCCCGCAGGCCGCTTGTATTGATAAAGCCACGCGCTCGCGCGGCGGCTTTACCGGAGGATCAGAACGAACCCTTGAACTGCACGCCAAACTGACGTGGCTCGTTGACGAAGCCGGTCAGGTTGTTGAAGTCGATGGCGCCGGTGACGCGGCGCTGGTCGGTGATGTTGCGTGCAAAGGCTGCGACTTCATACTTGCCGCCGGCCCAGTTGTAGCCCACGCGCAGGCCGCCTTCGGTCAGCGGAGCGCCGGTGAATTCAACTGCTTCGTACAGGAAGAAGTTCACCTTCGAACGGTAGGACCAGTCGGTCACCACGAACAGGTTGCCTTCTGCCAGCGGGTAGTTGTAGCGGGCGTTCAGGTTGATGATCCACTTTGGAGCCTGCGGCAGCGCGTTGCCGTCGATGACCACGCGGCCGGACGAGTTGATCGGGTCCAGGATGGTGCACTGCGCGCACTTGTTCACGGACAGCGAAGGATCGCGGATCTCGGTGAAGTTGTACGAGGCGCTGGCGGACATCTTGAAGTCGTTGGTGATGAAGCCTTCGATTTCGCCTTCGATACCACGGCCCTTGGTCTTGGCAGCGTTAATCAGCTTGGTGACGTTGGAGTTGCCGCCAACAACGGTCAGCTGCTGGTTCTTCACGTCGTAGTCGTACACGCTCAGGGTTGCGCGTGCGCGGCGGTTCCACAGGTCGGCCTTCACGCCGGCTTCGATCGAAGTGATGGTTTCGGCGTCAGCCACGGTGATCGGCACCGCGGTGGAAGCGGCGGCGATCGATGGCGCGCGGAAGCCGGTTGCGTAGCGGGCGTACAGGCTGACATCGTTGTTCAGCTTATAGGTGCCGCTCAGGTCCCAGTTGAACTTGTCCTTGGATTCGGAAACCGATTTAGGACCAACCAGCGTGGTGCCGGTGGTTTCCAGGGTATCGAAGTCCTTCTTGTCTTCGGTGTAGCGCAGGCCGCCGCGCACGGTGAACGCGTCGTTCACGGCGTAGTTCACGGAACCAAACAGCGCCCAGGCTTCGTTCTTCTGCTGCGATTTCACGCGCGAGGTACGGTCGCCGGCAACGTTGAAGTTATCCTGGCCTGCCACTGCCTTCTCGTCGAAGTAGTACACGCCTGCCTGCCAGTTCATCGGGCCGGTGTACTTGGACTCTACGCGGAACTCCTGCGAGTACTGCTTGATGTCCGGTACGAAGGCTGCGGTGGCAACCTGGAACGGCACTGCTGGCGCGTCGCCCGGATTGCCGCCGTCGATGTCGCCGCGCGAGTTGTAGCGAGCCACGGTCTCGTAGCCGGTGATCGAGTACAGCTTGTGCGCGCCCAGGTCCCAGCTCATGCGCACATTGGCGCCCTGGGTCTTCAGTTCCTGGTCTTCACGGCCGTTGATAGCGATCTTTTCCGGATCGAAGCCGTCGGCGAAGGTATTGGAACCCTTCTTGATGATATTGGCGCGGAACAGGCGCGAGCTGCCGGTGGTCTGGCGCTGGTGCACGTTGAACAGGGCGTTGAACACGCCGTTCGGCTGGTACAGCACCTGCACGCGTTCAGCGTGTTCGTTGTAGCCTTCCAGCGCATCTTTCTCGCCGGTGTAGGTGTTGTCGACGAAGTCGTCGCGGTGCTGGCGCAGGGTCGAGACGCGCAGGGCCCACTCTTTCGACAGCGGCACGTTGGCGGCGGCTTCCAGGTTGACGGTAGCGTCGGTAGCGTAGGAAACGTTGTAGAAGCCTTCCACGCCACGCAGGCTTGGCTTGGCCGATTCGAACTTGACCACGCCGGCCGGGGTGTTACGGCCGAACAGGGTGCCTTGCGGGCCGCGCAGCACTTCCACGTTGGCCAGGTCGAACATCGGGTAACCCTTCAGGATCGGGTTTTCCTGCACGACGTCGTCGTAAATCAGCGAAACCGGCTGCGAGGCGAACACGGCGAAGTCGGCATTACCGTAGCCGCGAATGTAGAAGCGCGGGAACACACGGCCGGTCGACGATTCGACGTTCAGCGATGGCGTCTTGCCCGCCAGGACGCGGATGTCCTGGCCGCCGGACAGCAAAATGTCCAGTTTTTCGGCCTTGATCGAGGACACGGACACCGGCACGTCGCGGATATTTTCGGCGCGGCGCTGTGCGGTAACGGTCACTACTTCCATTTGGCCGGCTGGGGCCTGGGTTGCTTCCTGGGCCATGGCGGCCATCTGCACAGTAGCCAGGCTCACCAGCACGTGCATCTTGGACAACTTCATCATGTTCTTTCCTTGTGGGCGGTTTGATGGATGTCCCCTATTCTCCCCACAGGTTGCGGTCTGTCGCCGCAAAATAGCGGGCATTATATACCCACTATAATTTTTAGACACTATTCCGTGACCGTCAGCGTGCTATTGGAGGCTCCCGCATAGAACACCACCAGCTTGAGCGGAACCTTGCCAACGTTGCGGCCGTTATGCAGCGTATTGACCACTTCCGCCAGCGCCTGGCCCGCCTTCAGGTGCTTCACCGAGCCATCCTTCAGGCTCACTTCCAGTTCGCCTTCCAGGATATAGGCAAACGAGGCAACAGGATGCAGGTGCCAGCCCGTCTCCGCTCCGGGAGCGATCTCGATCAGCATGGCCGTCACCTCAGCCTGCCCGTTCGGGTATGCCAGCGCTGCACCATTCCAGCTCGTAGGCGTCTGCAGCAATCTGGTGACTTTGACGGAAGCGCTCTGTTCCAGCGCAAAAGCAGGCTGGGCAGCGAGGAGGGAGATCGCTGTAACGGTTGTGGCGAAAATTTTCATGGATGGCTCCGGTTGGTAGATGCCGTATGATAGGCACAAGCCAAATAAAAAAGGCTTTGCGAGCGATCGCAAAGCCTTTTTTTAATGCGGTGCCAAGAGGTTCAAGCCAGCGCTTCCTTCGCCGCTTCTTCCGGCGTCAAGCCGTCATAGAACAGGTCTGTGAACCACTCAATCTGTTCTTCGATATGGTCCTGGGCCTGCTCCACCGTGGCGCCGCCCTTGACCAGGAAACCTTCCACCTCGATGCACCACTGGATCAGTTCCAGGGTTTCCGGATCGAGTTCTTCTTTCTTTTTTGCCATGTCATCCTCCCGCGCAATGCAAAAAGCCCAACCGAATGGCCGGGCTTTCAGTACCAAGCCATTTTACCACCTACGCCCGCATTAAACGCCTGTCGGCGGCGGTCTGCGGGCACATGCCATGCAGCGGGACTGGGGGACGCCGCTGCGGTTCGACGATGCCTTCGTCGTTATCGAGCAGATTGATCAGCGATGCCAATACCAGTTTTTCGTCCGGCGATTCAGCCTGCAATGCAAGGTCGCGCGCAAGGTCGCGCAAGCGCCATTGCAGTTCCCGGCTCGCCACGTCCTTTTCGAATAGAAGAAGGCTGTCGGATGCAGCACCGAATGGCATGGGCTGCAAATAACCATCCAGGCCGGTACTGACGAAGGCGCGCTGGATCTTGCGCACGCGCTCCTGCGTCGCTCGCAAAAGTTTGCAGGTTCGCTCGGATTTCGCCGCCGGGCCATCAATCAGGCGCTCGCCCAGGTTAAGAATGGCCGCAATGCGTGCATACAAACCCGGCACGCTTTCGCCTGCCCGCCAGGCCGCTAACTCCGGCGCCACGACACCGTGCGGGCACTGACGCAAGGCGCCTGAAACGGCAGCCAACAGTTCCGGCGCTTGCTCACCCGGCACGATTTTCAGCGCCAGCTCCGCGCGTTCCAGCGCATGGTCTTTTAGCAACAGCCCGGCGATCATTTCGGCCACGGCGACTGCCTGCCCCGGGCCGCTAATCTGTTGGCCGCAGACCTGCCTTGGATAGCCCGTGCCGTCGTAACGTTCATGATGTTCAGCCACCGCACGCCCGACGGATGGCGGGAAGGATTCCAGCTGGTCGATCAGCATCTGGCCGGTGCGCGGGTGTACCACGACGTGCGCCCATTCATGCGGCTGCAAGCGCTTGCCGCGCGCAAGGAAACGGGGATCGACATACAGCTCGCCGATATCGTGCAGCAGGCCGGCCAAGCCCGCCGCCATCTGGTCCTGTTCATTGAGGCGCAAAGTCTTGGCCATGCAAATGGAAAGCATGCTGACCAAAACCGCATGTTCAAGCGATGGCCCGCCGGCCTTGTCCGACGCGGTCAACATCAGCGCCATCGCATTGCCGAATTCCATTTGCCGCAATACCTGCAGGGTCGAATTGCCGCCAGCCGGCACGCTGCGTAGCAGGCTGGATACAGGAGCACTGACATCGGCCAGCCTCTCGGCCACTTGGGCAACCGCCCGGGAGTCCACGCCATCGGTGATGCGGATCGAAGCTTCGAAGGGCCGCATCAACTTATGTGCGATCAGTTTTTCGCGCAAGGCTCGCGTGACGCGCGTGCCCTTCGACACCAGCTTCATGCCGCGCACATCGAGGATGTCGACAATCACCTCAACCGACATCTGTTCGGCAACGTCCATCACCTTGTCCAGGTAATGGGTGTTCACCGAGGCGTTGATGTGAGTGGGTTTCATGTCAAATGTCCAATCGTCAAACTTCACAAACTATCATATCACAAGTTTCCGCACGGCACTATTTATTTCTTTTTGATAATTTTTAAATGTTTGCAGGTTGGAACGATGTGCAAGAGAATGTCGAGCGAAAAATAAAAAACTAGCCGCACCAGTGGAAGCCGGTGTAATTCCGACTTCATTCAACTGACTTCTGGACTGGTTTCCGAATACAGAGCAGAAAGACCATCTCATGTTATCGACCGCTATTAAGGGCCGGTGCACAGCCGTTTTGCTTGCGCTACTCTGCGCCAGTGCGGGCGCGCAGGAAAGCAACCACCCTCCCCAGTTCCTGCGAGATCCCGTCCTGGGCCTGCGGTTTCGAGCCGACGCCAAGCTTGATCTTTTGCCTGAGGATATACGCGCACTGTGCATGCCAATGGCCGACAATGAAACCTGGGCCACGCGCGAATGGATATTCGGTGTAGCAACGCATTCCACAGCGACGTATTACCTCGTTAACGGGTATTCCAAACGCCGCAACCCCAAGCCAGGCCAGCGCCTGTATTTTCAGCACATTGACGGCGGCGTTTATAAGGTCGCCGGCAAGGAATGCAATGGCGATCCGGCGCGAGAAACGTTTGTGGCGCGCGACCCAAAGCAGATTCCAAGAGAAGTACTACAAGAACTCGCCCAAGATCTGGTAACCCGCCTGGCACGCGCCGCCGGAAGCACACAACGACTGCGTGCAGAAATCAAGAAGCAGCGCATCGACTTTCATCGATTGTCGCCCGAGATGCAAGAAGCGTTCAAACCCTACTTTGGGCCCGCACATTAAGCCTGTCGGCGGCAGCCCACCCTGGGGCAGTCGTGTGAGTGGCCGGTCTATGTTGAAAAATATCGCCGGGCTTTTACCGAGAAACCGAAGGCGTAAATCCAGTAAATAAAGACAAGGAAAACGACCACCGCAAGCGAGATCCAAAGCGGCGCGCCGTCGCCCGAGCCTGCGACGCTGAATGCGATGCATAGCAAGCTCGAAGAGACGCCAAGCGCAGCAATGAGTATGACTGCGACAAACTCGCACAAGCGATTACGGCGGTATCCGCAAACAACCACCACCCCCATCGCTAACAGCAGTACCACGCGGGGAGCGATGCCTTCCGCGATACTTTTACCACTTTCCAACCGTACCGGATCAAATAGCTGGAAGAAGCCGAGGAGCGCTACCAGCACTGCTATCCAGGCAAAAAACCTGTACATTGAAACTGCCACCGGTTTGAAAGGAAGCAGATCGTGCTCCGCCTGCACAGCGGCGCTTGGCTGGGAATATGGATTATCGGTCACGGTACGGTCTTCCAGTAGTCGAGAAAAGAAACGACACCATGAAAAAAGCCCAACCGGTGAAGGCTGGGCTTTTCAGTGTTCTGGCTCCCCGACCTGGACTCGAACCAGGGACCTGCGGATTAACAGTCCGTCGCTCTACCGACTGAGCTATCAGGGAAAAGAGGCAATATTATAACCGTCGTTCCTGCTTTTGCAAAGCCTATTTTAGATCACATGCCGAGGGACTTCAAAAGCTCGTCGGCGTCATCCGACGAGATGGCCTCGGCCGGTGCTGCAGCAGCCTGGGCAGCCTGCTCGCGCTCCAGCAGGGTATCCGGATCTTCGGCCTCGGTCTTCTCGAAATCATGCAATTTAATAAACTCGGTGCGATCGATCGCCAGTTCGAGGTAGAAGATATTGTTACGCTCGGTGAAGAAGGACACGCGGCGCATTTCCGGACGGTCGAGCGGGGTATCCACGCTCAGCGTCACCTGCTTGTTCAGCACCAGCATTTTCGGCTGGTTCTGGGTAATGTTGGTGTGCAGTTCGCTGCGTACCTTGCCAGTGAAGTCGCCAACGATCTGGTTCATCAGCTCGCCCATGATGTTCGCCACTTCGTCGGAAGTGAAAGAACTGGCCAGTTCGGATTTCGGCATGCCCATGCTGAGCATGTAGCGTTCGTAAATCTCCATCGCCGCTTCGGCCGAGAAGTTCAGTACAACCAGGCCGGTAAAGCCGCCGTCGAACAGCACGAAGCAGCCAATATCAGGTTTCAGGCCGACCTTGGTAATACGCTGCACCATGGCCGAGTAGGTAATCCGGCTTTGCGACGCCACGTTCAGCACGCGGGTGACCGACGAGCACAGGGTGGTCAGCAAGTCCTCGGTTCCGTACACCACCCGTTCTTCTTTTGTAATCATTCTTCAAATGCTCCGGATTAAATCTGATAGATAACTTGAAGAATAACTGATTCCACCCCAAAAGCAAAAAAGCTTATGTCCAGTTTGCCAACATTCAGTCTCATCCTTGCAATATCCAGGCCGCCCGCCCCTTGCCATCCAGCTTCAAGGAACGCTTCTCGCCGCGGTAGCGCACGCTGACGCTCTCGCCTGGCTTGCCGCGCAGCGCCAGGCGCCGCAGGCGCCCGCCGGACCACTCGACGTCGGCTTCGACTCCGCCGCGGGCACGGATGCCGTGCATGGCCCCCTCCGGCCACCCCTTGGGCAGCGCCGCCAGCACGTGGATTTCATCGCCCCAGGATTGCAGCACCATTTCGATGATCCCCGCCGCGCCGCCGAAATTGCCGTCGATCTGGAACGGAGGATGGGCGTCAAACATGTTCGGATAGGTGCGCTCCGGCCCCAGCAAGCCAAGCAGGATGGCGTGCGCGCGATCACCCTCCCCCATCCGTGCCCACAGGGCCAGCCGCCATGCGGTGGCCCATCCAGTCGATTTGTCGCCCCGCGTGTTCAGCGTGATCATCGCCGCCTGCACCAACTGCGGGGTGTCGCGCACGTTCGCCTGGCTGGACGGATAGATGGCATACAGGTGGGATACATGGCGGTGCTTCTGCTCCGGCGCCCCGGCATCCCAGTCTTCCAGCCATTCCTGGAACTGGCCTTGCGCACCAATGCAGTCCACGGGCAGGCGCGCCATCGTTGTCTCCAGTACGCGCCGCAGTTCGGCGTCGTCCTTCCTCAGCAGCACCTGAGCGGCCAGCGTGTTGCGGAACAGGTCGCGCAGTATCTGGCGGTCCATGGCAGGGCCCGCGCAAATCGCAACGCCCTTGTGATGCTGGTTTTCCGGCGAGATCGAAGGCGATGTCACCAGGCCCCTGCCCTTCGGATCTTCCACCAGGGTATCGATGAAGAACAGGCATGCGCCCCTCATCAATGGGTAGAGACGGCGCAACCAGGCCTCGTCACGCGAATAATCATAATGATCCCAAAGCGTATTGCACAGCCATGCGCCGCCGGTTGGCCAGATTCCCCACAACGGTCCATCGATTGGCGCACTGCCGCGCCACAGGTCGGTGTTGTGGTGGGTGACCCAGCCGCGTGCACCATAAGCCTTGCGCGCCGTGATGGCGCCGGTCACAGCAAGACCCTCGACCATGCGCAGCACCGGCTCCACGCATTCGCCCAGGTTGGCCGGCCCCGCCGGCCAGTAATTCATCTGGGTGTTGATGTTGATTGTGTACTTGCCGCCCCATGGCGGATTGGTACCCTCGTTCCACAGGCCCTGCAGGTTGGCCGGTCGCTGCCGGGGCGCGAACAGGAAAGCAGCAGGTAGCGCGCATATTGCACGTACAGCGCAGCCAACGTCGGGTCGGGCTGCGATTCCGCGGTGGCGATACGTTCGCTGGTCGGGCGCACATCCTGTCCTTTGCCCAGCCGGATCGAGAACCGGCGGAACAGTGACTGGTGCGAATTCACATGCTCCTGCCGCAAGAGCGCATAAGGCTTTTGCGCCGCCCCTGCGCAATCGCGGCGCACCCGCGCTACAGGATCGCCGCTCGTATCGGCAAAATTGACGTAGCTGGTAGCGGCAGCCACCAGCAGCGTCACAGTGCGCGCACCACGCACCTGTAAACGGTCGCCGGCCACGATTACCTGGCCGTCTGCGATCGCCTGCACCCGCACCGCGTAGCGCAGCGCGCCCGGAATGCCGGAAGAATCATTATTGCGTCCCTCTACCAGCAGCGCGCCATCGCCATCGGCGCCGATTGCCAACTGGGCCGGGCGCGCCGCCTCGTTCAGGTCTTCGCGCAACTCCACCGGCGCTTGCGTAGCACCATACTTGACCTGCGCCGGATGGCGATAGCCAAGATCGAAATCCAGCACGCCTTGCGTAGCGGTCAGCCGGGCCACGATTACCTGCGCGGGAGCGCTGGCAAATACTTCGCGCGTGTAGCGCACCTTGCCTGCCGCATAGCTGGTGTGGACCACGGCTGAATCGAGGCCAAGGGAACGGCGGTATACCGATGGCGCCGCAGGCGCGCCGATAAAGTCGATCAGCAGGTCGCCGGCAGAGCTGTAGGGCATCTGCTGGTGGGAGATCATGGTGCTGCCGCACAGGTCGTGGGCTTCCTTGAACCTGCCCTGATCGATCAGGGTGCGCACTTGCGGCAGCGCAGCCTGGGCGGTGGGCATGTTCGGGTCATGCGGGCCGCCTGCAAACAGGGTATCTTCATTGAGCTGCAGGCGTTCCTGCCCCACGCGCCCGTACACCATGGCGCCCAGCCTGCCGTTACCGACCGGCAGCGCCTCTACCCATGGCCCTGCCGGACGCGCATACCAAAGCTCCAGATCTTCGCGCTTGCCGCGCGCCGTGGCACTCACTGCGGCACCCGCGAGCCCTGGAAATGCCGCCGCCATGCCGAGCGAGACCATCAGGTGCCGCCGCCTGGAATTCACGCCCATCCTGCCTCCGTTCTTGTTAGCATGGGCAAATTATCCTCGTGCCTGACAGCGGCAAAGCTATGACTTATTTAACGCGAACTATGCCTATTGGGCCAGGTTGGTGCGCGCACCGGCGGTGGCAATCGCCTTGGCCTTCACGTCGGCGCCGGCAATCGGGGTATAGGAATAGCCGGTCGGGCCATAGGACTGGGTGCTGCCCCAGTTAGTGGCATTGACCGCGCCGCTCGGGGTGTCCCAGGTAATGCCGCTGCCAACATAGTTGTTGCGCAGCTCCCAGTAACCGATACGGCTGCTGTCGCGCGACGTGACCGGGTTCTTCACGTTCTCGAAGTAATTCGCTTCGATCAGCGAAATGCCGTCCATGCGAACGTTGATGCCGGACGTTTGCACGTCATTGAAGTAGTTGTTGAAAATGTGGCTCATGCCGAAACGCTGCAACGGCAAGCGCGACTTGACGTGCTCGAAGCGGTTGTTGTGGTAGGTGGTGCGGGCGTTGGCGTTGGCCGTATCGCTGTCGCTGTAGCCGTTCAGGGCCACCTTCTGGTAGTTGTACACGTGGTTGTACGACACCGTGATGTGGTGCGCGCCCTTCTTCATGTCGATGCCGCCATCGAACGACGCATCGCCTGCGCCTGGGCAGGAAGTCAGCGAAGCGAAGATGGTGTTGTGGTCGATCCAGATATTGCTTGGCTGGCCGGAGGACATGCCCTCGATCGATATCGAATCGGCCGCCTCGCCGCCCTGCAGCAGGCCGATCATCATGTTCTGCACAATCACGTTGTGCGCATTGCCGGCGATGTGGATGCCAAAGTTGGCGCTCGAATCGCTGGCGCCGATGATGGTGATGTTGCTCTTGTTCTTGATCTCCAGCGTCTGCGCCGGCTTCTGCCACTGCGCGCACACGTCGGTGATGGTGTTGTAGTCGAATTTGCCGGTATACCTCAGTACCAGGCCGGAGTTATCGGTGTAGGCGTTGATCTTAGCCTGGGCATCGGCCAGCGTGGCCACATTGACCGGGGTCTTGCTTCCACCGCCAGTGGTGGCGGCGCCATAGCCGACGGGTCCAGCAACTGCAGAGGTGGCTGCCGCGATAGCGGCCGCCAGGAAGACTACCTTGAGTTGATTAACTTTCATGCGCTTGTCTCCTGTGCTTTCTGGTTTGAGGAGCGCACAGGATGCATTTATTCCAACAGCGCGTCAATTGGCCTGACCAAAATACAACAATCGGACTTACCGCATTAATTTTGGTCCGACCAATATCCAAAGGCAAATAAACTTGGCGGTATGCTATCGTTGAAAAATGAGAAAAATCCTGATCGCCCTGCTTCTGCTGTCCGCCCTGCCCGCAAAAGCCGAGCGCGCCGCCGACATCGACCGCCTGGCCGAGCGTTACCACTCCCTCGGCCAACTGGATGGAGCTGTACTGGTCGCCGACCATGGAAAAGTGGTTTATCACCGCGCCTTTGGGCTGGCCAACCGCGAATGGAAAATTCCCCACACCACTGACACCGTTTTTCGCGTCGCCTCGCTGACCAAGCAATTCACCGCGACCCTGGTCATGCAACTAGCGGAGCAAGGCAAGCTGCAGCTGGACGACCCGATTGGTAAATACGTGCCCGAACTTGATTCGGGGATTGGCAAGCGCGTCACGCTGCACCAGTTGCTGAACCACACTTCCGGCATCGTCGACTACGCAAATTTCCCGGGCTTCTGGGCTAACCGCCTTGGCGAAAAAGTGCCGAAGGCCGATCTCCTCGCGATCATGAACCGCCCGCTGGAATTCGAACCCGGCAGCCAGGGCCACTACAGCAGTTCCAACTACACCCTGCTCGGCTGGGTCATCGAAAAGCAGACCGGAAAGACGTACAGCGAAGCCCTGGATAGCATGATCCTGCGCCCAGCCGGCATGCAGCGCACAGCATATGACGCGCCGGACCGCATCATCCCGCGCAAGGCATCCGGCTATGTGCGTGCCCTCGGCGAATACCGTCCCGCTGATCCGCTCTGGATTCCGAACGTCGGCGCCGGCGGCGGCGTCGCCAGCACCACCGGCGACTTCTTCAAGCTCGATCGCGCCCTGGCCGGCAACGCGCTGCTCAAGCCCGAATCAAAACGGCAGATGTTCACCGCCTATGTCAAGGACGATGTGTGGGGCGATCTCGGTTATGGCTACGGCTGGCTGGTTGGAACGCGCACCATTGCCGGCAAGCCGCGCCTGGTACACGAGCACGGCGGCAACGCCAACGGTTTCCGCACGTTGGTCACGCGCTATCCGGAAGACGGCAAGCTGGTTGTCATCTTCCTCAACGAAGGCAATGGCAACAAGGGGCCGGAGATTTATCGGATGCGCCGCGATTTCACCGACGTACTGTATGGCCAGGCCGTTGCGCAACCCAAGCCCTCTTTGAATGATGTGCTGGCTGCAGAAATTCGCCAGGCCGGCGCCGACGCGGCATTGGCGCGCTTCAAGTTCTTGCTGGCGCAAAGCGACACGCCGGAGGACGGCAATGCGTTGAACCGCCTGGCCTACCAATACGCCGAAGCCGGACAAGCGGCGACCGGCATCGCTATCCTCCAGCGCGCAAGCGAGCTTTTCCCGCGCGACGGCAACCTGCATGACTCCATGGGAGAGCTGTACCTGGCGCTGGGCGAGAATGCCAAGGCCATTGCGGCCTATCAGCGTGCGCTGCAACTGGATCCCGGCAATACGAACGCTGCGGCCATCCTGAAAAGGCTCCAGCCCGAATAGGACGGATCAGTACCGGCCCTGGCAAGTCGGGTATTTATTGTCCATCTATTGTCCATCACGTAGGAATTGGTGAGTGTCTTCCTGGACTGGTTGACCGCCGGAAGTGTTGAAATAAGGATGGCCACATGAAGTTACCTTAGCGACCACACTAATTAACTTTCATCAAATGTAGCACTTACTAATGCAACTAAATTGGGCACAGATGTTGCGACAGGGCGCAATGCGGCCCTGAAATGCAAAAAGCCCAACCGGTTAAGGCTGGGCTTTTCTATATTCTGGCTCCCCGACCTGGACTCGAACCAGGGACCTGCGGATTAACAGTCCGTCGCTCTACCGACTGAGCTATCAGGGATCATTCTCTGACCGCGTTGCGATCAGAGAGCAGCATATTAAAGGACCTTGGCGATGGCGTCAACTACCACATCAATATTCTTCGAGTTCAGCGCTGCAACGCAGATACGGCCGGTGTCCACAGCATAGATCGACTGCTCGCGCAGCTTGCCCACCTGCTCCTTGGTCAGGCCGGAATACGAGAACATGCCGACCTGCTCACGCACGAAGTCGAAATCGTGGCCAGGCGCCTTGACCTTCAGCTTCTGCACGAAGGCCTCGCGCATTTCCTTGATGCGCACGCGCATGCCGGCCAGTTCGTCTTCCCACATCTGGCGCAGCTCTGGGGTTGCCAAGGCGGTTGCCACTACCTTGCCGCCGTGGACCGGTGGGTTGGAGTAGTTGGTACGCACCACGCGCTTCAGTTGCGACAGCAGGCGCGAAGCTTCTTCGGCGGATGCAGCCACCACGCTCAGGGCGCCCACGCGTTCGCCATACAGCGAGAAGGATTTGGAGAAAGAGTTCGACACCAGCAGCGCCACGCCAGTCGCGGCGAAGCGGCGCACTACGGCGCCATCTTCCGCAATGCCGGCGCCGAAGCCCTGGTACGCCATATCCAGGAACGGCACCAGGCCGCCGGCGACTACAGCGGCGATCACCTCATCCCACTGGGACTGGGTCAGGTCGGCGCCGGTCGGGTTGTGGCAGCAAGCGTGCAGCACGACGATGGAGCCGCGCGGCATGGCCTTCAGGGCAGCCAGCATGGCGGCGAAGTTCACGCCATGGGTGGTCTCGTCGTAGTAAGCGTAGTTGTTGACTTTGAAGCCGGCGCTTTCGAACAGCGCGCGGTGGTTTTCCCAGCTTGGATTGCTGATGTAAACCTCGGAATCCGGCGAGAAGCGCTTCAGGAAGTCGGCGCCGAGTTTCAGCGCGCCGGTACCGCCCAGTGCCTGCACGGTCACCGCACGTTTCTCTTGAATTACGGCGCTGTCGGCACCAAATACCAGCTCTTGCACGGCCTTGTCGTATGCGGCCAGGCCTTCGATCGGCAGGTAGGTGCGCGGGGCGTGCTGTTCGATCAGGATTGCTTCCGCCTTTTCCACGCACTTCAGCAGCGGCACTTTGCCATTGTCGTCATAATAGACACCTACGCCCAGGTTAATCTTCGCTGGGTTAGTGTCTGCATTAAAGGCTTCGGTGATGCCGAGGATCGGGTCGCGCGGGGCCATCTCGATGGCGCTGAATACGGAAGGGTTCGTCATGATAAGTTTAGTAACGTTTGAAGGCGGGTCGATGCAAAAGCAGGCCGGCACCCGAACAAAATCCGGTCAGGGCCGCTGACAATCGCATATTCTATCAAAGGTCTGCAGTAATGTCTGATTCCCAAAATACCAGTGCCCCGGCTTCGGAAGTTATCACTTTCCCGGATTCGCCTTACCGGCTGCACCAGCCCTTCCCTCCCGCCGGTGACCAGCCGACCGCCATTGATGGCTTGTGCGAAGGAATTGAAGACGGCTTGTCGTTCCAGACCCTGCTCGGGGTGACGGGTTCCGGCAAGACCTACACCATGGCCAATGTGATCGCCCGTATGGGCCGTCCGGCCATCGTGTTCGCGCCGAACAAGACGCTGGCCGCGCAGCTGTATTCCGAATTCCGTGAATTCTTCCCGGAGAACGCGGTCGAGTACTTCGTGTCGTACTACGATTACTACCAGCCGGAAGCCTACGTGCCGCAGCGCGACCTGTTCATTGAAAAGGACTCGTCGATCAACGAGCACATCGAACAGATGCGCCTGTCCTGCACCAAGTCGCTAATGGAGCGGCGCGACGTAGTGATCGTGGCGACCGTGTCGGCCATCTACGGTATCGGTAATCCGAACGAATACCACCAGATGATCCTGACGCTGCGCGCCAAGGACCGCGTGTCGCAGCGCGACATCATCGCGCGCCTGATCCAGATGCAGTACACGCGCAATGAGATGGACTTCGGCCGCGGCACCTTCCGCGTGCGCGGCGACACCATCGACATTTTCCCGGCCGAACACGCCGATCTGGCGGTGCGCCTGGAAATGTTCGACGACGAGCTGGAATCGATCCAGCTGTTCGATCCGCTGACGGGCAAGGTCAAACAGAAGATTCCGCGCTTCACCGTCTACCCAGGCTCGCACTATGTGACGCCGCGCGCCACCGTGCTGCGTGCGATCGAGACCATCAAGGAAGAACTGCGCGAGCGCCTGGAATTCTTCCGCCGCGAGAACAAGCTGATTGAGGAACAACGCCTGGAACAGCGTACCCGCTTCGACCTGGAGATGATGTCTGAAGTCGGCTTCACCAAGGGCATCGAGAACTACTCGCGCCACCTGTCCGGCGCCAAGCCGGGCGAACCGCCGCCAACCCTGGTCGACTACCTGCCGCGCGATGCGCTCATGTTCCTGGACGAGTCGCACGTGCTGATCGGCCAGTTGTCAGCCATGTACAACGGCGACCGTTCGCGCAAGACCAACCTGGTGGATTACGGCTTCCGCCTGCCATCGGCACTGGACAATCGACCGCTGAAGTTCGAGGAGTTCGAGTCGAAGATGCGGCAGACGGTTTTCGTCTCCGCCACCCCGGCCGAGTACGAGAAGAAGAACGCCGGCGCCGTGGTCGAACAGGTGGTGCGTCCAACCGGCCTGGTCGACCCGCAAGTGATCGTGCGCCCTGCCCGTACCCAGGTCGACGACCTGCTGGGCGAGATCAACGACCGCATCGAGAAGAATGAACGCGTGCTGGTCACCACGCTGACCAAGCGCATGGCGGAGCAACTGACCGAATACCTGGGCGACCACGGCATCAAGGTGCGCTACCTGCACAGCGATGTGGATACCGTGGAGCGCGTGGAAATCCTGCGCGACCTGCGCATTGGTACCTTCGACGTGCTGGTGGGGATCAACCTGCTGCGCGAAGGCCTGGACTTGCCCGAAGTATCGCTGGTGGCGATCCTGGATGCCGACAAGGAGGGCTTCCTGCGTTCCGAGCGCTCACTGATCCAGACCATTGGTCGGGCGGCGCGTAACCTGAACGGTGTGGCGATCCTGTACGCGGACAACATCACCGACTCGATGAAGCGCGCGATCGATGAAACCGAACGGCGCCGGGCCAAGCAGATTGCCTATAACGAGAAGATGGGCATCACGCCGCGCGGCGTGAAGAAGATCATCAAGGATCTGATCGATGGCGTCTACAGCGCTGCGGCCCGCGAGCAGTTGGAGGTATCCGAGGAAGCCGCGAAATACGAGGCCATGAGCGAGAAGCAGATCAGCAAGGAGATCAAGCGGCTCGAGAAGCTCATGCTGGACCACGCGAGGAACCTGGAGTTCGAAAAGGCGGCACAGGTGCGGGATCAGTTGCACCACCTCAAAGAGCAGCTGTTCGGCGCGCCTGGCGCCGATGCGCTTTAAAACCGGTAAACCTGGGTCTGACCCAGAGGGTCAGACCCGGGACTTTCGACGAAGATCAAAGGCGCACAACCAAACCCGTACGGTTTCAGGAAGGCTGCTTGACGATCCGCAGGTAAGGCTTAGGCGCCTTCCACCCGCCTGGGAACAATCCCTTGGCATCATCATCGCTGACCGAGCCAGCGATAATCACATCTTCCCCATCCTTCCAGTTCACCGGCGTGGCCACCTTGTGCTTGGCGGTCAGCTGCATCGAATCGAGCACGCGCAGGATCTCATCGAAATTACGGCCGGTGGTCATCGGATAGGTCAGCATCAATTTGATCTTCTTGTCCGGGCCAACGATGAATACCGAACGCACGGTCGCATTGGTGGCAGCGGTGCGGCCATCCGCAGTACCCGGCTCCTCAGCCGGCAGCATGTTGTACAGCTTTGCCACATTCAGGTCCGTATCGCCAATCATCGGATAGTTCACCTTGGCGCCCTGGGTTTCTTCGATGTCGGAAGCCCACTTGCTGTGGTTCTCGACCGGGTCGATCGACAAGCCGATGATCTTGGTATTGCGCTTGGTGAACTCCGGCTCGATCTTGGCCATGTAGCCCAGCTCCGTGGTGCAAACCGGCGTGAAATCCTTCGGATGCGAGAACAGGACGGCCCACTGGTCGCCAATCCATTCATGGAAATCGATCGGGCCCTTGGTAGTCTGGGCCTTGAAATTTGGTGCGGTATCGTTGATGCGCAGGGACATGACAGCTCCTTTAATGATTGGCATGGCGGGATCAATATCGTGCCACGCCGTCATTATCAAAGCAACATGTTTAGTCCAGAAGTTTGCCAAACAGCGAGACGCCATCGCCGATCAGGTCGATGACATCCAACCCCGTCGCCACGCCATCGATGACGTCCGACGCTGCGCTGCCCTGGGCCTGCGGGCGCGGTGCGGGATGCTGTGCAAGGCGCTTGCGTGCCTCTTCCATGCGCGCATGTTCAGCGTCGCGTTGTGCGATCATTTCCGGTGCAAGCCTGGCCTCGGCAGGCAGGTCGGCGCCGCAATACAGGCAGCGGGCCACGCAGCGATTCAAAATGCCCCGGTTGCAGCCCGTGCAGCGGAACATGGGTTCAAGTTGTTTCATGCCGGCATCTTATCATGCACCAGCACTGCGCCGACCAGGTCTCCCTGCGCAACCAGTACCGAGCGCCCTTGCGCATCCAGCGCAAACAGGCCGCGGCCGTTGCTGTAGACAATGGTGCCGCCCGGCGTCATATCAAACGAACTCACATTGTTCGCCACCACCGCCTCGCCACCGCTGCGCGTGCGGCGCATCAGCTGCCACGACGACGGCACCAGCGAAGGAATGCCGCCGATGCTGGCTTCCTGGCGCAGCGCACGCTCGGCGTCGATACGCTTGCCCTGCAAGACGATGTTTTTCATGTCCGCCTGCATCGGCATGCCGCTCGCACCGGTCAGCGGCTTGCGCGAGTACATCAGCGAGAAGAAATTCAGGTAATGGAACACGGCGCGCAGCAGCCGGAATGGGAAGAACAGCGTATCCAGCACTACATTGCCGGCGTTGTACTGCGGCGGTTCATAAGGACGGCGAATGAAGAACAGCACCCCATCCGGCGCCACGCGTGGGGACAGGAAGTCGTAGCGCGGATCTTCCAGCACCGGCGTAACGCGGCCGGTCGCGGTATTCAATTCCTGCAGCGTCACATGGCCCGTTGCGGCCCAGCCGCCGTGCTGGTCGCGTCCAATCGCTGCGGACTGGTAGATGACTTTGGTCTCGTCACCCGGCACGGGCGCAGGCGCGGAATCGATCGTATCTCCGCCGGTGAGTTCGCGCAGTCCATCGCCATTGCTGCGCATGGTCGCAATATGGCTGGCGCCACCACGCGCCCGCAGCGTGCAGACAATCGTCTCGCCGGACGGCGACAGGCACAAATCATCGAGCTGCAATTGCTGGCGATGCAGCAGGCGTTCTTCCTGCCCGCTGGCGGTGTCGTAAGCGAACAGCCCGCCCATGCCATGGTCTGCCTGGAAGTACAGCAGTTTGCCGTCGCCGGTGAACAGTGCCGACGAAATCAGGAAAGGATCGGTCTGATGATCGAAGTCGCGGTAATTGCCTTGCGCGGCGACACCGAAGGCAGTGTCCTTCTTCCACGCGTTCTTTTCGCGGCTGCGTTCCGCGCGGTCCATCGCCTGCTGCGCATAAGGGCTGGAAATCTCCTGCACTGCGCCATAACCGCCCTGCACGAACAGCTTGCCGTTGGAGACCCAGCCAAGCTGCACCGGCGGCGCGTTGCCGCCCATGGCTTGCGTCGGCGCCGGGGCTGGCGAGCCGGCTGGCTGCACATACTGGTTGGTCGACTTATAGAACAACACAACCAACAACACGACGATTCCCAATATGATCAGGACATGCATGGATCACCCTACCTGTGGCGCCGCGGCGCGGCAAATTCGGATGATTATATTGCCATTGCCCGACAGAAAAAGTCACGGAAAATCACGAGGCGTTACTGCCGCTTTAAAGCGTCTTGACGAACTCGCGCACGCCGCCCAGCAGCATCTCGATCGACATCGCCGCGAGGATCAGCCCCATCAGGCGTTCGAAGGCCGTCATCACCTGCGAACCGAGGGCCTTTTGCAAGCGCTCGGCGCCGAGGAACACCACCAGCCACACCACCACCACGGCCGCCAGCGCCGCCACGTGCATCAGTACTTCGCCGGTGCTCTCGCGCGAGAACAGCAACACGGTCGCCAGCGCGGATGGGCCTGCCAGCGCGGGAATCGCCAGCGGCACGATGAAC
This sequence comes from Pseudoduganella sp. R-31, assembly GCF_049913235.1. NCBI lineage: Bacteria > Pseudomonadati > Pseudomonadota > Betaproteobacteria > Burkholderiales > Oxalobacteraceae > Pseudoduganella > Pseudoduganella sp. R-31. Next base: position 5,084,030 of record NZ_CP183986.1, read on the forward strand.
GGTTCCCCGCCCTCCTGCTTGCCCAGCACCCCGTCCGGATGCGGGAACACCATGCGGATTGCAATCAGCAGCAGGATCACGCTGCCCGCGATGCGCAGCGAGGCTTCAGACAGGCTCAGGGCCTTGAGGAAGTGGCTGCCGAAGAACATGAACACCAGCAGCACGACGAAGGCGATCAGGCATTCGCGCACCACGATTTTCGGGCGGCGCTTGGGCGGCACCGTGGCCAGCGCCGACGCAAAAATGGGAACGTTGCCGAACGGGTCGGTCACCAGCATCAGCAGGATAAAGGTCTGGAAGAAGTCTTGAGTCATGAGTGCGAGTTTACACCACCGGCTTGCGTCGGCGAAGTGGCGGCGGAGGCGCCCTTGCCCAGTTTGCGGTCGCAGGCCTCGGCACTGGCCACGTCCGGCCACAGCTCGGGCATGATGCGCTCGCCAAGTTCCTGGCGCAGCCGGAGGTAAGTCTCGCGGTCATTGGCACGGCAGGCGAATGAGGCGAACTTGTTGCGGCCGCGCAGGTCTTGAGGATGCCGCTGCAGCAGGTCTTCAAAACCGCTCTTCACCATGCGCCATTCCGGCAGGCCGCGTTGCTCGCGGAACTGGATCGCATCGCTGCCATTGCCATCTTCGCGCCAGTACAGGCGCGCGTACATGGCCCCGCCCTCCACTGCCTTGGTGAAGAACACGGCACGCCGTGCAAACTGGTCGAACTGGACCGCACTGCCGCCCGAACGCGGGCTGTAGGCGCGCGACATGGCGAAGTGGATCTGCAAGTCATTCGGGAAAGCCTGCACCGCGTCGAGGTATGCGCTGGCGGCACTGCGGCGCGAACCGGCGCCCTCCAACTGCAGGCTGATGTTCAGGCTATGCCACAGCGGGCAGGCATTGGCCTGCGCCTTGACGTGCTGCAGGCGCGCCATGCCGCGCCCCAACTGCTCCTGGTAAAACGCCATGGCCTCTTTCTGCAGGTGGCCAACGGCGCCCAGGCGCAGTTGCGAGGCATAGGCGCGCCAATAGATCGCTTCGACCAGCGCCTGCGCCAGCGCATCGGGCGCTTGCTGGCGCCATTGCTCCAGCGCGTTGCGGTCAGCTTCCCAGGTTTGCGTGCTGCGGAAATAGCTGTCGAATTGCGCTTCGAAGCCGGCCGGGTCGGATGTGCACGACTCGCGCAGGCTGCGCTCGATGGCGTCGAATTTGCGCTCGGCCCAGTGCTTGTGCAATGCGGCAGGTTTGGCGGCCTGGGCGCCGCCCGGCTCAGGGGGCGACACCGCCAGCATCACAGACAACAGCATCGAAGGAAACATCGACTATCCTGGCAACAGCAAAATAATGCCAAGAATTGTATAGTCATTTCCCCATGGAAATATCTTAAAATACCGATAGCTGCTGATTTTTCGCAATTTGTGGCGAATTCAGTACACTTGCTTCTTTGCCGTTTATTTTGAAAGAAGAACATGAAGCGACTGTTTTCCGCCTGCCTTATCGGCGCAAGCCTTACCCTGGCATTGGCCGGCTGCGAGCGCAGCAATCCACCGGCGCAATCCGAAGCCGCCGCCATCCCGTTCCAGAAGATTGATACCGTTGTCGGCACCGGCAAGGAAGCGCTTGCCGGCGCTAGCGTCGTCGTCAATTACACCGGATGGATTTACGAACCGAACTCGCCGCAGCAGCATGGCGCGCAGTTCGATTCGTCCATCGGCCGCAAGCCTTTCAGCTTCCCGCTCGGCGCCGGACAAGTGATTCCAGGCTGGGACCAAGGCGTGCAGGGAATGAAGGTGGGCGGCAAACGCACCCTGGTCGTGCCTGCTTCCCTGGGCTATGGCAGCAACGGCATCGGTCCGATTCCGCCGAACTCGAACCTGATCTTCGACGTCGAACTGCTGGAAGTACGCTGAAAAAAAAGCGGAAGGGCTTCCACCCTTCCGCTTTCTTTCGAAGCCGACGCAATTATGCGCCGGTCTCGCCTTTCTTGATCCATGCCGCCAGCTGGTGCGGACGCAGGCCGTCGTAGTCTTCGAACGGCTGGTGGATCCACGGATTGTGCGGCAGCTCTTCCATCTGGTAATCAGGCTTGAACGCGGAGCAGCCCTTGGTCCAGATCACGGCCGAACGCACTTCAGTCACGCCTTCAAAGTTGTCCTTCAGGTGCTTCATCACCTTGGTCAGGGTCACGCCGGAATCAGCCAGGTCGTCCACCAGCAGGATCTTGCCGGACAGCGGGCCCTTGGTCATGGTCATGTACTTGGCGATATCCAGGTCGCCGCGCACGGTGCCCGCTTCTTCGCGGTAGGAGCTGGTCGACAGGATCGCCAGCGGCACGTCGAAGATGCGCGAGAACACGTCGCCAGGACGCACGCCGCCGCGCGCCAGGCACAGCACCATGTCGAACTTCCAGCCCGATTCATGGACCTTCAGCGCCAGGCGCTCGATCAGGCGGTGATACTCGTCCCAGGAGACCCACAGGTGCTTTTGGTCGGATTGCGGAGTGCTCATTATTGCTTTTCCTTCTCTCTGAAATTGGAAAGGCGGGTCATTGACCCGCCCTACTGTCCGGCGCTGGCCGGTACGGGCGGGCTTGTGGCCCGCCTTGCAATGCGTTACTCGAACGGGTGGCGCAGGACGATGGTCTCTTCGCGGTCAGGGCCGGTGGAAACCATATCGATCGGCACGCCGACCACTTCTTCAATGCGCTTGATGTAAGCACGGGCAGCGGCAGGCAGCGCGTCCATCGACTTGGCGCCGACGGTGCTTTCCTTCCAGCCTGGCATTTCTTCGTAGATCGGCTGGCACAGCGCAGCGTCTTCGGCGCCGACCGGGAAGATGTCGACCTGCTTGCCGTTGATGGTGTAGCCGGTGCAGATCTTCAGGGTTTCCAGGCCGTCCAGCACGTCCAGCTTGGTCAGGCACATGCCCGACACGCCGTTGATCTGCACCGAACGGCGCAGCAGCGCTGCGTCGAACCAGCCGCAACGACGGGCACGGCCGGTCACGGTGCCGAACTCGTGGCCCACGGAGGACAGGTGGTGGCCGACGCCTGCATCGGTCGGCAGTTCGGATGGGAACGGGCCGGAACCAACGCGGGTGGTGTAGGCCTTGGTGATGCCCAGGATGTAGTGCAGCATGCCAGGACCGACGCCGGCGCCGGCAGCAGCGTTACCCGCCACGCAGTTCGACGAGGTGACGAACGGATAGGTGCCGTGGTCGACGTCCAGCAGCGAGCCTTGCGCGCCTTCGAACAGCAGCGAGCCGCCGGCCTTGTGGGTTGCGTACAGGGCGGACGACACGTCAGTCACCATCGGGCGCAGGCGCGGCACGTAGGCCAGCGCATCGTCCAGGGTCTTCTGGTAATCGATCTTCGGCGCCTTGAGGTAGTTTTCCAGGACGTAGTTGTGGTAGTCCAGGTTCTCTTTCAGCTTCTCTGCAAAGCGCTCGGCGTTCAGCAGGTCGGCCACGCGGATGGCGCGGCGGGCGACCTTGTCTTCGTATGCAGGGCCGATGCCCTTGCCGGTGGTGCCGATCTTGGCGGCGCCGCGGGCGGCTTCACGCGCCGCGTCCAGCGCCGTGTGGTAAGGCAGGATGACCGGGCAAGCCTCGGAGATCTTCAGGCGGGAAGCCACTTCCACGCCGGCTGCTTCCAGCTTGTCGATTTCGCGCAGCACGTCAGGCACGGACAGCACCACACCGTTGCCGATGTAGCAGGCCACGCCTGGGCGCATGATGCCCGAAGGGATGAGCTGCAGGGCGGTCTTGACGCCGCCGATCACGAGGGTGTGGCCCGCGTTGTGGCCGCCCTGGAAGCGCACCACGCCCTGGGCGTGTTCAGTCAGCCAGTCGACGATCTTGCCTTTGCCTTCATCGCCCCACTGGGTGCCGATAACAACAACGTTCTTTGCAGTTTTGTTTGACATCACAATTAACCTAAGTTTTTGAGAATCCAGTTACTACCACTTTCGTCGAGCACCAGCGCGCGATCGCACTCGAACTCGTCCTGTTCATCGTTATGACCCGGCAGCGACTGGATCACAACTTCGCCGGACTTGCGCAGCTCGGCGATTTTTTCTTTCAATTCCGGTGCATTGCCCCATGGCGCGCGGATCGAATGCTTGCGCTCCGCGGTCGGCAGCAGGCGCGCCAGTTCGCGCAGGTCCAGCGAGAAGCCGGTGGCCGGACGCGCGCGGCCGAATGCTTCGCCCACGTGGTCGTAGCGGCCGCCGCGTGCTACCGCATTCGGCAGGCCCGGCACGTACAGGGCGAACATGGCGCCGCTCTCATACTGGTAGCCGCGCAGGTCGGCCAGGTCGATCGCCACTTCGGCGCGGCCGATGGCCGATGCCGCCAGCGCAGCCAGTTCCGCCAGCGCATGGGTGATGCCCGGCAGTGGCGGCAGCACTTCGCGCGCGCGCTTCAGCACTTCGACGTCGCCGTACAGGTTCGGCAATGCCAGCAGTGCTGCGCGGGTCACCTCGTTGTACCTGGCGGTCTGCTGCTGCAGCCCCGGCGCATCCTTGCCGCGCAGCAGGGCCACGATGGCGTCGTAATCCCTGGTCGCGGCAGGATCCTGCGCCAGGATCGCGCGCAGCACGCCGACGTGGGTCAGGTCCAGGCGCATGTCGGTGAAACCGGCCAGCGACAGCGAGCCGAGTGCCAGTTCCTGGATTTCCGCGTCCGCTTCCAGGCCGGCATGGCCGTAGATTTCGGCGCCGATCTGGTAAGGCTCTCGCGTCGAATGCAGGCCGGACGGGCGGGTATGCAGCACGGAGCCGGCATAGCACAGGCGGGTCACGGTGGCGCGATTCAGCAGGTGGGCGTCGATGCGCGCCACCTGGGTCGTCATGTCGGCGCGCAGGCCCAGCATGCGGCCGGAAATCTGGTCCACCAGCTTGAACGTGCGCAGGTCCGTGTCGGCACCGGCGCCGGTCAGCAGGGACTCGACGTACTCCAGCATCGGCGGCATCACAAGCTCGTAGCCGTACAGCCGGAAGTTATCCAGCATCAGGCGGCGCAACTCCTCGATCTTGCGTGCTTCGGATGGCAAGACGTCGGCAATATATTCAGGCAAAAGCCAATTCGGCATGGTTGGTGCTATTGAATTAAAAACAATGCAGGCGCAACTACGCCATCCGGAAAATCGGATGACCAAACCGCGTATTTTACGCGAAATTGTTGCGGTGCAGGTAAAAAAATGGCGCCGCAGGAGCGGCGCCATAGCTGCTGAAACTGTTACTTGCCGGAGCCTGCGCTCTTGAAGTATTTGAAGAAGTCGGACTGTGGATCGACCAGCATCACGTCAGCCTTGGTCTTGAAGGAAGCACGGTAAGCTTCCAGCGAACGGTAGAACTTGTAGAACTCCGGATTGCGGCCGAATGCTTCGGCATAGATCTGGGACGCCTTGGCATCGCCCTCGCCCTTGATCTTTTCCGCTTCGCGGTAAGCCTCGGCCAGGATCACGGTACGCTGCTTGTCGGCGTCGGCGCGCACCTGCTCCGACTCGGCGGCGCCGGTGGAACGGGCTTCGTTGGCCACGCGGGCGCGCTCGGCCTTCATGCGCTCGTACACCGAGTTGTTGATCTGCTCAACGTAGTCCACGCGCTTCAGGCGCACGTCGACGATTTCCACGCCGATCTGCTTGGCCTCGTCCACCACCTTGCTGCGGATTGATTCCATCACCTTGCCGCGCTGGCCGGAGATCACTTCGCGCACGGTGCGCTTGGTAATTTCGTCGTTCAGCGCCGCCTTCACGATCTGCTGCATGCGGTCGCCGGCCCTGCTTTCGTCGCCACCGAAGGAGACGAAGTACAGGCGCGGGTCAGTCACCTTCCATTTGACGAAGGCATCCACCAGGATGTTCATCTTTTCAGCGGTAATGAAGCGGTCAGCCTCTTTCGGGTCCAGGGTCTGGATGCGCTTGTCCAGGTACACCACGTTCTGGAACGGCGGCGGCAGCTTGAAGTGCAGGCCAGGCTCGGAGATCACCTGCTTCACTTCGCCCAGCGCGAACACGATGGCGTACTTGCGCTGGTCCACCACGAACACGGTGGACGACAGCAGCATCAGGGCGATGAAGCCGGTAATCAGGATAGTTGCAAAGCGATTCATTAACGGCCCTCCCGGTCACGGGACGATTCACGCGAACGGCCATCGCGGCGGTTCGGGTCGGATGTCGGTTCCGGCGGCAGCAGCACGGCCGCTGGCGGCGGCGGCGTCACGCTGGCGGCGCGGCCCTCGGTAGCTGCCACCTGGGCGATCAGCTTGTCCAGCGGCAGGTACAGCAGGTTGCTGCCAGCCTTGGAATCGACCATCACCTTGCTGGTGTTGGAGAAGATCTGCTGCATGGTGTCCAGGTACATGCGGTCGCGCGTCACGGCCGGCGCCTTCTGGTACTCGGCCAGCACGGACTTGAAGCGGTCCGCGTTACCGGTCGCATTCTGCACCGTCATGGCGCGGTAGGCTTCGGCTTCCTGGATCAGGCGGAATGCCGCACCGCGCGCTTTCGGCACGATGTCGTTGGCATAGGCCTGGCCTTCGTTCTTCTGGCGCTCGCGGTCCTGCCCTGCTTTCACGGCGTCATCGAACGCGGCCTGCACCTGCTCCGGCGGCTGCACGCCCTGCATCGTCACGTTGGTCACTTGCGCGCCCGAGTTGTAGCGGTCCAGGATGGTCTGCATCAGTTGCTGGGTGTCGGTGGCGACCTTTTCGCGGCCTTCATACAGCACGAAGTCCATCTTGCTGCGGCCGACGATTTCGCGGATCGCCGTTTCGGCCACCTGGCCTACCGTGCCTTCCGCATCGCGATTGGCATACAGCCACTTCACCGGATCGCTTACCTTGTACTGCACGGCGAACTGGATGTCGATGATGTTCTCGTCTTCGGTCAGCATCAGCGCTTCGGAAGCCATCTTGGTCTTCGCGCTGCCGCGGTAGCCTACTTCGACCGTGCGCACCTGGGACACGTTGACGATTTCATTGCCCTGGAACGGATACGGCCAGCGCCAGTTGAAACCGGCCGGCGTGGTGTGGCTGAATTTGCCGAACGTGGTGACCACGCCGGTCTGGCCTTCCTGCACGATGAACGCGCCGGAGGCGAGCCACACCAGGGCTGCCACCGAAGCGACCGCGCCAACGGTGAAGCCGGCGCCCTTCATGTCGCCGCCGCCATTGCCGCCACCGCCCGGATTGCTGCCGCGGTTCTTGCCGCCGCCGAACAGGCCATTCAGGCGCTGGTTGAAATCACGCCAGAGTTGATCGAGGTCCGGCGGCCCTTCGCCGGGCTTTTTGCCTTCCTGGGCAATATAGTTGCCGAGTCTTTTCTTGAGAGAGGAAAAAGGCATATTTTTCTTTTAGTGAGATCCTACTTGGGTAAAGTTGAGAATACTGTCAGGCGCCAGCTCCTCCTTGGGGTTGGCCAGCGCCTCCTGCTCATCCCGTGCTGCCTCACAGATTGCATCGCGCAGCAGGTTCAGGCCTTCGCCCGTGCGTGCGCTGATGAATACGCGGGAAATCTTATCATACTCATTACGTTCGACCGCCGGCTCCAGGCCTGCCGCATCGATCTTGTTCCACACCAGGATCTGCGGGATATGGTCGGCGCCGATCTCGCGCAGCACCAGGTTGACCTGCTCGATCTGCTCCATGCGCACCGGCGACGAACCGTCGACCACGTGCAGCAGCAAATCGGCATGGATGGTCTCTTCCAGCGTGGCGCGGAAGGCGGCCACCAGCTGGTGTGGCAATTCGCGCACGAAGCCGACCGTGTCGGAGACCACCACGTTGCCGATTTCCTCGCCCATGTAGACCCGGCGAGAGGTCGTATCGAGCGTGGCGAACAGCTGGTCCGCGACGTAGACGCCGGCCTTGGTCATGGTATTGAACAGGGTCGACTTGCCGGCATTGGTATAGCCGACCAGGGACACCGAGAACGTGTGGCTGCGGCCGCGGGCGCGGCGCTGGGTCTCGTGCTGCTTGCGCAGCTTGGCCAGGCGGGCACGCAGCATCTTCACGCGTTCGCCGATCAGGCGGCGGTCGGTTTCGAGCTGGGTTTCACCGGGACCGCGCAGGCCGATACCGCCCTTCTGGCGCTCAAGGTGGGTCCAGCCGCGCACCAGGCGCGTGGCCAGGTGCTGCAACTGGGCCAGCTCGACCTGCAGCTTGCCCTCGTGGCTTTGCGCGCGCTGCGCAAAGATGTCGAGGATCAGGCTGGTGCGGTCAAGCACCCTGACGTTCAGGCGTTTTTCCAGGTTGCGCTGCTGGGCTGGGGACAGCGCATGATTGAAGATGACGATTTCGAGCTTGTGGTCTTGCACTGCATGACCGATTTCATCGGCCTTGCCGCTACCGACGAAATACGCGGCATCCGGCGAAGACCGTTTGCCGGTAATGGTGGTGACCGGCTCTGCGCCCGCGGAGCGGGCCAGCAGCATCAACTCCTCGATACTGGCAGCAAAGTCGCCCTGACCGAAATCTACCCCGACTAAAGCTGCACGCATACGAAGTGGCTTACTCCGCTGCCTCGGAGGAGTTATCCATGTTCAGGTTGACGGCGCGGGCAGGCACCACGGTGGAAATGGCGTGCTTGTAAACCATCTGGGTCACGGTGTTACGCAGCAGGACCACGTATTGGTCGAAAGACTCGATATGACCCTGCAGCTTGATGCCGTTGACCAGGTAGATCGAGACTGGAACGTGCTCTTTACGCAGCGCGTTCAGGAATGGGTCTTGTAACAATTGCCCTTTATTGCTCATAACAGCTCCGTTTTATGTTGTTGTGTACGAATTGGAGACGCTGCGCCTGTTTTTCAAGTGCTGGGGATGCTGCTCCAAAGACACTGTACCTTGTTTTTTTAAATCTTGCAGCCGGATAAACCTTAAGGTCAGCTTATTCCGGGGTCAGGGCCGGCATTTGCTCCGCAAATGCCGGCCCTGAACTCGCTGATCAAGCCTTCTCGCGCTTGTCGAAAGGATTCTTGCCGTTGCGCAACTCAATCCGCAGCGGGGTGCCGACCAGCTTGAAACTATCGCGGAAATGCTTCTCCAGATAGCGCTTGTACGGCTCGGACACCGCATCCAGCGAATTGCCGTGGATGACGATGATCGGCGGATTCTGGCCGCCCTGGTGCGCATAGCGCATTTTCGGACGCACGCCAGCCTTGCGCTTCGGTTCCTGCTTCTCGATCGCTTCCTGCAAGGCGCGGGTCAGCTTGGGCGTCGGCAGGTCGGCCGTGGCGGCGGCATAAGCGCCGTTCACGGATTTCATCAGCGGGCCGATGCCGGTGCCGCGCAGGGCCGAGATGAAGTGGGTATTGGCGAAGGACAGGAAGTCCAGCTTGCGGTCCATGTCCATCTTCACCTGGTCGCGGTCGTCCGACTGCAAGCCGTCCCACTTGTTGACCGCCACCACCAGGGCACGGCCCGACTCCAGGATGAAGCCCGCAATGTGGGCATCCTGCTCGGAGATATCCTGCTGCGCATCGAGCATCAGGATCACCACATTGGCTTCCGAGATCGACTGCAGCGTCTTCACTACCGAGAACTTCTCGATGGCCTCGAACACCTTGCCGCGGCGGCGGATACCGGCCGTGTCGATCAGGGTGTACTGCTTGCCGTCGCGCTCGAACGGGATCTCGATCGAATCGCGGGTCGTGCCCGGCATGTCGAAGGCGATCACGCGCTCTTCGCCCACCAGGGTGTTGATCAGGGTCGACTTGCCCACGTTCGGGCGGCCTACCAGGGCGATCTTCACGCCGCGTTCCTGCGGCAGCAGTTCTTCCTCGTCGGCCGGGCGCGAGGCGAAAGCCTTGTCCAGCGCTTCGGCCACCAGGTCGTGCACGCCGTCGCCGTGGGCGCCGGAAATCGCATACGGATCGCCCAGTCCCAGCTCGTAGAAGTCCGATACGGCAGCGGTATAGCGCATGCCTTCGGCCTTGTTCACCACGAGCAGCACCGGACGGCCGGATTTGCGCAGGAAATCGGTAATCGTCTTGTCGTGCGGGGTCATGCCCTGGCGGCCATCGACCAGGAACACCACCACGTCGGCTTCGGCCACGGCCTGCTTGGTCTGCAGGGCCATCTGGAACATGATGCCTTCCTTGGCGACCGGTTCGAAACCGCCGGTATCGATGACCAGGAACGGGCGATTGCCCACGCGGCCCTCGCCATAGTGACGATCGCGCGTCAGGCCAGGGAGGTCCGCCACCAGCGCATCGCGCGAGCGGGTCAGTCGATTGAATAAGGTCGATTTCCCGACGTTCGGGCGACCAACAAGTGCAATTACCGGCTTCATATTATTTTTATTCGACCGCGATAGCGGCCACAGTCCCATTCTGGGTTTGGAAAATCACATTCGGACCCGACAACAGCGGCGCCGACTTGATGGCGCTGCCGTCGGTGCTGATCCGACCTAAAATCGTGCCGTCTTCCCGCGACAGGAAGTGCACATAACCTTCGAGGTCGCCCACGGCCACGAAACGGCCATAGGAAACCGGAGCCGACAAGCGGCGGTATGCCAGCTTCTCGTTCTTCCATGCCGATGCGCCGCCTTCGCGGGCAAAGGCCTGCACGGCGCCCTTCTCGTCCGACACGAACACGAAGCGCTGGTCCACGCCCACGCCCACGTCCGACGATGCCGGCTTGGTCCAGCGGGCCACGCCGGTATTGATGTCCAGGCAGCCCACCTTGCCCTGGTAGCTCACCGCGCACAGGTCTTGCTCGAACACGGTCGGGGTGCCGCTGATGTCGGACACGCGTTCCAGTTCAGTCGCGCCGCGCGGTTCGGACAGCGGCACTTCAAAGCGCGGCACGCCGTTTGACAGCGCCATCGCCAGAATGCGGCCAGCAGGCTGCGCCGCGTACACATTGTTGTTGGCGATCACCAGGCCTGGCATATTACGCAGCGTCAGCGGCGGCGTGACACGCTGAATGAACCAGCGCTTCTTGCCATCGGCCGCGTCATAGGCGGTGACCTTGTTATCCACGGTGCGCACGATCACCACGTCGTTGCCGACTGCCGGCGAGGACAGGATTTCGCTCGACGCCTGGACTTTCCACAGCGCCTTGCCGCTGCCATCGAAGGCCATCAGCTGGCCTTTGACAGCGCCCACTGCCACCAGCTTGCCATCCGGGCTGACGCCGACGCCGGCGGTCAGGTCGGCGCCGGTCTTGCTGCGCCACTGCACCTTGCCGCTGGCGGCGTCCAGGCGCTCGATCACGCCGTCGGCATCGGCCACGAACACGCTGTTGTCTGCCAGCGCAGGCGTGAACACGTTGACGCCCGCCTTGCCGGTGCTGTGCTTCCAGACGATGCGGGCCGGCACGCCGGACTTCAGTTCTTCCAGCTTGGCCGGCGCGAACTTGTCTTCCTTCTTGAACGGATTCAGGCTGCCGCAGCCGGCAGCCAGCGCTACGACGCCCAGCGCAATAACAGTACGGGTGGCAAGCATCGGATCAGGCCTTCACTTCCGGCACCGTGCCGCCAATGGATTCGAGCTTGAGCTGGATCAGCTGGCGGCCGGGATTGTTCTTCTCGGCCGCTTCCAGTGCTGCCTTGTAGGCAGTGCGGGCCTCTTCCATCTTGTTCTGGGCAGCCAGGATGTCGCCCTTGCGGTCCTCCACGGAAGCCTTGAACTGCGGCAGCGCTGCCACGGCCAGCGCCTTCAGCGCGGCGTCGTAGGCCTTCTCGTCCAGCAGCACGCCGGCCAGGCGGATCGACGCGATGTTCTTGTGTTCATCGTTGCCGTGCGCAACCACCCACTCCAGCTGGGCCTTGGCAGACTTCAGGTCATTGGCATCGAAGAAGGACTTGGCAGCGCTCAGTGCGCCCAGCGAAGCATAGGCGGTGCGGCCGAACTTGGTCTCGATGTCGCCCGCCACGCGCGCCACCTTGGCATTGTCCTTGGCGTTGACAGCGCTCTGCAGTTCGTCAAACAGCACGGAGGCTTGCGCCGCCTGGTTGCGCTGGTAGTAGTTCCAGCCGTTCCAGCCCGAATAGGCGGCCAGGCCTGCGATCACCACCCAGGTGGTCAGGTTACCGTACTTTGCCCACCATGCCTTGAGGTTAGCAAGCTGTTCTTGTTCGTCGAGATCGTATGCCATGTTTCAGTCTGCCTGTTTCTTTAATTAATGGTGGTGGTGATGGTCGTGGTCACAATCGTCTCCGCATGTGATCTGGTCCACGACGTAATCGACAACGCCTTCAAACGCGACGGTTTGCTGCTGGCCCTCGCCTTCTTCAGCGCGCATTGCCTTGACGACGGCAGTGTTATTGGCCACTTCGTCTTCGCCGATGATGACTGCGAAGCTTGCGCCGGAGCCGTCGGCTTTTTTCATCTGCGACTTGAAGCTGCCGGCGCCATTCAGGCCGCCGCAGTGCAGGATCACGTCCAGGCCGGCGTCGCGCAGGCGCTCGCCGATGATGAAGGCTTGCATGCGCGCCGCTTCGCCCTGGTGCACCAGGTACACGTCGCACTGGCGCGGCGCTGCGGTGTCGCCGGCGCCTTTCATCAGTTCGATCAGGCGCTCGATGCCCATCGCAAAGCCGACCGCAGGGGTTGGCTTGCCGCCGAACATTTCGATCAGCGGGTCGTAACGGCCGCCGGCGCACACGGTGCCCTGCGCGCCCAGTTCGTCGGTGACCCATTCGAACACGGTGCGGTTGTAGTAGTCGATGCCGCGCACCAGGCGGGTGTTGACGGTGTACTGGATCGCGTTGGCGTCGAGGATCTTCTTCACGCCTTCGAAGTGCGCACGCGATTCATCGCCCAGGTAGTCCAGCAGCTTCGGCGCGCTGTTGACGATGCCTTGCAGGTCCGGGTTCTTGGTATCGAGGATGCGCAGCGGATTGGTATGCAGGCGGCGCTTGGCGTCGGCGTCGAGGTGCTCTTCGTGCTGCTGCAGGTAGGCGATCAGGTCGACGCGGTGGCGTGCACGCTCCTCGGCATCGCCGATGGAGTTGATTTCCAGGCGGATGTTTTCCAGGCCCAGGTCATCCCACAGGCGGCGGCACATCACGATCATTTCGGCGTCCACGTCCGGGCCGGTGAAGCCCACGGCTTCCGCGCCGAACTGGTGGAACTGGCGGTAGCGGCCGCGCTGCGGACGCTCGTGGCGGAACATCGGGCCCTTGTACCACAGGCGCTTGGGGCCTTCGTACACCAGGTTATGTTCCAGCACCGCGCGCACCACGCCGGCGGTGCCTTCCGGGCGCAGGGTCAACTGGTCGCCGTTCATGGAGTCTTCGAAGGAATACATCTCCTTCTCGACGATGTCGGTCACGGCGCCGATGGCGCGCGAGAACAGGCGGGTTTCTTCCACGATCGGGGTGCGGATCTGCTGGAAGCCGTAGCTCTGCACCACGGACTGCGCGGTGTTCTCGAAGATTTCCCACAAGTGGGCGTCGGCCGGCAGGAGATCGTTCATCCCCTTGATTGCCGAGATTTTGTCTGCTTTATTGGACATGTTCTTTAAGCTGCTTTGCTATAGTTTTTCTGTACGTAGTCGAGCACGATGGCCTGGAATTCGCTGACGATATTATCGCCGCGCAGCGTCGCCACCTTTTGGCCGTCGACGAAAACCGGAGCGGCCGGCGATTCGCCGGTGCCCGGCAGGCTGATGCCGATGTTCGCATGCTTCGATTCGCCCGGGCCGTTGACGATGCAGCCCATCACGGCCACGTTCATCGCCTCCACGCCCGGGTAGGTCTTTTTCCATTCCGGCATCTGCTCGCGCAGGTAGCTCTGGATATCGTCCGCCAGTTCCTGGAACACGGTGGACGTGGTACGTCCGCAGCCCGGGCAGGCGATCACCATCGGGGTGAACTTGCGCAGGCCCATGGTCTGCAGGATTTCCTGGCCCACCACCACTTCCCTGGTGCGGTCGCCGCCCGGTTCCGGGGTCAGGGAAATGCGGATGGTGTCGCCGATGCCTTCCTGCAGCAGCACCGACAGCGCGGCGGTCGACGCCACGATGCCCTTGCTGCCCATGCCCGCCTCGGTCAGGCCCAGGTGCAGCGGATAGTCGCAGCGCTTGCCCAGTTCACGGTACACCGCGATCAGGTCCTGCACGCCGGACACCTTGCACGACAGGATGATCTTGTCGCGCGCCAGGCCCAGTTCTTCCGCGCGCACCGCGTTTTCAATCGCGGAAGTGATCAGCGCTTCGTACATCACGGCCTGCGCGGTCCATGGATTTTCGCGTGCCGCGTTTTCGTCCATGATGCGTGCCAGCAGCGCCTGGTCCAGCGAGCCCCAGTTGACGCCGATGCGCACCGGCTTGCCGTACTTGGCCGCCACGTCGATCATCTGCGCGAATTGCGTGTCGCGCCTGGCGCCCTTGCCCACGTTGCCCGGGTTGATGCGGTACTTCGACAGCGCCGCGGCACAGTCCGGGTACTCGGTCAGCAGGGTGTGGCCGTTGTAGTGGAAGTCGCCCACCAGCGGCACGTCGATGCCCATCTTGTCCAGCTGGTCGCGGATGTAAGGCACGGCGGCAGCCGACTCCGGGCGGTCCACCGTCAGTCGCACCAGCTCGGAACCGGCGCGTGCCAGTTCCTTGATCTGGATCGCCGTCGCCACCGCGTCGGCGGTGTCGGTATTGGTCATCGACTGCACCACCACAGGCGCGTCGCCACCGACCCAGATCTTGCGCTCGCCATGCTGCACCAGCACGCGGCGGCTGGCACGGCGCGCCAGTGGTCCGGATGGGATCGGGTTGTTCGAAGAAGACATGCTTGGCTACTCTTATTACTTGATGTTCACGAGGGCATACGACTTGCCCGGACCTTGCGTCAATTCCAGCTTGCCGCCCGCCAGGCTGGCGCTCACGGCGCTCGGCTTGCCGACGATCAGCACGTCATCGGCGCGCACGTTGAAGGTCTGGGTGCTGCCGGCCTTCACAGTGCCACGGGTCAGGTTGGGCTGGCCGGCGCGGCGAATCTCGACCCACGAATCTTCCTTCACCGTCAGCACCAGCTTGCCGCCGGCAGTACCTACCGCGGGAGCTGCCCCAGCTACCGTTGCCGGCACGGCCGGCGCGGTTGCAACCGGTGCGGTGCCCTGCGCAGCGGCTGGAGCAACCGCCGTTGGCTTGGCCGGGATCAGGCCCGGCGAAGCTGGCGTCGTGGTTGCCGGCGCCGTGCCAACGGCTGGCGCACCGCCAACGGTCGGTGCAGCGCGGTTGACCGGGGCGACGCCCGCTACAGGCGCGCCTGCGGCATTGCCTGGCGCCGTCACGGGCGCAGTTGCCGGCGCAGCAACGCCGCCCGATGTCGTGGTCATGCCAGGAGCCATGGCCGCGACGGTGCCCGGCGCGGCTGCCGGTACAGCCGCTTGCGCAGGCACGCCGACGCCCGCCACCGCATCCGGCGCAGTATTGCTGCCTGGTTGCGGCGGCACCGAAATCAACGGCACGTTCTGCGTCTGCATTGGCGCTTCGGCAGGCTGCACACCCGCTTGCGTTACCACTGGCACCGCAGGCTCGGCCGGAGCTGCTGGCGCAGTGAGCCCGCCGCGGGTCGCCAGCGTCAGCGGCGACAGGATGCCCATCTGCCAGGCCGCTGCCAGGCCAAGCAATGCCAGCACGCCCACGCCGGCCACGATCGCGCCCAGCGGCTTGCCGTTATTGCGTTCGTTCAGCGAAGGGAAGCGCGACTCCTGGAACGAAGCCTTCACCATGGTCGGGCGCACGGTCGCATCGGCATGCCCTGCCGCCCCTTCCACTTCCACCATCGCCACCAGCGGCGCCGGGTCGAGACGTACTGCCTTCGCGTAAGCGCGGATGAAACCACGCGTTACCGCGCGGTTTGGCAAGGCATCGAAATCGCCCTGTTCGATCGCCACCACCTGGCGCGGCGCCAGTTTCAGTTGGTCGGCAACCTGCTCGACCGACAGCCCCATCGCCTCGCGTGCCGCTGCCAGTGCTGCCCCGGGCGCGGAAGCTTGCTGCCGGCTGGTCGGCTTGTCCTGCTCAGAATCCATTGGTTCCCCGTTCTCACTCATCAAACGCCCCACGTTGATACGCTGCGTACTCCGGCGACTGGGCGTGGTGACGCCGCAATTGGGTCGCGAAGCCCTGCTCCAGACCCTCATCGCCCATCTTGTGCTGCACCTTGATCGCCAGCCACAGTATGTCGGCCGGCAGGCTGTCCAGCTTCGCTACCTTGTGCAATTGCGTGATAAAGAAGCTGGCGCGCGGATAATCGCGCCGCGCATAGTACACCTTGGCCAGGCCGATATTCGTTTCCGGCACATCCGGCGTCAGCTTCAAGGCGCCCAGCAGGTAGCGCTCGGCCAGGTCGATGTCCCTGACCTTCAGCGCGCAGTTGCCCGCATTGTTCATGGCACCGGCCGGCGAGCGGTAATTGCGGTTCGCCAGCGCTGCATCGAAATGCTTGAACGATTCCTTGACGCGGTCGTTCTGGCACAGGAAGGAACCGTAATTATTGTTCAGGTCAGGATCGTTTGGCGCCAGCTTCAGCGCCTGCAGGAAGTTGTCATTCGCCAGGTCCTTCTCGCCCATGCGCATGTAGATGATGGCGCGCAGGCTGTAGCCATTGGCGCCCTGCGGATCGGCAGCGATCGCCTTTTTCACCTCGTCGAGCGCAATCGGGTAGTTACCCTGCTCGAAGTAGCCGATCGCGAGCTGCATGCGGATCTCGGCGCGCTTCTGCGCGGAAGTCTGGTCGGAAAGGGTCTTCAGATCTTCTCTGCCGCTGGGGCCATGCCCCGAAGTCGCGCAGCCCGCCAATACGCCGGCCAGCACGACCGCGGCCAGGCACTTGAAGCGGCGCTGGGCGAAATCGGTCATCAGGAACGAATCTCCACAATCTTGCCGAAATCGGCGCCGTACTTCTTCTGGTATTCGGTCATCTTTTCCATCCGTTCAGCCACGCGGGTGCGATCTTTCACTTCGCCCGCCAGCTGCCCGCAAGCCGCGTCGATATCATCGCCGCGCGTCTTGCGGATGGTGGTTACGATGCCCGCATTCATCAGAATTTCGGCGAAGGCCTTGATGCGCGGGTTCTTGGAGCGCAGCAGGCCCGATTCCGGGAAGGGGTTGAAAGGAATCAGGTTGAACTTGCAATTGACACCGAACTCCGGATGGTTCACCAGCGCGATCAGTTCGCGCGCATGTTCATCCGTGTCGTTGTAGTTATCGAGCATGCAGTACTCGAATGTGATGAAGTCGCGCGGCGCGAACTCCAGGTAGCGCTTGCACGCCGCCAGCAGTTCCTTCAGCGGGTACTTCTTGTTCAGCGGGACCAGCTCGTCGCGCAGCTTGTCGTTGGAGGCGTGCAGCGATACGGCCAGCGCCACCGGCACGTCCTGCGACAGCTTGTCGATCATCGGCACCACGCCCGAGGTGGACAGGGTCACGCGGCGGCGCGACAGGCCGTAGGCGTTATCGTCCAGCATCAGCTTGAGTGCGGTGGCGGTCGGTCCGTAATTCAGCAGCGGCTCGCCCATGCCCATCATCACCACATTGGTGATCTGGCGCTCGCCTTTCGGGCCGGGTTCGATGCCTTTGGTCTGGCGCAGCGCGAATTCGGCCATCCACAGCTGGCCGACGATTTCGCCCACGGTCAGATTGCGGTTGAAGCCCTGCTTGCCGGTCGAGCAGAAACGGCAATTCACGGCGCAACCGGCCTGGGTCGAGATGCACAGCGTGCCGCGGTTTTCTTCCGGGATGAACACGGTTTCCACGGCATTGCCATTGCCCACGTCCACCAGCCATTTGCGGGTGCCGTCGGCGGAAGTATGGTCGCTGATGACGGCGGGCGCCACGATGTGGGCGCGGGTCTTCAGCTTCTCGCGCAAGGACTTGGCGAGGTCGGTCATGCTGTCAAAGTCGGATGCACCGAACTGGTGGATCCAGCGCTGCAGCTGTTTGGCACGGAAAGGCTTCTCCCCCAGCTCCGCGCAGTAGGCGACTAGTTGCTCCGGATCAAAATCCAGCAGGTTGGTGAGGGATGTTTCCATGCTTTTTACTCAATTTCAAAAACGGCCTTGCCCCGGACCGAAGACCCGGGGCAAGGCGCAATACTACTGTACTACATTACAACCGCTAAAAATTAACGGGAGTAGACGTTCAGTGCTGGGAAGAAGTAGGCGATTTCAACGGCAGCGGTTTCAGCGGCGTCGGAGCCGTGAACAGCGTTAGCGTCGATGGAATCAGCGAAATCAGCACGGATGGTGCCTTTTTCTGCCTTCTTCGGATCGGTAGCGCCCATCAGGTCGCGGTTTTTCAGGATCGCGCCTTCGCCTTCCAGAACCTGGATCATCACAGGACCGGAAACCATGAAGTCAACCAGGTCCTTGAAGAAAGGACGCTCGCGGTGCACAGCGTAGAAGCCTTCGGCTTCAGCGCGGGACAGCTGGGTCATGCGGGCAGCGATCACTTTCAGGCCTGCGCCTTCGAAACGGCTGTAGATCTGGCCGATCACGTTCTTGGCTACTGCGTCAGGTTTGATGATCGACAGGGTGCGTTCGATTGCCATTATGAAAAACTCCAATAAAAAGAAAGGTTTAAAAGAAGAAATTAGATTCTCGATCAACCCTAGATTTTAACATAGTTCACTCTCTATGCCCAAGGAAACACTCCTCGGGCGCATATAAGGGCTTCCCCTAAGCGTTTTTAAGTATTTCCTAAGCCAGAAAGTCCCCATCCGGTCAGCGGCATGCTATGCTTTTTGGTAAAGGAGGCATTTAAATATGCAAAACGTACATCATTTTGGCAGCGCCGTCGCCACCGACAACGCGCTGATCCGCAACCGCGTGCTGCGCAATACCTACTGGCTGCTGGCCCTGTCGATGATCCCGACCGTGCTGGGCGCATTCGTTGGCGTGACTTTCGGCATGCCCTTCCCGCGCGGCTTCATCGGCGCAATCTTGTTCCTGGGTATCGCTTTCGGCTTCTTCTGGGCCATTGAAAAGAACAAGGACTCCGGCATCGGCGTCGCCCTGCTGCTGGGCTTCACCTTCTTCATGGGCCTGATGCTGACGCCGCTGCTCAGCCGCACCCTGGGTTACTCCAACGGCGCCACCTTGATCATGACCGCATTCGGCGGCACGGCATCGATTTTCGCCGCACTGGCCAGCTATGCCACCGTGACCAAGCGCGATTTCTCGATGATGGGCAAATGGCTGTTCGCCGGCGTGATCGTGCTGATGCTGGCTTCGATCGCCAACATCTTCCTGGGCATGAGCGCGCTGTCGATCGTGATCTCGGTGCTGGTGATTGCCGTGTTCTCGGCGTATATCCTGTTCGACGTGCAGCGCATCGTCAACGGCGGCGAGACCAACTACATCTCCGCCACCCTGGCCCTGTACCTGGACGTGTACAACATCTTCACCAGCCTGCTGAACCTGCTGGGCCTGGCCGGCGACCGCGAATAAGCGACAAGCTGTCCAATGAAAAAGCCGGCATCCGCCGGCTTTTTTTCGTTTGACCCACACCTTTGCGCCAACTCAATCCGTACCCCACACGATTGGCAAACACTTATCGCATCGCCACCCGTGGGAGCCTATCATGGAAGCGGATTCCCCTGACCACGAAGAACGTATTCGCAAACTGGAGGAGAGAGTGCCTGACCTCGCCTGCGAAATCAAGCTTCTGAGTGAACGCCTGGACAAGTTCGCGATAGAGCTGCGGGCTGAGATCGCCAGTGCTGTCGCCGAGTCGGAAACGCGCATGCATGCCTATGTGGATGGGCGCCTGGCGGAACTGGAGCAGCGGCTGACCGCGCGCATTGTCGCGCTGGAGCAAGGGCAGCGCTGGATCATCGGACTCCTGGTCGCCATACTGCTCGGGATGGTCGGCCTGGCAAGCGGCATGGCGACCATCCTTTCCCGGCTGGCTTAGGCCTTACACGAGGTCGAACACCGCCATCGACTCCACGTGCGAGGTGTGCGGGAACATGTTCATCACGCCAGCTTGCGACATGCGATAGCCGGCGCGGTGCACCAGCACGCCGGCATCGCGCGCCAGGGTCGATGGCGAGCACGACACGTAGACGATACGCTTCGGCAGCATGTCCGGATTCGACTCCCTCAGCTCGGCCAGCGCCAGCGACAAGGCCATGGCGCCGTCGCGCGGCGGGTCGATCAGCATGCGGTCGAACTTGCCGAGGGCGATCAGGTCATCCTTGGTGATCTCGAACAGGTTACGGCACTGGAAAGTGGTGTGGCCGTCAACGCCGTTCACCTTGGCGTTCGACAGCGCGCGCTCAGTGAGCGCGGTGGAGCCTTCGATACCCACCACTTCGCGCGCCTGGGTCGCCAGCGGCAGCGTGAAGTTACCCAGGCCGCAGAACAGGTCGGCCACGCGCTCTTCCTTTTGCACGTCCAGCAGGCGCAGCGCCTTGTGCACCAGCACGCGGTTGATGTGGTGGTTCACCTGGGTGAAATCGGTCGGCTTGAACGGCATCTTGACGCCGAATTCCGGCAGCGTGTAATACAGCTCCTTGCCGGCCGGGTAGAACGGGTATGCCGTGTCCGGGCCTTTAGGTTGCAGCCACCACTGGATCTTGTATTCGTCGGCGAAGGCCTTCAGCTTGTCCTCGTCGCCTTCGCCCAGCGGTACCATATTGCGCATCACCAGCACGGTATTGTCTTCGCCGACGGCCAGTTCGATCTGCGGCACCTTGTCGAAGATGGTCAGCGAGTGGATCAGGGCGCGCAGCGGCATCATCATGTCCGACACGTGCTTCGGCAGGATCTGGCAGCTCTGGATATCGGCTACAAAGACCGATTTCTTTTCGTGGAAGCCGACCAGTACCGTGCCCTTCTTGGCCACGTAGCGCGAGGACAGGCGCGCACGATAGCGGTAGCTCCAGGTCGGTCCATACATCGGGCGCATCATGGTGTCGGACTTGACCTTGGACAGGTGCCACAGGTTATCTTCCAGCACGCGCTGCTTGATCGCCACCTGGGCCGACGCTTCCAGGTGCTGCATGGAGCAGCCGCCGCAAATGTCGAAGTGCTCGCACTTCGGCTTGACGCGCATCGACGATTCCTTGTGCAGCGCGGTCATGCGCCCCTGCTCCCAGTTCTTCTTCTTGCGCAGCAGCTCGAAGCTGACTTTTTCGCCCGGCAGCGCGCCTTCGATGAAGACCACCTTGCCCGGCGAGCCGTCTTCGTTCTCGATGTGGCCAACGCCACGGGCATCCATGTCCAGGGATTTGATTTCGACGATGTTGTCTTGCATAGCGATTAAGGTTGCAGCCGGCGCGTTGCGCGCCCAAAGCCCGCTATGATACCAAAAACCGGTACCCCGGTGTCAGACCCGCGGGGTCTGACACCAATCCACAGCAACTGCAGGCCAGGTGTCTGACCCTGCGGGTCAGACACCGCACTTCCGGTTTCAGAGAAGCGAATCGCGTACCACGCCGCGCGCCGCCATCGCCCGCTTCAGCTTGACCAGCGCTTCCTGCTGGATCTGGCGCACCCGCTCGCGCGTCACGCCCATTTCCTCGGCCAGGGTTTCCAGCGTCGCCGGATCGTCGTTATCGAGCCCGAAGCGGCGCATGATGACAATGCGCTGCTTGTCCGGCAGCTTGGTCAGCCAGTCGCGCACCAGCACCGTCATCTCATGGTGTTCGGCGCGCGCGTCGGGCGAATCCTCGGAATCGCCCGGCAGCATGTCCATCAGCGACGACTGGGGGTCGTTATCCAGCGGCGCATCGAGCGAGGTGGCATGCTCGGACAAGGCCAGGATATCCTGCACCTCTTCCACCGGCCGCCCCACCAGGTCGGCGATATCCTCCGCCGTGGCATCCTTGCCATTATGGTGCTGCGCCTCCAGGTGGTACTTGCCGCGCAGGATCTGGTTCAGTTCACGCACCATGTGCACCGGCAGGCGCACCGTGCGCGCCTGGTTCATGATGGCGCGCTCGATGCTCTGGCGAATCCACCAGGTGGCATAGGTAGAGAAGCGGAAGCCGCGCTCCGGCTCGAACTTGTCGATGGCGCGCATCAGGCCGATGTTGCCCTCTTCGATCATGTCGAGCAGCACCACGCCGCGATTGATGTAATGCTTGGCGATCGACACCACCAGCCGCAGGTTATGCTCGATCATGGTCTGGCGGGCGGCGAAATCGCCCTGCTTGGCCAGCGTGGCGAAATGCACCTCCTGCGGCGCCGTCAGCAGGGGACGGGTGCCGATCTGGTTCAGGTAGTGCTGGGTAGTGTCGGTGGAGAGCTCCGCCGCCAGCACCTTTTTCAGTTCGTCGACCGTTTCAAGGACGGCGCTGGCGCCTTCAACCGCAACCTCGCCGTCCGGTTCCATGGAATCGATGGCTACTTCATCGATCGGCTCGTCCGGGAATTCCTCAGGAATCGAGTCGTCTTCCAGTTGGTCATTCGGCGAGCGTGTCATGGGTGCTTATCTAGCGGTTAGGCAGGAATTTCGATGGATCCACCGGCTTGCCCTGCTGCCTTATCTCAAAGTGCAGCTTGACCGTGTCGGTATCGGAGTCCCCCATTTCAGCAATTGCCTGGCCCCTGCGCACTTCCTGCCCCTCCTTGACCAGGATGGAGCGGTTGTGGGCATAGGCCGACAACAGGCTGTTACTGTGCTTCACAATGACGAGATTACCATATCCGCGGATGCCGCTACCGGCATACATCACTTTTCCTCGTTCAGCAGCCAACACTTGTTGTCCGGCGCGCCCTGCGATGTCGATGCCCTTGTTCCTGCCCTCGTCGAACTGTGCCACCACGCGGCCATCGGAAGGCCAGGTCCACGACAGGTCGCGGTCTTCCGCGCTGACCGCAGCTGCCGGCGGCACGGCCGGCGCCGGGGTTGGGGCCAGGCTGGCCACCATGGCCGGCTTGTCGGCGCGTTCGTCGGATTTCTGCAAATCCGCCACCGCGGCATCGGAATACGGACGTTTCTCCCCCTTTGGCGTCGACTTGCGCGGCGGCGGCGGGGTCTTCTCGATCTGCGGCGGGGTCGGCACGGCCGCTACCTGCACGCCTTCGGGTTGGGTCAGGCGCAACACCTGGTCGACCTTGATGTCGTCCGGGTTCGACAAGTTGTTCCAGGCCGCCAGGTCGCGATAATTCAGGCCGCGGTCGAAGGCGATGCGGATCAGGGTGTCGCCCTTGTGGACGGTATAGTAGCCTTCCTTGTCTTTCGGCTCCTCCACCGGGGCCACTTTCGGCGCTGTGGTGGGGTGCGGTGTCGAACGATCTTCGACCGGGGCCTGGGTCGGCACGGTCGAACATGCGGTCAGCACGGCCAGCGAGGCCGCCATCAGGAAAAGGGAATAGTTCTTCGTCATTCTATTGATCTGTGTGTTAAACGGTGCCAGGGCGCAGCGGCACAAAATGGCAGTCTTCCAGCGTCTGGCGCACCCATTCGTTCTTGCTGACACGGGTCACCAGTTCGAGATGCTGGGTGCGAGCCCCGACCGGGGCGACCAGGCGGCCGCCGATATTCAGTTGATCCAGCAAGGCCTGCGGCACTTCCAGGCCAGCGGCGGCAAGGATGATGCCATCGAAAGGCGCCGCCTGCGGCAAGCCTAGCATACCATCTCCGTAGTGCAAACGCAGGTTCGGCACCCGCAGGGGCCGCAAGTTGGCCTTGGCCAGTTCATGCAGGGGCTTGATGCGTTCGATCGAAAACACCTCTTTCGCCACGCAGGCCAGCACCGCCGCCTGGTAGCCGCAGCCGGTGCCGATTTCCAGCACGCGGTGCAGATCCTGCCCGGCGCGCATCACCTCGATCATGCGCGCCACGATATAAGGCTGGGAAATGGTCTGGTGGTGGCCGATCGGCAGAGAAGCGTCGATATAGGCTTGCGGCGCCAGGCCCTCGTCCATGAACATATGGCGCGGCACGGTGTCGAGCGCGCCCAGCACTACCGGGTCGCTCACGCCCTGCTTCGCCACCCGCTGCACCATGGCGCGACGCACGCCGTCCGATACCAGGGCATTCTGGCGCGGCGCCGCCACGGGGCCAAGCTGCACCTGGGCGCGTTCCTGGGCATAGGAATGGGCGCGCGAGGGCGATGCCACCGGTTGCGGCGGGCGCCAGCCGCCCGGGCTGGCTGCGGCAGTGCGGGCGGCATTCTGGGTGGCGGTTTGGGGCGTGGCCACGGAGCTGTAGACCGGCTTTTTCGCCGGGCTCTTGTCGGTAACAGAAGACAGGGGCAGCGGGAAAGTGCGGGTCTTTTCGCTCATTCGATGGCCTTTGCCAGGGTAGCGAGTTGTTGGCGATGGGTCAGGTCGATCTGCAATGGCGTCAGCGAAACGCGGCCATTGGCGACGGCATGGAAGTCGGTGCCCTCGCCGGCATCCTTGCAGGCGCCGGGCGGGCCAATCCAGTAGATCTCCCGGCCGCGCGGGTCAAGCGCCTTGACCACGGGTTCGGCCTGGTGGCGGCGGCCGAGGCGGGTCGGGGTCAGTGGACCCAGCTGCTCATACGGCAGGTTCGGGATGTTCACGTTCAGCAGGTAGGGCCGCTCCAGCAGTCCCAGGTAGCGCTGCACCAGGTCGCGCGCCACGCGCGCCGCGGCATCGACATTCGCCCAACCGTAGGAACCCTGCGAAAAAGCCATCGCCGGCACGCCGAACAGGTAGCCCTCGGTGGCGGCGGCCACCGTGCCCGAGTACAGCGTGTCATCGCCCATGTTCGGGCCGTTGTTAATGCCCGACACCACCAGGTCCGGCACGTGGTCCAGCAGGCCGGTCAGCGCCACGTGCACGCAATCGGTCGGCGTTCCATTGACAAAATAGAAACCATTGGCCGCCTGCTGAACCGACAAAGGACGGTCCAGCGTGAGGGAATTGGAAGCGCCGGAACGGTTGCTGTCGGGCGCCACAACCACGATATCGGCAATTGGCTGCAGGGCTTCCGCCAGCGCATTGATGCCAGGCGCCAGGTAGCCGTCGTCGTTACTGATAAGGATTCTCATACAGGGAATTTTACCTGAAGCAACGACTGGCGCAGCGCGCCGGCGGCGACAAATTTACATTGCCGCCGGCATCGGCCAGTACCCTGCGCGCTCTTGCTCGAGCGGCAAGGCATGGTGGTTGTTCAGGGTGGCCGGCCCGGCAGCGGGCAGGCGCTGCCAGGGGCAGAGCCCATCGCCAAACCATTGCATAAATGCATAATAGCCTTGCTGCAGCGCCAGCGCCGGCAGCGGTTCGCCACTGGCCAGGCTGGCGCAGTGCGGCAATTGCACCGCATCGAAGTACTCTTCCAGCGACAGCCAGGGCAAACCGTAGGCCTGGCCCAGCATGCCTTCGAACAGGGGCTGGTAGCCGCCCTCCCCATCCTCGCCGCGGCGCCAGAACCTGCATTGCGCCTCGTCCGAGGTATCGATGCGCGATGGCAGCGGGTAGACCAGCAACTGGCGCTGTTCGTCCTCATGGCAACTGCGATAGCCGGTGGCGCGCGCCACCAGGTCCCGCAGGCCGTCCAGGTTTTGCCGGTTCGGCGCGAACACCAGCACCAGCCGTGTCGGCAGCAAGGTTGTGCAGATGGCGGCGCAGTCGGCGCGACCGCTGCGCGCATCGACCAGCACATGGCCGAAATGGCGCGCCAACCGCGCGGCAAAGGTGCGGAACAGCGCGGGGCAAGCGTCGAACAAGCTTTGCCAGTCCAGCATCGCCGCGCGTTCCGCATGGCTGCCATCGCACCGCCCAGCGCGCAGCAGCCAGAGCGGCCGGTCATCGCATGCCCTGATCAGGTACTGCTCCCAGCGTACCGCGTCGAACACCGCCTCGGCCAGCGCCTGCTCGCTGGCGTAGCGGCCGGCGCGCTCCTGGAGCTGCTCGCGGCATTCTTCGAACAGGTCCAGCACTCCCGGCGCCTCCGCCGCGCCGGGAAAGTAGTAATGCAGCCCCGGAGCCTCCAGGTCCCAGTCGACCAGCAACACCGGCGCCGTGCGGCGGCTTGCCAGGATGTGCCCAAGATTGGCCAGCGCCATGGTACGGCCTACGCCGCCCTTGTAGGAATAGAAAGTGGTGACTTCGCCGGCTGCGGGCAGCTCTGGCAGGTGCAGGCGTAGGTGTTCCATGGCGCTCTTTCAGAGGTTTTTCTAGCGAGGAAAGTGAGGCGGGGCCGGCGGGCGCCATTCCGGCGGCACCGGCGGCAGCACGAACTGCCTGCAGTCGTGGTCGGGCGGAATGCTCGCCTTCAGGCAGTGGTAGTGCATCGTGATGCGCTCGACGATGCGCCGGATATCGGGCAGGAAATCGGGATTGGTCTTCAGATCCCCGGTTGCCAGCGTATAGCGCGAAAAATCGACATACATGCCAGGCTCGCTGATCTGGCGCGGCAGGTTCAGCGGATGGCGGGTCATGATGACGGGGATGATCAGGTGGCTTGGCAGCTCGTACCAGCCGCTGCGCTCGGCCTCGATCATCTGCATGGCGGCGAATTCGCGCCGGGTATATGGGTGGGCTTCGTACTTGGGCGTGTAGATCACGATCATGGTGGCGCTCTGGCACATGGCCAGCGCAAGCCGGCGGTCGATATCGTCCCCGCCACCCAGTTGCTCGCTATCGACAAACAGCTCGGTCTCGTTGTCGAAGTGGGGCTCAAGATAGCACTTCAGGGCATCGACCAGGTCGTCCTTGAAGTGGCTCATATATGCGTGCTGGCCATGCGCGTAACTGAAAAAGCAGCCGTACCGGATACTCATGGCAATCGCCTCCCCTGCCTGCCAAATGTATTCCCCTCCCGCGCGATAAACTTTGTGCCGGCGCAAAGTGTTCTCGGGCATAATCGCACGATCGTTCCAAAAATGATGGAGACCATATGAAGGCTATCGTTTGCAAGGAGTGGGGCCTGCCCGACACGCTGGTGCTGGAAGATGTGCCCGACCCGCAGCCTGGCCCCGGCCAGGTGGTGTTGCAGGTAAAGGCGGCAGCAGTCAACTTTCCGGATGTACTGATCATCCAGGGCAAGTACCAATACAAGCCTGCCCTGCCCTTCACGCCGGGGAATGAAGTCTCGGGCGTGGTGCTGTCGGTGGGCGAAGGGGTGCAGGGCTTCAAGCCGGGCGACAAGGCGATTGCCTTCTCCGCGCATGGCGGCTTTGCCGAACAACTGCTGGTGCCCGCCGCTTCGCTGATGCCGATGCCGCCGGGGATGGATTTCGACACCGCCGCCGCGATCACCCTCACCTACGGCACCTCGCACCACGCCGTGGTGGACCGCGCCCGGTTGAAGGCCGGCGAAACCATGCTGGTGCTGGGCGCCGCCGGCGGCGTCGGTCTGGCGGCCATCGAGATCGGCAAGGCGCTCGGCGCGCGGGTGATTGCCGCCGCTTCCAGCGAGGAAAAGCTGGCCGTCTGCAAGGAGCATGGCGCCGACGTCCTGGTCAACTACAGCAGCAACGACCTGCGCGAAGCCATCAAGGCCGCTACCGACG
The DNA here is from genome assembly GCF_049913235.1 of Pseudoduganella sp. R-31. Lineage (NCBI taxonomy): Bacteria > Pseudomonadati > Pseudomonadota > Betaproteobacteria > Burkholderiales > Oxalobacteraceae > Pseudoduganella > Pseudoduganella sp. R-31. The sequence continues at coordinate 5,111,399 of NZ_CP183986.1, forward strand.
GCAAGGGCCCGGACGTGATATACGACCCGGTCGGCGGTGAATACGCCGAGCCGGCCTTCCGCTCGATCGGCTGGCGCGGCCGCTACCTGGTGGTGGGCTTTGCCAACGGCGAGATACCGAAGCTGCCCCTGAACCTGACGCTGCTCAAGGGCGCTTCGCTAATGGGCGTGTTCTGGGGCGAGTTCGTCAAGCGCGAGCCGAAAGCCAACCTGGCCGGCATGATGCAGCTCCTGGGCTGGCTGGCCGAAGGCAAGATCCGCCCGCACATCTCGGCACGCTACGCCCTGGCCGACACGCCGCGCGCGCTCGAAGCGATGGCAGCACGCAAGGTCACCGGCAAGGTGATTGTCAAGCCTTAAGCCACTGCACGAAGCGAACGGCGAGATAAAGCATCGCGCCGTTCGCGGCAAGCATCGCCGCCAGGTGCAGCGCCATCGCCGCCAGCGTTTGCAGCAACGGCCCTGCGGCGCCACTGCCGCTGCCGCAGATCGTCATCAGCGCCGGCACGAGGATGAAGCCTGCGCCGTGCGCCGTGGATGTGATGAAAGTCCACAGCGCCATTCCCGCCTGGCCCGCCAAGGCGTGGCCTTTGCCGATGCGGCAGGCCAAAGCAACCAGCAGCAGCACGCCTGCGCCCCACTGCAGGGCCGGGCGGTCCAGCGGCAGCCGGAATGCCACCGCCGCCGCCACCGCCATCGACGCCGCATGGCCGCAGGCGATCGCCGTCACGGCCCGCCAGGGCCGGAAGATCGACATGGCATCCCCGCATCACGCCTGGGAGCCGCAGCATGACGCCGCCGGTTGCGCGTAGCGGTCATGATGCCTGACCCACGCCATCGTGTACGGCAAATCATCCTCGTGCCGCCCGAACGGCGTGAGATCGAGGAAGCGATAGGTATGCATCATCACTTCCACCCCGCGGCCGTAGGTCGAATAAGTGTGGTAGACCGTGCCCGCGTCGTCCTTGTAGAAAACGCTGACGCCGGGCGCATCTTCGTGCGGGAAAGCCTGGCCGGTGTAGTTGTAATAGACTTCGCCTGCAGCCATTTCTTCCGGCGCGAAACTGACGTGGAAGTCGTAATTGAAATCGCTGTCACCCGACGACACCCATTTGAACCGCCAGCCCATTTCCTTGCGCATGCGCTCCAGGCTGGCCAGCGGTGCGCGCGATACCGCCACCACGCTCACGTCGCGCTGCGCCAGGTGCGCCAGCGCGCCATCCGTATGGTCGGCCATGTAGGAGCAGTGCGCGCAGCCGCGCTCCTGCCCGGGCGCAAACATGAAATGCTGCACCACTAGCTGGCTGCGCCCTTCGAACAGGTCGGACAAGGAACGCTTGCCCTGCGGCGTGTCGAACACGTACTGCTTGTCAACGCGCACCCACGGCAGCGCGCGGCGGGCGCTGGCCAATTGGTCCTGCTGGCGCATCAACTCCTTTTCGCGCACCAGCAACGCCTTGCGCTGCGCTACCCATTGCTCCTGATTGACGATGGCGTTCATGATTACTCCCCTCGTGGGCGGCGCACTGCACGCACCTTGCCGCTATTCTCGCCGCCGGCATAGAACAAGCCGGCGCCATCGGATTCCAGGCCGCTGACGAAGACGCCCGGCGGCATTTCCAGCCGTTCCAGCACGGCCCCGCTGTGCGGATCGACATGGCGGATGTCGCTCTGGTCGCCCTCCCAGGTGCCATGCCAAAGCTCGCCGTCCACCCATGTCACGCCGGTGACGAAGCGGTTCGATTCGATGGTGCGCAGCACGGCGCCGGTCTCCGGATTGACCTGATGGATCTTGCGTTCGCGGTACTGCCCCACCCACAGGCTGCCTTCCGCCCACGCCAGGCCGGAATCCGCGCCTTTGCCGGGCGCAGGAATAGACGACACCACCGCTCCGCTGGATGGGTCGATCTTGTTGATCCGTTCTGCCGCGATCTGGTACAGGAACTTGCCGTCGAATGCCGTGCCGGCATCGGCGGCCACCTCCAGCGAGCGCGCCTGCTTGCCGCTCTCGGGATCAATGCCGATCAGGCGGGCGCCTGTTGCCGCCCATACCAGATGGCCGTCGTAAGTAACCCCGCCGACTTTGGTAACGCCGTCGAACGGGCCGTATTCGCGCAGGATTTCAGCCGTGCGCACCTTGCTTGAATTGTGTGTCATTGCCTGGCTCCTTATGAGGCGCGCCTCGATTGGCGCCGCAAATGAACTTTATTCCAACGGCAGTGCAGCAGGGAGTAACAAGATTGTCGTGAATCCGGCCAGCGGCGGCGACAGCCAGCGCCGCGTGCGGGCACTGCCGATCGAGCGCACCCGTCCCTCCGCCTCCAGTTCAGCCAGGGCGCGCTGGACGGTGCGCTGGCTGGCATCAAGCGCCAGGGCCAAGGCCGAAGTCGACCAGGCAGCGCCCTCGGACAAGAGCGCCAGCAACGCAGCCTGCTCGCCATCGATCGGCGGCTCCAGCATGGCCAGGCTGCGCCCATCACCAGGCCGGATCGCAAAGCCGAGCGGCGTTGCCTCGATGCCGGCCAGTCCCTTGAGGAGCGCGCGAAGGCGGCCGATCTCCACCCGCAACCGCGCGCGGTGGGTTTCGTCGGGGCGACGCGTGTTGAAGGCCCGTTCGATCAGCAGGTCTCGCCCGGCATCGCCCGGCCAGGCCTCAGCCAGGATGCGGGCCAGCGCAAACAATACCGGCCTGCGGGCCAGGGAACGCCAGGCCGCGCCGCAGCCCAGGCCTCGCCGGCAGGCATCCAGTACCAGTGTGCCCGATGCCAGCAGAGCTGCCACTTCGTCGAGCGACAGCGCGCCGCCACCGTGCAGGCGCGCGGCGGGACGATGCAGCGCAGCGCTGGCCTCCACTACCTCTGCCAGAAGCTCCGGCACGCCCGAGCGGGTGGCCGCCGCATGCGCGTGCGCAAGCGCGGCCCTTGCCTGCGCCGGGCGTAGCGTTCGCATTGCCAGTTCGGCCGCGGCCAGTTGCGCAACTGCCGCCAGAGACGGCGTCAGGGCACGGATATCGAGGCGCGACAGTTCAGTTGCAGCGGCTTCGAGGCGTCCAAGCAGGAGGAATTTACGGGCGGCGATCAAGCGCGCCTGCAAGGCATTGCCATAGTCGCCGTGCGCTTCCAGCACCGCCAGCGCGGCCGCCAGCGCGCGCGGCGGGGCTGCAAAATCACGCATGGCCATCGCCACTTCCGCTTCCGCGACAAGGCAGCGCGCGCGGGCCAGTTCTTCATGCGAGCCAAAGCCACGCGCGGCACGCCGCAGCAACTCGCGCGCCCTGGGAAAGTCGCCCAGCCGCGCCATGGCGATGCCGCGCAGGGCCAGCGCCGGTGGGTCGTCGCGCAGTGCCACATGTTTCAGGGCGCCCAGCACGTCACCGCTGGCAAGGGAACGGGCCGACGCGGTAATCAGGGAATCCATCGCGCTTCAGCCGGCCCTGCGCACGCGCGAGGCAGCGGCGCGCAACAGGATGCGTGAATAGAGCTGATGGAAGCCAAGCAGCGCGCGGAACAGGCCTCCCTGCCGCGAGTGCACGACTGCGGAGCCAAAATACAGCCGCGTGCCCTGCCCGGCCGGCGCCGCCATCAACCATGAACGCGTGCTGCCTGCGACATCGCACATCAGCAACTGATCCGGCGCCCGCCCTTCCACCGACCACGCGGAGAAATGCTGGCGCTGGCCGCGCGCCAGCTCACGCGCTTCCACATCGCGCGAAGGCCGCGCAACGAACAGCGCCAGCAGCAACCGTTCCAGCTTGAAGACGGCGGTGGTGTAGAAAGCCTCGACATAGGCTGCATGCGCGACCTGTTCCGGCACGTCGATGGCGAAACAATCGGTGTAAGCCCCCTGCTCGCGGTAACGCTGCAACAAGGCGTCCTCGGGCAGGTCGGCGATCACAAGTAGGTCCAGGTGTCGGCGCCGTCGAACTTGCGGACTTCCATTTCCGCCACGGCTTCCGGCGCGAAATTGGCCATGTTCACGCCCATGCGGCCATCGTCATTGGGCTTTAGCGACTTCCAGTGCGTGACACAGCCGCAGGTCCGGCAGCGCACCGTGCGCAGTGACTTGTCGCCCCAGACGTAATCCTCGGCATGCGCCGGATCGCCCTCGATGCGGACCCCGTCTTCGGGATAGAACGCCCACAGCGCCCGCGTGCGGCGGCAAATCGAGCAGTTGCAGTCGATCAGGTAGGCCGGCGCGGCCGGCACCTCGATCGTGATTGCGCCGCAGTGGCAGGAACCGGCAAGGATGGTCATTTGACAAGCATAACACCTCGCTCGTCGATCTGCAGGCGCTCGGGGTCGGCCCCCAACACCAGCTTCAAATTTTCTCGAGCGCTGTTGCGCAGGTTGGCAGCCGCGTGCTCCGGCTGCGCCTTTTGCTGCTGTGACTTGTAAGCCAGCGCCATGAAAGCGCCGACCATGGCGCTTTTCTCGTACAGGTTGCGGATTGTTTCCGCGCTTTGCTTCTCGGCCACCGCCGCGAATTCCTCGTCCGGCACCTCGCGGTTGGCGAAGACCATGTAATTGCCAACGATGAAGGCCGCCATTGCGCCGTCCAGGTCATCGCGCTGCCATCCCATTTTGGCAGCCACCTGCTGGTAGACGTCCATGCTCTGCTGGAAGGCTTGTGCCATCGCTGCCTGGCTCGACGCCGGAAACACCTTTGCCAGCTCCCGCGCGTTGCGCTGCACCGCCGGCGGCGCCTCCATGCGCGCCGCCTTGCCGCGTGAGTGGAGCCCGGTGTTCATGGAATTGTTGTTCATCACCGCCATGTTGGCGAAGTTGATCAGCGGCGCCGTCGTCATGGAGTAATCCAGCCCCAGGCCGACATAGCCCTGCGCGCGGGCCGCAGGCGCAGCGAGCAGCGCGGCGTACAGCATCAGGTGCGGCAGCAGCCGGTTCATGCGCTCATCACCTGGCTAGGCAGCAGGTCGCTCATATTGTCCGCCACATTGCGTGCATTGAAGCAGCGGAAACGGAACTCGCCGCCATCCTCCAGCTCGACTACCACGATGCCGGTCAGGATGCCGAACTCGCGCCGCACGGAACGCACTTCACGCAGCGGGATGTGCACCGGCTGCAAATCATCGTGCACGGCCTTGTTCATGATGTTCGGCACCCAGTCCAGCGCGTCGGCCGATACAGTGACGATGCCGCCCACCCACAATCCGCCAATGACGGCGCCGATCGCTTCCACGTTGCGCGCGGCCGCCCCGCCGAAACGGCGATTGACTACTGCATCGGTAATGAAGGCATTGCACAATTTCTTGATAAAGATCGTCATTGGAACCTCATGCCGTGTTTGTCGAGGAATAGGTTGGCGGGATCGCCCTTCAGCACCAGCTGCAGGTTTTCGCGGGCGGCGTTGCGCATGTTCTCGTACACGTCAGGCGGGGCACTCAGGATCAACTTGCACTTCATCGCGTCACCTCGACATTGCACAAAACGTTGTCTGAGAATATACAATTTTGCACAACGCGCCAACCGAATCGAGGTGCGTGAAAGTCACTCAGGGCGGGAGGTATCGGAAATGAAGATTCGCACGCTGGCCTGGCTGGCCATCGCACTGCACGGCTCCGTGCAGGCAGGCGAAGTACTGCTTGATATTCCCACGCGGCCAGGCGCCACCGTGCGCGTGCTCGAGATGACAGGCGAGCGCACCCCCAGCCATGTGGTGCTTTACCTCGCAGGCGGTTCAGGCCAGCGCGGTTTGCAAGGCGTATGGCCAGGCAGCCTGCCGGCCGATCCGGACACCTTGTTCGGCGCACAGCGCCAGATGGCGGACCAGGTGGGCGCCATGGTGGCGCTGGACACCGCCAGCGATCACGAAGTACTGGATATCGCCAGCCGTCAGGGATCCGCGCACGGCCAGGACGTCGCCGCTGTCGTCGATTTCATGCGCAAGCGCCACCCGCAGGCGCGCCTTGTCCTGATGGGGAGCAGCGACGGCGCCTTTTCCGCCGCCTTTCTTGCCAACCGCTTGCCGGCCGTGGATGCAGTGGTGCTGGTCAATGGCAGCGCCGACGCCTGGGCCGAAGCACCGCACCTGAAGCGCCCCGTGCTCGGCGTACACCACCGGCGCGACGCCTGCCTGCCCTTCCGCGACAGCTATCCGAAGGCGCGCTTCTTCCCGCTGATCGCAGTCGACAGCGAAGCCTTCCCGCAGGTCTTCGCCGGCACACGCCGTGACTGCAGCCGCGAAAGCGCGCACGGTCTGCAAGGCCAGCGCTCGCAAGTCTACCGGGCGATCGGCAACTGGCTGCAGAGCGGCGAGGCGCCGCCGGAACTGCGCTAGCGATTCATGCCGCCCGGCGTTCGACCAGCAGGCGCACAGGGCCGGGCAGCCATTGGCGCAGGCTGGCGCCGATCGCGGCTTCCCGCCGCTGCCAGAACACGCCGGCGGCGATAATGGCGATGCCGATAGCCGTCAGGGCTACCGGGAACAGCAAGCTGTCGCGGAAAACGGTGTATGACAGGTGGCCCAGGTAGCCAGCCAGGCCAAAACCGCCAAACACCGCGAACACGCGGCGCGACAAGGCGGCGCCGATGCCGATCATCAGGACGTTGATCAAGCAGTAGACCAGTTTGCCCAATTCGCTGCCCGAATCCATCGACGACAGGGCGCCCCAGAACGTCAGCACGCCCCAGATGTACAGCCAGAACGCATAGTCCTTGTCGCTGCGGTTGCGCAGGTCGATCCACAGCGCGAGCAGCGTCATGGCAATGCCGAATAGCGCCGAAATCACTTTGCCTTCGTGGGAAAACAGGCTGTAATGGCCAAGCAGCATTTCCGTCACGTCCATGCTCATGTACCACAGGGTCACCGCCAGCGGCATCACGGTAAATGGCATGCGGTAGCGCCATAGCACCACGGCGCCGGCGCCCAGCGTGGCCAGCTCCATGAGAATCCAGCGCCAGTCGATGAAGTAGTGATAGTTGCGATAAGTGCTGCCGGCGCCGCCGTCCGCCCACAGGCCGAGCATATGCTGCAGGCCGTATACTGCCACCGGCACCAGCACCACCGCGAAAGCGGCCAACACACCGGCCGGCAGCATCATGCCGCGGGCGCGCAGCCACTCGACCGCTCCCAGTGCGGCCACCATATAGCAAATCGAAATGAACAGCAGGCCGGTGCCGCCAAACGACTCCCAGCCCAGCGTCATGAACAGCGACATGGCGCCGATGGCGACCAGGCCGCCCAGGTAGTACAGGATGTGCGCCGGTTTGAAGCCGGGCGTATGCTGCTCACGCTCCACCAGGAACTGCCACAACCGCCCTGCCTGGCCTTCGTCCAGCAGGCCCTGGCCTGCTGCTTCGTCCAACATCGCGCGTGTCAGTTTCATGACGTCTCCCTGGGGTTAATGGCCTTTGAAGAATTCGATGACTTCCGCCGCTTCGCGCGTACGCTTGAAAGGCGGCAGGCTTTGCCAGATGCGGCGGCCATACGGCTTGGAAATCACGCGCGGGTCGCACAGCATCAGCACGCCGCGGTCGCCTTCATCGCGAATCAGGCGGCCGGCCCCCTGCTTCAGGTTGATGATTGCTTCCGGCAGGGTATGGCCCATGAAGCCGTTCAGGCCCTGGCGCTCCATCACCTCGATGCGGGCGGCCAGCACAGGATCGTCCGGCGGCGCGAATGGCAGCTTGTCGATGATTACCAGCGACAGCGCTTCGCCGCGCACGTCCACGCCTTCCCAGAAGCTCTGGGAGCCGATCAGCACGCCGTTGCCGGCCTTGCGGAACTGGTCGAGCAGTTCGGTGCGGCCACGGTCGCCCTGCACGAACAGCGGGAACTTCAGGCCGCGCTTGTCGAATTCGTCGCGCAGGCGGTCGGCGGCGCGCTTGACGGCGCGCAGCGTGGTGCACAGCAGGAAGGTGCGGCCGCCGGCCGCCTCGATCACCGGCAGCGCCGCATCCAGCACGGCGTCGGTATAGCCCATCGAATTCGGGTCCGGCAAGCCTTGAGGCACATACAGGATGCCCTGCTCCTCGTAGTTGAACGGGCTTGGCCAGTTGCGCGCGACTTCATTCTCCAGGCCCAGTTGCTGGGCGAAGTGGGTGAAGTCGTTTTTCACCGCCAGCGTGGCGGAAGTGAAAATCCAGCTGCGCGGCACGCCTTCGCGCTGGCCGTTGAAGATCGGCGCTATCGACAGCGGCGTTTTATGCAGTTGCAGTGAGCTTTGGAAGGCCTCCACCCAGAACACCGCTTCTTCGCCGGCAGCCACCTTGGCCTTCGGATCGAACTTCCAGGCTTCCAGGCGGGCCGACAGCTCGTTGCCGCGCACGCGGCATTGTTCTATGGTCTCGGCGCGCTCGGCATTCTTTTCCAGCACGGCCACCATGTCGTTCAGTTCATCCTTCAGCGTCTGCAGCGCCGGGAAGAAATCGCTGGAGGGGGCGATCTGCGGCAGCGACATGCGCACGATGTCTTGCGAGAACGTCAGGCGCAGGTCGCGCGCTGCTTTTTCCACCGGCGTGACCACCTTGGCCCACTCGGCGCCGTCGCGCGCATGGGCCAGGCCCTCGGCCAGCACATCGCGGCACAGTTCAAGGATCTGCGAGGTGGATACGCTGTCGCCGAAGAACAGCGTGGCAGTATCGGGCAACTGGTGCGCCTCGTCGAAGATCACGGTGTTCGCGGAAGGCAGCAGTTCGGCCACACCGGTATCCTTCAGCGCAACGTCGGCGAAGAACAGGTGGTGGTTGACTACCACCACGTCGGCCTGCTGCGCCTCGCGGCGCGCCTTCATCACGAAGCAGTCCTGGTAGTACTGGCACTCCTGCCCCATGCAATTCTCGCGGGTCGACGTCACCAGGTTCCACACCAGGGCGTTTTCCGGCACGCGCGCCAGTTCGGCCTTGTCGCCGGTGCTGGTCATTTTCAGGAAGCGCGAAATCTCGCGCAGGTAGCCAACGTCCTCGCGCGAAGTCATGCGGCCGTTTTGCAGCGTGCGTTCCAGGTGGTAGTGGCACAGGTAGTTGGAGCGCCCTTTCAGCAGCGCGACCGAGACCGGTGCCTGCAGCGCGGCGCGAATGGTCGGAATATCGCGCAGGAACAACTGGTCCTGCAGGTTCTTGGTACCGGTGGAGACGATGGTCTTGCCGCCCCACAGCAGCGCCGGTACCAGGTAGGCAAAGGTCTTGCCGGTGCCGGTACCGGCTTCGGCGATCAGGGTCTGCTGCTTGGCGATGGCATCGGCGATCGCCTTGGCCATCTCGGTCTGCGATTTGCGTGGACGAAAGCCACCCACCGCCGGGCCGAGGGGGCCGCCGGGTCCAAACAGGCGCTCAATATCGGCGTCGTGCGCCCCCGGAGGAAAAACCGGATCGCTCGGCGCGCCGGAAGCGGCGGTCGGCTGTTGTGTATCAGTCAAGTTATTCGAAGAATGAGTGGCCCTGCTCAGGCCGGTACGTCGGGCACCAATTGCATTTTCAGCAGGGTGATATAGTCTTTCAATTGCAGCTTACGCTTCTTGAGGCGGCGCAACTGAAGTTGATCGTGGTGACCATCCAGGGTCAACATTTCAATGACTGCATCCAGGTCGCGGTGCTCGACGTCGAGCTCAACGATGCGACGCTGGATTTCTTCTTTGTTGATCATAAATGGGAAGTCTGCACGATTTCGATTAACGTTTGCTTACAGTTTCGTAGGGACAACAGGCTATACTTGCAACAAAACTGCATACTGTGCATAGTTTAACTCAGGTAGTCATTGGAAAGAAGCTGTCAAGTCCCTATGAGCACGTACAAGATCGAGGCTGGAACCGCCCAACATATCGGTAGCCGGCCCCTACAAAATGACCGTGTCGCGCTGTTTACAGCGCAGAAAGCACCCGGCTATGTGCTGGCCGTGCTGGCCGATGGCATCAGTGGTGGCGCTACTGGCGCTGAACAGGTGCTGCATACGGCCAAACAATTGTTTGACGATTACCGGGCGTCGGAGACCGTCCACCTGGGGCGTCTGGAGGAATTGCTGCGAGAAATAGCGCACGATGTCCACCAGATCCTCGTCATGGACCCGCGAACGGGCGCCAGCGAGCCCCAATCGAGCATGGTGCTGATGGTGCTGACGCCGGAGCGCCAGGCCGTCTGGGCCGTGGTTGGCGACTCGCGTCTGTATCGTTTTGACAACAAGGAGTGCCTGGCCCGCACCAGCGACGCCGAGTATGTCGCCCACCTGATGGAGAAGGAAAACTTGCCGGAAGAAGCGGCGCGCAAGCATCGCCAGGCCAAGCTGCTCAGCAACGCCCTGGGCAACAAGCATAGGGAACCGTTTGTCACGTTCGGGGTACAGCACGACCTGAAGGCAGGCAACTCATTCCTGCTCTGCTCGGACGGGCTGTGGTCGTATTTTGCGGATGTGGAACTGGCGAGCGCGATCGCCAAGAAGTCGCCGCGCGAAGCGGCGGAACTGCTGATCAACAAGGCCCGCGAACGTGCCCAGGGCAAGGGCGACAACTGCTCGATGGCGATCATCAAGCTGGTGGCCCCGCCAAAGGAAAAGGTCAATTACACGGTGCAGAAGCTGCGTAAAGCTGTTTAAGGCTTTTTCGAGGCTGCAACCTTGGCTGCGGCCTCGGCTTTTGCTGCTTCGGCCTTCTGCGCTTCCGCAGCACGGCGCTTCTTCTCTTCCTTCTCGGCCATCTTGGCCTTGACTTCCGCCTGCCGCTTCTCCGACTCGGCTTTCTTGCGTTCGAATTGCGCCGCCTTGGCAGCGCGTTTCGGCGCGTCGGCAGCTTCCTGGGCGACGCGGGCCTGTTCGCGGGCATCATGCTCCGCCTGGCGCTGCTGCACCGAGACCGCAGCCGGCTTCGGTGCCGGCTTCGAAGCAGGGTCGACTTTTGGCGGCTTGGGATGGGCGGCGTTGTAGGCCGCTTCCGCGGCATCCTTCTGGGCGCGGTCTTCCAGTTCTCGGTCGCGCGCTTCCACCGCATTACGGCGCTTGAAGTAATTGGCTTCCACTTCCACCGCGCGCAGTTCGGCCAGGCGCAAGCGGCGCTGTTCCTTGGCTTTGTCGATACAGGCATTGACGAAGAACTTGTCGTAGCAAAGCGCTTCGCTGGCGCTGAACTCCGCCTCCACCGCTTCGCGGTCCTTCTTCACTTGCGCCAGGCGCGCGTCAGCCTGCTCGACCGAATGGGTTTCCGGGATGCCAGGAGCACCAGTCGTTGCCGGACGGCCGATGTCCTGCGCCAGCACGGCGCTTGGCAGCATCACGGCCAGCCAGATCCAGTTCTTCAAATTATTCTCCTTGTCAGGACAGCTTTTCGGCAGCGCCGCGCTGTTCCTTTTCCATATATTCGCGCGATTGCATCTCGACGATACGCGACACGGTGCGGTGGAATTCATTGGACAGCACACCGGACGTGTACAGCTCCTCCGGCTCCACTTCGGCCGACATGATCAGCTTGACCTTCTGGTCGTAGAACACGTCGATCAGCCAGGTGAAGCGGCGCGCTTCGGACGATTGCCCGGCCGACATCATCGGAATACCGGACAATATCACGGTATGGAAGCGGCTGGCGATTTCCAGATAGTCATTCTGCGAGCGCGGGCCGCCGCACAGCGTGGCGAAATCGAACCAGATGATGGTGCCGGCGCGGCGCAAGGCTTTCAGCTCACGGCCTTCCACATGGATGCGAGGGTCTTCGTCTGAAGTTTCGGCCACGCGCGCGAAGGCTTCGCGCAACTGGTGGTCGGTATTGGCGTTGAGCGGCGTGTAGTAGGCATCCACCTGCTCCAGCGCCCGCCCGCGGTAGTCGACGCCCGCATCCACGTTCAGCACGTCCATCTTTTCCTTCAGCAGGGCGATGGTGGGCAGGATGCGGTCGCGGTGCAGGCCGTCGGGATACAGGGTGGACGGCTCGTAGTTCGAGGTCATGATGAAGGACACGCCGTTGTCGTACAACGCCTTCATCAGGTTATACAGGATCATGGCATCCGCCACGTCCGATACGTGGAATTCATCGAAGCAGATCAGGCGGTATTTTTTCGCGATCCGTTTTGCCACTTCGTCCAGCGGGTCTTCCACGCCGCGCAGTTCGTCCAGCTGCATGTGGACGTCGCGCATGAATTCGTGGAAGTGCAGGCGCGTCTTGCGCACCAGCGGGATCACCGAATAGAACGAATCCATCAGGAAGGACTTGCCGCGCCCTACCCCGCCCCACATGTACACGCCGCGCGGAGGCGTTGGACGGTTGATCAGGCGTTTGAAGGAATTGGAGCGCTGGGCCTTGTAGGCGACCCATTCGTCGTAGCACTGCTGCAGGCGGTCGACGGCGCGCTGCTGGGCGGCGTCGGCTTTGAAGTCGCGCTGCGTGAGCGCGTGCTGGTAAAACTCTTGGACGTTCATTTTCTTAAACCGGTAGACCGGTGTCTGACCCACAGGGTCAGACACCTGCAGGCCTGGTGTCTGACCCTGCGGGTCAGACACCGCTTTGCCGGTTTTCCGGTTTAGAAGTTCAGCGTACGCTTATCAACAGCCAGCGCCGCTTCCTTGGTCGCTTCGGACAGCGATGGGTGTGCGTGGCAGATGCGCGCGATGTCTTCGGCCGAAGCCTTGAACTCCATCGCCACCACGGCTTCGGAGATCAGCTCGGAAGCCATTGGACCCACGATGTGCACGCCCAGGATCTCGTCGGTGGTTGCATCGGCCAGGAACTTCACCATGCCGTTGGTATCGCCCAGCGCGCGTGCGCGGCCGTTAGCCAGGAACGGGAAGGTGCCGGCCTTGTATGCCACGCCTTCGGCCTTCAGCTGCTGCTCGGTCTTGCCCACGGAAGCGATTTCCGGATGGGTGTAGATGACGGATGGCAGGGTGTTGAAGTTGGTGTGGCCATGCTGGCCGGCGATGCGCTCAGCCACGGCTACCGCTTCTTCTTCCGCCTTGTGCGCCAGCATCGGGCCGCGCACCACGTCGCCGATCGCCCATACGTTCGGCAGGTTGGTCTTGCAATCTTCGTCCACGGTGATCATGCCGCGCTCGTCGACAGCCAGGCCCACTTTGTCGGCGCCCAGGCCGATGGTGTTGGCGGTACGGCCGATCGACACGATCAGCTTGTCGAAGGTCGCCTTCTGCGCTTCGCCCTTGGCGTCGGTGTATTCAACGGTGACGTTGTTCTTGCCGGCTTCGACCTTGGTGATCTTGCAGGACAGGTTGATCGACAGGCCCTGCTTGGTCAGCAGCTTCTGTGCTTCCTTGGCGATCTGCTCGTCGACTGCGCCCAGGAAGGTCGGCAGGCCTTCCAGCACGGTCACTTCCGAACCCAGGCGGCGCCACACGGAGCCCAGTTCCAGGCCGATCACGCCGGCACCGATCACGCCCAGCTTGGCCGGCACGGTTTCGATGTTCAGGGCGCCGGTGTTCGACAGGATCAGTTTCTCGTCGAATGGTGCGCCTGGCAGTGCACGCGGGTTGGAGCCGGTAGCAACGATGATCTGCTTGCCGGTGATGGTTTCGGTGGTAGGACCGGAGATGGCGATCGGGTAGCCTTCGGCACCAGCGGCGCCGGCGAATGCGCCGCGGCCGTGGAAGAAGGTCACCTTGTTCTTCTTGAACAGGAACAGGATGCCGTCGTTGTTTTGCTTGACCACGGTGTTCTTGCGCTTCAGCATCTGGGCCACGTCGAAGGACAGGCCTTCCACATTGATGCCGTGCTCTTTGAAGCCGTGCGATGCGTGTTCGAAGTGCTCGGACGATTGCAGCAGCGCTTTGGATGGAATGCAGCCTACGTTGGTGCAGGTGCCGCCTGGGGCTGGCTTGCCGGCGTCGTTGCTCCACTCGTCGATACAGGCTACGGAGAAGCCCAGCTGCGCTGCGCGGATGGCCGCGATGTAACCGCCAGGACCGGCGCCGATAACTACTACGTCAAATTGTTTGTTGCTCATGTCTTTTCCCAAATCATTGGTCGTCCGTGGGGACGAAAATCCACATAAGGATGTAAATCAGCCCGCCGAAGCCGAGGCATGTTGCGACCAGGACGAAGATCAGGCGCCAGATCCAGGACTCGATGCCGGATTGTTTGGCGATGCCGCCGCACACGCCGCCTAGCCAGCGGTCGGTGGTGGAGCGGCGCAGCTTGCCCACTTCGGTGGCGAAATCGCCGCCGGGCTGCTGGCTGGTACCGCCGCTTTGCAGCAGCTTTTCCTTGGCACGGGCGAATTCTTCATCGCTCAGGGCACCGGCCTGGTGCAGTTCGTGCAGGCGCTTCAGTTCTTCGGAGACGCTCATGTGACTCCCTTCGTGTTTTCTAAACCGGTAAACCGGTGTCAGACCCGCAGGGTCAGACACCAGCCGGTAACAGTCGCTGACTTGCAGTGAGGGACGGGGGCTGGACCTAGGGCCAGTCCCCGCCGCTTTACCGGTTTTACAGGTCCAGCAGCAGGCGCGCAGGATCTTCCAGCGCTTCCTTCATTGCCACCAGGCCCAGGACAGCTTCGCGGCCGTCGATGATACGGTGGTCGTAGGACATCGCCAGGTAGTTCATCGGGCGAATCACGATCTGGCCGTCAACGACAACAGCGCGGTCCTTGGTGGCGTGCACGCCCAGGATTGCGGATTGTGGCGGGTTGATGATCGGGGTCGACAGCATGGAGCCGAAGGTACCGCCGTTCGAGATGGAGAAGGTGCCGCCGGTCAGGTCTTCCAGGGTCAGCTTGCCTTCCTTGGCTTTCGCGCCGAACTCGCCGATCTTTTTCTCGATCTCGGCGATGCTCATCTGGTCTGCGTTGCGCAGGATAGGCACCACCAGGCCGCGCGGGGAACCCACGGCGATACCGATGTCGAAGTAGCCGTGGTAGACGATGTCGTTGCCGTCAACCGAAGCGTTCAGGATCGGGTACTTCTTCAGTGCGTGCACAGCGGCCTTCACGAAGAAGGACATGAAGCCCAGCTTCACGCCGTGTTCTTTCTCGAACTTGTCCTTGTACTTGTTGCGCAGGTCCATGACCGGCTTCATGTCCACTTCATTGAAGGTGGTCAGGATCGCGTTGGTGGACTGGGACTCAACCAGGCGCTCGGCGATACGTGCACGCAGGCGGCTCATTGGCACGCGCTCTTCCGGACGGTCGCCCAGGTTGGCAACGGCTGGAGCAGCAACCTTCTGCAGTTGCGCTTTAGGAGCGGCTGGCGCCAGCGGTGCTGGAGCGGCTGGCTTCGGTGCAGCGGCAGCGGCCAGGGCGTCGCCCTTGGTCACGCGGCCGTCCTTGCCGGAACCGGCAACGTCGGAAGCGGCGATGCCGGCTTCGGAAAGGATCTTGGCAGCGGCTGGCATGGCAACGCCGGACTTGTCGGCGGCAGCGGCTGGGGCGGCAGGAGCGGCGGCGGCAGGAGCCGATGGGGTCGCGCCGGCAGCGGCTTCGGTATCGATGATGGCGATCACTTCGCCGGCAACCACGGTGGCGCCGTCGGCCTTGATCACTTGCACAACCACGCCTGCGGCTGGTGCTGGCAGTTCCAGGACAACCTTGTCGGTCTCGATGTCGATCATGTTTTCGTCGCGGGCCACTGCCTCGCCGACTTTCTTGTGCCAGGACAGCAGGGTCGCTTCAGCGACGGATTCCGACAGTTGAGGAACTTTGACTTCGATTTGTGCCATTTGTTTTTTACTCCGAATTTTGTGTGTTTTTCGCGCCGCCCGCTTGACGCGGGCGGCTCACCCGCTAATGCGTGAATTACTTGGTCAGGATGAAGCCCTTCAGCTTCGAGAACGCGGTTTCCAGCAGGTCTTTCTGCTGCGCGTAGTGCTTGTCGTAGTAACCCACGGCAGGCGAAGCGGAAGCAGGACGGCCGGCGTATGCCAGCTTCTGGCCCGATTCCATGGCCTCGAAGATGTTGTGCTGGATCTGGAACCAAGGACCCTGGTTCTGCGGCTCGTCCTGCGCCCACACCACTTCGGTCAGGTTCGGGAACTTCTTCAGTTCAGCAGCGAATGCCTTGTGCGGGAATGGGTACAGCTGCTCGATACGCACGATGGCGGTATCGGTCACGCCGCGGGTCTTGCGGGTGTTCACGATGTCGTAATACACCTTGCCGGAGCAGGCGATCACGCGCTTGACCTTCTTGGCGTCGATGGACTCGTCCACTTCGCCGATCACGGTCTGGAACGCGCCCTTGGCCAGTTGCTCCAGCGGGGAACCTGCATCCTTGTTACGCAGCAGCGACTTAGGAGTCAGGATCACCAGCGGCTTGCGGAACTGGCGCACCATCTGGCGGCGCAGCACGTGGAAGATCTGCGATGCGGTGGTCGGCTGCACCACTTGCATATTGTTGTCAGCGCACAGCTGCAGGAAACGCTCTGGGCGGCACGACGAGTGTTCTGGGCCCTGGCCTTCGTAGCCGTGCGGCAGCATCATGACCAGGCCGGAAGCGCGGCCCCACTTCACTTCGCCGGAGCTGATGAACTGGTCGATCACAACCTGGGCACCGTTGACGAAGTCACCGAACTGGGCTTCCCAGATGGTCAGGGTGTTAGGCTCGGCGGTCGAGTAGCCGTATTCGAAGCCCAGCACTGCCTCTTCGGACAGCACGGAGTCGATCACGGTGAACGGTGCCTGGCCTTCTGCGATGTTCTGCAGCGGAATGTAGGTGCCGGCATCCCAACGCTCGCGGTTCTGGTCGTGCAGCACGGCGTGACGGTGGGTGAAGGTGCCGCGGCCGGCGTCCTGGCCGGTCAGGCGCACTGCGTAGCCGGAGGAAACCAGGGACGCGAAGGCCAGGTGTTCGCCCATGCCCCAGTCCAGGTTCATCTCGCCCTTGCCCATGGCAGCGCGGTCAGCCAGCACTTTCTCGACCAGCGAGTGCACCTTGAACGATTCAGGCACGGTGGTGATGGCGGTCGCCAGGCGCTTCAGCTCAGTCATCGGCACGGCGGTATCGGCCGCGTCGGTCCACTTGCGGTTCAGGAACGGCAGCCAGTCAACGGCGTACTTGTTCTTGAAGTTGGAGATCACCGGATCGATGGTGTGCTTGCCCTGGTCCATCGCAGCGCGGTAAGCGGCCACCATGGCGTCGCCGCCGTCGGCCGGGATCACGCCCTGGGTAATCAGCTTGTCCGCGTACAGCTTGCGGGTGCCTGGGTGCTTGGCGATCTTCTTGTACATCAGCGGCTGGGTCAGCGCCGGGGTATCCTGCTCGTTATGGCCCAGTTTGCGGTAGCAAATGATGTCGACAACGATGTCTTTCTTGAACTGCAGGCGGTAGTCCAGGGCGATCTGGGAAGCCAGTACCACGGCTTCAGGATCGTCGGCATTCACGTGCAGCACAGGCGCTTCGATCATCTTCACGACGTCGGAGCAGTAGATGGTGGAACGTGCATCGCGCGGATCGGAAGTGGTGAAGCCGATCTGGTTGTTGATCACGATGTGCACGGTGCCGCCGGTGCCGTAGCCGCGGGTCTGCGCCAGGTTCAGGGTTTCCATCACAACGCCCTGGCCGGCGAATGCCGCGTCGCCGTGCACCAGGATCGGCAGCACCTGCGCGCCGTGCGCGTCGCCGCGGCGGTCCATGCGGGCCTTCACGGAACCTTCAACCACCGGGTTGACGATTTCCAGGTGGGACGGGTTGAACGCCAGCGACAGGTGGACCGGGCCGCCTGCGGTGGAGATGTCGGAAGAGAAGCCCTGGTGGTATTTCACGTCGCCGGCCGGCAGGTCGTCGGCGTGCTTGCCTTCGAATTCTTCGAACAGGTCCTTAGGCGCCTTGCCCAGGGTGTTTACCAGCACGTTCAGGCGGCCGCGGTGGGCCATGCCGATCACGATTTCCTGCACGCCTTTTTCGCCGGCGCGCTGGATGATTTCGTCAATCGACGCGATGAAGGTCTCGCCGCCTTCCAGTGAGAAGCGCTTCTGGCCGACGTACTTGGTGTGGAGGTAGCGTTCCAGGCCTTCAGCGGCGGTCAGGCGCTCCAGGATGTGCTTTTTCTTTTCGGCGGTGAAGTTCGGGGTCGAACGGATCGACTCCAGGCGCTCCTGCAGCCAGCGCTTTTCGGCCGGGTCGGAGATGTACATGTATTCCGCGCCGACGGAACGGGTGTAGGTGTCCTTCAGCAGGTTGGTCAGGTCGCGCAGGGTCGCGGTCTCTGGGCCGAAGTAGGTGTTGCTGATGTTGAAGACAGTGTCCTGGTCGGCATCGGTGAAACCGTAGAAAGATGGCTCCAGTTCAGGGATGCTCGGACGTTCCTGGCGCTGCAGCGGGTCCAGGTTTGCCCAGCGAGAGCCCAGGTAGCGGTAGGCTGCGATCAGCTGGGTGGCGGCCACGCGCTTGCGGCCCATTTCGGCGTCGGACGAAGCGACGATGGTGCGGATCGGACCTGCTTTCGCGCGTTCGGCGAAGGAGGCGATGACGGACGAGTGAACGACGTCTGGCTTGGCGCTGCCGTCGACTGCCGGCACGTTCTGCATGGCGTCGAAGTACTGGCGCCAGTTGTCTGGCACGGAGCCAGGATTTTCGAGGTACGCCTCGTACAGTTCTTCTACGTACGGCGCGTTCCCACCAAACAGGTAGGAATTGGACGTCTGTTGTTGCATCATTTCTTTGCTCACCTTTCTTCGCGCTTCGCGAGGAATTAGCGGGTTGTTCAAACCTTCCGCGACACGGCCTGACCGGTTAGCGGATTGCACATCAAGTTGTGGGGGAAGGGCTCTGTTGTTTCCAGATTTTCCAAAAACGGTCGCCTAGCATAGCACTGTCATTGAACTGAAACAACTAAAACTCCGATCCGTGCCGGGCGAACCAGTCGGCCAGATAGTCCAGCAAGGCCCGCAGCGCAGGCGGCATGTGCTGGCGCGATGTATAAATGGCATGCATTCCCAGCGCCTGCGGTTGCCAATCCGGCAAGACTTCCACCAGCCGGCCCGCCGCCACTTCCGGCATGACCACAAAACGCGGCTGCATGGCGATGCCGGCCCCCTGCCCGGCGGCCGCCAGCAGCGCCATCGATTCGTTCGACGACAGGTTGCCGCCGACCGGCACCTCCACCAACGCCGCGCCGGCGCCGGCCAGGGTCCACACGCTCTTGCCAAAGTAGCTATAAGCCAGGCAGTTATGCCGCGCCAGATCCTGCGGGTCGGCGGGCGTGCCATGCTGCGCCAGGTAGGCCGGCGCCGCGGCCAGCATCGAACGGCATTCACCAAGCTTGCGCGCGATCTGGTTCGGCTCCAGCGCATTGGTGATCCGGATGGCAAGGTCGATGCGCTGCTCGACCAGGTTGACGGCACGGTTATCGACCTGCAGGTCCACCGTCACCTGAGGGTAGCGGCGCAGGAAGCCCGCCAGCGCATCGGCCAGCGCCGTCTGCGCCAGGAACTGCGCGCAGGCCACGCGCAGCAAGCCGCGCGGCGCGCCAGCTCCGGCATCGCCCGCAGCCGGAATCGCCCCGGCCAGCGCCAGCAATTCGCGGCAACGCGCCAGCGTCACCTCCCCCGCCGCAGTCAGCCCCAGGCGGCGCGTAGTCCGGTGCAGCAGGCGTGCCCCCGCCCACTCCTCCATTTCCGCCAGGTAGCGCGTCACCATGGCGCGCGACATATCCAGTGCTTCAGCCGCAGCGGCCAGGCTGCCGCGTTCGGCAATGGTGACAAAGACGTTGGCAGAGGCAATACGGTCCATATGAGCGATTTAAGCAATAAACAGTTTCAATATAACCTATTTTTCGAACATCTCCAGCGTCCTACACTGGCGTCATCTACTCACCGAAAGGAATTCAGACATGATCAAGCACACCCTCGCCGCAGCCGCCCTCGCAGCAAGCACCGCCGGCGCCATTGCTGCCCCGCTGACACTGGAAGTCTTCAATCCAGGCGAAGCCGCCATCTTCCCGGTTGCCTCCGTGCTGGTGAAAGGCGAAAAAGACGCCGTGCTGGTCGACGCCCAGTTCTCGCGCGCCGAGGCCGAAAAGCTCGCCGCCCAGATCAAGGCCAGCGGCAAGCGCCTGACGACTATTTATGTGAGCCACGGCGACCCGGACTTCTACTTCGGCCTGGACGTACTGAAAGCAGCCTTCCCGACAGCCCGCATCGTGGCACGCGGCACCACGATCGCTGCCATGGAAAAGAAAGGGCAAGCCAAAGTGGCCTACTGGGGCCCGATCCTCGGCGCCAACGCCCCAAGTGGCGTAGTGATGCCGGAACTGCTGCAAGGCGATATCCAGCTCGAAGGCAAGAAGCTGGAAATCAAAGGCCAGGGCGACCGTAGTTATGTGTGGATTCCATCGATCAAAGCCGTGGTCGGCGGCGTGGTGCTGTTCAAAGGCCTGCACGTCTGGGTTGCCGACACCCAGACACCCGAATCGCGCGCCCAATGGCTGTCGGTACTCGACGACATGGCCAAGCTGAAGCCGGTCACCGTGGTGCCCGGCCACTTCGCCCCCGGCGCCGCCCTCACCCCGGACGCCATCAGCTACACCGCCGACTACCTGCGCCGCTTCGAGGCCGCCACCCCAGCCGCCGCAGACAGCGCAGCCCTGATCGCAGCAATGAAGTCCGCCTACCCGCAAGCCGGCCTCGAAAGCGCCCTGCAACTAAGCGCCAAAGTCGCCAAAGGCGAGATGAAGTGGTAATACAGCCCAGCCCGTGTCACACCTTGGGGTCACACCCGAAGTGTGACACGGGCTCGACTGCGCGACGCTTGAGCCCGTGTCACGTTTGGGGTGTGACCCCAAGGTGTGACACGAGGCCAGCAGTTTGCGGGTGTAGACTTTTCTGTCTAGATCATTTATTCTAGATCCATCAACGCTCTTCCTGGATCTATCATGGCCTTGCCGAAACCTACTCCTAGCGAACTGGAAATGCTGCGCCTTTTGTTTGCACTAGGTCCGGCGACCGCGCGGCAAGTGCATGAGGCGGCCATGCAGACGCGGCCGGATATGCAGTACGCGACCGTGCTTCGCCTGCTGCAAGTGATGCACACCAAGGGTTTGCTGAACCGCGACGAAAGCCAGCGCGCCCACATTTATTCGCCTGTAGAGCAGCAAGACTCGATCCAGACTTCCTTGCTGAAGGACTTGATCCACAAGGCTTTCGCCGGTTCCGGCAAGGCCCTGGTGATGGCGGCCCTGCGCGGCGGCCACGTCTCGCCCAAGGAGCGCGCCGAGATCCAGAAAATGCTGGACGAGGAAAGCTAGCCGCAAGCTATACTGCGCCCGCCAAAACTCTTCATGTAAATCGATGCAAACGCTTCAACAACTGCGCTCCGGCGAGCTGGCCGGCGCAGTGCGGCTGCAGTTGCGCTGCGGCCTGACTGAATTCCCACGCGAGATCTTCGGCCTGGCCGACACGCTGGAGATCCTGGACCTTACCGGCAACGCCCTGTCCTCCCTGCCGGACGATCTTCCACGCCTGCATCGCCTGCGCATCATCTTCTGTTCCGAAAACCAGTTCACGGAACTGCCGCCAGTGCTGGGCCGCTGCGCTTCGCTGACCATGATCGGTTTCAAGGCGAACCGCATTGCGAGCGTGCCCGCTGACGCCCTGCCCGCCCGGCTGCGCTGGCTGATCCTGACGGACAACAGCTTCGAACAGCTTCCTGCCGAACTTGGCCGCTGCACCGACATGCAAAAGCTGATGTTATCGGGGAACCGCTTGCGCGCATTGCCTCCGGCGCTGGCAAATTGCAGCAAGTTGGAACTGCTGCGCATTTCGGCCAACCGTCTTCCGCAACTGCCAGCCTGGCTGACCTCGATGCCGCGGCTTGCCTGGCTGGCTTTCGCCGGCAACCCTTTCAGCGAGGCGCCATTGCCGCCTGCGGCCAGCATTTCCTGGAACGCGCTGCAAATCCAGGACAAGCTGGGCGAAGGCGCGTCCGGCGTGATCCACCAGGCCACGCTCGATGGCAAGCCGGTGGCGGTCAAGGTGTACAAAGGGGCCATGACCAGCGATGGCTTGCCAACGCAGGAAATGGCCGCCTGCATTGGCGCCGGCACGCACCCCAACCTGATCCCCGTACTCGGCACGATCCCCGATCATCCCTCACAGCTGCCCGCCCTGGTCATGCCCCTGGTCGACCCCGGCTTGCGCAACCTGGCCGGCCCGCCAAGCTTTGCAAGCTGCACCCGGGACGTTTATGCCGAGGGCCAGTTTTTCAGCACAGAAGCCCTGCTGGGCATCGCACGCGGCATTGCCTCTGCCGCCGCGCACCTGCATGCGCGGGGCATCATGCATGGCGACCTTTATGCGCACAATGTACTGAACTGCGGCAAAGGGAATGCAGTGCTGGGCGATTTCGGCGGGGCCTCGCGCTTCGAACCAGGCACCGCGCTCGCATCTGCGCTGGAGCGCCTGGAAGTGCGGGCCTTCGGCTATCTGCTGGAAGAACTGCTCGAGCGCTGCGAAGAAGAACTGCCTCACGTGCGGTCACTGGCAATTGATTGCCTGCGCCCGGCACCTGGAACCCGCCCTGCATTTGCCGAAGCGGTGGCAAGGCTGGCTGCAGCTTGAGCTAGCGGCTCTTGTCCGGATAGGCCGGACGCGCCGGTCGGCTTGGCGGCGACTTCGCCAGTTCGGCCTTGATCACCTCAATCGCCTTCTCCAGCTGCGGATCGCGGCCCGCAATCACATCCGCCGGATTCTGGTCTACTTCAATATCCGGCGGCACGCCCTCGTTCTCGACACCCCAACCACCTTCGCGGGTCCAGAAAGCCAGGTTCGGCGCGGTGATCGTGCCGCCATCCAGCAGCACCGGGAAACCAAGAATGCCAACCAGTCCGCCCCAGGTCCGCTTGCCAATCAGCGGACCAAGCTTATTCTTGCGGAACATCCACGGCAGCAAGTCGCCTCCCGAGCCTGCGGTTTCATCGATCAGCATCGCCCGCGGCCCCTGGATCGAGGCGGAAGGCGTCTTCATATCCGCGCCATAGCGCATGGCCCACCAGGCGATCTCCTGCTTTTGCAGCAGCTCGATATAGTAGTCGGCCAGGCTGCCGCCGCCATTGAAGCGTTCATCGATGATGATCGCGTCCTTGTAGGCTTGCGGGTAGAAATAGCGCTTGAAATAGGTATGCCCCAGCCCCGCTGTATTCGGCACGTAGACATAGGCGACGCGCCCGCCGGTTGCAGCGTCGACTTTGCGGATATTCCCTTCCACCCAATCGCGGTTGCGCAGCGCATCTTCGCTCGCCACCGGCACCACCGTGATATGGCGCGCGCCCTTGCCATCTGCGTTCGGCCCGACCGTGATTTCAATCGAGCGGTTGGCGGTATTTTCGAACGCGCTGTACAGGTTGGTCGGCGGCGTCAGCGGACGTCCGTCGACGGCCAGCAGGTATTCGCCCGCTTTCACATTCAGCCCTGGTTCGGTCAATGGCGCACGCAGCGTCGGGTTCCAGTTCAGGCCGCCGTAGATTTTCTTGAAGCGATAGTGGCCGTTGGCGACCTCGTAGTCAGCGCCCAGCAAGCCGCCCGGCACCGGCTTGACATCGATGAAGTTGTCACCACCACCACCGCGATGGTGGCCAACCGCCAGCTCGCTGCACAGCCACTGGATCACG
Source organism: Pseudoduganella sp. R-31 (assembly GCF_049913235.1). Classification (NCBI taxonomy): domain Bacteria; kingdom Pseudomonadati; phylum Pseudomonadota; class Betaproteobacteria; order Burkholderiales; family Oxalobacteraceae; genus Pseudoduganella; species Pseudoduganella sp. R-31. The sequence goes on from NZ_CP183986.1 coordinate 5,134,874, forward strand.
CGATTCAGGTCACTGCGCGTAGCGACGTCGGGCAGGAACTGGGCATATTTATCGCGCATCGCTTTCCAGTTCACGCCATGCATGTGCGGGTCGTAGAAATAGTCGCGATTGATGCGCCAGACTTCGTCGTAGATCTGCTTCCACTCCACGCGCGGATCGGCCCTGGTTTCGATGGCTTCCACACGCAGCTTGCCTTCCGAGGGCGACAGCAGCTTGCCGGTGGCGGAGCCGGTATTCCACTGCTCCTTCAGGCGCCAGGCGATCTTCTTGCCGTCAGCGCTGATTTCAAAGTCATCCGCGTCGGCGACGATGGTTTCGGTCTTGCGGTCTTTCAGGTCGAAGCGCTGGACCTGGCGTTTGCCGTCCACCTCGCGCAGGAAGAAGATCTGGCCTTCCGCACCTGCCTCCAGGTCGAAGTATGGCGAAACCGGCGGCGGCATGTCGATCACGCGGGTCGATATGCCATCCCAGTCGATGCGCATCGGCACAGGCGGCTTGGCCGTGGCAGCGGCGGCTTTCGCTTTGGCGTCCGCACCGCGGCTGGTCGAGGTATCGGCCACTACGCGTTCCTCGCTCTTGTCGCCGGCGGCGCCTTCCTTGGGCGGCTCCTTTGGCGCAGGGGGTGCAGTTGGCGCCCCTTTCTCCTCATCGCTTTCGCGCACCAGTGGCGACGGGACATCATTACGCAGCACCATCAGCCAGAGCGAGCGAGTTGGGCGGTTGTCCTGGTTCTGCAGCGAGAACCAGTTGTTGCTCGGCCCCGCGTCGGTGGATGCGAAGAAGTAAAGGTATTTGCCGTTGCGATCAAAGACCGGATTGGCGACGTCGGACAGGCCATCTGTCACCGCATGCGATTTATCCTCGTCCAGGGCGTAGATATACGCCGTGCGCGTATAGCTCAGCGAATTGAGCGTATAAGCGATAAAGCGCGAGTCCGGCGACCAGACGCCACGCAGCGACTTGTCGATACCGTACATTGGCTCGGTGGCCACTTTCTTTTGCACACCAGTCGCCAGGTCGATGTAGTACAGCGTCCAGGAGTTGTCGATGAAAGCGATTTTCTTGCTGTCCGGCGACCACGCTGCACGTTCAAAGAATCCGGAACCGTTCAGCTTGAACTTGCGCAATTCGCCCTTGCCGTCCTGTTGCCTGACATGCAAGGCGTATTCACCGCTTTCATCGGAGAAGTAGGCGACTTGCCGGCCGTCCGGCGACCAGGCTGGGCCGCGTTCATGGGCGCCAGGCGTTTGCGTCAGGTGACGAATATCCCCCTTCTCTGCCGGGAGTGTAACGATATCGCCGCGGAACTCGAACGCCACGCGCGCCCCCGATGGCGATAGTGACGAATTGCGAATATATTTTGCCCCGCGCACCCAGCGCTCACGCGACAGTCCCAGGTCGGCACTGACGCCAATCGCCAGCCTCCTGCCAACAGTCGCGCCGGTATCAAGGTTGAGCATATGAAGGTAACCGGCTTGTTCGTACAGAATCTGTCCGCCGGATAAAGCCGCATTCAGCACAGGAAAATCCGAATGACGGGTCAACTGCTTAATGGCCTTGCTGCGGGTGTCGTACACATACAGATTAAACTCGCCATCGCGATCAGAGCGGAAATAAACCTGATCGCCAACCCACATTGGATCGACATCATTCACCCGGCTTGGCGGTTGTGGAATACGTTCGACAGCTTGCGTGTCGCGATTGAACAGCCAGATAATCGAATTCAAACCGCCGCGATAACGCTTCCATTGCAGGAAAGCCGGCGAAGTCGGGTTATAGGCGATTTTCCGGCCATCCGGCGAGAAAGTCGCACGCGCGGCATTCGGGATTTCCAGCCGGGTTTCAACACCACCACCCACCGGCACCGTGAACAGGTTGCGATAGCGGTTATTCGACGCCACGCGTGGAGAGGTGAATAAAACCTGCGCGCCGTCGGGCGTAAAGCCTTGCACGAGATCCTGGCCCGGATGCCAGGTCAGGCGGCGCGGAATGCCGCCTGAAATCGGCAGGATAAATACATCGATATTGCCATCGATATTCGCGCTGTAGGCAATCGACTTGCCATCGGGCGAAAAGAACGGATTCGATTTCTCTCCCAAATCCGAAGTCAAGCGCCGGGCATCCTGGCCATCCTGGCCGGCCAGCCAAACATCGCCGGCATAAATTAACGCAATGTGGTCTTTGGAAATTGCCGGCTCGCTGAGCAGGCGGGTGTCGGCAGTATTTGGTATGGCATGTGCTGCAATGGGGAGCAGCAATGCAGTGGCGAGAATAAGGTTAGGGCTGGTGAACAAGCAGGACTCCTTGAAAGGAAAGCACTCGTGTCTTCACTGACTCATAAACACGATATCAGAACTTCATCTCCGGCGGGGCATCTGAATGTCCGTCAAGCCAATTTATAGCGCGTTCATGCCGATATTTAGCTCAACGCCGGGCTTGTCTTCGTCGTCCAGCAAGCCCATACTTGCTCCCGATGGGCGATAACACTAAAGGTGACTCAAATAGCACTCCAGGATTATTCGGACGACGACGATTTTTACGGCCAGGGCTTTCAGCGACAAAACAAAGTTTCGGTCTGGGTTGGCCTTGATGGCAGCCGGGGCGAACCGGAACTCGATGTCCTCCAAGATTTATGTGGCGTCGGCTATTACAGGCTGAGCGACCAGGAACATTACAACTTCGATTTCGCAGCCGTCGATTTGCGTGACTTAATCGCCCCCCTCTCGTATTCGGCCACTTTTATTGGCGCCGCTATTGCTACGGCACGCAAGCGGGGCCTGGAGAAAGCGCGCTGGGTTACCGTGCAATACGATTTCGAATACGATCCGTTAAAGGTGACACGGCAGATTTCCAGCGATCCAATATTCGTTGGCAGCTTTTTCTATACAGCCGACAGCGTGGAATCCTTGACCCACATTCGCCAGGACGGCAACAGGATTGAAGAAGGCATGGGTGTGGGAGCGCTCCTTGAAAAGGGATGGGAGCCTCAGCCCGTCGTGCGGATTGAATGGAAATCAAATGGCCATTTTTATGGCCTCGATTTTCCCGATGGGGTTCTGGCAATAGTACTTCCCGGCCGCAGCCGAATTGCATCTTTCGAGCCGGCAGTGCAAGGCGGGCCACTGCGCAATCGCCTGGTTGTTAGAAGCGCGCAAGGCGAACAGCTTTATGTTATCGATGGCCGGCTGCCATTTGAAGGCATTCCGCCGAATGGAAAATTCGTCTGGTTCGAGCCATCGCCACAGCAACCCGAACAGTGGTTCGGTGCCGTCCTGGAGGCGAATGGCCGGGATGGCATGGAGCAGTTCCTGCTCAGCTTCGAGATCGAAACTGGCGAGTTGAGAAGCGTGCAGCCCTTGCAACGCTAACCAAACATTAATAATGACAGCACAAATAGCCGACCGACTGATCAATGCCTGCCCGGACCTGAAGCTACCCGGATACCAGCTTTTTGGTATATTCACCGGCGCATTCGCAGGGGCGCCATCAGTGTCGTCCAGGGACTTGATGAGAGAACGCGCCGCACAACGTGAGTTCGCTCGCAGCGCGACTGTCCGAGTGCTGTGCGCGGAAGATGCGCTATTTGGCCTCTCGAAATTCAGCATCTATATCGATGGCAACGGCCACCGAACACCGCCGCGGCTCAAGCACCTGGCTTCGCCAAGCCTTGAAATCATCCCCGTCGAGCCGGGCAAACATCGCATCGTCGTCCGCGAAGCTGACGTACGCAAGCCCGACCGGGCCGAATCGAACACAGAACACTTCGAGCTCGCTTCAGGCGAAGAGGCGATATTTGCCTTGCAACTGGACGGCGAGGCCCTCCTTCTCAAGCCATTGCAACCATTTGTTGCGGCACCTTAGTCGCCCCAACATCAATCTGAGTGAAGTGTTCGAGCACGGCCAGAAACACGAAGAGATTCTTGATCTGGAAGGAGTGAGGCCTTCCCCAAGGAATCCGGCGCCCCTTTCTCTTGATAATGACTTGCCCCGACCTGAGTTCGGCATCACCGACTTCCGACCAGGGAAGCTTGGCGAAACGCCTGTTAAGCCCGGCCCGGCTGACCTCGATTGCACCAAAATCCACAGTTTCACCACGCTCCAGTTTGGCAATCACGAGCGGAACCATCTCCGCCGCAGTCAGCGTCAATAAATTGATGCCGAGGGAGAAAACCTCCTTATAGTTGTCGGTGAATTTCAACGTCGTTTTCGGCGCCAGTTTTATCTTCACCCATGTACTTCGAATCAGGAAGTTATGCATTCTTGTAGCGCGAACAGTCACATCCTGCACCTCGCGCCAGCGGAAGAAAGTGGTTCTCCCCCTCATCCGATGGGCAATTCCCTTCTCGAAGACCGTCAGGCTTGAGCCTTTGAGCCTATACCAGCGAATGACAACGACTATTCCGAGCAAACAGGATATTCCAGCAGCTATGGCCAAGAATACAAACAGGTTCGTACCCATCACCGCCACCTGAACGTCAGCGACGATGAAGGCCAGTGTAGTAGCTGCGGCAATCAGCGCGATCGCAAGCACAGGATAGAGCAAGCCCAGCCCTCTGATCGGATGGGTACTGACAATTTTCCCGCACTGGCTCACTGAACGAACTTTCGCAGACAAAATGATTCCTTAAACACAGAGCAAAACCAAACAAGCAATATTTTCGATAGTATTATTGAAATCTTTCGACTTGGCAACTTTCTGTCTTCATCGGGAATAAAAAAACGAGCCCGCGAAGCTCGCTTTTTGTATGAGGCGCGCCGTCTGAAATGGTTGGACACTTTGAGAACCACCACCGAAGCGCCACCGCCCACTAATTGAACAAGCTACAAAAGCATGAATTCTTTCGAACAGTAGCTCGAATAGCTAAGAATCTGCCGCTCAGCGCAGTAAGGACTACCCATCACTCGGAGCGCCTTACCTTGCTCATCAAGCAGAATCCGCGTTTGCAAATCCAGTCCTGCCAGTATGGTCTTTGCCCTCAGTCGTCTTCGCTTCGTTTTCATTGTTCCAGTTACCGCATGTCTCAACGTCAACGTGCTTCCATCAAGCGGCCGATATGGGATTTCGGAACTCGACAAGAAGGTCTTGAACATATTTACATCGTCAAAGACGGAGGTATCCAAGTCCCCAACATCAAACCACCAGCCATGCTCTTCTAACTCACTGACCGCACAAGTTACAGCGTCCAAAGCCCCCCCCACGAACCATAGAGTCCAGATTCCATATCCCCATAAGTCGGCGTCCATGTAATTTTGAACTTCATCGGGCGTGGCAGTGCTGGCCCAACCGGCTGGCTCAGCAAGTGCCCTGAGTATGGTCACTTTATTGCTCCCCAAACTGGCCAGACCAAGTTTTCCCGTCTTGATCCAAGATGCAACATCCACTTTCGACCTTACGCCCATTCCTAATACTCTCTTTTAAAGCGACATGCGGTCGTACTGTTCGAAAAAAAAGCGAGCCGAAGCTCGCTTTTTCGTGCATCAGCAAGGATTACTTGCGGTCTTTCAGCGGAGGAACGTCGCGCACTGCCGAGCCAACGAACAGCTGGCGTGGGCGGCCAATCTTCTGCTCTGGGTCGGCGATCATTTCGTTCCACTGGGCGATCCAGCCGATGGTACGGGCCATGGCGAAGATACCAGTGAACAGGGACACCGGGATGCCCAGGGCCGACTGCACGATGCCGGAGTAGAAGTCCACGTTCGGGTACAGCTTGCGGGACACGAAGTACTCGTCGTTCAGCGCAATCTTTTCCAGTTCCATGGCCAGCTTGAACAGCGGGTCGTCTTGCAGGCCCAGTTCGTTCAGCACTTCGTGGCAGGTTTCGCGCATCAGCTTCGCACGCGGGTCGAAGTTTTTGTACACGCGGTGACCGAAGCCCATCAGCTTCACGCCGGAGTTCTTGTCTTTCACCTGGGCGATGAACGCAGGGATGTTGTCGACGGTGCCGATTTCCTTCAGCATGTTCAGCGCAGCTTCGTTAGCGCCGCCGTGGGCAGGGCCCCACAGGCAGGCGATACCGGCAGCGATACAGGCGAACGGATTGGCGCCGGACGAACCGGCCAGGCGGACGGTCGAGGTCGAAGCGTTCTGCTCGTGGTCTGCGTGCAGGATCAGGATGCGGTCCAGGGCGCGCACCAGCACTTCGTTGACCTTGTACTCTTCGCATGGATTGCCGAACATCATGCGCATGAAGTTGGCGGAGTACGACAGGTCGTTGCGCGGGTACACGAACGGCTGGCCGATCGAGTACTTGTATGCCATGGCGACCAGGGTCGGCAGCTTGGCGATCAGGCGGATTGCCGAGATTTCACGCTGCTTGGCGTCGTTGATGTCCAGCGAGTCGTGGTAGAACGATGCCAGCGCGCCGACGGTACCAACCAGTACCGACATCGGGTGCGCATCGCGGCGGAAGCCGCGGAAGAAGAATTGCATCTGCTCGTGCACCATGGTGTGCTTGGTCACGGTGTCGACGAACTTCTGCTTGTCCACGGCGTTCGGCAGTTCGCCGTTCAGCAGCAGGTAGCAGGTTTCCATGAAGTCGGCGTTCACGGCCAGTTGCTCGATCGGGTAGCCGCGGTATTGCAGCTCGCCCTTGTCACCGTCGATGTAGGTGATCGAGGAGTTGCACGACGCAGTGGACATGAAGCCTGGGTCGTAGGTGAATTTGCCGGTGGCGCCGTACAGCTTGCGGATGTCGATGACGTCCGGGCCCACGGTGCCCTTGTAGATCGGCATTTCTACCGATGGGCTGCCGTCGGAGAACGATAGCGTTGCTTTGGTATCAGAGATGTTCATGGACTCTTCCTTTGGGAGAGATGCAGCAAATAAAAAAACTTAAACTCAGGCTTGGCGCAGGCGTGCCAGTAACGCATGTACATGCGGCAGGTCTATTTCGCCTTCCGGCTCCTTACGGGCCAAGACCAGATCCATCAGTGCATTGTCCGACAAATCGAGGAGCCGCGTGAACGCGTCCACTTCTTCGTCGGTCAATTCAGCCTCGTGCGCATCAAGGAAACGAGTCAGGATAATGTCGTTTTCCAACAGGCCCCGGCGTGCGCGCCAGCGTAGGCGCGCACGGTTGGTGGGATCAGCCTGGTGCGCTCGTTTTTCGAGTTCCGCCATTTTTGTATTAAATCGCGCGGCGAACCATCAGTTCCTTGATCTTGCCGATTGCCTTGTTTGGATTCAGGCCTTTCGGGCACACATCGACGCAGTTCATGATCGAGTGGCAGCGGAACAGACGATATGGGTCTTCCAGGTTATCCAGGCGCTGGCCGGTGGCTTCGTCGCGCGAGTCGGCGATGAAGCGGTAGGCTTGCAGCAGACCGGCTGGGCCGACGAACTTGTCCGGGTTCCACCAGAACGATGGGCAGGAAGTCGAGCAGCAGGCGCACAGGATGCACTCGTACAGGCCGTCCAGTTCTTCGCGTTCCGCAGGCGACTGCAGGCGCTCTTTCTCCGGAGGGATCGAGTCGTTGATCAGGAACGGCTTGATCGAGTGGTATTGCTTGAAGAACTGGGTCATGTCGACGATCAGGTCGCGCACCACCGGCAGGCCTGGCAGCGGACGCAGCGTGATTGGCTCGGTCAACTCGTTCAGGTTGGTGGTGCAGGCCAGGCCGTTCTTGCCGTTGATGTTCATCGCGTCGGAACCGCACACGCCTTCGCGGCAGGAGCGGCGCAGCGACAGCGAATCATCCACGTCGGACTTGATGCGCTGCAGTGCGTCCAGCAGCATCTTGTCGGTGTCTTTCAGCTCGACCGTCAGGTCTTGCATGTACGGCTTGGCGTCCTTGTCCGGATCGTAACGGTAAATCTTGAATTTGAGAGTGCGTGCCATGTTGTGAGGCCCTTGCTTAGAAAGTACGTGCTTTTGGCTTGAAGGTTTCGACCGTCAGCGGCTTGGTGACGACTGCCTTGTATTCCAGGCGGTTGCCTTCGGAGAACCACAGGGTGTGCTTCATCCAGTTTTCGTCGTCGCGCTTCGGATGGTCGTCCTGTGCGTGTGCACCGCGCGATTCCTTGCGCGCGTTGGCCGACACGATGGTCGCTTTTGCGGTTTCGATCAGGTTGTCCAGTTCCAGCGCTTCCACGCGGGCGGTGTTGAACACCTTGGACTTGTCCTTGAAGGAGACGTGCTTGCGGCGCTCATCCAGCTGCATGATCGCTTCCACGCCCTTGGCCAGCATCTCGTCGGTACGGAACACGCCGCAGTATTTCTGCATGCTGGCGCGGATGTCGTTGGCGACGTCCTGCACGCGCTCGGAACCGGTGGAGGTTTCCAGCTTGTTCAGGCGGTTCATTGCGAAGTCGGCGGCGTCCTTCGGCAGCGGCTTGTTTTCCTTCTGCTTCAGGTTCTGCGCCACCACGTGGTTGCCGGCTGCGCGGCCGAACACCACCAGGTCCAGCAGGGAGTTGGTGCCCAGGCGGTTGGCGCCGTGCACGGAGACGCAGGCACATTCGCCGATGGCGTACAGGCCGTTCACCACCTTCTGGCTGCCGTCGCCGGCAGGCACGACCACCTGGCCGTGGATATTGGTCGGGATACCGCCCATCTGGTAGTGGATGGTCGGCACGACAGGGATCGGTTCCTTGGTCGCATCGACGTTGGCGAACTTGTGGCCGATTTCCAGGATGGACGGCAGGCGCTTCTGGATGGTCTCGGAGCCGATGTGGCGCAGGTCCAGCAGCACGTGGTCTTTATTAGGACCGCAGCCGCGGCCTTCCTTGATTTCCTGGTCCATGGAACGGGACACGAAGTCGCGCGGCGCCAGGTCTTTCAGGGTCGGAGCGTAGCGCTCCATGAAGCGTTCGCCGTTCGAGTTGATCAGGATGCCGCCTTCGCCGCGCACGCCTTCGGTGATCAGCACGCCCGCGCCGGACACGCCGGTCGGGTGGAACTGCCAGAATTCCATGTCCTGCAGCGGCAGGCCGGCGCGTGCCGCCATGCCCATGCCGTCGCCGGTGTTGATGAAGGCGTTGGTCGATGCTGCGAAGATACGGCCTGCGCCGCCGGTTGCGAAGATGGTGGTCTTCGCTTCCAGGATCATGACTTCGCCGGTTTCCATTTCCAGTGCAACCACGCCAACGACGTCGCCGTCGGCATCGCGCACCAGGTCCAGGGCCATCCACTCAACGAAGAAGTGGGTACGGGCGCGCACGTTGCGCTGGTACAGGGTGTGCAGCAGTGCATGGCCGGTACGGTCAGCCGCGGCGCAGGCGCGCTGCACAGGCTTCTCGCCCAGGTTGGCGGTGTGGCCGCCGAACGGACGCTGGTAGATGGTGCCGTCAGGGTTACGGTCGAAAGGCATGCCGAAGTGTTCCAGCTCGTACACGACCTTAGGTGCTTCGCGGCACATGAATTCGATTGCATCCTGGTCGCCCAGGTAGTCGCCACCCTTGACGGTGTCGAACATATGCCAGTACCAGTTGTCTTCCGACATATTGCCCAGCGAGGCGCCGATGCCGCCCTGCGCTGCCACGGTGTGGGAGCGGGTCGGGAACACCTTGGACAGCACGGCCACGTTCAGGCCGGCTTCCGCCAGTTGCAGGGAGGCGCGCATGCCGGAACCGCCGGCGCCAACGATCACCGCGTCAAAGCGGCGGGTAGGGATTGCAGATTTGATAGCTGCCACGATTTACACACTCCACAGAATTTGCAGCGACCAGGCGGCGCAGGCGATCAGCCAGCCAATGGTTGCGATTTGCAGGAACAGGCGCAGGCCGACCGGCTTGATGTAGTCCATCCAGATGTCACGCACGCCAACCCAGGCGTGGTAGAACAGGGCCAGCAGGGTCACGGCGCTGAACAGCTTGAACCACTGCTTGGCGAACAGGGCCGCCCAGCCTTCGTACGACGGCGTCGACGAGGTGAAAATCATGAAGAACAGGACGGCGGTGTACACCACCATCAGGACAGCGGTCACGCGCTGAACCAGCCAATCCTTGACGCCGTAGTGGGCGCCGACAACCAGGCGTTTTGGGCCGATGTTATTGTTAGCCATTTAGAACACTCCAAACAATTTCAGTGCAACCAGCACGGTCACGATGACGGTGATCACAACCACCGCAGTGGCGGACTTGCGTGCGGAATCCTTGTCCAGGCCGACGTGGGTATCCATGATCAGGTGGCGCACGCCGGCGCAGAAGTGCTGGGTATAGCCCCAGGCCAGGGCCAGCATGACCAGCTTGGCGATCGGGTGGGAGGCAATGATCATGAAGTTGGCGAAGGTGTACTCGGAGCGCAGCGATTCCTGCAGCAGGTACAGCACGAACGGCAACAGCAGGAACATCAGTGCGCCGCTGATGCGGTGCAGGATGGAGACGATGCCGGCCATCGGCAGTCGGTACTTCACAATGTCCGTAACGTGGATGTTACGGAATTCTGGCCGCTCTTTTTTCGGTGCTTCCCGCACGGCTTCAGTCATATACAACCTCCCTATGCTTTATTACAAAGTGTTTTGCCAAACTTGGCGAAGCTACGATTTTCGCCGATTTTTGCTCTTACAACCAATATGTATTGTTACATATCACCAAAATATTATTGCAGCGCACCCTAACTGAGATCATTTTGATAATGATGGCGCTCCGTTAAGTACAGACCGCGGCGCAACTCGACCGGTTTGTCGCCATAAGTGAAGGAGACGCGCTCGGCGCACAGCAGCGGCGTGCCTGCCGCAATTTTCAGCAGCTCGGCGTCCCCCTCCTCCGCGCAGACGGCACGGATCTTTTCTTCGGCGCGGATCATGCGGGTACCAAACTCGGATTCGAACAGGCCGTACATCGGGCCCTTGTACTCATTCAGGCGTTCCGCCGTCAGGCCTTTGAAGATCAGGCCGGGCAACCACAGTTCTTCCACAATGGTGGGCACGTTGTCGAAGCTTTGCACGCGCTTGATGTAGACCACGGCGTCGCCCGACTTCAGGTCGAGCAGGCGCGCCACTTCGGCCGGGGCGCGCAGGCGCTTGACTTCAATAAACCGGGATTCCGGATAATGCGGCACACCTTCGTCCGGCACCAGGCGCAGGAAGCGGAAATGCGCGCGCGCCTCGTGGTGGGTCGATACAAAGGTACCCTTGCCCTGGCGGCGCACCACCAGGTTTTCCGCCGCCAGCTCGTCGATCGCCTTGCGCACAGTGCCCTGGCTGACCTTGAAGCGGTTGGCCAGTTCAACTTCGCTGGGGATCATTTCGCCCGGCTTCCATTCGCCGGACTGCAGGCTCTGCGTGATCAGGCCTTTGATCTGCTGGTACAGGGGAGAGAAAGTCGGGGACGGAGCGCCGGCCGCGCCTGGGGCGTCAGAAGTGGTCTGGTTGGGCGTGACGGGATTCATAGCCCGCTATTCCACCACATCCAACCCCTCGCGTCCAGAAAAATCCTATAACTTATATGTCTTATATAAGACATAAGATAGGATTGACAGGCAGTCGACAGGAGCCTACACTCGCCCGAATTGTCGTATCATTACGAGCTTACACCGTTTTCACGTCCACTTTGGAGATTCACCATGGCTAAAACCCCAATGCGTGTTGCCGTTACCGGCGCCGCCGGCCAGATCGGCTATTCCCTGCTGTTCCGTATCGCCAACGGCGACATGCTGGGCAAAGACCAGCCAGTCATCCTGCAACTGCTGGAAATCCCTGACGAGAAGGCCCAGAAAGCGCTGAAAGGCGTGATGATGGAAATCGACGACTGCGCGTTCCCTCTGCTGGCCGGCATGACCGCCCACTCCGACCCGATGACCGCCTTCAAGGACGCCGACGTGGCCCTGCTGGTTGGCGCCCGTCCTCGCGGCCCAGGCATGGAGCGTAAAGACCTGCTGGAAGCCAACGCACAGATCTTCACCGTGCAAGGCAAGGCGCTGGACGCCGTCGCTTCGCGCAACGTTAAAGTCCTGGTGGTCGGCAACCCAGCCAACACCAACGCCTACATCGCCATGAAGTCCGCTCCTTCCCTGCCAGCGAAGAACTTCACCGCCATGCTGCGCCTGGACCACAACCGCGCCCTGTCGCAAGTCGCTGCCAAGACCGGCAAGGCTGTCAAGGACATCGAAAAGCTGTGCGTATGGGGCAACCACTCCCCAACCATGTACGCCGACTACCGCTTCGCCACCATCGACGGCGCATCGGTAAAAGACATGATCAACGACCAGGAATGGAACGCCAACACCTTCCTGCCAACCGTGGGCAAGCGCGGCGCAGCGATCATCGAAGCGCGCGGCCTGTCTTCCGCAGCTTCCGCAGCCAACGCTGCGATCGACCACGTGCACGACTGGGTGCTGGGCACCAACGGCAAGTGGACCACCATGGGCATCCCATCCGACGGTTCCTACGGCATCCCTGAAGGCACCATGTTCGGCTTCCCAGTGACCTGCGAAAACGGCGAATACAAGATTGTCCAGGGCCTGGACATCGACGCCTTCTCGCAAGAGCGCATCAACATCACGCTGAAGGAACTGACCGAAGAGCGTGAAGGCGTGAAGCACCTGCTGCCATAATCGTCTTTGACAGTGGAACCGGTTAAACCACCGATCCGCCGTACCCGCCGCGCTGCCGATGGCAGCGCGGCTGCTGTTTCATCTAACGTACCAATGCATCCATCCGAGGTTTTATTCCAGGGCACACGCCAGCCGCTGCTGCTCCCTGCCTGCGACCACTACGCCGGCAGTGAAAAGCTGATGCGCAAATCCATGGCCCTGCAACAAGAGCTTGGTCCCCTGTTCGACATCACCTTCGATTGCGAGGACGGCGCCGCCGCCGGCAACGAAGAATCCCACGCCAAGCTGGTCGCCCTGCTACTGCTGGACGAAGCCAACGCCTTCAACCGCATCGGCGCCCGCGTGCACGACGTGAACAGCCCGTTCTTCGAGCGCGACGTCGAAATCATCTGCACCGAAGCGGGCCACAAGCTGGCCTACATCGTGATCCCCAAGCCGGAAAGCGTGGGAGAAGTCTCGCGCGCCATCGACCTGGTGAACAAGCATGCCGCCAAGTCCGGCCGCGCCACGCCGGTGCCGGTGCACGTGCTGATCGAAACCCACGGCGCACTGCGCGACGTGCACGATATCGCCGCCCTGCCCCAGGTTGAATGCCTGTCCTTCGGCATCATGGATTTCGTCTCGGCCCACTATGGCGCCGTGCCGGGCAGCGCCATGCGCACGCCGGGCCAGTTCACGCACCCGCTGGTAGTGCGCGCCAAGCTGGAAATCGCCGCCGCCTGCCACGCGCACGGCAAGGTGCCGTCGCATAACGTGACCACCGAAATCAAGGACTCCGCCGTGGTGGCGACCGATGCCCAGCGCGCAGCCGCGGAATTCGGCTTCACCCGCATGTGGAGCATCCATCCAAGCCAGATAAAACCTGTCATAAAAGCATTCACCCCGCGTGCATCCGAAGTCAATGAGGCTGCAACCATCCTGCATGAGGCAGAGAAGGTACAGTGGGGCCCGATTAACCAGCATGGTCGCTTGCATGACCGCGCGAGCTATCGCTATTATTGGACGGTTCTGCAGCGAGCCAAGCTCGCAGGCCTGCCGCTGCCGGACTCCGTTGCCGCCCTAGTCGGGGCGGCCGAATCAAAAGGAGCCCAATAATGTCGTTTATGAAACTGATCACCGCCTGCGCCATGGCCCTCGCCATCGCCGCCCCTTCCGCACACGCAGCCCCCAAGAAAGCCGCCAAACCAGCCGCCACCCAAGGCGAGCCGGAATCGAGCGTGAGCGGGCGCACGGCCACCAACTACGCCTGCGAACTGGGCAACAAGATCACCATTTACAGCAGCGCCGACGATGGCAACAGCATCGTCATGCGCTGGAAGAACCGCCTGCACCGCCTGACTCGCGAAGCCACCTCCACCGGTGCGCAACGCTTCGAGAACAAGATTGCAGGCTTGATCTGGATCGGCATCCCTGCCAAGGGCATGCTGCTGGATTCCAAGGTGAACCGCCAACTGGCGAACGAATGCAAGACATCTGATCAAGCGCTCGGACTTTAATCAATAAGGAGAGGACATGTCCCGCAACACACTGAATACGCTTAAGGATTTCCCGATCGGGGCAAAGAAGGGTAAGTTCTACTCCCTGCCAGCCCTGGAAAAGGAACTGGGCGCCAAGATTTCCCGCCTGCCGGTATCGATTCGCGTCGTACTGGAATCCGTTCTGCGTAACTGCGACGGTAAGAAAGTGACCGAAGAGCACGTCAAGCAGTTGGCTAACTGGGGCGCTACCGCTGCCCGCACCGACGAAATCCCATTCGTCGTAGCCCGCGTTGTGCTGCAGGACTTCACCGGCGTTCCGCTGCTGGCCGACCTGGCTGCCATGCGTAACGTCGCCTCCAAAATGGGCGTCAACCCTAAGAAGATCGAACCGCTGGTTCCAGTTGACCTGGTGGTCGACCACTCGGTCACCATCGACCACTTCCGCGAGCCTAAGGCCCTGGACCTGAACATGAAGCTGGAATTCTCGCGCAACAACGAGCGCTACCAGTTCATGAAGTGGGGCATGCAAGCCTTCGACACCTTCGGCGTGGTTCCTCCAGGCTTCGGTATCGTTCACCAGGTCAACCTGGAATACCTGGCACGCGGCGTGCACAATGCATCCGGCGTGTACTACCCTGACTCGCTGGTCGGCACCGACTCCCACACCACCATGATCAACGGTATCGGCGTTGTGGGCTGGGGCGTGGGCGGCATTGAGGCGGAAGCCGGCATGCTGGGCCAGCCAGTGTACTTCCTGACCCCGGACGTGATCGGCGTGAACCTGACCGGCGCGCTGCGCGAAGGCTGCACCGCAACCGACCTGGTGCTGACCATCACCGAAATGCTGCGTAAAGAGAAAGTCGTGGGCAAGTTCGTCGAATTTTTCGGCGAAGGCACCGAGTCCCTGTCCGTGACCGACCGTGCAACCATCGCCAACATGGCGCCTGAATACGGCGCGACCATGGGCTTCTTCCCGGTTGACGACGCCACCATCGAATACTTCGAAGGCACCGGCCGCACCAAGGACGAAATCGCCGCATTCCAGTCCTACTTCAAAGCGCAAGGCATGTACGGCGTGCCGAAGAAAGGCGACATCGACTACACCCGCGAACTGCACCTGGACCTGTCCACCGTTGCACCGTCGCTGGCCGGTCCAAAGCGTCCGCAAGACCGTATCGAAATCGGCAACGTGAAGTCGACCTTCACCGAACTGTTCTCCAAGCCAACCACCGAGAACGGTTTCAACAAGAAGGCCGACGACCTGACCAACACCTACACCACCAGCAACGGCGTGCACGTGAAGAACGGCGACGTCCTGATCGCCGCCATCACCTCCTGCACCAACACCTCGAACCCGAGCGTGCTGCTGGCAGCCGGCCTGCTGGCCAAGAAAGCTGTGGAAGCCGGCCTGACCGTCGCTCCGCACATCAAGACCTCGCTGGCTCCTGGCTCGCGCGTGGTGACGGAGTACCTGACCGCTGCCGGCCTGCTGCCATACCTGGAAAAACTGGGCTTCGGCGTGACCGCTTACGGCTGCACTACCTGCATCGGCAACGCCGGCGACCTGACCCCGGAACTGAACGCCACCATCACCGGCAACGACATCGTTGCTGCTGCCGTGCTGTCCGGTAACCGTAACTTTGAAGCGCGCATCCACCCGAACATCCGCTCCAACTTCCTGGCATCGCCACCGCTGGTCGTCGCTTACGCGATCGCCGGCAACGTGACCCGCGACCTGATGACAGAACCGGTCGGCCAGGGCAAGGATGGCAAGGACGTGTACCTGGGCGACATCTGGCCGACCTCGAAAGAGATCGCCGCCCTGATGAAGTTCGCGATGAACTCCAAGGTCTTCAAGTCCAACTACGCCGACGTCAAGGGCAACCCAGGCAAGCTGTGGGAAGCCGTATCGTCGACCGAAGGCCAAGTGTACAACTGGCCTGATTCGACCTACATCGCCGAGCCGCCATTCTTCGACGGCTTCGAGATGAAGCCTAAGGCAGCGGAAGCCGGCATCAAGGGCGCGCGCGCACTGGGCGTGTTCGGTGACTCCATCACCACCGACCACATCTCGCCAGCAGGCTCGATCAAGGAAGACGGCCCGGCAGGCAAATGGCTGAAGGAAAACGGCGTGATGAAGGCCGACTTCAACTCCTACGGCTCGCGCCGCGGCAACCACGAGATCATGATGCGCGGCACCTTCGCCAACGTGCGTATCAAGAACAAGATGATCCCTCCGAAAGCCGACGGTTCCGCGGTTGAAGGCGGCATCACCCTGCACCAGCCATCGGGCGAACAACTGTCGATCTACGACGCGGCAATGCGCTACGTTGAAGAAGGCACCCCGACCATGATCTTCGGCGGCGAAGAATACGGTACCGGCTCCTCCCGTGACTGGGCAGCCAAGGGCACCCAGCTGCTGGGCGTGAAGGCCGTGATCTGCCGTTCCTTCGAGCGTATCCACCGCTCCAACCTGGTGGGCATGGGCGTGCTGCCGCTGCAATTCATCGGCAACGACTCCGTTGAATCGCTGGGCATCACCGGCAAGGGCGAAACCTACGACCTGAAGGGCCTGGAAGGCGAGATCAAGCCTCAACAGCAAGCCACCCTGGTGATCCACCGCGCCGACGGGTCGAGCAAGGAAGTGCAAGTGCTGCTGCGTATCGACACCCCGATCGAAGTGGACTACTACAAGCACGGCGGCATCCTGCCATTCGTGCTGCGCCAACTGCTGGCTGCTTAAAACCGGTAAACCAGTGTCTGACCCTCGGGGTCAGACACTGCTGCTCTGCCGTCAACGAACGCCTGGCCTGTGCCCGGCGTTTTTGCTTTTAAGGTGTCAGACCCAATGGGTCTGACACCGGTTTACCGGTTTAAAACGCCGAGTCTTGCCGAATCCACTACAATAAGGGTACCAAGGTCTCCTTTTTCACTAAGAAAAGCGCTATGCGTCGCCCATCCAAAGATTCAACCCATAAATTATCTGCCGACAGCCAGCGCCTTATCTCCCTCGCCCAAGCCCTGGGCCAGGCCGCCAGCCGCATTGAAGAGCGTAACTGGGAACGGGTGCTGGATGCCCAACTGCACAAACTGCTGCGCACAGGACATCAGGATACTGTCGACTCGGCACTGAACTCGCTGTTCAGCGTGGACTTGCCTGCCTACGACATCCTGATGGACAGCGTGGAAGCAGTCAGCGAATCCGACTCCATCGTGGTGGAAGTCGACGGCGAATCGCGCGAATACGACATCCTGCTGGTGGCCGCTCCGGTGCTGGCCTGGACCCGTTTCTCGATCGCCTCGGGCCAGATCCCGGCCGACATCCTGAACACCCTGTCAGCGCATTTCTCGGCCCACCTGCTGGCTGATGGCACGCATATGGCGATGTCGTCCACCCTGTACTCGATCGACCAGCTGCCGCGCACCCACGCCGAGGCCTATTCCAAGGTGCATAAACTGGCACAGGCCGCGTTGAAGGGACAGGCCCTTAAATCGGAAGCCAAAACGCCTGAAACCGCGCCCTTCCTGGCCGATACCCGCTACCTGATGGTGGCCGTGGTGGCGCCGCACAATGGTCCGATGTTCCGCTGGCAGATGCCTGCGCACCATGCAGCACAAGCCGAAGCCCGCCGCGATGCGCTGGCAGCATGGACCACGCAGGCTACGCCGACCGTGGCACGCTTGCTGCCAGGCTGCGGCGTCGAGTTGCTGCTGCCGGAAGCCTATTACACCGGCTGCCGCGAGGCCGACAAGCTGATCCGCCCGGTCTCGATCCGCGCTGCCGTGCATTACCTGACGCACTCGCTGGCTTGCGAGCCCTCCGACCTGCGCGCCGTGATCGCCGGTTTCGGCGATGAGTCGGCGCCAGATGGCCAGGTCGACGAATACCGTGTCGCTTTCACCCGCCGTTCCGACAGCGATGTGATGTACGGCGTGGTGTGGCCGCTGTATGGCCAGGAAGACGAGGAAGGCACGCCGGCCGAAGGCCTGTCCGGCAGCATGGCCGAACTGCTCAAGCCGCGCACGCCTGTCGAGGAAATCGTCGAGCACCTGAATGCCGCCGGCGTGTCCCAAGTGAAGAAGCTGGGCGAGAAGTATGTCGCGGAATACTGCGATGACTGCGGCGCTCCCCTCTTCGCCGATCCGTCAGGCGAGCTGGTCCACGCAGAAATGCCGGAAGACGCCGCCACCGGTACCGAGCACTTCCACTAATGCAAAAAGCCCGCGGTCAACGCGGGCTTTTTTCTTGAGGCGCCGCCGGTTGCGGTACCGGACACGGCTGACATGCCGCAGTTCGCGCAGGCGGTGGTGCCGGTGCGGCAGTTGGCGTGCGCGTTAGCGCGACGATCAAACCAGAGAAGCTCAGGAACAAGCCAACCATCGTTCCCAGCATCCAACGAGTAAACTCTGCGCGCATCGCTTCGAGGTCGGCTTTGGTTGCCAAAGTCGGCAAGATCGCCTCGACCCGCGCCTTGAATTCGATAAATTCGTTTTCGATGCCCATGCATCCAGCATACGCCGGACCCCGATCACTTCCAAGTGGAATACGGCTGCCTAATCAGGTTGGAATTGAGGTAGCGCAAATCGTGTGTGACGTCTTCGCCTGCCCAGTCCGGCTTATCGAACTTGGCGTCCTCTGCCGGCAATTCGATCTCGGCGACGACGAGGCCGGCATTCTCGCCGAGGAACTCGTCCACTTCCCACACGAAGCCGCCGTAAGGAATTCGGCGGCGGTACTTCTCGATCAGCGGCCGTTCGCACAGCCGGTCCAGCAGCTCGGCGGCGTCGGCGACAGGAACGGGATACTCCCATTCGCCGCGTGCCGCGCCCACGTTCTTGCTCTTGATCGTCAAGACCGCCCGCTCACCCTCGATCCGCACGCGCACGGTGCGCTCTGCGTGCGAGGACAAATAGCCCTGGCGCAGCAGCACCGGCTCGCCTTGCGTACGCCAGCCATCGCCCTTTACCAGGAACTTGCGTTCGATCTCGACGCCCATCTGCTTACTCGTCCAGCGACAGCAGGATCGGCTGCAGGATCGCAGCGCCCAGTGCCGCACTGCGGGCACCATTCCAGCCCACGGTCGGAACCGGCAGGTCGGCGTTGTCCTTGAACGGCATCTCCAGCGTCAGCGACAATACCTTGAAGTGGTGGCCGATGTACTTGGAGGCCAGGGTCAGCATGTCTTCCTTGTACTTGGAAGGCGCGTAGCCCACGGCGTCCTGGAAGTCCGGCGAAGCATTCTTGTAGCGGTTGATGAAGTTCTTCTGGCGCGCCATCTGTTCCGGCGTGAAGTTCTCCAGCATTTCGTTACCGGCCACGAAGTTGTAAGGCAGCGCTTCGTCGCCGTGGATGTCGAAGAACATGTCGACGCCGGTTTCGTGGATCTTCTCTTTCACGCACAGCACTTCCGGCGAGCGCTCCGCCGAAGGCGTCATCCATTCGCGGTTCAGGTTGGCGCCGGCTGCGTTGGTACGCAGGTTGCCGCGGATCGAGCCGTCAGGATTCATGTTCGGCACGATGTAGAAGCAGCAGCGCTGCAGCAGCTTGCGCGAAATCGGGTTGGCGTCGTCCAGCAGGGAGTCGATCAGGCCTTCGGTGAACCATTCGGCCATCGATTCGCCCGGGTGCTGGCGAGCGATGAACCAGATTTTCTTTTCAGCTTCCGGCTCGCCGATCACGACCAGGTTCATGTCGCGGCCATCGACGGTGGAGCCGATATCCAGCACGCGGGCGATCGGGTTTTCGGCCACTTCGCCCAGCAGGCGCAGGTGGCGTTCCCACGAATATGGCTCGAAGTATGCGTAGTAGACGCTGTCGTTGTGCGGCGTGTGCTTGATGGTCATGACCTGGCCATCAAAGGAAGTCGGGACACGGAACCAGTTCTCGCCATCGTAGCTGGCTGCAGCGTTGTAGTCTTCGAAGCCTTTGGCGTAGGTGGCGTCGCCGGCGTTCAGGAACTTCATCGTCACCGCTTCGCCACGCGCGCCTTGCAGGCGGAAGTGGAACCACTGGTGGATGTCGGCGGCGTTGTCCTTGCGGAGTTTCAGTTCGATGTTCGCGGCGCTGTCGGCGCGGACTACTTCGATGGCGCCAGAGTCGAAATTCTGGCTGATTTTGATGGTCATTACGGTCCCGTTCAGAGGCTTGGGTTGATCGGAACCGATATTGTACACACCAAAACCGGTAACCCGATGTCTGACCCACAGGGTCAGACACCGGTACGCGACGGCCACCGGCCAAGTGTCTGATCCTGTGGGTCAGACACTGGTGTTCCGTTTTTTTTAATCGACGTTGCGCCCACGCACCTTCAACGCCGCCCGCACCCCGGCGCCATACGCCGCATCAGCCTTGTCGAAATGGCCGAGCTGCCGCTGGATGATCTCGTCGCTGACCTGGCTCAACGGTCCGGCAAAATTGTCAAACAGGTTCTGCTTCTCCTGTTCAGGCAACAAACGGAACAGGTTGCCCGCCTGGGTGTAATCGTCCTCCTTGCCCCGTCCATCGTAGCGCCCTGCCCCGCCGTCCAGCGCCAGCGCTGGTTCGCCGTGGCCCATGCCCTGCGGATTGGTTCCCGCCGCTTCCACTGGCGCATAGTTCTGCTCCGCGCCGCCAAAGCCGGCCGCCATCGCGCCATCACGCTGCTGGTGATGGAATGGGCAGCGCGGCGCATTCACCGGCAGGTGCTGGTGATTGGTGCCAACGCGGTACAACTGCGCGTCGTGGTAGGCAAACAGGCGCGCCTGCAGCATCTTGTCCGGCGAATAGCCCATGCCCGGCACCACATTGGCCGGCGACAGGGCCGCCTGCTCCACCTCGGCGTGGTAGTTGACCGGATTGCGGTTCAGTTCCAGCACGCCGACGGGAATCAGCGGGAAGTCAGCATGCGGCCAGACCTTGGTCAGGTCGAACGGGTTCCAGCCGGTGCGTTGTTCCCACGCCGCCAGTTGCTGGTCGGTCGCCACCTGCACCTTCACCTCCCATTGCGGGAAGTCCCCCGAAGCGATGGCGTTGTACAGGTCGCGCTGCGCATGGTCGGGATCGGCGCCCGCCAGGCGCGTCGCTTCGGCCGCGCTCAAGTTCTTGATGCCCTGCCTGGTCTTGAGGTGCCACTTCACATAAACGCGCTCGCCGGCTGCGTTGACCAGGCTGAAAGTATGGCTGCCGAAACCGTCCATGTGGCGGTAGCCGTCCGGCGTGCCGCGATCGCTGAACAGCATGGTGACCTGGTGCAGCGATTCCGGCGTCTTGCTCCAGAAGTCGAACATCATGGTCGGCGATTTCAGGTTGGTTTGCGGGTCGCGCTTCTGGGTATGGATGAAGTCGGGGAATTTGATGCCGTCCTTGATGAAGAACATCGGGGTATTGTTGCCGACCAGGTCCCAGTTGCCTTCCTCGGTGTAGAAACGCACCGCGAAGCCGCGCGGATCGCGCTCGGTATCGGCGCTGCCGCGCTCACCGCCAACGGTGGAGAAGCGCACGAAGGTCTCAGTCTGCTTGCCAATGGCCGCGAACAGCTTGGCCTTGGTGTACTTGCTGATGTCGTGGGTGACGGTGAAGGTGCCGTAGGCGCCGGAGCCTTTGGCGTGGACCACGCGCTCGGGAATGCGTTCGCGGTTGAAATGCTGGAGCTTCTCAATCAGGTGGAAGTCCTGCAGCAGGACGGGGCCACGCGGGCCGGCAGTCAGGGAGTTCTGGTTATCGGCGACTGGAATGCCGGATGCGGTGGTGATAGGGGTCTGGCTCATTTACTGGCTCCTTCATGTGATCGGTGAAATCATTCTAAAGAGACACGAGCAATTAATGAATTTGATTAATTCTATGAAATCGATAGTCAAAAGCGTTCATGGATGGCAATCCCCTCAAAGGTGTCCGACTCGCCAGCCCACGGCTTGGCCTTGAAGGCCCGCTGCGCATCCGCGTAGCCAGCCTGCCAGCGCTGGTTGATGCCAGCGCTCGAGAAGTCGATGTCCTTGGTGTGGTCCTCGCAGTTCAGATGCGGCGCCTTGAGCAGCACGACGTGCATCGAGGTACCGCAGCCCCATAGCGCCAGCTCGCGCGCTTCCGGACTCGCGCGCACGTCCTCCGGCAGCTTCATCGCCAGTTCGCGGATCACGCGCCGCAGGCGGTGCAGCTTGCGCTGCTGCTCGATATGGCTGGCGCGGCTGGCATACTGGATCTCCTTGTGCTTCTCCAGCACGTCCAGCACGCTTTGCGGCTCGCTGCCGTCCGGATTCCACACCTGGACCGAGAAGATCACCGAGTCGCGGCGCGGTTCGTCGTCGAGCACCGCCTCGATCGGCGTGTTGGAATAGATGCCGCCATCCCAATACGGCTCGCTACCGATGCGCACCGCCGGAAAGGCTGGCGGAATGGCGCCGGATGCAATCACGTGCGACAACTCGAGCGCCTCCTTGCGCGAATCGAAGTAGCGCATGACGCCATTGCGGGCGTTCACAGCTCCCACGGTCAGCCGCGTATGGCGCTCGTTCAGGTAGGCCATGTCGACCAGGCCTGCCAGTGTATTGCGCAGCGCATTGGTGCGGTAAAACGATGCATTCTCCACGCCTAGCGGCGCGGCCGGATTCCACCACGCGAGCGGATTGGGATCAAAGAAGGCGGGAATGCCTTGCGCCAGCGTGAGCGCGTTGGCGAACGCGGGCGGCAGGCTGCCGAATGGGTCGTGGCGCTCCATCGCCTCCCAGAATGCGCGCAGGCGCGGCACGCGCTGTTCGGGTGGATTTCCCGCGATGATGGCGCCGTTCAGGGCTCCGATCGAAGTGCCGATCACCCAGTCCGGCTCCACGCCCGCTTCGTGCATGGCCTGGTAGACGCCAAGCTGGTATGCGCCCAGCGCCCCTCCGCCCTGCAGCACCAGCACCACCTGCCCCGGCATGCCCTTCTTCACAAGCGCACCGACAGGCCGACGGTGAATGCCAGGTCCGGCGTACGCCGGTTCAGGCCAAGCATGACGCCGGCATCGACGTGCAGGTCGCGCGTGAACGAATAGCCGCCGCCGAAGTCGAAGCTGGCGGTGGTCCCGCCGTCGCGCGCGCGGGCAATGCGCGGCGTGGCCACTTCAACGAAAGTGTAGGCGCGTTCGCCCAGGTTTTTTGCCAGCGTGATGCCGAATTGTCCGGTGGAGACATGGCGTCCGGATTCATCGCGATCGAGGTAGTAGCCGGGCATGACGCCCAGCTCCAGGTCGTGCGGCAGCTCCCATTCGATTGGCACGCGGAAGGACGGCCTCGTGCCATTGCCTTTGAATTCGCGCGACCCGGTCGCGAAGTCCGCTTGCATGATCAGGCCAACCGACGGCGCGCCGCCCTTCCCCTCGCGTACCTGCCACTTGAAGCTTGCGGCTGCGTCGCCCCAGCCGCGCGTGCGGGCCGGATCGCTGCGGTCGGTCAGACGTCCGTCCGACTCCAGGCGCAGCTCCAGGTCGTCCGTCACGCCCACGCGCAGCAGCAACGGGGTGCTGCGCGCCTCCTTCGACTGCAGCAGGCCGGTCTCAAGCTGTATGCGTCCCTTGCCGACCACCTCCGGCGCATCCACGAAATCGGGACGGTCGGTGGTTATCCAGCTATCGGATTCCGCCGCCGCGCAGCACAAAGGCAACGCAAGGGCAGCGCACAGGACGCGTTTCGGCATTTTGCTCTCCAGGGCATTTACGGCTTAGGATAGAAATATGCCACTAATACCGGAGATCAACAATGAAGCTTAACCATATTGATTTGCCCGTAACGGACCTGGAAGCAGCAGCCGGCTACTTCCAGCGCGGTTTTGGCTTTGAACGTTTGCCAGCGCCGGCCGAAGGCATGGCGATCCTGCGCGGCGAAGGCGGCTTCGCCCTCATCCTGCAACAGGCCGGGAGTGCCGTCTATCCGGCCGGGTTTCATATCGGCTTCCTGCAGTCATCCGACGAGGCAGTGCACGCCGCCTACCGGCGACTGGCCGACGCTGGACTGCCCTTGCCACCTGCCCCGGCGGAGAGTTACGGCTGCCTCTCTTTCTGGTGCCAGGCTCCCGGCGGCATCCTGGTTGAAGTCAGCCACCGCCCAGGCTAAGCAGGCATGCGCCCCGTGCGCAGGGCAAACGCCCAATCGGGCCGCCCGTGGCGCGCGGCAACGTCCGCCGCGGCATGCCAGTCGTAAGCAACGGCGTACTGTTCGACCGACCATGCGCCGCCAGTACGTTCGACAATGGCATAACGCGCATGCGGCGTGCCGTTTTCGGCCTTGTGCGGATAAGGCAGGTCATCGTCGTAAGCCTGCAAGCCGACGCTGCCCGGATTGAGCACCAGGCGCCCGTCTTCGAGCAGCATCGAGCGCGGCACGTGGGTGTGGCCGCACAGGATCAGGGAAGCTTGCGCATCCCCTGCCCGGTCCAGGACCTCGCCATAGCTTGCCGCGCGCTGCCCGGCAGGATCGACGGTTTCCATCCAGTACACCAGGTCCGAAGCGGGCGTGCCATGCACCATCAGGACATCGTCCTGCAAGCGCATGGAGGCCGGCAGCGATGCGATCCACGCACGATGCGAGGGCCCGATGTGATCGTGGGCCCAGCGGTCGGATGCACCCATGCGTGCCGGGTCGCGCTCCAGCACCTGGCGTTCGTGGTTGCCGCGAATGGTGGGCAAGCCCAGCGCCATCAGGCGCTCTGCAGTTTCAGCCGGCAGCAAGGGGCCGGACAGGATATCGCCCAGGTTGACCGTCAGCTCGACATTGCGCCGTGCGATGTCGGCCAATACGGCATCGAGAGCCCACAAGTTCCCATGGATGTCCGACATCACTGCGACTCGCATTGCATATGCTCCTAACTGGCAAGCGCCGCGACCTCCGCTGCGCTGAGAGCGCCATTATAGATCCGGAAATCGTCAATCTTGCCGTTGAAATAAGGATCAGCGGAATACTGCGAGCGGCCCAGCCAGTTCTGCGTTCCCGACCGCATCCGGAATGGCGCATGGGTCATCTGGTTATTCGTCGCGACCGCGCTGCCATTCACGTACAAGGTGCCGGTAGTACCCGATAAAGTCACCGCAACGTGCACCCATTGCCCGGCCGGCAGCGTTGCGGCCGACAGCGACTGGTCGCCCCATCCGTTGGTCAGGTTGATGGTGAATCGCAGGCCGCCGCCGCCAGCCTGTGGCGTCAGGAACATGCATTGCGTCGTGCCGGAGCCGAAATCGAAAATGCGCGTCCAGTTACGCCCGCCATCCCAGTAGACCCAGGCTGCGATGGAGAAGTCGGCCAGGCCATCCATGAGTCCAGCCGGCAGGCTGACGTAGTCATCGACGCCATCGAGTGCCACGGAGTTGGCCTTCTTCCCTGCCGCCCACTGCGCACCGTTCAGCAAGGTGGCATGGCGGCCATTGCCGCTGGTGTCCTGCGCGGTCGTGCCTTGCGCCTCGTTGAAGGCCAACAGGACATGCGGCACCACGGCGGTGATCACTTTCGCTTCGTTCGATACCGCGCTGGCGCCCGCCGGCGACTGCGCAGTGATTACGTAGTAGTAGCTGTTTGGCGCCATCCCGCTGTCGGTATAGGTAAGCAGGCCGGTAATGCCGCTGGCGACAGTGGCATACGGCCCGCCCGGAGCGGTCGCGCGCAACACGGTATAACTGGTGGCGCCAGCTGCGCCCCACCAGGACAGCTCGACCTTGCCGCCGACCAGGCGCGCCGTCAGGCCGCTTGGCGCTCCGCCCGCTGCCTTGGCATCGCGGCTGAACGTAAGGGTGCCGACGCCAAGCTGGTCGCCGTTGTTGCCATCGCCCTCGGCGCGCACCCTGGCCGCCATCTGCGCGGTGAACGGCGCTGCCAAGCCGCGGCGGTTCACGTAGTGGTTGTAGATCATTTCCCAGACCGGACGGATGCTTGGCAGCCCGGCCGGCGAAATGCCCGTGCCGGTGCCCTGCCGGTTGATGTAGGTATCGAACGGCATCGAGGTGTAATAGGGAGTGCCGCTCGCATCGGACAGGTTGGTCTTGGCCACGTATTCAGCCCCCGCCAGGAAGCGGTTGTTGTCGTAGCCGTAGAAATCGTCGCCCTGGTTCCACGCCATTTCGCAGAAGACCCCGGCCAGCCCGATGCCCAGCGTGCAGTGGCCCTGGTCGCGCGAGCTTTCCTGCCATTGGCCAAGGTAGCCCGGGTGGATAAAGGGTACGGCCTGGCTCGATGCGCCATTGCCGCGGCCAGTCCGGTAATACGTAACCGCTTCGTTGTACAGGTCTTCGCGGTCGCACATTACGCCGATGGCCAGGATGGCCGCCAGGTTGCACTGGTCCCAGTTGGCCCAGTAGTTGGTGATTTCCGAGCCATTGTGCCCCGTCAGGAACTGGTGGCTGAGCGGATAGAACACGTTCAGCATCATGTCCTGGAAGCGCTTCAGGTCGGCCGCAGCCCAGCCAGGGTAAGTCCGCATGATTTCAGCGGCATTGGCGAACTGGAAGCCGTAAATGCCGGCAGCCAGGAAGCGGTCGGCATTGCCGGTAATGGTGGTCAGCGTGGACGACCAGGCGTTCAGAAATTCGACAGCCTTGTTGGCGTATGCAACGTCGCCCGACACTTTCCAGCGCACCGCCAGCTGGTAGGTGCGGGCGATGTCGATATACATTTGGGAGAAATTGCTGTCGGTGCCGCCGCGGATGACGGTTTGCAGCGGACGCGGACTGTTGTTCAAGTGGGAGCGACCGGTATTCAACAACGCATTCCAGCCATCCAGCCAGGGTTGGGCTCCCGCCGCCACTTTGGCGCGCATGCGGGCAAAGTCCTCCTCAGTATGCAGCAAGCCGGGGTGAACGAAAGCCCGGCCTGGCGCAGGCTGCGCCGGTGGGGCCGTGTCGGCCGGTTGCGTTGGCTGGGTCGATTGCGCTGGCGGAGCGGGCTGGACAGCCGGTGACGACTGCGCAGGCAGCGCGCCTTCCGCGCCTTGCGAATTGTGCGGCGAAGACCCGCCGGCGTTGCAAGCGCTGAGCGCGAGTGGACCGAGCGCCGCCAGGCTAAGCGAACCGGTGCAAAAAGTCCTGCGAGGAAGGGAAATACCTTTGGTTTGCCTGGTCATAGTTACTTTCGAACGTTTGCGGGCAGGATGCCGCGAGCGGTCGTATGATAACTTACCGTAAGGCAACATTTTTGTTAGCACTTGATGAATTTTGCTTATGCCGACACTGAAAGTTTGATATTTTTGGAATCAGTTGCCGGCCAGGGCGTCTGCTACCTTGTCCATCTGGGAGGCCTTGGCAATGGCGTTGGCCGGCTTCTTCTCATCTTTTTGAGATTCCTTGGCCTGGGCCGGGGGCGGCACCGGCAACGTGGAGGCCACGCGCACCGTATCCATGGCATACATTGATATCCCAAGCCCCACCGTTCCGATCAATAACCAGCGTACCCATGAGGACAACACGATAGCCTCCGGCAAATTTTTCTACTAATGAGTTTAGTGTCGAAATTTGCCGGGATTCTATTCTATTGTCACAAGGGCTGAAGATTTTACTGCTGAGGTTGCTGGGCCATGTAGACCAGCTCCCAGATATGGCCGTCCAGGTCTTCAAAGCCATGGGCGTACATGAAGCCATAGTCTTTCGGTTCACGCGGCGTCTTGCCGCCCGCCGCAACGGCCTTGCGCACCAGGTCGTCGACCTCTTCACGGCTCTCGCAGGACAGGCAGACCAGCACCTCGGTGGCCTCTTTCGCATTGGCGATCGGCTTCGACGTGAAGGTACGGAAAAAGTCCTCGACCAAGAGCATCGCGTAGATGCTGCCGTCGTGGATCACCATGCTGGCGGCGTTTTCGTCGGTGAACTGCGGGTTGAAGGTGTAACCCAGCGCAGCGAAGAAGGCCTTCGACTTTTCCAGGTTCTTGACGGGCAGGTTAACGAAGATTTGCTTGTTCATTTGGGCCTCTCGAAAAAGGGATTTACAGGGTGGTTTGTAAACCTACGACGAGGCAGCGCTCCGGAAATCGACATCCGAGGAAAAAAAAATTTAACGCATCCCAACGAAGTATGCTCCTCGCGAATATAGCACCCAGGTCCCGCCGAGAATTTCGCAAATTGTCACAAACACAAATATTATCAAATAATACAAATATGTGACAAATCGCGTGCTAGATTCATGGTCTCACCTGGAGCACGAGCGCTCCGGGTTTTCAAAATCCCTCAAAGTCAGGAATAAGCATGAATAAAGTAATCTTTGCTGCGGTGTGCGCGATTCTCATGTCCGGTTGCGCTGACATGCCCTCGAAGGAAACCGCTGGGACAGCTGCCAAGGAAGAGACATATACCACGACGGGTTCCCGCATCCCGCGCAAGGTGAGCAGCACCGCACGCGCCGATGCAGCCATCCTGGATAAGGACGAAGTGGAGCGCCAGGTGCAGAGCCAGGGAAGCACCAACACCATGGGCCGCTAATCATCGCAAACAAGCCCGCGAACCTGGGACCAGGCTTGCGGGCTTGTTTGTCGGAACGTTAGTTCTTCACCGCCACGTAGGCAACCCGCAATTTGGCCGGCCCGCTGCCACCAGCCGTTTCCCCCACCGGTCCACGCACCGGAACGCCCAGCAAGCTCACTTCCACCATCGCCTTGTGCACGTCGATTCCGCTGAAAAGCGCCACGCCTTGCTGGCCGATCGGCACCCCCATGGTCGCCGCTTTCGGTCGCCACTTCAACGCGCGGAAGGAATCGGCCAACTTTACGCCGGCCGCAGCCAACCGGTTGCGTTCCGCCGCATCCGGCGACTGGCTCGTGCTCCACAACAAGTTGACCTGGACCAGCTTGCCGCCGGGGCCATCAAAGATATAAGTCACGCCCGCCGGTCCCGGGCCAGGCGACAATTGCGCCAGCGGCAGCACCAGAACCCGCGCACCGCCCGGCAACTTCGCTTGCTGCAGCAGCTTGGCTTGCTCCTTGAAGTCGGCGGCTACCGCCGCCCTCACCTGCTGTTCATCCATGCCAAACCGCGCGCTGCGAAAGCCTTTGATTTCATGCAGCGCATCTTGCGCCGCGTTGACGACGAAAGTCTGGCGCAGCACCGCCGGGCCGGCAGGCGCGGCACGATGCTCCTGGCGTCGCTGAGCGCCAGGTAGCTCGACATCGAACGCGGCGCCCCCGAGGCGGATCTCGACGCCGGCACCGGCCTCATCGCGCCCGGCAAAGACCACCAACTCGCCCGGCGCAACCACCCGGCCGCGTGCGGTCGCGAACACCGGCCACTGGTAGCCAACCTGCTCGCTCGCCAGCGCCGCCGCGGCCGACAGCAGCGGCGCACGCTCCGCTTCAGCAGGATTGCCGGCGATAGCCCAGGTACTGTGCACGCCGACCAGCCGCCGCTCATCGGCGCTGAAAACATAGCTGATGCGCGCCGGCCCCGGCCCGGGCGCCAGCGTTGGCAGCGTCACCTCCAGCGCCAGCGTGCCGGCGGCATCGTCCGCGCCCATCTGAGCCGTCGCCAGGGCACTCGGCCAGGCAGCAGCAATTGCCGCCTTGACCTGCGCGATATCCATGCCCCAGCGCGCGCCATAGGCGCCGGAAATCTTCGCCGGCTCGCCGCGCACCGTCCAGGAATGCGGCTGGCCGCTCAGGGAAACTTCTTCGCGCGGCTGCTGCGCCTGCACGGCCGTTCCGGCGGCGAGGCCCGCCGCGACCAGCGCGGCACACAATGTCTTCTTCATAGTCATTTGTTCCAGGTTGCGTACTTCAATTCGCCGTCCACCACCTTGAGCGTCACGCCCATTTTCGCGGCTTCGTATTTCACATCGAATTGCTGCTGCCAGAAATCGGGCTTGTTGCGCGAGAATTCCACAGCCTTCGCGGGATCGGTCTTCAGCAGGTCGACCATCTTGCTTTGCCATTCCTGCTGGTTCTTGACCATTTGCCCGGTTGATTTCAGCAGTTCTCCATAGCGATACATGAACATATTGTTGTCGCTGCTGCCACGATTGCCGTAGTTCCACTCAGGGTTTTGCGACAGGTAAGCGTAGCGCGCTGCGGGATCATCCTTCAGCGACAGGCCATGCTGGTCGAGGCCTGGCTGCCGCTCAGTATTGCTCACCGTCGGCGCGAAGCCGCTGGCGACAGCGCCAACGTCGATCCCCAGGTTGAACTTGAATTCGATACCGCCGATGCCGATCGCGGCGCCAATGTCCATGCTCAGGTTGATCACGCCGTCCGAATAGCCGGCGCCGATGGAGATATTGCCGCCCACAATGCCAGGCGTATAGAGCGTTGCGCCGCCGCCCACGCTGCCAAGGCCGTATTGCAAGCCGCCGTTGGCGCCGAGGGAGGAACCCACGCCCGCCATGCCGCCCTGCGTCATGGTCAGCACGCCGCCGACCAAGCCGTAGCGGTAATTGGTCTGGGCATAGGCGAAGGTTCCAGTGGTGACGTCCACGTTGCCCGATACGCCGCCGCCCAGGTTGCCGCTGACGCCGGCATTGGCGTACACGCCCACCGTGGCATCCGCCCCAATGGTGACGCCGGTGCGTCCCAGCCGCAGGTTCGCTTCCGCAGCTCCCTGCGCGCCGGCGGTCAGGTCCATTGGGCCGCTGCTGATGGTGATATCGACGTGGCCTTCGGCAGACGTCGAGAGCTTGACGCCAGTGACGCCGAATGAAGCGAGCGCTGTGACGACGCCACTTGCCTCGGCATCGGCCGACACGCCGTTGGATGTGCCAAGGTCGGCGCTGGTCCCTGCGCCAACCGTGGCGCCGGCGCGATTCGGACCGAGTTCCGTATCGGTGACGGTGCCGTCGCCGTCCACCAGGCGGCCAGGATTTGGAGCCGGTGCGTTCTGCTCTCCCCAGGTCTTTTCCAGGTCGGTCTGGTCGCGATCGATGATGGTGGCCGATGGCGGCCGCACCGGCAGGTTCCTGGACTCGACCAGGTTCAAGCCGAAGCTGGCATTGGAATAGACGTCGTAGGTGCCGATCGTGTTCACGCCGCTTGGAACGCCGAACCTGCCATGGGCGACTGGCATCAGGCGGTAATTGCCCGCATTCGCGCCGACCAGCCCTGCTGCTTCGTAGTAATAGCGGCCTTGCGGCAGCACGGTGTCCAGCGGCACCATACCGTTCAATTGCGGCACATAGATCGCGGTAATGGCGTCCACGGACTCGCCATTGGGCATCGGCACGCCGCCGATGGTTTCCAGCTTGATCGTGCCATGCTCGCCGATTTCGCCGTAGCTATCCAGCACGTTGACGCTGCTGCCGGTCGAGTAACGCAGCCACAGGGGCTTGATGGTCAGGGTACCGGGCAGGTTGCCGCTGGTGGCCAGCGTATAGTTTTTCGCGCTGGCGCCAGTCAGTTCGGTGACCACCTGGAAGTAGGTGCCGACCGGGGTCCTGGCATCCACCGTCATCGGCTTGCCCTGCAAGTCCAGCACGATGACCTTGCCATCGAGCTGGTCGCCTGCCAGTGCGCCCGGATAGACTGGCTTGCCAAGGTCAACGCCTTGCACCAGCTGCGAGCAGCTCATGCCATCGCAATCCTTGTAGAAGCCGTACTGGCCGGTGCCGGCAGACACCGTCCAGTTCAGCGCCTTCGGCGCCACACTGAGCTTGCCGCTGCTGCGGCCCGTGAGCACATAGTTGCCGGCTTTGGCGCCAGTCAATTGGATCTGGTAGTTGTAGTCGCCGACATTGACGCGCTGGTCCAGGTACAGGTTACGGTCGGACGCGCTGCCCGGCGTCAGTGCCTGGGTCGTGAGCCCGGCCCCGGACAGCATGAAGGACACGTCGTCGCTTCTGAACAGCACGTCGTTCGCGTTGCCAAATAGGGCCGAAGTGCCATACACAGTGTTCGCCTGCTCCGGCGCATTCAGTGCGATGGCGTGCGGCGTAATCACCAGCTTGCCCGCCACGGAACTGACGTTGTCGATCACGTAATTATTGGCATTGGTGCGGCCCAAGCCTTGCAGCGAAGTGACGCGCGCCTGGTAGGTGCCGGCATCGGTCTGTCGGCCATAGGCGACTTCCTTGCCGCTGGCATCGTAGTAGGACTGCTTGCCAGCCAGCGCTTCGCCGGACAAGACGCCGCTGAAGGTTGGGGCCAGACGGTCCAGCCAGAAGGTGCCGTTGATATCGCCGTACTCTACGCTGGTGCCGGCGCCAATGGCCGACACCTGCCTTTGCGCGATACGGATGGTGCCGATATCCGTTTTCGACAGCGTGTAGTTGCGTGCCAGGTCTGCCGGCAGTCCCACGGTGGAACGGTAAGTGCCCGCGTCAATACGGTCGCCAGGGCCGGCTGTGCCGCCGCTGTTCCACACGTCAAAGGTCCGGCCGACTGCGCCAGGCGTCGGCGATGCCAGCGTGGTGAACATGTTCCACCAGTTCGGCACGTCGCCGGCAATCCAGCCGGTGACGGTGGCGCGCCCCGGATTGCTGCCGTAGACCATGTCGTATGGTCCGCCAAAACTCACGTCCAGGCTGCGCTTGTCAACCTGGAACCGGGCCTCGCTGCTGCTCGGGCCAACCGAGATCACCTTGCCGGTCTGCGAATCGAGCCAACTGGCGCCGGACTGGGTAATGTACTGGTGCTGCGTTCCGGTGCCGGACAGCCCGCTCGGCCGGAACGTATAGGTACCGGCAGGAGTGCGGCTGGCCACCACTTGTGGAATGCCTTTGTCGTCGAGCAGGTCGCCGGTTACCTGCACATTCCTTGGATCGCCATGGAAGCCGTTCAGTGTTGCCTTGGTATCCGGCGCAATGCCGTAGGTCGACTTGCTCAATGATGGGTAGACGACGCTGACCGGTCGCGGTACGACGTCGATCATGCCAAACAGCCCGGTCGGACTTGCGTCCGGAATGTAGTAGTTACGGGCATCCACGCCGCCCAGGGCGCCGCCGACATAGTAAGTGCCCGGGATTGCATCCGCCGGCAGCGATTTCGCCGCGCCGCCCGGCAATTGGAAGTTGGCGTCCAGGTTCATTTTATCGCCCGCCAAGGCCTGGTCCCTCAGGAAGGACAGGTAGGCGCCGCCGGTGCTGCCATAGACCAGGCTCTTGCCCATGTCCAGCCCGCCCCACTGGGTGCGCACGGTAAAGCTGGCATCCACTTTGCGTGGAATGACGGTCAATTCGGCGATAGTGTTGCCGCTGGTGGCGAGGACGTAGTTGCCGGAATCCAGGCCGCGCAAGCCGCCGGGTTTGGTGGCGTAGGTGCCCACGTTCAGGTAGCCGCCGGATGAACGGCTTTCGCCGACCAGCGAACCGACGTTGATGGCCACATTGTCTTCCGGGAAGGCCGGGGTGAAGTCGACGAACACCCACACCGGGCTAGTATCACCGTAGGTACGGGTGGTCCGGTCGTCCGAGAAATAGGTGCGGTAATGCAGCGCCTTGGGCGTAATCGTGATCAGGCCATTCCGCGAGCCGGTATCGGTCACCGCGTAATTTGCCTTGTCACGGCCATTCAAGCCGATGTACGAGAGGATGGGCAACACATAATCACCCACCGGCAGCCTGGCATTGGGGTTGGTCCAGCTGCCAGAGAGCAGCACCGGAAGCGACACGTCGTCGCCATCCAGCACACCGTACAGGGTGTTCTTGAAATCGGCGCCGGTAAACAGGCGCGCGCCATATTCGTAACTTGCGACCGGGCCGCTATAGGTCAGTGTCTTGGGCTGCACGGTCAGCGTAGCGCTGCCATTGGTGGCGCCCACCGTGTAGTTGGCATTCGCCGCTACCTGTGCGCTCACCTGCATGGCGTAGCTGCCTGCCGGAGTGCGTGCTCCCAGCACCACCGGGCTGCCGTTCTGCGAGATGGCCACTTGGGTTTGCACTGCGAAGGAATCGCTGCCCACCAGGCCTTCCACCGTCACCGACGGCACGGCCAGCGTGCCGTACACCGACAAGGCATTGTTGATGATGACGTTCAGTTGCTTGGGCGTGATGACCATCTGGCCGGTCGCGTTGCCGGTGGCCGCAAACACATAGTTGCTTGCTGCCGAACCGCCCAGGCCAGTGACCGCTGCCACGTAGCTGCCGACGCCGGGCAAGGCAATGGGCGCGCCGTTGCCGTCCAGCGCCTGCAGCAACGGCGTGAGCGAATCGCCCGCCGCCACGTTGTTCAGCGTGACCTGGTTCGCAGGCGCGGCACCATACACCGAGCTGCCGTTGCCGACGTTCCAGGTCAGCGAGCGCTTCGCGATGTTCAGCACGCCCGGCGTGTGGCCGCTATCCGCTAGCTTGTAATTGTCCTGCGGAGAGGTTCGGAACAGCACGTTGACTGCGTAGCTGCCGGCCGGGGCGTGGGCATCGATCGTTTGCGAAGCGCCCAGGCCCGCAATCATCGGCACCGTGTTGATGGAGTCGCCCGCCAGCAGGCCGTTGAAGGTAAATGCCGGCAAGGTGCCGCCATCGCCATAGGTCAGGTTCAGCGTGCCGCCGGTATAGGTCAGCTCGCGCGGCACGACGGTAACGAGATTGTTCTGGCCGCCGTTCGGGTCCAGTTCGTAGTTCGCCGCGCCGCCGCCACTCAGGCCGCCCACGCGCACCGAGTAGAAGCCAACGGACGGCTTGCCGGTCGGGCTGGCACTGCCAGTGACGGTGCTGGATGCGATCGATTGAACGGGGCTTACCTGGTCGCCATTGATCACGCCCACCAGCGACGGCGTCGGCAGGTCGCTGCCGTATTGCTGGGTGCTGGCGTTGCCGCTCCAAGTCAATTGCTTGCGCGCGATGCTGAACACGCCGCCGACCTGTGAACCGGCCAGCGTGTAGCTGCCGGCATCGGCGCCACCCAGGCTGGTGATGGTCTGCGCGTACGCGCCCGCATTCGTGGTCGCGCTGGAGTTCGACAGGCGCGCGCCGCCGACATCGAAGCCAACCGGACCCGCCGTGAGATCGTCGCCTGCCAGCACGTTATTGAAGCTCAGGGCGCCTGCGGACGCCGGCGTGCCGTACACCGTCTGGACATTGCCGACCGAGTAGTTCAGCACACGGGGCGAGATCGTGAATGCCCCGGGGTCGTTGCCTTCCGCGGCGATGATGTAGTTGCCTGCGTCGCTGCCGGCCAGGCCAACTGCGGCGTAAGAGTACGAGCCGGCCTTGAGCCGCCCGGCTGGAGCGACGCCCCCGCCCTGCAGGATCGAACCCGCCACCGGGCTCACACTATCGTTGCCGACAATACCGCCCAGCACCACGTACGAACTGGCGCTGTCCGCATCGCCGTACACCTGGTTCGGATAGAAGGCGACGAAGGTCAGCGCTTTGGGCGCCACGGCCAGGGAACCGGCCCAGCTACCCGGCGCCAGCTCGTAATTGCTCGCCGCCGCGCCGGTCAGCCCGATCACCTGGTAGGCATGCGCCCCTGCCCGCGTGGTCGCACTGAAGGCGTAGCCGTTGCCCACGGCGGACAGTGCCTGCTGCCCGCCGCCGTCGATGGTAGCGAGCGGCGCCAGCACGTCGTTGTTGACGACGTTGTCCAGCGTAACCACCGGGGCCGCCGTGCCGTACGTGCCCTGGTGGTTGCCCACCACCGGCGTGACGGACCGGCGCGTGATCGTCAACGGCATGCTGACTGGGCTCATGTCGATGAAATAGCTGCCAGCCAGGCCGTTGTTGAATGCCAGGCCCGCGCCGCCGGAAAGGCTGATGGTGCGAGTACCGGCGTTGGCTGTCACGCCGGGACCGCTGGTCGCCAGCGAGCCGCTCGCAAGAATGTCGCCCAGCGCATCGCTTGCAGTGCCGGAAGTGACGTGCAGGAGCTGGATGCCCAGGCCATCGGCGCCCGGATCGGCGTCGCCATACACTTTGCTGACAGCTGCATTGATGCCGTCGCCCAGCGCCAGCCGCGTGGCAGACCCGCCATTCAGCGAACCGATACGCGAGGTGATGCCGTCGGCGACGAACTTGAACTTGCCTTCACCGCGCAGGGCAGCCGTGGTTTCGTTGGTCCAGTCCACATGGCGCCCGCTCAGGGTCACGCTGGATGCGGAGACGCTCAGGTTGCCGGTCAGGCTGATGTCCTCGGCCACGTTGACGTTGTTCGTCAGCGTGATGTACGGCGCGATGCCGCCGCCCCAGCTCGCGCCAGGGGCAATCGTGGCCGACAAGCCATTGCCGGAGTACCCGCCCAGCGTGATGCCGCTGGCTTCGCTGTTGGTGTTGCCGGCGCCGTCGGACAGGTGCAGGGTCAGCTTGCCGTTGCTGTTGATGAAGTTGGCTCCGCCCAGTTCGATCGACGCCGCACCGGCGCCACGCTCGCTGTCGACCACGCCATTCGCTGCGCGGTCATTGGCGGTGATGCTCCAGTCGGCATCGGCGGTACCGAAAATGCCGTTCAGCGAAACCGAGCGCCCCGCCGCCAGCGCCAGCGAACCGGCCGGCGCCGCGCCTGCGCGGGCGACGATGCTGGTAAAGGTATTCCAGGTGATGTCCTGGCTGGCCTTCAGGCTGATGCTGGTGCCGCCGCCGAGCAGCGCAGTAAGGTCGCCCGAATACAGGTGGGTGACGCCACCGGGGTTGTCGCCATAGCCGACGCTGCCGGCCGGGTCGCCCCCGGCATTGTCGTCGACCTGGATGTTCTGCGGATCGAGCAGCAGCTTGCCGCCCTTGCCCAGCGCAATGCGGCCGAGCGCCACGGATTGCACCGTGGACGCGGACGACACTTCCACCGCGCCGGCCGCTGCGGCGCCCCTCGCATCGATACCGCCGCGCATGACGGTCGCCTTGTCGCTCCACACGACTGCGGTGCCGCCCTCGCCTGCCGCGCCGCGAGCCGACACGTCGATGCTGCTCGCCGCATCGATGCTGGTGCGAGCAGCATTGGCCGGCGCCGAGCCGGCGGCAGCCGCGCCAAAGCGCTCCGTGTAGCGCCGCGCATCGTCCGAGCCCGCCTCCTGCTCCCTGCCGCCCTGGAAGGCGCCGCCGATGCGTACCAAGCCGCCGCGCGCATTACCGCTTGCATCCAGCCTGGCGCCGGACAGCGAAACCTCCTGCCCCCCGACGTCGATCCGACCGCCATTGGCCGCGCCAGGCGCTGCCGACGCGTCCAGCGTGCCCGACACCTTGACCGCACCGGCCGCACCACCTTCCAGCACGATCGCACCATCATGGCCCGACACGCTTTGCGCGCGGATGGTGCCCGGCATGTTCACCGCCTCGCGCAAGGCTGCGCGGACCGTTTCAGCCTTCAGCATGACGGTGCCGCCAGCAGCGTCGATCACGCCGCTATTGGTGACCAGCGCCTGCCCATCGGCCGTCACCGCATCGGATGGCAGCATCACCTGCAGGTAGCCATCGCCGGACAGGTCCAGCGTGGCCGCCTCGCCAGCGCCCAGCGCGACTTTGCCCAGCGGCGCGCTGATCACACCCTCGTTGCTGACGCTCGATCCCAGCAAGGCCACGTTGCCGCCCGGCCCGGTAATGATCTGTCCCTGGTTGACGACCGCTCCGCCCTTGCCCTTGAAGACATTGCGCCCGGCCATGAAATCGTCTTCCGACATGCCCAGCGTGGAAGCCACAAAGCCGGCGCGCGTATCGACCATGCCGGTCGGCGTAATCGCGATGCCATTCTGGTTGACCAGGAACACCGAGCCATTCGCCTTCAGGCTGCCCGCGATTTCGGAGGACTGGCTGCCCTTGACCACATTCAGCGTCGCCGCGCCGGCGCCCGGCTGTGCGAACGTCACCGTATTGCCCTTGCCGATGCTGAAGGAATTCCAGTTCACCACGGCGCGCTGGCTATCCTGCCGCAGCACCATGCTGTTGGCGTTTGGCGTGGAGATGCTGATTTTGCCGGCGCCCACGACGCCGCCCGATGGCATGGCCTGGCCATAGGCCGGCATTGGCGCCACGACAGGCAAGGTTGCGGCCACCAGCATCGGCCAGGCCATGTCGCGCCGCATGCGCGAACTACGCAGGATCGTCTTATTTCTCAAAATTGCACCTGTGCTTTGAAGAAGGCCTGGGTCTCGTACCGGCCATTAGGGCTCACGCGCCCGCGTCCAAATTCCCCCGACAGGCTGGCGTTGCGCCAGCCGGCCCGCAGGCCAATGCCGTAAGCCTCCGCATGGTCCGCCCGCGCTTGCGCCAGGCGTGTGTGAGGATGGGCATACGCGCCATAGGCATACGGCGCCAGCGACACAGCGCCCGGCAACTGCACCGGCCGCGACACTTCCTGCCGCACGACCCAGCCGCCGTCGTCGGAGAGCTGGCCGGCAGTGAGCGCCGACACGCCGTCCTCGCCATCCATGCCGAAGGTTTCGGCGCTCGGCAACACACCACGCAAGGGCGCTTGCCCGCGCAGCACGCTGCGGCTTTGCATGCCCCAGGGCAGGCCAAGGTCGTAGCTGGCATTGGCCTCCAGCTTGGTGTAGCTTGGGCCGGCGCCGGCACGCGACATCGGCACCTCGCTGGCCGCGATTTCCGCGCGACTGCGGCCGCCGAACTTGCTGGTGCCTTGCGACAGGGTCGCGCCGGCCCGCATCTGGCCTTCGCCCATCTTCCCGCTCCAGTCGGCGCTGAAGCGCAGTACGCGCAAGCGGTCCAGGTCCTGGATGAAATTGAAGTAGGTCAGCGTATCAACCTGGCGGCTGGCCTCCGCCACAGCGGTCAGGGTCAGCTCCTGCTGGCGGCTGACGATGGCCGGATACACCAGCCGCAGTGAAGTGCGCCGCAACTGGCTACGCGACGCCAGCGCAAAGAAGATGGGGCGGGGCTTGCTGTCCGAGACCGTGAATTCAGGATTCAGGCTCAAGCCGTTGGCAGCCAGCGGCAGGATCAAGCCGCTGCCGGCAACGCGGCGCCGCGCGTCGGTTTCGAACGCATGCCACAAGGGATAACCGCCCGACACATACAGGTAGGCCTGTTCGCCCATTCCCAACAACTGGTTGGTGCGCAACTGCGCCGTCATCTGCCAAGGACCGATGCTGTCGGATTGGCGATTGTCGGACGACAGGCTGCCCACCACGCTATCCAGCAAACCTTGCAGCACCAGTACCGTGCCGCCGGGCTCAGAGCCCGCGCCCAGCGCACTGCGCAAGGTCAGGCCATGTACCCGCCCCGCCAGCGTCAAGGCCCTTTCCAGCGCCTCGTCCTTCAGGTGGCGCCGGCCAACCAGCGGTTGCAGGATACGTTCCACCGCCTTGCGCGCTGCGGCCGGCACGGCGTCGAGGTTGAGGCGCTCAATGAAGCCGTCAAGGACCACCAATTGCAGCGCAGCGCCATCCACCAGCGACTGCGGAGGAATCACGACGCGCACCAGCGGATAACCCGCGGCGCGGTACAGGGCCTCGATGTCGTCGGCCAGGGCGTAAAAGTCGGCCACCGCGATGCGCTGGCCGCGCAACGGCGCAACCAGGCGTTCCGTTGCATCGGCAAATTCGGGGAAGCCGCCCTGCACCACCGCATTCCCCAGCGTGACGAACAGCTTATCGGCATTGGGGGGCGGCGCCGAACGGGAAGGCTGCTGCGGCAAAACAACGGCAGGCTTGGGCGGCGCTTCCGGGCGCAAGTCGCGCGGGGTCACCTGGGGCGCTTGCTGTGCCAGCGTCGAGGCGGCCGGCAACAGGCAAAACAAGGTCGCACCCAGCAAGCGGGCGTGCAATGATTCAACAGACATGGATTGTGGGAAAATGTGAAGTGTTACGCGCAGGAATTTGACATTATAATACCTGCAATGGTTTTAACAGTCTGTAGCACAAATGCACTACACGCTGGGTAGCACCGCAGCGCCGTAAAATGCCCGAATGACCGAGATTGAACTCATGGAAACGCCCATCGCCGTCGCCATCGTCGAAGACGACCCTGATTTCAGCAGTGCGCTGCGCCAGGTGGTGCAGGACGCCCCCGACATGCGCCTGGCCGGCCATGCCGCCACCCTCGCAGACGGCCTGGCCATGCTGGCTGGACCTGCCGCCGACGTGCTGCTGGTCGACCTTGGCCTGCCGGATGGTTCAGGGATTGCCGTGATCCGCGCCGCAGCCCAGCGCTGGCCCGGCTGCAACATCATGGTGAGTACCAATTTCGGCGATGAGACCCACGTCATGCGCTCGATCGAAGCCGGGGCCGCGGGCTACCTGCTGAAAGACAGCTCGCCGTCGCGCATGGGCGACGAAATCCGCAGCCTGGCAAGTGGCGGCAGCCCAATCAGCCCCATCATCGCCCGCCAGGTGCTGGCGCGCTTCCGCAGCCCGGCCCCCGCTACCGCAGCCACGGCGGATGACGGCGCATCGCAGCTCTCGCAGCGCGAAAAGGAGGTCCTGGACTACATCACCAAAGGCTTCACCGTA
The DNA here is from genome assembly GCF_049913235.1 of Pseudoduganella sp. R-31. Classification (NCBI taxonomy): domain Bacteria; kingdom Pseudomonadati; phylum Pseudomonadota; class Betaproteobacteria; order Burkholderiales; family Oxalobacteraceae; genus Pseudoduganella; species Pseudoduganella sp. R-31. The sequence goes on from NZ_CP183986.1 coordinate 5,175,077, forward strand.
CCGGAGATTGCAGGCCTGATGCAGCTCTCGCACTTCACCGTGCGCACCTTCGTGCGTCGCATCTACAGCAAACTCAAGGTAACCTCCAAGGCCGAAGCAATCTACGAGGCCCGCAACCAGGGCCTGGTCTGATGAACACCAAAACCGCACGCCTTGCCGGCGGCCTGCTGGCAATCCTGTCCTGCGCCGTGCTGGTTGCTGCCGCCCTGCTCTACCTGGGCGGCGGCCATGCTGGCGATACACGCATCCACCTCACCCGCGCCAGCTGGCTGCAGCAAGAGGCAGAAGCCTTCACCACTCCACCGCAGTCCGTATCGAGCGCATTCCTGGCTGGAGAATGGCAAAGCGTAGAACTGCCTTTCCGCCCCCGCATTGCACTGCTGCGCCAGGCCGCATCCGGCCGCGCAGACGAACAGGCGCAGCATGTGAGGGTCAGTTGGATCAGGGTCGACGTGACAGGGCCGCAGCAAGGAGCGGAGGCCCTCGCTATCTACGGCGCCCGTATCAAGACCGACGGCACGGTGGCTGTCTACATCAATGGCCGCCTCGCGCATCGCTCGCAGCAGAACGGTCCGCTGTACAACAGCACTCGCACCCCGCTCTGGATTACGCTGGAACCCGGCCAGGCGCCGGTAAAGGAAGTCCTGCTGCGGCTCGAACACACGCCGCGTTCGCAAGTTGCCCTCTCTTCGCTCTGGCTCGGGCCAGCAGATGTGCTGCGACCGGCCTTCCTGGTTCGCGAATGGGTACAAAAAGAGCTGCCTGCATTATTGAGTTCCGCCTTCATGGCGGTTGGCCTGTTCGCGCTGTTCGTCTGGTTCCGCCGGCCGCAGGACATCGCCTACCTGCTGTTCTTCAACCTCTCCGCCACCTGCTTCCTGCGCGGCCTGCATTTCTATGTGTCCCTGCCCATCGCCAACAACTGGTTCGCCTGGCTGACCGTCAATTCCCTGTTCTGGCTCGTGCTGGCGGTGCATTTCTTTCTGCGCCAATTACACCACCGGCCGCTGAAATGGCTGACCCGCAGCCTGGTTGGCATCACCGCGTTGATCGGCGTGCTCACCACGCCGGTGCTGGCAGTGCTGCCGAATATGCCGACCGTCACGCCGATGATCTATCCGGTAGCAGCCCTGATGTGCCTTATCGCCAGCTTTGTCGCCGGCTTCCTCTCCTGGAAGCACTCCAGCGAAGGCCGGCTGGTAGTGGTTGGCCTGCTGCTGTGCATCGGCATGGGGATGACCGACTGGCTGCTGCAAAATAACTTCATCAGCGTGGAAGGCTTTTACATGGGCGCCTACATGCCGGCGGTCTGTTTCGCTACGTTCGGCGTGCTGCTGTACCGGCGCTACGTATCGGCCATCGCCGAAGTGGAACAAGCAAACGTGCGTCTGGCCGAGCGCCTGAAAGCACGCGAAGCGGAACTGGAAGCGAGCCATCGCCGGCTGCGCGAAAGTGAACTGCGCCAGACCATCAGCGACGAACGCCAGCGCCTGATGCAGGACATGCACGACGGCCTCGGTTCATCGCTGATCGGCGCCATCCGTTCCGTCGAACATGGCAAGATTAGCGGCGACCGCGTCGCACAGATCCTGAAGGATTGCTTGGACGATCTCAAACTCACCATCGACTCGATGGAACCGGTCGATGCAGACTTGCTGTTGTTGCTGGCCACCCTGCGCTTCCGCCTTGAACCGCGTCTTGAAGGCTCGGGCGTGCGCTTGATATGGGAAGTACGGGAAGTGCCCACATTGGAATGGCTGACGCCTTCCAGCGCCTTGCACATCCTGCGCATTGTGCAGGAAAGCATAGCCAACATCCTGCGCCACACACGGGCGACCGAAATCCGCGTAGCGACCAGTGCGCATGAGGAAGGCATCCAAATTTCAATTGCCGACAATGGCGCAGGCTTCGACCTTGCCGCCGCACTTGCCAGCGGCTCGGGGCGCGGCCTGCAAAACCAGCAACGCCGCGCAGCAGCATTGAATGGCAGCGTAGTGTGGGACTCGAGAGCCGCGGGCACGACCTTCACCCTCTTGTTGCCGCTACAGGCGAATTAAACGTCAGTTCGTGTTCGGATACCCATGCCATTTCCCTCAGCTTAGCAAAGCCTAGTAATGGTAACGGCACGCGACAATGTACACACTGGTGCCTTCGACTGCATATACCAGACGGTGTTCACGGTCAATTCGGCGCGACCATAATCCCGTCAGGTTCCCCTTCAGCGGTTCGGGCTTGCCAATTCCCTCGAATGGGTCAGAAATGCAGGCATCAGTAAGAGTGTTGATCTTTACCGCCAGCTTAGGGTTCTCCTGTTGCCAGTGGAGGTAGTCATCCCAGGCGTGTTCGGTAAATGCGACTGCGGATTTCTTGGCTTGATCTTTGTTACTTGCCTTTTTGTCCTTCATTCCGGATAAGCTCCCGTTTTCGCACCTTACCGGACTTCAACTGTTCGAATGATTCCAATAACCGGCTGGCGTTCTTCTGAGACCGAAGGAGGTACAGCGTCTCCTCGATGCTATTAAAGTCCGCCAAAGACAGCATCACGACCGGCTCACCGTTTTGACGGGTGATAACCGTTGGGCTGTGGTCATTGCATACATCATCCATCACAGCTTTCAGCCCGGCTCGCGCTTCGCTAAAAGTTAAGATGTTCATGCCATTTCACCCTCCTCGCTCGACGGCTCTTAAGCGTCAAGCCTCTCCTGGTAAATAAAAATCTCGATTTCCGGCAACCTGCCGGCCCGAAAACATTGTACTTAAATCGGTACAACAAGTATACGTTGTACCGATGTCCGTACCATATTTGAGCCTCATCCCAACTGTGCGGCACTCGCAATATTTTTTTGATAATGTTGCCGGCTTTTCACAGCTTACGTTGGATATGGCACAAGCCGCTCGTTTGTACGATCCCATTGGGCACAGTCCCACAATGAGCTGGCTGCTGACAGGCTTGCTGGCAGGTGCTGCAATTGCCGTGGCAGCAGTCGCCATCGTCGGCACCGGCGGTTTAGCTGCTGCCGCCGTTGTGGGCGGAATGGCCGCCGCAGGCGCTGGCGTGGGCGAGATGATGAGCACAATGAGCTGGGCGCCCAAAGAAGTGGTCGGCAAAATCATGCGCGCAGGCTCCGCCAATGTTTTCACCAACCGGCGACCAGCCGCCCGCGCCCACCTTGACTACGCCAAGTGCGAAAAACACACCGATAACGAAGTCATTGCCACCGGCAGCGGAACGGTTTTCATCAACGGCATGCCCGCCGCGCGGGAGTCCGACAAAACCAGCTGCAGTGCCGAAATCACCGAGGGTTCGAAGAACGTCAATATCGGCGGCGAGACGGTGCAGACCGACGAAATGCATGCAGAAGACCTGGTACCGACCTGGGTGCACGTCGGGCTGTTCGTCGTTGGCGCGGGGGCTGCGGTGGTATTGGGCGGGCCATTGCTGGCAGCTGGCGGCCTGGTTGGCGGACTTGCCGGCGGTTTTGGCGGCGGTTGGCTGGGCGGGAAAATCTTCGGCGAAGGCTCGGACGGTCAAAAGTGGTCGATGCTGGCCGGCAGCGTGTTGGGTGGAATCTTCGGTGCCAAAGGCGCTACCTGGGCTGGTGGCAAATTTACTTCGCCAAAAGCGCCGCCGAGTTCCGAACTTCTTAACCAGGCGGGCGGCAAGGCCAGCGGCGGCAAGTTCCCCAAGAGCGAAGGTCTCGGCACCCACACCACCATGGCAGAATTGAAGGCGACCGGCCACCTGCCTGGCGAACACGGAGTAATCGTCACGGACAAAACCATTCGTTTCGGCGATGTATACGAACTTGGCACGCTGGGTGGCCGCAAAGTTGAATTTGCGCTGGTGAGCGAGCGCATAAACGGCAAACTTGTGAAAACGCTTTATAGCGGCGATGCGTGGAGCAGCCCGGTACCAAAGAATGGACGGTTGATCGGCCACGTGCACCCTAACGAGATCAGCACGCAAAAGTGGCCGTCGCCGGCGGACATGGACATGATCAACGGCCGCTATTTTAAAGAGCTCCAGGTCAATCCCGATGCCCGCCCCGTGCCGACCAGGATATTCTGGGGGCCTGGCGATGCGGACAATACGGTGTACTATCCGGGCTTCTATAAAGACCCGGTTCCCACGGTTGGAAACAAACGATGAACGAAATGGAATTGAAAGAGCGCGTAACGGAATTTCTCTTCGGCCGCGGCCAGACGCTCGATAGCTACTACATCGAGGTGACGCCCTATTCCGAGATGCTGTGCTACGTGAACGAAGAAGGCCGCGAGTTCGACTTGCCGATCAATGACGAGGAGCTGGCGCAAGCGGTCTTGCTGCGGCTACGAGAAATGGGCGTACGCATCGCCAAATACGGACCGTGACGCGAACCGTCCGGCCACGCCGCAGCTGCCAGGCAGGGATTTCGGCAACAGAGACGCGACCGATTGAATTGCGTTGCTTACTCGTCGGCGCCATCTGGCAGAACGGCACGGAAAGTTATCTCAATTAGTTGCGGTGGAAACGCAAGGCGGCTGACGCCAATGAGATTGCTCGCGCATTGCGGAAGATCGATGCCATACATCTCTTTCCGCACCTTTCCCGCCACTGCGAACGCAGCATCTACATCCAGAACATAGAGCGTCTCTTCAACAACATTGTCCAGCGTAGCGCCGAATTCAGCCAACAGGGCGATTGCGTTCAAGTAGGTCTGCCGCATCTGTTGCTCCATACCTGAGAAATCGGTCGGCCTTCCGCTGGAATCAAGCGTTGCGGGTGCAACCAGAACGCCCTGGCTGTCATGACCGAGTTGGCCGGACACATATATCACGTCCTTTACTTTGACGGCCTGGCTGTAGCCGTAGATGCCTTCCCAGGCAACGCCGTGATTGGCGAATGTTTTCTTGAGGGTTTTACTCATCATGCTCCCATGGTTTCGTTTCGGTTTCGAATGCCCGGAGGTTATTTGCACGAGCAAACGGGCCAATTTTCACAAAACGAACCTGTTTCCGCATCCCTAAAAAGAGTTACGGGATGTCGCGCTCCGCTAGCGCGTGAGAGTCAGCTACGATGCCAAAAAGGGGGCGAGGCCAAAGTTGAAGGGCCGTAAGGACATCGCGGATACGAAAAAGGCCAACCGCGATGGTTGGCCTAAGTCATTGATTCTGTTGGTCGGGGCGAGAAGATTCGAACTTCCGACCCCCTGCACCCCATGCAGGTACGCTACCAGGCTGCGCTACGCCCCGACTCGAGCCACGGATTATATCAGAGCAATTTGTGGTTTTGTCAAAGTTACCTCAAACTATACGAATGACGATCGAAAGACAGCTGGCTGCGCGAGCGGCCGAACTCATTGCGCAAGCCGATGGACTGGTCATTGCTGCCGGCGCCGGTATTGGCGTGGACTCGGGTTTGCCGGATTTTCGTGGCAATGAGGGATTCTGGAAGGCCTACCCTGCCCTGGGTCTGGCGCGAATGGAATTTACCAGCGTGGCGTCGCCGCGCACTTTCCGTGACGACCCGGCCTTGGCCTGGGGCTTTTACGGCCATCGCCTGAAGCTTTATCGTGAGACGGCGCCGCATGAAGGGTTCGCGCTGCTGAAGGCTTGGGGTGAGGCGATGGAACATGGCAGCTTTGTCTTCACCAGCAATGTGGATGGCCAGTTCCAGAAGGCCGGGTTTGATCCGCGCGCCATTTATGAGTGCCATGGGTCGATCCATCATTTGCAATGCCTGGAGCCTTGCTGCAGCGAGATCTGGCCGGCGGACGATTTCGTGCCGGATGTGGATGCCGATGCCTGCCGGCTGCGCAATGAGGCGCCTCGCTGCCCGGATTGCGGCGGGTTGGCGCGGCCGAATATCCTGATGTTTGGCGATTGGGGCTGGGTCGAGCGGCGTAGCGGGATGCAGGCGGCGCGGCTGGAGGCTTGGTTGGAGAAGGTGCGGCGGCCCTTGGTCATTGAGTTGGGGGCGGGAACGGCGATCCCTTCGGTGCGGCATTTTGGCCATGGCGTGGTGCAGCGTGGCGGGCGGATGGTGCGGATCAATCCGCGCGAGTTTGCGGTGAGTGGCGCGGCGGATGTGGGGATCGCGGCGGGGGCGTTGGAGGGGTTGCGGGCGATTGGCCGCGAAATTCAAAACCGGTAAACCGGGGTCAGACGGGACGGCCATCCGGCGAGGGTCTGACCCCGACTGCTCAGGTTTCTCGGCTTAGATGAACTTTACTGACAGGCTGGAGAGGCCTTCGATGCTGCCTGTCAGCGATTGGCCGCGTGTGACGGCGCCGACGCCTTCCGGGGTGCCGGTGAAAATCAGGTCGCCGGGTTCGAGGCGGAATAGCGTGGAGAGGTTGGCGATGGTTTCAGGTACCGACCAGATCATGTGGTCGGTGCTGCTGGACTGCTTGACCGTGCCGTCAAGCGCCAGCGCGATGGCGGCGCTTTCGACGCCCGCCACATCGGTTGCGCGGCGCAATTCGCCCACTGGCGCGGAATAGTCGAAGGCTTTGCCTATCTCCCACGGACGGCCGGCATCTTTCATTTTTCCTTGCAGGTCGCGGCGCGTCATGTCCAGGCCGACGGCGTAGCCGAAAATGTGCTTTGGCGCGTCGGCTACGGAGATATCGCTGCCGCCGGCGCCGATGGCCACCACCAGTTCGCACTCGTAGTGGTAATTGCTGGTTTGCGGAGGGTATGACAATTCGACTACCGTGCCCGGCGCCACAGGCACCACGGCCGCAGCATCACCGGGTTTGCAGAAGAAGAACGGCGGTTCGCGGTCCGGGTCTGAGCCCATTTCGCGCGCGTGGCCGGCGTAATTGCGGCCCACGCAGTAGACGCGGCGTACCGGGAAGCGCTCGTCGGAACCGGCGATATGAAGCGCCGCAACCTGGTGCGGCGGGAATACGTAATTGGCCATTGCTTGAATCCTCAGGTGAAAAGGAGCGCGCGCAAGGCGACGCGGAACGATACTACCAGCTCGGGGACCGGCAACTCGGGATAATTCAGCACGCGTAGCTGCAAGCCTTGGTACAGGCAGATCACGGCCTGCATGCGGCCTTCGACGGTGGCGTCATCGGCAGCCAGGCCATGCTTTGCGCGGCCGGCTTTGAGCATGGCCAGGAAGCGCTCGCACATGCGGCGGTCCGCCCCCTGGCTCAACGCGGCGATGGCGGGGTTGCGCGCACTTTCGGCGGCGATTTCCAGCGGCAGCGCCCAGTAGTCGGGGTCGAGGTTGTCGCGAATGCTCTGGTCGACGTCGTCGATGATCGCTTGCAGCGGGTCGGGCTGGCTGCCGATGTCGCTGATGATGCCCATCACGCGCGTTTCGTTTTCTTCAACGAAGGCGGCAATGATGGCGTCCTTGCTGGCGAAATAGTTATAGATATGGCCGGCGCTCATGCCGGCCGCTTTGGAAATCTCGGACATGCTCGCGCCGTGGAATCCGCTGCGGCGGAAACAGGTGGCGGCGGCGTCCAGTACCTGGCGGCGGCGGTTGGCGGCGCGCTCTGGGTCAATGTGGCGTTTTTCAGTCATAAGGCGTAACAATGGCCAAGGGAATGAACTTTGTCAAATTACAACGTGCTATGATGGAAAGGCAGTTACTTCATTCTTAAAGGAAAGAGTGATATGCCTTCCCGTACCTCTCGCTCGATTGAGATGCGGCCCGCCGAAGCGGGCGACCTGGCCTTCATGCAGCAGCTTTATTCCAGCACGCGCAGCGCTGAAGTTCGGATGGGGGCCTGTGACCTTGCCACCGAAACCCTGCTGCAAGGCTTGCAGTTCAAGGCGCAGCAAACCTGGTATGAAACCCAATACCCCAATGCCGACCTGGCCTTGATCATGGATCGCGAACGCCCGATCGGGCGCCTGTACGTCGATTACGGCCCGGACGAATTGCGCATCCTCGATATTTGCCTGCTGCCCGAATACCGCAACCGCGGCATCGGGCTTGGATTGCTGCGCAGCCTGCAGGCCCAGGGCGAGCGCCTGCGCCTGCCGGTGCGGCTCAACCTGGTGCTTGGCAGCCCGGCGCAGCGCCTGCTGCTGCGCTGCGGTTTCGACATACTGGCGGCGGACGGCAACTACAACATCATGGAGTGGATGCCGCCGGCCGGTATCGACTAGGCGCTGATCAGGCCCAGCCTCCAAGCACCTTGTACAGAGTGACCTGGTTGGTCGCCTTGGCCAGACGCACGCTGATCAGGCTTTGCTGCGCGGCGTACAAGGCACGCTGCGACACCAGGGCATTCAGGTAAGACTCCGCCCCTTTCTGGTAACGCGCTTCGTGGATACGGTAGCTGCGGCTTGCCGCTTCGGTCAGCGCTGCCTGCGATTCCACCCGCTCGTCCAGCGTGCCGCGCTGAGCCAGCGCGTCGGCTACTTCGCGGAAGGCCGACTGGATCGCCTTTTCGTAGCGTGCCACGGCGATGCCGTTGTCCGCCTTGGCGATATCCACCCTTGCCTTGTTGGCGCCGCTGTCAAAGAGTGGCAGCGTCAGTTGCGGCAGGAAGGTCCAGGCTCCGGTGCCCGCCTTGAACAAATTACCCAGGCTGCTGCTTGCGCTGCCTGCCGTCCCGGTCAGCGTAATGCTCGGGAAGAAGGCTGCACGCGCCACGCCGATATTGGCGTTGGCTGCCTTCAGCGAGGCTTCCGCTTCCAGCACGTCCGGACGTTGCAGCAGCACGGAGGACGGCACGCCTTCAGGTAGTTCGGCCAGCGTGGTCACCGACGTCGGCAAAGCTTGCGGAAGCAGGCTTGCCGGCACTTGGGTACCGACCAGCAGGGCCAGCGCGTTCTCGCCGGCCGCTACCTGGGCGGTGTACAGGGCCATGTCGTTGCGCGCGGCTTCGACACTGGTTTGTGCTTCGTACATGTCAAGACCAGAGGTGGCGCCAGATTCGAAGCGGCGCTTGCTCAGCTCATATGTGATCTGCTGGCTTTTCAGCGTGTCCTGCGCCAGCAGCAGGCGCTCCTTGTCGGCAGCCAGGCCAAGCCAGGTGGTGGCCACTTCGGCCACCAGGCTAAGACGCTGGGCGCGTTGCGCTTCCTGCGTGCCGAGGTAGGCCTGCAGGCCAGCTTCCGACGTGTTGCGCAGCTTGCCGAACAGGTCCAGCTCGTAGGCTGGAATTGCCAGGCCGCCGGTGTATTGGCGGTTGATGTCGCCGCCCGGCGCACGGGAGGCGCTCTGGCCTACCTGCGCATTCACCTTGGGCAGTTGAGCGGAACGGTCGATGCCGTACTGCGCCCTCGCCTTCTCGATGTTCAGCGCCGACACGCGCAGGTCGCGGTTGTTCTTCAGCGCCAGCTCAACGACTTCGCGCAGTTGCTGGTCGCCGATGAAGTCCTGCCAGGCGATTTCGCTGGCTGGCTTGGCATCGGCCGCTGTCTTTGCAGGCTTGTAGGCCTCGCCCTGCGGCCAGGCCGCAGCTACCGGCGAGTCCGGGCGTTGGTAAGTCGGCGCCAGGCTGCAGCCGGCCAGCAGGGCTGCCGCTGCAAGGGTCAGAATGGTCTTGTTCATCAGATTTGCTCCGGGAAACCCCGTCCTTCAGGGCGGGGAGTGAAAGGAGCCGGCCGCAACGCGGCCGTTCTCCTTGAGATTTGTGAAATACTGTATAAAATTACAGTATGATTCTCGTCTACCGTTTCCGTGTGAAATCGAAAAACGGGCTGCTTGATCTGCAGGCCCGTAAGGTGAATTTCGTCTGGAACTACTGCAATGACCGGCAGAAAGATGCCTTGCGGTTTGAGCGCCCTTGGCTGACCGGCTTTGACTTGAACAAGCTGACTACCGGCAGCAGCAAGGAATTGGAACTGCACTCCGGTGTGATCAATGCCGTATGCGAACAGTTCGCCAAATCGCGTGCCCAACACCGTCGTCCTTATCTGCGTTACCGCGGTCGGAAGTCTTTGGGATGGATTCCTTTCAAAGGACGCGACCTGCATCGGGAAGGCAACGCCTTTCGTTTTGCTGGCAATACGTTCCGCGCGTTTTACTCGCGCCCGCTTCCTGAAGGGAAGATCAAGGACGGCAGTTGCTTTGCGCAAGACGAATTGCGCAGCAATTCGGGCCCCGTGAAAAGCTTTGCCAGTCGTGGTAACTGGTTCCTCAACATTGTGATCGAGGTTGCCGAGCCGCCGGTCCGGCCACTCGACCACGGTGTCGGTATCGATCTTGGCTTGAAGGATCTCGCTACACCGTCCGAGGGAGAAAAGATTCCGGCGCCGGGCTTTTATCGTGAGGCCGAAGCGGCGTTGGCGGTAGCGCAGCGAGCCCACAAGCGGCGCCGCATCAAAGCCATCCAGGCGCGCACGGCGCGGCGACGGCTGGACTTCTTGCATAAAAGTTCGGTGGAGCTTGCCCGCGTCTTCGACCATATTGCTGTTGGCAATGTCAATGCCAGTGGACTCGCCCAAACCAGCCTGGCGAAGTCCGTGCTTGATGCAGGCTGGTCGTCCTTCCGTAAGATGCTGGCGTACAAGGCCATAAGGCATGGCGCGCGGTACGTGGAAGTGGACGAACGCTTTACCACCCAGACCTGCTCGAATTGTGGCGCATTGCCCGATTCGAGGCCGAGAGGTATCGCAGGCCTTGGAATAAGAGAGTGGGAATGCAGCGAATGCGGTGTGGTACATGATCGTGATCGTAATGCTGCGTTAAGCATTCTCCGTCGCGGACGTGCGACGCTGGAAGCAGGAATCCCCGTCCTTTAGGACGGGGGGGACGTCAAATCAATGCGCCTCCGAAGCGAGGGTGGCCGGTGCGGCGGAAGCCTTGCGGCTTACCCATGCGCGCACCACCACGAAGAACACCGGCACGAAGAAGATGCCGAGGAAAGTAGCCGTCAGCATGCCGCCCAGCACGCCCACGCCGATGGCGTTCTGGCTGCCGGAGCCCGCGCCGCTCGAAATGGCCAGCGGCAGCACGCCAAGGCCGAAGGCGATGGACGTCATCAGGATCGGACGCAGGCGCAGCTTGACTGCCTGCAGCGTGGCTTCACGCAGTTCGATGCCCTTTTCCTGCAGTTCCTTGGCAAATTCCACGATCAGGATCGCGTTCTTCGCCGACAGGCCGACCACGGTCAGCAAGCCGACCTGGAAATACACGTCGTTCGACAGGTGGAAGCCCCAGGTCGCCAGCACGGTACCGATCACGCCCAGCGGCACCACCAGCAGCACCGAGAACGGCACCGACCAGCTTTCATACAGCGCGGCCAGGCACAGGAACACGATCAGCACGGAGATGGTGTACAGCACCGTGGTCTGCGAGCCGGAATCGCGTTCTTCGACCGACAGGCCGGTCCACTCGAAGCCGATACCGGCCGGCAGCTGCGCCACCAGCTTTTCCATTTCAGCCATCGCCACGCCGGAGCTGACGCCTGGCGCCGGCATGCCCTGCACGTTCATCGACGAGACGCCGTTATAACGTTCCAGTCGCGGCGAAGCGTAAATCCAGCGGCCGGTGGCGAAGGCGGAGAACGGCACCATCTCGCCTTGCGCGTTGCGCACAAACCATTTGTTCAGGTCTTCCGGCGACATGCGCGATTCCGGCGAACCTTGCAGGTAAACGCGCTTGACGCGGCCACGGTCGACGAAGTCGTTCACGTACGACGAACCCCAGCCTACGCTCAGCACCTTGTTCACGTCGGCCACGGTCAGGCCCAGCGCGGTAGCTTTCTGCTGGTCGATATCGAGCTTGAATTGCGGCGTATCTTCCTGGCCGTTCGGACGCACCGCCATCAGCAGCGGGTTCTTGGCGGCCATGCCGAGCAGCTGGTTACGCGCAGCCATCAATGCTTCGTGTCCAAGGCCCCCTTGGTCCTGCAATTGCAAATCGAAGCCGCTGGCATTACCCAGTTCCATTACGGCTGGCGGAGCAAAGGCAAACACCATGGCTTCGCGGATTTGCGAGAAGGCGCCCATGGCACGGCCAGCCACAGCTTTCACGCTCAGGTCCGGGCTCTTGCGCTCGGACCAGTCTTTCAGCCGCACGAAGGCCAGGCCGGCGTTCTGGCCGTTACCGGCAAACGAGAAGCCCGCCACGGTGAACACGGATGCCACGGAGGCCTTTTCATCCTCCATGAAATGGTGCTCCAGCTTTTCCAGCACTTTCAGGGTGCGTTGCTGGGTGGCGCCGGTTGGCAGCTGCACCATCGAGAACAGGATGCCCTGGTCTTCTTCCGGCAGGAAGGAAGTCGGCAAGCGCATGAACGACACTGCCAGCACGGCCAGCAACGCACCGTACACCACCAGCGAACGACCGCTGCGGTTGATCATCTTGCCGACCCAGCCCTGGTACTTGGTGCTGCTGCGGTCGAAACTGCGGTTGAACCAGCCGAAGAAGCCCTTTTCAGACACGTGTGCGCCAGGTTTCAGGAAGGTCGCGCACAGCGCAGGCGTGAACACCATGGCCACCAGCACCGAAAGCACCATCGCGGAAACGATGGTCACCGAGAACTGGCGATAAATTACGCCGGTCGAACCGCCGAAGAAGGCCATCGGCACGAACACGGCGGACAGCACCATGGCAATACCTACCAGCGCGCCGGAGATCTGGCCCATCGATTTCCTGGTCGCCTCTTTAGGCGACAGGCCCTCCTCCGTCATCACGCGCTCGACGTTCTCCACCACCACGATGGCATCGTCCACCAGCAGGCCAATAGCCAGCACCATCGCGAACATGGTCAGCGTGTTGATCGAATAGCCCAGAGAGAACAGCACGGCGAAGGTACCCAGCAGCACGACCGGAACGGCCAGCGTAGGAATCAGGGTGGCGCGGAAATTCTGCAGGAACAGGTACATCACGATGAACACCAGGATCACCGCTTCCACCAAGGTCTTGACCACTTCTTCGATGGACAGCTTGACGAAAGGCGTGGTGTCGAATGCCACCACGGCCTTCATCCCTTGCGGGAACTGCTTGCCCATTACTTCGATCTTCTTCTTCACCAGATCGGCGGTGTCCAGCGCGTTGGCGCCGGTCGCCAGCTTGATCGCCACGCCCACCGCAGGTGCGCCGTTGTAGCGCGCCACGGTGTTGTAGTTTTCGTTGCCCAGCTCAATGCGAGCCACGTCGCGCAGGTGCACGGTGGCGCCGCTGGCCGTGGTCTTTAACAGGATGGCGCCGAATTGCTCCGGCGTTTGCAAACGGCTCTGGGCCGTCACCGTGGCGTTCAACTGCTGGTCCGGCACGGCTGGCGCGCCGCCCAGTTCACCGGCGGACACTTCCGCGTTTTGCGCCTGGATGGCCGCGCTCACGTCAGCAGGCGTGAGCTGGAAGCCCTGCAGCTTTTGCGGGTCCAGCCAGATGCGCATCGCGTACTGGGAGCCGAACAGTGTCACATCGCCCACGCCCTGCACTCGGCTCAGGGGATCGATCACGTTGGCAGCCACGTAGTCGCCCAGATCGGAATTCTTCATTTTGCCGTCTTCGGAAATGAAGCCGAGCACCATCATGAAGTTGCGGGTTGCTTTCGACACCACCAGGCCTTGCTGGGTAACAGCGCTAGGCAGCAGCGGCGTAGCCAGCTGCAGCTTGTTCTGTACCTGCACCTGGGCGATGTCCGGGTTGGTGCCGCTGTTGAAGGTCAGCGTGATATTGATGCCGCCGGTCGAATCGCTGTTCGACGACATGTAGCGCAAGCCGTCGATACCCTTCATCTTCTGTTCGATGATCTGGGTCACGGCGTCTTCCACCGTCTTGGCCGATGCGCCCGGATAGGAACCGGTGATCGAGATCGATGGCGGCGCAATGCTTGGATACTGCGCAATGGGCAGGCCCTTGATCGCCATCACACCCGCCAGCATCACAACGATGGCGAGCACCCAGGCGAAAATGGGCCGGTCGATAAAGAAACGAGACATGATGAAAACCTCCGCTTAGCGCACCGCGACAGCAGGCTTGTCGGCAGCCGCAGTCGTGGCGGTACCGGAGGTGTTCTTTGCCACCACGGCGCTCGTCGCATGCGCCTCGCCACCAGGCTTCACTTTCTGCAGGCCTTCGACGATGACGCGATCGCCGGCAACCAGGCCGGATTTCACCAGCCATTTATCGCCGATGGTGCCGCCGGTTTGCAGCACGCGCTGTTCAACCTTGCCTTCCTTGTTCAGTACCAAGGCCGTAGCTTCGCCTTTCGGGTTGCGGGTCACGCCCATTAGCGGCACGGCGATGGCTTGCTCGCTGACGCCCGTTTCCAGCACGGCACGCACGAACATGCCAGGCAGCAGGTCATGCTTCGGATTAGGGAACAATGCGCGCAGGGTCACGTTGCCGGTGCCCGGATCAACACTGACGTCGGAAAACTGCAGCTTGCCCGGCAGCGCGTACTTGCTGCCATCTGCAAGCAGCAGCGTCACCGCCGCCTGGCCGTCGCCTTTCTTGAGCGAGCCGCTTTCCATTTCGCGCTTCAGGCGCAGCAGTTCCTCACTGGACTGAGTCACGTCAACATAGATCGGGTCCAATTGCTGCACGGTGGTCAGCGCAGTGGCCTGGCCGGCAGTTACCAGCGCCCCCGGCGTCACATTGGAGCGGCTGATGCGGCCGGAGATCGGCGATGCCACCTTGGTGTAATCCACGTTGATGCGGGCCGAATCGACGGCGGCTTGTGCCGCCTCCACTTCGGCCTTGGCCTGTTCGTGGGCGGCGACGGCATCGTCGTAATCCTGGCGGCTCACGCCTTCGATTGCCACCAGCTCCTTATAACGGGCGACTTTCGGCGTGGCGGCAGCCAGGTTGGCTTTGGCCTTGGCCAGGTTGGCCTTGGCGGAATTGAAGGCAGCTTCATAGATTGCGGCATCGATCTGGTAAAGCTGGACGCCGGCCTTGACGTCGGCGCCTTCAGTGAACAGGCGCTTCTGGATCAGGCCACCCACCTGTGGCCGCACCTCAGCGACTTGGTAGGCAGCGGTGCGGCCCGGCAGCTCGGTGCTCATGGCCAGCGCTTGCGGCGCCACGGTGAAGACCGCGACTTCCGGCGCCTGCTGGGCGCCCCCTTGGGCTGGACCCGCCTGTTTGCCGCCGCATCCAGCGACCATTGCGGCTACTGCGGCAGCAGCACCCAGCAGCATGAAATTCTTTTGCATGTTTTTCATCTTTTTTCCCGAAAGACTTAGAATGAACGATCATTCTAACACAAATCAAAAAATTGACCAGCGGGTCAGTAATTAGCACTTTGCCGAAGATCAATGTCGACATCTTTTACGCGTGCAAACATGAGCTACCGCATTGACCAAGCCATGGGAGCAAAAAAGTGGACAACGCCCTGCTCAGCTTCTTCCGGCAAGACAAAGACCTGCTTTCAGACGATCGCCCCCTTCGCCTACGCCTCGCCCACAGCACGCAGATGCTGGAAGATGTCCTGCTGCCGCAATGCATAGACGGCAGCGAGTCTATTTGCGGGGGCCTTGAATACTGCATCTTCTGCGTCTCCCTCGATGCCTATATCCCGTTGAAAGAACTGATCGCTCTACCCGTGGCGGTAGACATCGTCACCGATCGTGGAGACTTGCGCAGCATTTGCGGCATCGTCACGGAAGCGCGCGCCGGAGACAGCGACGGCGGACTGGCCAGCTATCAGATTGTGCTGCGCGATGCGTTATCCATCATGGAAAAACGCACCAACACCCGCGTGTTCCGCAACAAGAACGAAGTGGAAATCGTGCAGCACATTCTCGACGAATGGATCCATACCAATCCAATCATAGGCACCTGCTTCAGGTATGAACTGGACGAAATTCTCGCGAATGCCAATTACCCGCAGCGTGAATTCACCATGCAATACAACGAGCCGGATGCCGCGTTCATACGGCGCATGCTCAAGCGGCGCGGTGTGGCATGGTTCTTCCGTCCGGACCAAGGAAACCATCCGTCCCATACGATGGTGTTATTCAATGACTCTAACGGCCTCCAGCCGAATAGCGCCGGCGTCGTTCGCTATCACCGCGATGCCGCAACCGAAGATCGCGACACGATCACGTCTTGGTGCGCAAGCCGCACCCTGCAACCATCCAAAGTCACGCGCTACAGTTGGGACTATAAGCAGCCTGGTAATGCGGATTATCAGACGGCCACAGCCGACAGCAACATGAAGCATGGGGAGACAGCGTACGAATTGTCCGCTACGCTGGACGACTATCAGGTGCTGTCACCGCATGCGGGTAGCGACTACGACGACCTCTGCCAGCTAGGCCAGTTGGCAATCGACCGCCACGATTATGAATCCAAATGCTTCCGCGGTGCAGGCAGCGTCCGCGACCTTTGCGCGGGCGAATACTTTGCCTTGGAAGGGCATCCTGAGATAGATGCGCACTCCGGTCCTGATTGCGAATTTGTGATTACGTCCTTACATCTCGCAATTTCGAACAACCTGTCGCAAGGGTTGACAGAGCGGATGCAACGCCTGCTTTCTCGCAACCAGTGGATGCAACGCGTAAATTGCCAAGACCCTGGCGACGAACAGTCCAACACTCACATCAGGGTCAGTTTCGACGCAGTCCGGCGCGGCATCCCTATCGTTCCATCGTACGACGCGCGTACTGAACTCCCCAACATACCAATTCAGAGCGCCGTTGTCGTCGGGCGAGACGGCGAAGAGGTCCATTGCGATGAACTGGGCCGGGTAAAGGTACGGTTCCGCACAACGAGAACTGCTGATCATCAGCATGCACAAGGTGCAGGTGCTGCGGAGACCGATATGGACTCCGCCTGGGTACGCGTCGCCAGCAGTTGGGCTGGCAACGGGCCAGGTTCTCAACTCCAATGCGGCTATCTAGGGCTTCCCAGGGTTGGCACCGAAGTACTGGTCGCTTTCATTGGCGCTGATCCGGATAAGCCGGTCATAGTTGGGCAGCTGTTCAATCAACGGGGGCTGCCGCCCGCCATGAGTCGCGCAGACGGCCTGCCGACAAATCGATACATGTCTGGCATCCGCAGCCGCGAGATTTTCGGAAGCAGGGGGAGCCAGCTTCGTTTCGATGACACCGCAAATGAAATCAGCGCGCAACT
This sequence comes from Pseudoduganella sp. R-31, assembly GCF_049913235.1. NCBI lineage: Bacteria > Pseudomonadati > Pseudomonadota > Betaproteobacteria > Burkholderiales > Oxalobacteraceae > Pseudoduganella > Pseudoduganella sp. R-31. Next base: position 5,192,064 of record NZ_CP183986.1, read on the forward strand.
GGCAAGCGACCATGGCGGCAGCCAATTGAATCTGGGCTTCCTTACGTCCGACAGGGCTGGCGGGTCTGGTGACCCGCGTGGCGAAGGCGCTGAACTAAGGAGCGAACAGGCTATTTCCATCCGGGGCGAAGCGGGGGTTTTGATTGCCGCCAATCGCTTCACTGGTCCAAAAAAAGAACTCCTGGACAGAGAGCATCTTCAAGGAATAGCCATCCTTGCCAAAAATGTTTCGTCTCACCTTACATCAGTTGCCGACGCACATTCTGAAGATCATGGCGATAACGCTTCGCTCAATGCCTTAACCGACAAGCTGGAGAGTTGGAAAGCGAACGGAGGCGCGCCGCTGGTGGCGATATCCGGTGCAGAGGGAATCATCGCCGGCAGCTCGGAAGCAATAGCACTCGCTGCTCAAACCGACCTGTTTGCCAACAGCGTCGGAAACACCAACATTGGTGCTGGTGGAAGCCTCTTTGCCAGGGCCGCCAAGGGGATCAATGTGCTGGCATGCAAACTCGGAATGAAGCTGATCGCAGCAAGCGGCGACATAAAAATCGAATCGCACGATGGCAGCATCGTGATCGCATCTTCCAAGGCCATCAAGCTGGTCGCAAATGATGGAATTGAATTGCACTCTCCGAAGATCAAGATGGTCGCTCAGGGAACCCAGATCGATTGCGATGGCGGGAAGATTATCCAGCAAAGTACCGGCGCGCATACGATCAAGTCCTCGAAATTCGAACACCTCAACGGCGGCGATGGAAGTCCCGAGAGCAAGCAGGTCCCCTCTGCCGAGTCCGAGCACGACCAGCAAGTTGTGATTACCGACCTCCGATCTGCCCGCCCACTCGCGGAAAGGCGGTACCGAATCGAGCTCGAAGACGGCAAGGTAATTGAAGGAAGGACTGACGCGAGTGGGTTAACGGAACGGTTCTCCACGAAGACCGCGTTCGCGAAATACTCGATCGAACTTCTCGACTAGGTGAAGTATGTCAATCCAACTGCCCATTCGCCCCGAAACCGGCGGCACCAAGTCCGAAGGCTTTTGCACTCCCAAGGAGGACAAACGCCCACAGCGTTTCGTTGTTCCGCCCAAGAAGGTCATACCCATCGTCTTTCTACCTGGGATCATGGGATCAAACCTGCGCATGTCGCAGCCGAGGCAGTGGACGCTCAAGAAAAAGAACAACATTGCATGGCGGCCGGACAGGAAAGGCGAGGCACTTGATCTTATGTCGGTAACGCCGGCGTATCGCCAACTAGCGCTGGATCCAGATGCGACAGAGGTTGATACATATGACAATGGCCGAAGCCCAACGGGCACGCGAAAGGAAACGTCCGATGACAGGCATGCCATTGGCGGACTTGATGTTGACCTTCCCTTTACGCCGAACTCCCCTCTTCTTACTGATGATCCAGCTACAGTCATACCAAGGAGATCAAAGAGGGACAAAGCAAAGCGTCGCGGATGGCAGGAAATTCTATATTCAAGCTATCGCATTCTTCTGGAACAGTGTGAATCGAAGTTGAACGCTCCAGACATCGACGATGCCTGGAAAGACATCGCTACCCAATCTCCTCGGAATTGGCAAGCCACCGATACACCTGTTATCCCTCCGCTAAGCATGAGCGATATCAAAGACGCTCTCTCGTCGGCCTGGTTCCCTGTTCATGCAATGGGGTACAACTGGCTAGAATCTAACGCGATCTCTGCCACGAAAATCGCTGCACGCATAAATGCACTGATTGCCGAATATTCCTCTAATGGCTTCCACTGCGAGAAAGTCATTGTCGTCACACACTCCATGGGAGGACTGGTCGCGCGTGCTTTGGTGCATCCCGAAATTGGAGGTGCCATGGAAAAAATCCAGGGCATCGTGCATGGGGTGATGCCTTCCCGTGGCGCACCTGCCGCTTACCGGCGAATGCGTTGTGGCTTTGAAGAGGGCCTGGTCGGATGGGCCCCTGCCCCAAAAGTCCTTGGTAACTTTGGACCAGAGGTCACTGCAGTCCTTGGCAACTCACAGGGAGGATTGCAGCTCTTGCCGAGTGCAGCATATGGAAATGGCTGGTTAGAAATACGTCAGGGGAATAACTTGATAAGGCGCCTACCTACCTATGGAAACCCTTACAACGAAATATATAAATTGCGCACCGAGTGGTACCGACTCATTCGGGAGGAATGGCTCAATCCAGCAAAAATACAAGGTGTCAGCATAAGCAGGACATTTCGGTATCTAGGGCTTGCACAAAGATTCCACGAAATGATCGCGGATTTTTTCCACCCCAATACCTACGCACACTATGGATCTGACGTCGACCGCAACTCATGGGAAACCATCGGATGGAATGTGGGGGAAGGCCAGCTTTATCTTGGCTGGGAAAATCTCGCCATTACTGAAGACAATCAGCAAGGCAAATTCAAGGTCCAGACCGCGCAAGACAAACGTTCGATAAAAATCTCTCTAGGCCCGTCCGTAGGAGCCGGTGATCAAACAGTGCCACTGCGGTCTTCAGATCATCAACGCCAGAGCGGCAAGGTGAAAGGGATATTTCGACAATCCGGGTATGAACATCAAGATAGCTATAAGGATGAAGCTGCGCTTCGATCTACTTTGTACTCGCTTGTGAAGATCATTCAAACGATGAGGTGGAACGATGTCTCATAAATTTTCTGACGTGATTCTGAGCGCACTGATCGGGATTCTGGCTGCAGCCCCTATTCAGGCAACCGGTGCCGATAAAACCTCCGGAGTTAAAATGAAAACCAAACATGATCAAATCTCAAGATGGTTCGAAAAGACAAAGACCTATTGCATCGGGCGCTTTCTCATTGATGTTCCAGCCCAAGCGGAGGTGGTATATGGCCCGGCCTACCTCGGCGCTGACATCGCCGTTATTCCTTCTGGCGTTGCAAAGCTCGACTCAATTTTAAAAGCAGATCAAGCGGAAACATCCGAGAAGAAGAAACTCACGAGTACAGTGTTGGGTGATGCCGGGCCAATGCTCGGTAAGATCATCGATGGGGCAGTTCCAGGCCAAAAGATTGTCTTCGCGATGAGAGGATCAAATGAAGATGAGTACGAGCTTCGTTCCTATACCCCAATCGGTCACGACTTGTTCCTTGCGTGGGGTTTCGCTTATAAAAAGACTGATGATTACCAAGAACTATTGGCTCATCTAAACGCAATAAGCAGAAGGGTCCACCAACGAGCTGACGACGAAATTCCTACCTCTCCAGGAATGTGCATCGACGGTGCCCTCATCGCTCCTCTCGATGAATTTAACACCGAGCGCGTAACACTTGGCGTCAGGCTGAATGACGTCCATTTTTCGATCGATATGACCGCCAAATCCGATCTGGTGGAGTCTGATGGACTGGAGTGGCGCATTGTAGGCGCCGAGCAAGAAGCCAAGAAGCGAGGCGGCGCAGATTGGTATTCCAGGATCAAATTCTTCAGGCGCGGCAATCGAACTATTGGAGGCTGGACAGGCTTCGAGGTCGCGGCGTGGAAACCCGCCCAGAAAGACGAACATCAGTCACATGAATTTGCATTCGTCAGCCACGGCGAACCAATGAATCCGATGTTGCCAGTGCTGGACCTGGCGCTACATTCTGGCGTTGATGGAGACACTCAAGGAGCCAAAACGCCGAGCATCAGCGATGCGGAGGCTATTGCGTTGTGGGACCGCCTGATCGGTTCAATTCGAGAACGCCCCACAGTGCCTAAAACCAAAAGTACAAACACCGCGAAATGAAAAACGTCATCCGAGTTGGCGATCCAACCTCTCATGGCGGGAAGGTGGTCGCCACAAGTGCCCCGCAATTTCGTGTCAGCGGAAAGCCAGTCGCCCTGGTAGGTGATCGATGTACATGCCCGATCACTGGCCACCAGAACTGCGTCATCGTCAGCGGCAACAGCGGCCATCTAGTCAACGGTAAAGCTGTCGCCTACGAGGGCGACAAGACGAGCTGTGGCGCGACACTGCTTTCGACAGCAACAAGCTTCGCCTCAACCTGATTAGAGAAAAAGCTCTAATCGCAGTGCAGCATCTTTAATTTTTATCAAGGTGTGCCAGAATGATTTCACGCACTCATTGAAGAGCAATAACAAAAAATCGTGTTCGACCTCGTGTCACCAGTGCTCAACGCGCAACCGCAGTTCCTCCCGCTGGCTTATGCCAACCACCCTGCCCCTTTGTCCATCACGGCCCCGCCGCGACGCTGACTTTACGCGCGCCTACATGCGTCGCCGTGACGCATTCGTGTTCCCTGCTTTATCCACAACCGAAAGGTATGTATGTCAAGCCAGCTGTTTGGCCTCATCGTTGTAACAGCGATTCTGTTTGCTGCATTGCTGTTGTTGTTGATTTCCGGCGTCATCAAGTACATCTCGAACGACCGTATCGGGGTTGTTGAAAAACTCTGGAACCCGTCCGGCTCCGTGCAAAGCGGGCTGCTCGCACTGAATGGCGAAGCAGGCCTGCAGCCAGAACTCCGCCGCGGCGGTTTCCACTTCTTCGCGCCGTTCCAGTACCGTGTCCACATTCACCCAATGGTGTCCGTCACCCAAGGCACCATCGGCTACGTCTTCGCACGTGACGGTATCGACCTGCCCGCCGGCCAGACCCTGGCAGACAACTCCGGCATCGACGACTTCCGCGACGTGCGCGCTTTCCTCAATAACGGCGGGCAGAAAGGCCCGCAGCGCAAGATCCTGCGCGAAGGTACGCACATCATCAACCCAGCCCTGTTCGTAGTGATGACCGGTGAAGCGACGTACTCGATGTCGCTCGACGCCAAGGAAAAAATCTACTACGAACAAATGCGCGGCCTGCTCGACGACCGCAACGGGTTTACGCCTGTCGTCATCAAGGAAACCACCGGCTCGCACGATTCCGACCAGCTGGCCGTGGTCACCGTGCAGGATGGTCCTGGCCTGCTCAAGGACGAACTGCTGGCGCCGGATGTGGGCGATACCCACAACTCCTACCAGGAACCTGAGAAGTTCATCGCCGCCGGTGGTCGCCGTGGCCGCCAGGAACGCTTGCTGGTGGAAGGTACCTACTTCATCAACCGCCTGTTCGCGACGGTGGAGTTCATCAAGAAGACCGTGATTCCGGTCGGCTTCGTCGGCGTGGTGGTATCTTACACGGGACGCAAGGGTGCTGATTTGGTCCGGCACCGAATACTCGCACGGCGAGCTGGTGGAAAGCGGCTGCCGCGGTGTGTGGCGCGACCCGCTCATGCCGGGCAAATATGCCTTCAACACTTACGCCGGCAAGATCGAGCTGGTACCGACCACGAACTTTGTGCTGATGTGGAAGTCGGGCGAAAGCGGTTCCAGCTTCGACAAGAACCTGAGAGAAATTACCTTGATCACCAAGGATGCCTTCGAGCCTCAGCTACCGCTGTCGGTCGTGGTGCACATCGACTATCGGAAGGCGCCGATGGCGGTACAGCGCTTCGGCAACGTGGCGCAACTGGTGGAACAGACGCTGGACCCGATGGTGTCCTCCTACTTCAAGAACGTCTCGCAGACCAAGGCCTTCATTGAACTGATCCAGTCGCGCAGCGAGTTGCAGCACAACGCTTCGGAAGACATGAGGCAACGCTTCCAGGCGTACTCGCTGGAGTTCCAGGAGGTCTTGATCGGCACGCCGAAGCCGCAGCAAGGCGACTACAAGATCGAGAACATCATGGCCCAGCTGCGCGACCGCCAGATTGCCCGCGAACAGGTAGAAACGTTCGCGCAGAAGCAGATCGCCGCCGACAAGGAACGCGAGCTGAATGAAGCAGAACAGCGCGCCGCCAAGCAGAAAGAGCTGACCGGCTCGCTTGTCGACATCTCGATCAAGGAGAACCAGGGCGCCGCGAACGTGAAGGCCGCCGAGAAGCGCCGCCAGGAGATCGAAGCGCTGGCGCAGGGCGAACGCTTCAAGCAGGAGATGGAGGGTTCGGGCCGCGCATCCGCGATCCGCTCGGTGGGTGAAGCGGAAGCCGCCGCGATCCAGGCCAAATCCGAGGCAATGCAAGGCGAAGGCGCCGACAAGCAGCTGATGCAGACCGTGATGCTGCGCCTGGCCGAAGCGTTCGAGGCGTCCAGGATTCCGCTGGTGCCGCAGATCCAGATGGGTGGCGGCGACAACAACGCCTTCAGCACCCTGCTTGGCTTGATGAGCGCCATCAAGGCAGGCGAGCTGACCGCAACCACTGAGAAGGAATAATCTTCGACGCGGGCCGGTACGAGAATGCCGGCCCGCTTTCTCATGCCCACTTACATGAAACAGCTACCTCAAACTACACTCGTACCGGAACTGAAGGCCTGCAGTTCATTGCAGGACGTCTGCGGTTTCCTCGATAAGTCACGCGGCGCCCGCTCCCACGTATGGGTTTGTGCGGCACAATACGCAATGGCCCTTGCGGCGCGCAGTGCAGTTGGCGCGACGAGGGATTTCGACGCCGCACTATCGGTCGCGAACAGCCTGGCACGCGCCAAATCAGAAATCGACATCGTATGCTGGCACTCGCAGCGGGTGATAGCGGAGACCGAATTTATCCTGCGTGCCGCCCAGGACTTCCTCGATGAAAATACGATTCCATGCAATGAGTGGCCATTCCCCCAGGAGATTTGCGATGAAGTGGAACACGTCGTGGCGCAGCGCGCGCCGGGAAATCACGCGCTCAAGTAGGAGCGATCAAGATCTCGGCCAGCTTTGGATCTTATGATGTCACGGAGAATGCGTTAACGAGCCACTTGGCCAAGCGCGTAGAATTGCGCCTTTTGATTGGAGAGCGATGTGAAGAAAACAGACTTGGCAAAGAACGACGCGAAAAAGCTGATGGGCAAGATGGTCGCACCGGGCGCGACTTCGTTCGGCACCACGGCCAGCCCTGCCGTCGACAAGCGCGAACAGCGCAAACGCGATCAGGCTCTTGGCCTGGTACCGTTTGCAGTCAAGCTGAATAGCGACCTGGTGAAGCGTTTGCACGACCTGGCCAACGACCGTGGGCTCGACTTGAATACTGTCGTTGCCGATGTCCTTAACAAAGGGCTCGACGCAAAGTGAGCCGAGCAAGTGCAGCTCCAGCCGGACTTTGACCGTGATCGGGACTTACGCAGGTCGGCCTTGCCTTCTGCGCGCCAATTCTCGATCCAGCGAGTTGGCAAAGTTCTGACGGTCGCCTTGACTGAAGGCCGAAGGTCCGCCAGTGTCGACGCCCGCACCGCGCAGTTCTTCCATGAATGCCCGCATCGTCAATTGCTGCGCGATGGTGTCTTTGGTGTACCACTCGCCACGTGGATTGAGCGGCAGGCCGCCCTTCTCCAGCACCTGGGCGGCCAGGGGTATATCGGCAGTGACGACGATATCGCCAGCGCTGACGCGTTCGACGATCTCCGCATCGGCGGCATCCGCGCCTGCCGGCACTTGCAATGCGCGGATAAAACGGGACCCCGGCACGCGGATTAACTGGTTGGCCACCAGCGTGACCTCGATCTGCGTGCGGTCCGCTACGCGGAACAGAATGTCCTTGATCACTGCGGGACAGGCGTCCGCATCTACCCAAATGTGCATGAATTACATCGAATCCGATAAAAAGAATCAGACATTGTAATCAAGTTGGCCAAACTATATTCTCAAATAGGCGCTGAAGCTTGGCTGCACGATCAGAATTTACCATCGCCACATAAGAAATCCTGCCTGCCAGGTAGGACTGAAAGTTGGGATGGTTCTGCCGGTTCTGCGATGCGGGACCATGACGCATGCAATTCGTCAGCACCGCCTTGAGCCTGTCGTACTCGTCGCGCGCAATGTTCGGATGTGCGTTGATGACGATGCCCGTCACCTGCTGCCGCGTCCCTTCGCGCATCAACCGCGTTTTGCGGGTGTTCACGCGAAAGCCCTCTTCCAATGCAATTGCAGCAGCCTGGATATGGAAACGCTCGCCGGACCGCGCGAACTCCTCGCCACCGGAAAAAGCAAGGTCGTCGGCGTAGCGGCTATACGACGCTCCCATCGACCGCGCCAGCGATTCAAGCCGAATGTCGAGACGGTATGCGCAAAGGTTTGCCAGTGCAGGCGAGCACGGCGAACCCTGCGGCAAATGCGGCGATTTCAATGCCTGGCGCTCGGACCAGGCCAGCGAGCCTCCTGCCTGCTTGTCGAGGAACAGGCCATGGGGCGCACGGTTGACGCAGATGCGCGCGAGCGTGCCGGCGACGCTCTCCGGGTAGCCCAGCTTTTCAAACAGCGCCTGGACGCGCGAGTGCTGGATGCTCGGGAAGAAATCCTTCAGGTCCATGCGGATGACCGCATGCTGGCCTGCATGACGGGCGGCGTGCGTGACGCAGGAGCGTCCGCGCCGGAAGCCATGTGCCGATGGATGCGGCGGCACCAGGTCCAGTATCCGGCGCAGGATTGTCTGCTGGATGCGGCGTAGCCGCTCCTTGGGAATTTCGATCAACCGCTGGCCGCCACTACGCTTTGGCACCCAACGGTAGTGATAATGCTGCAGGCGCGATTGCTCGTCGCGCGCGATGCGCCACTGGTCGGCAAACCAGCGCAGTGCGCCGACGGGCTCATTCAGCAAGGCGGCCAGGTCGCCAACCGTTTGCAGTTCCGGTGGCGCGAGTGCGGCGAGCCACGCCGGCTTTGGGGGACGTCTCGGCTGGTCAATGCAATAGCGCCGCACGGCCGGCAGCTCGATGAATGGCGGTGCGCTGTCTCCGGCCTCGTCATCTTCATCAAGGTCCACGCATCCGCGCCCAAGAAGCTCCAGCAGGATTTCTGCCAGCTCGTGCCGGCTGAAGTAATGGAAGTTCTCTCCGGTTCGGAGCGCGAGCGCCATGCAGATGCCGGGCGCCCACGGCTGCGACGCAGCGAACACACGGGTGCATGCGGCGACCAGGTTCTCTGGGCTGCCGTCCGTGGCCAGCATCGTGTCGGCCAGAGCCAGCGCAGTGAGTTTTTCGATATCCATGAAATTGAAGGAGCGGAGAGCCGTCAACGAGTCTCGTGATGCGTGAGCGCTCTTGCGCGCAAGCGCAATGCGGCTCATGCGGCGAAATGCAGAACATTAAACATCCCGCGGGGTAACCCCGCAGAGGCTGTCCCTGCACGAAGCATGGACATGCCGGCTTGACGGTTCCGCCCCGCCGACACAGTAGGTTACTTTTGCTGGCAGGTCAACACTGCCGCGCTTACAGCGTCGCCGGAATGGCGTCGAGCTGGATACTCTGCAGGAACACCTGCGAGTAGGCCTCAAAGCCCGAATCGATGCCCAGGAGGATCCATACCGCGCCATTCGCATCGGTCGTCACCTTCTGCGCCTTGTCGTTCTTCAGCGTTTTGCTGGCATAGGACACCGCGGTCCCGCAAGCCTGGCCGTTGGCGATATTGCCGATCACTTGCGCCTCCTTGCCGCCTTCGGCCTGGTTGCCGCGATCGATATTCATGCGGATCGCGTTGTTGACCGTGACTGCCTTTGGCTCGATGGCCGTGGCGCCCGCATAGACCCACACCGCTTCGCCCGGCGCCCCGCCCACGCCCATGCATCCTGTCTGCGCATTGCTGGCAAATTTGAGCGAGAAGTTGATGTTGTAGGTGGTGTTCTTGGCCAGGCCGGAGAACTGCTTCTTCACAAACAGGAACAGGTCGTCGCTACGATTGGTGCCGCCAACCAGGTAACCCTTGCCGGTCAGCGGAGCTGGCAGCGTGCGCTGCTCGAAGACGACATTGGTCGGCGCAGTCTCCGGCGTATAGTCCGAGGAACTCCCGGTCCAGCCAGTAACGCCATCCTTGTCGAAGTCCACCGATGCCGAGACCTGTTTAGGACGATTGTCAGTCTCGTTGCCGCCACCGCAAGCAGCCAGCAGGGACAGCATGGCGACGGAGATGCCGGTTCTCAGGATTGTTTTCATTGACTGCCCTTCTCACAAAAGTTTTGGAAAACCAATTGTAAAAAGGACCAAAGGCGCCGGGATGGCGCCTTTGTATGTAGAGGTATGTAGCCCGCTTAGACCATTAACGACATTTTTCTACTTCCAGTCGCCCCTCAGTTCTGCTACCTGGCGATACAGCAGTTCCGGACTCACTTCGGTCGGTTCGACCGGCTGGCCGACTGCCAGCGAGAGCTGCGAACGGAAGCCCTTGCGGAAGGCGCGCTCCAGCAAGCCATCCTTGCTGCGGCTAAGCAGGTGGCCCCACAGGCCGCGCAGCGCCATCGGAATCACCGGCACCTTGGTGCGCTCGATGATCTTGCTGATGCCGCCTTTGAACTCATTCATCTCGCCAGTACTGGTCAGCTTGCCTTCAGGGAAAATGCAAACCAGTTCGCCTTCATGCAGCGCTTGCGCGATGTCGACAAAGGCTTTTTCCATCAGCCATGGGTCTTCCTTGGCAGGTGCAATTGGAATCGCCTTGGCAGTACGGAAGATCCAGCCGAAGAATGGGGTCTTGAAGATGCGGTGGTCCATCACGAAGCGGATCGGGCGCGGGCTGGCGGCCACGATCACGATCGCATCAACGTAGCTCACGTGGTTGCAGACCAGGACGGCGCCGCCTTCTTCCGGGATGCGGTCGGCATCGATAGTCTTCACATTGTGCACGGTATGGATCAGGAGCCACGCCAGGAAGCGCATCAGGAACTCGGGCACCAGGGAGAAGATGTACGCCGCCACAATGGCGTTCATGATCGCGGTGGCGAGGAACACCTGCGGAATCGTGAAGCCCTGGCCCAGCAGCACGATTGCCACGCCGGTCGCCACCACCATGAACAGCGCGTTCATGATGTTCATGCCGGCGATAGTGCGCGACAGGTGTTGCGGGTCCGCGCGCAGCTGGATCAGTGCGAACAATGGGACGATAAAGAAGCCGCCGAACACGCCGATCATCACCACGTCGAAGATGATGCGCCATGCGCCGGGCAGCATGACCATGGCGTAGGCATTGACTTCGCCTGGTGCGCTGTAGCCCTGGCTGGCCAGGTACAGGTCGATGCCGAACACCGACAGGCCGATGGAACCGAACGGCACCAGGCCGATTTCCACTTTGCGGCCGGAGAGCTTTTCGCACAGCAGCGAGCCGGCGCCGATCCCCAGCGAGAACATGGTCAACAACAGCACGAAGACGCTGTTGTCGCCTTTCAGGTAGTCCTTGGCATAGACCGGGAACTGGGCCAGCACGATCGCGCCATAGAACCAGAACCAGGAGTTGCCCAGCATGGACAGGAAGACGGAACGGTTGCCGGCCGAGAAGCGCAGGTTGCGGATCGATTCGGTGAAGGGATTCCAGTTCACTTTCAGGTCGGGCTGCGGCGCTGGCGTTTTCGGGATGCCGTGCGCAGTGACCAGGCCTGCGACCGCGAAAAATACCGTGGCGGCAGCGAGCCAGGTGATGCCGCCGGGCTTGTGATTGACGATGATGGCGCCGAATACCTGGCCAAGCAGGATGCCGACGAAGGTGCCCATTTCAACGATGCCGTTGCCGCCGGTGAGTTCTTCCGGCTTCAGGTGCTGCGGCATGTAGGCGTATTTGACGGGGCCGAACAGTGTCGAGTGCATGCCCATGCCGAAGACGGCGACCAACAGCAACGCCAGCGTGTGGGTGAACCAGCCGACGGCCGCAACGGCCATGATGCCAATTTCCAGCCACTTGATGAAGCGCGCCAGCTTGCCCTTCTCTACTTTCTCGGCAATCTGGCCGGAAGTGGCGGAGAACAGCACGTATGGCAGGATGAACAGGCCGGGCACCAGGTTGGTGATCAGCGACGGGTCAAGGGTGGTCCAGCTTGACGCTTCGAACGCCAGCGCCACCACGAGCGCGGTTTTGAACAGGTTGTCGTTAAACGCGCCGAGGAATTGGGTCCAGAAAAACGGCGCGAAGCGGCGTTGTTTCAGGAGATCGAACTGGCTGGGATGGCTCATGTTGCGTCACGGGAATAGTGAAAATATCGACAACATACAGCACATTGCCCAAGCTCTCAACCCGACTTGTCAAAGTATCGAAATTTAATACTTTTCGACAGCAGCGTCACATGCGTAGCAGTCGGCGAAATGCCGGGCCGACGGCCAATACTAGCACCACCATCCGGCATACGTGGAAGGCCGTTACCACCGGCACTTCAACGTGCAATGCGCGTGCGGTGAGCGCCATTTCCGCGATCCCGCCGGGTGATGTCGCCAACAAGGCTGTTGCTGGATGCAGGCCGCCGAATTTCGCCAGCACCAGGCCGAAAAGCGCTGCCAGTCCCAGCGCCGTTGCCGTGCAGGCGGCCACGGCCGCCATGAAGCGCGGCGCAGTGTGCAGGAAGCCTGGCGTGAAGCGGGTGCCAAGCGACAGGCCGATGCAAAGCTGGCCGGTGCGCACCATCCATTCAGGCACGGCGCCGACTGGCACTTGCGCCGCCGCCAGCAGCCCGGCGCCGAACAGGGGGCCGAGTACCCAGGCGTTCGGCACGCCGCGCTTCCATAGCAGCCATCCCATGGCACATGTGACCCCGGCCAGCAGGCCGAATGCCAGCAATGCTTCCGCCGCGCCGGGCGGCAGCGCCGCAACTGCCCTCGCTGGCGCAAGTGACGCGCCGGCCGGCAGCGGCGGCATGCCATGCCCGCTCCAGTAACGCAGCACGAATGGCAGGAAGCTGACCACGAACATCAGCCGCACGCCCTGCGCCGCCGCCACATGCTGCGCCACAGCGCCATGCCGCTCGCCCTGCACGGCCATCTCGGAGGCGCCGCCAAGCGCCATGGAGAAGAACGCCGTGGCAGCGCTGACGTCCGCCAGCCGTTTGAGCAGCCAGGCGCACAGGCATCCCAACGCCAGCGCAAACGCGACAGCCAACGCAATATAGCCGGCACGCGCGGCCACCACCGCCAACACTGCGGGCGTAAAGTACAGGCCAAGCACCGTGCCGATTGCCCACTGCCCCGCCGCGCGTGCGGGAACCGGGCAGCACAGGTCGGCGCCGGCGATGCGCAGCGCCGCACTGGCGAACAATGGCCCGATCAGCCAGGGCAGCGGAGTATCGAGCCACCTGCAAAAAAAAGCGGCCAGCAAGCCGGCCGCCAAAGCTTGGAGGAAGCAACGGTGGCGGGTCAGAAGACCCACAGCTTGTCGGCCGGCAGTTGCAGCCAGTACTGGCCGTCCTGCAGGCGGTATTTCGAATGAGCGCGCACGCTGATGTCGCCGCGCTTGAACAGGCACTCCCAGCGATCACCAAGGTACATGCAGGTGACCAGCGCGAGCTGCAGCGAGTTCTCCACCTCGCTGCTGTTCACGCGCACTTCTTCAACCCGAATCAGCGGAGCGATCGTTTCGCCGCCCTTGCCGCGCGCAGTCGCCTGCAGCCTGGTGCCGGCTACCTCGATCACCACGCAGTCGCCATCGCGCGAAACCAGGTTGCCAGGCAAGCGGTTGTTACTGCCCATGAATTCAGCCGTGAACAAGGTCTCCGGCGTTTCGTACATTGTCTGCGGCGTGCCCTGTTGTTCGATCTTGCCGTTATTGAGCAGCAGGATGCGGTCGGAAATCGCCATCGCCTCATCCTGGTCGTGGGTCACCATCAGCGCCGACAGGCCAAGACGCACGATCAGTTCGCGCAGGAAGGCGCGCGCCTCCTCGCGCAGTTTCGCGTCCAGGTTGGACAGCGGCTCGTCCAGCAGGATCACCGGCGGGTTGTATACCAGCGCACGGGCAATCGCCACGCGCTGCTGCTGGCCGCCCGACAACTGGTGCGGGAAGCGCTCGCCCAGGTGGCCCAGGCCCAGCTGTTTCAGCACCTCGCCCACGCGGCGGCCGATTTCTTCCTTGTTCATCTTGCGCAGCTTCAGGCCGTAGGCCACGTTCTCCGCCACGGTCTTGTGCGGCCACAGCGCATAGGACTGGAACACCAGGCCCAGGTTGCGCTGTTCGGCCGGCATTTCATAACCCTTGCTGCCGTCGAACACGCGGCGCTCGCCGATGTCGATGGAACCCAGGCGCGGGCTTTCCAGGCCGGCCACGGCGCGCAGCAGTGTGGTCTTGCCGCTGCCCGATGGGCCCAGCAGCGCCACCACTTCGCCTTTTTGCAGGTGCATCGACACGCCTTTCAGGATCGGGTTGGCGTGGGCGCCGGTACCGTAGTCCAGGTGCAGGTCTTCGACGGACAGTTCGTTCATTTTCAGGTCTCGTTTCATGATCTATGTCTCAGTTATGCAGCTTGACGCCGAAGCGCAGCGCGATACCCAGGCCGATGCCGACCAGGGTGATGTTGATGAAGGAAAGTGCAGCCACCAGGTCGGTCGAACCACCCGCCCACAGCGACACGATCAGCGCGCCAATCACTTCGGTACCCGGCGACAGCAGGTACACGCCTGTCGAATACTCACGTTCGAAGATCAGGAAAATCATCAGCCACGCACCCAGCAAGCCGTACTTGATCAGCGGCAGGGTCACGTCGCGGGTTACCTGGCCGCGGCGGGCGCCGACAGCGCGCGCAGCTTCTTCCAGTTCAGGGCCGACCTGCAGCAGCGCAGTGGAAATCAGGCGCATGCCGTAAGCCATCCACACTACCGAGTACGCCAGCCACACCGCGAAGATGGTGGTACGCAGGCTGCGCAGCGCAGGGATCGCGTTTTCCACCAGCCAGACCGCCAGGCCGTTTTCAGAGCCTTTGAGCATGCCGTCCAGCCAGCTCGGCACGAACAGGAACACCCACAGGAAAGCCAGGCCAGCCAGCAGGCCGGGGACGGCACGCGGCACCAGCACGCTGTAGTCGAGGATACGGGTCAGCAGGTCCGGCTTGCGGTGCATGGCCAGCGCGATGAAGCTGTAGCAGAAGATCGCGAGGCCGCCGCCGATCACGCCGATCAGCACCGTGTTGATGATGCCGCGGATCAGCGCATGCTGTTCGAAGATGTCGCGGAAGTGCTGCAGCGTCAACACGTCGGCCAGCTTCACGCCCTCGCCCCAGTACTGCACGAAGGAGCGCAGCGCAATGCCGGACAGCGGCATCACAATGGTGAACAGCAGCCATGCGCCCAGCAGTGCAAACGCCAGCCACTTCCAGCGGCCCAGCGGCAGCGCCTTGCTGCGCGCGCCCTTGCCCTTGATCGACACGTATTTGTTGGCCGATTTCAGCAGCCAGCGCTGGATCATCACCAGCGGCATGGTCACCGCCACCAGGCACACGGCCACGGCAGCCATCAAATGGTAGGACGGAGTGCCCAGCTTGTTGGTCAGCTTGTACAGGTAGGTCGGCAGCACCAGGTGGCCTTCCGGGTCGCCCAGCACCAGCACCAGACCGAACACTTCGAAGCCGAGAAAGAACACCAGCACGCCCGCGTAGGCCAGGGCCGGCATGATCATCGGCAGCGACACGTTGAACATCACCTGCAGCGGCGAGGCGCCGGCCACGCGGGCTGCTTCTTCCACGTCCGAACCGAGGCTTTTCAGCGCCGAGGACGCATACAGGTAGACATGCGGCACGTGGGTCAAGCCGGCGATGATCACAATGCTGGTGAAGGAATACACATTCCAGGGAATGAAGCCGATCAGGTCCTTCACCCAGGTGGAGTAGAAGCCAACAGGTCCCATCGACACCACATAGCCGAAGCCCATCACCATCGGCGAGACGAAGATCGGCACCAGCAGCAGCGGGGAAATCCAGCCGCGACCCGGCAGGTCGGTGCGCACCATCAGGAAAGCCAGCATGCCGCCCAAAGGCACGGCGATGGCGGCCAGGCCTGCCGCCAGCAGCAAGCCATTCTTGAATGCCACGGCAAAGTCCGGGTCATCGAAGATGAAGCGGAAGGCATCCAGTCCGACTTCCTTGCCGGGCATGAAGAACGGCGCCGACAGGAAGCTCTGGTAAAAGATCAGGATCAGCGGCAGGAAGATGGCGGTGCAGGTCAGCACTGCCACAATCCCGCGCGGCCAGTTGATGCCGGCGCGGCCACTTCCCTGCAAAGTCGCGGTGGTCATTTACAACTCCTTATTTCTTGCCAGCGGTTTCTTTCCACTGCTTCAGGAAGGCCATGCGTTTCTGCGGGCCGAGGAACTGCAGCAGGATCGGGTGCACCGGCACCGGTTTGATCTTGTCCTGGCCGATTTGCTTGACCAGGTCGGACGAAGTGGTTTCACCGGTCACGTCGGCACGGATCGCGAACAGCTTTGATTCGTTGGCGATGATGGTCTGGCCGCGGTGCGACAGGGTGTAGTCCAGCCACAGCTTGGCGGCGTTGACGTTCTTCGCGCCCTTGTTGATGAACATTACGCGCGACATCACCAGGGTATAGTCCTTGGGCAGTTGCACGCCGATCGAAGGGTCGGTCTTGGCGCGCACCAGTGCGTAAGAGCCCAGCACGTTGTAGCCAATCAGGTTTTCGCCGGAGGAGATGCGCTCCATCATGGTGCCGGTGGAAGACTGCACGCGCACCTTGGCTTCGCCGAAGGCGTTTTCCAGTTCCAGGAATTTCGGGTATTCCTTGGCGTCCTGGCTCATGAACATGAAGCCGACACCGGATTTCTCGATGTCGTAGGTGGTGACCTTGTCCTTGAACTTCGGCTGCTGGATCAGTTTCACGAAGTCGGCGTGGGTCTGCGGTACCTCTTTTGCATCGACCAGGCGCTTGTTGTAGACGATGGCGGCCGGCTCGAAGGTCGTGCCGTAAGCCTGGTCATCCCACACAGCCCAGCCGGGAATCTTGGACGCTTCCACCGATTTGTATTTCAGCGCGTAGCCGTCGGAGGCCAGGCGCATCTGCAGGTCCATGGCGGACGACCACATCACGTCGGCGGTGTTGCCGCCCGCTGCCATTTCGGAGATGAAGCGGTTGTACACCTCGGTCGAGTTCATGTCGTTGTATTCGACGGTGATGCCAGGGTACAGGGCATTGAAGTCGCGGATCAGAGGCTGTGCAGCCTTGCTGTCAGTGGCGCCGTACACCACCAGCTTGCCCTCTTTTTTCGCCGCATCGATGACTTTCTGGTAATCGGCAGGATAGCCTGCCGGCGATTGTGCGAATGCGGTGCACGCGAACAGGCCCGCGGCGGCCACCAGGGTCGTCTTGATCATTTGTGTCTCCTAGAATTTTTGAGGGATGTTTAGCGCACCAGGCCTAGATGGCTGGCGCGTTTGCCGTAATCGTCCACGGCCTTATGCACATACTCGTTGAGTGCCTGTCCTGTCAGGCTGAAGGGATATAGTCCCGCTTCCGTTCGCAGCTTCGCGAATTCCGGCGTCGCCATGAGGTGCTCGAAGGTTTTCACCCATTGCTGGTAGTCGGCGTCGGCAACCTGCGGCCCCATCCACACGCCGCGAATGACCGGCCAGACGATGTTGTAGCCTTGCTCGCGAGCGGTCGGCACCGCAGCGAGCTTGCCTGGCAAACGCTCTTCCGACATCACGGCCAGCACGCGGATCGTGTTGCCGGCCAGGTTGGCTTCGGAAGCATCGCCCGACACCACCTGCACGTAGTTGGCCTGCATGGCAGTGAAGGACTCGCCGCCGCCTTCCAGTGCCACGAAACGCAGCACTTTCGGGTCCAGGCCTGCCTGGCGCACCAGCAAGGCCACCTTCAGCCAGTCCTGGCTGCCGATGGTGCCGCTGACGCCGATCAGCACTTTGGAAGGGTCGCGCTTCAATGCCGCCACCAGGTCGGCCAGCGACTTGTACGGCGAATCGGAGCGCACCGCGATCATGCCGTAGTCCGCCCCCAAGGCCGCCACCCAGCGCACGTCGTCCGCAGTGGCTTTGCCGAACTTGCCCTGCGCGAGATTCAGCAGTGAACCGCCGGAAAACGCCACCAGGGTGTTCGGTTCGGCGCGGCGCTGCGATACCAGCGAGTGCCATGCCACGGCACCGATCCCGCCCGGGCGATACACGAGCTTCATGGGCTGGCCGCCCGGCACCGTCGCCAGGCCCTTCTGGGCCAGCTTGCACGTCAGGTCCATCGCACCGCCCGGCTTGGACGGCACGATGCATTCCGCAGCGTGCACCCGCCCTGCCAGCAGCAGGACAGCAGCGAAGATGGAAAACAGGATCTTCATGGCTTCATTATGATCAGAAGCGGTGCTGGATGCCAACCATTACGCCGTGCTGGCTGTCGCCAAAGCCGGCATCGTCGCGCGACAGGCCGACCAGCTGGTCATGCTTGCCTTTGGTGTAACCGACAGTCGCATACAGGTCGGTGCGCTTGGACGCCGCGTAGCGATAGCGCAGCACATACATGGTCGGGTCGGCGTCCTTGCCGGCGGCCAGGTTGCGCTGGTCGACGTGGTAGACAGCACCGGTGATGGTGACGTTTGGCTGCGGCTTGTATGCCACACCAGCCCACAGCGTGTTGCCTTTTACATCAGCCGTGGCGGCCTTGCCGGACACCAGCTTGTAGGTCCGGCCGCCGAGCCAGAACTTGAAATCGCCCGTGGCGTAGTAGCCGCCCAGGTGGTAGGCGGTGGTCTCGTCACGGTTGCCGGTAGCGACTACGTTGTTGCCGTTGATGCGCTCCGCGGTGAACATCGCGCCCAACGACTCGGACTGGTAGCTGACCGCGCCTGCATACTTGGCGCTGTCGGCCGAACTGGCGTCGGCGCCCTGCTGCTCGCCCATGCCGTAGCTGAAGCCATAGTTCCAGTCGCCGGTCTTGCCGGAGTATTTGATCAGGTTATCGAAGCCGGTGGTCATGCCGTACTTGCTTGGCAGGGTGGCGCTGCCGCCGGTCGCCCAGGAATAGTAAGGCGCAAAGCCCATCGGATCGAAGCGGATGACGGTGTCGTACACGCTGGTGAAGGAGCGGCCCAGCACCACGCGGCCCCAGTTGCCCTCAAGGCCGACGTTGGCCTGGCGCTTGAACAGGTTGCCGTCCTGCGCGCCGGTATCCATCAGGATGCCGCTTTCGAGCTGGTACACGGCTTTCAGGCCGCCGCCCAGGTCTTCGCTGCCTTTGATGCCCCAGCGCGAAGTATTCATGCCGCCGGAGCTGACGTGGGTGACGCTGCCGCCGCCGGCCTGGGCATTGTTGGTAATGTCGACTCCCATGTCGAGCAAGCCGTAGACCTGCACATTGGATTGGGCGTGGGCGGAAGTATAGGCGGCAAACATCATTGCGACGGCCGCCGCCATCGAAGTTCTTTTCACAGTCAGTCTCCTGGGTTTATAGTTATTTCAGTCATGCCTCGCTCTGGCACGGTTCAACTATAAAATCGCCAACCTTTCAAACGCCTTTCAGGCAAATGCCATGCGAATATTGTTAGTGGAAGACCACACCGAATTACAACACTGGCTTTCCAAAGCCCTGCGTGATGCCAACCTTTCAGTCGAATGCGCCGATAACGGCGCCGACGCCGACTCCCTGCTCCTGACCCAGGAATATGCCCTGGTGATCCTCGATTTGACCCTGCCCCGCATGGACGGGCTGGAAGTATTGAAACGCCTGCGCGCGCGCGGCGGCAAGACGCCTGTATTGATCCTGACCGCGCGCGGCGGCCTGGAAGACCGCGTGCAGGGCCTGAACCTTGGCGCCGACGATTACCTTGCCAAACCTTTCGAACTCGCGGAACTGGAAGCGCGCGTCAAGGCTTTGCTGCGCCGCAGCGTGGGCAATGAATCGCTGGTGTATGAATGCGGCGCGCTGCGCTTCGATACGGTCAGCCGCATGTTTTCCTATTTCGGCGAAAACCTGCAGCTCACGCCGCGCGAACATGCCGTGCTGGAAGCGCTGATCACCAAAGGCGGCAAGCCGGTAGCAAAAGAAAGACTGTTCGACCAGGTGTTCTCGCTGGCCGATGACGCCAATCTCGATGCCATCGAACTGTATATCCACCGCGTACGCAAGAAGCTTGACCGCAAGGAGCCCGGCGCCGCGGCCATCACTACCCTGCGCGGCATCGGCTACCTGCTGCAGCCGGCCGAAGCGAAGCCCTGATGAAGGCCATGCTCGCCATGGGCAGCCTGCGCGGCCAGCTGCTGCGCTGGCTTCTGCTGCCATTGGTCCTGCTGGAGATCATCAACACCATTTCCGTCTACTACAACGCGGTGGACGCGGCCGACATGGCGTACGACCGCTCGCTGCTGGCCTCCACCCGCGCGCTGGCGGAACGCGTGTCGGTCGAAGGCGGCAAGGTGGTGGCCGACGTGCCCTACGTCGCGCTGGACAGTTTTGAGACCGACACGCTGGGCCGCATCTACTACAAAGTCACCGGCATCAATGGCGAAACGGTGTCCGGCTACGACGACCTGCCGAAGGTTCCGCCGAATGTGCCGCGCTCCGAGAACTATCCTGCACTGGTGCGCTTCTATCACGCCAACTATAACGGCCAGCCAATCCGCATAGCGGCCCTGCTGCAGCCGGTGTACGACGACAATATGCGCGGCATCGCACTGATCCAGGTCGGGGAAACGCTCGACGCGCGCAATGGCCTGACGCTGAAAATCCTGTATGACACCATCGCCTGGCAGGCGAGCGTGGTGCTGCTGGCGGGCCTGCTTGTGTGGTTTGCAGTCAAGCTGGTGCTGCGGCCGTTGATGCAGTTAAAGCATGAAGTCGAATCGCGCGACGTATCCGACCTGTCCGACCTTGATCCGGCATTGGTGCACAAGGAAGTGCGGCCCCTGGTGCAGGCCATGAACGCATCCACCACCCGCATCGCCGGCCTGATCGCCAGCCAACGCCGCTTCATCGCCGACGCTTCGCACCAGTTGCGCACCCCGCTGACGGTACTGAAAACCCAGGCAGAACTGGCGCAGCGCGAGCTGGAACGGGCTGCGTCAGCCTCGCCGGAGCTGCGCAATGTGGTTGCCAGTATGGCCGCCACCACCGACTCCACGGTGCACCTGGCTAATCGCCTGTTGATGCTGGCACGCATCGAGCATAGCGAGAATCGGGAACCGGTACCGGTGCCATTACGCGAGACGGTACAGCAAGTCGCGCTGGAATTGGCTCTATCCGCCGTGAACCGCGGCATCGACCTTTCGCTGGAGGGCGACGGTGAAGCCAGCGTCAACGGCCAGGCTTTGCTGCTGCACGAGCTGGTGTCAAACCTGGTCGACAACGCCCTGCACTACACGCCACGCGGCGGCAGCGTGGTGCTGCGCGTAATGCCTGGTGAAACGCTGGTCGTTCTGGAAGTTGAGGACAGCGGGCCCGGTATTCCGCCTGAAGATCGCGACCGCGTGTTCTCGCCCTTCTATCGCGCCGCTTCAACCATGCAGGCCAATCCGGGAGGCTCTGGCCTGGGCCTGGCCATTGTGCGCGACATCGCCGTCCTGCACCACGCCGAGCTTGAACTCGACCAAGGCTCGGGCGGGCGTGGGCTGCTGGTGCGCGTCAAGTTCCCGCGCGCCATGCCTCCACCGGCAGCATGATATTGATGCGGGTGCCGGACAAGCAATCCATAGCAAAGGTGCCGCCCAGCGCCTGCACCCGCTCCCGCATGCCCGCCAGCCCGACGCCTGCAGCAGTGCGCGCCGGATCGAAGCCTACGCCATCGTCCGCCACCGCGATCTGCAAGGCCTCGCCGTGCCGCGCGACTTCCACATTGGCCGTGCCGGCGCGAGCGTGCTTCACGATGTTGGACAGCGCCTCCTGCACGATACGGTAGGCCGAAATCGCGGCATCGCCATCCAGACCGGCGAAATCGCCTTCGGTGCGCAGCGAGAAGCGGCAGGCCGGGTGGCTGCTGCCGACTTGCCGCACCATTTCTTCCAGCGCTCCTTGCAGGCCAAGCATGTCCAGCATTTCCGGACGCAAGCGGCGCACCAGCGTTCTGCCACTGTTGTACAAGCCCAGCGCCAGCTTCGTGATCGCCTGCGCCTTGTCGCGAATCTGCATCGCCGCGTCGGCCGGCGGCAGCGCGCCCGCCAGGCCGGCGATCTGCTGCGCCTCCAGCCGCACCGCGATGAGCGTCGCGTTCAATTCGTCGTGGATCTCCAGTGCAATGGCCTTGCGTTCGTCTTCGACTGCCGTGGTCACGCGTTGCAACAGGCGACGCTTCTCCGCATCAGCCGCGCGCACGGCTTGCATGGACGCCTGCAGCGATGCGGCAAAGCCGCTGGTCATCTGCCACGCCAACCCTGCGCAGACAAGCAAACCCGCCAGCGCCACCGCCAGTTCAAGCTGGAAACGCGAGCGAGCCTTGCGCAGCATGACAGTTGGCGACATGCGCACCTGTACATAGCCCATGTTGCCGACATTGCGGTTGCCGCCGCCAGTCACGTAAAGCAAACGCTTGTGCACCGCGGCTTCGTAATAGCGCGCCTCGGGCACCCCATCGCCGCGCGCGGTGACGTCCAACAGGGGCTTGCGGTCCGCATCGAGCAAGGTCACGCGATGGATCGCGCTGTCGGTCTGCAGCATGCCGTCGATCGTCGCGCGCAGCTCATCGAACTGCCCATGTACCAGGCTGATTTCACTGCTCGTCACCAGTGCTGTGGCCAGCAACTGCCCGCGCTCCGCAAGCTCGGCATGCACCTCGGATTGACGCGATTGATAGCTGTACCAGGTAAGTGTAACGAACAGCGCCAGCACCGGCAGCAAGGTAATCGCCAGCAGCCGCCCGCGGGTGCCGACGCGCCATGTGGCCCGCATCAGGCTTGCAGTACGCCGTGGCGCACGGCCAGGCGGGTGATATCGGCCGCGCGCTCAACACCCAGCTTGTCCTTGATGGCCTGGCTGGAGTTGCTGATCGTCTTGCTGGAGACGCCGAGCTTTTCGGCGATTTCGGCGTTGGTCAGGCCTTCCGCCATCAGCTTGAAGATTTCAAGCGAACGTTCATCCAGCAGCGCCTGCGGCGATTGCTCGCCCAGCACCGACAGGCTGGCCAGGCGTTCCGCGATGGCCGGCATGAAATACAGCTCCCCTTGCGCAGCACGCTGCACGGCGGTGAAAAGTTCGGCCGGATCGCAATCCTTGGTGACCAAGGCCCGCGCACCAATGCGGTAGGCCTCCTTGACCAGCGCATCCTGGTCGAACTGGGTCAGGAAGATGATGTGCGCCTTGGGCGCCGCTGCCAGGATCTGGCGCGCCGCGTCCAGGCCCGTCATTTGCTCGCCGAAGCGCATATCGAGGATAGCAACGTCGGGTACCAGTGTCTGGTAAGCCTCAACGGCTTCAGCTGGCGTCCGGGCCCGACCGACAACTTCCACGCCGAAACCCGCAAGCGCCATCGCAAATCCGCCCATCACGACCGGGTGATCATCTGCCAGCAGTACTTTGATCTTATTCATAGCATTCCTCATTTCCAGATGATGGAAGGATATCACGCCAAAGGGTAGCAATAAAAATTGCTTGCTTATTTCCACGTGATAGAAGAATATCTTGCCATGGACTGGCAATTCTGCCTACCAACAAGAAGAAAGGAGCATTTCCATGAACTTCGATACCTCTCGCAAGAACTACTCTGGCCTGGCTTTCGTCGCCGTACTGCACCTTGTTGCCGCCGGCATCGCCCTGAAGCACTCAACGATCCTGATCACCCGCAGCGAGCCGACCGTGATCGTCGATGTGCCGCCGCTGGAGCGCCAGGATCCTGAGCCGCAACGCTCCAAGGAATTCGAGGTCCAGGAAAAGGCAGCGCCGGTGATCGCCCCGCCACCGCCGGACGGCATCAAGATCGAGGTTCTCGAACACACCATCACGACATCCCCGCCGGAGACTGCACATGGCCACAGCGAACCAGGGGGCGGCGGTGGCGGCACCGGCGGTGGCAGCGTCGAAGCTGTGCGCCACGAGCCAGTGAACGTTGCGGCGGTGATCGATGCGGCCAATTGCGCGAAACCCACCTACCCCGCCGGTGCCTTGCGCAACGGCGACGAAGGCACGGTCACCCTGGCCTTCCTGATCGGCAAGGACGGTCAGGTGGCCAGCGCCAAGATCGAACGCACCAGCGGCCACCGCGACCTGGATCGCGCCGCGCTGCAAGGCCTCTCGCTGTGCGCCTTCAAGCCCGGCACCGTAGACGGCGTGGCACAGGAATCGTGGGCTCGCATGCAATATGCCTGGCGTCTCGACGAGTGAGCAATAGAACGCGGCCGTAAAGCGAATTCCCCTATCATGCGCCGGTTAACCATGTGGTTCCCGGCGCATGCTCTATGTTCATCAAGCTTTCTTTCCGCCAATTACTTCTGGGCGTCTTCTTGCTGATCGCCCTGCTGCTCAGCGCGACCTCGATCCAGGCTTTGCTCACGCTGGACCGGCTGGCCACTGAAAGCCGCGAAGTCGGCCAGCACGCCGTCGTGCTGACCGCGAACGTGCAGCGCCTGGCCGAACGCAGCGTGGCCATGGAACGCAGCGCGCGCCAGTTCCTGGTGCTGGACGATCCAGCCTTCCGAGACCGCTACGCGGCAGCCTGGCGCGACGGCCAGGATGCGCTGTCGGCGCTGGCGGCCGGACTGCCCTCCGCGCCCAAAGCCAGTTTCGCCGCCTGGCGCGACCAGGGCGAGCAAGCCTGGCGCGCACTGGAGGCTCCCAACGCCAAGCGCGCCCAGCGCCAAAAGATGCTGAACACCGCGTTGGCGGGCCTGGCACCGGTCAACGAAGAACTGGCGGACGAAGTCAAACGCGAAGTCGACCAGCGCAACCAGCGCATCCTGCTTGGCCTGGAACATCGGCGCAGCGTGCTGGGCGGACAACTGCTGGCCTCCATCAGCCTGGCCGCCGCCCTGGCCCTTGGCTGCGGCATGTGGCTGTCACGCCCCCTGGCGCAAATCGAAAGCGCCATCGACCGCCTGGGCGGCAACCGCTACGACCAGCCAATCGAAGTCGAAGGACCCAACGACTTGCGCCGCCTTGGCCAGCAACTGAATTGGCTGCGCCAGCGCCTGGCCAGCCTGGAAGCTGATAAATCGCGCTTCCTGCGTCACATCTCTCACGAACTGAAAACCCCGCTGGCCGCGCTGGTGGAAGGCGTCGCCCTGCTGGAGGATGAAGTGGCCGGCACGCTGACGCCGAACCAGCGCGAAGTGGCCGGAATCCTGCGCCAGAACACAGCCTCGCTGCAAAACCAGATCGAAGACCTGCTGCGCTATAACACCGCCACCTTCGCCGCCCAGCATCTGCAGCGCCAGCCCACCGATATCGTGGCCCTGCTGCGCGACACCGTCGACGCCCAGCGCCTGCAGTGGCAGGCGCGCCGCCTCGATGTGACGGTGGACGGCAGCGCCCCGGCCATTTCGGTCGATCCCGGCAAGCTCGCCATTGCCAGCAGCAACCTGCTGACCAACGCGGTCCGCTATAGCCCCGAAGGCGGCACCGTGCGCTTCATCATCGGCGAGCAGGCCGGCACATTGGCCATCGACTGCATCGACCAGGGGCCTGGCGTGGCCCCGGAAGATGCTGCCCATATTTTCGAACCCTTTTACCAGGGGATGCGCCAGCCGCCAGGCGCACGGCGGGGCAATGGCGTCGGCCTCTCCATCGTGCTCGAATACATCAGCGCCCACGGCGGATCACTGCAATTGCTGCCGACCAGTAGCGGCGCACACTTCCGGATCGACCTGCCTTATGAACATTAAAACCCTGCCTTTGCTGCCGATCCTGCTGCTCGCCTCCTGCGCGCAGCGACAGCCAGTAGCGCCAACGCTGCCGCCCTTGCCGCCGCCTCCGGCGCCCGCGCCACTGACGCTGCTTGTCGCGCCGCAGGACGAAGTGGCGCCGCTGCTGGCCTACTACCAGTCGCTGCGCCGCATGACGCAAGGCGAGTTGCTGAAGGAACTGAGCGGCTTGTCGCTGCAGCAGAAAACACCAAAGGTGCTGCTGCAATCGGCCATGGTGCTGTCGCTCACGCGCGGCAGCGGCGACCTGGCAAAGGCGCAGGCGCAATTCGACGTCGTCGCCACCGCGCCGGAGCCGGAAGCGCAAGGCTTGCGGCAGCTGGCGCAACTCCTCTCTGCACAATGCGCCGACACGCGCCGGCTGGTCGACGAGAGCGACCGCCTGCGCATGCAGTTGAAGGACAACCAGCGCAAGAACGAACAATTGAACGAAACCCTGGAAGCGCTGAAAGAAATCGAGCGCGGCCTGCCTGCGAGAGCCAGTAAATGAATGCACTTGTTTCCCCACGCCTGCTGCTGGTCGACGATGACGCCGACCTGCTGCGCCTGCTGTCGATGCGGCTGAGCGCCAACGGCTACCAGGTCACCGCCGTCGGCAGTGCCGAAGCCGCGCTGGCCAACCTGTCGATTGCGCTGCCCTCGCTGGTGATCAGCGATGTGCGCCTGCCCGAGCGCGACGGCATGTCCCTGTTCCAGCAAATCCGCAACCAGCACCCGGCGCTGCCGGTGATCCTGCTCACCGCCCACGGCACCATTCCCGACGCGGTGGAAGCGACCTCGCTCGGGGCCTTCGCCTACCTGACCAAGCCCTTCGATGCGAAGGTGCTGCTTGACCGCATCGGCCAGGCCCTGAGCGTGGCCGCACCGGACGCCACACCGGAGGCCGGCAGCGGCGCCTGGCGCGCCGAGATCATCAGCCGCAGCCGCGCCATGGAAGAAGTGCTGCATGAAGCGCAGCTGGTTGCCGCCTCCGACGCCAGCGTACTGATACGCGGCGAAAGCGGCACCGGCAAGGAATTGCTGGCACGTGCCATTCACCGCGCCAGCCGCCGCGCCGCCGCGCCGTTCATCGCCGTGAATTGCGGCGCGATTCCCGAGCAATTGCTGGAGTCCGAGCTGTTCGGCCATGTAAAAGGCGCCTTTACCGGCGCCGTCGCCAGCCGCGAAGGCTTGCTGCAGGCAGCCGACGGCGGCACCCTGTTCCTCGACGAGATCGGCGATATGCCGCTGCTGCTGCAGGTAAAGCTGCTGCGCGTGCTGCAGGAGCGCGTGGTGCGCCAGGTCGGCTCCGACAACGGCCGCCCGGTCAACGTGCGTGTGCTCTCCGCCACCCACCGCGACCTGGAAGCGGCCATGCTGGAAGGACAGTTCCGCGAGGACCTCTACTATCGCCTGAACGTCATTACGCTCACCCTGCCCCCGCTGGCGGAACGTCGCGAAGATATCGGGCTGCTGGCCACGCGCTTCCTGCAAATGCTGGCCGCCAAATACGGCAAGACCGTCAACGGCTTTGCTCCGGAAGCGTTGGAAGCGCTGTCGCGCGCCTCCTGGCCCGGCAATGTGCGCCAGCTCTACAACGTGGTGGAACATGCCTGCGCCCTGGCTACGGCGCCGCTGGTGCCGCTATCGCTGGTGCAGCGCGCGTTGCGCGTGCCGTCGCTGGAAGTCCTCAGCTATACGGAAGCCAAGCTGCGCTTCGAGCGCAATTACCTGGTGCAGCTCCTCAAGCTCACCGACGGCAACGTGGCCGATGCCGCGCGCCTGGCAGAGCGCAACCGCACCGAGTTCTATCGCCTGCTGCAAAAGCATGAATTGAACGCCGCGCAGTTCCGCATTGAACCTGTCGCCGAGGGGCGACAGCCATAAAGCCCGCCAAATCAAGGCCTTGCGCATTGCAGCCCAGACCGTGTCGCCGTGTGGCGACAAATTCAATGTTGCCGCACAGCTAAGTCATTGATTTCTCTACATGGCACGCGCCTTGCAATACCAGGGACAACGCACAAGCGTTGACTGCCAACTTGAAAATGGAGAGATAGACCATGAAGGATTCCAAACTGATCGCAGGCCTGTTCGCCGCCGCAGCATTCGCCCTCGCCTCGCTGTCCGCACACGCACAGCAAGAAGGCGCCATGGCCGGTGCCGCCGTGGCCACCGCCGATTCCACGCTGCAGGCCAAAGTCAAGGCAGCCCTCTCGGACCAGAAAGAGATCATCGTGTCCGCCAACCAGGGCGTAGTGGTCCTGAGCGGCACGGTGTCAAGCTCCGATGCCGGCGCCAAAGCGATCCAGGCGGCATCTGCCGTGGCGGGAGTGAAGGAAGTGAAGAGTGAGCTGACTGTCGCCGGCAAATAATGCCTTCGCTGCAGTAGTACCTCCCTTATCGGGCGACCCTGGGTCGCCCGCTTTTTTTCTCACCGGGTGTCGGCAACGCAGGACTTGTACCTGGCCGTGCATTCGGCAAAGGCAGCCTTTCCGATCGCCGCCTGGCCAAGGAATCGCACGCGCGCTCCGGCCGGCTTGGCGTCTGTTGTTTCCGCCCCCAACGCGCACAGCAGCGCCGCAGAGGCGAGCCATCCCATCCTGTTCATCTTTGCAAATGCTTTGTATTGAAGTTCTTGGCTTGCGCCATCCGCAACAGCAGGCGATGCCCGATCCTGTCCGTCCAGTTGAAGTTATTTTGCAGCACGACCACGGCGGTACGCGTCTGTTCGTCAATGCCGATGTAAGCGGTGTAGCCCGCCACCAGGCCAATCTGGTGCGCGATCCTATGGCCATCGATTTCGTCGACAAACCAGGCGCTGGCCGCCGCCTCCCGATCACGCTCGAACTGCACCTTCAGGGTATCCCGCAGTCCCGCATCGAGCACGCCGCTGCCGGTCGAGGCCAAGTGGGCATTTGCGTAGGCAAGCAGATCGCTCGCGTTTGAGTACAGTGCCGCCGAACCACTCATGATGTCGGTGAACTGCCAATCGGGGACAAGCTCGCCGCGCCGGATGAATTTGGGCTGGTCACCCGCGTGGCCCAAGGCCCGCTCGCCGTAGCCAGGCAATTTCTCAGGCACATAGCCAGTGCTGTGCAGGCGCAGCGGATCAAGTACTTTCTCGTGCACCAGCGCATCGACCTTCTTGCCGGTTTTCAGTTCCAACACATAACCAAGCACGCCGTAGCCGATGTTTGAGTACTGAGGCACACCGCCATGATGCTTCTTGAATGTCGACAGGTACTCCAACAAATAAGCCCGGTCGAAGTGGCGATAGAAGCTCTTGCCGGTGAACAGATACTCCACAAAATAGAGCAATGTCCTCTCGGTCATCGGCTGACGTGGCAGGCCCGCGGTATGCGTGACAAGCTGGCGCAAGGTGATGCGTTTGGCATCCTCGCTAAGCGGCACACTCGCAGGCAACAGCGTCGCGAGGGTTTCGTCCCAACCCAGCACGCCCTCTTGCACCAGTACCGAAGTCGTCGCCGCCAGAAAGCCTTTGCTCAGCGACCCGACGGCAAACAGCGTTTGGCCATCGGGTTGGTGCCCGCCTTCCTGGTGCGTGGTCCCAAAGCCGAAGAACTGCCGCTTGCCATCGGGCGTCAGTACGCCAACCACCAGCCCCGTCGTTTCATTGGAATCGATCATCGGCTGCGCCAAGGCAGCAACCTCGGCCCCGATGTCGCCAGTTGCTGCCAGATGCTGTGCCGCGCGGGAGTCCGGATCCAGCTGCTTATCGGACAAGGTGCCGCATCCCGCCAGGACGGTCGAGATACAGGCCAGGCAAAAAATGCGAACCCAATTCTGCATAAAACTAAGATAACGACTGCTTTCGCCAGGCTTTATTCAAACTCGAAACGTACGTCTTTGACGATCTGGTGTTTGCCCCAATAGAAGTTGCAAACCCGGGCGGATTCGGCGCCATCCTTGCTCTCCGGGACACAACCACCCTTGATCGTGACTGTCTTCCCGCCTTGCAGCGACAAGGGGAACTCAAGCGCAGGGCCTTCAGGAACCTCGTGCTCCAGCCGGACGTTATCCGCGTAGTCATCCACCAGCGCGAAAATAAGAACTTTGTCGGCTTTCAGCGTGTAAATATCGTGCTGGAACGCCGCGCCCCTCACCAGGCACATTTCGATCAGGTATTTTTCGACAGTCTGTCGCTTGCACTCCGGCGCCTCTGCCGCCTGCACGCCAAAGGCCGCGCCCAAGGTGCAAACTAGTGTCGCGAAAGATTTCATGTTAAACAATTTTATATTCCAAAAGGAAACAATTATATCAAAACTTCATGCCATCGCAGCTTGGAACAAAATAAGAAAATGGCCCCAGCGGGGCCATTTGGATACCGGATGACGGGACGGTCAGGCGAGATTTTCCAGGCGGATCTTGGTGACGTTGCCGACAATGCTGGACAGCTTTTCGATCTTCTCGATGGCCGCCACCACGTTTTTCTCCTGCGTCTGGTGCGTCAGCAGGATGATGTCGGTGTGGGTCTCGCCTTCCGCCGGTTCCTTCTGCATCATCGCATCGATGGAGATGGTGGCGTCGGCCAGGATGCGGGTCAGCTCCGCCAGCACGCCCGGGCGGTCAGCCACCGTCATGCGCAGGTAGTAGCTGGTGGTGATCTCGGACATCGGCATGATCTTGATGTCGGTCATCGCATTCGGCTGGAAGGCCAGGTGCGGCACGCGGTGTTCAGGATCGGCCGTCGCCAGGCGGGTGATGTCGACCAGGTCCGCAATCACGGCGGAGGCAGTCGGCTCAGGACCGGCGCCTTTGCCGTAGTACATGGTGGCGCCAATCGCGTCGCCCTGCACCAGCACTGCATTCATCGCGCCTTCCACATTGGCGATCAGGCGCTTGGCAGGGATCAGGGTCGGGTGCACGCGCAACTCGATGCCCTCGCCGCCGTTCACTTGCGCACGGCGTGCGATGCCCAGCAGCTTGATGCGGTAGCCCAGTTGTTCGGCATACTTGATGTCGATCGCCTGCAGCTTGGTGATGCCTTCGATATGGGCCTTGTCGAACTGCACCGGGATGCCGAAGGCAATCGCGGACAGGATGGTCGCCTTGTGCGCCGCGTCGACGCCTTCGATGTCGAAGGTTGGATCGGCTTCCGCATAGCCCAGGCGCTGCGCCTCCTTCAGCACGGTGGCGAAGTCCAGGCCCTTGTCGCGCATCTCGGACAGGATAAAGTTGGTGGTGCCATTGATGATGCCGGCGATCCATTCGATGCGGTTGGCGGTCAGGCCTTCACGCAGCGCCTTGATGATCGGGATGCCGCCTGCAACGGCAGCCTCGAACGCCACCATCACGCCCTTGGCCTGGGCCGCGGCGAAGATTTCGGTGCCATGCATGGCCAGCAGCGCCTTGTTGGCGGTGACCACGTGCTTGCCGTTCGCGATGGCCTGCATCACCAGTTCCTTGGCGGTGTCATAGCCGCCAATCAGCTCCACGACGATATCGATTTCCGGATCGTTGACGATCGCGAACGGGTCTGCCACGACTTTGCACTGGCCTTCGGTGCGCTCTTTTGCGCGCTCCAGGTTGCGGGCCGATACGGCCACAATCTCAATGCCGCGGCCGGCGCGGCG
This sequence comes from Pseudoduganella sp. R-31, assembly GCF_049913235.1. Classification (NCBI taxonomy): domain Bacteria; kingdom Pseudomonadati; phylum Pseudomonadota; class Betaproteobacteria; order Burkholderiales; family Oxalobacteraceae; genus Pseudoduganella; species Pseudoduganella sp. R-31. The sequence continues at coordinate 5,223,162 of NZ_CP183986.1, forward strand.
GCGGATCTCTTCCTGGTTGCGTCGCAATACGCTGAACGTGCCGGCGCCCACATTACCTACGCCCAGCAAACCTACTTTAATCGATTTCATCTTCAAATTCCCTGGTGTTGTTAGCTGTGCCCGTGCCGCTTTCGGTAGCCTTCCATGAAGCGCGCGATGCGGCCGAATGCATCTTCCATATCGTCCGAATTCGACAGGAACACCACACGGAAGTGGTCCGGGCTATGCCAGTTGAAGCCCGTGCCCTGCACGATAAGGACCTTGGTTTCTTCCAGCAGTTCATACGCGAATTGCTGGTCATCCGCGATCGGGTAGATCTTCGGATCGAGGCGGGGGAACATATAGAGTGCAGCTTTTGGCTTGACCACGCTGACACCCGGAATGTCGGACAACAGCTTGTATGCCAGGTCGCGCTGCTTGAGCAGGCGCCCGCCAGGCGCCACCAGGTCGTTGATGCTCTGGTAGCCGCCGAGCGCAGTCTGGATCGCAAACTGCCCCGGCGCGTTGGCGCAAAGGCGCATCGAGGCCAGCATGTTCAGGCCCCAGATGTAATCCTTCGCATATTTCTTGTTTTCGCCCGAGAGCACCATCCAGCCGGCGCGGTAGCCGCAGGAACGGTAGCTCTTGGACAGGCCGTTAAAGGTCACGCAGAACACGTCGTCGCACAGCGCGGCGATCGAGGTGTGGGTGACGCCGTCATACAGCACCTTGTCGTAGATTTCGTCGGCGTAGATGATCAACTGGTGCTGGCGCGCCAGTTCAATAATCTGCAGCAGCACTTCGTCCGGGTACAGCGCGCCGGTCGGGTTGTTCGGGTTGATGACGACGATCGCCTTGGTGTTCGGCGTGATCTTCTTGCGCATGTCGTCGATGTCGGGGAACCAGTCCTGCTGCTCGTCGCAGACATAGTGCACCGGCTTGCCGCCGGACAGGCTGACCGCCGCGGTCCACAGCGGATAATCCGGCGCCGGCACCAGCACCTCGTCGCCGTTGTTCAGCAGCGCGTTCATCGACATCACGATCAGTTCGGACGCGCCGTTGCCCAGGTAGATGTCGTCCATGGTGACGTTGGCGACTTTCTTCTGCTGGGTATAGTGCATCACCGCCTTGCGCGGCGCGAACAGGCCCTTGGAATCGGTGTAACCGGCCGCATTGGGCAGGTTCATGATCATGTCGTGCACGATCTCGTCCGGCGGATCGAAGCCGAACGGCTGCATATTGCCGATGTTCAGCTTGATGATCTTGTGGCCCTCTTCTTCCATCAGGCGGGCCTTCTCCGGCACAGGGCCGCGGATCTCGTAACAAATCTCGTTAAGCTTGTTGGATTTCTGAACCGGACGCAAAATCAATCCCTTACGTATAAATGCTGCATTGCGAAAATACCCATTCTGCCGAATTAAATTGGTTTAATCAACCATCGATATGCGCAAAACGTTACAATAAGATCTCTATTGTATTTAAATATAGCGAAAAGTTATGAAGCTCCACTCCAGCACCACCGGCCAATACCAGACCGTTTCCGGCTATTTCGAAGGTGGAGTCGAGATCAACGGCAAGCCGTTCGACTACAGCCTGCTGGTGCTGCCGGAAAGCGCACCGCGCCCCTGGCCCGTGGCAAAGTTCGAGGAACTGACAGTCGAACATTTCGAACAACTGCTGGCCGAACAGCCCGACGTGGTCATCCTCGGCACCGGCGAGCGCCAGCGCTTCGTCCATCCGCGCCTGGCCGCGCCGCTGATCTCCAGGCAGATCGGCGTCGAATGCATGGACACCAATGCCGCCTGCCGCACCTACAACATCCTGATGGGCGAAGGCCGCAAAGCCCTGCTGGCATTGATCATTGAAAAATAACACTTTGCCCCCAACTAAACGCGCATGAGCCAAACCATCCCCGACTTCAGCGCCGCCATGACCGGCGGCCAAACCTTCCAGCTCTCCGGACGCCCCGCCAAAGCCACCGTACTGTTCTTCTACCCCAAGGACAACACCCCGGGCTGCACTACCGAGAACATGGCGTTCCGCGACCTGCACGACCAGTTCACCGCTGCCGGTGCTGAAATTTACGGCATCAGCCGCGACTCGCTGCGCTCGCACGAGAACTTCAAGACAAAACTGGGCTTGCCGTTCGAACTGATCTCCGATCCGGACGAAGCGGTGTGCCTGGCCTTCAATGTCATGAAGATGAAAAAAATGTACGGTAAAGATGTACGCGGCGTTGAGCGCAGCACGTTTGTGATTGACGCAAAAGGCCGATTGGTGAAAGAATGGAGAGGCGTGAAAGTACCAGGTCACGTCGATGAAGTGCTGGAATTCGTGGCAAACCTGGGCTGATGGCAAGGCCCTCGCCGCGAATGTGTTAGCTCAACGGGAGCTTTACATTTGAACGTGTCAGCCAGATTTTGAGTCGAGCAAGTCCTTCCACCCACTGTCCCCGGTGGCATGCCCACCGGCTTTCGGGCGACGCAGACGCCCGCCAGGCATCCTTTAGTTTTTCCGAACCACCCCATAGTTCATCCATGCCGGGCATTCGCCCTCGCGTGGATGCATCTTTTTTAGATTGAGATCCTGATGCCACTGCCAAAACTGCCTAGCAAGCCAGCCACCCTGCTGCTGGCTAAAGACTACCCGAAGGCGAGCGGAGCAAATCCGGTTCCCTTCCCTACTGAAGAAAAGGCAGCACCAGCGCCGAAGAAAGCGGCGCCCAAGACTGCTGCCAAAGCAGTAAAAGAACCGGTTGCGAAGAAAACCGAAGCGAAGAAGACGCCTGCACTGAAGGCCGTCAAGCTGCCGGACGACGTACCGGCGCCACCGCGCACCAAGGCTGCGCCGCAAGCGCGCTCCAAGGTCACGCCGATCAAGGCCGATGCGCCGCACCCGGCCAAACACAAGGAACACGAAGTGGTGCTCAAGTCCGCCTCCAGCCGCAAGGCCGACGTGGTGGGCAGCACCAAGCTGTTCGTGCTCGACACCAATGTGCTGATGCACGACCCGTCTTCGCTGTTCCGCTTTGAAGAACACGATGTCTTCCTGCCGATGATGACGCTGGAAGAATTGGACAACCACAAGAAAGGCATGTCCGAAGTCGCGCGTAATGCGCGCCAGGTATCGCGTACGCTGGATGCCCTGGTCAGCAACACCGACGACGACGACATGGAAACCGGCATCCCGCTGAACAAGCTGGGCAACAAGGATGCCAAGGGCCACCTGTACTTCCAGACCAGGGTGCAGGTAGCCGACTTGCCGGAAGGCCTGCCGCAAGGGAAGGCCGACAACCAGATCCTGGCCGTGGTGCGCTCGCTGGAAGCGGAGCAGCCCGGCCGCGCCGTGGTGCTGGTGTCGAAAGACATCAATATGCGCATCAAGGCGCGCGCCTTGGGCCTGCCGGCGGAAGACTACTTCAACGACCACGTGCTGGAAGACACCGACCTGCTGTATTCGGGCATTGTCCAGCTGCCGGACGACTTCTGGAACAAGCATGGCAAGGACATGGAGTCCTGGCAGGAGAACAAGCACGGCCAGTCGAGCACCTTTTACCGCGTGACCGGCCCGTTCATCCCATCCCTGCTGGTGAACCAGTTCGTGTACCTGGAACCAAACAACGGCGAGTCGCCGTTCTACGCGCAAGTGAAGCAGATCAACGGCAAGACCGCCGTCCTGCAAACCCTGCGCGACTACTCGCACAACAAGAACAGCGTATGGGGCGTCACTGCGCGCAACCGCGAGCAAAACTTCGCGCTGAACCTGTTGATGAATCCGGAGTGCGACTTCATCACCCTGCTGGGCCAGGCCGGCACCGGCAAGACCCTGCTCGCGCTGGCCGCCGGCCTGGCGCAGGTGCTGGAGACCAAGCTGTATAACGAGATCATCGTCACCCGCGTCACAGTGCCGGTGGGCGAGGATATCGGCTTCCTGCCGGGCACCGAGGAAGAGAAGATGGGCCCGTGGATGGGCGCCTTCGACGACAACCTGGAAGTGCTGAACAAGTCCGACGGCGAAGGCGGCGAATGGGGCCGTGCGGCGACGCAGGACCTGATCCGTTCGCGCATCAAGATCAAGTCGCTGAACTTCATGCGCGGCCGCACCTTCGTCAACAAGTTCCTGATCATCGACGAGGCGCAGAACCTGACGCCGAAGCAGATGAAGACCCTGGTGACGCGCGCCGGTCCTGGCACCAAGATCCTGTGCCTGGGTAATATCGCGCAGATCGACACGCCTTACCTGACCGAAGGCTCGTCCGGCCTGACCTACGTGGTCGACCGCTTCAAGGGCTGGGCACACAGCGGCCACGTCACGCTGGCCCGCGGCGAACGTTCCCGCCTGGCAGACCACGCGAGCGACGTGCTTTAAGCAACGCCGCCCGCAGTCCACAAGCCCCGCCAAGTGCGGGGCTTTTTTTCGCGCAGTCGGGGCACGGTGCCTGACCCTGCGGGTCAGGCACCGGTTTACCGGTTTACGCGCCGAGCAATATGATGGTCTGGATTCAATTGCAACAAGTCCCACAGGTTGCCGTACAAGTCCGCAAAGACCGCAACCATCCCGTAGTCCTGTTGCTTCGGCTCGCGCACAATGCGCACGCCCTTTGCCTTCAGCCGCTCAAAATCGCGCCAGAAATCGTCCGTGTTGAGGAACAGGAATACCCGGCCGCCGGCCTGGTTGCCGACAAATGCTTCCTGCTCCGGCTTCGACGCACGCGCCAGCAAGATGGTGGCGCCACTGCCGCCAGGCGGCGCCACGACGACCCAGCGCTTGTCCTGTTCCGGCTGGTGGGTATCATCGAGCAGCTCGAAGCCGAGCGTGTTGACGTAGAAATCGATCGCCTCGTCATAGTCGCGTACGACGAGGGCGATATGGACAATGGACTGCTTCATTAAGCCTTCTCCAGTACGAAATCGTGCACGGCATGGAAGATCTTCGCGACGTCTGCTGCATACATGCGCGACGCATTCCAGCAGTTGTATTCAACGATACGGATTCCTTCCGGTGTTTCGGCCAGGTCCATCGTGAATACCGAATGCGGCTGGTACACTTGTGCGAATTCGATCGCACTTCGCATCACGTTGGCAGGAATGTTTGCATTGAAATTCGCCTTGCCCACGAATCGGTAAAGTGATCCGGTGATGACCTGCCGGTCGACCACGAAGAAGCGGTATTCGGCGGTAATGGCCTTGCATGGCGCGATAACGGCCATTTCATCTTTCCAATTTCGCGCCTGCGGCTGGCCCGCGATAAACCCTTCGATCGTCTGCCCTGGCGCAAGAATTCCCGCATCGAATGCTTTCTCGTCCTTGCTCGGCTTGACAAACATCTCGCGATCAAAAGACTGCGCCAGGTTCGACGCAATCGGATACAGCGTGGCATCGCCGTTCAGCAACGGCAAGCCAAGGCCGGCGCAATAGGCCTGGTCGAACCTTTGCTCGTCGTAGAAAATCCCTTGCCTGAGCTGCTGCAGGTAGAGCGAACCATGTTCCACCTGCTCGGGAGTCAGCCGCTCACCCAGTTCGTCCAGGCTTTGGGCTGCATTCAATATGGCATGCAGGCGCGTCCCGCCGCGGACGATGTACTTCGACTCAGGATCCGACAGGATTTGCGCGAGATTCAAGACCTTCGTCCACGGCGGCGCAAGGCCAAAACTGTCGTGGTCGAATCCAAAACGCTCCAGTACTTCCATGGCTTCCATACGGTTTGCCATGGCGAAGCCTTCCTTTTGCACCAGCCATTTGACCTTGCCACTCATTTCCGCCGCATCCTCCGCCAGATCTTGCGCAGTACAAAGCCCGCAACAAACAGAATCAGCGACCAGGGCAGCAGGTAGGCCAGGCCAGTGATTGCGCTGGCGATGCCTTCTGACAGGTTGCTGCCAAAATCGCTGGAGGCGCGTCTGACTGGCGACCAGAAACCTCGCTGGGTGCGGGACTGGATGGAGACGTTCAGCAAGTCCATATTAACCCGCTCCATCAGGCGCGCTTCAACGCCGGTCGCCGATTCCAGTTCGCTTTGCACCGTCGCCAGTTCCTGCGACAGCTTGATCAAGGCTTCGGCGTTGTTGCCTACTTTGCTCTCCAGCGCCAGCAGCTTCTCGCGATATGAGCGCAGCATGTCGAGTCGCTTGGCGTTGTCGCGGATCGGACCTTCAAGGTCCTCCGCCGAGGTGTTACGTGAGGCAAGCTCGCCGCCTGTCGCCGCAAGTGCAATCAATTTCTCGATGCCGGGCCGCTTCACGCGAACACGGAAATGGGCGCTCGACTCCCTTCCGCCCTCCAATCCGGATGCCAACAACGTGCACTGGTTCGTCGCGTCGGCCTGGCAGGCCCCGACCAGTTTGTCGAGCAGTGGCTTGACGCCTCCTTCAGGCGAATCGACCGTGACCGAGTGTTCGTAGGCGAGATACTTGCCGCGTTGGACTCCGGCTGACGAACCATCCGTCGCCGGTCCCGCCATGCGTGCCTCCGCGACAGCGCCTGCCGCTCCTGGCGGCGGAGCATATTTCGCGGAACAGCCCTGCAGCAATAGCAGCGCAAACACGCTTGACTTTACAATGGTGGGAAGGATTAAAGTACGTTTACCCATATGACGAAAGGAACTCCAAATGTATGAACTGACTGTAGAAAACATGACATGCAGCCACTGCGTATCGGCCGTGACCGAAGCCGTGCATACAGTTGATCCGGCAGCCTTTGTCGAGGTCGACCTGAAGGGCAAGCACGTCAAGGTCAACTCGGCTTCGGCACTGGAGCCGATCAAGGCAGCCATTGTGGATGCCGGATATCCTGTTACCCGCGCGGTTTGACGCGGACGCCCTGCTCCAGTTCCGGGTAATGCCGGAATACGTCATCCTCGTTGTTGGCCAGGCGGCGTTTGGATGCCAGGTAGGCGGCGACGCGCGGACGGGCCGCCACGCGCCCGGCCAAGCGCTGCAGGCCGGGCCAACGCCCTTCATAGCCAGCCATCGCTTTCGGGAAGGCATAGCGCAAGCCGTCCAGCAACTGGAACAGCGACAAGTCGACATAACTCAGGCGGGAGCCGACAATCCAGCCGCCGCGCGACTGGTTGGCCCGCAGCACGGTCTCGAAATAGTCCAGGTACTTCGGGATGCGCTCAATCGCAAAATCCCGCGCCCGCGCCTTCGATTCCCGCGCCTGCTCCTCGTAGTACATATTGACCGAGATCGGGTGATGCGTATCGTGAGCCTCGCCAACAATGTCCGCAATGGTCAGCTGCAGCTGGTTGCACCACAGGCGCCCCGCTTCGGAGCGCGGCGCCAGCTTGTGCCGCGCCCCGAGGAACATCAGGATATTCGCCGTCTGACCGATCATGAGTTCACCGGCCTGCAGGATGGGCGGCGCGAAAGCGGCGCGCGGATCGCTGCCGCCGGCGATCAACTCCGTCATCGCCTTCATGCCGCCCTTGCCGCGCGCCACGTCAACGTAAGGAACGTCGGCCTCGACCAGCGCCAGCCGCACGAATTCTCCCCGGCCCTGGATCGTCGGCCAGTAGTAAAGCTTGTAAGGCTCCATCATTGCTCCTCCTGTGCCAGCAGCCATTCTGCGACGGCGCGCACCTCTTCGCGCGGAGCGTCGCCTTCAGGCCGCACAACATAAAAATCGAATCCGCCGAGCACCGGGCCAACCGGCGCTTCCAGCAGTCCCAACCTGATTTCCTCGCGCACCAAGGGCAAGGCAGTCAGCACAACACCTTGCCCTGCAATCGCCGCTTGCACCGCGTGCGACTCTTCCGAAAAACGCGCGCCTGTCGTGACATCCAGCTCTACGCCTGCCGCTTTCGACCATTTATCCCAGGTCAAGGCGCCCTTAAAGCCGCGCTGCCAGTCAAAGTGGATCAGCGGATGGCGTGCCACGTCGCCCGCCTTGCGCAGCTTCAGGCGCGGGCTGGCCACCGGCGCGAAGCCGGCATGCATCAGGCGTTGCGCTTGCAGCCCCGCGAAATGCCCGGCGCCACCGCGTACCGCAAGGTCGGCCGCGCCGCCGGCCAGGTCAACCGGCTTGTTGCTGGCCAGGACGTTGAGGGCAATGCCGGGATGGGCCGCGTTGAACGAAGCAAGCCGCGGCACCAGCCAGCGCGCCGCGAAGGATGGCGTGGTCGACAAGGTGACCGTGCGGCGCTGTTCTCGCCGCAGCCGTTCGACGCCGGCAGCGATGGCGTCGAACCCGCTGCCGGCTGCCTGCATCAGCGTGCGGCCCTCAGGTGTCAGCTCGACGGCCCGGGTCTTGCGCAGGAACAGCCTTACGTTCAGTGCCTCCTCCAGCGCACGCACCTGGTGGCTGATCGAAGTCGCGCTGACCGACAGCTCCTCGGCAGCGAGCTTGAAGCTTTGCAGCCGCGCCGCGGCCTCGAAGCTGCGCAGGGCGGACAGGGATGGAAGGCGGCGTTTCATGTGAAGGACTATACATGAATTCAGTTCATCCATCTGCTGCGAATTGATCGTTTGTCACCGTCTGCCGCGCAGCGCACAGTACACCCATAGCAACCAATTGGAGAGAACAATGACCACGATCCTGCATATCGATTCAAGCGCCCGGCCCGGGCGCTCCGGCGAACAGGCGCACGGTTCGCATACGCGGCGCCTGACTGCACGCTTCATCGCGCGCTACCGGCAGCTCGATAGCAGAACAGAAGTCATCTATCGCGATGTGGGAGCCGTGCCGCCATCCCCTGTGACCGGGGACTGGGTACATGCCGCGTTCACGCCGCCGGCGGCGCGCGAGCCATGGATGGTGGAAGCGCTGGCGCAAAGCGACGCGCTGGTCGACGAAGTGCTGGCCGCCGATATCATCGTGGCAGGAGTGCCGATGTATAACTTCGGGCCGCCGGCACAGTTCAAGGCCTGGTTGGATAACATCGTGCGTGTCGGCCGCACGTTCGGCTTCGACCGCTCACGTGCCGGTGAACCATATTTGCCACTGCTGGCAGATGCAGGCAAGCAGCTCGTCATCCTGTCCTCGCGCGGCGATTACGGCTACGGCCCAGGGCAACGGCTGGAGGGCATCAACCATGTCGAAGGATCGGTGCGCAGCGTGTTCCGCTACCTGGGCGTGACGCATGCATACGATGCAGCCGTCGAATACGACGAATTCGGCGACGAGCGCCTGCTGCGCTCCCTCGCCGACGCGGAAAGCGCTACCGACCGTATCGCACAAGTCATCGCCTCCGCCCGCACGCGACGCCACGCCGCATGATGAAAGTCGGGGTCAGGTCTGGCAATCCGCCATATTTTTCGCATTGCGAAAAATATGGCGGATTGCCAGACCTGACCCCGACTTTCAAATAGCTTGGCTATAATGGCCCGATGCCCGAACTCCACACCATCTTACTGCTCGCCGCAGCAGGACTTTTCGCCGGCACGCAGAATGCGTTGGCTGGCGGCGGCTCTTTCATCACCTTTCCCGCCCTGCTGTTGGCCGGGCTGAACCCGGTTGCGGCGAACATGACCTCCACGGTCGCCATGTTCCCGAGCCAGGCGACATCCGCCGTGGCTGGCCGCAAGTTCGCGGAAGGCGTGAGCGGCCTGACCTTCACGCAGCTTTTCACGATCAGTATTGTCGGCGGCATTTTCGGCGCGATCCTGCTGTGGATTACGCCCCCGACCTTCTTTGCCAGGCTGGTGCCCTGGCTGGTGCTGTTTGCCACCACCATGTTCGCCTGGGGTGCTTTCCGGCGCCAGCCGTTGCAGGCCGCTTCCAGCATGCCGAAGTGGATGCTGGCCGTTGTCCAGGCCTGCATTTCGATCTATGGCGGCTATTTTGGCGGCGGCATCGGTTTCCTGATGCTGGCCGCGCTGACCATCGCTGGCCAGCAGATCCGCGCTGCCACCGCCACCAAGAACATGCTGGCGATGGCGATGAACGCTTCCGCCACCCTGATCTTCGCCTTCTCCGGCATGATCAGCTGGGCTGCCGCCCTGGCCTTATGCGCGGGTGGTATTGCGGGCGGCCTTCTGGGTTCGTGGCTGATCTACCGCCTTCCCCCGCAACTGATGCGCATCTTTGTTGTGATCGTGGGCGCAGTGCTCACCGTGTACATGTTCCTGCGCTGATCCCAGCGTTTGCAGGATCGGGCAATCCGGCCGGTCGTCGCCGTGGCAGGTTTTAGCCAGGCTAGCCAGCGTGTCGCGCATTTCGGTCAATTCCACGATGCGCTGGTTCAGTTCATCGACGTGGCTCATCGCGATCGTCTTCACGTCCGCGCTGGCACGGCCTGTATCCTGCCATAGCGACAGCAGGTCGCCGATCTGCTCCAGCGAAAACCCGAGGTTGCGCGCGCGCTTGATGAAACGCAGAGTATGCAGGTCGTTTTCGCCGTAGATGCGGTATCCGCTGACGGTGCGCGCAGTTTCGCGCACCAGGCCAATGCTCTCGTAGTAGCGGATCATTTTGGCGCTGACGCCGGATGCGGCAGCGGCTTGTCCGATATTCATTTCCCTTACTCCTTCGAAGGCTGCCAGCGGCGCAGCAGCAAGGCATTGCTGATCACGCTGACCGAGCTGAATGCCATCGCGGCGCCGGCCAGCAGGGGATTCAGCATGCCGAGGGCCGCCAGCGGAATCCCTGCCACATTGTAGATGAAGGCCCAGAACAGGTTTTGGCGGATCTTGCTGAAGGTGCGGTGCGAGATGTCGATGGCGTCGGCCACCAGCAGCGGCTCGCCGCGCATCAGCGTGATGCCGGCAGCGTTCATGGCAACGTCGGTGCCGGTGGCCATCGCGATGCCGACGTGCGCCGCAGCCAGCGCCGGCGCGTCGTTGATGCCGTCGCCGACCATGGCAACGCGCCTTCCCTCGGCCTTGAGCCGCGCAATGGCCGTGGTTTTGTCGGCCGGCAGGAGGTTGGCTTCCACGCTGCCAATGCCGATCGCCTGCGCTACCGCTTGCGCGCTGCCCTGGTTGTCGCCGGTCAGCATCACCGTCGCGATGCCGCGTGCGTGCAGGCGCTCCACCGCGGCGCGCGCATGTTGCTTGGGCTGGTCGGCGAAGGCGAGCAGGCCAAGCAGCTTGCCCCTTCCCGCGCCGGCTTCGGCCAGCCAGGAAATCGTGTGCCCCTGCGCTTCCAGTTCGACGGCTTGCAGCTGCAGAGGCGCCAGTTCGACGCCGCGCTCCGCCATCAGGCGTCCGCTGCCAAGCAGAAGGTCGAGGCCATCGACCTGCGCAGCCAGGCCCCGCCCCGCCAAAGTCGTCACTGCGCTTGCCGTCAGCGGCGCCAGCACGTCCCCGCCCGGTGCGGCTTCCGCGTCGAGGACGGCGCGTGCCAGCGCATGTTCGCTGCCGCGCTGGATCGCCGCCGAAAGCTGCAGTGCACGGCCGGCAGGCACGCCATGCGGCAGCAATTGCGCCAGCACCGGTTTGCCTTGCGTGAGCGTGCCGGTCTTGTCGAACACCACGGTATCGACCTGGCGCGCCATTTCCAGTGCCTCCGCGTCCTTGATCAGGATGCCGTGCCGCGCCGCGACGCCGGTACCGGCCATGATGGCTGCCGGCGTGGCCAGGCCAAGCGCACAGGGGCAGGCAATCACCATCACCACCACCGCATTGAGCACGGCCTGCTCGACATCGCCCGTGGCCAGCCACCAGCCCGCAAGCGTCAACAGCGCCAGCACCAGCACCACAGGAACGAACACCGCGGCAACCTTATCGACCAGCTTCTGCACCGGCGCCTTGGCTGACTGCGCATCTTCCACCAGGCGGATGATCCGCGACAGCATGGTCTCGGCCCCTGTCGCGCTTGTGCGCACCAGCAGCAAGCCTTCGCCATTGATTGCGCCACCGGTCACGCGGTCGCCAACGTGCTTGGCAACTGGCAGGCTTTCGCCGGTAATCAGGGATTCGTCAACGTGGCTGGCGCCATCCATCACCTCGCCGTCCACCGCCACCCGCTCGCCGGCGCGGATCACCACGATATCGCCCACCCGCACCTGGTCGATCGGCAGGTCGGCGTCCGATCCGCCCTCGCGCCGCACGCGCGCCGTCACCGGCCGCAAGTCCTGCAGCGCGCGGATGGCGGAAGCGGTTTGCCTCTTGGCCCGCGCTTCCAGCCACTTGCCCAGCAAGACCAGTGTCAACACCACTGCCGACGCTTCGAAATAGAGATGCATGCCCTGCCCTCGCGCCAGCGCCAGGTACACACTCAGGCCATACGCCGCGGAAGTGCCGAGCGCCACCAGCAGGTCCATATTGCCCGCGCGCGCTTTCACAGCCTTCCAGCCGGCGCGATAGAAGCGCGCGCCGAACACGAATTGCACCGGCGTCGCCAGCAGCCATTGCAGCCACGCCGGCATCATCAGGTGCACGCCAAGCCATTCGGCGACCATCGGCACCACCAGCGGCAGCGACAGTGCGGCGGACAGGATCACGGCCACGCCTTCGGGTATGCGCGGCGCGGAATCGGCAGCCGGCGCCGCCAGCTCGCTGGCGGCATAGCCAGCCTTGCCGATGGCCTGCTGCAGGGCGGAAAAGGCCACCGGCGAATCGGAATCGACGCGCGCGGTCTCGGTGGCCAGGTTGACGGCGGCATGCGCCACGCCCGGCACGGTCGCCAGCGCCTTTTCGACGCGGCGCACGCAGGATGCGCAACTCATGCCCTCAATACGGACGGTTTGCTGGAACTGACTCATGGGATACTCCTCGCCTATGTTCTGGCGACCAGTATCAAGTATCCCACGATGGGAAGGTCAAGCGCTATTTTGCACGGACCATCGTCAGCGCACTTCGCAGTCGACGGCGCGTTGCGCCCGGTTATCGACAGCACGCGGGCCTGCCGTCTGGCTGCTAAAGACGGGCGGCGGGTTGAACTGCATGCCCGGATTTTGCGGTACTATCACGGGCGGCAGCGTCATGTTCGGCGTAAAGCCGAACTGGCCGGCATTGAAAACCTGGGTTCCCGCAGGGTTGTTCAGGTGGACCATGCCATCCAGCACCTGCACATACAGTCCCGGCGCCCGCACCGTTTCCGCCCCCGGCAACTTGCCCGCCACCGGCACGATTTCCGCCACGAACAGCGTACCGCGGATGCCGATGGTGGCCGCCGGCGTTTTCAGCTCAAATTTCTCCCTGCTGCGCTTGCCCAGCAGGCCCGATGCCGCCCGCAAGCCCCCTTTGACGAGGTTGAACTGCGCCCGGTCAGCATCCTGCTTGCCGCTGTCGAAGCTGAAATTCTCGATCGTCAGCGTGCTGCCTGGCCGCAGCGTAATTTCACTATTGTCAATAAAACGCAGCAAGGCATAGGTATTTTTCTCGGTCACCAGCGTATCGCCATTCTCGACCTCGGATTTGATGGCAAGCACCTTCACCGTGCCATCGGTCTTGCGGGCCATCAGCGGACCGCTCAACTGGACCACGGTCCCCGCTACCGGCGCCGCCAGCGCCAGCGCGGACAGCAGCCACAGTAACGCCAGCAGCAACCCCTTAGTTGCAGTACATTTTTGTAGCGGGTTCATTCTTTTTCGCTCCGGTGGTTTTGTCCTGGGCCAGCTTGTCGCCTTTATCGCCCTTCTTCGCCTGTTTGTCTTTGCCTTCGTCCGGCGAAACGGCTACCGACACCTCGCCCGGCGCTGCGGCGGTACTATTGATGACCTGGATGGTCTGGCTGATCGCTTGCTGCACGGGGTTGGTGGGTTGCGCTTCGGTGGGCGGCAGCACGAGCTGGCAGCCGGGCAGGCTGGGGTCCAACTGGCATTGATCGACCGAAGTCGGCGGCTGCACGGGCGGCGTCACGATGGTGCCATTGACGCCGATACTGCCGCCCGGCGCCTGCACCGTTCCAGCCACATAGTTGACGTCTGAACCGGCAGCCAGCTTGACATTGCCCGTGTTACTTTTCACCAGAGCGCCGCTGGCAATTGTCAGGTCGTCGGCATCGCTGCCTGTGCCCGCCGCTTCCAGCAGGATGTCACCGGAATTGGACAGCACGCTGCCGAAAATGCTGAGCGGGCTATGTGCCGTCAGCCGGATATTGCCGGTGTCGCTGCTCACGCCCCCGCCGGACGCCAAGGTCAGCGCGCCGTAGTTGTCGAGTACGATCTCGCCGCTGTTGCCGGAAGCGAGTTTCAGCTGCAACAGCGAAAGCGGGGCCGGTTTGCCGGCATTATTGCTGATGTAGATCGGCGCCGCGCCGCTGGTGGCAGTGCTTTCCGCATCCAGCTCCGCGACAAAGGTCTGCAGCGCTGCCGCCGCGGTCCCGATATTGGCGCCCGCTTTCGCCACCAGCTTGCTGGCCCGGATCGCCGCGCCGTCCGTGGCCAGGGCGCCATCGGAACGCAGCGTCGCCGTGCCGGCAACCTGGATGCCATTGATGTCGTAGCCGCTGCCCCCGGCACTATTGCCGCCCTGCAGGCGCACCACCGAGAGCGCCTGGTTGCTGCGGAAGTCAAGGTTGCCGCTGCTGACCACCGCGGCCAGGCGGGCCACCTGGTTGCCACTGTGGTCCAGCTGGACGCCGGCTCCGGCATCGATGCCAAGTTCCTGTACCTTCAGGGCCGCTGCCGCATTGGCGGTATCCTGCGTAATGCCGGCGGTGGTAATCAGGCCCAGGCGCATGGTCAGCGCATTCAGGTTGGCGGCGCCGCCGATTTGGATGGCGCCGGCGCCCCAACCCGGGTGCCCCCCTGTGCCGCTATCCGCGCCGGTGCCGCTGGTCGCGGTGCCAGGCTTGGTCCCGGGGATGGGCGCATCGCTGCCGTCGTCGCGATTGCCAATACCCAAGGTACCGGCGGCGATCCTGTTCAACTGGGTCAGCGACAAACAAGCCGTGCCGCAGGCGGCGCCGATGGTGATGCTGTAGCCGGGCGTGGCCGGCGTCAGCGAGGCCAGGCTGGCCGTCACATCGGCCGTGAAATCCATGGCATCGGCATTCAGGTGCACCACGTCCGCCTGCAACGGCGCTGCCACCTGGAGCGAGCCGGAACGCGCCTCCAGTTCCAGTTCCCTGCCGGGCAAGCTGACCGCCCCGCCAACTTTCATGCCGCTGGCAGCGGTGATGAACAGGCGCGGCGTCTTCAGCGACGCCAGGCCGGCGCCGCTCAGGTGCGTGTTGGGCGTGCCGCTTGGCCGGTCGCCGCCAAGTTCGACGGTGCCGGCACTGTCAATCCCGATCATCTCGGCTGCCATGCCAGTGCCGGCAGCCCCGCTCAGCACCACGGAGCCGCCGCGCAGCTTGATGCTCTGGGCGCTGACCATGGCAGTATTGCTCAAGGTACCGCCCGCCTCTGCCCCCAGGCCTGCGCCCGCCGGCAGCTTGACTGACCCGATCAGGTCGACATTGCCGCCGGTCTGCAGTACAAGCGACTTGAGCAGGCTGGAGCCGGACAGGTCCAATTGATTGGCCGTGATATGGCTGGCATTGGGGACCGGATTGCCGTTCGGATCGAGGAAGCCGCCGCCGACCAGCAGGTTGGGCGCCGACAACCGGCCCAGGTCGGCATTGCCCACCACCAGCCCGCCGCTATCCGATGTGGGCGTGCCTCCCACGGTGATGGTCCCGCCGCCCAGGCTGGAAACGCGGATGCTGTTGCTAGCGCTGGTCTGGCCCGCCAGGCTCATGGCGTTCGCCTCCAGGCCGACGTCGGTGGCATTCACCTGCGCACCAACTTCGCTGGCCAGGCTGCCGTTATTGGCGCGCAACAGCATCGGCCCACCGCTGACCATTGCGGTAGGCGCCAGCCGCAGCGAGCCGCCTTCCAGTTGCACCGGCTTGCCATTGCCATTCACCGCACCGCTGACTACCAGGGTGCCGAGGGCTGCCACGTGCAGGTTGCCAAAACCGCCAGTGCTGGCACTATCTGCCTGGCTCACCGCCTGGACCTCGAGCGAACCGCTGTCGAAGTAATTCAGGTTGCCAACGCCCTGGGCGCGCAGGATGTTGACCTGGTTGTTGCCGCCGGACAGGTTGACCTGCCCGCTCCCGTCCAGGGTCAGGCTGGCGGCACGCAAAGGCATGCCGTACTCTTGGTTCAGGCTGCTAGCCTTGAGGCTCAGGTTGCCGGACGTCTGCACCCCGGTCAGGCCATTCCCATACGTGAGGTTCAGGTTGCCCACGTTATTGAAGCTGATGTCGCCCGTCGCCATCGCGGCAAGCCCCATCACCTGGTTGGGGCCCGTCAGCGCCACCGACCCTGCGTTAACCAGCAGGACCGGCGCTGTGATGGAACCGTTGCCTGCAAGGGCGCCGCTGGTTTGCAGGGAAACGCCGGAGCGCGGCTTCAGCGCACCGTTGACCGCAATGGCGTTGCTGGCCAGGGTCAGCATCGCATTGCCGGCATTGCTGGCTGCCAGGTCCAGCAAGCCATCAATGCTGAGTGTGCCGTAATGCTGGCCGAAGCCGATATTCAGGTTTTGCGTATTGATGGCGGAAAGCTCCGCACCGTCCAGCGCCAGCACGCCAGGCGTACCGTCGCTCGCCTCGCCCACCTTGATGGCCGTGGTCAGGCTGTACGGATTTAACGACACGCTGTTGGCCGCTTGCACCTGGGCACCGCTGGCGATGCGCATGCTGTCGGCTTTCCAGCGCTGCTCCTGCCCCGCCACCAGGACACCCGGGCCGACGTCGATTTCAGCACCGCTCAATTCGATGGCGCCCATGCCGGTCTCAAGGCCCGCCGTCAGCTTGACGGCGCCGCTGCCGCTGGCCGTGCCCGATGCCGGGTCGTTTGCCTGCAAGCGCAGCATGCCGCCATTGGTCGCCAGCCGGCCCTTGACCATGATATGGTTGCCGGCCTGGGCCAGCAGGCCGACGCCCGGGGCGGCAATGGCAACCGGATCAACAAAGGTGATGTCATGTTTGGCCTGCAAGGTGACGTCGGCAGTCGCGCCATTCAGCAAGGCTGTGGCCAGTTCGGTGACGCCGCTGGGATTGCCCGCGTTGAAATTCGCCACGTCGGTCAGGGTGGCAGGCACGCCTGGCACCACCTTCACTTCGATATCATAGGGATCGAGCAGCCACTGGCCAAGCCGCCCCTGCACGGCGCCGGCGTCGACACGCAGGCCGCCCAGCTCCAGCTGGCGCGCCGATGTTTCCACCAGCCCGCCGTCGCCGCCTTGCCTGCCGCCGCGGGCGGAAATGCTGCCATGCACGCGCGCGGTCTCGTCGGCCCAGACCACCACCTTGCCGCCCCTTCCGCTGCTGCCGGCGTCGGCCGCCAGCACCGCATCCCTGCCCACGTAGACCTGGCGTGCATTCGGCACCTGCGGGTTGGCGCCACGGTAATCACCGCCGACCAGCACGCTGCCGCCGCCTTCCTCGCCGCTGGCATCGACCCGCGCATCGCCCGTCAGGCCGACTTGCTGCCCCAGTATGGCAATTTCGCCGCCGCGCGCCGTGGTGCGGCTGCCGCCTTCCAGCATCGTGCTGCCGCTGGCGCGCAGCAGCACCTGGCCCTGCGCGCCACGCACGGCGCTGTCGGCGCTGACGGTGCCGCGCTGCTTGACCAGCGCGCCGAAGATGCCGACACGGCCACCTTGCGCCACCAACTGGCCCAGGTTCAGCGCCTGGTCGGCAGGCGCCGATACCACCACCTGCAGCGCCGGGTTGGCGCTATCCACCAGTTGCACGCTATGGCCAGCGGCCAGCATGACCGCCCCTCCCGGCGACTGGATGATGCCGCTGTTCTCCACCTGCGGCGCCACCAGGTAGACCTGCCCACCATGCGGCGTGGCGATCTGGCCCTGGTTCTCCACCTTGCCGGCGCCCGCAGCACCCGTGAAACGCATGCGCCCGGCAAGGAAATCAGCATCGGACAAGGCCAGGCTCGACGCCACCAGCCCTTGCACGTCGATGCGCGCGCCCTGCCCGAACAACACGCCGTTCGGGTTGAGCAGGTAGACCTGGCCGTTCGACTGCAGACTGCCCAGGATGCGGCTGGGATCCTGTCCGCTGATCCGGTTCAGCACCTTGCTATCGGCGCCCTGCTGCAGGAAACGCGTCACCTCGTCGGCGCCGATCGAGAAGCTTTGCCAGTTGATGATGGTGTTCGGCGCATTGGCCACGGTGAAGACATTGCCCTGCTGGCTGAAGCTGGCTTGGCCCGCCACCACCCTGGGCGCCACTGGATTGGCTTGCGCGCTGCCGAAACAGGCGGCAATCGCCAGGCCCAGCAGCTTGCGCTGCAACGTGCTGTGCTTGCTGTGCTTCATGATGATGTCCTCAATAAGCAAGACCGATGCGCAGGTGCAGCCTGCTGCTGCCGTCGCGCCCGGTGGGGCCGCCTTGTACCACATGGCCATAATCGAGTTGCAGGTTGGCCTGGCTGCCCAGCAGCAGGCGCAGGCCGAGCCCCGTGCTGGCCACGCTGGCTGACGTCAGCTCGCCCGGCAACGCATCGTTGCGCCGCACGTGGGCACGGTCGTGGAAGGCCAGCAACCGGCATTGCCAGCGCTCGCCGCACAAGTTGGGTGTGTACAGTTCCAGGTTGACGCCTGCCCCCTTGTCGTTGGCAATTTCGCGCTCGGGCAGGCCGCGCACCGAAGCCGCGCCCCCGGCGCCGAATTGTTCGCCCGGCACCAGGGCGTCAGCGCTGTACTGGCCATTGAAGATGGCACGCCATTGCCAGTCCTGCGGCAGCAGGCGGCTGACGCTGGCGCCCAGCCGCACGATGGTGTAATCGTCGGGCGCCCCGGCGCGTGCCCGGTTGAAGTCGTCCTGGCCGCCGCGCTTGCCGCCTGGCACATTGCGCAGCAGGGTCAGCGACAGGCCGCTGTCGCCCTGCGCTGAACTCCAGTTGCCCAGGTAGCCAACGCTGAGCGGGCGCACAGTCACGTCGTTGCCCAGCTCCTGTCCCAGCAGCACCACGCTGTTGCGGAAGGCCTTCGACTCGGCACCGAACAATAGCCGCCCTTCGTAACCGGGCCTGCGCGCCAGGTAGCGGCTGTAGCGCAGGCCGAACACCGTGCCCTGCCCGCTTACCGCCACATTGAAGGCGCCCACGCCCACGGTGCCCGAGTCGACATTCGAATAGCTGGCGTACAGGTCCAGCGTATCGCCCAGCTGATACAGCGGAATGTGGTAGCCCAGGCCATAGACCTTGACCCGCCCCGGCTCTTCCGCCGAAGTGGTGTACTGCAGGCTGGCCACATGGTCGAGCCCGAATAGGTTGGCATGCTGCAGCCCCACGCCGATGCGCGCGCGGCCGGTCTGCTCCGTACCGCTATTGTCGGCATTCAGCAAAACCTTCCATGGCCGCTCGTCGGCGACTTCCAGCATGGCGTCCACTTCGTCATCGCGCCCCCCGCTTTGCAGCTTCATGGTGACCTGGCGCGCCGGATGCTCGTTGGCCAGCTTCAATGCCGCCGAGATCGCCTCCATATCCGGTACCTGGCCTTCGCGCAACGGCGGCAGCGCACGCCGCACATTGGCCTCGTCGACATAACGCTGGCCGTGCACCCGGACCTGGCCGATGCGCGTCTGAACCACGTCCAGCCGCACCACGCCGCGCGCCAGTTCCTGCTCGGGCAGCGTAACCGCGACCAGCGCGTAACCGGCAGCATGGTAGGCGGCAGTCAGGGCTTCCAGCGCCTGTTGCACATCGCCGAAATCGCGCCCGCGGCCGGTGAATGGCGCCAGCACGCGCGCCACCTGCTCCGGCGGCAGCAGTGTATTGCCGCGCACATCGTACCGCTCGATATCGAATCGAACGATGCCGGGGTCGGGGACAGGATCAGGCGCGGGAGCAGAAGAAGCCGCAGTGCAAAGGGTGACAGCAAACAGGAACGCGAGGCGTCGTTTCATATTTTCTGTTCAGGGTAAAGGTGGGCAGCAGCCATTGTCGCGCGTTGCGGCGCGAAAATCGCTGCTTGCAAATGGCGAGGAAGTCGGAACGCGGGGGACTGATGTTTTTTCGCAAATGGACAGGCTGGCGCCAGCTCACCATGCATAGCCGTAGCGCAGCGTCACGCGGCTGCGCGCATCGTCAGGCATGATGTCGGAACGCACCACCCGCCCCAGGTCCAGCTGCATGCTGGAATGCCTGTCCAGTTTCATGCGTACGCCGATGCCGGCGCTGCCCACGTTGCGGCTGCGCAGCTGGCCGTTCGACGCCCGGTTGTAGCGCAGCGCATTGCGGTCGTAATACAGCAGTGCGCGGCAATGGCGTCCGGCGCCCAGGCACAGGTCCGGGGAATACAGTTCGACATTGCTGCCCAGGCCGCCATCGCGGATGGTGTCCCGGTTTGCCATCAGGCGCAGCGCGGTCATCGGCGCCGGCGCCAGGCTGTCCAGCAGCGCGACGTCGCCGGGGCTGTACTGGGTGTTGACGCTGGCTCGCACCAGGAAGTCGCGCGGCAGCGCCTGGGTCAGCGAAGCAGCCAGGCGCATGGTCGGCATGCTGCCAGGCAGGCCGGGCAAATTCGACTGCGGATAGCTGGTGGCGGAGAAATCAAAGGCAGGCGCGTTGCGGTCGCGGTCGCGTTCGGTGCTGGGCGGTGCGGCCAGCGCACCGGTGCAGGCGGCCAGGGCCAGGATCGACACAAGGCAAGGCTTCATGATGGTTCTCCCGGCATGCAATTGCCTGGCAAACGAGCAACTCTTGTTACCTTCAGTTTAGGACATAAAGGCCTTAACCACAGCCTCATTGTACGCCTGGCGGTGCGCACGCACAGTTGAGTGTTGCTTATTTGCTGTCGAAATTTGTGACGCCATCCCAGCCTGGTCCGGGCGGCTGCAAGCGGTAGTGCGCGATGCGTTCAAGGTAGAGGGAATACAAGGTGGCATGCGGGGCTGCCGCAGCCAGCGGCGCCAGCGCGTCGTGGGCCGCCTGCCACTGCTGGGCGCGCACCAGGGCCAGCACTTCATGCCAACGTTCCAGTTCGGCGCGCACCGCGGCGCCCTGCCCGCCTTCCAGCCCGAGCGGCTCGAAGATGGCCACAGGCTCCAGCTTGCCCTTCACCCGCACCAGGTCCAGTTCGCGCCAGGCGAATCCGGGCGCCGCCGCACGCGTTGCGGCGCCGACGACAATTCCCGCCCCGTACACCTTGGTGATGCCCTCCAGCCGCGATGCCAGGTTGACCGCATCGCCCATCACCGTATAGGCGCGGCGGATGCGCGACCCCATGTCGCCCACGTGCATCGGCCCGGTATTGATGCCGATGCCGATGCGCAACGCCGGCCAGCCGCGCTGCTCGAATTCCACGCTCAGGCGCCGGGCGCTGGCCTGCATCTCGAGGGCCGTTGCCACCGCCCGCGCGGCGTGGTCGGCGCAAGCCAGCGGCGCCCCCCAGAACGCCATCACCGCATCGCCAATATATTTGTCGAGGGTGCCGCGGTGGCGGTCGCGGATCTCTTCCGACATGGCCGTCAGGTAGCGGTTGATGTATTCGCGCAGTTCCTGCGGCGACAGGCTCTCGGCAATAGTGGTGAAGCCGCGCACGTCGACGAACATCACGCTCAGTTCGCGGCTGGCCCCTTCCATGCTGTAGGCCGCCGGGTTTTCCGCCATTTCCGCCACCAGTTCCGGCGCGACATATTCGCCAAAGCGCGACACCAGGGCACGCCCGCGGCGCACCTCGAAGAAATAGCCCCAAGCCAGGTTCAGCACGAACAGCCCGATCCCCAGCAGCAGCAAGGTGGCCATATTGAGCACGGCGTCGTAGCGGCGGTACAGCAGGAAGTTCAGCGCCACCGTCCCGGCCAGCGCCGCCAGCGACAGCAGGATGCCCCAGGCCGGCGCCAGCACCGGCAAGGCCAGCGCCAGCAGCCCGCCCAGCACCAGGGCTTGCAGGACTTCGATCTGGGTGGCCACGTCGGGCCGCTGCTTGAAACTGTCATCCAGGATCGACTTGACCAGGTTGGCATGGATTTCCACCCCCGGGTACTCGGCATTCACCGGCGTTGCGCGCAAGTCGTTCAAGCCCGGTGCGCTGGTCCCGACCAGCACGATGGCCCCGGCCAGCAGGTCCGGCCTGGCGCGCCCGGCCAGCACGTCGGCTGCCGGCACATAGCGGAAGGCGCCGCCGGCCGGCCCGCCGCGCCCGCGGAATTGCACGGTGTTGGCCAGGGCCTCCCCGACCGGGATGCGCAATTGTCCTTCGCGGTGGAACAGGGCGATGGCATCCAGGCCGCCGGCCTGGCGCTCGGCGGCACTGAGCGTATCGACCGTGCCCTGCCACAGCGGCGCAATGGCGCGCCCGCCCAGTGCGGCCGACACCGTGGCCAGCGCCAAGGTCGGGTAATAGCCGTCGCCGATGCGCTGCAGCAGCGCCGAGGAGCGCACCAGGCCGTCGCTGTCGACCAGAGCGGTGAAGATGCCGGCGCCCTGCGCCGCCTCCTGCAGCCGCGCGATATTGGCTTCGTAGCCCTGGGCCGTGTAAGCATCCAGCGTACGCCCGTTCAGGCTCTCGACCGTGAAAGCCGGCGCCGGCAGCACGCCCTTGCGCTGGCTGCCCGACAGGCTGTAGCCCAGCACCACCGGCTGGCCGCGCATGGCTGCCGCCAGCCGGCCGTCGTAATCGAGCTGCGGCTGCAAGCCCGCCAGTGCGCGCGCCAGCCCCGGCACCGCGTGCAATTCACCTTGCGCCAGCTGCTCCAGCACGCCATAGCCGGAACTGGTATCGGGCTCAGGGAAGGAAATATCAAAGCCCACCGCTGCCGCCTGATAAGGACCGGTCAATTGTTCGACCAGGCGCGCGATCTTGTCGCGGCTCCAGGGAAAGCGCCCCACTTCGGCCAGGCTGCGCTCGTCGATATCGACGATCACGATGCGCGGGTCCAGTTCAGGCTTTTCCAGCCGCATGCGCAGCCCGGCAAAGAAGCTGTCCATGCGCGCCAGCGATTCCGACGGCAGCACCTGCACCAGTTGCAGCACCGCCAGCGCCGTGAGCAGTAGCCCCAGCAGCCAGCGCGCGCCGTAGCGCTGCAACAGCTTGCGCATCACGGGCGGTACCCTGGGATGCGCGTTTCATCGACCGCGTCAACCTGGCGCGGGTCCATGTATTGCCTTGCAAATTCCAGGTAAACCTTGCGGCGGATGAAGATGTCGAACAGGTCGGGATCGATATGCCCGTTCAGGCTGAACTTGCCGAGGATCTCCAGCGATTCGGACAGCATCTTGCCTTTCTTGTAGGGCCGGTCGCGCGCGGTCAGCGCCTCGAAAATATCGGCGATCGCCATCACCCGCGCCGGCACCGACATCTGCTCGCGCACCAGCCCGCGCGGATAGCCCTTGCCGTCCATCCGTTCGTGGTGGCCGCCCGCATATTCCGGCACCTGCTGCAGGTGGTGCGGCCAGGGCAGCGATTCCAGCATGCGCACCGTGACCACGATGTGGTTGTTGATCACCTTGCGCTCGGCTTCGGTCAGGGTGCCGAAGCGGATGGTCAGGTTTTCCACCTCGTCTTCGCTGAGCAGGGCATGCTCCTGTCCGTCCGGCCCCATCCAGCGCCGCTGCGCGATCTCACGCACGCGCTGCTGCTCCTGCGGCGCCATGCCCTCTCCGCCGATATTGGCAAGGCGCAGGAAGTCCCGTTCGGCGCGCAAGCCGGCCTGCTCCGCCGCCAGCGCCGCCTGCAACGCAGAGCGCTCGCCGCCGGCCAGCTCGGCGCGCAGCGCACGCAGTTCTGCGTCGCGCAGCAGCACCTCAAAGCGGGTGTCGAGCAGGCCGATGCGGTCGTAAATGGTTTGCAGCTTGGTGGCCTTGTCCACCACGTGCACCGGGGTCGTGATCTTGCCGCAATCGTGCAGCAGGCCGGCCAGCCAAAGCTGCTTGCGCTCGCCCTCGGACAGGCGGAAGCCGGCCAGCGGGCCGCTATCGGCGGCGTGCGCGGCGTCGGCCAGCATCATGGTCAATACCGGCACCAGCTGGCAATGGCGCCCGGTGTACGGCGACTTTTCGTCGATGCCGATGTTGATCAGGTTGACCAGTGCTTCCAGCAGTTGCTCCAGCTGGGCCACCAATTGTTGCTTGGTCAGCGCTACGGCCGCCTGCGCCGCCAGCGCCTCGATGAAGCGCTGGTCGGTGGCGCTGAACACGCCGTCGGCGTTGCGCGCGTTGACCAGTTGCAGCACGCCCAGCAACTGGCCTTCATGATTGCGCATCGGCACCGTCAGGATCGAGCGGGTGCGGTAGGCAAAGCGCTGGTCGAACTGGCGCATGCCGGAAAAATTGAATTCGCTGGCCTGGTAGACATCGTCGATATTCACCGCGCAACCCTGGTTGGCGGCGTAGGCCGCCACCGAATCGAGCTTGGGCGCTCCCTGCGCATCGACCAACGGCACTGGCGCGATATCGATGGCAGCGCCGCTGCTGCCGCCCAGGTGCAGGCCCAGCGTGTCGTTGACGGTGATATGGAAATGCAGCTTGCTGCGGCTGGCGTCGGGACGGTACAGGGTGCCGCCGTCGGCATGGGTCAGGTGCTTGGCCGCCAGCAGGATGCGCTCGAGCAGCACGCCGGTATCCTGCCCGTCGCCAAGGGCGACGCTCAGTTCGGTCAGCTGCTCCAGCCGAGCCGCTATCTGGGTCGGGGTCAAGTCTTCCATGAGGCAAGTGTATCCCTGCCGCGCCGGCGCACACAAGAAACTGCCGATGCCGGGCAAAAAAACGCTATCATCCCCTTGTCAATTCGACCATGGGACCCGTGATGAAATTCAAGTTCTGGGGCGTGCGCGGCTC
Organism: Pseudoduganella sp. R-31; assembly: GCF_049913235.1. Classification (NCBI taxonomy): domain Bacteria; kingdom Pseudomonadati; phylum Pseudomonadota; class Betaproteobacteria; order Burkholderiales; family Oxalobacteraceae; genus Pseudoduganella; species Pseudoduganella sp. R-31. The sequence continues at coordinate 5,247,759 of NZ_CP183986.1, forward strand.
CATCCCGGCGCCCGGGCCTCGTACGGTGCGCTACGGCGGCAACACCACTTGCATTGAAGTACGCAGCGACGACGGCACCCTGATCGTGCTGGACGCCGGCACCGGCCTGTTTCCGCTGGCGCAATCCCTGCTGGCCGATGCCAGGCGCCCGATCGAAGCCAACCTGTTCATCAGCCATAGCCACTGGGACCACATCCACGGACTGCCCTTCTTCTCTCCCTTGTTCCTGAAAGACAGCCGGGTGCGCCTGCACGGCGCCGGCGACCCGGCCAGCGGCAAGGGCATCGAGCACGTGATGGGGGTCCAGCTGCAGTACAGCTACTTCCCGGTCGGCGAAGCGCAGATGGGCGCAACCATCGAGTACCGCACGCTGGAGCCGGGCGATGCGGTCGAGGTAGGCGATGCCCGCGTGCGCCACGCGCTGATGAACCACCCGGTGACGGACCTTGGCTACCGCATCGAGTGCAACGGCAAGTCGCTGTTCTTCACCGGCGACCACGAGCCGCCCGGCAGCGCCGAACACGTAGCCGCCATCGATGCCATGGTGCAGGGCGTCGATGCGCTGATTGCCGACTGCTCCTACACGCGCGAGGAATATCCGTCCAAAGTAGGCTGGGGCCACGGCACTTTCGACAGCGCCCTGGCGCTGGCCCTGCGCTGCGGCGTGCGCCGCCTGTACTGCACCCACCACGAACCGACCCGCAGCGACGACGAGTTGGAAGCCGTTTTCGCCGACGCCATGGCGCGCCACGCCGGGCAACTGGACGGCCTGCAAGTGTTCCTCGCCTACGAGGGACTGGAAGTCAACCTTTGAGCCCGCAAGCATGAGCGAAACCGACCAACTGCCTGATACCAGTTCCAGCGCCGAAACCGAACGCCGCCTGGCCTTCTTCCGCAAGCTGCAAGCCGTCACCACCAAGATCCACGCCACCAGCAACCTGGACGAAATCATGCTCGACCTGGGCATGGAGTTCTGCGACCTGTTCGAATGCGACCGCTTCACCCTGTATGCGATGAACGACGAGAAGAACTATATCGTCTCCAAGGTGAAGACCGGCATGACCAGCTTCCGCGACCTCAAGCTGGCCATCAACGCTTCCAGCATTGCCGGCTACGTCGCCATGACGCGCCAGACGCTGAACATCCGCGACGTCTATGACGCCGACGAATTGCGCCGCATTTCGCCCGAATTGCACTTCCAGCAGGGCGTCGACCAGCGCACCGGCTACCGCACGCGCCAGATGCTGGTGGCGCCGCTGGTAGCGATGGCCCATGACCGCCTGCTGGGCGTGGTCCAGTTCATCAATACGCGCAACGGCCAGCCCTTCTCCTCCATCGCGCTGGAAGGCGTGCGCCAATTGGGCGACACCCTGGCCGTGGCCTTCAGCCAGCGCCTGAAACCGGCCCCGCTGCCGCGCACCCGCTACGATGCGCTGGTGGCCGACAGCGTGCTGTCGGCGCAGGAACTGGAGCAAGCCCTGCGCACCGCGCGCGAGAAGGAAGCCGATGTGGAAGCGGTGCTGGTGCAGGACTTCCACGTCAAGCCCGCAGTCCTCGGCGCGGCACTGTCCAAGTACTACACCATCCCGTACGAGCCGGCGCGGCCCGACCGCGTGCGGCCGGTCGACTTGCTGAAAAAGCTTCCGCTGCAATACCTCGAGGAGTCGGGCTGGCTGCCACTGGAGGAGAACCGCGACGGCCTGCTGGTGCTGACCATCGACCCAGACCGCGTGATGCAGTCGCACATCGTCAACCAGGTGTTCCCGCGCGTGCACGTCAACTACCGCGTCACCACGCGCGCCGAATTCGCCCAGACCCTGGGGCAGTTCTTCGGCACCGGCGATGCCACCAGCGTGGGCGAACTGCTGTCCGGCATGGGCGAGGATGGCGACAGCGACGTCGAGGCGCCGCAGGAGGTATCGGAAGCGGTCGAGAACGAGCTGGTCAAGCTGCTCAACAAGATCATCGTCGACGCGCACCGCCAGGGCGTGTCGGACATCCATATCGAACCGCTGCCGGGCAAGGGCAAGACCGGCATCCGCTTCCGCAAGGACGGGGTGCTGGTGCCCTACATCGAAATCCCAGCCTCCTACCGGGCCGCCATGGTGGCGCGCATCAAGATCATGTGCGACCTCGATATTTCCGAGCGCCGCAAGCCGCAGGATGGCAAGATCAAATTCAAGAAATACGGCCCGCTCGACATCGAATTGCGGGTGGCCACCATCCCTTCGGCCGGCGGCGTCGAAGACGTGGTGATGCGTATCTTGGCGGCGGGCGAGCCGATCCCGCTCGACAAGCTGGGCGTGCTGCCGGCCAACCTGGACCGCCTGCGCGCCACGGTGGAAAAGCCCTACGGCCTGTTCTTCGTATGCGGCCCGACCGGTTCCGGCAAGACCACCACCCTGCACTCGGTGCTGAACTACCTGAACACGCCCGAAACCAAGATCTGGACCGCGGAAGACCCGGTGGAGATCACGCAGAAAGGCTTGCGCCAGGTGCAGGTCAACCGCAAGGCCGGCCTGGAATTTTCCACCGTGATGCGCGCCTTCCTGCGCGCCGACCCGGACATCATTATGGTCGGCGAGATGCGCGACAAGGAAACCGTCAGCATGGGCATCGAAGCTTCGCTGACCGGCCACCTGGTGTTCTCCACCCTGCACACCAACAGCGCGCCGGAATCGGTGGTGCGCCTGCTCGACATGGGCATGGACCCGTTCAATTTCGCCGATGCGCTGCTCGGCATCCTGGCGCAGCGCCTGGCCAAGCGCTTGTGCGGCAATTGCAAGGAGGCTTACCAGCCGGGCGAAGCGGAACTCGACCTGCTGCTGTCTGAATACTGCGAAGAACTGCAGAACACTTCCGCGTTCCAGCGTGACGCGCTGGCCGCGCGCCAGCAGGTAGTGGCAGGCTGGCGCGAGCGCTATGCCGACGCCGAAGGCCGCTTCACGCTATACCGGCCGGTCGGCTGCGAACAGTGCAACAAGGGCTACCGCGGCCGCGTCGGCCTGCACGAATTGATGATCGGCACCGACCGCGTGAAAAAGCTGCTGCAGGAGCATGCGCGCGTCGCGCAGTTGCTGGCGGCCGCGCTGGAAGACGGCATGCTGACTTTGAAAATGGACGGGATCGAAAAGGTCCTGCTGGGTATTACCGATATCAAGGCCGTGCGCCAGGTGTGCATCAAATGATCTCCCACATCTTCCTGGGTGCCGCCGATTTCGAGGCAGCCTTCCGCTTCCATGGCGCCGTGATGGCGGCCTTGGGCCACAAGCTGCGCTTCCGCGACGATACGCGGCCCTGGGCCGGCTGGCAGCCGGCAGAAGGCGGCCGTCCGCTATTCCTGGTCGGCCGCCCGTTCGACGGCCAAGCGGCAGGCGCCGGCAACGGCCAGATGGTGGCCCTGGCGGCGCCATCGCGAGCGGTCGTCGACGCCGCCTACGCCGCGGCGCTGGCCCATGGCGGCAGCTGCGAAGGGCCGCCCGGCCTGCGACCGCACTACCATCCCGACTATTACGGCGCCTACTTCCGCGACCCGCACGGCAACAAGCTGTGCGTGGTCTGCCACGACCCGGCCTAAAGCGTGCGGCCGCGGTCGCCGGTGATCGCCTGCAGCGTGCCATCCAGTTTCGCTGTCAACACCAGCGCATCCGCCTCGCCCGGCAGCAGCTTGTACATGAAAGTCGTCGCGCCAAGGCGCCCGTCCGGCATGGTAGCGAATTGCGGGATCTCGCCGCAGCGCTCATAGCCAAGCTTCAGGTACATGCCTTCCGCCGGTTCACCGCTGCAGGTGTCGAGCACGATCAGCGTGCGGCCCAGGGCACGCGCTGTCGCCTCCGCGTGACGCACCAACGCCTGCGCCACGCCTTGGCGGCGGGCGCGCGGGTGCACCAGCATCTTGGACAGTTCTGCGCGGTGGCGGCTGTTCGGCATGGCGGCCAGCACCAGTTGCAGCGTACCGTCGATCCGCCCGTCCGCGCCGCGCACGATGAACAGCCGGCGCTCGCCGCGCCCCACGGCGTCATGCAGGCCAAGCCAGAACGCCCGCGCCTCCTCGCGCGGGCATGGCAGTTCGAATCCTACGCTGGCGCCGGCCAGCACGCAGGCACGCAGCACTTCCGCCAATTGATCGGCGTGCGCCAGCACTCCGGCGCCATCCAGTTGTTCTATGGTTCGCATATCGCAATCAGGTAATGGGCCTGGTCCGGCCCGGGACAGGAAAAACGCGTCGCACCATGCAGGTGGAAGCGCAGGCAATCGCCCGGCTGCAGCCGGTGCAGGCTGCCGTCGATGGTGTAGTCCAGCACCCCCGACAGCATCCACATATGCTGCTCCAGGCCATTCACCGGCGGCTGCGCGTATTCGATCACGGCGCCGGGCGGCAGCCGTCCTTCGATCATCTCCGCCCGGAAGCCGCGCGCCGGCGGCGACACCATGCGGCGCACGAATCCGGTGGCCGGATCGTGCCACTCGGCCTGCTCGGCGCGGCGGATCAACTGCACCGGCGCCTGCTCCACTTCCGCGATCAGGCGCGACATCGGCATGCCGTAAACAGCGCACAGCTTGCCCAGCATTTCCGCCGTCGGGCTGGTTTCGCCGCGCTCCAGGCGCGACAAGGTAGCGCGGCTGATGCCGCTCTGCGCAGCCAGTTCCTCCAGCGACAGCATGCGCTCTTCGCGCAAGCCGGCCAGGCGCCGCACCAGGCGGTCTTCGAATGAATTTCCCATAATTGAGAATATATCCCAATTTTGAGAATTTGTGAGCAAAATAAAAGGGCGCCGCAGCGCCCCTTCGGGAATTACATGATGTGCTTGCCGACCCACCATGCCACCGCCGCCACGAAGGCGGAAGCAGGAATGGTAAAGATCCAGGCCCACACGATATTTCCTGCCACGCCCCAGCGCACGGCCGACATCTTCTGCGCCGAACCCACGCCGACGATCGCGCCGGTGATGGTGTGGGTGGTGGAGACGGGAACGCCCCAGAAGGACGCCATCAGCAGGGTGATCGCACCGCCGGTTTCGGCGCAGAAGCCGCCCACCGGTTTCAGCTTGGTGATCTTCTGGCCCATGGTCTTGACGATACGCCAGCCGCCGAACAGCGTGCCGAACGAGATCGCGCCGTAGCAGGCCACGATGACCCACACCGGCGGCGCCGCGTCGCCGGCAGCCACATGGCCGGAAGCGATCAGCAGCATCCAGATGATGCCCATGGTCTTCTGCGCGTCGTTGCCGCCGTGGCCCAGCGAGTAGCCGGCCGCGGACAGCAGCTGCAGCCGGCGGAACCAGCCGTCAACTTTGCGCGGGGTCGATTTCACAAAGACCCACGACACGATCAGCATGATCAGCGAACCAAGCACGAAGCCCAGCAGCGGCGCCACGACGATGAACACCACGGTCTTGATCAAGCCGCCGGAGATCAGCGCGCCGGTACCGGACTTGGCCACCGCTGCGCCCACCAGGCCGCCGATCAGGGCGTGCGAGGACGAGGATGGAATGCCGTAGTACCAGGTGATCACGTTCCAGACGATCGCCCCTATCAGCGCGCCGAAGATGACGTAATGGTCGATCACCGAGGGTTCGATGGTTCCCTTGCCGATGGTGGTCGCCACTTTCAGGCCGACCACGAATATCGCGATGAAGTTGAAAAAGGCAGCCATCATCACGGCGGTCTGCGGTTTCAGCACGCCGGTGGACACCACCGTGGCGATCGCATTCGCGGCGTCGTGGAAGCCGTTCATGAAGTCGAACACCAGTGCGAGGAAGACCAGTGCCCCCAGCGCCCAGATGCTAATTTCGAGGTTGCTCATGAAATGATCTTTTTAATTATGCGTTTTCGACGATGATGCCTTCGATGATGTTGGCAACATCTTCGCAGCGGTCGGTGACGGTTTCCAGGATCTCGTAGATAGCCTTCATCTTGATCAGGTTGCGCACGTCCGGTTCGTCGCGGAACAGCTTGGACATGGCAGCGCGCATCACGTGGTCGGCGTCCGATTCCAGGCGGTCGATCTCTTCGCAGATGCCGACGATCCGGGACGCATTGTCCATGTTCGACAGCAGGGCCACGGCATCCTTCACCTTTTCGGTGCAGGCCAGGACCAGTTCGGCCAGGCGCTTGGCTTCCGGGGTGACGGAGTGCAGGTCGTACAGCGACACGGTCTGGGCGGCGTCTTCCATCAGGTCCAGGATGTCGTCCATCTTGGTGATCAGCTTGTGGATGTCGTCGCGGTCCAGCGGGGTGATGAAAGTTTTGTGCAGCAGGTCCACCGCCTGGTAGGTGATCTTGTCAGCCTGCTTTTCGATGCTTTCGATGGCGTGGACACGGTTTTCCAGGTCGTCGAAATTGGCCATCAGGCCCAGCATCTCTTTGGCGCCCTTCACGCAAAGTTCGGCATGCTGGTTAAACATGTCAAAGAATTTGCCCTCCGAGGGCATCAAGCGTCCAAACATTTTTGTTCTCCGTTGGTTGATTCGTAGATACTGCAGCATGGCCACCCAGCGTGGCCCGCCTGGTAATCAGTCGCCTTGGTAGATCGACAGGTTACCGGTGTAATTGCCAAACTTGGTGTACGCACCGATCCAGGTCAGGCGCACCGCACCGATTGGACCGTTACGCTGCTTGCCGATAATGATCTCGGCGGTACCTTTATCCGGCGAGTCCGGGTTATAGACTTCGTCGCGATACAGGAAAATGATCACGTCCGCGTCCTGCTCGATAGCGCCGGATTCGCGCAGGTCGGACATGACGGGACGTTTATTGGGACGTTGTTCCAGCGAGCGGTTCAGCTGGGATAGCGCAATGACGGGGCAATGCAGCTCTTTGGCCAGTCCCTTCAGGGAACGCGAGATCTCGGAGATCTCGGCCGAGCGGTTGTCGCCCGGCTGGCTGCCCTGCATCAGTTGCAGGTAGTCGACCACGATCAGGCCCAGCTTGCCGCATTGGCGGGCCAGGCGGCGCGCACGGGCGCGCATCTCGATCGGGTTCAGTGCCGGGGTCTCGTCGATGTAGACCTGGGCTTCATTCATTTTCTGGATGGCGTGCGTCAGGCGCGGCCAATCCTCGTCGATCAGTTTGCCGGTACGCAGGCGGTGCTGGTCCAGCAGGCCGACCGAGCCAAGCATACGCATGGCCAGCTGCACGCCGCCCATCTCCATCGAGAACACGGCGACCGGCAGGCCCGCCTCCACCGCCACGTTTTCGGCGATGTTCATGGAAAATGCGGTCTTGCCCATTGATGGCCTGCCAGCAACAACCACCATGTCGCCAGGCTGCAGGCCGGAAGTCATTTTATCCAGGTCGGTCCAGCCGGTCGGCACGCCGGTGATTTCGGAGCTGGAGTCGCGCGAATACAGTTCGTCGATACGCTCCACCACCTGGGTCAGCAGCGGCTGCACCGGCAGCCAACCGGCGGCGCCGCGCGAACCGGCTTCGGCGATGGCGAAAATCTTTGCTTCCGCCTCGTCCAGGATCTGCTTCACGTCCTTGCCCTGCGGGCTGAAGGCGTTGCCCGACACTTCGTCGGCCACGGTAATCAGCTTGCGCAGCACGCCGCGGTCACGCACGATTTCCGCATAGCGGCGGATATTGGCGGCCGAAGGGGTGTTCTGCGCCATGGCGTTCAGGTAGGCCATGCCGCCCACCTCTTCCGCCTTGCCCAGCATGCTGAGGGCCTCGAACACGGTCACCACGTCGGCCGGCTTGCCCGAGTTAATCAGGCGAATCATCTGCTCGAAGATGATGCGGTGGTCGTAGCGGTAGAAGTCTTCCGCATTCATGAAGTCCGCAATACGGTCCCACGCCGCGTTGTCACGCAACAAACCACCGATGACAGATTGCTCTGCCTCGATCGAGTGCGGCGGGATGCGGAGGGAATCGACTTGTGGGTCGGACTGGGGTGCGGCGTTCATGGCGCGCATTATACCTGCTTCGGCAACGCCGTAATAATCCCTGAAAATAAAAAAAGCCGGGCGAACCCGGCTTTCTTGCTGTATTTACGACGCTGATTAAGCAGCTTCGCCAACAACAGCCACGGTCACTTCTGCGACCACGTCGGTGTGCAGGGCAACAGCCACTGGGAACTCGCCGGTGGTTTTCAGAGGACCGGTTGGCAGGCGCACAGCGGACTTTTCCACTGCGAAGCCAGCTTTGGTCAGGGCTTCAGCGATGTCGAAGTTGGTCACGGAACCGAACAGGCGGCCGTCAACGCCGGCTTTCTGCGACACGGTCACGGTCATGCCGTTCAGCTTCTCGCCTTGGGCTTGGGCAGCAGCCAGCTTGGCGGCAGCAGCTTTTTCCAGTTCGGCGCGCTTGGCTTCGAATTCAGCAACAGCAGCAGCGGTAGCGCGGCGTGCCAGTTTCTGAGGGATCAGGAAGTTACGGGCGTAGCCGTCTTTCACTTTCACCACGTCGCCCAGGTTGCCGACGTTAACAACTTTTTCCAGCAGGATGATTTGCATATTAATTCTCCAGGATCTCTGATCTGATCGCTAATTAAGCGTGGTGCAGATCGGTGTATGGCAGCAGGGCCAGGTAGCGGGCGCGCTTGATCGCGGTGTCAACTTGGCGCTGGTAGTGCGCCTTGGTGCCGGTCAGGCGTGCTGGCATGATCTTGCCGTTTTCCTGGATGAAATCTTTCAGGGTGTCTACGTCTTTGTAGTCCACTTGCTCAACGCCAGCGGCGGTGAAGCGGCAGAACTTCTTGCGCTTGAACAGTGGGTTTTGTTGCTTGCGCTTTTCTTTCAGCTTGAGCTTGTTTTTGTCGAACTTTTTACCGAATGCCATTTTAGGCTCCTGTATTTAAAAATTGCGCTGTTTAGACAGCACGAAAATCAATGATGTGAAACACCAGGGTTCTGCTATTGCGGTTCTTCTTGGCCAGGAAACCGGTGAACTCGTACAAGCCTCCAAGGGGCGCCTGACTGAATCGTTTTGACAACTCACCTGCCGCAACGGCAGGGACTTCAAACTCGGTCAGTCGGGCAATGCCTGCCTCTGTCTGCTGCGAACTGTGCTGCAAGCTTGCATTCACAATCGGCAGGCCGGCCGGGGTGTATCGAATCTCATCCCGTTCGGCGATCAGGGCGGTAACCCGGAGCTGGTTGTACAGACCGTCTCCTGTCAGGAATTAGGCCGCTGCAGGAGCTGCTGGGGCTTCGGCGCGATGGCTCTTGGCCGCGTCTTCACGCTGGACCGACTTCATCATCGGGGAAGGAGCGGTTTCCGCTTTCTTCATCTTGACGGTCAGGTGACGCAGCACGGCATCATTGAATTTGAATGCGGTTTCCAGCTCAACCAGGGTCTCGTTGTCGCATTCGATGTTCAGGCAGATGTAGTGTGCCTTGGCCAGTTTCTGGATCGAGTACGCCATTTGACGGCGGCCCCAATCTTCAACACGGTGCACGTTACCGCCGCGCGAGGTCACGCTGGTCTTGTAACGTTCGATCATCGCGGGCACTTGCTCGCTTTGGTCCGGGTGGACGATAAATACGATTTCGTAGTGACGCATTAATAACTCCCTTAAGGACTGTGAATATAGCCCACCCCGGCGTCAAGACGGGTGTGGGAAGAGGTAAGCCCGCAAGCATAGCAGACTTTGCCGGCCGGCTCAAGGTTTACTGATGGCGCGCAAAGCCCCCTGCCCGCTGGGCTGGCATGCCGGGGCATGGACCAGTCGACGCCGCCTGGAAGCTGCGCCCTTGCATTGCTCCAGGTAAGAACCCTGGATGACGCGCTGCTTGCCTGCGGCTTAATCGCCTGAGGCTTCGCCCCTCGCCGCCATGGCAGGCTGCGTCGCCTCAGACGATTGCAAGATCCCGGCGAGGAACCCGAGCCCGGCCGCCAGCCAGACCAGGGAGGCGACCACATCAAACGTCCACACACGATCGGGGAATTTGTACAAGTAAGGCACCACCAGCAGCCCGCGCAGCAGGCAAATCGCAGCAATCGTGCCCTGCGCCATTTGCGCAAATGGCAACCAGCGCAAGCGCCCTGCGCCAGCCAGCGCATACAAGGAGCAGATCAACATCAAGGCCCCTATGACTACCGCGCCAGCCGGCGCGAACCACGTCCCGGCGCGGGCTGATGCAACGACCTTGGGCGGCGCCTGCAGGAAGGCATACCACTCCGGCCCCAGCCAAGGCGCCGCGAAATGAATCACGGCACCGAACAAGGAAATCCCCGCCGCCAGCAAGAAAGCAAACCGTCCCATCCTGCCCTCCAATGGTTGTCGAAACATTATTAAGCCGAATATTTTCTGTCATTGCAACAAATTTGCTTGCAATTCCTTTCATACTGTACAAAAATACAGACTGTCTATATCCACAGTTCACCATAGCGCCATGATCAAGCTCACAGCACGACAAGAACAGATCCTCAACCTGATCAAGGATGCGATCGACAGCACCGGCTTCCCGCCTACCCGCGCCGAAATCGCGGCGGAGCTTGGCTTCAAGTCCGCCAATGCTGCAGAAGAACACTTGAAAGCCCTGCAACGCAAGGGCGCCATCGAAATTACCGCCGGCACCTCGCGCGGCATTCGCCTGACCGGCAACTTCGGCGGCCCGGCGACCGGTGCAGCAGCGCCGCGCCCGGCCGCTCGTGCCAATGTCGAATTCGACGACATGCCAGCCGTCCCGGCCGGCATGCTGGTTTCCCTGCCGCTGATCGGCCGCGTCGCCGCCGGCTCGCCCATCCTGGCCCAGGAAAACCTGGAGACCACCTACAGCGTCGACCCCAAGCTGTTCTCGGCCAAGCCGGACTTCCTGCTGAAGGTGCGCGGTGAATCGATGCGCGACATCGGCATCATGGACGGCGACCTGCTGGCCGTGAAAAAGACCGACAGCGCCCGCAATGGCCAGGTCGTGGTGGCCCGCATCGGCAACGATGTCACCGTCAAGACCTACCGCAAAACCGGCAGCAAGATCGAACTGCTGCCGGAAAATCCGGACTTCAAGGTGATCACAGTGACCGAAGAAGACGACTTCGCCCTGGAAGGCCTGGCCGTTGGCCTGATGCGAACCTGGCACTAAGACCGTCCTGCGCTCGGGGTGCGACGTGCGCCCTGGGCCTTTCTCCCGCGCTGGCCCGGCTGGCGCAATCCCTGCCCCTCCGCTGGCCAGCATGCCGTTTTAAGCCAGCCTGCGCCCCCATTTCTGCATTCTGTCGCACTCGGGTTCCATGACAAGGGCCGCTCGAGTTATCCTTCTTGCATCGAAAAAAGGAGAGGAGATCACATGCACGTCCGCCGTATCAGCTCGATCCTGTGCGCCTTGGCGCTGTCCATTTCCACCGCATACGCCGCCGCCCCGCAACAGCAGTTCGCCAACATGGGCGACCTGCAGCTTGAAAACAAAGCCACCATCAACGATTGCTCGATCGGCTACCGTACTTTCGGCACCCTCAACGCTGACAAATCAAACGTCATCCTGTTCACGACCTGGCACACCGGCACCAGCCGCGATGCGGCAGGGATGCTGCAAAGCGGCGCCCTGTTCGATCCGGCGCCATGGTACGTGATCGTGGTCGATGCACTGGGCAATGGCGTATCCTGCTCCCCTTCAAACAGCAAGACCCAACCAGGCCCCTCCTTTCCGCAGTTCTCGGTACGCGACATGGTCGCCAGCCAGCACAAGCTCCTGACCGAAAAACTGGGCATCAAGCACCTTCACGCCGTCATGGGCTACTCGATGGGCGGCATGCAGGCCTTCCAATGGGCCGCCAGCTACCCGGGCTTCATGGACGTAGCCATTCCCATCGCCGGCACACCGCGACTGACATCGTCCGACATGCTGTTCCTGCGCATCGTTGAAAAGTCGGTACTTGACGAGCCAGCCTACGCAGGCGGCCGCTATGCCCAGAACCCGCCGCTGCCGATGTATAACCTGCTGTTCGCAATGAACTTCGACAGCCCGGCGCATCGCAGCGCACGCACCGCGCCGAAGGACTTTGAAAAATTCTTCCGCGAGAGCCAGGCCTCCGATCCTGACGGCACTGACGCCAACAATTCCCTCTGGCAGATCCGCGCTGTACTGGGCCACGATATCGCCCAGGGCGGCAAGCTGGAAGACGCGGCGCCGCGCATCAAGGCGCGACTGGTCCCGATCAATGCAGCCCAAGACCATTTGGTCAACCCTGGGCCGGCAATCGCCTTCTCCAAGCTGCGCAAGGAAGAAGCCACCGTGCTTGACACCGACTGTGGCCACGCAGCGCTGCGCTGCGCCATGCCTGCCATGAAGGCCATTGTGGAAAAAGCGCTACGCTAAACCTGCAGCCTGTCTAGCCAATCCTGCATTTCGTCGCAGCCACGCTCCCCGGGTGGCTGCGCTCACTTACAGTCACAAAAAGCACACCACAACCGGGGAGATTTGATGTTCAAGCCTTTCTGCATCGCAGCTGCGATGCTGGCGGCGCAATCCGCGTTCGCCTTCGACAACCAGGCCAACCACTACCGCCTCAGCATCGACAAGGATGCCAAACGCGCCCACGTCGAAGCCGACGTCTGGGTCGAGGGCCGCGACCTCGCGCTGTTCAACTGCATGCCGATACCGCAGCTCAAAAACGGCCAAGCCGACCTGATCGAAAAACTGCAAGTGCACGACATGGCCGGCAATGCCGTCGTCCTGAAAGACAAGGGCGAAGGCGAATACGACGTGGACGGCGACCGCCGCCTGCGCCTGTCTTACGACATCCGGCTGGAGCACGACAAATACCAATGGCCGGGCGGGAACGAAGAAGTGTCCTATCACACCGACGAAGGCTTGATGTCGGTCGGCTATCCATTGTTCATCGTCCCCGGCGAGAAAATGCTCGGGCAAACCGAAGTCACATTCGACCTGCCGATAGGATGGAAAGCCAATACGCCTTGGCGCAGCACCGGCAAGCCGGGCACCTTTTTGGTCGAGTCGCGGCGTGAACTGGTGAACAACGCCTTCTTCTTCGGCACGGCTCACGCGGAAACCTTCAAGGCGGGCGGTGTTGAAATGACGCTGGTGATGGGCAAGCAGTACTGGAAGCGTCGCGACGCCTTCATCTCCATGATCGACAAGCAGATGAACAGCTACCAGAAGCTGTATGGCCGCGGACCGGTCGCCGACCGCTTCCTGATCGTGATCAACCAGGGCGATAGCGGCGACGGCGGTGCGTTTGCCGGCTCCTTCAGCCAATACCTGAAAGACGACGGCAGCGAAGTCGCCCGTCCGATCTGGGGCAAGGTAATGGCGCACGAACTGGCCCATTTCTGGGATGGCCACTCGCTGGTGCCGAAGAACGAAAGCGAGGAATGGTTCAAGGAAGGGGTGAACGACTACGTCACCGTGATCACCATGGCGCGCAACAAGCTGATGGACCGCAGCATGCTGATCCAGCAGCTGGAAAATCTCGCACGCGGCCAGAACGTCGCGCGCAACGTGCAAGGCTTGACCGTCACCGTACGCGAAGCGGTGAAGGACAAGCACCGCAACTGGCTGCTGGTCTACGGCGGCGGCACGATCGCCGGCCTGGCGATGGACGTCGAACTGCGCAAGGCCAGCAAGGGCAAGGTCAGCCTCGACACGCTGCTGAACGAGATGTACAAGGAGTTCGGGCACAAGGGCAAGCAATACGACCAGGCCGATATTGTCCGCATCGGCAAGGCGATCAGCGGCGTCGACCTCGACCCGCTGCTGAACAACATCGTCGCCACCAGCAAGGCGCCGGATCTGAGCCCGCTATTCAAGGAGATCGGCCTGCGCCTTGAGCAATTCGGCATGCTGGAAACCTACCTGCTGCGCGACCCGGCCGCGACAGTGGAGCAGAAAGCCCGCTTCAGCGCCATCTTCGGCGTCCCGTACTAAATAAAAGTCGGGGTCAGGTCTGGCAATCCGCCACGTTTTTCGCATGGCGAAAAACGTGGCGGATTGCCAGACCTGACCCCGACTTTCGTCTCTTAATCCAATGCGTTCTTGAAGTCGGCGATCAGGTCGGCGGTATCTTCGATGCCGACGGAGACGCGAATCAGGCTCTCGGCGATACCCATCGAAGCGCGGCGTTCGGGGCCCATCTCGTAGAAGATGGTGTGCGAGACCGGGATCACCAGCGTACGCGTGTCGCCGAGGTTGGAAGTCGGGATCGCGAGCTTCAGCTTGTTGAGGTAGTCGAAGCAGTCGATGCCCTCCTTCAGCTCGAAGCTCAGCAACGAGCCGAAGTCCTTGAACAGCTCCGCTGCGATGCCATGCTGCGGGTGCGATTTGAGCCCCGGGTAGTACACGGCTGCCACGCGCTCGTCGGTTTCCAGCATTTCGGCCAGGGCGCGCGCGTTGGCCGATGTGCGGTCCATGCGCAGTGCCAGCGTTTCGGCGCCGACGGCGATATGGTGTGCAGCTTCCGGCGCCAGCGAGGCGCCGAAATCGCGCAGCGCCTTGGCGCGGATTTGCACCAGGCCCCACTGCACCGCTGGATTTTTCTTGTAGTTCTCGAAGATATTCGGGAACCTGGTCCAGTCGTAAGCGCCGGTGTCGGTCAGCGCGCCGCCCAGCGCGTTGCCATGGCCGCCGATGGATTTGGTCAGCGCATTCACCACCAGGCCCGCGCCCACGTCCTTCGGCCGGAACAGGTAGGGCGACGTCATCGTGTTGTCGACGATGTACAGGATACCGCGCGCGGCACACAGTTCACCGATGCGTTTGAGGTCGGCGATCTGGGTGCGCGGGTTGGCGATGGTCTCCACGAACACCATGCGGGTTTCTGGCTTCAGCGCCGCGGCTACGTTTGCCACGTCGGTGGCGTCGACAAAGTCCACGCCCACGCCCTGCCCCGCCACGGTCTGCCACAGCGAGTTGGTATTCCCGAACAGGAACGACGACGACACGACATGGTCGCCGGCACGCAGCAGCGCCTGGAACACGGCGCCGATGGCGCCCATGCCCGTGGCAAAGCAGATCGTGCCCACGCCCTGCTCCATCTTGCTGACCTTGTCCTCCAGCGCGGCAACCGTCGGGTTGCCCTGGCGGCCGTAGCGGAAGCCCGGCTCCTTGCCCTGGAACACCGACGCCAGCTGGCGCGCGTCGGCGTAGCCGAACGTCACCGAGGTATGGATCGGCTTATGCAGGGAGCCGTGTTCGATGCCTTTCTGGCGGTCGTTGTGCAGGATGGTCGTCGTGAAGCCGTAGTTCTTCATCAGGATTCCGTCGTAGCAGTGTTCAGGTTCAGTTGCGTGCGTGCCGCGTCTTCGGCAACCTTGGCCTTGGTCGGGTTGTGGCGCGCCTGTTCGATGCGGTCCAGGTACTCGGCCGACACGTCGCCGGTGATGTACTTGCCGTCGAAGCAGGAGGCCTCGAACTCGGTCAACGCCGGGTTCACGTCGGCGATCGATTTCTTCAGGTCTTCCAGGTCCTGATAGACCAGCGCGTCGGCGGTGATTTCCTTGCAGATTTCGTCCAGCGTGCGGCCGTGGGCGATCAGTTCGTCGCGGGTCGGCATGTCGATGCCGTACACGTTCGGGTACAGCACTGGCGGTGCGGCGGAGGCGAAGATCACTTTCTTGGCGCCGGCTTCGCGCGCCATTTGCACGATCTCGCGCGAGGTGGTGCCACGCACGATCGAATCGTCCACCAGCAGCACGACCTTGTCCTTGAATTCGTCGCCGATGGCGTTCAGCTTCTGGCGCACGGATTTCTTGCGCATTGCCTGGCCCGGCATGATGAAGGTGCGGCCGATGTAGCGGTTCTTGATGAAGCCTTCGCGGTAATCCACACCCAGGCGCATCGCCAGCTGGATCGCGGCAGGACGCGAAGAGTCAGGGATAGGCATCACGACGTCCACGCCTTCGGCCAGGCCTTCGCGCTTGATCTTGTCGGCCAGGTATTCGCCCATCTTCAGGCGGGTGTTGTAGACCGAGGCGCCGTCAATCACCGAGTCGGGACGCGCCAGGTAGACATATTCGAACACGCATGGATTCAGTTTTGGCGCAGCGGCGCAGATCTGCGCATGCAGCTGGTTGTCGTTGTCGATGAAGATCGCTTCACCCGGCAACACGTCGCGCACGAAGCGGAAGCCCATGCCTTCCAGCGCGACGGATTCGGATGCGATCATGTATTCGGTGCCGTCGGCGGTTTCGTTCGCCCCCAGGCACAGCGGGCGGATGCCGTTCGGGTCGCGGAAGGCCAGCATGCCGCTGCCTGCGATCTGCGCCACCGCGGCATAGCCGCCGCGCACGCGCTTGATCAGCACCGTCACCGCCTGGAAGATGTTGGCCGGGGTCAGGGTGACGTCCGTGGAGGCTTTCTGGATCTCGTGCGCCAGCACGTTCAACAGCACTTCCGAATCGGAATCGGTGTTGATGTGGCGGCGGTCGTTCTTGAACATCTCGTCCTTGAGCTGTTCCCAGTTGGTCAGGTTGCCGTTGTGCGCCAGCGTGATGCCGAACGGCGCGTTGACGTAGAACGGCTGCGCTTCTTCTTCGCTGGAGGAACCGGCGGTCGGGTAGCGGCAGTGGCCGATACCGGAATTGCCGTTCAGCGAACGCATATTACGGGTACGGAACACGTCGCGCACCAGGCCATTGGCCTTGTGCATCGAGAACGTGTTGCTTTGGTTGGTTGCGATGCCTGCCGCATCCTGGCCGCGGTGCTGCAACAGCAGCAGCGCGTCATACAGCATCTGGTTGACTGGTTGGTGGGATACGACGCCGACGATGCCACACATGGTGTGCTCCTAAACTTGGTGCTGCGGATTTAAAGAATTCTAAAAATGGACATGCTCCGCCATCGCGGCGGGCAGGAATGGTTTCACGGTACGCACGCCGGATTCCGCCACGGGACTCAACAGCGCGCCTTTCCAGAATTCCTGCTTGGGCATGGAGGTCATCCCACACAATATGACGCCGGCCAGCACAATCACAATGCCCCGGCCGAGCCCGAACAGGGCTCCCAGGCCGCGGTCGGCGAACGACAGGCCGCCGGCTTCGATCAGCGCATTGATTGCCATGGTCAACAAGGCCATGAGGATGAGCACTCCGATAAACAGCGCAATGAAGGCAACGATCAGGCGCACCACCTCGCCCGGCAGGGCTTCCGGCAGCATGGGCGCGAGCCATGGACCGTAAGCGTTGGCGATGACGAAGGCAACGATCCAGCCAGCCAGCGACAATACTTCCTTGACCAGGCCGCGCATGGTACTGATGACGATGGATGCGATCAGCACGAAAATAACCAGGTAATCGAAAATCGTCACGTCAGCGCAGCCTCAAATCATCAGTCAGGCCGGGGTCACGTTGCCGCTAAGGCCCAGTTTGCCCAGCTTGGCTTTGACCTTTTCGGCCTCTTCCTTGTTCGGGAATGGACCGACTCGCACGCTGGTCAATTCGCCGTTGGCGGTGTTGACTTTCTGCGCATAGGACTTGATGCCGGCTTCGCCAAGCTTGCGCTGCAGCTCGTCCACTTTGTCTTTGGTCGCGAAGGCGGCGACCTTGACCACGTATTTGGTCGAAGGCGCTGCTTCGGCTGGCTTGCCTTCCAGGATAGCCATGGCGCGCGCATCGTCAGTGTGGGCAGGCTTGGCTTCCTGTTTAGGTTCCGGTTTCTTTGGTTCAGGCTTCGGTTCGGGATGCTTCACCTCGGCCTTGGCGACTTTCTGCTCGGTCGCTTTCGGTTCGGCCGCTTTTGGCGGCTTCGGAGTTTCGGTCACGGCCGGCTTGGTCGGCACGTGGACAATCTCTTCGCCTTTATCCAGCGACGCGCCCGCTGCGGCAACAGGAGCCACGGTACGCGTCGATGGCGACGCGGAGACTGGCTTGTTGGCCGCCGGAGCTGGCGCCTGGGCAGGCTGCTCGAGCGCAGGCGCCACGGCAGGGCCGCCATTCAGCGGTTCGCCCGGCTTGTCCTTCGACGGCATGCTGATGGCGATATCGGACACCGATGATTTCGGCTCCGAGTCGAGCAGCATCGGCAGGCCGATGGCAACGGCCAGCGCCAGCGCGATCGCGCCTACCAGGCGACGGCGGGCGCGTTTCTTCTCCGGCAGGACCGGATCGGGGGAATTTTTGCTGGAATTGCGGCGCGGCGCCGCGTCGGCGCCAGCGCTGGATGCGCGCTTGGAACGGGCCTTTTCGTCCAGGGCCCTGTCGTCCTGCGCGCGGTAGTAGCCGCTGTCTTCACCAGCAGCATCTTGCTTGTTTTTGCCAAATTTCGATAACAAGCCCATGCGGAATGTTCTCAGTGGAGTGAGGATTTTTTCGCCGCCATGACGCCGGCGACAGTCAGGAATGATCCAAAGACCACAATTCTATCATTCTCGCCTGCCCTGCTCATCGCATTTGCGAATGCCTGGCCTGGATCATCGAAAATATTGACGGTTTTTTCGTCCATTTTCGGCTCAATTAGCTGCACCTTGGCAGCCAGCTCGGAAGCGGTGGCTGCGCGCGGCGATGGCAAATTGGTAAGGCACCAATGGTCCACGCATGGCGCCATGGCCTTGATGACGCCATCGATATCCTTGTCGTGCATGGAACCGAACACCGCGAAGGTAAATGGGCTGAAGCCCATATTGCCTACGTTCTGCGCCAGCGCCGCCGCCGCGTGCGGGTTGTGCGCCACGTCGTAGATCACCGTCGGACGGCCTGGCAGCACCTGGAAGCGGCCCGGCAGCTCTACCATCACCAGCCCGGTACGCACCTCCTGCGCGCCAACCGGCAGTTCCATCTTCAGCGCCTCCAGGGCCGCCAGCGCCGCGCAGGCGTTCAGCAACTGGTTGGCGCCGCGCAGGCCGGGATAGGCCAGCGAATTGCGGCGCTGCGACCGGCCGCCGTAGTTCCACTGCTGCTTGTCGCCCGCATAATTGAAATCGCGGCCCATCAGCCAGAGGTCAGCGCCGATTTCCATGGCGTGGTCGATCAGGGACTGCGGCGGCACCGGGTCGCTGCAGATCGCTGCCTTGCCGGTGCGGAAGATGCCGGCCTTTTCAAAGCCGATCTGTTCGCGCGTACCGCCCAGGTAATCGACGTGGTCGATATCGACGCTGGTCACGATCGACACGTCGGCATCGATCACATTGACCGCATCCAGGCGGCCGCCCAGGCCAACTTCCAGGATGACCACGTCCAGCGTCGCCTGCGACATCAGGTGCATGATGGCCAGTGTGGTGAACTCGAAATAGGTCAGCGAAATATCGCCGCGCGCCCGTTCCACGAAATTGAAGCTCTCCACCAGTTGCTCATCGCTGGCCATGTCGCCGTTCAGGCGCGCACGCTCATTGAAGTGCAGGAAGTGCGGCTTGATGTACAGGCCGACACGGTAGCCGCCTTGCAGCAGGATCGATTCCAGCATGGCGCAGGTCGAGCCCTTGCCGTTGGTGCCGGCCACCATGATGACCGGGCACTTGAAGGCAAGCGCCATGCGTTCCTTGACGGCGCGCACGCGGTCCAGGCCCATGTTGATGACGGTTTCGGCATGGCGCGACTCGATCAGCGCAAGCCATTCAGGGAGGGTATTCGGGAGATTGGACATTATCGCCAGGGAGGGATTTTTGGGCGCGCAGCGCAGGAGGCTGCGCGCGCCGGTGATACTTAAAACTCGACGTAAAGCTTAGGCCAGCACTTCCGCGGCCTGGTTCTGCATCAGCGCCAGCAGGCGTGCGATTTCTTCGCGCATCTGGCGGCGGTCCACGATCATGTCGATCGCGCCCTTGGTCAGCAGGAACTCGGAACGCTGGAAGCCTTCCGGCAGCTTTTCACGCACGGTATTCTCGATCACGCGCGGGCCGGCAAAGCCGATCAGCGCCTTCGGCTCGGCCATCACCACGTCGCCCATGAAGGCGAACGATGCCGACACGCCGCCCATGGTCGGGTCGGTCAGCACGGAGATGAACGGCAGCTTCTTCTCGGCCAGCTTGGTCAGCATGGCAGTGGTTTTTGCCATCTGCATCAGCGACAGCAGGCCTTCCTGCATACGTGCGCCGCCGGTGGCGGTCACGCAGATGAACGGCACCTTCTGCTCCAGCGCCACCTGGGCCGCGCGGGCAAAGCGTTCGCCCACCACGGAACCCATGGAGCCGCCCATGAATTCGAATTCGAAGCAAGCCACCACAACCGGCAGGCTCATGATCGAGCCGCCCATCGCGATCAGGGCGTCGGTTTCACCGGTGGCTTCCATCGCCTGCTTCAGGCGATCAGGGTATTTCTTGCTGTCCTTGAACTTCAGCGTATCGACCGGCAGGGTCTCCTGGCCGATTTCATAACGGCCGCCGGCGTCCAGCAGTGCATCCAGGCGCTCGCGGGCGCGGATACGCATGTGGTGGTCGCACTTGGGGCAGACGTGCAGGTTCGACTCGAGGTCGGTACGGTACAGCACTGCCTCGCAGGATGGGCATTTCACCCACAGGCCTTCAGGCATTGTCTTGCGAGCGGCAGCTTCCGAGCGCTGGATGCGCGGTGGCAGCAATTTTTCCAACCAGCTCATAAATTTCTCCTCTTGCACTAACTTAGGCCGGAAGTGTAGCCGGTTCTGCCTGTCCTGTCGAACAAAACAGGCAGAACATTGCTCTCAAATCAACGGTTTTCGTCGAGTGCCTGGCGAATGCCGGAAACGAACGATCGTACTGATTTTGCAGCATTTTCCGGGCCGGCCGCTTCGATTTCCTGGATGATGCGGCTGCCGATCACCACCGCATCGGCCACCGAAGCCACAGCCTTGGCCGTGGCGCCGTCGCGGATGCCGAAACCGACGCCCAACGGCAGCTGGACGTGCTTGCGGATCATGTCCAGCCGGCGCGCCACGTCTTCGGTATCGATATGGCCGGCGCCGGTGACGCCCTTCAGCGACACATAGTACGTGAAACCGCTGCCGACGCGCGCCACTTGCTGCACGCGCTGCTCGGTCGACGTCGGGGCCAGCAGGAAGATCAGGTCCTGCCCGGCCGCGCGCATCTTGGCGGCGAATTCCTCGCACTCTTCCGGGGGGTAGTCGACCACGATCGCGCCATCGGCACCGGCGGCGCGGCTGGCGTCGATGCAGGCGTCGGCGCCGAGGCGCTCGATCGGGTTGGCGTAGCCCATCAGGACGACTGGGGTGGTCGTGTTGGTTTTGCGGAATTCGCGCACGAAGTCGAAGCAGTCGCGGATGCCGACGCCGTTGGCCAGCGCACGCTCGCAGGCGCGCTGGATCACGGGACCTTCGGCCATCGGGTCGGAGAATGGGATGCCGAGTTCGAGAATGTCGGCGCCGCCCTCGACCAGGGCGTGCATCAGTTCCACGGTTTTGCCGGGCTGCGGGTCGCCTGCGGTGATGAAGGTGACCAGGGCTTTCTTGTTTTGCGCTTTCAGGGCGGCGAAGGTTTGTGCGATACGAGTCATGTTTTTTCCTTTCAAACCGGTAAGGCAGTGTCTGACCCACGGGGTCAGACACTGGTACGCGGCGGTCGCTGGCCAGGTGCCTGACCCTGCGGGTCAGGCACCGGTTTACCGGTTTTAGAACTGCAGGCCGGCGCGCTGGGCGACGGTGTGCATATCCTTGTCCCCCCGGCCCGACAGGTTGGCCAGGATGATCTTGTCCTTCGTCAGTGTCGCCGCCAGCTTGGCCGCATAGGCCAGCGCATGCGAAGACTCCAGCGCAGGAATGATCCCCTCGATATGGCAGCAATCATGGAAAGCCTGCAGCGCCTCATCATCGGTGATCGACACATACTGCGCACGTCCCGAATCCTTCAGGTAGGAGTGCTCAGGGCCCACGCCCGGATAATCCAGGCCCGCCGACACCGAGTGCGTCTCGATAATCTGCCCGCCCTCGTCCTGCAGCAGGTAAGTGCGGTTGCCGTGCAAAACGCCCGGATAGCCGGCCGTCAGCGAAGCAGCGTGCTTGCCGGTGTCCAGCCCCTCGCCTGCCGCCTCCACGCCCACCAGCGCCGTCGCAGCCTGGTCGATATAAGGATAGAAAATACCCATCGCATTCGAACCGCCGCCGATGCAGGCCACCACATAGTCCGGCTGGCGCCCGGTCATCTCGGGCATCTGCTGCAGGCATTCCTCGCCGATCACGGACTGGAAATCGCGCACCATCATCGGATACGGATGCGGACCCGCCACCGTGCCGATGATGTAGAAAGTGTTTTCAATATTGGTGACCCAGTCGCGCATCGCCTCGTTTAGCGCATCTTTCAGGGTCTTGGAGCCGGATTCCACCGGCACCACGGTCGCGCCCAGGAGCTTCATGCGATACACGTTCTGCGCCTGGCGTTTCACGTCCTCGCTGCCCATGTACACCACGCATTCCAGGCCGAAGCGCGCGCAGATGGTGGCAGTGGCAACGCCGTGCTGGCCGGCGCCGGTTTCGGCGATGATGCGCGGCTTGCCCATGCGCTTGGCCAACAAGGCCTGGCCGATCACGTTGTTGATCTTGTGCGCGCCGGTGTGGTTCAGGTCTTCGCGCTTGAAGAAGATTTGCGCGCCGCCCAGTTGCTCGGACCAGCGCTTGGCGTGATACACAGGCGATGGACGGCCGACGAAGTGCTTCAGCTCATAGCGGAACTCTTCAAGGAACAGTTCGTCCTTGCTGTAGCGGTCATAGGCTTCGCGCAGCTCGGCCAGCGCGTAGCTCAGGGTTTCGGCAACGAAGGAGCCGCCGTAAGGGCCGAAATGGCCGGTGGCATCAGGCAGGTGGTAAGACGAGGCGTGGAACAGGTGCGCAGGAGGCGCATCAACCGGGGTTTTCATGGTGCGGATCTTTCTCAATAGTGGCATCTGCTGCCCGCACGCCGCGGATGAAGTCCGCGATCAGGCGAGCATCTTTGATACCCTTGGCGCGCTCGACGCCACTTGAGACGTCAACCGCGTAAGGGCGAACGCTGGCCACTGCGCCAGTCACATTTTGCACGCTCAAGCCACCACTCAAAACGGCCCGATGCGCGAGATCTTTTGGGATTAGGGACCAATCGAAAACCTTTCCTGCGCCGCCATATGCATCCACGAAGGTGTCGAGCAGGAGGCCCGAGAACAAGCCACTGGATGCGCGGCAAAGTCGCTCATATTCTAGCAGCTCAGCGCCGCTTGTGTCGGGTTTGACGCGGAAGACACGCACAAATGCCCTGCCCGCCGCACGCGCCGCTTGCGCGCATTGCTCCGCGGTTTCGTCGCCATGGAATTGCAAAAGTGACACTGGCGCGACTGCCACCGTGTCGGCCACCTGCTGCGCCGTGTGATTGACGAACAGGCCGACCGGCGTCACGAAGGGCGGCAGCAGCGTAATCAACTCGGCCGCGCGGGCCGGCGCCACGTAGCGCGGGCTCTTCTCGTAAAACACAAAACCCACCGCATCGGCGCCTGCAGCGACGGCTGCCTGGACGTCTTCTTCGCGGGTCAGGCCGCAGATCTTGATGCGCGTGCGTGGCATGGATGAATTTCCTCAGAAAGCAGGCAGGATGCTGGGCTCCTCGTACGGCAAGCCCCATTTTGCGTCGTATTCGATCCGGGACAGGTACAGGCCGTCCGGCATGAAGGTCGGCGCCGCCTTGGTGCGGTCCTTCCCTTCCAGCAGTTCTCCCATCCAGTCGGTATTTTCCCGTCCCTGGCCAACGTAGACCAGCGAGCCGACCAGGTTGCGCACCATATGGTGCAGGAAGGCGTTGGCGCGCAGCGTGAACAGGATCATGTCGCCGTGGCGCTCGATCTCGATCATCTGCATTTCCTTGACCGGCGTTTTGGCCTGGCACATGGAGGCGCGGAAGGCCGTGAAGTCGTGGGTGCCGATCAGCGGCTTGACGGCTTCGCGCATGCGCTCCACGTCCAGCTTCCAGTGGGTGAAGCCGGCGCGGCCTGCCAGCAGCGGCGAACGCACCTGGTGGTTGTACAGCAGGTAATGATAAGTACGGGACCGGGCGCTGAAGCGCGAATGGAATTCCTGCTCCGGCGTCGGCGCTTCCGGCAGGTAGCGCGCCCAGCGCACGCCGATCGATTCGGGCAGGAAGGCATTGATGCCGCGCACCCAGGCGTGTTCGGCGCGATCGAGTTCGGTGTCGAAATGCACCACCTGGTTCAAGGCGTGCACGCCGGCGTCGGTGCGGCCGGCGCAGGTTGTGCCCAGCCTGACGCAGGCGAAACGCTCGATGGCTTCCTCCAGCTTGTTCTGCACGGTCTGGCCGTGCGGCTGGATCTGGTAGCCAAGCCAGTCGGCGCCGTTGTACTGAACCCCTAATGCAATGCGTTTCAAAATAAAAAATGCCCGGTCAGATTGATCTGTGACCGGGCATTATACGGCGAATCAGGGATTAGCCGAGCTGGGCGCGCATTGCCGAAGCACGGGAGACCTGGTCGTCGCTGCCGCCGCGGATCACTTCATCCAGCAGCTCGCGGGCGCCTTCCTTGTCGCCGATTTCCTGGTAAGCCACAGCCAGGTCCAGCTTGGTGTCCATTTCCATGTGGAGGGCGGACATTTCTTCCTCGTTCTTCGGTGCCTCGGCCACTTGGGCCGCGCCGCCGAGATCAAGGTCGATGCCGGACAGGTCGAAGTCCGCTGCTGCCGGCGCCGGTGCCGCGGCAGGTGCGGCTTCCATTGGCAGGTCCAGCGCAAAGTCGGCCACCGACAGCGGTGCTTCTTCCACCGGCGCTGCTGCTGGCGCGCTTGCCGCAGGCAGCGAAAAGTCCATGCTGCTCAGGTCTGCCAGCGGATCGGCTGCCGGTGCCGCCGGCTTGGACTCGCTTGGCAGGTCCAGGTTGAAGTCCATGCCGATATCGGCCATCGCATCAGGCACTGGGGCTGCTTCCACCGTTTCCACCTTGGCAGCCGGGGTATCCAGGCCCAGGTCGAAAGACAGGTCCTGTACTTCTTCCGCAGCCGGGACAGGCGCCGGCGCAGCTTCAGCCACGACTGGCGCCGCAGGTGCAGGCTCGTCGAAGCTCAGGCCACCGAGGTCGAAGTCCAGGGTGTTGCTGTCGGCAGCTTTCGGGCTTGGTTTGGATTCTTCAGCCAGGGACGGCAGCGCACCTGCGTCGCGGTCCAGGTCAAAGTCCATCACGCTGGCAGCAGCCGGTGCGGCGTCCTGGCTCAGGTCCAGGTCCAGGCCATCGGCAGCAGCTTTGGCTGGTGCAGCGGGCTCAGCAAACATCGCAGCGAAGTCGTTGAGCTCATTCGACTCGCTGGCTACGAAAGGGGCTGCACCGGCGGCAGCGGCGGCGCCGCCCATGCCGGCAGCGGCCTTGGCTTGCGCTGCACTGACGTACAGTGGATTGTCAGGATCGATGCTGACACCCAGCGCAGCAGCTTGCGCCCACTCATCGCCCACGCCCTTGGTCATCGAGTACAGCTCGCTGGCCTGGGTTTCGAAGGAACGTGCATCCTTGCGGCCGGCATAGATTTCCAGCAGCTTCAGGCGCACTGGGTGGCGTTCCGGATGGACGCGCAGCGCCTCCTTCAGGATTTCCTCTGCCTGGGCATCGCGGCCGTAAGCGATGTACACATCGGCTTCCGCCACCGGATCGACTTCATTGGTATCGAGCTGGCTGGCCGAAGGTGCGAAGTTGGAGTTGAACACGCTGTTGCTGGTGTCCACGCTCTGGCCGCCGGTTTCGGCGAACAGCGAGTGCGCGGTGGTGCCAGGATCGCCCAGCACGCTGGCTGCTTCCGTATTCGGCAGCGCCAGTTCTTCGGCAGCTTTGCGGCGGCGGACCACCATCAGCGCTGCGATGCCCAGCAGCGCAGCAACGCCGGCGCCGATCACCTTAATGTTCTCCATGATCATGTCGACCAGGCCCGGCTCGACCTTCGCAGGAGGAGGCGCAGCTACGGAACGCTTCGGCTTGGCTGGCTTCTCTGGTGCGGCTTCCGCCGGCGCCGAGGCTTCCGGAGCCGGTGCCGTAGCTGCTGGAACTGGAGCCGGGGCTGGAGCGGATGCAGCAGGCGCAGGCGTCGGTTCGGACAGCTTGACAGCCGGGCTGGCAGCCGGTGCCGCGGCCGCCGGCGCAGGGGCTGGAGCGGGTGCCGGCGCGCTGGCCTTCGCTTGCGCGCTGGCGGCTGCCTTGCTCTTCACCTCCATCAGCTTCTCGAGATTGTTGACGTTCTTTTCCAGCTCCTTCACGCGGGCGCTGGCGTCCGCCATCTGGCGGTCCTTGGCGATCTTGTCTTCCACCGCGCCGGTCTTGCCTGGCTTGCTGGAAGTTTCGCCTGCCTTGGACAGTTTCAGCTGGTCTTTCGACTCGGTGACGGCAGTCGGGCGTTCCTTGACCTGGGCGGTGATCTTGCCGGTCTGGCTTTGCTGGGATTCCGCTTCCTTGGACGGAGTCGCCGCAGCCACCTGGCCTGCCAGCTTGGAGCGGTAGGCGTTGAAGTCGGCAGCATGCGCCACCACCACGCCGTGGGCTTCGCCCTGGCTGGTGCCCTTGACGGTGCCGGCATCCGGCACGGACAGGATGGTGCCGGACTTCAGGCGGTTCATGTTGGAGCCGTTGAACGCATCCGGATTGGCGCGGTACAGCGCAACCAGCATCATGTCCAGCGACACGTCGGCCGGTTTCAGGCGGCCGGCGATCTTGCCCAGCGTATCGCCCTTCTTGACTTGATAGCTGTCAGCGGCACCGTCCTGGGCGGCAGCGGCGCGCGGCGCAGCGGCCGGCTCCGGTGCACGCGACGGGGCGGCCGCTGCCGACGGCGCGGCGCTTGGCGCAGCTGCTTGGGCCGGTGCTGCAGCAGCAGGCGCGGCCGCAGGGGCCGCTGCCGGCTTGGCGGCAGGACGCGAACGCTGCGCCGCCACTTGCGCCGAATTGGTCGTGCGCAGGTCGGCCGGGTCCAGCAGGAAGGTGTACTCGCGTACCAGGCGACCGTTAGTCCAGGTCAATTCCAGCAGCATGTCAACGAAAGGCTCGTTGATCGGCTGGGACGAAGTAATGCGGATAAATTGGCGCGAGCCACGGGCTTCGACCTCGAAGCGCAGGCTGAGCAATGCCGAATTGAAGTCGATATTGGCGGCACGGAAGGCATCCACCGAGGCCAGCTTGGCCACCAGTTCGGATGCTTCTTCAGGGGTAACGGCAGTCAATTCGATTTCGGCGCGCAGCGGCTGCCCCAGCGAGGAGAGCACAGTGAGCTTGCCAAGGCCTGCTGCGTTGACGGAAATAGGTGCGAGCACTGCACCGCTGAGCATGGCAGCGGTCAGTGTTTTCAACGCGAACGAAGCGACCTTGGAAGGTTTTTGAACAGGCATAGTGAGCGACGAAAAATGGTTAACGTGGAAACAAAGTTACTTTTCCAGAGGTCTCAACATAACATCATGCTTTGGAGCATGCAAGCATTGTCCCACTATTCTTCCTTTAAAGGAACTATTCTGTTTCGTTCATGCCGAAAATATTCCTTCGCCCAAAGAAAAAGCCGGAATTTCCTTTGAAATCCGGCTTTTAGAAAATACTGTTTAACTTGTTTATTATTCAGTAGTTATTAGCTGATTAATAACAGTTTATTTATCCAATACGATGCGCAGCATGCGGCGCAGCGGCTCGGCCGCGCCCCACAGCAGCTGGTCGCCCACCGTGAAGGCCGACAGGTAGTCGCCGCCCATCGACATCTTGCGCACGCGGCCGACCGGGATCGTCAGGCTGCCGGTGACGGCGGCCGGGGTCAGTTCCTTGACCGACGCCTCGCGGGTGTTCGGCACGAACTTCACCCACTGGTTGTCCTTGGCGATGATGTCGTTGATCTCGTCCAGCGGCACATCCTTGCGCAGCTTGATGGTCAGCGCCTGGCTGTGGCAGCGCATGGCGCCGATGCGCACGCACAGGCCGTCGACCGGGATCGCGGAGGCGGAGAAGCCTTCGCCGCGGCCCAGGATCTTGTTGGTCTCGGCGCCGCCCTTCCACTCTTCCTTCGACTGGCCGTTGCCCAGGTCCTTGTCGATCCACGGGATCAGGTTGCCGCCCAGCGGCACGCCGAACTGCTTGGTTTCTTCCGGCGACAGGCCGTGCTGGGTGGCCAGCACCTGCTTGTCGATTTCCAGGATGGCGGAAGCCGGGTTGTCCAGCAGGTGCTTGACGGAGGCGTTGATGGTGCCGTACTGGGTCAGCAGCTCGCGCATGTGCTGGGCGCCGCCACCCGACGCCGCCTGGTAGGTCATGGAAGTCATCCACTCCACCAGATCCTGCTTGAACAGGCCGCCCAGGCCCATCAGCATGCAGGACACGGTGCAGTTACCGCCGATGAAGTTCTTCACGCCCTTGGCCATCGCGTCCTTGATCACGTTCAGGTTGACCGGATCGAGCACGATCACAGCGTCCTTGTCCATGCGCAGGGTCGACGCGGCGTCGATCCAGTAGCCGTTCCAGCCGGCTGCGCGCAGCTTCGGGAATACCTCGGTGGTGTAGTCGCCGCCCTGGCAGGAGATGATGATCTCGCAGCGTTTCAGTTCGTCGATGTTGGTGGCGTCCTTCAGGGTAGTCTCGTTCTTCGCCATCTTCGGCGCAGCGCCGCCGGTGTTCGAAGTGGAGAAGAATACCGGCTCGATATGGGCAAAGTCGCCCTCTTCCTGCATGCGCTGCATCAGGACCGAACCGACCATGCCGCGCCAACCAACCAGACCTACGAGTTTCATTTTGCTTTCCTTTGGGGTTAATTCGTTTCAATTCTAAACCGGTACCCCGGTGTCTGACCCTGCGGGTCGGACACTGGTTTACCGGTTCTAGAGCGCCGCCACCACCGCATCGCCCATCTGCCCGGTGCCCACCTTGTTGGTGCCCTCTTCGTAGATGTCAGGCGTGCGCAGGCCTTGGGCCAGCACCTTCTTGACTGCGTTTTCGATGCGGTCGGCCTGCTCCGCGCGATTCAGGGAGTAGCGCAGCATCATGGCGGCCGACAGGATCGTGGCCAGCGGGTTGGCGACGCCCTTGCCCGCGATATCGGGAGCCGAGCCGTGCGATGGTTCATACAGGCCCTTGTTGTTGGCGTCCAGCGAAGCCGATGGCAGCATGCCGATCGAGCCGGTCAGCATGGCCGCGGCGTCGGAGAGGATGTCGCCGAACATATTGCCGGTGACGATGACGTCGAATTTCTTCGGCGCTCGCACCAGCTGCATGGCGGCGTTGTCGACGTACATATGGTCCAGCGCCACGTCCGGGTATTCCTTGTGCACGTCGGTGACGATGTCCTTCCAGAACTGGAAGGTCTCCAGCACGTTGGCCTTGTCGACCGAAGTCAGGCGCTTGGCGCGCTTTTGCGCCGCCTGGAACGCCACGTGGGCGATGCGGCGGATCTCGCCTTCCGCATAGCGCATGGTGTCGAAGCCTTCGCGCTGGCCCTTGAACGGGCCGTCCGGGCATTCGCGCACGCCGCGCGGCTGGCCGAAGTAGATGTCGCCGGTCAGTTCGCGCACGATCAGGATGTCCAGGCCCGACACCACTTCCGGCTTGAGCGTCGAAGCGCCGGCCAGTTCAGGGTACAGGATGGCAGGGCGCAGGTTGCCGAACAGGCCGAGGTTCTTGCGCAGGCCCAGGATCGCCTGCTCCGGGCGCAGCTGACGCTCCAGCGTGTCGTACTTCCAGTCGCCGACGGCGCCGAACAGCACGGCGTCGGCCGCCTTGGCCAGCGCCAGGGTGTCTTCCGGCAGCGGGTGGCCCTTGGCTTCGTAGCCGGCGCCGCCCACCGGCGCGGTTTCCATCTCAAACTTTTCGTCGAGCGCGTTCAGGACCTTGACGGCCTGGCTGACGATTTCCGGGCCGATGCCATCGCCCGGCAGGATTGCGATTTTCATTATTCGATCTTCTGTTAGATAACGTTGGCCAGCCAGGGCTGGCTTGCAAGACGGCGCTCCTCGAACGCGCGGATCTCGTCGGCATGGCGCAGGGTCAGGCCGATATCGTCGAGACCATTCATCAGGCAGTATTTGCGGAAGGCGTCGATCTCGAAGGGATAGGAGACGGAGCCGTTGCTGGTGCCGACACGCTGCTGTTCAAGGTCCACTACCAGGCGGTAACCCGGGAAGGCCTTGACTTCGTTGAACAGATGATCGATCTGCGCTTCAGTGAGGACGACCGGCAGCAGGCCGTTCTTGAAGCAGTTGTTGAAGAAGATGTCCGCAAAGCTTGGCGCGAGGATGGCGCGGAAACCGTACTGGTCGAGCGCCCACGGCGCGTGTTCGCGCGAGGAGCCGCAGCCGAAGTTCTTGCGGGTCAAAAGAATCGAGGCGCCCTGGTAGCGCGGCTGGTTCAGCACGAAGTCCGGGTTGAGCGGGCGCTTGCTGTTGTCCATGCCCGGTTCGCCGTGGTCCAGGTAGCGCCACTCGTCAAACAGGTTGGGGCCGAAGCCGGTGCGATGGATCGACTTCAGGAATTGTTTCGGGATGATCGCGTCGGTATCGACGTTGGCGCGGTCAAGGGGTGCAACTAAACCTTCGTAGACGGTAAATTTTTCCATGATTCTCAACGAGGTGGCGACAGCGGGCCGGCATGCTCGGCGCAGCCCGCAGTGCGGCGGTTATTTACTGCCCGCGCCTTCCATTTTCTGGCCGACTTTCTGGACATCCTTGCCGAAGCCTGCAACGGTATTGCAACCGGTCAGGGCGAAGGCGGTGATAGCAATGGCGATGGCGAATAGTTTCTTCATGATGTGTCTCTGGCAGGTTATGGTTAGCGGATGGATCGAACATCCACAAAATGGCCGGCGATACCGGCAGCCGCCGCCATGGCGGGAGACACCAGGTGGGTGCGTCCGCCCTGGCCTTGACGGCCTTCAAAGTTACGATTGGAAGTGGATGCGCAGCGCTCGCCCGGATCGAGGCGGTCGGCGTTCATGGCCAGGCACATTGAGCAACCCGGCTCGCGCCACTCGAAGCCGGCGGCCTTGAAGATCGCGTCCAGCCCCTCGCGTTCGGCCTGCTCTTTCACCAGCCCGGAACCAGGCACCACCAGCGCCAGCTTCACGTTGGAGGCGCGCTGCTTGCCGCGCACGACGGCAGCGGCGGCGCGCAAGTCTTCGATGCGCGAGTTGGTGCAGGAGCCGATGAACACCTTGTCGATGCGGATGTCTTCGATGCGGGTGTTCGGCGTCAGGTTCATGTACACCAGGGCCTTTTCCATGGCGTCGCGCTTGACCGGGTCTTTTTCCTGGTCAGGATCAGGTACGCGGCCGTCGATCGAAGTCACTTGCTCCGGCGAAGTGCCCCAGGTCACCTGCGGCAGGATCTGGGCCGCATCCAGCGTCACCACGAAGTCGAACTTGGCGCCCGGGTCGGAATGCAGGGTGCGCCAATAGGCCACCGCCTGTTCCCATTGCGGACCTGCCGGCGAATATGGACGGCCCTTGACGTAGTTGATGGTGGTCTCGTCGACAGCGACCATGCCGGCGCGCGCGCCCGCCTCGATCGCCATATTGCAGACGGTCATGCGGCCTTCCATCGACAGCGAGCGGATCGCCGAGCCGGCGAATTCGATCGCATAGCCGGTGCCGCCCGCAGTGCCGATCTTGCCGATCACGGCCAGCACGATGTCCTTGGCGGTCACGCCGGCCGGCAGCACGCCGTCGACCTGCACCAGCATGGACTTGGACTTCTTGGCCAGCAGGGTCTGGGTCGCCAGCACGTGCTCCACTTCCGAGGTGCCGATGCCGTGCGCCAGCGCGCCGAACGCGCCGTGGGTCGACGTGTGCGAGTCGCCGCACACCACGGTCATGCCCGGCAGGGTCGCGCCCTGCTCCGGGCCGATCACGTGCACGATGCCCTGGCGCTTGTCGTTCATGTTGAAATAGGTCATGCCGACCGACCTGGTGTTCTTGTCCAGGGTTTCCACCTGCAGGCGCGAGACCGGGTCTTCGATGCCGTGCGAACGGTCCGTGGTCGGAACGTTATGGTCGGCCACGGCCAGGTTGGCCGACAGGCGCCATGGCTGGCGGCCGGCGTCGCGCAAGCCGTCGAATGCCTGCGGGCTGGTCACTTCGTGGACCAGGTGGCGGTCGATGTACAGGAGGGCGGTGCCGTCTTCCTCAGTGCGTACTACGTGGGATTCCCAGAGTTTGTCGTAAAGCGTTTTCATGATGCTGCCGTAATAGGTGATCCGTTTGATTATGCCATATTTTGTGCAATGCAAAACCCGGCTGTTTTCCGCCTTGTGAGCAATCCAACGTAGATTTCGAGCGATGGCGCCAAATAAAAAAAGCCCGCAGCCCCTTTTTGGGAGGCTGCAGGCTTGTGTTTTCTTTATTTTTCGAAGGAGGCTTTAGGCCGCCATTCGTACACTTCCCCTGCAACCGTCCATCAGGAACGATAGGCCAACCACTAGGACCAGGTCGCCCTCCGCGGAACGCGCGGTACCGGTAATGCCGTCCACCGACAGCGCGGTCATCGGTTTGATGACCAGGTCGGCAGTGCCGTCCACGGCCGCTACGGCCAGGATGTATGGCTGCGGCGAGTTGATGACGATGCCCACGCGCTCCGAGCACGGCTCGTAGCCCAGCGCACCGGCCAGCGAACGCACCGGCAGCGGACGGCCCTGGTCCTTGAGGACTGGCGCGCCGCCCACTTCCATGAATACTTCCGGCAGTTCGACCACGCGCTCGACCACCGCCATCGGCAGCGCCAGCAGCGCGCCCGAGGTGGAGACCAGCATGGTCGGCACGATCGACAGCTCGATCGGCAGGCGGATGGCGAACTTGGTGCCCTTGCCCAGTTGCGATTCGATGTGGATGGCGCCGCGGTTCTTTTCCACGGCGGTCTTGACCACGTCCATGCCGACGCCGCGGCCGGACACTGAGGACGCCACTTCCTTGGTCGAAAAGCCCGGCAGGAACACCAGCTGGTAGGACTCGTCGTCCGACAGGTTGGCGCTTGGCGAGATCAGCCCCTTTTCCGCTGCCTTGCGGCGCAGCGCCACCGGGTCCAT
Organism: Pseudoduganella sp. R-31; assembly: GCF_049913235.1. Taxonomy (NCBI): domain Bacteria; kingdom Pseudomonadati; phylum Pseudomonadota; class Betaproteobacteria; order Burkholderiales; family Oxalobacteraceae; genus Pseudoduganella; species Pseudoduganella sp. R-31. Next base: position 5,280,565 of record NZ_CP183986.1, read on the forward strand.
GCCCTTGCCGTCGTCCTGCAGCACGATCATGACGGAGTTGGCCTCCTGCCACGCCTTCAGGGAGATGTAGGCTTTCGGCGGCTTGCCGATGGCCATGCGGGCGTCAGGCGCTTCCACGCCGTGGTCCAGCGCGTTGCGCAGCATGTGCACCAGCGGGTCGTACAGGCTGTCCACCACTACGCGGTCCACCTCGGTTTCCGCGCCTTCGATGGTCAGCTCGACTTCCTTGCCCAGGTCCTTCGCCAGTTCGCGCACCAGGCGCGGGAATTTCTGGAACAAGCGGCCGACCGGCTGCATGCGGGTCGCCAGCGTGGCGCGCTGCAGTTCGGTGGAATAGCGCGAAGCGCGTTCCAGCGTCTCGGTCAGGGCCGACATCAGGGTCGCAGCCTGGCCTTCGAATTTGAATTGCTGCAGGCGCTCCAGCAACACGGCTGCCTGGTTGGCGGCCTGCACCGACTCGCCGGCCACTTCGAGCAGCGCGTCGAGCTTGACGGCGTCGATACGGATCGATTCTTCCTTGGCCGGCGCGCTGGTCGGCTTGGCTTCGCCGGCCGGACGTTCGCGCACTTCCGGCGCCGCAGCGGGCGTGGCGGCCGGCGCACCGGCTGCGGCGTGGGCCGCAGCCACGCCTTCGGCACGCGCATCGACAGCAGGCCGCACGTAAGTACCGGGTGGCACCACGGCTTCGTACATGCCTTCCCAGTCAAGGCCATCGGCCGACGGCGCGGCAGCTGGCGCAGCGCCCGGTGCGGCGGCGGCAGGGGCAGCCGCGGGAGCGGCGGCAACCGGCGCGGCGGCCGGCTTGGCCTTGCCCGCAGCGGAGCTGGCCTTGCCCTCGATCGCATCTTTCAGGATCGCTTCCAGGTCGGCCGGCATCGGCGCCAGCTGGTCCGGCGCGGTGCCGTTATTCAGGTCGGTCAGCTGGTCGGCCACGAAGCCGGAAGCCTGCAGCGCCGCTTCGATCGACAGCGGCGTGACCGGCGCAGCGCCGGTGCGCAGCGCATCGAACAGGTTCTCGGTCAGGTGGCAGGCCGACACCAGCGCCCCCAGGTTCATGAAGCCCGCGCCGCCCTTGATGGTGTGGAACGAGCGGAAAACTGCGTTCAGCGTTTCCTTGTTGTCGGGGTCACGTTCGAGGCGCAGCAAGTGCTCTTCGACGTTGACGGCCAGGTCCATGGCCTCGACAACGAACTCCTTGAGCATATCGTCCATTAGAACCCCAGGTCGGCAAGCAGGTCATCGACGCTGTCCTGATTCAGGGCTTCCGATGGGACGGATGGACCCGACATCAGCGACACCTCTTTCTGCGCAATCTTCTCGCGCACATCGGCCGGCGCATTGTCCTTCAACAGTTGCGCCAGTTCGGATTCGACCTTCTTGGTGATGGCGACGACCTTCTTGATCAACTGGCCGGTGATGTCCTGGAAGTCCTGGGCCATCATGATTTCCAGCAGGCGGGCTTTCTCCGCCTCCGTTGCTTGCGCTACCTTGCTGGCAAAAGCGCGCGAATCGCCCGCCAGGGCCTTGAAGTCCTCAATGCTCAGCTTGCCTGCGAACAGGTCGGCCCAGCGGTCTTCCATTTCCTTGGCCTGCTTGGACAGTACTTCCTGCGCCGGCATGCCGTCGTCCAGGGTATTCAAGACCTTGTTGGCAGCCTGCTCGGTCAGCGAGGCGACATATTCCAGGCGGTCCTGCGCGTCCACGATCTGGGTCGACGCTTCAGTCAGGGCCTTGTCGTAGCCCAGTTCACGCAGCGAGTCGTGCAGCAGGCGCACAATGCCGCCCAGGCGCTCGAACATGCCCTCGGCGTGCTCGCCGCCTTCCGCGGGCGTCTCGCCCGCCGGGGCCGGGGCCGCTGCCGGCGCTGCGGCAGGGGCTGCCGCTTTGCTGGACGCTGCTACGGAATCAAACAGGCTTTCCAGGTCATCAGAATCGCCCGACTCGGATGCCGCAGCGGCCGGAGCCGGCGCTGGAGCAGGTGCAGGCGCATTGGCCCGTTGCGCGGATACTTCCTCAAATAATGCATCGAAATCATCAGCGGCGTCGGTCATAATTCCTGCTTCTCCATTACGTTTCAAATTGCCAAAACATTGTCAAATTTAACGCTCGGCAATAAATTGGGTTCTCTCGCGAGTGTAACAGGGGCAGCCCCCACAGTTCAATCTCTTGGGTGAAGCCGGATGGCCCTACAAGTGTACTGTTGTATTTGCGGATCGTGTGAAATACACGCTGCAAGCCCCTGAAATAACGGGAATTTGCGGCATCTGCGATGTCCTCGTGACAGTTTCTTGATAATTATCAACTCTTTACAGCAGAACAATACTGGCAAACGGGGCTACAATGAAGGCAGGAACTGGCTCTTTTAAATAGTTAAAGGAGGCTGAGATATGTATCGGAAAATCCTGATTACGACGGACGGCTCGGCCGTTTCCAGCAAGACCGCTTGCGCCGGGGTCGAATTTGCCCAGCAGCTCGGGGCGGAAGTGCTGGCCCTGTTCGTGGCACCGGAATACCAGTACCCGATTTACGTGGAGATCATCCCGCCCAGCTATCCGAGCGAGGAAGAGTACCGTGCGGCAATGCAGCGCGCCGGCAATGAGCATGTTCAGTCTATCCTCGAGTCTTGCGCGAAAAAAGGCGTGCGGGCGGAAGGCATGACAGCTTTTGCCGAAAGTGCTGCACTGAAGATCGTGGACGTGGCCAACCAGTGCGGCTGCGACCTGATCTTCATCGGTTCGCATGGCCGCAGCGGCTGGGGTCACCTGCTGCTGGGTAGCGTGACCAACAAGGTGCTGTCCCATACCAAGATCCCGGTGCTGGTGCACCGCCTGATCAAGGACCCGCGCCCGGCCTGAACGGCCAGGCGTTACGACGCGCTCCAGCCTGCCGGGCTGGGGCGTGAAGACCAGTATTGATAACTATTGAGGAACCATGATTCGAATTGTCATTGCCGACGACCACACCATCATGCGCGAAGGGCTCAAGCGCATTCTTGACGGGGCACCCGACATCGACATCGTAGGCGAAGCCATCGACGGCTTCGAAGTCCTCACCCACATCCGCCAGGGCGGCTTCGACCTGCTGCTGCTCGACCTGTCCATGCCGGGGCGCAGCGGCGTTGACCTGATCCGCCAGATCCGCAGCGAATCCCCCAAGCTCGCCATCCTCATCCTCACCATGCACGAGGAAGAGCAGTACGCGGTGCGCGCCATCCGCGCCGGCGCCCAGGGCTACCTGACCAAGGAAAGCGCCGGCACCCAGCTGGTGGGCGCCATCCGCAAGGTTGCCTCTGGCCGGCCCTATATCTCCACCGAAGTGGCCGAGCAACTGGCGCTGAATATCATGCAGCCAGCCGAAACCCTGCTGCACAAACAGCTTTCCGACCGCGAGTTCGAGGTGTTTTCGCTACTGGTGTCGGGAAAATCCATCACTGAAATCGCCAACGGCCTGCATTTGAGCGTCAAGACCGTGAGCACCCACAAGACCCGCATCATGCAGAAGATGGGCATGGCTTCGCTCTCAGAAATGGTTCAGTACGCAGTGGCGCACAAGCTGCTGACCCCGTTCAAGGCGTGATTGACAAGGTTGATTTTAGGATAATTCCTACATCGCCCCACTACCCTCCTACGGGTATATTCAGCAACGACTGATATTTTTCCCACATTCACGTTGGCATACTGAAACCATTCCGTTTGGGAACCAGGAGATCAGCATGCTCTCAACGCAACCCGTGTCCCATGAGGCCGGCCGTCAGCGGCAAGGCCGTTTGTGGTCCAACCTGAAAGAAGTGTGCGAACTGCTGCACTTGCCGCCGGTATCGCTCAATTCTGAAGAGCTGCTGTTCCAGCATGTGCAGTTCAAGACCGGCCAGCGCGTGCATACGATTGGCCAGCCGTTCGACATGCTGTACGTGGTCAATTCCGGCTTCATGAAAACGGTGCTGATTGACGAGTTCGGCAACGAGCAGGTGCTGGCCTTCCCGATGAAGGGCGACCTGATGGGCGTGGACGGCATCCACAGCAAGACTTACGCCTCGGAGGCGGTGGCGCTGTCGGACTGCGACCTGATCCTGCTGCCGTTCAAGAAGCTGACCACGCTGGGCCGCACCCACGTGGAGTTGGAGAATTTGATGTACGGCGTGATGAGCCGCGAACTGGTGCGCGAGCAAGCCATGATCGGCATGCTGGGCGCCCTGAGCGCGGAGGCGCGGGTGGCGCGCTTCCTGGTCACGCTATCGGAAAAGTTTTCGCAGATGGGTTATTCGAGCAAGCTGTTCAACCTGCGCATGACGCGCCATGAGATCGGCAGCTACCTCGGATTGACGCTGGAAACGGTCAGCCGCACCCTGTCAGCCTTCAACGAGATCGGGCTGATCAGCGTGGACCAGCGCACCATCGGCATCAAGGATGTCGACGCCCTGAAATCGCTGCGTCGCCTGCCGCCATCGCGCACGCGCAGCAAGCTGCCGTCGCGCGCCAAAGCCGCCGCCAGCGAAGCTGCCGTGCCGCTGCTGGCGACTTTGTAAAGAGTACTACTCACCCAGCTTTGGCCCGCTTCGGCGGGCCTCTTTTTTTCTTCAATAATTTATTTGACAAGCTTTGCCGACCTGAGCATAATGCAAATGCGAATCATTCTTATCTGAGGAAAAATAACAATGTCTACTGCCACTATCGACGCCCCCAAACCCAAGGCTGCTGTCGCCCCTGCCGCGCAGCAGCCGACCCAGCCCCTGCGCCGCTACACCACCGCCGGCCTGATGGAAGATCAGCGCGAAATCGAAATTGAACATGCCGGCCGCATCTACCGTCTTCGCATCACGCAGTTGAACAAGCTGATCCTGACTGCCTGAAGCTTACCCTCCCCAATCGCCAGCCAGCCGTCACACGCGGCAGCCAGCCACCCCTGAAACTTTGGAGTGAATCATGGCTATCGACCGCAACGACCCGATCTTCACGCACAGCGCCGCTGCCCGGCAGCCGGAACTGATGCTGTCCGCCGTGCTGCACCTGATGTCCCACTATACGGCCAACGCCGCCGACAATGGCGGCTGCGTCAAGCTGGCATCGGTCATCGAGCGCCACCTGAAAGCGCTGGCGGCGCTGCCGGACCTCTCGCCCGTGCTGCGCGCCACCTGCCAGCAACTGTGCGAACAGTGGGGCGCCGTGGTCGAACATGCCCGTCCTCCGCAGGAACGCGCCAATTTCCTGGCGCGCCTGATGGGCCGCCCCCGCCCTGCCCCGCTGGCGGCCTGAGGGCCATCATGTGCGACAAGCACGACACTCCAGCCGCCAAGGCCGCGGCGGCCGAACCGGCGCGCCGCCGCCGCATCTGGGACCTGCCCCACACCTGCCACTGCCCCCTGGTCGGCGTCGGCCTGCCGCTTGGCGTGCTGCGCAAGATCGTCACCAAGGCAGTCGGCGGCAAGGTGCTGGCCGACGACTATGAAGTCCACGTTGGCGCCGTCAGCGAATGCAGCAACCGCAACCGCCTGTCCGAAGCCGTGCAGAAGGAATTGGAACGCCGCTATGCAGTGGTGATCCAGCGCTTCCGCCACGCCCGCGACACAGCGGCCCTGGAAGCGTTGTGGGAAGCTGCGGTCGCCAGCGGCGACGTGCCGGGCCCGTTCTGGGCCGGCCTGAGCCACCCGCACTGCACGCTCGAACTGCAGGAACGCATGTGCCGCGACCTGCACATGATCCAGCACCAGGCCGGCGCCGCCACGCGCGCCGACATCAGCCGCCTGCAGGCGCTTGAACAATCGAATGCCGCGCTGGAGCGCGAACTGGCACGCCAGCAGCAGCGCAGCGCCACCTGGCAAGCCGAGCGCCACTCCGAACAGGAAGCCCATGCAGCCGCCATGATGCAGCTGCGCGCGCAACTGGTAGGCCGCGACAGCGTGCTCGCCTCGCTGCGCCAGCAACTGGAAGAGCTGCACGCCACCGTTCCCGGCCTCGCCACGCGCGAACGCCTGGCGCGCCAACTGGCCGACACCGAGCAACGCGTGCATGACTTGCGCGCCGAAGCCGCCGCCGCCCGCGCCGAAGCCAGCGCCCTGGAACGCCAGCTCAGCGAAGCACGCGCCGCCTTGGCCGCAGCCGCGGCGCAATCATCGCCCGCCATGCCGGCAGCCGCCACCGCCGCAACGGGCGGGCCGGCTGTCCGTGCGGGCACCACCTCGCAACGCATCACGCTGCACGGACTGCTGGCCGAGCGCGTGCTGTGCGTAGGCGGCCGCGCCGGCAATGTGGCCGGCTACCGCAGCGTGATCGAAGAAGCCGGCGCCGAATTCCTGCACCACGACGGCGGCCTCGAAGACAACGTCGCCCGCCTCGAAACCAGCATGGCCGCCGCCGACCTGGTGATCTGCCAGACCGCCTGCATCAGCCACAGCGCCTACTGGCGCGTGAAAGACTTCTGCAAGCGGCACCAGAAGCGCTGCATCTTCGTCGACAACCCCAGCGTCACTACCCTCCAGCGCGCGCTAGAACCACAATAAAAGTCGGGGTCAGGTCTGGCAATCCGCCATTCCGCTGCGCGGAATGGCGGATTGCCAGACCTGACCCCGACTTTCAAAAAGAAACGCCCCGGCGCTTGCGCGCACGGGGCGTTTTGCTACTTGCTACTGAGGGCGGCGATTAGAAGGTGTAATTGCCGGTCAGGTAGAAGGTGCGGCCCATTGGGTCGGCGTAGCGTGGGTCGAAGCCAACCTGGTGGCCCGAGGAGTTACGCAGGGACAGCGGTGGGTTGCGGTCGGCCAGGTTCTTGATGCCGGCGCGCAGCGCCAGTTGCTTGTTGACAGCCCACTTGCCTTGCCAGTCGAAGGTCAGGTGCGATGGCACGTGGATGCGCACATCTTCGGAGGCGTTGGTACCCAGGTTCCACACAGTGGTCTTGGCATCGGTGTAGCCGTTGCGGTAGTTGGCGATGATCGAGTTGCTGAACGCGCCGGTTTCCAGGGTGTTGGTCCAACGTACAACGTGGCGGAACGACACGGCATTGTTGATGCCGAAGAAGTTCATGCTGTTGGTCCACTGATCGTCAGTGCCTGGCTTGGTGTAGTCAGACTTGATCAGGTAGGTGCCTGCCAGGGTCGACGAGAAGCGACCGAAACCGAAGTTGTGGCGGCCGGTCATGTCCCAGTCGATACCCTGGTTGTGGGTCTTGCCGATGTTGATCGACAGGCGCTGGAAGGCGTAGGACGTCTTGCCGCTTGCCACTTCGGTGAAGGTGGTGAACAGCTGCGGGTAGTCCGCGCCACCGTTGGCAAATGCCAGTTGCTCGGATACCGACGATACGGCGTCGCGAATCTTCACGTCCCACAGGTCGGCGCCGGCGGAGAACCAGTTTGCCGGCTCGACGCGGAAACCAACGGTGAACTGCTTCGACTTCTCAGGCTTCAGATTCACGTTGCCACCCGACATAACCGGGTATTGCTCCAGGGCGCCAGATTTGCACAGGCTGCTGTTGCCTTGCACGTTCGGGCAAGCATACTTGGACGCGGTCACGCCTGCCGGCACCAGCGGCTGGCCGATGTTCAGCATGTCAGGTGCCTTGAAGCCGGTACCGTAGGAAGCGCGCACCACGGTGATGGAGTTTGGCTGCCAACGGGTGCTCAGCTTGTAGGTAACAGCCGATTCCTTCTTGCCCATCTCGGTGCCGGTTACGCCATTGTCGATCGCGGTGTAGGCGTCGTAACGCACGGCGCCGGTCACTTCAAAGGACTTCACCACTGGCACCAGCAACTCGGTGAACAGACCGTAGGTCTTGCGGGTCATGTCGTAAGTCGCAGGGCTGCTCAGGTTGTAGATCAGGCCATTCTTGGCAGCATCGCTCGGGGTTTGCTCGTAGTGGTAGCGACGCAGGTCACCGCCCAGTGCGATCGAGCTGGAGCCGCCGCCCAGGCCCAGGTCGAACAGCTCGCGCGATGCGCGGCCATCGATGCCGGTCATGGTGGTCGATGCATTGCGGATCGCGCCGCGGTAGGTCGAACCATCGATCAGCGCGCGGGTAGCGTCGCTTACCGGGCCCAGCGGTGCGAACGGATCGAGGGAACCGTTGGCCATCATGCTGCGGAACTCTTTGTTCAGCTGGTAGCCGCCAACATAGCGCTCTTCGTACTTGTTGCGCGACCAGGTCAGGCCACTGCTGAAGTTCCAGGCGCCGATGTCGCCTTCCAGGCCGGTCACAAAGTGCTGGGTGTCGGTCACGGTCTGGCTATCGCGGGTGCCCCAGTCGAAGCTGCGGTAGGTCGCGTTCACTGGCGAGACGCCCGGCTTGGTCACCGCCAGGTTGGCTTGCTGGGCCGGGGTCAGGAAAGGCTGTACGTAGTTGGTATAGAACGCCGAACTGACTGGCACCGAAATCGGCATGGCGTTAGGCGCGATACGTGCGGTCAGGTCGAAGCGGCCAATGACGGTTTCAGCGAACAGGTTGACGTTGTCGGTCAGCTTGAAGGTGGCGTTACCGAAGAAGGTGTCGCGCTTGCTTTGCGGGACGATTTCAACGGTCGAACCGGAGTCGAAGCCGCAAGTCTGCTGGTTGGTCGGCACCACCACGTTCATTGGTGCGCACTTGCCGTTCTTCAGCAGGTATGGGTTGAAGGTGGTACTGGTCTTGTCGTTGAAGTCGACGGTGACGTTGCCCGGCACAGCGGAGCTGCTGGTGCGGTCCATGACGTAGCTGTTGCCGTTGTAGTTGAACGGAACGAACGAGGTCTTGGCGAATTCACGCTCGGTTGCGCGCAGCTGGGTGCGCTCGTCGTGGCGGTAGGTACCCATCAGGGCCAGGCGGCCACCCAGCAGGTCGTTGCTGCCGAAAGTGATCGCGGCATCAGTCTGGCGACCGGAGCTGCTTTCGAACGGCTGGGAGAAGTTGGCTTCCAGGTTCACGCCATTGAAGTTCTTCTTCATGATGAAGTTGATCACGCCGGCGATCGCGTCGGAACCGTACAGTGCGGAGGCGCCGTCGGTCAGGATCTCAACGCGCTCGATCGCGCTCATCGGGATGGCGTTCAGGTTGACGGTCGAGCCATCATTTTGCGGAGCAATGCGGCGACCGTTCAGCAGCACCAGGGTGTAGCTCTCGCCGATATCGTGGATGGACGCGGAGACGCGGCCACCGGAGTTGGAGCCGGCAGCAGTTGCTTCAATGGAGAAGCCCTGCATCGCTGGCAGGGCCTGGATCAGTTCGGCGACGGTGTTGGCGCCGGTCTTCTTGATCGTTTCGGCGGACAGGCGCTGCACTGGCAGTGCGCCTTCGACGGCGATACGCTTGATCGCGGAACCGGTGATTTCAACGCGCTGCATTGGCGCTTCTTGCGCGGCGGCGTGGCCGGCAGCAATCAGGGCCAGGGCGGACATTGCCAGGCGCACGGAACGCACACCGACTTTTTCTTGGAAAGCCATTCTCTACTCCTTCGGGTTTCTAAAAACGTTCGAATGAGCAAAGTTTCTTTTTTGCATTTTGCTCACCGACCGCGGATTATGGGGGGAGCAAACAAGCAATTTCATGCCGGAGTATTACATTTCTAAAAGTTAAAGGGAAAATTCGCAAGATAGCGAAAGAATCGGAATTAAATTTGCCAAAAAACTGTGCAAATGTAGTTTTAACGCAACAACACTAGAATCTTATTCAATTCAAATGGATTTCTATCAACCAGAACTTGCAACATCCGAGAAAGGTGTGCTTGTAATGAATTGTACTGATACTTAATTGAAATGTATTTATACTTGACTGAAAGAAAAAACGCCCCGACGCTGACGCGCGCGGGGCGTTTTTGCAACTGCCTGGCTGACTTAGAAGGTATAGCCGCCGGTCAGGTAGAAAGTACGGCCCAGCGGATCGGCGTAGCGTGGGTCGAAGCCAACCTGGTGGCCGGACGAAGCGCGCAGCGAGAACGGTGGGTTGCGGTCGGCGATGTTCTTGATGCCGGCGCGCAGCAACACGTTGCTGTTGACCTTCCACTTGCCCTGCCAGTCGAAGGTCAGGTGCGACGGTACGTGCACGCGGAAAGTTTCCAGCTGGTTGGTGGCAACGTTGCGGCTGGTCGCTTCGGCGTCAGTGTAGCCGTTGCGGTAGTTGGCCACCAGCGAGTTGGAGAACGCGCCGGTATCGAGGGTGGTCGACAGGCGGACGATGTGGCGGAACGACACGGCATCGTTGACGCCAAAGTAGTTCATGCTGTTCACCCAGTCGTTGTCCGTACCTGGCTTGGTGTAGTCGGACTTGATCAGGTAGGTGCCGTTCAGGGTGGTGGTCAGCTTGCCGAACGAGAAGTTGTGGCGATAAGTGGTGTCCCAGTCGATACCCTGGTTGTGGGTCTTGCCGATGTTGATCGACAGGGTCTTCTTGGCCCAGTAGGTCTGGCCGTTGCCCGGATCGACGAAAGTGGTGAACAGTTCGCGGTACTTGACCGGATCGCCGAAGATCAGCGCTTCCGACACGCTCGACACGGCGTCGCGGATCTTCACATCCCACAGGTCAGCCTGCACCGAGAAGTTGCTGGTCGGTTCGAAACGGAAGCCGATGGTGAACTGCTTGGACTTCTCTGGCTTCAGGTTTTCGTTACCGCCGGACAGCACGTTGTACTGGCGCTTGCCCACCTGGCAGTAGTCCGCATTCTCGGCCTTCAGATTGGCAGGGCAGTCCCACGAGTTGGAGGTGAAGCCGGCCGACACCAGCGGCTGGCCGATATCGAGCATGGAAGGAGCCTTGAAGCCGGTGCCATAGGAACCGCGCATCAGGAACGATGGCGTAGGCTGCCAGCGCGCCGACACCTTGTAAGTGGTGGACGATTCCTTTTTGCCCATGTCGCGGTTAGCCAGGTTGTTCTTGACTGCTTCGAAGGTATCGTAGCGTGCGGCGCCGTTCACCTCGAGGCCCTTGATCACTGGCACGTTAACTTCGCCGAATACGCCGTAGTTGTTACGCTCCATGTCGTAGGCTGGCGATGCGCTGAAGCCGAAGATGTCCGAGCTGGTGGCGTGCGGGGTCTGCTGGTAGTGGTAGTTGCGGTAGTCGCCGCCCAGTGCAATCTGCGCGGCGCCCGCTGGCAACTGGAACAGTTCGTGCGAAGCTTTCGCATCGATGCCCTTCAGGGTGGTCGAGGCATCGCGGATCGAACCGTTGAACACCGAGTTGGAGATCAGCTGCTTGGTCGCATCGGATTGGCCGCCAATGCCCAGGAACGGGTCGAACTGGTTCTTGGCCAGCATGTCGCGGAATTCGGTGTTCTTGACGTAGCCGCCAACATAGCGCTCATCGATAGCGTTCCGGGACCAGGTCAGGCCGGTGCCGAAGCCCCAGGAACCGATTTCGCCTTCAGCGCCGAGCACCAGGTTCTTGGACGTGGTGATGGTTTCGCTGTCGCGGGTGCCCCAGTCGTAGGTACGGTAGCTGGCGGTCACGCTCTTGATATCGGTATCTTGCGCAGCGGTGATATATGGACGTACGTAGGTGTTGTACAGCGGCGAGCCCTTGGCGATCGAGACCGAAGCGGTGTTCGGCGCGATGCGCGCGGTGAGGTCCAGGCGCGAGTATGCCGCTTCCACGAATACATTGATCTTGTCGGTGGCTTTCACGGTAGCCTTGCCGAAGAAGCTGTCGCGGCTGTTTTCAGGCACGATCTCGATGGTTTGCACGAAATCGAAGCCGCAGTTCTGCACCAGGGCGGTATTGCTCAACGAGAGCTGGTTCATGGCGGCGCACTGGCCGTTTTTCTTCTGGTACGGGTTAAAGCCGATTGGCGCGGCGCCGGACTTGAAGGTGGCCGACACGTTGGCAGGGATGGCTGCCGGGCTGGTGCGGTCGTAGATATAGCTGTTGCCATTCCAGTTGAACGGCACGTAGGCGGTGTCGGCGAAATCGCGGTCCAGCGCGCGCACCTGCTTAGTTTCGTCCTTGCGGTAGGTCAGCAGCACATTGTAGCGGTCCGAATCCAGGTCGCCCATGCCGTAGGTCAGGTTGAAATTGCTGGTGCGGCCTGCGCTCGATTGGGTGGGCTGGCTGTGGGTGGCTTCGATATTGAAGCCCTGGTAATTCTTCTTCAGGTTGAAGTTGATGACGCCGGCAATCGCGTCGGAGCCGTACAGGGCGGACGCGCCGTCAGTCAGGATGTCGACGCTCTCAACCGCGCTCATTGGGATGGCGTTCAGGTTGATGGTCGAGCCGGAACCTTGCGGGGCAATGCGGCGGCCGTTCAGCAGTACCAGGGTGTAGCTGGCGCCAATATCGTGGATCGAAGCGGTCACGTTGCCGCCGGAATTGGTGCCTGCTGCAATGGCGGCAACCTGGAAGCCCTGCATGGCAGGCAGTGCCTGGATCAGGTCGGCGACGTTGGCTGCGCCGGATTTGGCGATCTGCTCGGCGTTCAGGCGCTGTACTGGCAGCGAGCCTTCCGCATTGATACGCTTGATGGCGGAACCGGTGATCTCAACGCGCTGGATTGGCGTTTCCTGCGCAATGGCAGCGCCAGCGGCAAACACGGCCAGGGCCGACAAGGCCAGGCGTACCGAGCGCACGCCAATTTTCTCCTGGAAAAACATTCCCTACTCCCCTTTTGTTTATGGATGAACAGACTTCACTTTGAAAGTCAGCTCGGGGATTATGAGAGCTAAGCTGTTACCAAGAATTCATACTTGTTACAAGTTTGAAATATTGAGAGAAAATTTGAGGCACCGATCGATCGTCCGAATTTAATTCGACAAAATCAAAGCCCTTCGTTGTTTGGACGCGACAGTAAAAAATTATTAATTAATAGACATCACGCCGATAGCGGCCGGAACTTGCCATTTGAACCACAACTGTTTCCGTTAATATCTCGCGCAGGGCACGATCCACGGCAGCCGCCATGCCTTCCAGGCTACCGCACACGTAGATTGCCGCGCCCTCTTCCACCCAGGCGCGCACGGTGGCGGCGTGCCTCAGCAGCAGGTCCTGCACGTACTCCTTGCCAAGCGGGCCGCGCGACCAGGCCAGGTCCAGGCGCGGCAGCATGCCTTCACGTTGCCAGGCGTCCAGTTCATCGTGGTAGAAGGCGTCATGCGCCGGGTCGCGTTCGCCAAACAGCAGCCAGTTGCGCGACTGGCCGGCCGCGGCACGCGCCTTCAGGTGGCCCCGCAGTCCGGCGATGCCGCTGCCATTGCCGATCAGGATCAGCGGGCGCGCGGCATTTGCCTCGAGCCGGAAACGGCGGTGCTCGCGCAGGCGCAGGCGCACCATGGCGCCCGCCTCGGCCTGCTGCGTCAGCCAGCCCGATGCCAGGCCGTGGCTGCCGTCGCCATGGCGGTGCAGGCGGACCAGCAGGTGCACCCTGCCATCGGGCGGGATGGAGGCGATCGAATATTCGCGCGGGCGATCGGGATCGGCTGGCGCCGCGACCTGCACCAGGTCGCCCGATTGCCAGGCCGGCAGCGGCTGGCCTGGCATCGGCTCCAGTTCAAGGTGGTAGATCGGCGCACCGGCGCTGCCAGGATTGAGCTGGCGCCGTTCGGCCAGGCGCCATTCCGCGAAATCGGGCGCATCCCAGTCCGGCGCATCGCTGGTGCCTGCCAGGTGGCTCAATTGCTGGCGCCAGGCCGCGATGGCGGGCGCGGCGCTGCGGTCGACTTCGATGCGCGGGAACAGCGCTTGCGCGCCGCGCTCCGCCAGCCAGGCGTCGAGCGCGCGGCCGAAGCCGCAAAAGCTGCCATAGGCGCTGTCGCCCAGCGCCAGCACGGCGTAATGCATGCGCCCCAGCTGGAGGTCGCTGCGCGCCATCAGGCGCTGTGCAAAGCGCGCTGCGGCGTCGGGCGGATCGCCTTCGCCGTAGGTCGACGCCAGGAACAGCACGCGTTCGGCCGCCTGCAGCGTCGCCGCGTCGAGTTCGTCGAAGGCGCACAACTGGTTCGCAATGCCGGCCACGCGCAGGGTTTCGCTGGTCTGGCGCGCCAGCAGCTCGGCATTGCCGGTCTGGCTGGCGTAGGCCACCAGCCAGGGCGAGTCGCCCGCCGCCGCGCGCGCAGCCTGCGTAGCAGCGCGGGCGCGCCGCGCGCGCAGCCAGGGCAGCAGGCATACCAGGCCATAGCCGGCAATCATGGCGGCTGTCAGGCCGAGGCGGGTCGGGTCGTTCGTCAGGATCATTCTTCTTCAAGCATTTTCTGGAAGCGGCTGCTGAGGATTTCGCGCAGCCCCTTCCGTTCGCGCAGCAGGAAGCGCGCGGCCAGGCCCCTGCGTTCTGCCAGTGCCAGCCCTTGTTCAGGGCCAAGCACCGTCAGCGCGGTGGACCAGGCATCGGCGGCCATCGCGCTTTCGTGCACCACCGTGACCGAAGCCAGCGCATTGGAGATCGGCATGCCGTTGCGCGGATCGATGGTATGCGGTCGCCGCTCGGCATCCTGCATGAAATACTTGCGGTAGTCGCCGGAGGTGGCGACGGCCAGCCCATGCAGCGCGACGGCGATTTCACCCGCGCGGCCGGCGCCTGGCGCCGGCGGTTCTTCCAGCGCTACCCACCAGGGCTGGCCATCGGGCTTGAAGCCGGCGCCGCGCAGCTCGCCGCCGACTTCAACCAGATAGTGGCGGCAGCCCTGGGCTTCGAGGTATTGCGCCAGCCTGTCCACGCCGAAGCCCTTGGCCACTGCCGACAAATCAAGCTGCACCCCGCCGGGCTGGAAGGCGCGCTTGCGCGCGGCATCCAGTTCCACCGTGCGACCCGCCATGCCGGCGCGCACGGTCGCCACATCGCGTGCACTGGGCGGCACGAAACCGGCTTCGTCATGGCGGCCGGTCGGGCCGAAGCCCCACAGGTTCACCAGCAGGCCGGCGCAGGGATCGCAGGCGCCCCCGGTCTCGCGCGCAACCTCGAGCGCGTATTTCAGCACTTCGAAAAAGCCGGCTGGCAGCACATGCCAGGTACAGGCGCCGGCGCGGTTGAAGCGGCCCAGGTCGGAGGCCGGCTCCCAATGGCTCATCTCGCGCACCACCTGGTCCAACTGCTCCTGCAAGCCGGCCTGTAGGCTGGCGGCCCGCAGCGGCACGCCGGCGGCCATGGCGCCAGGCGCCAGCGCTACCCGCGCCGACCAGGTGGTGCCCATGCTGGCGCCGCCGAAATCGACGATGCCCGCCCCCGCCGGCGCTGGCTCGGCGGAGATGGTGGGCGGCAGCAGTACCCGGCGCACCTGCTTACTGCGGCAGTACTTCCACCGTCGCCGCGTAAGTCACGCGGCGCGGCGGCATCTGGCGCGGGCCCGGCTGCTGGCCGGCTTGCGGCGCGGCGGCTGCAGGCCAGCTGCTGGACACCAGGTACATGCCCGCTTCCGGAATCTTGAAGCTGATCTCGCCCTTGGCATCGGTCGCCATGCGGATCTCGCCCAGCGTGCCGCGATAGCGCACGCCACCCGGAATCAGGCTGAAGGCCTGGTTGGCTGCCGGCTTGCCGTCCAGCAGGAAGCGCCAGGTGGCCTGCTCGCCCGCGCGCATGTCGTTCGGGTGCGTCACCGGCACCAGTTCCAGGCCAACGCCGCTCGGCTTGAACACCGCTTCATCGGTCTTGTTGGCGCTGACGAAGGTCTCCAGCCGGCTGGCTGTGCGCGACACATTGAGTTCTTCCGCATTGGCCGGCACGTTGGCCGCCAGTTCCGCCTCGGAACCGCGCCAGCGCTTCATCTCGCCATTGACCTTCCAGCTCGCCATGACCGACTGGCTCACCAGTGCGATCTTGTACGTGCCCGGCTTGGCCATCTTCACATCGAAGGTGGAACGCAGGCGGCCGGTCAGCGCGTTCTGCATGTCGACCTTGGCGCCATCAGGGCCGGTAATCGAAATGCCGTCGAGCTTCAGCGGCTGGTGGTCGACGTCGAACAGGCCTTCGGAAATCGCGGCGTCCACGGTCACCCAAGGCTCCTTGGAATCAACCAGGGAAGACGAAGGCAGCAGCCACGGCTTGTGCGCCTGTGCACTGAAAGCGGCGCCGGCCAGTGCCAGCGCGATCAGGGATTTGCTCAGCTTCATGGCGGCTCCTTATGGTTTGACTTGCACGGTCACGTCGCCCAGTTCTTCCTTGCCCTTGGCGGAGAAGGACTGCGCCGACTTGGGCGGCCATGCCACCGGCACTTTCACCAGCTCGCGGCCGCCCGCTTCGCGCGCAGCTTCCACCACCAGCTGGTAATTGCCGGCCGGGAGCTTGTTCAACGCATCTTTCGCGACCGGGAAGCTCAGCGAAACTTCGCCCGGTGCGCGGGTGGCGCCGCTCACGCCATCCATCGGCATTTCGACGTCGCGGCCCGCCTTGCGCCACCACTGGCGCATATCCTTCAGCCACTTGGTACCGGCATTGTCCTTCTTCTTCACGTCGTACAGCACGGCCAGGTTGGTCACGACCTTCTGGTCCGCGTTCTCCAGCCAGGCCGCCACATATGGGCGGTGGTATTCAGCGACGTTCAGTTGCGGGAGTTCGAATTTCAGCGTCAGGTCGGCCGCCATCGCGGACGCGCTCACCAGCGGCAAGCCGACGGCGATGGAATAGCGAAGTTTCATACAGAGGTCCTTAATGAATGTAGAGCAAAGCGATAACACAGGGAATAACGACACCCAGGCCAACCATCGGCCAGGTGAACGGCCGCTTGGCCGCGTGGAATTTCAGGATCAGCAAACCGGTAATGCAGAACACCAGGCAGGCCGCCGCAAAGATATCGATGAACCAGTTCCAGGCCGCACCGGTATTGCGGCCCTTGTGGACGTCGTTCAACCACGAAATCCAGCCGCGGTCCGTGTTTTCGAATTCCGCAGCGCCATCCTCCAGGCCGATGCGCACCCAGGCATCGCCGCCCGCCTTCGGCATCGGCAGGTAAACTTCGTCGGCCGACCATTCGGCCTCGCGCCCGCCGGCCTTGATGGACCACGTTTCGCGCAGCCAGCGCTCGCCCGCTTCCGGCAACGGCGCTTTTTCGCCGTCGTGCTTTTCGGCGAAGGCATGCAGTTCGCCGACCAGGGAGTCTGGCGCCGTGGCCTGCTTGCGCACCACAGACGGCTTGGCCTCGATCTGGCTGGCGTGATTCAGGGTGATGCCGGTGATCGCAAACAGGAACATGCCGAGCAGGCACATGGCCGAACTGACCCAATGCCATTCGTGCAGGAGTTTGAGCCAAACTGCGCGCTTGGCCTGGATTTCTGGACTGCCCAAGTTGTTACTTTCCATAAGTGAATACCGGATGATAATGCACCGGGCTTGCCAATGCAATTGAGAATCGTTATCATTTACATTGCTTTACATACCCGCTATCGCCAGCCACCTCCAGTTTGACGGATGCAGCCAGCCGCCAAACATCAACTGCATCAAATCTGGAGAGAATTTTGACCATCCGTAGCCGCAAGCACACGCTGGCCGCCCAGCCGCTGCTGAACCAATCCCTGCTCGCCATGGCCGCCATCGGCCTGCCCCTGTCCGTCCAGGCCCAGGCACAAGAAAAGACCATGGCCGAAGTCAAGGTCGAAGCCGCCGCCGACGTCGCCTACAAGGCCGACCGCGCGTCTTCGCCAAAACTGACTGCCCCGCTGGTGGACACCCCGCAAACCATTACCGTCATCAAGAAGGAATTGCTGCAGGAGCAAGGCGCTGCGTCCGTAATGGAAGCCCTCCAGAACACGCCGGGCATCACCCTGCAACTGGGCGAAAACGGCAACACCAGTGCCGGCGATACCTTCCAGATGCGCGGCTTCTCGGCCCAGTCCTCGATCTTCGTCGACGGCATCCGCGACCTGGGCGCCGTCTCGCGCGACGCCTTCAACCTGGAACAGGTGGAAGTGGTGAAGGGCCCGGCGGGCGCCGACATCGGCCGCGGCGCTGCCGCCGGCTATATCAACCTGGTCTCCAAGACGCCGGTACGCGAGGATGCCGTTTCCGGCACCGTCGCCTTCACCCAGGGCGGCGTCAAGCGCCTGACCGCCGACGTGCAGCGCGCCTTCGGCAGCAGCGGCGCCTTCCGCCTGAACCTGATGGGTTCCGACGGTTCGCAAAAAGGCAGCCGCGCACTGGACCGCGAAAGCCGCGGCATCGCGCCTTCCGTCGCCTGGGGCCTGGGCACGCCAACCCGCCTCTACCTGTACTCGCAGCACATCCGCCAGGACAACGTGCCTGACGGCGCCATCCCGAGCGTGGGCATGGCCGGCTTCTACAATGGCACCTATCCATGGCTGGCGAAAGCGCAGCGCGTCGACCGCAACAACTGGTACGGCCTGGACGGCGACTATGAGGACGTGAAGGCCGACATGGTGACCGCCAAAATCGAACACGACCTGGCGCCGAAGACCAAGCTGACCAACACCACCCGCTATGGCAAGTCCAAAATGGACCGCATCCTGAGCGGTGTGAACGCCATTACGGCGCTGGATGCGGCCAACCCGGCCAGCTGGACCGTCGCGCGCACGCGCCAGAGCGTGCTGCAGGAAAACCGTATCCTGGCCAACACCACCAACATCGTGTCGGAGTTCGATGCCTTCGGCGTGCAGCACACCATCTCGACCGGCCTCGAGTTGCTGAACGAAGAACAGTTCACCCCGACCCGCGTCGGCCTCGGCACCGCCAGCGCTGCCAACCTGTACAACCCGAACCCGAAAGATCCGCTGAACGGCTTCGCTCCTTATCTGAACGGCGCGTTCAGCAAAGGCGAAACCACCACCGTCGGCGCCTACCTGTTCGACACCATCAAGCTGAACGAACAATGGCTGGTGAACGCAGGCCTGCGCTACGAGCGCTACGACACGGAGACCAATAGCGCCACCGTGACCGCGCCAAGCACCGTGCCGGTCGCCGCCCACCTGGAAAAGTCCGGCAACCTGAGCAGCTACAAGACCGGCCTGGTCTACAAGCCAACGGCCGATGGCAGCATCTACCTGGCCTATGCCAACTCGAAGACCCCGCCGGGCAGCGCCAACCTTTCGCTGGCGGCCCAGGGCACGAACGCCAACATCAACAGCGCTGCCCTGAAGCCGCAAACCACGACCAACGTGGAACTGGGTACCAAGTGGGACGTGATCCAGAAGCAGCTGGCCCTGACCGCCGCCCTCTACCGCACCACCAACAAGGATGAAATCCCGGTCAAGATCGATGAAGTGACCAACACCTGGGGCCAGTTGGGCAAGCGCCAGGTGCAAGGCGTGGAGCTGGGCGCCGTCGGCCAGGTCACCAATGCCTGGAGCGTGATCGCCGGCGTCGCCTTCATGGACACCGAGATCAAGGAAAGCAATACCGGCGCCGGCAACAATGGCCTGGGCGCGGCAACCCGCTGGTCGCCGAAAAAGAGCGCTACCCTGTGGACCAACTACAAGCTGAACGACAAGCTGAGCTTGGGCGGCGGCGCGCGCTACACCGGTACCCAGTACCGCCTGGTCGATCCGACCGGCGACGCGGCCAAGACCAATATGCCGTCGATGCCGTCGTATACCGTGGTCGATGCCATGGCGGCCTACCAGCTGTCGAAGAACGTGTCGTTGCAGCTGAACGTGTACAACGTGTTCGACAAGTTCTACCTCTCCAGCCTGAACAATGGCGGCTCACGCTTCGTGATCGGTGCCCCGCGTATTGCCAAGGCGACCGCATCCTTCCAGTTCTAAGGATCGTGGCAAAAAGAAAGGCGGGCTCGCAGCCCGCCTTTTTATTCAAACGCCGGAACTTGCATCCGGCCCTGGCGCACCGCCTTCGGTGCCCAATCCACTGCCGCCCTGCCGCGAACCGCTTTCCGTGGCACTTTGCCGGTTACCCGGCAAAGGTCGGTCGGCGCGGCGGATCTGCCCCTCCGGAACCTCGGCGTTGGCTATTTCCGGATGCTCTGTATCGACCAGCACAAAGTTTTGCTGGTTCTCCGTGTCCTTACTGGGTTTGTCAGGCCTTCCCATGCTGGCCTCCTTACATCAATGAAACTTAGTACTTATCGCCACCCTGCTTGTTGCCCTGATAGTCCTGCTGGTAGTCCTTGCTGAACTCCTGCTGGCCCTGGCTGGGTTGCTGCTCGGTACGGCTGGCGTTGCCACGTGAACCGCTCTGGCGGTTGCCATCGTTCTTGTGGCTCATGCTGCCGGCGCGGCGTGCTTCCTCGGAAGTGAATTCGTGTGCCGTGCCCTTCTGGTGGGCTGCGCGGCCGCCTTCGGAAGCAATTTCCCTCTGGCGTTGTGGGTCCATGGAGGCAAAGCCACGTGCACTTTGCTTGCTGCCGGAAGGACTGTCCTGCCGGTTGCCGCGTTTGTCGCCTGGATTGTTCGAAGCCATGATTCGTCCCCCTGCTTGGTTCGGTGGAAAAGACCCCCGCCCCTTACCGTAGGCGCGGGAGAACTCATGTTAGTGCAAGCACTGTACAGGTAATATAGGACGTTCAGCGCGACAAATGTAGGATATCGCCTACCTTTTTTCTATTGGGAAAACCGCATCATCGGCCACAACATACACCCTGTCCGTGGTTTCCGGAATCAAAGAGTGCCCGCCAGTAAAGGCGCCAAAGGCCGGCAAGATGGCGCGCGTAGTGCCAAGCAGAAAGCAAGGCAAGCGCAACGACTCGCGCGCGGTGCGTAGGTGAAACACGGGATGCACGTGGCCAGCAACGGCATAGCCTTCGCAAGCCACATCGGGATGGTGGCACAGGGCGAACGGGCCGCAGGCATACGGCTCGTCGGCCATCGTTACGTCGAGCAGCGTGGATGGATCGCCCGCGTGCCAGTCATGGTTGCCGCGCACCAGCAGCAGCGCCAGATCGCGATGCCGGCTGCGCCAATCTAGCATGGCCTGCAATGTTGCCGGCGCCTGCGCGGGCCTCGCGTGCAGGAAGTCGCCGAGAAAAACGATGCGTTGCGTGTCATGCGTCGTTAGCAAGGTTTCGAGCACGGCAAGGTTTTCGCTTGTCGTCCCGCGCGGCACCGGTACGCCCAGCGCGCGGAAGCTGGCCGCTTTGCCGAAATGGACGTCCGCCACCATCAAGGTTTTCGCAGCCGGCCAGTACAGTGCCTTTTGCGGCAACAGCAGCACGCGCTCGCCTGCCAGTTCGGTTGCGACGGAATTCATGGACCGGCGGCCTTTTCCAGCTCACGCAGCATGCGGGCGACGCGATCGGACAGCCTTTCGGTCGTCAGCTTCTCGCGGAAGCGTTCCACCATCAACGCGAAGCCGAACGGCGTGGCGCGGCGCACTTCATGGAAGCTGGGCCGGCGCCGCTGCAAGTCCTGCAGCGTGGCACGCAAGCGCCCCAGTTCAAGCTCTTGCTCGAGCACTTCGCGCTGGGCCTGCGTCAGCAGCAGGTTGTTGGCGTCGTGCTTGCGAAAGACTTCAAAGAACAAGGACGAAGAGGCCTGCAATTGGCGATTGCTTTTCGGCTGGCCCGGAAAGCCCTGGAAGATCAATCCGGCGATGCGCGCAATCTCGCGGAACCGCCGCTGCGACAACTCGCTGGCATTCAGGCTGGCCAACACATCTTCCAGCAAGTTCTCCGTCGTGAAGGCGCCGCCCTCGTCCAGTGCCTCGCGCCACGGCAGCGCCTCCGGCGCCAGCAATTCAAAACCGTAATCGTTGACGGCGATCGAAAACGTCGCGGGCCGCGCGCGGGCAATGCGATACGCCAGCAACGACGCCAGGCCGATGTGCACCGAGCGCCCGGCGAAGGGATAGACGAACAGATGGTGTCCCTCCCTGCTTTCCATCGCCTCGATCACGGTAGTATCCGGTGTTGGGAGCGCCGACCAGCGCTGCTGGATATCGAGCAGCGGCTTGATGGCCTGCATTTCCGGTCCCGCGTAGCAGCCCTCCGTGGCACGCCGCAACTGCTCTAGCGCGGCGTGCGCCAGCTCGGACGACAATGGCATCTTGCCGCCCTGCCAGCGCGGAACAGCCCCCTTGGCGCCCGTAGCGCGCCGCACGAAGGCCGTCATTTCATGCATGCGCACGAATTCGAGAATGCGGCCGCCGAACAGGAAGTGGTCGCCTTTGGCCAGGCGCGCGATAAAGCCTTCCTCCACGCTGCCAAGCGCGGAGCCGTTCATGTATTTCACCTGCACCGTCGCTTCCGAAACAATGGTGCCGATGCCCATTCGATGGCGGCGCGCGATGGCTGCATCGGGCACGCGGTAAATGCCCTCCTCGTCCGGCAGCACACGGCGGTATTCGGGATAGGCGGACAGGCTTTGTCCGCCGCGCGCCACGAAGTCCAGGGCCCATTGCCATTCCTCCTGGCTTAGCGCGCGATAAGACCATGCCGTTCGCACTTCGGCCATCAGTTCCTCACTGCGGAAGCCGCCGCCCAGCGCCACCGTCACGAGGTGCTGGACCAGCACATCCAGCGGCTTTTCCGGCGGCGGCCGGGGTTCCACCCGGCGTTCGCGCACCGCCTCGATGGCGCCTGCCGCCTCCAGCAGTTCCAGGCTATGCGTCGGCACCAGCGTCGCGCGCGAAGTGCGGCCTGGCGCGTGCCCCGAGCGTCCGGCGCGCTGCAGCAGGCGAGCGATGCCTTTGGCGCTGCCGATCTGCAGTACCCGCTCCACCGGCAGGAAGTCGACGCCAAGGTCGAGGCTCGACGTGCAGACCACGGCTTTGAGCTTGCCCTGCTTGAGGCCCTGCTCTACCCATTCTCGTACTTGCTTGTCGAGCGATCCGTGGTGCAGGGCAAGCGCGCCCGCCCACTCGGGTCGCGCATCGAGCAGGTTCTGGTACCACAATTCGGCCTGGGAGCGGGTGTTGCAGAACACCAGCGTGCTGGCGTGTTGCGCGATCTCGTTGGCGACCGGTACCAGCATCTGCAGGCCCAGGTGGCCGGCCCAGGGAAAGCGCGATGGGTGGTCGGGCACCAGGGTATCGACCAGAACCTCCTTGCGCAGGTGGCCTTCGACGATTGCGCCATGCGGCGCCAGCACGTCGCGCGCCTGCTGCAGGTTGCCAAGGGTGGCCGACAGGCCCCACACCACCAAGCCAGGCTGCCAGCTGCGCAACCGCGCCAGCGCAAGCTGGGCTTGCACGCCGCGCTTGTTGCCCATCAACTCATGCCATTCGTCGACCACCAGCATGTCCAGTTGCGCGAACAGTTCGCTCGCTTCCGGGCGGCTAAGCAGGACGCTGAGGCTTTCCGGCGTCGTCACCAGTGCATGCGGCAGGACGCGCGCTTGCCTGGCTCGGGTTCCACTGTCGGTGTCGCCGGTGCGCGATTCGATTTGCCAGGCGGGCAACAAGTCGGCGGCGGAGGTCTGCAGCGCGCGCAGGGTGTCTGCCGCAAGCGCCCGCATCGGCGTGACCCAGAGCAGGCGCAGGCCCGGCTTGCGGCTGGCCCTCGCGCGCTGCAAAGCCGCCAGCCAGACGGCCAGCGTCTTGCCGGAGCCGGTCGTGGCATGCAGCAGGCCGGACTCGCCGCGCCGTGCCGCATCCCATACCTCGCGCTGGAAGGGAAAGACCGACCAGCCGCGCGTTGCAAACCATTCCTCCACTATCTCACGCGAAGGGCCTGCCGGTGAGCCGGAGGCAGGCAGCCGTGCAGGTTGCGGCGCCTCGCCGGGTGGCACTGGCGGCTGGCGGCGCGGCAAGGGACGCGGACGGGGGACGGCGGGACTCATGGCGGCGCCTGCACCAGCAAGCCACGCAAGGTGTCGAGCGTATCGGCATCCTCGACGGCCTTGTCGTCGCGCCGCCGCAGGATGCGCGGGAAACGCACCGCGATGCCAGACTTGTGGCGCGGCGACAGCGCAATCCCTTCGAATCCGATCTCGAACACCATGGTCGGCCGCACGCTGCGCACCGGCCCGAAGCGCTCGACGGTCGTGCGTCGCACCGCGTTATCCACCTGCGCGATTTCGGCATCGGTCAAGCCGGAGTAAGCCTTGGCAAATGGCACCAGCTTGCGCTCGCCCTCCCCGTCGCTGTCCCATACCGCAAAGGTATAGTCGGTGTACAGCGAAGCGCGCCGGCCATGTCCGGCCTGTGCATAGACCAGTACCGCATCAACGCTGAAAGGGTCGATCTTCCACTTCCACCAGGTGCCCACGTCCTTGGTGCGGCCGACGCCATACTGAGCATCCTTCGCTTTCAGCATCATGCCTTCCACGCCCCGTGCCCGCGATTCCATGCGGACCTGCGCCAGTTGCCCCCAGTCCTCCGCCAGCACCAGCGGCGACAGGCGCAGCTGCGGCTGCGCTACCTGCGCCACCAACTGCTCCAGCAAGGCGCGCCGCTCGTGCTGCGGCAACTGGC
Organism: Pseudoduganella sp. R-31; assembly: GCF_049913235.1. NCBI lineage: Bacteria > Pseudomonadati > Pseudomonadota > Betaproteobacteria > Burkholderiales > Oxalobacteraceae > Pseudoduganella > Pseudoduganella sp. R-31. Next base: position 5,304,752 of record NZ_CP183986.1, read on the forward strand.
GAACGTCGACGCCGTCGAGCTCCAGCAAATCATACGCCACCAGTACTGCAGGAAGTTCGGCCAGCAGCTTCGCGCTGAGCAGCTTGCGACCGATGCGCTTCTGCAGCGCTGCGAAAGGCGCCGGCGCATCGCCTTGCGGCCAGACCAGGATTTCGCCATCGATCACCGTCCCCTGCGGCAGGCGGAGGGACGCCAGTTCAGGGAAGCGTTCAGTGATCAGGTCCTCGCCGCGCGACCACAGGAAATTCAGTCCTGCGCGTGACACAAGCTGCGTGCGCATGCCGTCGTATTTCCACTCGACCTGCCAGGCCGCCAGGTCGCCCAGCGTAGCGGGATCGGCCTGCAAGGCATGGGCCAGGAAAAATGGGTAGGGCTGCCCGCCGCGCTCCGCATGCTCGGTCGCGGACGGCGCCGCAATCAGCTGCAGGAAGCCTTGCGCCGTCGGCCGCACCCTGCCATCGGTCCAGCCCATGAGCCGCTGCGCCACCAGCTTGCTGTCCACCGCTGCGATGGCGCTGAGCGCACGGGTGACCAGCAGGCGCGACACGCCAACACGGAAACCGCCGCCGATCAGTTTCACCAGCAGGAACCGTTCGCGGGTCTCCAGTTCGTCCCAATAGCGGAACAGGGCGGCCCGCACCTCGTCCGGTGCAGCACCGCGCAAAGGCGCGATGCGCTGCTCGATCCACTCCGCCAGGCCGACGTCGCTCTCCAGGTTTGGCGCCGGCAGGATGTGGGCGATCGTCTCTGCCAGGTCGCCGACCGCGTTGTAGCACTCATCAAACAGCCATTCATCCAGTCCCGCATACTCCGTCGCATACTGGCGCAGCAACTTGACCGGGACCGCCTGCCGCGGCTTGCCGCCGGCCAGGAAATACACGGCCCACGCCGCATTCTCCGGTGCTGCCTTGCTGAAATAGGCTTGCAGCGCTTCCAGCTTGCGCTTGGTGGACGTGGTTTCATCCAGTTCCGCATACAGGCGGGCAAACTCACGCATCGCCCGCCTCCCCTGCCTCCTCGTCGCCGTATTCGGTATCGAAGCCCTTGGCGTCATAGCCGTTCTGGCACAGCCAGCGCACCATGACCGGAATCGAGCCATGCGTGACGATCACCCGTTGCGCCCCGGTGGCGCGAATGGCTTGCATCAAGCCCGGCCAGTCGGCATGGTCGGACAACACGAAACCGCGGTCTACCGCCCGTCGCCGGCGCGCGCCGCGCAATTGCATCCAGCCGCTGGCAAAGGCATCGCTGAAATCACCGAAGCGGCGTATCCACGGCGACCCGGCAGCCGATGGCGGCGCCAGTACGAGCGCCTGGCGCAGCGCTGCCTTGTCCACATCGCCCACCATCACCGTCGGCGGCAGCGCAACGCCGCCCTCCCGATATATCCGGTTCAAGGGCTCCACCGCTCCGTGGCAGACGATAGGACCAATCGAAGGATCGAGCCCGCTCAGGATGCGCTGCGCCTTGCCAAACGCGTAGCACAGCATGACGCTGCATCGCCCTTCTTGCGCATTGCGGCGCCACCAGGCATTCATGTCGTCGAAAATCGCCTGCTGCGCCTGCCAGCGGTAGATTGGCAGGCCGAAAGTGGACTCCGTGATGAAGCAGTGGCAGCGCACCGGTTCGAACGCCGCACAGGTGGCATCGGGCTCCACCTTGTAGTCGCCCGAGGCAACCCATACCTCGCCTTGGTATTCCATGCGCACTTGCGCCGAGCCGAGGACATGCCCGGCCGGGTGCAGCGAGATGCGCACGCCAAGGTGCTCCAGCGCCTCGCCATATTCGAGACCCTGGACGTTTACCTGGCCCAGGCGAGCGCGCAAGATGCCGATGCCCGGCGCGGCGCACAGGTAGTGCGCGTGACCGGGACGTGCATGGTCGCCATGGCCATGCGTGATCACGGCGCGTTCCACAGGGCGCCAGGGGTCGATATAGAACCCGCCCGGCACGCAATACAGGCCCTCTCTGCGCACGACTACCATGTCGGCCATCGCTACCCTCCTGAGTCGATTGTCGGCGGCGACCTGCAGTTATCGCAAGTACCGCAGCGCTCTATGCCGGCTGACTCATCGCCGAAATAATCGAGCAGGAGCTTCCAGCGGCAGAAGCCGCTCTGCGCGTAAGACACCATCTGCGCCAGCGCCTCGCGGTCGTGCTCCTGCTTCTCGCGATAGCGTTCCGCCAGGCGCTCGAGGTCGACCGGGCGCGGCGCACCGCCTGCCGCCCGGTATTGCAGCTTGCGATCCTGTTTCAGCCAGCCGCCTTCCTTCAACAGCTTGAGCGCGACCTGGCTGCGCTTGTCGCGCGGCCACTCGCCACCTGAAGCAGCATCATACGCCGCGCGCAGCAAGGCCGCGTCGGGATAGCTGCGCGCAAGGAAGAACTGCTGCACGCGCTTGTCCTCGTGGAAGTACAGCAAGGTGCATTCGGCTGACTCGCGGTCGCGCCCTGCCCGCCCCGCCTCCTGGTAGTATGCTTCCAGGCTGGCCGGCACCTGCAGGTGGATCACGAAGCGGATGTCGGACTTGTCGATGCCCATGCCAAAGGCATTGGTCGCCACCATGACGCGGCGCGCGCCGGACATGAACATTTCCTGGTTCTGGTGGCGTTCGGCGGCATTCAGTTTGCCGTGATAGAGCGTTACGCTTTCGCCGGTTTCCTCCAGCGCGGCCAGCATGTCTTGCGCGGCCTTGATGGTAGCGGCATACACAATGCCGCTACCCGGCGTTTCGCGCACCAGGCGCAACGCCTCGGCCGCCCGCTCATCGGCATTGGTCACCTGGCGCACGGCCAGATGCAGGTTGGGCCGGTAGATGCCGGTATTCACAATGCGCATTTCCGGCGCGCCAAGCTGGCGCCGAATATCGTCTACCACTTCGTCGGTGGCAGTGGCGGTCAGCGCCAGCACCGGCGGCCGTCCCAGCGCATCGAGAGCTGCACCGATATCGAGGTAAGCCGGCCGGAAATCATGGCCCCAGCGAGAGATGCAGTGGGCTTCATCGACCACCACCAGGCCAATGTCGGCCTTGTGCAGCAGGGACATGAACTCCGGCGTCGCCAACCGCTCCGGCGTGCAGAACACAATGCGCTCCTCGTTGTTGCGCAAGCCTTGCAATGCTTCCTGCTGCTCGTCAGCCGGCACTTTGCTGTTGAGCTGCGCGGCCTCGATGCCGATATCATCGAGCTTCTCGGCCTGGTCCTTCATCAGGGAAATCAGCGGCGAGACGACCACTGTGCTGCCTTTCAGGATCGAGGCGGGGATCTGGTAGCACAGCGACTTACCGCTGCCGGTCGGCATGATGGCAAGCGTGTCATGCCCCGCCAGCACGCTGTCGATCACTTGTCGCTGGCCAGCGCGCAAACGGTCAACGCCGAACACGTCGCGCAGCAGGGTGCGGATTTGATGATGAGTAGCCATGGCCGCAACTTAGCGCGATTGCTGGTAAGATGTCGGCGTCCTAAGTAACATACCGAGCGGCAAAATGTCTTTCTCCCTTAGCGAAACCACCTACAGCACTGACACTCCCGAAGCCAAACGCGCCATGTACGAAGACTTGCGCGCGCAACTGGGCGGACTGGTGCACGGCGAACATGACTGGATCGCCAACACTGCCAATGCCAGCTCGCTGGTGTTCAACACCATGCCGGGCTTGAACTGGGCGGGTTTCTATTTCATGCAGGGTCCGGATGAACTGGTGCTCGGCCCATTCCAGGGCAAGCCAGCCTGCATCCGCATCAGGAAGGGCCGTGGCGTATGCGGCAGCACTGTCGAAAAGCGCGCCACCAGCGTAGTGGAAGACGTGCATGCCTTCCCGGGCCATATCGCCTGCGATGCTGCCTCGCGCTCCGAGCTGGTGGTGCCGATCTTCGGCAAGGACGGCGAAGTGATCGGCGTGTTCGACCTCGACAGCCCTCTGCCGGGCCGCTTTGACGCTGTCGACGCTGAAGGCATTGAATCGCTGGTCCGCATCCTCGAACAAAGCCGCGCCTGATCCATCTCAAGAACCGTGGCGGCGCGCTTTGCATCGAAGCTGCCGTTCACGGTTGACGAGCTCTCGATTTCGATGTTGAGCCTTGGGCAAGCATGTGGCCAGTTTTACGCCAATGCTGGCCAGTACACCCAGCGTTCCAATCGTTTCCAGCAATGCGTCAAGCATGGTTGCCTCCCAGGCAGGCCTTCACAAAGAACATCAAGGTGATGCAGAACGTGGTGAGCAGCGTGACTGCGCGGATCACCTCAGCTGGTGCGCGGCGCCCGGCGCGAGCGCCGCCATAGCCGCCGATGACCGCGCCGGCCAGCATGGCCAGCGTGAGCGGCCAATGTACTGCATGGGCAAACACGAATGCAGCCACCGCCACGCCGTTGGCTGCGCTGACCAGCAGCGTGCGCGGCGCATTCAACTCCTTCAGGTCGCGCTTGTCGATCAGGCCCCACATGGCCATCATCATGATCCCGACCGCGCCGCCAAAATAACCGCCGTACACGCCGAGGGCGAACTGCAGCGCCAGCACCGCAGGCGCGCCCACCTGCCAGCGCGCTCGCAGTGCCGCACCAAGGCGCCGCCCGAACGCCAGCGCAATCGACGCCAACAGCAGGAGCCATGGCAGCACAAAGGTAAATGCCGCTGATGAAGTCCGCAACAGCAGCAGGGCTCCGGCCAAGCCGCCGCACAGCGTTGTCGCCAGCATCAGTCGCAGTGGGACGCCGCCGACCGGCTGCAAGCCGTCGCGGTAGGCCCAGGCGCTGGCCAGCCCGCCCGGGAACAAGGCTACCGTGCTGGAAGCATTCGCCTGAACCGGTGGCACGCCAGCGGCGATCAGTGCCGGCAGGCTGACAAATGAGCCTCCGCCCGCCAGCGCGTTCATCGCTCCAGCCAGCATCCCCGCGGAAAAAGTCAGAATCATCGAATCCATGCCGCCGATGTTAGACGGCCGGCCCGCTGCCCGCAATCTGGCAATTCCGGTGCTACACTTCGGAAATTCCGAATGCTGGAGACTTGGCAATGCGCTTCGACCTGACCGATATGCGGCTCTTCCTCACTGTCGTGGAATGCGGCAGCCTGACCCAGGGTGCACGCAGCATGCACCTCGCGCTGGCCTCGGTCAGCGAACGCATCGCCGGCATGGAGGCGGCGCTGGGCGCGCCGCTGCTCGAGCGCAACCGCCGCGGCGTGCGGGCCACGGCGGCGGGCGAAGCATTCGAGCGCCATGCACGTTCCATCCTGGGCCAGGTCGAACAGATGCGCGGCGACCTGCGCACCTACGCCACTGGCCTGAAGGGCCGTATCAGGGTGCTGTCGAACTCCGCCGCCATGGCTGCTTTCCTGCCGCCGCACCTGTGCCGCTTCCTGGCCACGCACCGCGACCTCTCGATCGACTTGCTGGAGCGGCCCAGCGCCGAGATCGTCCAGTCCATGGTGGACCGGCGCGCCGACCTTGGCATCGTGGCAGACATCACCGACTTCGGCCCGCTGCAGACCCACCTGATCGCCAGCGACCAGCTGGTCGTCGTCACCCACCGCCGTCACCGGGTGGCGCGGCAAGGCGATGCGACCTTTGCCGACATCCTTGGCGAAGCGATCGTCGGCATCGCGGACACCGCGCTGGAAACCCACCTGGCGGAACGCGCTTCGCGCCTGGGGCGCCAGCTCGACTACCGCATCCAGCTGCGCAATATCGAGCACGTGGCGCTGCACGTCGAGGCGGGTATCGGCATCTCGATCATGTCCAGCGCGCTGGCCCGGCAAATCCGGCGCGACCTTGCCGTGGTGCGCCTCTCCGAACCATGGGCCACGCGCCGGCTCTTTCTCTGCGCGCGGGATTTTTCAGCCTTGACGCCGCACGCCGGCCTGCTGGCGAAACAGTTGCTGGAGGATGCGCCGCCGGGCGCTTCAGGCCAGTAGCGCCACGCCCATCGAGCGCGCTTCGGCCGCGGCGACGTCGAGCAGCTCGGCAAGGTCGGGGAAGCTTTCCAGGCATTGCACGATGTCGGAGCGCCGCACCAGGTAATCGTCCTGCGGCGCAGGCAGCGGCGACAGCACGGGGCACAGGTGACGCGCCAGCAGCAGGGTATCGCGCAGGCCGGCGGGCGGCAGGCTGATCGCGCCATCGCGCAGCGAAATGATGGCGGCGCCGACTGCCTCCGGCACCTGCAGCTTGCGCAGCACTTCGCGCGCCACGATTTCCTGCACCGGCCCCAGGTGGTGCCCCATGTCATCCAGCAAGCCGGGAACCTGGTCTGCTTGGGACAGCAGGAAGAAATTGCCGGCCTCATGCACAATGCCGGCGAACAGCGCCGTGTCGGGATCAGTGCTGGTGATGTGGCACGCCACCTGGTAGGCGATGGCCGCCACGTGCGCGGAATACTTCCACAATTGCTCGGCGCGTTCGCGCAGCTGCGGGTCGCGGATGCGGGCGCCGAACTGGCGCACCACCATGGCAGCGGCCAGCGAATACAGGTTGCGGTAGCCAAGCCGCATCACGGCAGCGCGCGCACTGGTGATGGGCGGCGCGCCATGGCGCCGGAACACCGCGGCATTGGCCAGGGCGACGGCGCGCGTCGCCAGCACCGGTTCGCCCAGCACCTTGCGCGCTATCTCATCGTCGTGGCAATCAGGGTCAGCCAAGGCAAGCTGCAATGCCAGTGCGGCATTGACGCTGGTGGGGAATACCAGTTCCCCACGCTGCACTTCCGAAATAATGGTGGCTAAGTCCCTGAGCTTTTCCATGCAAGAAATTATACCGAGGCCGCCCGCAACGCGCGCACATTGCTCGGCATGCGGCGCGAAGCAGCCGCCTTGCGCACCACCGGTGCGGCCGCATCTTCATTCCCCAGCGTGAAGATGCTGATCGATTTCACCAGCATCTGCGCCTGCTCCTGCAGGCTGGCCGACGCGGCTGCGGTCTGTTCCACCAGCGCCGCGTTTTGCTGCGTGGTGTCGTCCATCTGCGTCACGGCCATATTGATTTGCTCGATACCATTGCCCTGTTCGGCCGATGCGGTAGCGATCTCCTGCATGATGGCGGTAATGCTCTGCACGCTCTTCAGCACCTCCTGCATTGCCAGGCCGGCTTCGCCGACCAGGCGGTTGCCGGTCTCGACCCGGTCCACGCTGTGGTTGATCAAATCCTTGATTTCCTTGGCCGCCGAGGCCGAACGCTGCGCCAGGTTGCGCACCTCGGAAGCCACTACCGCAAAGCCGCGCCCCTGCTCGCCGGCGCGCGCCGCTTCCACCGCGGCGTTCAGGGCAAGGATATTGGTCTGGAAAGCGATGCCATCAATCACGCCAATGATGTCCACGATCTTGCGCGAGCTGTCATTGATTTCGCCCATGGTCTGCACCACTTGCGACACCACTTCGCCGCCCTTGCCGGCCACGCCGGCCGCGCTGTGCACCAACTGGTTGGCCTGGCGCGCATTATCGGCATTTTGCTTGACGGTGGAAGTCAGTTCTTCCATTGAAGATGCGGTTTCTTCCAGGTTGGAGGCCTGCGATTCCAGCCGCGACGACACATCGGCATTGCCGGTGGCGATATCGCGGCTGGCCGCATTGATCTGGTCGACACTGGTGCGCACATCGGACACGATGCCGCGCAAGCTCTCGCTCATGGACTTGAGGGAACGCAGCAACTGCCCTACTTCATTGGGCGGACCAACATCGATGTCGTTATCGAGCTTGCCTTTCGCCACTTCGTCCGCCACCGCAATGGCATTTTGCAGCGGCACCGTCACCGAGCGGGCGATCAGCATGCAGATCCAGGCAGCCAGGGAAAACAACAGCACCATCGATACAACCATGATCCAGCGCTGCTCGGTGAAGCCCTTGATTTTCTGTGACAGCATGGCGTCGATCTCTTTCGCAGCAACTTCGTTGACGGCAAACTGCATATCAATTGCCGCTGTGGTCCTGGCCACCCACTCTTCGCCGGAATAGGTCAGCGGATCGGCTTTCACGATCTGCTCCGTGCCCAGGTCGACGATCTTGCGTGCTGCATCGCCCGCCTCGCGCAACTGCGCCCCAAGCTTGGCCTCAATGGCAGGATTTGCGGCGGCGGCCTTGCCGAAGGCCGTCAGGGTCTGGTCCAGGCGATCGGTCACGCGCGACATGATGGCTGCCTGCTGCATGCGGTCCTCGGGCGTGGCTTCCTTTTTCGCCAGCAGGCCGGCGCCCTTGGCGCGCGTCTTGCCGGTTTCTTCGGTCAGCCATGGCAACTGGTAGAACATCGACTGGATGAGCTGGTAAGTATCCTTGTCGGGATCGAGGCTCAGGCCGTACGCGTCGCCAATCAGCTCGTTCACCTTGAGCAGCTTGGGCACCAGGCCGGTATGGCCCGCATAGCTTTGCGGCACGGTGATCTTGCCCTCAGCTACATTGTTGCGCAGCGTCTCCCACTCCTGCTTGGCGGCAGCGAAGGCGTCGATGATGGCTTTGTCGCCCAGCTTTGCCGCCGCCTTCTCCAGCCGGCCATACGCCGCGTCCGCCTCAGCCTGTTTGGCGCGGCGCTTTTCCGCCACGCTGGTCACGCCGCCCAGCACCAATGCCGACAGGCCGCGATGCTGCTGCGTGTACTGCACAACCTTCAGTCCATCCACCACGATCGGCAAGCCTTCATGCTCACCTTCATATGCAGCGAGAACCTTGCCAGCCTCGCTCATGTAGAGGAATGCAGGAATGATAGCCAGCAGTGCAGCAATCAGGCCGAGGATCATGAACTTGTGGCTCAGCTTGAGCTGGCCGAGAAGAGAGGTAGGATTCATGGCAGTTTCCCAAAGAAAAGTTCAGTAAAAGGTGCGTTACAGCACCGCGATACCTCTTGCTTTGATCATATGCCGATTTATGGCCCCACGTTACAATTCGTGAGAATTAACGACAAAAATCTCTTTCTCCATCACCATTTGTGTTGCAGGCGCGCGAAACAATTGCCATTGAAGAATTTAACTTTCATGATGCAAGTGCAAGCGCTTTGTTATAGTGCCCTTATGAAATTTATTACGCCGCTGTTGACGCTGATTGTTACGCTGCTCTTGCCAGTCGCGCAGGCAGAAACCGTCACCGTCTACACCAGCGCTAACTTTGCCCCGCTCGTCATCGATGGCACCCGAGGTATCTATTACGAAGCAATCGACTACCTGAACAAACAGGCCACGGACGGCACCAGCTACCGGCTGGCCTACCTGCCGCGCAAGCGCTTGCAGATGCGGCTGGAAGACGGCACGCTGGACGGCATCGTTATTGGCATGATGCCCCAATGGTTCGATGACGTCGCACAGAAGAAATACCTGTGGACCACGGCTTTCGCCATCGACCATTTCGTGCTGGTGTCGCGCATCGACCATCCGGTGCAGATGGATGCCGGGCAAGGGCTGGCCGGCAAATCGATTGGCTTGACGCTGGGCTACGTCTACCCGGGCATTGAGGAATGGATCCAGCGCCACGGCTTGCTGCGCCAGGATGCCATCAGCGAGGAAATCAACCTGGAGAAGCTGCGCCGCGGCCGCATTGATTGCGTGGCCGTTTCGGAATCGGCGGCGCGCTATTTCGTACGGCTGCATGGCTTGCACGGCAGCCTGACTTTCGTGGATTTGCCGGGCCGCGCGACGGAGCGCCGCTTCCTTGTGCCGCTGGGACGCAATGACCTGTTCGACAAGGTTGCTCCCATCGTCAAGCGCATGCGCGAAGATCCGCAATGGCTGCGCATGACGTCGAAGTATCAGTAAGTGAATTTCACCTGCACGCCGTAGCTGCGCGGTTCGTTGACGACACCGGTGAAGTTGTTGAAGTCGATGGCTGCCACCGCCACGAGCCTGTTCGCCGCGTTGCGTACGAAAGCCGCTACCTCGAAGCGTTCGCCCCTGTCCCGGTAGCCAAGCCGCAGCCCGCCGTCCAGCAGCGGGCGCGCCTTGTACTCCACCGCCTCGTACAGGAAGAAATTGTATTTGCCGCGATAGGCCCAGTCGGCATACGCGAACAATTCACCGTTGCGCCAGGGCCGGCTGTAGCGCAGCGTGGCATTGGCGATCCAGCGCGGTGAACGCGGCAGCGGATTGCCGTCGATGAAGACGTTGTTGGGCGCCGTACCGCGCGGATCGAGCACCGTGCAGCCATTGCCGCAGGGGAGCACGAACAGGCCGGCATCGCGGATCCTGGTGGCGTTGTAGCTGGCGCCCACACTGGCTGTCCATTCGCTGTTGGGACGCATCAGCCATTCGACTTCGGCGCCCTGCCCGCGCACCCTGGCCGCGTTGACCAGGCGGTTCTGGTTGACGACGCCGCTGCCGGCCGTAAGCTGCATGTCGTCGATCGTGTAGCGGAACACGGCCAGGCCGAGGCGCGCGCGGCGCTGCATGAGATCCTGCTTCCAGCCCGCTTCCCAACTGCGGGCTTGCTCGGCGCGCGCGACGGACAGGCTGTTGCCGAACAGGATGCGGCCCTGGATCGACGGTGCGCGGTAGCCGGTCGCAAGGCGCGCGTACACATGGCTGTCCGGCGACAGGGCCTGGGTGGCGCCGAGATCCCAGCTGAAGTCGTTGCCGCGCGGAGCGGCTTCCAGCCTGGCGATCGGCGACGCGCCGGGCGCCGCTTGCGGGCGCGCGGCGACGAAGTCCTTGCGGTCCTTGGTGTAGCGCAGGCCGGCGCGCAGCAGCAGGCCCGGGCGCGCGCGCCACGACACGGCGCCGAAGGCGGCCAGCGAACGGCTGTCCTGCTCCTGCCAGGCGTAGGCGTTCTGGCGATTGCCGTTGAAGGTGTCGAAGCTGAAGCTGTCGACCCTGATCTTCTCGCTGAAGCCGTACACGCCGGCCAGCCAGCTCCATACCTGCGCCGGATCGGACTCGAGCCGGACCTCCTGCGTCAACTGCCTGTGCTTCGGCAACGCGTCGGCGGTCTCGGACGGGAAAGGAATGCGGCCCGGTCCCATGGGAGGATGCGCCAGCGAGCCAAAGCCGGCGTCGACGTCGGCACGGCTGTAGAAGCGCGCCCGCTCCCAGCCCGAGATGGCATGCAGGGAAAGGCCGTCGAACTGCCAGCGCAGGCGCAGGCTGGCACCGTTGGTTTTCAGGGACTGATGGTTCATGCCGTCGGTCGGCAGGCTGGCGTAATCAAAGCCCGGCGCCAGTGCGTTGCTGCCCTTTTGCAGGATATTGGCGCGGAACAGCGTGGCACGTCCTCCCATGCGGCGCCCGTGCCCGTTCAACAGCGCGCTGAAGGCGGAGTTCGGCTGGTACAGCAGCTGTACCCGCGCGGCATTGTCATGATAGCCCTCGAATTCCGTGGTGGCTGCGTTGGGGCGGTCGTTGAAGACACGGTTGCCGCGGTGCTGGCTAAGCAGCGACACGCGCAGCGCCAGCGTTTCGCCCAGCGGCGTATTGAATGCGCCATCCAGGTTGCGCATCTCGTCACTGCCGTAAGCGGCATTGGCGTAGCCTTCGGTCCTGAAGGCAGGCCGCACCGAATCGAACTTCACCACGCCAGCCGGCGCATTGCGCCCGAACAGGCTGCCCTGCGGCCCGCGCAGCAGTTCCACTTGCTGCAGGTCGAACAGGGGGAAGGACTTGAGCAGCGGATTCTCCTGCACGACGTCGTCGTACACGATGCCGACCGGTTGCGCGGCGTTCAGGTCGAAGTCGGTATTGCCCAGGCCGCGCAGGTAGAAACGCGGGAACGATCGGCCAAAGTCGGATTCGATGTGCAGGCTGGGCATGCGCGATGCCAGGTAGCGCAAGTCGCGGCCGCTGGCGGCCAGCACGTCGAGCGCTTCTCCGCCAAGGACCGACACGTTGAACGGGACTTCCTGCAGCGGCTCGGCGCGGCGTTGCGCCGTGACGTAGACGCTGGGCAGCGCGCCATCCTGCGCCTGCTGCGCCAAGGCCGGCGGCAACGCCGCCAGGCCAGCCACACCGATCGCCCACCATGCGCGCATGCTGCCTCCCGTGTGGCTTCATGCTAGCAGAGATAGCTGATCATGGCATAATGATAGTTTCAATTTGACCATCTCCTGGCAATGCGTGCGCTGCTGCGGTCCTCTCTGTTCGCCTGCCTGCTGGCTGCAGGCACTATGGCATCGGCGCAACAACGGCCGGGTGTAGTCTCGTTCCAGCGCGTCGCCATGCCGGACCAGGTGCCGGCCCACCTCAGCACCGTGATGGCGCAGGACGCCCAGGGCATGCTGTGGATCGGCACCCAGGACGGTCTGGTGCGCTACGACGGCTACGGCTACAAGGTATTCCGCCCGCACCCCGGCGATCCCGCATCAATCGGCGGCAGCTACATCCGCGCCTTGCACGCTGCGCGCGATGGAAGGCTGTGGATCGGCACCATCAGCGGCGGCCTGTCGGTGTTCGATCCGCGCACCGAACGCTTTACCCAGTACCGGCACGACCCGCAACGCAAGGACAGCCTGGCCAACGATCGCGTGGAAGGCATCGCGGAACTGGCCGGCGGCGTGCTCTGGCTGGCCACCGACAACGGCTTGTCGGTCCTTGATCCCGCCAGCGGCCGCTTCACTCAATACCGCCACGTGGAGGGCGACAGCAACAGCCTGGCCAACAACCAGCTGCGCTCCGTCCTGCTGGACCGCGAAGGCCGCCTGTGGGTGGCCAGCGACGCCGGCTTGCAGCGCTGGCTGGGCGACGGCCGCTTCTCGGCGCCGGTCGGCCCGGCCAATGCGATCCGCCTGTTCCAGGACGGCCGTGGCCGCATCTGGATCGGCAGCTCGCGCCAGGGCGCCGCCGTGTACGATCCTGCCAGCGGCCAGTTGCATGCACTGGCAGGGCTGAGCCACTTCTGGATCTATAGCATTGCCGAACCGCTGCCGGGCGAAATCTGGCTCGGCACTTTCGGCAAAGGCATCGACGTGATCGACGGCGCCAGCCTGGCCGTGGTCGACCGCTTGCAATACGACAGCACCAGCACGTCCAGCATCGGCAACGATCGCATTGGCGCGCTGCTGGTCGACCGTTCCGGCCTGGCCTGGGCCGGCACCTGGGGCGGCGGCATTGCGCACCACGATCCCGCCAGCCGCGCCTTCCTCAAGCTGCGGCACAGCCCATCCAACCCGCTGGGCCCGAGCCACCCGGCCATCGTGCGCGCGCTGGAAGCGGCCGACGGCAGGCTGTGGCTCGGCACCAATGGTAATGGCGTCGACGTGCTCGATGCCAACGGCCGGCTGGCGGCAGGCTTCCGCCCCGACGCCAGCCGCGGCGACGCGCTGTCAGACGGCGCCATTTCCTGCCTGGCCCAGGGGCCCGATGGCAGCATGTGGGTGGCGACACTGGATGGCACGCTGCACCGCCAGCGCCCCGGCCAGCAAGGCTTCCAGCGCTTCGGCAGCGCGCATGGCTTGCCGGGCGGCCCGATCCGCACCATGGTTTTTGGCGCCGACGGCGCGCTGTGGGCCGGCGCCCAGCAAGGCCTGGCACGCATCGGCAAGGACGGTGCCGTGAGCGCCTGGCGCCACCAGCCCGACGATCCAGGCAGCCTGTCCGGGCGCGAAGTCGAAGCGCTCGCCTTCACGCCGGACGGCACGCTGTGGATCGGTACCAATGACGGCCTGAATGCATTCGACACCAGGAGCGGCAAGGCGCGCCGCATTGTGCGCGATCCGGCGCGCGCCGACAGCCTGCCCGACAACTGGGTGCCGGACCTGATGGTCGACAAGGACGGCCAGCTCTGGCTGGCCACCCAGTCCGGCGCTGCCATCCTGCGCTCCTTCGACGGCCAGGCCGCGCACTTCGACGTGCTGTCAACGCGCCTGAAACTGCCGCCCCACCCGCCCGAGTCGCTGCTGCAGGACGCGCAAGGCCAGGTGTGGCTGGGCAGCCGCGTGCGCATCGACCCGCTGACCTGGCGCTGGCGCAGCTTCGACCGCGCCGACGGCAATGAATTCCGCACCTTGTATTACGCCAGCCGCGCGCGCATGCGCAACGGCGACCTGCTGTTTGGTTCGCCGGAAGGCTTGCTGCGCGTGCGCCCGCACATGCTGCGGCGCTGGGAATACCAGCCTGCCGTGAGCGCGACCGCACTGACCATCGACGGCGTCGAGCAGCCCGGCGCCGGCGTGCTCGCCGAGCGCACGCTGTCGCCCAGCCAGCGCGACCTGCGCCTGGAGTTTGCCGCGCCCGACTTCAGCGCGCCGGAACAGCAGCAATACCGCTACCGCCTGGACGGCTACGACGCCGGCTGGGTCAATGTCGATGCGCGCCAGCGCGTGGCCGCCTATTCCCACCTGCCGCCGGGCGACTACCAGCTACGGGTCCAGGCCAGCAACCGCGCCGGCCACTGGAGCCCGCAGGAATGGGCGCTCAAGCTGCACGTGCAGCCGGCCTTCTACCAGACGTGGTGGTTCCGTACTTCCATGTGGGTGCTGGGCGCACTGGGCGTGGCCTTCCTGTTCCGCCTGCGGCTGCACACCTTGCGCCGCCGCGGCGAACGCCTGGAGCGCCTGGTGGCCGAGCGTACCGCCGCCCTGGAAGCGGCTTCGCGCCGGCTGGAGCAAGCCAGCCTGACCGACCCGCTGACCGGACTGCACAACCGGCGCTACCTGGAACAGACCATCCAGGCCGACTTCGACCTGGCGGCGCGCCGCCATCGCAGCCTGCCGCCCGAGCCGCATGCCGACCTGGTGCTGTTCATGCTCGACCTCGACCACTTCAAGCGCGTCAACGACCAGCACGGCCATGCCGCCGGCGACGCCGTGCTGCAGCAGACGGCCAGGCTGCTGCGCGACTGCATGCGCAGCTCCGACCACATCGTGCGCTGGGGCGGCGAGGAGTTCCTGCTGGTGGCGCGCTTCATCGACCGCAACGACGCCACCGCGCTGGCGGAAAAGATCCGCTTGGCCATCGCCGCCCACGAATTCCTGATTCCCGGCGGCCAGGTGCTGCGCAAGACCGTCTCGATCGGCTTTGCCACCTTCCCCGGCATGCCGGGCCGCCCCAGCGCGCTGACGCCGGAATCGCTGCAGCGCCTGGCCGATGCCGCCCTGTACGCCGCCAAGCATACCTGGCGCGACGCCTGGGTCGGGGTGCAGGCGCGCAGCGGGGAAGCCGGCCTGTCGCGCTTCCTGGCCGACCCGAGCAGCGCGGTGGAAGCCGGCGACGTGACGCTGCTGGTGCCGCAGCAGCGCGGCCGCGTGGTGAATTGGCATTAACCCGGGTTAATTACGCGCGGACCACGCCTCGCTAAGCTGTCCTCTTTCAAGGAGGAAGACATGTCATTGCAAGCGAACGCGCGGCTGATCGAACGCTACTTCGAAGAAGTCTGGAACCAGGGCAAAGTCGACGTGCTCGACGAACTGCTGACCAGCGACTACCGCAACCACAGTCCGGGCCTGCCCGATCCGCAACCCGGGCCGGCGGGCCTCAAGCCCATTGTGCTGATGATGCGCAGCGGGATTCCCGACCTGCATTACGCCATCGTAGACCTGGTGGTCGCAGCAGACCGCGTAGCGGCCTACGTCCACATGACCGGCACGCACACCGGCAGCTTGTTCGGCATCGAGCCGACTGGCAAATCGATCGACGTGCGCCAGATGCAGATTGAATGGATCAGGGATGGACGCATCTGCCAGCACTGGCGCATCACCGAAGACTTGAAGATGATGCGCCAGCTCGGCGTCATTCTATAATCGCCTGCATGGAACATTTGACGCTGGTGCGCGCATTGCGCCGACTGGAACAAGCTGCCGGCCTGCAGTTGCCCGAGGTGGAGCAACTGGCTGCCTCCGTGCAGCTACTGCAGCTGCGCGAGCGCGAGTTCGCGTTCCACGAAGGCGATGCCTGCCCGCGCCTGTTTGCTGTGCGCACCGGCCTGCTCAAGCAGTTCTACACCACGTCCGACGGCAAGGAGTGGATCAAGAGTTTCACGGTGGAAGACGAGCTGTTTGCCTGTCCGATTGGATTCCAGCCGGGCGGGCGAACCAGCTTTGGCGCGGCGGCGCTGGAGGCCAGCGTGCTGGAGGTCATCGACTGGCGCCTGCTGGACGACCTGGGTGAGCGCCACCTGGCATGGCAGAAAGCGATCCGTTTCGGCTTCCAGGCTTTGACTCAGCTGAAAATGGTGCGCGAGCGCGACCTGTTGATGTACTCTCCGGAACAGATGTACCAGCACTTGCTGGAAAGGCGCGCCGGGTTGGTGCAGCGCGTGCCGCAGAAGGAATTGGCCGCTTATCTCGGCGTGACGCCCGTGGGCCTGAACCGGATTGCGCGCCGGCTCGAATGAAGGGTTAGAAACCCACTTCGCCGACCACCCGCAAGTCCATTTGCACTTCGCTGTGCACGGCGATGCGCCCGATATGGGCTGGATGGAAAAGCACTTGCTGCAACGCCGCCAGCATCGCTGCTTTCTCTTCCTCATTGGCGTCGCTGTGAACCAGATGTACACGTATCACATCGCCCATGTCGTTGATCCAGAAGCGTACCGTGATGTTGCCGCTGGCAGCCCCCGGCAGCACCAGCCAGCGACGCCTGGCCAGGCCACTGGCCACGGAAGGCTGCTCGGTCAATTCATCCTGGAGGAAATAGCGCGGCGTAAACGCCGGTTCCGCCGACGGTTCGGCTTGCGCCAGGGGCGCGGCTGGCGCGGCCGGAGCCGGCGCTGGTCGTTGCACCGCCCCACTGCCACGAGCCGGCGCCAATGCCGGCGCCGGCAGCAAGGTAAGCACCAGCATGGGGGAGGCAGGCTGCGGCGCGGATTCACCAGGCGTGCCCTGCCTGCCCACGCTGACCAGGACAGCCAGGTGGGCCAGGACAGTCAGCAGCAAGGCCAAAGCATTCGCCCTGCCTGCCGCCCGGGTATTACTTAACCAGTTCACGCCACTGCAGTCGCCTGGTGACAGGCTCGCCATTGTTTGAGTCACCGTCGCCGCCCCCGCTGTGCGACGGGGTATTCAATGGGATCGACTTCGGACGCTTGCCGTCGGCAGTAATGGCGAAGACCACCGCCTTGTCGTTCGACAGCCGGCTGAGGGTCGTGCCGACCACAGGCGACACCAGCCTGGTGCCGACGGGCACATCGCGTTTGGCACCCGCGGTGCTGAACTGGTACAACCAGCTGTAACCACCAGGCTGGCAAGCCGACGCTGTTGGCACCACGCTCGGCACAAGGAAAATGCCGTCAAACACATGCGGGTCGATGGCAACGCGCTCGCCCTTGCTTGGCAATTCAAGGTACCAGCCCTTGTCCTTGTCCCAGTCAACCGCTTTATCCGTGGTGCCCTTGCGGGTATCCGCGCCTTGATCCATGGTCTGAACGGCCAGCGATTCCAGCTTGATTGGGCCATCCGTCACCACATCCTTGACGGCGGCAACGATTTGCGTAGGCATGCTCCCCTCGGGAACCACCAGGTCGGAGGCGCCCAGGAAGCGACCTGTGCCGAAATACACGATGATCGTGCCGTCGCCGCGACGGGTCAGGTCCGGTGCAGCCGTGATCGGCCGGGTGTTACCCAGTTCCATCACCTTGGTGGCGGTGCGCTGCTTCAGGTTGAAACGCCACAGATTGCCCTGCAGGTCACCACCGTAAGCCCTGTCTTCCGTATTGTCCGTATAGAAGTCCTTTACAGCGGCAATATTGATGCGCGCCAGCCCGCTTGGATTCAGCTTGTCACCGGCGCCGGTGGGGATGTCCACGACATTTTTCGGATCGGCCAGGTCAAGGATAAACACGTGGCCCTGGCCATCGCCGTCGTACTTGCCGTTTTCCGCGATGTTGTTGTAGCCGGAGGTCAGCACCGCCACCCATTTGCCTTCGAGCTTGGTCACTTGCGCAGGGCCAAAGCTGTATCCCAGGTTAGGGTTGTCGTCAGCAGTGAAGGTCCACAATACTTTCGGCGGCTGCTTGGGGTTGGTGATATCGAGCGCATAGTAACCGCGGCCGCCCTTGCCCATCGCACCGATCAGGATAGTCATCCATTCCTTGCCGATCTTGACGTCGGACACGATGATCGCGCCGTCCAGGTAGTAGCGGTGGCGATCGGCGTAATCCTTGTTGGCCAGCTGCCACAGGTCCGGCAGCACCATCGGCGGAATGTAAGCCCAGCGCTCTTCACCGGTTTTTGCATCAAAGGCGTGCAGCATGCCATCGTTGGCGGCAGCGTAGACGATGGCGTCCCGGTCCGTTTTCGTGTACGCGGCGTAGCCCTCGTCCAGGAAGCCGAACGGCGGATTCTTGACGTAGATTGGCTGCGAATGGATGAAGTCGCCAAGCACCTTGTCGCGCTCGCGGTACAGGCGCATGCCATCCTTGTCCAATGGATCCTGGCCGCGCAGGAAGTTCACCAGGGTCGTTTCATCAGCCGCTTCGACTTGCTTGGTGGTCCAATTCTTAAATTGGCTCAGCGACCGTTGCACCGACTTCGAGAAGAACGCCAACTGGCTCTTATCCAAGTTTGCGGCCTTGAATGGCACCAGCCTGTTGCTGGCGTCCGAGGTCCAGATGGTACGGCTGTCGCTGCCGTCCGACGCGAACCTGCTACGCAGCAGCGTCCCAGCCTGCCACTTCGGGTCGCCGGTAATTTCGCCGGTCTGGACGTTGATCGCATAGGCGCTCAGCTCGCCATCCCAGAGCTGGGTTCGATAATTCGCCAGATAGATGAAATTATCGCCTTCGACCGGGTTCAGGTTACTGGTCGCCGCGGCTGCGCCGCTGCCGTCCGACTGGCCGATACTGCCCAAGGCCTGGTGCAGGCTTTCCTGCAAGGTGGTCGGGTCCTTGGCACTGAAATAGCTTCCACGGCCGCTGACGGCGGCATGCCATAAGTCGTCGATCGCGGTCGGGTCGTTCGGCAATGGTGCCGGCCATTCCTTGGTGCCCCCTTGCAGGATCTTATAGTAGTCGCCCGTCTTTGCGGTCTTGTAGTCCTTGCTGTAAGCCAGCGTACCATCCACGCCCAGGCCAAGGGTAAAGGTGGTCATGTGCTGGTGGTTGGCGACATCGTTGATGTTCTTGTTGCCGCCGGCGCTGGGGACGATGTTCTCCATGTCCGGACGCAGGTCGTTGTTGTAGTAGTAAAACGCAATGTCAGCCAACGACACCTGGTCGCCTGGGTTGTTCCTGGTACCGTCACCGGCTTTGTATGGCGCGTATGACGGCCGCGGCGCTTTTTTGATGTCGCCGTCCTGGTCCTTCAACAGCGTGCTCTTTGGGTCGTCAGTGTAGAGCGCCTGATTCCCGTTCCAGTAGCCGTCCGTTGCCAGGATAACGAAGTTGCGTTGGCAAGCAGCCTCGATCGGGTCATTTTTCCCATCCGGGAACGCGTCGTTCTTACCAAACTTGTACAGACGGCCGACCTCGTTCAGGGCGTTACGCAATGGCGTGCTGGTATTGGGGTAGAGCTTGTACAGCTCGTCAAAGAAGGTCTGCTTGTGCACGCCCTCAAAAGGCGCGATCGGCACTGCAATGGTCTTGTTATCGATCGTCATCATCCCAAGGCGCGTATGGAAATAGCTTGGGTCGGTCTTGTCTTCCGCCATCGACTTGGGATTTCCGCGTACGTCCTTGAATGCCAGGCCAATGGCCGTCTTGGTCATCTGGGTCCGGGTCCGGTACCAGGCATACCACGTCGCGAAATTGGTCATCTCGTTATCGTAGCTGCAGCTGACGCCGGGGCAATCGGTGCGCGTGGGCGCTTTCGGGTAGCTGCTACGGGTCGGAACAATGTCGACCCGTTCCCATTTGCCGAACACAACGGTCTTGTAGGTGTTGTCACGCAGGTCCGCACAATTTGTGGCGGAATTATCCGTGCACCATTTGACGGTCACATTGTAGTAATAGGGCGCGCCCTTCACTTCCTTCGCAACCGAGTAATCTCCGGTCGGATAGGCGTAGCTGGTCCCATCGACTGCACGCTTGCAGTCCTTTTCCTTGGACGACGAGTCAGGGCACCAGACACGATCGGGATAGCTGGCTTTCACGCTGCCGTAAGTCTGCAAATTAATGGTCTCGTTAGGCCCCTGCGACTTGCAATCGATGGTTCGCCCCGTATAGGGATTGGTTACCCCGCAAGGGTACTCTCTATACAGCGGTTCCGAATACGTCTTATCGATATCCTGGATGCCATAGCCGTCGCTCGGGATGTTCGACCATGGCGCCAAGTATTCAGTCCGGTGCTCAGTGGTCGCATCGGCCAGGCGTTTGCCGTCGGCCGTGGTCGGCCAGTCATAACGCACCGCCGGGTTGTAGTAGACCTTGTTGAAAGCGCTGGCCGCAAAAGGCGGATCGCCGTCATGGCAGATCACTGCCAGGCTGCCATTGGAGTAACGGCAAAACGTCAGGTAGCTGCCATTCGACTGCACGCGCACATAGTCGGGCATGTAGCTCCACAGCATGCTGCCCGAGTTGTCCAGGTCGAGCATGATGTTAGGCAAGAGCTGCACGGTGGTGGAGTTTGCCAACGGCTTGTCTGCCAGGTCGGTGCTGGCAGCACGCGACAAGGCGGCGCCCAGCACGCTGCCGGTGAACAGTGCCGCCAGCATCAATTGTTTAAAGAGTGGCCTCATTGATAGGTCTCGCATACTCATTGTGAAATAATTGCCTGCACGAAGCTGACGTTGGAACGCGGCCCGGCAACCCGCACCGTGATCCGGTACAGTCCGAACGGTGACGAACGACCGTTGCTGCTGTTGCCTGGCGATGTCTGGTAAGTCAGCATCGGGAGCAGAATGCCGACGCTGTCGTCAGTCGGCCCCCCTGCCGTATCGCGGGGCGTGCTGGCGCAAATGGCCGGATCCAGCACACCAGCCGTTTGACACATGCGGTGGATCACGTAGGACACCTGGTTGCCGGCCGAGTCGACCGGCAGTTTCTTGACGAGCGTGGCTTTGCTCCAGTCGAGGTCATCGTCTGCGTCCACCGTGTTATTGCCTGTCAGGTCTAGGTCGTCCTGGCTGCTGGCCGAATAACCCTCGCTGTCATGGTCCTCGTTAAGTGACTTGGGGTTGCCATGCAACCAAGCAATGGCCGCCTCCACGCCGGCGTCGGCGCTGATGGACGCACTCTGCTTGAACGCCAGGTTGCCGGCAACCAGGGACGAGCCATCGACCGAGCGCATCATGGCCAGCCCGGCCAGGGTCATGGCCACCAGCACGATGAGCGCCATGATCAGGGCCACCCCCTCCTGCTGGCGGCGCCACGCGGAAATGACTACGGATTTCATATTTTCCCCCAGATCACGTTACGCAGCGGGATGACCGTTTCAAACACGCGATAACGGTAGCAACTCCAGTCGCTTGGATATTTATCAGTTTTGAATGCGGCCCAGCTGGACGACAAGGCGGTGGTCGCTGTGCAACCTTTGTCGACGCTCTTGGGCCGCTCATACTGGACACCGCGCGTAACCATGGCAACGCGGATCGCCTTGATGCGCTGCCAGTCGGACCAGGAAGGTTCCTTCCATGGCGAGGAGGCGGCGCTGACCCAGGTGTCAATCGTCTGGCTGCCCGCCGGGGCGACGCCATATTCAGCCTGCATGTCCACCACTTCCGACATGACCAGCTCATTCGTGACCGCCGGCGCTTGCGAGTTATCGCTGCGTTCCAGCTGCTTGGTGGCCGTATTGACCGAGTAGGTCTTGCGGAAAATCGGGTGGCCATTGGCCGGCTTGAAACAAGTGACGCTCGCGCCTGCGGGATATTTCGGCCAGGCATTCGCTCCGCTTTCGAAATACGATGCCGGCGGATTGTAGCTTCCGCCAGCGCCAGAATTATGCTGCAGCTTCGAGGCTTGGGCCTGGACCTCGGTGATCTTCATGATGGTGCAGTTGCCTGCCTGCGATACCAGCGCAAGGTCGCCATCCTGGCAGACAGCGGCATTGCCCACGTCCAGTTCTGCCGACGGCTGCGGCATCGCCCTGCGTATCGTAGTGCTGCCGGATGGCTGATAAGAGGACTGGCTTGGATCGGCAAAATACTGGACCGAAATGCTGTCCGGCCCATCGCCGCCATCCTTGATCAATGCCGGCGCAAAATTCACATCGGTCAGCGCGCCTTCCTTGCCGCCGCAGTCCGCGCTTTTGTCGCAATAGGCAAAGATGTTGCTGCAGCCGACGTAGGATTTGGGGCTGGCGGTCATGCCCCAGCCAGCCATCTTGGTATCGCGCTCCAGCATGTACAGCGCAATCGCGCCATTGGCCTGGGCGTCGCCGCCGCTGGTGGTGGTGCGCTTGCGCGCTTCGTTATTGGTGAAGGCCTGGGCCACGATCAAGGTGCCCAACATGCCGACGACGAGACCCACCATGATCTCGACCATCGTAAAGCCTCTCTGGGAGCTCTGCATCATTTTCCTCATCCGTTGATCTGCGCCACCGCCTGGTAGCTGTGGGCCTTGGATTCGCCAGGACTTTTCCAGCTGATGGTGACGGTCACCTGCCTGCCGTTGAGCGCCACCGTACGCTTGCCCGCTGGCAGGGTTGTCACCGGCACGTCAGTTCCCACGTAGGCGGTCCAGTCGTCGGGATGCACCCACATCTCGCCCAATATCTGGTTGGCAGCAAAGCTGGCCTCCAGGCGGTACTTGGAGTCGGTAACCTGGCGCGTCGCCGAGGCTTGCATCCAGAGGAAGGCAAGAATGCCGAACGAGAAAACCAGGATGGCCGCCAACGCTTCAAGCAATACGATGCCATCCTGGCGGCCAGGTGTTAAATTGCGAATCATGGGATTACTCCTTAAGTACAGCCCTGGGGGGTGCCATTCAGTTTGCTGTCCGGATCGCACATGCGAACCTGGCCGCCGGAGCCAACCGTCACCACATAGCGGCGCGCGTAACTGGCCTTGGCGTTGGTAACGTCAATGCGGCTGATTTCGGTGCCTGCGGCAGCGCTAACCCGTCCGAAACTGTCGAACGTGACCACGGCGGTCTTGTCGAGGCCGGCGCCGGCAGCCAGCACACCGGCAAAGGTGTCAGGCTTGAGCGGTCGCGGAAGGGCATCGGTGGTGACGCCAACCCGTGCGTTGCCGCCGCCTTCTTCCGGCGCGCGTTTCTGGATCTCCGCCGGACAGAGGTTGGCGTTCACGCAGCCAACCGTCCAGGCCACCTTGCCATCCGCGTCGGTCAGGCTGAAGCGCACCTGCGTGCTGCGCCGCAGGGCTTCGGTGCGCGCCAGTTGCAAACCGTTCAGCACGGATTCCGCGGCAGTCCGGTTTTGCGCATCCTGGATCATGCGGGAAAAACTCGGCATTGCGAGCGCCAGCAGGATGCCGAGCACGCTGATGGCCACCAACAACTCGATCAGGGTCACGCCATTTTGCTTACGCATCAGCAGCGCCCGCCCTTGGCGGTTACCCAGCACGAGTCGGAACCAGTCCATCCGGTCGGCGCCGTCGTCTTCTTGGCATTAGCCTCGTTCAGCTCATAGGTAAAACCGGCCATCGGCCCCTTGCCTGTGGCCTTCAATTGATAGCTCATGCCGTCGGCAGCGATGGTGCAGGTAAAGGTGAAATCAGGGCTCGTCGGCGGTGCCGCTGCTGCCCCATCGGCGCAGGCGCCGGCGTAGGTACGGGTGTCCTGGAAGAACTGTTCCAGTCTGATGCGCATGTCCGACAAGCCATTGGTGGCCTGCGGAATGTGGCCGCGAATGATATAGTCTTTATAAGATGGCAACGCCACGGCCGCGAGGATGGCGATGATGGCCATCGTGATGAGGGCTTCGATCAGGGTAAAACCGCTGTTGCGATTATTGAATACACGTTTCACAAGGATTCCTTAAGCAGCAGAACATATCTTGCCGAAAAATAATTTGACGGAAGTTTAACTGCATTTGGGCAAGAAGTCCCGCACAATACGTTGCCAGAATGCATCATTAGAGCGGTTTATCTATGAAACCGGGCGGCTGTCGCACACCCGCCCCGTGGGGTAAAATGCAACGTTTTACCGCGCCCGGCGCGACGCCCGAACGAAATTCCGAAAAATGACCACCCTGCCCTCAGAAATCAATCCTGACGCCGTCAAGAACAGCCCGGCCGAAAAAGTCACGCCAATGATGCAGCAGTACCTGCGCATCAAGGCCGATTACCCGAACATGCTGGTGTTCTACCGCATGGGCGATTTTTACGAGCTGTTCTTCGACGATGCCGAGAAGGCGTCGCGCGTGCTGGGCATTACGCTGACGGCGCGCGGCACCCAGAACGGCGTGCCGATCAAGATGGCGGGCGTGCCTTTCCATTCGCTGGATGGCTACCTGGCCAAGCTGGTCAAGGTCGGCGAGTCCTGTGCGATCGCGGAGCAGATCGGCGACCCGGCACTGGCCAAGGGCCCGGTCGAGCGCAAGGTGGTGCGCGTGGTCACGCCGGGCACCCTGACCGATTCGGACCTGCTGCCGGAAAAGTCGGAGCGCCCACTGCTGGCCATGACCATGATCAGCAACCGCAAGGTGGTCACTTGCGGCCTGGCCTGGCTGTCGCTGGCCTCCGGTGCGCTGCGCCTGATGGAATTCTCCGGCGACCAGCGCAGCGTCAACACGCGCCTGGGACAGGAGCTGGAGCGCATCGCGCCGGCTGAAATCCTGCGCGGCGACGACGCCGACATGTTCGACGACATCGCGATCTGCCACGTCAACAACGTGCCGGCCTGGCACTTCGACGTGGTGCACGGCCACAAGGCCCTGCTCGACCAGCTGGCTGTCGCCACCCTGACCGGCTTTGGCGCCGAAGGCCTGGGCGCGGCATTCGGTGCAGCCGGCGCCCTGCTGCGCTATGCGCAATCGACCCAGGGCCGCGGCCTGCAGCACGTCAAGAGCCTTTCCTGCGAAACGGAAAACGAATACATCGGCCTGGACGCCGCAACGCGCCGCAACCTGGAGCTGACGGAAACCATTCGCGGCCAGGAATCGCCTACCCTGTTCTCGCTGCTGGACCACTGCCGCACCGCCATGGGTTCGCGCCTGCTGCGCCACTGGCTGCACCATGCGAAGCGCGACCAGGCCGTGGCGCGCGCGCGCCACGACGCCATCGCAGCCCTGATGCAGCACGACACCACAGGCTCGCTGGCCTACCACCTGGCGCAGGTGCCGGATATCGAACGCATCACCACCCGCGTGGCCCTGCTGTCGGCACGCCCGCGCGACCTGTCGGCCCTGCGCGACGGCCTGCAGCAACTGCCGAAACTGCAGCACGCCATGCTGCGCGCCCTGGGCCACGACAATGCGCAAGGCCTGCTGGCCAAGCTGCACTTCGGCTTGAATGAACCGAAGGAATGCGTGGACCTGCTGGTGCGCGCCATCATGCCGGAACCGGCCACCATGGTGCGCGACGGCGGCGTGATCGCGCGCGGCTACGATGCGGAGCTGGACGAACTGCGCGGCCTGTCCGAAAACGCCGGCCAGTTCCTGGTCGACCTGGAAACCCGCGAACGCGAACGCACCGGCATCGCCAACCTGCGCGTCGAATACAACCGCGTGCACGGCTTCTACATCGAAGTCACCAACGGCCAGGCAGACAAGGTGCCGGAAGACTACCGCCGCCGCCAGACCCTGAAGAACTGCGAGCGTTACATCACGCCGGAACTGAAGGCCTTTGAAGACAAGGCCCTGTCGGCGCAGGACCGCGCGCTGGCGCGCGAGAAGATGCTGTACGACGAGCTGCTGGCCGCCCTGGCCCCGTTCATCGGCCCGCTGCAGTCCATCGCCCAGGCCCTGGCCCAGGTCGACACCTTGTGTGCACTGGCCGAACACGCGCTGCGCAACAACTGGTGCGCACCGAACCTGGTGGCCGAGCCATGCATCCATATTGTGGAAGGCCGCCACCCGGTGGTGGAAAACCAGATCGAGCGTTTCATCGCCAACGACTGCAAATTCATGGCCGACCGCCGCCTGCTGCTGATCACCGGCCCGAACATGGGCGGTAAATCGACCTTCATGCGCCAGGTCGCCCTGATTACCCTGCTGGCCTACGTGGGCAGCTATGTGCCGGCCGCCAGCGCCACCATCGGCCCGATCGACCGCGTGTTCACCCGTATCGGCGCCACCGACGACCTGGCTGGCGGCCGTTCCACCTTCATGGTGGAGATGACGGAAGCAGCGACCATCCTGAACGGCGCCACCGAGCATTCGCTGGTGCTGATGGACGAAATCGGCCGCGGCACCTCGACCTTCGACGGCCTGGCGCTGGCGTGGGCGATTGCGCGCCACCTGATCGAAAGCAGCCGCAGCTTCACCCTGTTCGCGACCCACTACTTCGAACTGACCCAGTTGCCGGAAGCGCATCCGACCGCCGCCAACGTCCACCTGTCGGCGGTGGAGCACAAGGATTCCATCGTCTTCCTGCACGCGGTGCAGAACGGCCCGGCCTCGCAAAGCTACGGCTTGCAGGTGGCGCAGCTGGCCGGCGTGCCGCAGCCGGTGATCAAGGCCGCCCGCAAGCACCTGGCGCGCCTGGAAGCGCAAGCGCTGGACGCCACGCCGCAACTCGACCTGTTCGCCGCGCCGGTGGCCGATGCCAACGACGACGCGGCGCCCGCGGCTGCTCCTGCGGCCGATCCACGTGCCGAGGAACTGCTGGCAGCGCTGGACGACATCGATCCGGACGCCATGACTCCGCGCGAAGCGCTGGACCGCCTGTACCAGCTCAAGCGCCTGGCGCAGGCATGAAACGGCGGCTCGTCCTAAGTTCGCTGGCCTGTGGGGCCGCGCTGGCCGCCGCCATGCTTGCCATGCCTGCGGCGGTGGCACGCAACGACAAGGCCGCGCCGCGCAAAGGCGAATTCTCGTTCGCCCTGCTCGGCCACAACTTCCCCAAGGGCGAAGGCGACGCCGAGTTCCGCCGCATGCTGGCGGAAGCAAGTCGCAACGAGCCCGCATTCCTGATTGCCACTGGCCTCAAGTCGGCCAGTGAGCCCTGTTCCGACAGCCTGTACCAGGAGCGCCGCGACCTGATGAACAGCGCCGAGCGCCCCTTGGTGCTGCTGCCGGCAGGCAGCGACTGGACCGAGTGCCGCAATTCGAATGGCAAGTCGAACGCCATCGAGCGCCTCAACCGCATTCGCGAACTGTTCTTCCGCGAGCCCGAAGCACTCGGCAAGGGCAAGCTGCCGCTGAACCGCCAGTCCAGCATCGCCAAGTTCCGCGACTACGCCGAAAACACGTATTGGGAGTACGAGAACATCCTGTTCGTCACCCTCAACGTGCCGGCCAGGAACAACCACTACCTGGTCGAAGCGGGTCGCAACAGCGAGTATGAAGACCGCATGGTGGCTAACCGCGGCTGGCTGCACCGCGCCTTCCTGCACGCCAAGCGCAAGAACATCGCCGGCATCGTGCTGGTGATGGATGGCGAAATCGGCGCCCACGTGGAACAAGGTTTTTTTGAACGGCTCGCGCAAAAGCGCGACGGCTTTACCGAGATCCGCCGCATCGTGCGCTCGCAGGCCGACAAATATCCGGGGCAGTTGCTGCTGGTGGACAACCGCAAGCAGGGCAAGGCCGCCCCGGCAATCGAATGGAACAAGAACGTCGGCCATCTCGCGTTGGGTGCCGAATGGGTCACGCTGCGCGTGATACCGGGCAGTGCGGCGCTGTTCGTCCTGGGCAGCGAGTGACGTAAAAAAAGCCCCGCTGTGCGGGGCTTGGGATCTTAATGGATCGGGTGGCTGCGGAAGTGATCGCCTTCCTCGCCATCGTCGCCTTCATCGTCGGCGTCGTGGTGGTGATGGCCATGCGGGCCATGCACGTGCTCGTGGGCGATTTCTTCTTCAGTGGCGGCGCGCACGTCGATCACTTTCAGCTCGAAGCGCAGGGCCATGCCGGCCAGCGGATGGTTGCCGTCCAGGACCACTTTATCTTCGGCGATTTCAGTCACGGTGAAAATCATTGCGTCATCGTCTTCGCCGCCTTCAGGCAGGCCTTCGAACTGCATGCCGATTTCGAGCGGCTCCGGCAGTCGCGCACGCTCTTCCACTTTCAGCAGGTTCGGATCGTAATCGCCAAAGGCGTCTTCCGGTTCAATCTGGATCGTGGTGGCATAGCCGTTTTCCTTGCCGTCCAGTTCTTCTTCGATTTTCGGCAGGGTGTTCTCGTAGCCACCGTGCAGGTAGACCATAGGCTGGCGACCGTCTTCGATCAGATTGTTCTGTGCGTCGGACAGTTTGTACTCCACCGTCACAACGGTATTCTTGGCGATCTTCATTGAGCTTCCTTTCATATCTAAGCTGGAAGGATTATACCGCTTGCTATAATCGGCCCCATGAAAAAACTGACACTCCTGGGCGATATCACGCCCGAACAATTCCTGCGCGATTACTGGCACAAGAAGCCGCTGCTGATCCGCCAGGCCATTCCCGGCTTCAAACCCCTGCTGCCTTTCGACAAGCTGGCTGAACTGGCCACCAAGGACTACGTGG
This sequence comes from Pseudoduganella sp. R-31, assembly GCF_049913235.1. Taxonomy (NCBI): domain Bacteria; kingdom Pseudomonadati; phylum Pseudomonadota; class Betaproteobacteria; order Burkholderiales; family Oxalobacteraceae; genus Pseudoduganella; species Pseudoduganella sp. R-31. The sequence continues at coordinate 5,333,077 of NZ_CP183986.1, forward strand.
AAAGCCGCCTGGTCACCAAGAAAGACGGTAGCTGGGACATGCAGCACGGCCCCCTGAAAGAACTGCCTTCGCGCAAAGAGCGCGCATGGACCATGCTGGTACAGGGCGTCAACCTGCAGGACGACCAGGCGGATGCGCTGCTGCGCCAATTCCGCTTCCTGCCCGATGCGCGCCTAGACGACCTGATGGTGAGTTTCGCCACCGATGGCGGCGGCGTCGGCCCGCACTTCGATTCCTACGACGTGTTCCTGCTGCAGGCCGAAGGCCAGCGCCGCTGGAAGATCAGCGCGCAGAAGGACCTGACCCTGGTCGAAGGCCTGCCGCTGAAGATCCTGAAGAAATTCAAGGCCACCGAGGAATTCGTGCTGGAACCGGGCGACATGCTCTACCTGCCGCCGCACTACGCCCACGATGGCGAAGCGATCGGCGACTGCCAGACCTATTCGATCGGGTTCCGCTCCCCGTCCTACCAGGAACTGGGCGAAGCCTTCCTGCAATTCATGGCCGACTCCATCGACCTGCCGGGCCGTTATGCCGACCCGGACCTGGAGCCGACCAGCAAGCCTGCTGAAATCCCGAAAGCCATGCTGGGCAAACTGGCCGACGAATTGAACAAGGTCAGCTTCACCGAAGACGATTTCGCCATTTTCCTCGGCGAATACCTGTCCGAACCAAAGCATAACGTCTTCTTCCAGCCCCTTGAAAAGCCGCTAACTGCCGACAAATTCCAGCAATCAGCTGAGAAAAAAGGCGTTTCCCTCTCGCGCAAGACGCAAATGCTTTATCGCGGCAAGAATGTCTTCATCAACGGCGAGTCCTTTGCCATGAACAAGTCCGACAAGGCGACGCTGGAAACCCTGGCCAATACCCGCGGCCTGGACGGCGCAGCAGTGGCCGCAGCTTCCGAAGACGTGCTGGAAGCGCTCTTCGCCTGGTACACCGACGGCTGGCTGGAACTGAACAAATAATCGGAGATAGCATGGAGAAGCAGCTTTTTGACAGTCGTACCCAATTCCAGTCCCTGCTACTGGACTGCATCTCCCGAGGCCGCCTGACGCTGCAGATGTTCGACCCGGACTATGCCTGGTGGCAGCTGGGCCATTCGAAGACTGACGCCCTGCTGCGCCGCTTCCTGCAGCACAAAGGCCGCATCCAGCTGGTCGCCCACAGCAATGGCCATCTGGAGCGCAATGAACCGCGCTTCCTGAAGCTGCTGGAAGATTACAGCCACCAGATTGAATGCCGCCTGACCAGCCGCAGCATCAGCACCCTGACCGATTCCTTCTGCGTGGCGGACGGCGTGCACATCGTGCGCCGCTTCCATTCCGACCACTTCCGTGGCGAAGCGGATTTTGATGCTCCATCGTCAACCCAAACCAGTTTGGAGCGTTATGAAGCTATCTGGGCCGAAACCCAGCCGGGCCTGCGACCAGGAACGACTGGATTGTAAGCCGGAAAAATGTAAAATGCTGCGGTTCGAGGTATGACGGTAATCGCTGCAGTTGCCAGCAGATCGGCGCGGGAAAAAAATATTGCGCTTTCGCAAAATAGTTGTGTAAACCGCCCGATTTGCTATTGCGACGCAGCAGAAAACGCTATAATATCCGGTGTGTTTCCGTGTCTGGTCGACCTTTTTCTGAAGGTTGGAAGGGCCGACGAAACGCCGTACGAGCGATAATTACCGGTAATTATTCATCGCAACATTGTTTAATTTTTGTTGTTATTTAAGGAAAACAAATGAAAAAATCCCTGCTGATCGCCTCCCTGCTGGCTGTTGCCCTGGCTGCTTGCTCCAAGAAAGAAGAAGCTCCTGCTGCTCCAGTAGCAACCCCAGAAGCAGCTGCTCCAGCAGCCGCTCCTGCAGCTCCAGCAGCTGACGCAGCTGCTCCTGCTGCTGCTCCAGCCGCTGACGCTGCTGCTGCTGCCGCTTCCGCTGCTACCGACGCTGCTGCTGCTGCTTCCGCAGCTGCTTCGGCTGCTTCGGCTGCTGCTTCCGCTGCTTCCGCTGCTGCTAAGTAATTCCTGCGCAGGGAAAAGAAACCAGCCTTCGGGCTGGTTTTTTTTCGCCTATAGTTTTATGAAAGTCGGGGTCAGGTCTGGCAATCGGACATTAATGTCCGATTGCCAGACCTGACCCCGACTTTTAATAAAAAAGCCGGCTTGCGCCGGCTTTTGATTTATTGGCTTCCGCCCTTATTTCAGCTGCTCTTGCAGCAGGGTCAGGATTTTCTGCCCGACCGGCGAAGCTTCTGGCTTGTTCTGGTTATTCCACACCGAAACCTGGGTGGTGTTGACCGAATCCGAACGCACCGAGATGCGATAGCGCTGCGCTTCCTTCTCTTTATCCGATGCGCCGAAGCTGAACAGCTTGCTGAACCAGCCGCGGGTATCGGTGGCATCATTCACGAAGCGCACGAAGTACACACCCTGCACGCGGTCGCGGTCTTCCACGGTGAAGCCGGCACGGTCCAGCGCCAGGCCCACGCGGCGCCAGGTACGCTCGAAGCCTTCGTCGGTCTTGATGAAGGCATCGGCGCCCTCGCCCACCAGCACGGCGTGCTGCGCCTGGACTGCCGCATTGTCGACCGAAGTACGCGCGGTCGCCTCGTCGGTCGTGCCACCCAGCTTGGTCATCAGCTTGGCCAGGAAGATCGCTTCCAGGTTCGGGTCGCTATTGCGGTTGGTCCACATGGTCGACTCGTTCTGCGCGCCGGTCACGACTTCCTTGGTGCCGCGATGGCTGATGTAGATCTCGGTTCCGCCGGCTGGGTTGCGCTCCAGGCGGGTGCGGTACTTGTCGCGCTCGCCGCTCGAGTACAGGCCGTCGAAGACCTTGCCGATCGTGCTGCGGATGAAGTCCTGCGGGATCTTGGCGCGGTTTTCATTCCATTCGGTTTCCATCACGCCGGCAGTGGCATCATCCACCGCCAGGGTGAAGCCCGACTCTTCCCAGAACGTTTTCAGCTGCGGCCACAGGGCTTCCGGGGTCTGCTGCACCACCAGCCAGCGCTGGTTGCCGGAACGCTCGACGCGCACGGCGCTGTTGCCGGTGCTCGCCACTTCGTTGCTGCTTGCCGCTGCGCCTGGGGTGGTTCCGCGCGCAGCCTGGTAGCCGGAAGCAGTCGCCACGCCGCGGTCATTGCTTGGCAGCGAATAGCGGTTGTCCTTCGACAGCTGGGTCAGGTCCGGCGGCACGTCCAGCGTGCTGGCCTTCTTGGCCGATTTGTAATCTACCTTGGTTTCGCCGACAACGGACTGCACCATGCCGCAACCGGTCAGGCTCAGCATCAGGGCGCCAACGACGAGCCCGCGCTGCGGGGTCTGGGAAACGATCTTGCGAATAGTCATGTGAAAAAGAAGATTAGTTCAGCACACCGGATTCACGCAGGGCAGCGCGGACGGTCTCGTGATACTGCTCTGCCAGCGACACCAGCGGCAGGCGGATACCCTTCGGCATCTTGCCCATTTCCGCCAGCGCCCACTTGACCGGCACCGGGTTCGGTTCGATGAACAGGTGCTGATGCAGCGGGAGCAGTTGGTTGTTGATGGCAGTTGCCTTGGCGGCATCGCCAGCCATCGCGGCTTCGCACAGCTCGTGCATCTGGCGCGGCGCCACATTGGCCGTCACCGAGATATTACCCTTGCCGCCGGCCATCATCAGGGCGATGGCGGTCGGATCGTCGCCGGAATACACAGCGAAATCGGCCGGCGCGCGGCGCAGCAGGTCGTAGCCGCGGGCGATATTGCCGGTCGCGTCCTTGACGCCGATGATGTTCTTGATCTTGGCCAGGCGCAGGATGGTGTCATTGCTCATGTCGGCAACGGTGCGGCCCGGTACGTTGTACAGGATCACCGGCAGGTCCACCGCTTCAGCGATGGCCTTGAAGTGCTGGTACATGCCTTCCTGGGTTGGGCGGTTGTAGTAAGGAACCACTTGCAGCGAGGCGTCGGCGCCGGCGTTCTTGGCGAAACGGGTCAGCTCGATGGCTTCCGCGGTGGAATTGCCGCCGGAACCGGCGATCACCGGGATACGGCCGCCAACGCGCTCCACGGCAGCCTTGATCAGCTCGCAATGCTCGGCCACGCTGACAGTGGCGGATTCGCCGGTGGTGCCGACGATGACAATGGCGTCCGTGCCTTCGGCGATATGCCAGTCGATCAGCGCGTTCAGGCCTGGATAGTCGAGGCTGCCGTCCGCGTGCATCGGGGTTACGATTGCTACAATGCTACCCTTAATCATAGGAAACCAATTGCAATAAGAATTAAAACGACGATTGTAGAGCATACCCTGCACCCGTGGTGCATTTTGGTCGCTCAAAATGACGGCAACAGCGCCGCCTCCCTTGGAAACTCCCCTTTCACGGCACAAATCCTCTGCACCATGGCCGGTTTCGGAGTATTAACGACGCCATCTTCGAATGCGATGACACGCAAACCATGCATTCTAGCCAATTCCAACAATTCTCCCGGCTGTAACAAAAAGGCCGGGTTTGATGGTTTGCCGAAGGCCGCATTGCCATCGGCGAAAGTCTCGTAAATCAGCATGCCGTTCGGCGCCAGGCTGCCCAGCATATCGGCCAAAAGCGGACGGTGCAGGTAGTTGGTAACGACGATGCCGGCAAAGCGCGCCGGCCCGAAGGGCCAGCAGGCGCCCTCTTCTTCCAGGTCGATCTGGCTGGTGACGATGCCGGCGCCGGCCGCGGCAGCCAGCGCCGCCCCGTCGCGATCCACCGCCACCACGGCGTGGCCAAGCGCAGCCAGGTGGCGCGAGTGGCGCCCGTTGCCGCAAGCCAGGTCCAATACCTCGCCATTGGGCACCAGCGGCGCAAATCGTTCCACCCAAGCTGAAGGTGGGGTTAAAACATCAGCCATAACTCAATCCCATTGCTTCGCGCACATCGCGCATCGTTTCCTGCGCCAACTTGCGCGCTGCTTCATTGCCGTCCGCCACGATGGCGCGCACCAGGGACGGGTCGTCCAGGTAAGGCTGCGCACGCTCGTGCATCGGCTCCTGCTCCTTGACGATGGCATCGATGACCGGCTGCTTGCATTCGATACAGCCGATACCGGCCGATTTGCAACCCTTCTGCACCCATTCCTGGGTCGGGCCGTCCGAATACACCACGTGGAATTGCCACACCGGGCAACGCTCCGGCTCGCCCGCATCGGTGCGGCGCACGCGCGCAGGGTCGGTTGGCATGGTGCGGATCTTCTTCGTCACCGATTCCTTGTCCTCACGCAGAGCGATCGCGTTACCGTAGCTCTTGGACATCTTGCGGCCGTCCAGGCCCGGCAGGCGGCTGGCCTCAGTCAGCTTCGCTTGCGGCTCAACCAGGATCAGCTTGCGCGCGCCTTCGAGATAGCCGAACAGGCGCTCGCGGTCGATCATCGACAGGTTTTGCGCATCATCCAGCATGGCTTTCGCCTGTTCCAGTGCGGCGTCGTCACCCTCTTGCTGATAGGCGGTGCGCAATTCGTTGTACAGCTTGGCACGCTTGCTGCCCAGCTTCTTGACCGCGTCCTGCGCCTTTTCCTCGAAGCCCTTCTCTTTGCCGTACAGGTGGTTAAAGCGGCGCGCGATCTCGCGCATCATTTCGACGTGCGGCACCTGGTCGTCGCCAACCGGCACTTCGCTGGCGCGGTAGATCAGCACGTCGGCAGCCTGCAGCAGCGGGTAACCGAGGAAGCCATAGGTTTGCAAGTCCTTGTTGGCCAGGTTGTCGATCTGGTCCTTGTAAGTTGGCACGCGCTCCAGCCAGCCGAGCGGCGTGGCCATCGACAGCAGCAGGTGCAGCTCGGCGTGCTCCGGGATTTTCGACTGGATGAACAGCGTGGCCTGGGTGGGGTCGATACCGGCGGCGAGCCAGTCCACCAGCATGTCCCAGGTGGATTTTTCGATGATGGACGGGTCGTCGTAATGCGTGGTCAGCGCGTGCCAGTCGGCCACGAAGAACAGGCAAGGCTGCTCGGACTGCATCCTGATCCAGTTCTTCAGCGCGCCATGGTAGTGGCCAAGGTGCATGCTGCCCGTCGGGCGCATGCCGGAAACGACGCGGTCGGGGTACATGGTGTCAGCTCAGGAATGGTCGGAACGGCAGTTCGATCAAGGTCATCACAATTCCCACCAGTGCTCCTACCATAGCGCGGAATGGGCCGGTGTTCAGCAGGAGGATAATGCCGATGAAAATGATCGGTCCCAAGCGCTCGATGCTGGCGAATTTATACGCCAGGTCGCGTGGAAGCAGCGAAGTCACGATTCGGCCGCCATCAAGCGGTGGTATCGGGATCAGGTTAAAGGCGCACATAACTGAGTTCGCAATAACACCAGCCTTGCACACTTCAATCGGAAAACGCTCGGTTACGCCCAAATTGATCATCAACACGAGCAACAGCATCCAACCGAGACCCATTGCAAAATTAGCTGCAGGCCCTGCAGCGGCTACAAAGCCCATTTGCTTCTTCGGATTGCGCAGGCGATTGAAGTCGACCGGGACCGGCTTGGCGTATCCGAATGCCATATTCAGCGGCGACAGCAAAAGAAGAACCGGCAAAATGATAGTGCCGAACAAGTCAATATGACGCATCGGATTTGGTGTCAGACGGCCCAGCTTTTCGGCAGTGTTATCGCCAAAGTAGCGGGCCACATAACCGTGCGCAGCTTCGTGTAGAGAAATCGCAAATAGGACAGGGATCGCGTAGACCGCAATGTTGCGGATAACCTGGTCAAAATCGTTCATAACTGGGATTCTATCAGAGGGCTTCGACCGCTCCGCCAGCCACCTGCACTGGGGGCGAATTGAGGAATGAAGGGTTCAAAGTCCGAGGGCGGCGCAGTCGCCGCAGCCGCGCCGGATCAGTTCTGGCTCGTCGCCAGTCAGGTCCACCACGGTGGTCGGCTCGAAGCTGCAGGCGCCACCGTCAATCACCAGTTCGACCTGCTTGCCAAGCCGCTCCAGCACCATATCCGGGTCGGTGAGCGGTTCGTCGTCATCCGGCAGGATCAGTGTGGTGCCCAGCAGCGGTTGCCCCAATTCTTCCATCAGCATTTCGGTGATGGTGTTTTTCGGCACCCGCAAGCCGATGGTCTTGCGCGAGGGGTGCGACAGGCGGCGCGGCACTTCGCGCGTCGCTTCCAGGATGAAGGTGTACGGGCCGGGCGTCACTGCCTTCATCAGGCGGAATTGTTTGTTGTCGACCCGGGCGTAGGTGCTGATCTCGCTCAGGTCGCGGCATAACAGGGTCAGGTGGTGCTTCTCGTCGATGCCGCGGATGCGGCGCAGCTTTTCCACCGCCGCCTTATCGTCCAGGTGACACACCAGCGCATAGCAGGAATCGGTCGGCAGGGCGACAATGCCCCCGCCGTGGATGATTTGCGCCGCTTGCTTGATCAGGCGCAGTTGCGGATTGTCTGGGTGTACCTGGAAGAATTGGGTCATGTTTTAGCGCAGCTGTTGCAGGGCTGCGATGCGTTCTTCAATCGGAGGATGGCTGGAGAACAGCGCCGCCCAGCCACTCGGCGAGGTGATGCCCGATGCCGCCATCCCTTGCGGCAGTTCGCCCGGATGTACGCCGCCCAGGCGCGCCAATGCATGCTGCATCGGCACCGTGGAACCCAGCAAACGCGCTGAACCGGCATCAGCACGGAATTCACGCTGGCGCGAGAACCAGGCAACAATCATCGAGGCGACCAGGCCAAACAGCAGCTCGCACACGAAGACGGTGACCATATAGCCAATCCCCGGGCCGCGGCGCTCTTCATCCTTGTTCAGCATGCCGTCCACCACCGAGCCGACGATACGTGCGAGGAACACCACGAAGGTATTCACCACGCCCTGGATCAGGGTGAGCGTCACCATGTCGCCATTCGCGATGTGCGCCACCTCGTGGCCCAGCACAGCCTCGACTTCTTCCTTGTTCATCGACTGCAGCAAGCCGGTGGAAACCGCCACCAGCGCGTCATTCTTGAAAGCGCCCGTGGCAAAGGCATTGGCGTCGCCTTCATACACGGCCACTTCCGGGCGGCCGATCCCAGCCTTGTCCGCCAGGGCATGTACGGTAGTGACCAGCCACTGCTCAGTGGAATCCTGCGGCTGCTCGATGACACGCGCGCCGGTCGACCATTTGGCCATGGGCTTGGCCATCAGCAGCGAAATGATCGAGCCGGTGAAGCCAACCACCACGGAAAACGCGAGCAAGCCGCCCATGCTGGTGCCGGAGCCAGGGCGTCCGATGCCCAGCAGCGACAAGACAATCGACAGTACTACGACAACCGCAAGGTTGGTGGCAATAAAAAGGATGATGCGTTTCATAGAGTGGGCCTCCGGACAACTTTACCGAACGTTAATCTATGGTCAGCAGTAGGGATTTACAAGCCCCCGAGTTCAGAACCAGTCGTGCCACACCGGCGTCACATTGCCAGGCAGCGGCGGCAGCAAGCGAAAATCTACCCGTGCCTCGCCTGGCGCATGGAAATCGGTCCCGCGCGAAGCCAAAAAGCCATAGCTATTGGCCAGGTTGGCATATTTCGGATATTGGTCCGGCGTATGCGAGCCGGTGACGACCTCGATCGCCGTCCCGCCAAGCTGCTTGAACTCATCGAACAGGATACCTTCCTGCATCGGCGTAAATTTATAGCGCCCCGGATGCGCAATCACCGCGATCCCGCCCGCGCCCAGGATCCAGCCCACTGCATCCTGCAGCGTTGCCCAGCGATGTTCAACATACCCCGGCTTGCCCGGCGACAGGTACTTGCGGAACACTTCCGACACCGACGAACAAACGCCCTGCTCCACCAGGAAGCGGGCGAAGTGCGTGCGCGACATCAAGGCCGGGTTATCGACGTAAGTCAGCGCGCCTTCATAGGCGCCAGGAATGCCCGCCAGCTCAAGCTGACGCCCGATCTCGCGGCCGCGATTGTCGCGTCCCGAGCGGGTCTCTTCCAGCCCCTTCACCAGCGCGGGGTTGTTTTCATCGATTTGCAGGCCGACGATATGCACCGTCTCACTGGCCCAGGTAATGGAAATTTCCACTCCCGTCACGAAGCGCATCCCGTAAAGCTGCGCGGCTGCGCGAGCAGCAGCGACACCGCCCACTTCATCATGGTCTGTCAGGGCCCAGACATTCACGCCCGCCTTATGGGCATGCTCGGCCACTGCCGCAGGGGGCAGCACACCGTCGGACACGTTCGAATGGCAATGGAGGTCTACGTTCAGCATACTGGTTGCAATGTTGCGAAGGTTTCATTGTACGCTGAAAGCTCAGGCCAGGAATTCCTCCAGCATTTCCGCCAGCATTTCCGGCTGGTCGTGATGCAGCATATGGCCGGCATCGGGCATCATTTTCGGCGTCACCCGCGCCAGGTGGCCCAGACGGCGGTCGATTTCGGCGCGCGCCTCGTCCTTGGGGCCCATCCACAGCCACATATTGGTGTCTTCCGCCTCCACCCACAGTACCGGCGCCGTGATTTTCTTCCAGCAGGCCAGCACTTCTTCAACGCGGTACAGCGAAGGGCCGGGGCGCTTGTGCACCGGGTCGCCCAGGATTTCCCAGCGGCCGTCGGCATTCTGGGCCGACCAGTGGCTGGCCAGGAAAGCGGCACGTTCGTCCGACAGGCGCGGGTTGGTTTTTTGCAGGCGAGCCGCCACGGCCGCCTGCGAGTCGTAGGTGCGCATTTCAGGCTCCACCAGCAGTTCATCGAGCCATTTGCGCATGCGCGACGGCGCCTGCTCCGGCACGGTCGCTTTCAGGCCGAAGCCTTCCAGGTTGACCAGGCGGCGGATGCGTTCCGGGCGCACACCCGCGTACAAACTGACAACATTGCCGCCCATGCTGTGGCCCAGCAGGTTGACTTCCCCCTCCGGCTGGTAATGACGCAGGATGGCATCCAGGTCAGCCACATAGTCGGGGAACCAGTAGGTATCCGTGCCATTGCGTTCGGTCAGGCCAAAACCGCGCCAGTCCGGCGCGATCACATGCCAGTCGCCCTTCAGGCAGTCGACCACGAACTGGAAGCTGGCGCCCACATCCATCCAGCCATGCACCATGAAGACCTTGGGCGCACCTTCTCGCCCCCAGTGCAGCACGTGGGTACGCTTGCCGCGCACGTCGATAAAGTCGGAACGGGATGGAATCATGGTGCCTGCCTCGAAATGGGTGAAACAGAATAATAGCACGACCGTTCTAAAATCTGCTTGGCGTACAATAGCGCCACTTCCCTCCTACCGGACCATCCATGACAATTTACCAGCTTGGCGAACATGCGCCAGAGATTGATGCTTCCGCTTTCGTGGCGGAGAATGCGACCTTGATCGGCAAGGTGACCTTGCACGCGAACAGCTCCGTCTGGTTCGGCGCAACCATCCGCGGCGATAACGAGCGCATCACAATCGGTGAAAACAGTAATGTGCAGGAAGGTACGGTGATGCACACCGACATGGGCTACCCGCTCACGGTGGGCAAGGATGTGACCATCGGCCACCAGGCCATGCTGCATGGCTGCACCATCGGCGACGGATCGCTGATCGGCATCCAGGCGGTAATACTGAACGGCGCAAGGATCGGCAAGGGTTGCCTGGTCGGCGCCGGCGCCCTGGTCACCGAGGGCAAGGAATTTCCCGACAACTCGCTGATCGTGGGCGCTCCCGCCAAGGTGGTGCGCCAGCTGACAGAGGAAGACGTGGCGCGCCTGATCGGCAGCGCCGACAGCTATGTCAAACGTGGCCAGCTGTTCAAGTCGCAACTGAAAAAGATTGGATAAAAACAATGACGAACACCCCCGATACCCTGCAGAAGTTTGTTTTTGAAGACGCCGCCGTGCGCGGTGAGCTGGTCGATATCTCCGCCACCTGGCGCGAAATCGTCGCCCGCCACCACTACCCGGTCGCGGTCAAGCGCCTGCTGGGGCAAATGGTGTCGGCGGCCGCCCTGCTGTCGGCCAACCTCAAGTTCAACGGCTCGCTGATCATGCAACTGCACGGCGATGGCCCGGTACGCCTGCTGGTGGTGGAATGCGATTCCGACCTGCGCATGCGCGCCACCGCCAAGATGAATGCCGAATTCGCGATTGCGGAAGATGCCGGCCTGCAGGCGCTGGTTAATGCCCAGGGCCACGGCCGCTTCGTGATCACACTGGACCCAGCCGAGAAAGTGCCAGGCCAGCAGCCATACCAGGGCATCGTGCCGCTGGACGGCGACGACGTGGCAACCGTGATCGAACATTACATGCTGCGTTCCGAGCAGCTCGACACCAAGCTGTGGCTGGCGGCCGACGACCAGGTTTCGCGCGGCCTGCTGCTGCAAAAGCTGCCGCTGCATGGCGGCAAAGCCGAAGCCACCGCGCACGCCGCCGAAGTATCTCAGGAAACCTGGAACCGCGTGGTGATGCTGGGCGACACGCTGAAGGAAGCGGAGATGCTGGAGCACGGCATCGATGTACTGCAGAAGCGCCTGTTCTGGGAAGAGACCCTGCGCGTGTTCGAGCCGTTGCATCCGCAATTCCACTGCTCCTGCACCCGTGAAAAGGTCGGCAATATGCTGAAGATGCTGGGCCAGCAGGAAGTGGAAGACGCCCTGTCCGAGCAAGGCAAGCTGGGTATCAACTGCGACTTCTGCGGCAAGCACTACGAGTACGACGCCGTCGACTGCGCCCAGCTCTTCGTCACCGACGCCCCCGCCGAAGCCCTGATCCACGGCTCGGAAGCCAAGCACTAAACCGGTGAAGCGGTGTCTGACCCGCAGGGTCAGACACCAGGCCCGTGGCCGCCGCGTTCCAGTGTCTGCCCCCGCGGGTCGGACACTTAGAGCGCCCGCGTCAAATCCACCCACGCTTGCGGCTGCGGCTTGGCGCGCTCGCGAACCCCGAAGAACGTCACCACCAGCTCCCCGTCCTTGTCGAAGAACTCGACCGACGTCACGCCCGCCCGCTGCACCACGTACCCGCTCTTGAGCGCAGTCTCGCGAATGTGCAGGTTGAACTCCGGATCGAGCACGTTATACCAGTCACCGCTCGCAGCTGTCTTGCTGATCTTGCCGCTGTAAATCTGTGTCGCCGCGCCATTCCCCAGGAAAGCCATGATCGGCAGCTGCTGCTTCGCTGATTCGTCCAGCAGCTTGCGTAAAGCCTGCGGGCCAATCTTCTGAGCCAAGCCTTCCGGCGCCAGTCGCAATGCCTGCTCACGGCTCATTTTGAACTCGCTGACGATGCGGTTGAACTGGTGAACATCGGTCATTTCCTTCCATGCGAGCTGGAATTCCTTCACGTCTACCGCGCTATCAGCCAATTCCGCCGCCTTCGGCGCAGCAGCAACAATCTTCAGCTCCCCCGTCTGCTGCGGATGCCTGAAGTCCGCCACAATCTTGTCGAACACCGCCACGCCGGCCTCGCTCTTTACGTAGACCTTGTGCGCCGCATTGCCCTGCGCATCAAAGAACTGCAGGCTGCGGCTGGTCGTACCATCGCGCCCCGGCTGCACCACCGCGAATGCATGCTTCCAGTTCGCGAAATGGAAGCGCATGTCGATCTCACCGCCCAGGTAGCCGCCGGCCACTGCGCGGAAGCGCTCCTTGTCGCTGAACGATTCCGGCTTGGCCTTGGTCGCGACGCCGGTGCGTTCCAGCACGCCGTTCTCATTGCGGGTCAGAGCCAGAACGGTGCCAAGGTCCAGCGCGCGGATCATGATGTCGTTCACCGCGTGGTCCGCATCCGACAGTCGCGTCACGGTCTTGCCGATGCCAGTCGCCAGCAGCTCCGCTTCGGAAGTCCCCAGCGTGCGCGCCGCGTCGCGGATCTGCAGCTTGGGCTGCTCGGCACGCAGCGTGGTCCAGCGATCGGCCAGTGACGCCGCGCTTACAGTCCCGGCAGCAATTGCGATGAGGCCGGTCAACACCAGCAGAGCGTATATCTTCTTCGTCTTCATGTTCTTCTCCTTATCAGTACATCAGTTTGAAATTGACGGCAACGTGACGGCCAGGGCGCGCCTGTCGTTCGATCTCGGCCTGCGTGGCTGCCGTGGTGCCGGCAGCCAGCGTGCGTACGGCTGCGTAGTCCCAGTACTTCTTGTCGCCCAGGTTGTAGATGCCGGCGTTTAGTTCCGCATGTTTGCCAAGCTTCCAGTAGCCGGCCAGGTCGACCACCGTTGCAGCAGGGACAGCGAAATAAGCTGCCGGCTGCGACTGCGCTGCGGCCACCTCGGTCTCCGCCTGCTTGCCACGCGTGTGGAAGGCCGTCAGCGACGCGCCGCCGCGCTTCTGCGGGTCATCCCATGCCAGACTGGCCGTGGTTTTGTAGGGCTGGATCGAGTTCATGCCGGCCTTCTTGCCGGTGCGCTGGTTCTCCAGCGAGCCGCGCGATGCGCCGGACGCCAGCGAGGCGCTGAAGCCTTGCAGCGCGGGCGTCAGCTTGCCGAGCTCCGCGACCGCAGAGAGCTCGCCACCCCAACTGCGCGCATTGCCGATATTCTCCGGCCGGAACAGGCCAAAAGTGATGGTCGGGAAATTGATCGGATCGGCCGGCTGGGCCACGTACTCGATGAAGTCCTTGTAGCGGTTGTAAAAAGTCGATGCGCTCACGGTCAGCCAGCCTGCCGCCCGGCCGCGCATGCCAAGTTCGAAGGCATTGCTGCTTTCCTTGCCCAGGTTCGGGTTGCCCAGTGTCGCGTAGCCATTGCCGGCACCGGTGTAGCTGAACGAGTCATAGGTGCCGGTGCGTTCCGCGGCGGTCGGCATGCGATAGCCACGCGTGAATTTGCCGTACACGTCGAAGTCAGGCGTCACCGCTACCGTCAGGCCGAGGCTCGGCGACAGGTAGCTGTCGCTGTCCTCCTTGATCTCCTTCGCCGCACCCGGTACTGCGATCACATAGCTCTGAAGGTTCTTCGGCTCGAGCTTGCGGTATTCCGCGCGCAAGCCCGGCGTCAGTGTGGCACGCAGGCCACCCAGGGGGAACACGTATTCGCCGCGCACGAAGGCCGACAGCTTCAAGGTGTCCATGTCCGCCATGCGGTTCTTGTTGGTGACCTGATGCGCGCCGGTCGCAAGCACCACGCGGTCCTCGCGCCAGGGGCGGCGCGATTCCTGGTCCTCCACTGTCGCACCAAACGCAAGGCTGTCGCTGCCGAACTGTCGCGTGGCGTTGGCCGCCAGCCCTTTGCTCTTATTGAGGAATGCGGTGTCAATGCTGCGCGCGTAGCGTTGAGAGCCAACGACGTAGGCCGCATTGGTGTGATCCTCCACCCGGGCATCCTGCACGTAGGCACGGCTCTCCACCAGCCACGGGCCTACTGCCAGCTCATGCTCCACGCTGATGCGATTGCGGCGCGTGCGGGACGATTGCATGGCGCCTTGCGGATAAGAGGCGCCCAGCTTGTTGTCGAACGCTCGATCATGTTCGGCGCGGAAGCCGTCAAAGGTGAAACCCAGCTTCTGGCCCGGTGCCAGGCGCCACGCCAGCTTCGCCAGCAGCGCGTCCGAATTCCAGTCGTCCGGATTGGGCGCCACACTGCCTTCGCTTTCTGTCTGTTCGCCGCTGCGGTGCACGGCCACAGCCAGTGCCTGCAAGTCGCCAAATTGCCCCGCACCGGTCAGCGCATGAAGGCGCGCATTGTTGGCGCCATGGTAGCCAGCCTTGTATTCCGCGTACGCCGGCTTGTCGGCGCTGACGTAATCCGACGGCGACTTGGTCACGAACGATACCTTGCCGCCCAGGCCCTCGCTGCCGCTATCGGCCGACGTGCTGCCTGCGCCAATCCGCACTTCGCGAAAAGTCTCTGGGTCAAAGTAATCACGTCCCACGCCGAAGCTGTTCAGCGTCGAACTGTCCGGCCGCGGCGCGGCATCAGGCAGGGCGATGCCATCGAGGTCGAGGCCAATGCGGTTGCCTTCCACGCCACGGATATTGAAGCCGGTATTGCCGGCGCCGTCCCAGATATTCGCCCCACCGCTCAAGGCAGCCGGCACGGTGACCAGCGTTTCGTAGCGGGCAATCTGCGACATGTCGGTCACGCCGCGTTTATCCAGTTCGCGCGCGTCGATGGTCTTGGTTTCTTCAGGCTTGGCGGTGACGAGGATTTCGCCGAGGCGGGTCGTCTCTTGTGCCTGGGCGTGCGCGCCCAAGGCAGCAGCGAGCAACAGCGCAAGGCGCTGTGGCCGCAATACGGATGCATTCATGATGTTCCAGTCGTGAGTCAGTCAAATGCTGGCTCAAGGCTGGCACGGGGAACCTGTATTTTAATGAGAATAATTCTCATTCGCAAGAGCCGTTCCGCCAGGGGCGGAATTTTGGAGTATCCTGAGCGCCTTCTGTTTTTGCCCAGGGAATCCAATGCTGCCTATCCGTCTTTCGACCGCAGTTCTTGCCGCCAGCCTGCTGGCCTCTCCTCTCGCTTTCACCCCGGCCCTGGCAGCACCGGCCGCCAAACAGCAAGCCGGCCAAGCCAGCCACCAACTGGCGCAACTGGCCAATGACTTCCACGTCGCCCGCGCCCACTTCGACCCGCTGCTGTTTGCAACCGCCAACGGCGACCCGCGCTACAACGACCAGATCGGCATGGCGATCTCGCCTTCCGTTCGCGCCAAGCAGTTCGCCACTTATCGCCAGATGCAAAAGCGCCTCGCGAAAATCCCACGCGCGCAACTGGCCAGCCAGGAGCAGATGACACTGGACCTGCTGGCTTACGAACTCGATGCCGCGCTGGCCCTGGCGCCGTTCCCTGAACACCTGCTGCCGCTGAACCACTTCGACAACATCCCCAGCACCCTGGCGAATTACGCCGGCGGCACCGGTTCGCAGCCGCTGGGCACCGTCAAGCAGTACCAGGACTACCTGAGCCGCGTACGCCAACTGGCACCGTGGATCGACCAGGCCATCGCCAATATGCGTGAAGGCATCAAGCAGGGCATCGTGCAGCCTAAGCCGATCACGCAAGCGATGCTGCCGCAAATGGCCGCCCTGCGCAGCGCAACCGCGGAAGCCAGCGTGTACTACTCGCCGATCAAGCGCATGCCCGCTGAGTTCAGCGCCGCCGACAAGGAACGCCTCACGCGCGACTACCGCGCCGCCGTGGAAAAGCTGAACCCAGCGCTGGAACGCCTGGTAAAATTCTTGGAATCGGAATACCTGCCTGCCAGCCGTGACAGTACCGGCTGGAGCGCCCTGCCGAACGGCGCTGCATGGTACAAGGCCCGTATCAACGACAGCACCACCCTGCCGCTCACCCCGCAAGAAGTCCACGACCTCGGCCTGAAAGAAGTCGCCCGCATCAGCGCACAAATGCAAACCCTGATGGGCAAGCTCGGTTACGACGGCCCTGCGCAAGCCTTCCCGCAATGGGTGCGCGACCAGAAACAGTTCAAGCCCTTCACCACCGAAGCGGAAGTACTGGCCGAGTACCGCAAGATCTACGACACGGTGCAAACCAAGCTGCCTGCTTATTTCACCCTGGTGCCGAAATCAAAGCTGGTTGTCGACCTGGAGCCCGAACTGACGCGCGCTACGGCCTCCGACCATTACACCCCGCCTGCGGCCGACGGCTCGCACCCTGGCGTATTCTGGGCCGTGGTCAACGACCCGAAAGACTACAGCCGCACCGGCATGGCCAGCCTGCTGCTCCACGAAGGCGTGCCGGGCCACCACTTCCACGCCGCCCTGTTGAAGGAAATGCCGCTGCCCGACTTCCGCATGTTCAGCACCGAGAACCAGAACAACGCCGCCTACACCGAAGGCTGGGCCCTGTACTCGGAAACCCTGGGCAAGGACTTCGGCCTGTACGAAGACCCGGTCTGGTACTACGGCCACCTGAACGCCGAAATGCTGCGCGCAGTGCGCCTGGTGGTCGACACTGGCATGCACTCCCTGGGCTGGAGCCGCGAAAAAGCCATCGCCTACATGGTGGAGAAACAGGGCGTCTCCGAAACCCGCGCCAAAAACCAGATCGAGCGTTATATGGTCTGGCCAGCGCAAGCCCTGAGCTACAAGATTGGTTCGCTGAAAATCCTGGAACTGCGCGACAAGGCGCAACATGAATTGGGCGCCAAATTCAGCTACCCGGCTTTCCACGCAGTCGTCTTGGGCGAAGGCACCTTGCCGTTGCCCCTGCTGGAGAAACGCGTCAACGCGTGGATCGAGCAAACCAAACGTTGAGATCAGGTATTTGGCTCTCAATTGCTGACCAATACCTGAAATCTCTAAATCCATCCAATTAAGTATTGTTTCAAGCGATGCCCAAAATCTTGGAATCACGCGGACGCCTTGTGGAAACGTGGAAGGACGGCCTTCCAATTATTTGGGCATACGGTCCAGACATGCCAGCGGAGGAGACGCGTCGCGCTATCCCCTGGCTGACCGTCGTACGTTGGGAATATAACGGATGCGAAAACAATGGCATGCCTCCGGCGGAGGAGAACAAACGAATGATGATGCTTGAGTCGGCACTTGGACGTATCGAGCGTCCGCATTTTTGTGTTGAAAGCTATCGCCGGGTCGGTGCTGGGGTGAGGGAATTTGTGTACTACATCGCAGACCGTGACAAATTCCTTGCCGAACTCAATGGCCACGTTGCCGGCGAAGCGCGTTTCCCGATAGAGATCAAATTCTACAAAGACGAAACATGGTCCGAACTACGAGATCTCATCAAAGACTTCAATACTGCCAGCGCCGCGAGCTGAGTACACTGAGAGTTGAGATATCGAGATCGTTAAACCTAACTGGAAGTATTTTATGTTCGAACGGATGAAAAAAAGGTTCAAAAGCAGTCGAAAGCCGAGCCAAGAACGAATGAAGGGCTGAGCAGTTCTCTACCTTTCAGTAATGACGAAGGTCGCGTTCTCGCTGGTGAGTATGCGATGTGGTTTCCGACCCCGGAAGAGAGTCTGTTTTCCAATTCGTCAGCGCTTGGGCAGATAGAAAGGCTGTATCTGGCATGTAGTGGGATTGAAGAGGTCCTGTATGCGGCGATCCTCTGTCGCATTGGAGCGATAGATGGCAAAGTCACACAACTGGCGCTTCCGGAAGACGGTGCTATCTTTCCGGTCTTAAGTACGTTGCACTTGGAAGAGTGTAAGCAGAGCAACGGGGGCGTATCTATTGAACGACAGTCTTCGCCCTATTATTCTGGATTAGATTGGTGGACGATGATGAAGCGAGCTGCGTCTGAGATAGAAGCTCGACATGAGCCACTACTTGGAGTAGGCAAGATTTTGTACCAAAGCCATCAGCTTGAAGGCGAGTCAGCCGGACCAAGCTGCTAACTCACAGCGATCCCTGAGAATGGATGTGGCGGAACCGGCGGTTAAGGCTTCGAATCGGCGGGGGCCGGCCTGGCCTGGTCCTTGCCCAGGATCTGAACGTAGATTTCGTTCTGCTTGATCATGCTTAGCTCGAAGCGGGCACGTTCTTCGACGGCGCCGGTGCCGTCCTTCAGGTCGTTCACTTCAGAGGCCAGCTTGGCATTACGCTGACGCAGGCCTTCGTTTTTTTCCTGCGCCACCGCGACCTCTTTCTCCAGCTCCGCCACGCGTAGCCAGCCGCCCTTCCCCAGCCAAAGCGGGTATTGGATCAGCAAGAGCAACAGGGCAAGGGCTACAGAAATCAGGCGCATTGGGTCAAAACTGAACCGGCCGGGGAGTCCCGGCCGGTGGGATTGCAATTACTTCAGATTATAGAACGCATCGCGGCCTGGGTAGGAAGCGATATCGCCCAGGTCTTCTTCAATGCGCAGCAGCTGGTTGTACTTGGCCATGCGGTCCGAACGGGACATGGAGCCAGTCTTGATCTGCAGCGCGTTGGTGCCGACAGCGATATCGGCGATGGTCGAATCTTCGGTTTCGCCGGAACGGTGCGAGATCACGGCGGTGTAGCCGGCGCGCTTGGCCATTTCAATGGCGGCGAAGGTTTCAGTCAGGGTGCCGATCTGGTTGATCTTGATCAGGATCGAGTTGGCGATGTCCTTCTGGATGCCTTCTTTCAGGATCTTGGTGTTGGTGACGAACAGGTCGTCGCCTACCAGCTGCACTTTCTTGCCCAGGGCCTGGGTCAGGTGTGCCCAGCCGGCCCAGTCGCCTTCGTGCATCGCGTCTTCGATCGAGATGATCGGGTACTTGTCGCACCAGGTGGCCAGCAGGTTGGTGAACTCTTCAGCCGACAGCACCATGCCTTCGCCTTCCAGGTGGTACTTGCCGTCCTTGTAGAACTCGGACGCAGCGCAATCCAGGCCGATGGCGATCTGGGTCCCTGCTTCGTAGCCGGCTTCTTCGATCGCTTGCATGATCAGCTTGATCGCTTCTTCGTGCGAAGCCAGCGAAGGAGCGAAGCCGCCTTCGTCGCCTACGGCGGTGTTCATGCCGTTCTTATGGAGGATCTTCTTCAGGGTGTGGAACACTTCGGCGCCGTAACGCACGGCTTCCTTGAAGGATGGAGCGCCCACCGGGATGATCATGAATTCCTGGATGTCCAGGTTGTTGTCGGCGTGCGCGCCGCCGTTGATCACGTTCATCATCGGCACTGGCATCTGCATTGCGCCCGAGCCGCCGAAGTAGCGGTACAGCGGCAGGCCGGCTTCTTCGGCTGCGGCCTTGGCGACAGCCATCGACACTGCCAGCATGGCGTTTGCGCCCAGGCGGGACTTGTTCTCGGTGCCGTCCAGTTCGATCAGGGTGCGGTCCAGGAAAGCCTGCTCATTGGCGTCCAGGCCCATGATGGCTTCCGAGATCTCGGTATTGATGTTTTCGCAGGCTTTCAGCACGCCCTTGCCGAAGTAGCGCTTGGCATCGCCGTCGCGCAATTCGATTGCTTCGCGCGAACCGGTGGATGCGCCGGACGGCACTGCGGCACGGCCCATGACGCCGGATTCCAGCAGGACGTCGCATTCCACGGTCGGATTGCCGCGCGAATCAATTACTTCGCGGCCGATGATGTCAACGATTGCACTCATGTGTTTTCTCCAAAGTTAAAGCGAATATCGGGGGCAAAATTGTTGCAAGAATAACAGACGGGACTAGAACCGGTAAACCGGTGTCAGACCCACGGGGTCTGACACCTGCATGTCGTAGCCGCTGACTGCGGATTTGATGGTGTCTGACCCTGCGGGTCAGACACCGGTCTACCGGTTTCGAAAAAAAAGCCGCAACAAGTTGCGGCCTTTCCGGGCAAATCTTAGTTGAAGTTGGATTCGAGGAAGCCAGCCTTCTTGGTGACGCGATCCAGTTCGATCAGAACGGACAGCAGTTCTTTCATGCGGCCGAGCGGCACGGCATTTGGGCCGTCCGACAGCGCTTGTGCAGGAACCGGGTGGGTTTCCATGAACAGGCCGGCCACGCCCACTGCCACGGCAGCGCGCGACAGCACAGGCACCATGTCGCGCATGCCGCCCGACGAGCCGCCCTGGCCGCCCGGCAGCTGCACCGAGTGGGTGGCGTCGAACACCACCGGTGCGCCGGTTTCGCGCATGATGGCCAGCGAACGCATGTCCGACACCAGGTTGTTGTAGCCGAAGGAAGCGCCACGCTCGCATGCCATGAAGTTGTCTTCATTCAGACCCTTGGCCTTGGCGGCGGCGCGTGCCTTGTCGATCACGTTCTTCATTTCGTGCGGCGACAGGAACTGGCCCTTCTTGATGTTCACCGGCAGGCCGGATTCGGCGCAGGCGGTGATGAAGTCGGTCTGGCGGCACAGGAAGGCCGGGGTCTGGATCACGTCGACCACGGACGACACGGCGGCGATTTCTTCCACGGTGTGCACGTCGGTCAACACCGGCACTTCCAGCTCGCGCTTCACGTCGCCCAGGATTTCCAGCCCCTTTTCCATGCCCGGACCGCGGTACGAGGTACCGGAGGTGCGGTTGGCCTTGTCGAAGGACGACTTGTAGATGAACGGGATGCCCAGTTCAGCAGTCATTTCCTTCAGCGCGCCGGCGGTGTCGAACGCCATCTGGCGCGACTCGATCACGCAGGTGCCGGCGATCAGGAAGAATGGTTTGTCCAGGCCTACATCGAATCCACACAGCTTCATGCGACGTTCTCCTTGGTTTCGACTGCCTTCAGGGCCGGCTTGCCTGCGGCGGCTTTATGCGCCAGGGCTGCCTTGATGAAGGAGGTGAACAGCGGGTGGCCGTCACGCGGGGTCGATTTGAATTCAGGGTGGTACTGCACGCCCATATACCATGGGTGGGCGTTGGCACCAGTGCGCGGCAGTTCCATGATCTCGCACAGGTTCTCGTTCGGGGTGCGCGCTGCCACCACCAGGCCGGCTTCTTCAACACGGGCCAGGTAATGGTTGTTCGCTTCGTAGCGGTGACGGTGACGCTCGGTCACCACGCTGCCGTAGATCTCGGAGGCCAGGGTGCCCGGCTTCACTTCGCAGGTCTGCGCGCCCAGGCGCATGGTGCCGCCCAGGTCGGAATTGGCGTCGCGCTTTTCGATCTTGCCGTCTTCGTTCTGCCATTCGTCGATCAGGGCCACCAGCGGCTGCTCGGTGTCCGGCTCGAACTCGGTGGAGTTGGCTTTGGTGAAGCCGGCCATATGGCGCGCGTATTCGATCAGCGCTACCTGCATGCCCAGGCAGATGCCCAGGTAAGGCACTTTGGATTCACGGGCGAACTGCGCCGCCTTGATCTTGCCTTCCACGCCGCGCTTGCCGAAGCCGCCCGGCACCAGGATCGCGTCGAACTTGGCCAGCTCGGCGACGCCCTTGGTCTCGATCTCTTCCGAGTCGATGTACTCGATGTTCACGCGAGACTCGGTGTGCAGGCCGGCGTGGCGCAGCGCTTCGGTCAGCGACTTGTAGGATTCGGTCAGTTCGACGTACTTGCCCACCATGCCGATCGACACTTCCGCCTTCGGATTTTCCAGGTTGTGGATCAGCTTTGCCCACATGGACAGGTCGGCCGGCGCCGGGTTCAGGTCCAGCGCCTCGCAGATGATCGCATCCAGGCCCTGGTCGTGCAGCATCTGCGGCACTTTGTAGATGGTGTCCACGTCCCATACCGAGATCACGGCGCGTTCTTCGATGTTCGAGAACAGCGAGATCTTCGCCACTTCGTCTTCCGGAATCTTGCGGTCGGCGCGGCACAGCAGCGCGTTCGGAGAGATACCGATTTCGCGCAGCTTCTGTACCGAGTGCTGGGTAGGCTTGGTTTTCAGTTCGCCTGCCGATGCGATGTACGGCACCAGGGTCAGGTGAACGAAAGCGGAATTCTTGCGGCCGGCGCGCAGCGACAGCTGGCGGGCGGCTTCCAGGAATGGCAGCGATTCGATATCGCCGACGGTGCCGCCGATTTCGCACAGGGCGACATCGTAGCCTTCCGCGCCACGGCGGATGTAATCCTGAATTTCATTGGTGATGTGCGGGATCACCTGCACGGTCTTGCCCAGGTACTCGCCGCGGCGTTCCTTGCGGATCACCGATTCGTAGATCTGGCCGGTGGTGAAGTTGTTCACCTTGCGCATGCGAGTCGAGATGAAACGCTCGTAGTGACCGAGGTCCAGGTCAGTCTCAGCACCATCATCGGTAACGAATACTTCACCGTGCTGCATTGGGCTCATGGTGCCTGGGTCCACGTTGATGTACGGGTCCAGCTTGAGCATGGTGACTTTGAGGCCACGCGATTCGAGGATCGCGGCGAGGGAGGCGGCGGCAATCCCTTTACCAAGGGACGACACAACGCCACCAGTGACGAAGACAAATTTGGTCATTGCGAGATCGGCGCCGGGGAGGCGCGCAGCGGGAAATTGAAATTATAGCCTATTTTGACCCCGAATGCGTGCGGCACCGAACAGACCCTGGCCCCACCGGGAAGCAACAATATCTTTATTTCAACAGGAGGCCACCATGAGTCTGGATCGCGACGAATATGGCAATTATGTCGACACTGGCCACCAGGGTCCGGGTCCCCGCCTGATGGGCGCGGACACCCTGATCGGCGACCATGTCCATAACCTGCAGAATGAACACCTGGGCACGGTCAAGGAGATCATGCTCGACATGCAAACCGGGCATATCGCCTATGTGGTGATGGCGTCCGGCGGCGTGCTGGGCATCGGGGAAAAGCTGTTTGCGGTGCCGTTCGAAGCGCTGTCGCTCGACACCTCCAACCACCGCATGACGCTGAATATCGAGAAGGAGCGCATCGAACAGGCGCCCGGCTTCGATAAGAACCATTGGCCGGACATGGCCAACCAGACCTGGGCGACTGAGCTGCACAACTTCTACGGCACCAGCAGCACGACCAGCGGCCCGAGTCATCTGGACCAGAGCTCCCGCTAAAGCTCCAGCCGCATCGGGACAAACCTGATGCCATGCATTTCCGCCACCGGGCCGGTAGCCGTGAAGCCCAGGTGGCGGTACATGGCTTCGGCAAAGGTCGAGGAATTGACGGTGAAGTTGCCAGGGTTGCCGCGCGCCAGCGCACCGTCGCGCGCTAGCTCCCACAGGCGCTTGCCCACGCCCCGCCCGTGCCACGGCGCCCCTACATAAAGGCTGAACAGGTGCGAGTTATCGCGCACAGCGACCACGCCGGCCAGCACGTCACCGTCGAAAGCCAACTGGTAGCGGTAGTTCTCGTCTTGCAGGTTGCGGCGGATGATATCCGGCGACAGCGATACCAGGAATTCTTCCGCCCCGCTGCCATCGGCTTCAATGGTCAGGTAGGGCTGCAGCGACAGGATCAGCACACTGATCGCCGATGCATCATCGGCCAATGCTGGCCGAATCTCAAACTCCCGGGACAATGTTCTCTCCTTCCACCAGCACGTAGCGGCCGTCACCGAATTTGTAGCGCGCCATTCCGGTGACGTCCTTGCGCTTGCGCACCGCAGTTTCCGGTGCGTTTTCCGGCTTATCCTCCTCGTGTCCGCTAAAGCGCACGACCAGGTCGTCATAAGCCGAGCCTTCGCGCTTTTCGAACTGCCATTTTCCGACGACCGACCAGCAATGCGTCCGGTCCTCTCCGCAGTCGCCGTCATTGTTGGAGAACATTGATACGCCATTATCGGTGAGGTCGTGCATGGAGCCGTCGCTCAAGTCGAAAATGGACAGGGAGCCGATCTCGTTGCCCATCCATACCCCGCCGTGCATCACGATAAATCCGGGTTTCCCCACGCCCAGGGTTACCCACTGGACTTCGTCAAAGCGCCCGCTTGAACCAAGCGCCGCAATGTTTTCATGCCGCGCGTCGACCTGCCACTTGTCGCCATCTTTGCGCAACACGTAGGCGCTGAGCAGACCGGGCGAGCTGTGACCAGTCATCACCTCGCCATCATCGCCCAGCAATTCCGCATTTGCCACGACAACTACCCGCCCCTCCGGCAATTCCTGCATGGCGACCGGTTGCAGCAGGTACTTGCCCGTTTCGTTGCGCTGCTCAGGATCGGGCATATCGACTTCCATATAAGCCACTTGCTCGTTCCGACCGCCGTATACGACGCGCAGCAATTCCATCATACGCAGGACTTTCGGGTCGACCGGCTTTTTCTCCTCCGCCACCACTTGAGAGGCCTGTGCAGGCGCGGGTTCGGGCGCCGCCTGGAGCGCCTCTTTTTTGGCGCAGGCAGCGAGAATCAGCGCTGCGCAGAACAATGCCAGCTTATTCAACATCAGATGCTTCCGCAGGATTTTCGCCGCTGGCGAGGAGCATGCCCTTCTCGCTCAGGGAATAGCGCGCAGTTGATTTGACCTTGCGCTGGTCGCGCGCCCCGAGGGCGGCGATGTATTCTTCATAAGACGGCTCGGCTCCGGCAGCGTTTGCCTGCGCGTCGGCCTTTTGCCTGGCCTCTTCCGAACGTAGTTCGTCTACGCCTGTGAAGGCAATTTCCAGATCCGCAAAGGCCTGCCCCTGCTTCTGCACCAGGCGCCATTCTCCGCTGATATTCCAGCAATGCGGGCGTTCGCCTTCGCAGTCGCCGTCATTGTCCGAGTGGACGAGGATTTGCTTGCTGGCCAGGGTGCGCATGTCTTTCGCTGTCAAGTCGAACAGCGCCAGCGAACTCACGGACTGGCCGCGATTGCCGCTTTGGCCGACGATTGCAAAACCAGGCTTGCCGGGCCCCAGCGTCACCCAAGTCAGTTCTCCGGCAAAACCATTGCTGCCCATGTCGGCGAGCGATTCGTGGCGCCGGGTGACACTCCATTTACCATCGAGCTTGTCCAGCAAGTAGGCGCTGATGGTCGCCTGCAGCGCCATATCGCGCATGCCCGGTTCAGGACTGTCGGGAGGAATTTCGCTGATGACCAAAGCCGCCTTGCCGCCCCCCAGGTCTTTAAAGCCCAGTATCTCGCGGCCGTTGACAAGCGCGGCATCGCCGAACACAGCACGCGACAAGGCTTTCTCAAGATCCTGTTCTTCGTTGGGAGCGGCCGCTGCCAGGTCTTTCGGGGCAGCCGGTTTGGTTTCCGGAATTCGCTGGCAAGCTGCCAGCAGGCATACAGCAAGAAGTGATATCAATTTTCCATTCATGCAAAAATTTTATCACCATCCGCCCACGCACATTGTCATCAAAACTCACTGGAAGTCGCGGCTGGCGGTTGGAAGGCGGCCTAGCAGGTGGGACAAGTCGACCAGGCGCCGCGCAACCAGGTGGCGCACGATGCCTTCCTGCTGCCACACGCCATATACGCCAAGCAGCGAAGAGCCCAGCACTTCGCGCCGGTATTTTTCCACCATATCGGGCCAGACGATCACGTTGACATAGCCGGTTTCGTCCTCGATGGTGACGAACAGCACGCCCTTGGCAGTACCGGGCCGCTGGCGGCCAGTGACGATGCCGGCACCGCGCGCCAGCTGGTTGTTGCTGAAGGTGTTCAGCACCTCGGCCGGCAGGAAGCGCTTGGCCAGCAGCGCCGGGCGCAGCAGCGCCAGCGGATGGCGGCCCAGCGTCAAGCCTTGCGAACGGTAGTCGCCAAGGATTTCTTCGCCTTCGGTTGGCGGCACCAGTTGCGGAGTTTCCTCCTCCACTTCGGTCGGGCGCAGCAAATCCTTGTCCGGCACAGCGCCCGCCGCATCCCACAGCGCCTGGCGGCGATTGCCGGCCAGCGAGCGCAAGGCATTGCCGCCGGCCAGTACTTGCAGGTCGTGGCGATTGAGGTCGGCGCGCCGCGCCAGTTCAGTCACGCTGGCAAAAGGCTTGATCGCGCGCGTTTCTTCGATACGCAGCGCGGCTTCGACGCGCATGCCGCGCAGCAGTGCCATGCCGAGCCGCACCGCTGGCTGCGCCTCCCCTGCCTGCTCTTCCAGCGAAGATTCCCACCCGCTGCAAGTGATGTCGACCGGCCGCACCTCAATGCCATGGCGCTTTGCATCCTGCACCAGTTGCGAAGGCGAATAAAAGCCCATCGGCTGGCTGTTCAGCAGCGCACACAGGAAGGCGGCCGGTTCGTGGCACTTGATCCACGAGCTCACATACGTCAGCCATGCAAAGCTGGCTGCGTGCGATTCGGGGAAGCCGTATTCGCCGAAGCCTTGAATCTGCTGGCAGATCTGCAGGGCAAAGGCTTCGTCATAGCCACGATCCACCATGCCTGACACGATGCGCGTCTGGTATTTTTCCAGGCCGCCCTTGCGCTTCCACGCGGCCATCGAGCGCCGTAACTGATCCGCTTCGCCTGGCGTGAAACCGGCGGCATCGATCACCACCTGCATCACCTGCTCCTGGAAGATCGGAACGCCCAGCGTGCGGCCAAGCGCTTTCTCCAGTCCCGGCGGGTAATCAACCTTTGCCTTGCCCATGCGCCGCTGCAGATAAGGGTGCACCATGCCGCCCTGGATCGGGCCGGGTCGCACGATGGCTACTTCAATCACCAGGTCGTAGAACACTTGCGGTTTCAGGCGCGGCAGCATGCTCATCTGCGCCCGCGATTCGATCTGGAACACGCCAATGGTGTCGGCCTGGCAGATCATCTCGTAGGTCGCGCGGTCTTCGCGCGGCACATCCTGCATGGTGAAAATTTCACCTCGGCGCGCACTGACCAGGTCAAAGGCGCGGCGCAACGCGGACAGCATGCCCAGTGCCAGCACGTCCACTTTCAGCAGGCCCAGTTCTTCCAGGTCGTCCTTGTCCCACTGGATCACGCTACGCTCTTCCATGGCCGCGTTCTCGATCGGCACCAGCCGTGACAGCTTGTCCTGCGAGATGACGAAGCCGCCGACGTGCTGCGACAGGTGACGCGGGAAGCTGAGGAATTGCAGCGCCAGGTGGGCCCATTGGTGCGCCACCGGCGATTCCGGATCCAGCCCGCATTCGGCAAAGCGCTCCATCAGCTCGTGCTTGCGGTCAAACCAACGGTGCGACTTGGCGACCTTCTCGACAATTTCCAGGTCGACGCCGAGCGCCTTGCCGCTGTCGCGCAGCGCGCTCTTGGTGCGATAGCAAATGACTGTCGCGGCCAGCGCAGTGCGGTGACGGCCGTATTTGCGGTAGATGTACTGAATGACCTCTTCCCGCCGCTGGTGCTCGAAGTCGACGTCGATGTCGGGCGGCTCGTCGCGCTCGATCGACATGAAGCGCCCCACCACGCTGTTGCCCAGCGCAGGGTCGACTTCGGTAATTCCCAGGCAGTAGCAGACGGCCGAATTGGCAGCCGAGCCCCGTCCCTGGCACAGGATTTCCTGTGAGCGCGCATAGCGCACAATGTCGTACACCGTGAGGAAAAAGTACTCGTACTTCAGTTGCGCAGCCAGCGCCAGCTCTTCCTCGATCTGGTTTTGCACATTGGCCGGCACGCCGGCCGGATAGCGGCGGTGGGCGCCGATATAGGTTTCCTGGCGCAGGAAGCTGGATGGCGTATGGCCAGGCGGAATCAGCTCGTTCGGATATTCGTAGCGCAGCTCTTCCAGCGAGAACTTGCACATATCGGCAATGCGCATGGTCTCCTCCAGCGCCTCCGCCGGATAGACGTTGGCCAGCCGCAGCCGCGAGCGCAGATGCTGCTCGGCGTTCTGCCCCAGCTCATAACCGCACTCGCTGACCGGCTTGCCGAGCCGCACCGCCGTCAAGGTGTCGTGCAACGGCTTGCGCGAGCGCACATGCATGCACACGTGCCCGGCCGCGACCACCGGCAAGGCATGCTGCAGCGAGACTTCCTCGATCGCCGCGCCGTGCGCCTCGTCGAAGGCGCGGCCCAACATGGTCGTGGCGAGCCAGGTGCGCTCGCCAAAAGTGGCCGCCATCCAGGAAGCCTGCTGGTGCAGGCGCTCCACCTCGGCCGGGTATTCCGGCAGCAGGAGCAGCAGGCAATCCGGCAGGCCGCGCAAATGTTCGCGCTCCGGCGGCGGATTGGCGAAATCGTCCGGATGCAGTTCGTAGCTCCCCTTGTCGGCACGCATGCGGCCAAGGGTGATCATTTCCGAGAGATTGCCGTAGCCATTGCGGTTGGTGGCCAGCGCCAGCAGGGAGAGCGCGCGACTGCCATCGGCATGCGTCAGGTGGAAATGGGCGCCAATCAGCAGCTTCAGGCCGGCCTGCTTGGCCTCGCCATGCGCGCGTACCACGCCGGCCAGCGAACATTCGTCCGTGATGGCCAGCGCGCCATAGCCGAGTTTTACCGCGCGCTCCACCAGCTCTTCAGCATGGGAGGCACCATGCAAGAATGAAAAATTTGTCAGGCAAAACAGCTCCGCATAGGCGGGCAGCCCGGCGCGTGATGACTGTATATCCATACAGTATTCTACACTGACTCCAGCCATCCGTGCCACCCGCCTCGCCGCCGTTTCCCTCACCGTCCCTCCCGGCGGCGCTATGGACTACGTAGGATCCGCAGCCGTGGCGTAGTTGCAACGTAAACTTGTCATTTGTGAACGCTGTACAAATGAAGTTCAGCTAGAATCAAAGGCAATTTTTCCCAGGAGCAAAAAATTGTCAAGTCCTTCGATTCTGCGTAAAGCCGTTCTGACCGCCCTGTATGGTGCGAGTGCCCTGTCTGCCCTGCCTGTGGCGGCACAAACCCAGGCCGATTCCGGCGACATGACCGTGGTCAATGTGGTCGGTTCGCGCCGCGCGACCAGTTCCCTGACCGATACCGTGGCGCCGGTCGATGTCATCTCCCTGACCAAGGCTTCCGAGCAAGGCGCGCAGTTCGACCTGGCACAGACCCTGACCTTCATTTCCCCATCGTTCAATTCGACCCGCCAGACCGGCGCGGACGGCGCCGACCTGGTGGACTCCGCAGCGCTGCGCGGCCTGAGCTCGGACCAGACCCTGGTGCTGGTGAACGGCAAGCGCCGCCACACCTCCTCCCTGGTCAACATCTTCGGCGCGCGCAACCGCGGCGCCACCGGTACCGACATGAACGCCATCCCCGTGATGGCGATCAAGGACGTGCAAGTGCTGCGCGACGGCGCCGCTGCCCAATACGGCTCCGACGCGATTGCCGGCGTGATGGACATCGGACTGAAAAAGAACGTGGGCTGCGAATCGGCGGTCGGCTACGGCCAGTACGGCGCCGGCGACGGCAAGAACTGGCTGGCATCGGCCTACTGCGGCTTCGCCGTGGCAGGCGGCACCGTCGGCATCACCGGCGAATACCTGGACCGCGGCCGCTCCAACCGCGCCGAGGACGGCAACCCGCGTACCATCGGCGATTCCAAGTCCAAGAACAAGACCGTCTACGTCAACGGCGAAATCCCGGCCGGCCCTGGCCGCGTCTACTTCACCGGCGGCGTACAGCAGCGCGACGCTTCCAGCGGCGCCTGGGCGCGCAACGGCACCGACGACATCCCGACCCGCAACTCCGCCGCCATGTACCCGAACGGCTTCGTCCCGTTCATCAACGGCGACCTGGACGACCGCTACGCCATCTTCGGCTACAAGCAGAAGGTCGGCGACTGGAATGCCGACCTGTCGCAAACCTACGGCTACAACCGCCTGAAGTACAACATCAGCAACACGCTGAACGCCTCCATCGCCAACCTGGACCTGCTGAACGGCGGCCAGGGCATCAGCCCAAGCTCCTTCAATGCCGGCGGCTTCTCCTTCCAGCAGTCGACCACCAATTTCGACATGAATCGCTACTTCGAAGGCCTGGTTGGCGAAGGCCTGAACGTGGCGTTCGGCGCCGAATACCGCGCCGAGAAATACAAGATCTTTGCCGGCGAACCTGGTTCCTACATCGATGCCGACGGCGTGGGCATCGGCGGCAATGCCGGCAGTCAGGGCTTCCCGGGCTTTCGTCCTGGCGACGCGACCGACGCCAAGCGCCATAGCAACGCGGCCTACATCGACCTGGAAGCGGACCTGACCCAGAAAGCCCGCCTGCAAGGCGCCCTGCGCTGGGAGAAGTACAGCGACTTCGGCTCCACCGTCACCGGCAAGATCGCCGGCAGCTACCGTGTCGCCGATCCTGTGCTGCTGCGTGCATCGGCATCGACCGGTTTCCGCGCACCATCGCTGCAACAGGCTTACTTCTCTTCGACCTACACCGACTTCGTGGGCGGCGTGCCAACCGATATCTCGATCACGCCGGCCGTGGGTCCGGTAGGCAAGGTGGCCGGCCTCGATCCCCTGAAGGAAGAGAAATCGCGCAGCTTCACCCTGGGCGCCACCTGGACGCCGAACTCGGACCTGTCGGTCACCGCCGACCTGTACCACATCAAGATCAAGGACCGCATCGTGCTGTCCGGCCAGTTCAACCAGGAGAACTACCCTGCCCTGGCGGACAGGCTGGCGACCATGGGCGTGGGCGCCGCGCAATTCTTCGTCAACTCGGTCGACACCAAGACCCAGGGCCTGGACCTGACCGCATCGCACAAGAGCACTGTGTTCGGCAACAAGCTGACCACCTTCCTGGCCGCCAACTTCAGCAAGACCGA
Organism: Pseudoduganella sp. R-31; assembly: GCF_049913235.1. Lineage (NCBI taxonomy): Bacteria > Pseudomonadati > Pseudomonadota > Betaproteobacteria > Burkholderiales > Oxalobacteraceae > Pseudoduganella > Pseudoduganella sp. R-31. The sequence goes on from NZ_CP183986.1 coordinate 5,363,862, forward strand.
AGTGACCGACATCCATGCCCCGGCCGCGCTGCAAGGCTTTGAAGACGTGCTGCTGTCCGAACGCGAACGCCTGTTCCTGGAACAGGGCGGCCCGCGCCGCAAGGCCACCCTGGGCTTCGACTACGTGACCGGCGCGCTGGAGACCAACTTCAAGATCATCCACTTCGGCCCGCAGACCCTGGGTACCTGGAGCGGCACCGCAGCCGGCGTGCCGAACCAGAAATACGAAGCGAAGACTTCGGCCGACCTGGGCTTCACCTACGCCTTCAGCAAGAATGCCAAGCTCAGTTTCGGCGCCGCCAACATCTTCGACGTGCACCCGACGCCGCAAGATCCGAACGAAACCGACAACGGCTTCAAGTACGAGAGCGTGCAGTTCGGCCTGAACGGTGTCGCGTATTTCGCACGTCTGCACGTGAAGTTCTAAGCGTCACTACGGCCCAGCCCGTGTCACCTTGGGGGTGTGACCCCAAGGTGTGACACGGGCTCTTGCGTATGGTTTGATGTAGCGCAAAGACTGCCGCGGTCAGTTGATGCAATGTGGAATCACATTCCACTCGGAGGAGGTGCTATGGCTGCAATGACGATCCACCTGGCTGGCGACGTTATTTCTGCAATCGCCAAATGGGCGCCGATAGAGCATATGTCGGCGGAAGAATTCATCCTCAGCGCCGTTTCCGAAAAGTGCGCGAAAGCGACCGCACTGGAGGAAGTGGAGAGCTTCTGGCGCGACCTCGCCCTCCCCTTGCCCTCCCTACCTGTTCGAAATTAGGGCCAGCTCGGCGCCCATGTTCGCAATCGCCGCGCCAGTGTAGGTATCGGTAAAATAAGGATCGGCGAACAGCGTGCCTGCTTCTGCCTTGCCGCGCAAATGCGCGAGGATCTGCGCGCGCTGGCTGTTGTAGCGTTCTTCCGGCACATGGGCGTATTCGGCGCGGATGCCGCACGCATAGGCTTGGTACACCTCGGCTTCCTGGCCGAGGATGGCCAGGTCGACCGACAGCATGGTGTCTTTCAGCGGATGCGCAATCGCGCCGCCCTGGAAGTGGTCGGTGGCACGGACCAGCGTCGCCACTTCGTCGGCGCGCGCGGCGTCCGGCTCCAGGCCGCTGCCCAGCCACAGGCGTGCGCTGGCTTCTTCATTCGTGATGTCGCCGGCGCCGTGGGCATACACGGCGTCGTGGAACCAGAAGGCGGCTTTGACCAGTGCCACGTCGGCTGGCGCCGCGCCGGTATTGGCGGCCCAGGCGCGAATCTCCGCCAGGCCGTGCACCAGGTGGTCGAGGTTGTGGTAATGGCGGTCGGCGCCGCCGTAGGCCGACGCGCCGGTCACGCGGTCAAACCAGTCGGCAGAATGGGGGCGCTCGCGCCACAGGCTGTCCCACTCCTTGCGCAGCCAGGCCAGGATCCAGGCCTGGTACGCCGGCGCGGGGACGAATTTCTTCATGGTCCAGTTCCAGCCCACCGGGCCTTCCAGCGCCTTGACGAAGCTGGAGCTCACCGAACCCAGGTCGCGCGGCGGCATCACGAACAGCGTCTTGGCGCCGCCGATCACTTCCACATTGGTTTGCTGGATCAGGTTTTCGTAATCGAAATCGGCGGTGCTGCGAATGCCGCGGATCAGGTAGTCGACGCCGTTGCGCTTGGCCACGCGCGCCGTGTATTCGCTCTTGACGATCTGCACGCTGACATTGCCCCAGCCCCGCTCCGCGCAACTGGCCAGCACGATGGCCTTGCGTTCGTCGGCCGAGAATTTGGGCGCCTTGGTGGAGTTCTCGGACAGGAAGACGACCACTTCTTCCGCGAGTGAACGCGCTTCGCCAATGACCCACATATGGCCGTTGGTGATAGGGTCCAGAGTCCCCGAGAAACCGATCTTCTGCATGCCCTGCTCCGCTTGTCGAAAACGACATTCTAGCGCGGGGCAAACTCCACCGTCACTTTCAGGCCGCCAAGGCGCTCCGAGGCGTCCAGCGCCAGCTTCGCACCATGCCGTTCGGCGATGGCGCGGATGATGGCCAGGCCAAGTCCGCTGCCCTGCGCTTCGCTGCCCGGCACGCGGTAGAAGCGGTTGAACACGCGCTCGCGTTCTTCCGCTGCGATGCCGGGGCCGCTGTCTTCCACCACCAGCCGCGGCCCGCCTCCGCCCGCTTCCCCCGCGCCCAGTACCGAGACGTCGACCGTGCCGCCGGCCGGCGTGTACTTGACCGCGTTGTCGACCAGGTTGCGCAGCAGGATCACCAGCGCGTCGCCCTGCCCTTGCACCGTCGCCTCGTCGGCCTGCTCCAGCCCAAGGTCGATATTGCGCGCTTGCGCCGCGCCAGCCATGTCGCCCACCGCGCGCTTGGCCAGGTCGGTCAGGCTGACCGGCTCCAGCTTGGCGTCGGCCGCTTCGGTGCGCGCCAGCACCAGCAATTGCTCGACCAGGCGCGATGCCCGTTCCACGCCAGCGGACAGGCGGCCGATCGCCACGTCGCGCGCTTCGCTGCAGTCGGCGCGGGCCAGGCTGAGGATTTGCAGCTTGAGCGCGGCCAGCGGCGTGCGCAGCTCGTGCGCGGCGTCGGCCACGAAGTTCTGCTGCGCTTCGAAGGCTGTCTGTACGCGGGAGAACAACAGGTTCAGTTCCTGCACCAGCGGCCGCACCTCGTCGGGAAGGTCGGCATCGGACACTTCGGACAGGTCATCGGCCTTGCGCGAGGCCAGTTGCCGCTGCACGCGCGCCACCGGCGCCAGCGAACCGGAGACCACCCACCACACCACCAGCATCAGCACCGGCGCCATCAGCGCGATCGGCCCCACGGTGCGCAGCGCCAGCGTTCCCGCCATGCGCTTGCGCACCGCCAGGTCCTGGGCGATCTGGATGGTCTGGGTCGCGGTCTGCGCCGAGAACACGCGGTAAGTCGTGCCATTGGCGCGCACATTGGAGAAGCCCAGCACCGCGCGCTGCGGCAGTTCGGCGCGCGACAGCGAACGGAATACCTGGATGCCGTCCGGCGTCCACACCTGCACCACCATCTCGTCGTTGCCGGGATCGTTGGGGTCGCGGTTGCCGGTGGCCGCCATGGGCGCATTGGAGCGCAGCGACATGGCCATCTGCTGCATGTGGTAGTCGAAGATCTGGTCGGCGTCGTTCAGCGCGGAGCTGTAGGCGATCATCGCCTGCGCCACGGCCGCCATGGTGATCGCCGCCAGCAAGAACCATAGCAGGCGCCCACGCAGCGAGTGCGTGACGTTGACCTTCGGGACCGCCATCATCATGCTTTAGGCACCATGTAGCCGAGGCCGCGCACGTTCTGGATCAGTTCCGACCCGAGCTTCTTGCGCAAGCCGTGGATGTACACTTCAACCGCATTGGAATTGACTTCGTCCTTCCAGCTGTACAGCTTTTCTTCCAGCTGGGCGCGCGACAGCACGATGCCGGGGCGCGCGATCAGCGCTTCCAGCACCGCCCATTCGCGGGCCGACAGGCTGACCGGCTGGCCGTTGGCAATCACTTCGCGCGTTTGCGGGTTGATCGACACGCCCTTGTGCTCGAACACCGGTTCGGCCCGGCCGGCCGCGCGGCGCAGCAAGGCGCGGATACGCGCCAGCAGCTCGTCCAGGTCGTAAGGCTTGAGCACATAGTCGTCGGCGCCGGCATCCAGGCCGGCAATGCGCTGCTCGACCGCGTCGCGCGCGGTAGCCACCAGCACCGGCGTCAGCTCCTTGCGCGCACGCATCGAGCGCAGGACTTCCAGCCCGTCCTTCTTCGGCAGGCCCAGGTCCAGCAGCACCAGGTCGTAGGTTTGGGTCTGCAGGGCCGTGTCGGCCATGGCGCCATCCTTGACCCAGTCGACAGCGTAGTGCTCTGCCCTGAGCAGGTCGAGCACTACCTCGCCGATCATCGTGTCATCTTCTACCAGCAGGAGGCGCATTGTCTTACCTTTCTTGTTTTGTTAGCCGAGGCGCACCGGGATAAAGATGCGGTCCTCGCCGCGCTGGATCAGCAGCGCTACGGATTTCGTCGATTTTGCCACGAGGTCGCGCACATCGTTGACAGAAGTGACAGGACGGCCATTCACCGACAGCAGCACGTCGCCCGGCTGCACGCCGGCGCTGGCAGCCGCGCCGCCGGCATCCTCGATCAGCAGGCCCGATGCCAGGCCCGATTCACGGCGTTCCAGCGGGTCGAGCTGGCGCAGCGACAGGCCGAGGCGCAGCTTGGCGGCTGCTTCATCGTTCTGCACCGCCGCCACATTACGCTCGGAAGCGTTACCCAGCTTGCCTTCCAGCGTGATGGTCTTACCCTGGCGCCAGACCTCGAGCGCTACTTTATCACCTGGCATGGCCAGGCCCACCAACGCCGGCAGGTCGCCCGAGGCGATAATCTTCTGGCCATTCATCTTGCGGATCACGTCGCCCGCCTTCAGGCCGAGCTTGTCGGCCGGGCCGCCGCGCTCGACGTTCGACACCAGCGCGCCTTCCGGCGACTCCAGGTCGAAGGAATCGGCAAAGCCCTGGTTCACTTCCTGCACCATCACGCCCAGGCGCGCATGCACCACCTTGCCGGTCTTGACCACCTGGTCGCGCACGCGGGTCGCCACGTCGATCGGGATCGAGAAGGACAGGCCCTGGTAGCCGCCGCTCTGGCTGTAGATCTGCGAGTTAATGCCGATCACTTCGCCCTTGGTGTTGAACAGCGGGCCGCCCGAGTTGCCAGGGTTGATCGCTACGTCGGTCTGGATGAAGGGCACGTTGGAGTCGTCCGGCAGGGAGCGGCCCTTGGCGCTCACCACGCCGGCGGTCACCGTGTTTTCCAGGCCGAACGGGGAACCGATGGCCAGCACCCACTCGCCCACCTTCACGTCGGTGGAGCGGCCCAGCGGCACGACCGGCAGGTTCTTGGCCTCGATTTTCAGCACGGCCACGTCGGTTTTCGGGTCGGAACCCAGTACCTTGGCGCGGAATTCGCGGCGGTCGGTCAGCTTGACCGTCACCTCGCTGGCGTCGCGCACCACGTGGGCATTGGTCAGGATAATGCCGTCGGCGCTGACGATGAAACCGGAACCGACGCCGTGGGTCGGGCTGGGCGCGCCGCCACGGCCACGCTGGCCGGGAGACTGGAAGCGGCGGAAGAATTCGTAGAACGGATCGTTTTCAGCATCGTCGTCGCCACGGAACTGCGCCTTGGTGGTGCCGGTGGTGCTGATATTCACCACGGCCGGTCCATTGCGCGACGCGATCACGCTGAAGTCAGGCAGCGAGATCATCGGCGCGGGCACCGGTGCCGGCGCGCCCTGGGCAGCATTGGCCGGGACGGTGGCGGTGATGGCGGGTTGCGGCGAAGCGAAGGCCTGGCTCTGCTGGACAGCGATGGCTGCACCGGCACCGATAACACCGGCGGTGGCCAGGGCAAGGAACATGGTGGTGGCGTTGCGCATGATTAAACTCCTGAAGAAGATTGCTTTCTCAACGGCTCTAATATGCGGCATCAAACTTAGACGCGTCTTAATGCAAAAAAGGCCGGAAAACCGGCCTTTTCGGGGTGCTACGCGCGCTTAGGCGGCAGCTTTCTGCTCCAGGGCAGTATGGTTGACGACGCCGTCGATCGCGATCTTGCGAGGCTTCAGTGCCTCGGGCACTTCACGCACCAGTTCGATGGTGAGCATGCCGTTGTCGAAGGAAGCGCCGGTCACCTTCACGTGGTTGGCGAGCTGGAAGCGCTGTTCGAAGTCGCGGAAGGCGATGCCACGGTGCAGGAAGGTCTTTTCCTGGCCGTCTTTCTGCTTGCGGCCAATTACCACAAGGGAATCGCGCTCGGAAGTAATGTCGATCTCGCTACGATCGAAGCCGGCCAGCGCCATCACGATACGGTACTGGTCTTCCGACACCAGTTCGATATTGTACGGAGGGTAGCTGGGCTGGTCGCCGCGATGCGAGTCGTTCAGCATCTGGGCCAGGCGGTCAAAGCCGATAGCGGAACGATACAGTGGGGTCAGGTCAAAAGTACGCATTTTCATATCCTTTCAAGGTTAAGCGATATAAGGTCCGGCGGTCCCCGGCTGGGCAACCGCTGAATCCGATATAGGAGCCCCAAAAAGGATTTCAAGACCTTTTTTTTCACGTTACGTTCCGAAACAATTTGACCACCCCTGCGTGCTAAACTCGCCCGTCACACTTTCCCCATTGAAATAAATGAAACTGTTTGCCAAGTCCGCCCTCGCCCTGCTGCTGGGCGCCGCCTTCAGCGCCCACGCCGGCCAGGCGATCCCTGCCCCGGCCGACCAGCCTTATCCAGGCACCATCGTAATGAAGGTCGATGCCTCGAATACCGCCCAGAATATCTACCGCATCCAGCAGACCATTCCTGCCAAGGCGGGCAAGATGACGCTGCTGTTCCCGCAGTGGGTGACGGCCCAGCATGGCCCGACCGGTGCGCTGAACCAGTTCGCCGGCTTCAAGGTAAGCGCCAACGGCAAGATCCTGGCCTGGCGCCGCGACAACGTGAACGTGTACGCCTTCCACATCGACGTGCCCGCAGGCGCCAAATCGATCGACGTGGAATACCAGCACCTGGCGCCGACCGAAAGTGCGCAGGGCCGCACTTCGATCACGCCTGACATGCTGGGCATCCAGTGGCAGTCGCTGACCATGTACCCGGCCGGCTACGCCACCCGCCGCATCCCGATCCAGGCCACGCTGACGCTGCCGGCGGGCTGGCAATACGGCTCCGCGCTGGAAGAAGCGGAACGCAAAGGCGACGTGGTGACCTTCAAGACCACCGACGTGGAAACCTTCGTCGACTCGCCGTTGTTCGCCGGCCGCTACTTCAAGCGCTTCGACCTTGATCCGGGCGCCAAGGCGCCGGTGCACCTGAACGTGGTAGCCGACAACGCGGAAGCGCTGGAAGCAAAGCCGGAGCAGATCGAACTGCACCGCAACCTGGTCAAGCAAGCCTACAAGGTGTTCGGTTCCCAGCACTACAAGCACTACGACTTCCTGTTCGCGCTGAGCGACGAATTCGGCCGCGTTGGCCGCGAGCACCACCAGTCCAGCGAGAACGCGCTGACGACCGATTACTTCACCGAGTGGAACAAGACCGAATCCGAACGCGGCCTGCTTCCGCATGAATTCACCCACTCCTGGAACGGCAAGTTCCGCCGCCCGAAAGGCCAGGACGTGCTGAACTTCAACCAGCCGCTGCAAAACGACCTGCTGTGGGTGTATGAGGGCCAGACCACCTACTACGGCGAAGTGCTGGCGGCACGTTCTGGCCTGATGAAGGGGGCCAGCATCAAGGACGTCATCGCTTCCACCGCCGCGCGCTACACCATCCAGAAGGGCCGGGAATGGCGTTCAGTGCAGGACACCACCTACGATCCGATCATCAACGCGCGCCGCCCTATCCCATGGTCGAACTACCAGCGCAGCGAGGACTACTACACCGAAGGCATGCTGATCTGGCTGGACGTGGACACCAAGATCCGCGAACTCTCTGGCGACAAGCGTTCGCTGGATGACTTCTCCACCAGGTTCTTCGGCGTGGAAGATGGCCGCGTGAACGCGCTGCACTACACTTTCGAGGACGTGGTCAAGGTGCTCAACAGCGTGCAGCCGCACGACTGGGCCACCTTCCTGCGCACCCGCATTGAAGACCTGGGCCCGGTGCCGATGGACGGCATTACCCGCGCCGGCTACAAGCTGGTCTTCGCGGAAAAGCAGACCGAGTTCCTGAAGGCGGCGGAAGACCGCAGCAAGTCCGCCGACTTCACCTACTCGCTCGGCTTCAACGTCGGCGGCGAAGGCAAGATCGAAAGCATCCAGTGGGACGGCGTAGGCTTCAAGGCTGGCCTGTCCGGCAGCACCACCCTGCTGGCAGTCAATGGCCGGGCCTACAAGGCCGAGCTGCTGCGCAAGGCGATCACCGAGGCCAAGACCAGCAAGAAGCCGATCGAACTGCTGGTGAAACACGGCCAGCAATACAGCACCGTGGCGCTGGCCTACTACGAGGGCCTGAAGTATCCGCGCCTGGAACGCATTGAAGGCACGCCTGACCGACTGGAAGCCATCCTGGCGCCGCGACAGTAAGTCACCATGGTGCGGGCGCACTGCGGTGCGCCCGTTTTCCCTTGGCCGCGTTAGAGTGGTGGCCATCATGGTCACCGTCTACACATGGACTACGCCCAACGGGCGCAAGCCGCTGATACTGCTGGAAGAACTTGACCTGCCTTATGAGGTGGTGCCGGTCAACCTGCGCGAGCATGAACAGTTCGCCCCCGAATTCCTCGCCATTTCGCCCAACAACAAGATTCCCGCGTTGAAGGATGGCTCGCTCACGCTGTTCGAAAGCGGCGCGATCCTGACCTACCTCGCCGAAAAATACGATCGCTTTCTCGCTTCCGAGGGAACGCAACGCTACCGCACCTTGCAGTGGCTGCACTGGCAGGTTGGCGGCCTGGGCCCGATGCTGGGCCAACTGGGCTTCTTTGTGAAGGAAGGCATCGCGCTGCCGAAGGAACACTTCATCGCCGAGGCGGAGCGCTTGCTGAATGTGCTCGATCGCACCCTGGCCGGCAGCCCCTACGTGGCCGGCGATCACTACACGATTGCCGATATCGCCTGCTATCCCTGGACGGAAGCCGCCGCCTCCCACCTGGAACTGAACCTGTCCGGCAAGCCCGCCGTGCAGCGCTGGCTCGCCCAGGTCGGCGATCGCCCTGCCGTCAGGAAGGCGATGGCGTGGAAGCCTGGAAATCCTTGAGGTAGCGTGCGCTCCAGGCGGCAATCAGGCCCGCCACATACGCCGCATCCTCGCGAACGGTCAGCAGGTGGTCGGCCGTATCGAGCGAAATAAAGCTCTTGGGGTGTTTCGCTGCCGAGAAAATCTCCAGCGCATTGTTGATGCCGACCGTCGTATCGCCCGGCGCGTGCATGACGAGCAAAGCCTTGCGCATATTGGCGATCTTGTTGCGCAAGCTGTTCTCCGCCACGTCTTCCAGGAATTGCCGCTTGATGCGGAACGGCCGCCCGGCCAATTGCACCATGGCCTCGCCCTGCGCCGTGATCGCATCGACCTGGTCGCCGAACAAATGCGTGACGTGCACCGGGTCGCTCGGCGCGGCAATGGTGACCACGGCTTGCACCTCCGGCACGGTGCCGGCGAAAGCCAGCGTGGCAGCACCGCCCAGGCTATGCCCGATCAGGATGCGCGGCGCCTGGAATTCACGCCGGAGAAAGTCGGCAGCCGCCTGCAGGTCGGCCACATTGGAGGAGAAATTGGTGTTGGCAAAATCGCCTTCGCTGGCGCCCAGGCCGGTGAAGTCGAAGCGCAGCACGGCAATGCCATGTTCAGCCAGCGCCTGCGCAATGCGGCTGGCCGCGAAAACATCCTTGCCGCAGGTGAAGCAATGCGCAAACAGGGCGTAGGCACCTACGCCGTTTTCCGGAGCGTCAAGACGCGCCGCCAGCATTTGCCCCTCGGCGCCAGGGAATTCGAGTCGTTGTGCGTACATACGTCCCCCTTTCGCCAACCATGATACTTCAGGCGAACAGGCCATGCAGGTACCAGCACGTTTCCTCGGTGCCAGGCGTGCGTTCGCGGTAGACCCAGTAGTAGGCGTTGTCCTCGCCCTCGGCGATGAAATAGTCGCGAGTTTGCGTTTCGCTCCACCAGCCGGCCTCGATGCGTTCGGCGCTCGACACCATGCGCAGCGGCGAACAGTAGAACGGGCGATGGTCGCGCATCAGCAACTGGATCGGCTTGGGCAGCAGGAAGGCCGGGCGCGGCAAGGGGCGCGGCGGCATCTGGGCTGCCACGTCGGCCGGGCGTACCTTCTCGTGCAGCGGCACCCAGCGGTTGGCCACTTCGGGCCTGTAGTCGGCCTTGGGATATGGTTGCAGCACGTTTTCCGCACCGAGGCGAGCCACCAGCACTTCGAACAGGCGCTGACGCTCCTGCGGACTGCCGCCGGGATCGGGAAACAGCGAATCGCTGAGCGGCGCCATCGGCTCGACCTGGGCCGCTTCCAGCACCAGCCCGATCGCCGGTGCCGGCAGTTCCACCTTGGCCAGGCGTTCCTTCAGCAGGCGCACGATGTGTTCGTCGCGCCAGGTGGGTTCGGCCAGCACCACTTCCACCGGCGTCGGCGGGCAGGCTTCGCGGCCGCGTTCATGTTCCAGCAACAGGCGGATGCGCGAGACGGCGAACTGGTGGGCGCACAGCCAGCCGGTCAGCTGCTGCAGCAGGCGGCAGGCGCCGGCCAGCAGCAGGTCGGTGTTCTCGATGCGGCCGAACAGTTCCAGCTTGGCCTTGAAGCTGGGCGGCGCTGCCAGCCATTCGTGCATTTCAGGCGCCAGGCCCTGCGCGGCATCGAGCATGTCCAGCACTTCGATACCGCAGCGGCGCTGCAGGCCGGGGCGCGGCAGGCGCACCAGGTCGCCGATGCTGAGACAACCAATACCGTCCAGCCAGCGCTGGTGGCGCTGCAGCGGCGGCAGCAAGCCTACCGGCAGGCGATGCAGGCGGCGATGCAGGCTATCGAGCTTGAGCGCGCGGCCGCCGCCAGCACGTGCCAGCAGCCAGGCGCCGCGCGCGGTGGGCGCCACGCCCAGCACACCGCTGAAGCCGAGTTTTTGCAGGCTGCCGCGCACCAGGCGGCACAGGCGGCGGATGCCGCCGAACAGGCGCAGGCTGGCGCCCACGTCCAGCAGCAGGGTGGCGCCCTCGCCTTCCGCCACTTGCGGCGTGTATTGCAGCATGGCCATGGCGACTGCGTGCAGTGCTTCTTCTTCCTGCTGCGGGGCGCGTTCGTGCATCCGGACTTCCGGCGCCAGCATCAGGGCGCCGCTGCGGCGCATGCCGGGACGCACGCCCATCAGGTGGGCGCGGTAGGAAACCGCGAGCACGCTCTCCTGTTCCAGCACCACGCTGCACAGGTCATCCGACCAGTTCGGACAGAACACTTCGAGCGGTAGCCGGGGCAGGTAGAGGCCGATCCACAGGCGCATGACGTTGCAGCAGGGTTGGAGTTAAGGGCAGGAACAGTGGCGTGTCGCGCTGCGGTCCCCGGCGTTTGACGAATTCGATATTGATGCCTCCGGGAGCCGGCCGCAGCGCTAGCCGCAACGGCGCGGGGGAGGAGTCCTGGGCGGCGGCAATCGGCCGCAGCAGGAAGAACAGCGCTTCGCCGCACTGGGCAGCCAGGTGCAGGCGCCGCAGCGATTCGTTGCGGATGTGCTGTTGCCACAGCAGCACCGCGCCGCAACTGCCGCTGCGCAGGATCTGCTCGGCCGCCCACAGGCTGTCGGCGGCCTTGCCGGTGTTGCGGATCCACAGCAGTTGCTCTGGGGGCAACTCAAAACCCAGGGCTTGAGGTGCGTACGGGGGCTGCAGCAGGGCCGCCGGACGGTTCAGCCTGGCCAGGGTGGATTTCAATAGGCGCAATTCGCCAACACCAGGTTGTTGAAGCAACAACTCCGTCAGGACGCCCGTCGGCCAGCCGCCCCCGGGCAATTGGTGGGAGAGGACGGGAATGCCGGTATCCACACAGGACGTGGCTCCCTTGGTGAGCTGGGAGGCCAGCCAGAGGGCCGGGTGCAGGGGTTGGGGGTCAAAGAGCGCCATGCCGAACAATACTGTATATGCATACAGTATAATCCTACGAGCGCGAAGAGAAAACCTGTTTCAGCGTTTGGGCATCCAGCACGGCCTCGCTCCATTGGGCAAGCTGTTCCGGGCTGGCTTTGGCGAGGCGCTTCTGGACAGTTGGCGACAATGCCCCAAAGCGCCGATGCAACTGGCGCTCAAGCAAGTCAATCGCCCCCTCGCGCCGCCCTTCTTGCCGTCCTTTTTGCTGCCCCTCCCGTAGCCCTTCTTGCCTGCACAACTGAAACATGGGGCTAATCCATTCCACGTCACGCCTCCTTTCCAGCCGGACGATGTTGCGTCGCAGTCGCTCTTGCAGTTCAGGCGGCAATGCCATCAATCCGTCTACCACTTTAAACAAATTAATGATACGCCGCCTGCGCCACCCGCGTTCGTACAACAATCTGACGACACGCCATTTCTCCGCATAGCGCCGTTGCGGCATCCCGTGCGTCCGTTGAGCAAGAAGGTGAGCTGCAGCAACCCAGGCAAAGATGTTCCGCTCCAGCAGCAATTCATCGACCAACTCCGCGTAGCTCGACAACTTTGCCACCGCAAACCTGATGCCCATCTCAGTGCCAAGCACGCAATTATGGAATGCATCGGGGCGCCAACGCTTGCCAGCATCGGCCAGCAAAACCAGACTAGCGACAGGCAAGCCATACTCGTCAAACAAGCCGTAGTTGTAAGCCAGGATGCGCCGCGCAAGGTTCAAGTCGCGCTGCGCCTGCACTTCGACGTGGAGTAATACCTCACGCCCATCGTGCAGGAACACACTGACTAGCAAGTCAGCAATCAGGGTCCGTGACCGACCATCACGGCGGAACTGATTCAGTTCTTTATCGCGCAGGCGACGCGGCTGGCCCCAGTCAATTTCATCTGAAAGCTGTGGAAAAAAGAACGCCACGAAGTCCGCGAGGTCGCGCCTGAGTACGCTCTTCCATAGTGGGTCGAAAGTATCAGCCATCAAAACAGCCTATCCGCGCGCCGCTCCTTGGCATACCGGTTTGCGCAAGATATGGGCGGGTTAGCTAGCGGCTGATAGAATCGGCAATATTGCCAACTTAACTCACCGTCACCATGCAATTGATCGGCGCCCTCCTGTTTGCCTTTGCCTTGTTGCACACTTTCAGCGCGAAAGCGTTTGAACGTTTGTCGCACAAATTCCCGCGCCATGGCGGTTTGCTACACCTGCTGGGCGAAGTGGAAGTGGTGTTCGGCTTCTGGGCCATGGTGCTGCTGGTGGCGATGGCTTTCGTAGCCGGGCCGCAGAACGCCATCGCTTATGCAGAAACGCAGCAGTACACCGAGCCGCTGTTCGTGTTTGTGGTGATGGTGGTGGCGGCATCGCGGCCAGTGCTGGACTTCGTGCAGCGGCTGGTCAACACGCTGTCCGGCGGCCGTCCGCTGCTGCAGGCCTGGATGGGCCTTGCACTGGTACCTTTGGTTGGTTCGCTGATCACCGAACCGGCCGCAATGACACTCGCAGCCTTGATGCTGGCACCGCAAATCTTCCGCGATGGCGTACCGGAATGGCAGAAGTACGCCGCGCTCGGCGTGTTGTTCGTCAACGTCTCGATCGGTGGCACGCTGACCGCATATGCAGCGCCGCCTGTGCTGATGGTGGCGACAACGTGGCAATGGGATTCTGCCTTCATGGCCTCCCACTTCGGCTGGAAAGCCACGCTGGCAGTGCTGGTCAATGCCACTGCCGTCACCTGGCTGTTGCGCGAACACTTGCGCGTGCCGCGTGAAGCGCCTGCACCGAGTGCCCAGGCACACGCCCCGCTGTCGACCAGCATCATCCACCTGGCCTTCCTGGCTGCCGTGGTGCTGCTGGCGCATCATCCGGTCCTGTTCCTCGGCCTGTTCCTGTTCTTCCTCGGATTTACCGTGGCCTATCCGCAGCACCAGTCACCGCTGATCCTGAAAGAAGCCTTGCTGGTCGGCTTCTTCCTCGCCGGCCTGGTGGTGCTGGGCAGCATGCAGCAATGGTGGCTGCAACCAATTGTCGAAAGCCTGCAGCCACTGGCGCTCTTCTTCGGCGCGCTGGGCCTGACCGCCATCACCGACAATGCCGCCCTCACCTATCTCGGTTCGCTGATCGACGGCATCACGCCGCAAGCACAATACATGCTGATGGCTGGCGCCGTTGCCGGCGGCGGCCTGACCGTGATCGCCAACGCACCGAATCCGGCCGGCGTTGCATTGCTACGAAAAGGATTCCGTGATGAATCTATCGGTGCACTTGGCTTGCTGGCGGGAGCCCTTGCGCCGACTGCAATTGCTGCCATCGCGTTCTTCTTGTAGGACTACGCCGCGCTAGCGTAGCGCGCGCCTTGCACACGCGGCTTGGGCTATTCTGGCCTCACTCGATCACACTAATGAGGAGAGGCAGAATGAGCTATCTAGACCGCGACAAATTCGGCATCTATCGCGACCGTGACGATAACGATGGTCCAGGCCCACGCCTGATGGGCGCTGACACGCTGATGGGTGAAGACGTCTATAACCGCCAGGAAGAGGATCTTGGCGATATCAAGGAAATCATGCTCGACATGCAGACCGGCCAGATCGCTTATGCGGTGCTGTCCTTCGGCGGCGTGCTGGGCATGGGCGACAAGCTGTTTGCCGTGCCATGGCAGGCATTGCAGCTTGACACGGTGAACAAGCGCTTCGTGCTTGACTGCACCAAGGAAAAGCTGGAGAACGCGCCGGGCTTCGACAAGGACCGCTGGCCAGACATGGCAAGCCTCGAATTCGGCACGCAGATCCATAATTTCTACGGCACCACCGCCACCGGCATGCGCACCTCGACCGGCAGCGTGATGGGCGCTGGCACCAGCACCATGCAAAGCTCGACCGGCGGCAGCAGCTATAGCGGCGGTTCGACCGGCAGCGAAAGCGGCAGCAAAGGTAATTATTGATTGGCAGGATTTGACTGCTTTCTGTCAGTCAAATCCATCACCTTCCGCAGACAATCGGCTGCTGATCCAACAGCCGATTGCCTGCCATGCGTTTATTGCTTGCCCTTCTCCTGTTCGTACTGTCCTGCGCCCACGCCGGCGAGTTACCGGAATACCAGCCGCGCCCAGGCCACGAACGCCCCGTGATCGCCATCCTCGGCGACAGCGTATCGACTGAAATCACCGACTTCCTCCTGCCCTACGGCGTACTGCAACGCGCCGGTGTCGCGCAAGTACTCGCCGTCGCGGCCGAAGGGCCGTTGATCACCATGAATACCGGCCTGCGCGTGCAGGCCGACCTCGATACCAGCGCCTTCGATCAGCGCTATCCGGAAGGTGCCGACTACGTGATCGTACCTGCCATGCGGCGAGCACAGTTAGCGCCGATGCTGGCCTGGCTGCAGGCCCAGGCGGACAAGGGTGCCACCGTAGCCAGCATCTGCGATGGCGCGCTGGTGGTTGCCAACAGCGGCTTGCTGAACGGCCGGCGCGGCACCGCACATTGGGCCACCTACGAATATCGTCTCGAGAAATACCCTGGCACCGAATGGTTGCAGAACGTGCGCTACGTGGCCGATGGCAAGGTGATCTCCAGTGTCGGCATCAGCGCCGCCCAGCCGCTTTCGTTGGCCCTGGTGGAAGCCATTGCCGGCCGCGAAAAAGCCGCAGCCGTCGCCGCAGGCCTCGGCGTCGGCGACTGGAGCAGCCGCCATGACAGCGGCGTCTATGCCCCCAGGTTCGGCCACAACCTGTCCGTCTGGCTCACGCACTACACCGACCAGTGGCTGCATGGCGTGAACGACACCGGATTGCCACTGGCTGAAGGCTTCGACGAGATCGCCCTCGCCTATACCAGCGACGCCTACACCCGCCCCCATCGCAGCCGCGTGCTGGCGGTCGGTGCCAGCGACGCGGCCGTGGCCAGCCGTCACGGCTTGAAAATATTGCCTGACCGCGTTGTTGGCGCCGCCGACGCGCCGGCTGTCATGCTGCCGGCTGCGGACAGCTCGCTCGACCGCGTACTGGCAAACATCGCTGACTCGTTTGGATCGCGCACCGCCCGGCGTGTTGCGCTGGAATTCGAATACCCCGGCTATCCGGTGAGGTAAACTGGCGGCATGCCGCCTCCTCGTTCCCGCCACGTCGTCCTGCTCGCATATGAAGGCATGAACCTGCTGGACCTTACCGGTCCGCTGCAGGCTTTCGCCAGCGCCGCCCGCCGCCACTCGGCCGGCGGACCGCCCTTGTATGAACTCATCGTCGCCTCCGCCGACGGCGGCCTGGTCACCAGCAGCGCCGGGCTGGCCTGCAGCACGGTCCCCATTTCCTCGCTTGAAACAACCGATATCGACACCTTGCTGGTGGCAGGCGGCTGCCCTGGGGACACCTACTTTGCCCCGCCGGTACTGGTGAACTGGATACGCCAGCGCGCTCCGTCCGTGCGGCGCCTGGCATCGGTCTGCACCGGCGCATTCATGCTGGCCGCTACCGGCTTGCTGGACGGGCGTCGCGTGGCAACGCATTGGGAGTGGGTCGGACGCCTGCGGCGCCAGCATCCCCTGGTACAGGTGGACGAGGACAAGATCTACATCCGCGACGGCCAGATATGGTCCTCGGCAGGCGTCAGCGCCGGCATCGACCTGGCGCTGGCATTGATCGAAGAAGACTACGGCCACCGCGTTGCCATCGAGACGGCCAGGCAAATGGTGGTGTTCATGAAGCGCGCCGGCGGCCAGTCTCAATTCAGCGCCCCCCTCTCAGCGCAAGCGCGGGAAGACGGCCGGTTTGCGGAACTGCATGCCTGGATGGGCGCCAACCTTCACGCAGACCTTTCGGTCGAACGCCTGGCGGAACAGGCAGCAATGAGCGCGCGCACCTTTGCGCGCGCTTATGTGGCGCAGACCGGCTCCACGCCGGCCGCCATGGTGGAATCCATGCGGCTGGAGGCGGCGCGGCGCGCGCTGGAAGACACAACGCAGCCGGTCAAGGCAATCGCCGCCGCTACCGGACACGGTAGCGAACAGAACCTGCGGCGCGTATTCCTGCGCCGCCTTGGCACCAGCCCGGGCGAGTATCGCAAGCGCTTCAGCGCTGCATCGACTCCCACACCTTCATCAGTCGCTTGACGGACACCGGCATGGGTGTCCGCAGCTCCTGAGCGAACAGCGATACGCGCAACTCTTCCAGCATCCAGCGGTACTCGACCAGTTTCGGGTCGGTGTTCTTGCCGGCCGACTTGTCGCGCATCAGGCGCTGGTAAGGCGCCGCGGCCTGGTTCCACTCGGCCATGGCCTTGGCGTCGCGCGCCGCATCGGCGCGCAGCTTTTCCAGGCGCACGTTCATCGCCTTCAGGTAGCGCGGGAAGTGCGACAGCTGCGAGAACTCGTTCTCGATCAGGAAGCGCTTGTGCACCAGGCCTTGCAGTTGCTGCTGCATGTCCTGCGCCACCTGCTGGTTGATGCCTTGCAGGCGCTTGGGCAGTCCGTGGTATTCGGTCAGCACTTGCGACACAAGACGGGCGATCTCGTTCACCAGCAATACGATGCGCGACTTGCCCTCGTCCTTGCGCTTGATGAAGCTCGCTTCGTCTACCGGCAGCGGGTCCTGCAGGCAGGCGATGTCGATGGCCTTGGCGATGATCTGGTCGCGCAGCTCTTCCTGCGTGCCCATGGACATGAACTGCATGCCCATCTGCTGCAGGTTGGGGATCGATTTCTCGACGAACTTGATCTGGTCGCGCATCTGCAGCATGAACAGGCGGCGCAGCCCGATGCGGTGAGTGCGCGCGGCGACGTTCGGGTCGTCGAACACTTCCAGGTCGCAGTGCGTGCCTTTGTCAACCAGCGCAGGGAAGCCGATCAGGCTTAGCTTTCCTTGCGTGATTTCCAGCAGCTCCGGCAACTCGCCAAAGCTCCAGGTGGTGATATTGGTGTGCTGCGAAGCCGGGCTTGGCGCGGCAGCAGATGGCACACTTGCAGGGGCCTTGGCCGGGCTTGCGCCGCGCGCAGCATCGGCTGCGATGCCGCCGTGCTTTGGCTTGGCGCTGCCGCCGCTGCCGATGCCGCCGCCCGCAAGTTGTGCGAGTTGCGCGGCGGAGGCAGGCGTGTTGCCGCCTTCCGCCATGCGCTGGAAGCTCTGGCGCGCCTGCAAGCCGTATTCCGCCTGCAGCGTGGCCAGGTTGCGTCCCATGTCGAGCTGGCGGCCATGCTCATCCACCACCTTGAAATTCATGAAGTGATGCGCCGGCAGTTGTTCCGGCTTGAAGTCGGAAGTCAGCACACTGATCGTGATCTGCTTGCGGATGTCGGCAATGATCGCGTCAATCAGGTCGCCGCGCGCGAACTCTGTGCGTTCGCAGAATTTCGCTGCGTAGTCCGGCAGCGGCACCATGTGGCGGCGCTGCTTTTGCGGCAGGGTCTTGAGCAGCAGGTGCACCTTCTCCTTCAGCATGCCCGGCACCAGCCATTCACAGCGCTCGCGCGAAAGCTGGTTCAGGGCATACAGCGGCACCGTGAGCGTGACGCCGTCGCGCGGCGTGCCCGGCTCGAAATGGTAGGAAAGCTGCATCTCCAGCCCGGCCGCCATCATCTTTTTCGGGAACAGGTCGGTCGTGATGCCGGCCGCTTCATGGCGCATCAAGTCGTCGCGGATCAGGTACAGCAGCTTCGGATTGTCGACGGAAGCATCCTTGTACCATTTCTCAAAACCGGCGCCGTTCACCACGTCGACGGGAATCTGCTCGTCGTAGAACGCCTCAATCAACTGGTCATCCACCAGCACGTCCTGGCGGCGCGACTTGTGTTCGAGGTTTTCGATTTCGCGCACCAGCTTGTGATTGTGTGCGAAGAACGGTGCACGGGTGTCGTAATCGCCACCGACCAGCGCATCACGGATGAAGATCTCGCGCGCTTCCACCGGATTCTTCTGCCCGTAGTTGATACGGCGCTGGCTGTAGACCACCAGGCCGTACAGGGTGGCCCGTTCAGATGCGGTGACCTGCGCGGGACGCTTCTCCCAGCGCGGCTCACCCCAGGACTTCTTCAGCAGGTGGCCGCCGATCTTCTCGATCCATTCCGGCTCGATGCGCGCCACGCAGCGCGCGTACAGGCGCGTGGTTTCCACCAGTTCGGCGGAGACAATCCACTTGCCCGGCTTCTTCGACAGGTGCGAACCCGGCCAGACGTGGAACCTGATGCCGCGCGCGCCAAGGTAGGCGCCGCCCTGTTCATCCTCGCCCTTGAAGCCGATATTGCCCAGCAGGCCGGTCAGCAGCGCCATATGCAGCTGGTCGTAGGTGGCCGGCAGCTCGTTGGTGCGCCAGCCCTGCTCTTTCACGATGGTGAGCAGTTGCGAGTGTACGTCGCGCCACTCGCGCAGGCGCAGCTGGTTCAGGAAGGTGGCGCGGCACGAATCCATCAACTGGCGATTGGACTTCTTGTGCTCGATGGCGTTCTCGAACCACTTCCAGATTTTCAGGTAGCTGAGGAACTCCGACTTTTCGTCGGCGAACTTCTTGTGCGCTTCGTCGGCAGCCTGCTGGTGCTCGACCGGACGGTCGCGCGGGTCCTGTACCGACAAGGCGGAAGCGACGATCAGCACTTCGGTCAGGCAGTGGTACTCCTGAGCGGCCAGGATCATGCGGCCCACGCGCGGGTCGAGCGGCAGCTTGGCCAGCTTGCGGCCCAGCGGGGTCAGGGCGTTGTCGTCGTCGACTGCGCCCAGTTCCTGCAGCAGTTGGTAGCCGTCTGCAATCGCGCGGCCCAGCGGCGGCTCGATGAAGGGGAAGCTCTCGACGTCCGTCAGGTGCAGGGACTTCATGCGCAGGATGACGGAGGCCAGCGAGGAGCGCAGGATTTCCGGGTCGGTGAACTTTGGGCGCTGCAGGAAGTCCTGCTCGTCGTACAGGCGGATACAGACGCCATCGGCCACGCGGCCGCAGCGGCCGGCCCGCTGGTTGGCCGCCGACTGCGCCACCGGCTCGATCTGCAGTTGCTCGACCTTGTTGCGGTAGCTGTAGCGCTTCACGCGCGCCAGGCCGGCGTCCACCACGTAGCGGATGCCCGGCACGGTCAGCGAGGTTTCAGCCACGTTGGTCGCCAGCACGATGCGGCGCGCGTTGGTGGTGCGGAACACGCGGTCCTGCTCTTCCACCGACAGGCGGGCAAACAGCGGCAGGATTTCCACGTGCGGCGGGTGGTGCTTGCGCAGTGCTTCGGCGGCGTCGCGGATTTCGCGTTCGCCGGGCAGGAACACCAGCACGTCGCCGCTGCCGATGCGGCAGACTTCATCGACGCCGTCGACAATGGCTTCCATCAGGTCGCGCTTGTCGCGCGCGGCGGCAGTGCGTGCGCCCTTGGCGTCGGCGCCTTGCTGCGCGCCGGGCGCCGCGACCTGGTCGCGCTCCACGGGGCGGTAGCGCACTTCCACGGCGTACAGGCGGCCGGAGACCTCGATCACCGGCACCGGCGGCTTGCCCTCCTGCGTGAAGTGGCGGGCGAAGCGTTCAGCGTCGATGGTTGCCGAGGTGATGATCACCTTCAGGTCCGGGCGGCGCGGCAGGATCTGCTTCAGGTAGCCAAGCAGGAAGTCGATGTTCAGGCTGCGTTCGTGGGCTTCGTCGATGATGATCGTGTCGTAAGCCTTCAGCAGCGGGTCGGTCTGGGTTTCGGCCAGCAGGATACCGTCGGTCATCAGCTTGACCGAGGCGCCCTTGCTCAGGGTATCGTTGAAGCGCACCTTGTAGCCGACGTGCTCGCCCAGCGGGGAGCCCAGTTCGACGGCAATGCGTTTCGCGGTGGACGAGGCGGCGATGCGGCGCGGCTGCGTGTGGCCGATCAGGCCTTTCTGGCCCCGCCCCAATTCCAGGCAGATCTTCGGCAGCTGGGTGGTTTTACCGGAGCCGGTTTCGCCGGAGACGATGACCACCTGATGCTTGGTCAGGGCTTCCGCGATTTCCGCGCGGCGGCCAGAAACCGGCAAGTCTTCGGGGAAGGTGATCGGCGGCAGCGGATTGCGGAACGCTGCCGCGGCCTCGCGGGCCGCGCGCTGTTCAGGAGTTTCGCGCTCGCGGCGTTCGCCACGGCGCTCCTCCGCGCCCTCTCCACGCTGCTGCGGACGTGGCGCCTCGCGGCGTCCTTCGGCCTGCGCCGGGCGTGCGCCTTCCTGGCGGCCTTCGCGGCGCTGGGTAGCGCCAGCGGGCGGCTGCGCGGGCGCGCGGCGCGCCTGTTGGCCAGGCTGGCTTGCCGGGCGGCGTTGTTCGCCTTGCGGCCGCTGGCCTGCTGGTTGCTGGAGAGGATTCTTCTTGCTTGCTTCAGACATCGTTTTTTACATAGATTGGGCGCGAAAACCGCGCAGCGCATTATAATGCGCGAATAATGGAAAACCCTATCCAATTCGTCTCCTGGCTGCGCTCCGTCGCCCCCTACGTCCATGCCTTCCGCGGCAAGACCTTCGTGGTCGCTTTCCCTGGTGAACTGGTTGCTGCTGGCGCCCTCCCGGTGCTGGCCCACGACCTGTCCCTGCTGCACGCGCTGGACATCAACGTCACCGTGGTTTACGGCTCGCGCCCCCAGGTCGCCGAGCAGCTCGCCCTGCGAAACGTGGAAGGCCGCTTCCACAACGGCGTGCGCATCACCGACACGGCCGCCATGGAATGCGCCAAGGAAGCAGCCGGCGAACTGCGCCTCGACATCGAGGCCGCTTTCAGCCAGGGCTTGCCGAATACGCCGATGTCGCATGCCGCGATCCGTATCATTTCCGGCAACTTCATCACCGCACGCCCGCTGGGCGTGATCGACGGCGTCGACTTCGAGCTGACCGGCCTGACCCGCAAGGTGGACGCGGAAACGATCCACTCCATCATGGGCTCGGACGGCGTGGTGCTGCTGTCCCCACTGGGCTTCTCCCCGACCGGCGAAACCTTCAACCTGACGATGGAAGACGTGGCCTGCACCGCCGCCATCGCCCTGCACGCCGACAAGCTGGTCTTCATCACCGAAACCGAGATGATGACCGACGCCGGCGGCACCGAAATCCGCGAGCTGTCCTCGCACCAGGCCGAAGCCGTGCTGCAGGCAGGCTTCCTGCCCGACGCCACCGCCTACTACCTGAAGCACTGCGTCAAGGCCTGCAACAACGGCGTCGAGCGTGCCCACATCGTGCCGTTCGCGATGGACGGCTCGGCCCTGCTCGAGCTGTTCACCCACGATGGCGTGGGCACCATGATCTCGCACGAGAACTTGGAGTCGCTGCGCCCGGCCACCATTGAAGACGTGGGCGGCATCATCAAGCTGATCGAACCGCTGGAAGCCGACGGCACCCTGGTCAAGCGCGGCCGCGAACTGATCGAACGCGAGATCGAGATGTTCTCGGTCATCGAGCACGACGGCGTGATCTTCGGCTGCGCAGCGCTGTACGTCTTCCCGGAAGAAAAAATGGCCGAAATGGCATGCCTGACTGTCAACCCTGACGTGCAAGCCCAGGGCGACGGCGAGCGTATTCTCAAACACATGGAAAACCGCGCCCGGGCGCAGGGCATCAGCAAGCTGTTCGTGCTGACCACCCGCACCGCGCACTGGTTCATCAAGCGCGGCTTTGCTCCCGCCACTGTCGACGCGCTGCCGAAAGACCGCCAGCGCCTCTACAACTGGCAGCGCAAGTCGCAAGTCTTGATCAAGACCTTATAATCGATTTTTTTAGGAGCACCGAAGATGGCACGTACCGTCCACTGCATCAAACTGAACAAGGAAGCCGAAGGCCTGGACTTCCCGCCTTATCCGGGCGAGCTGGGCAAGCGCATTTATGAATCCGTCTCCAAGGAAGCCTGGGCTGCCTGGATCAAGCACCAGACCATGCTGGTCAACGAAAACCGCCTGAACCTGGCGGACGTGCGCGCGCGCAAATACCTGGCAGCGCAAATGGAGAAACATTTCTTCGGCGAAGGCGCCGACCAGGCAGCCGGCTACGTGCCGCCTTCGGCCTGACATTAAATGGGGACATACCCCATTTATTCAGTTGCTAATTAAATGGGGTACGCCCCCATTTAATTTAGCGGCTTGCCACATCCCCATTCATCGGCTTGCACTGGCGCAGTTCGCAGCGCGCCATGAATACCTTGCCGTTGGCGCAAGACATCCGGTAAATCTCCACCGGGCCACGCTCAGTCACCAGCCCTGCCCCGCGACCGCCGCGGCATTCTTCCGCATTCGCCAGGCGCTCCACCGTTGCCGAGGAAATACCTGGGCGGAATTCCACCTTTTCCACCGGCACGCCATCGATCATCGATCGCTTGGCAATAGCTTCCGCCTCCAGCACAGATTTACGCTTCACAGGCGCCTGGGCCACCTGTTTTTTGGTTGCACAAGCACTCAGTACACCAGCAGCAAGCAATAGCAGGAACAGTCGTTTCATGGGTTCTTTCTAAGGGAAGAATCAGTATTTGACGGTGCGCACGCCGTCGGGAGTACCCAGCAGGCACACATTGGCGCCACGGGCAGCGAACAGGCCAACGGCGACCACGCCGACGATCTGGTTGATACGGGTTTCCAGCGCGACCGGATCGGTAATCGACATGCCTGCTACGTCGATGATATTGCCGCCATTGTCGGTCACGAAGATCTCGTCGGAACCGGCCTTGGTACGCACCTTCGGCTGGCCGCCCAGGGCCGCCAGCTGGCGCATCACCGCGTTACGGGCCATCGGCAGCACTTCCACCGGCAGCGGGAACTTGCCCAGCGTTTCTACCAGTTTGGAACCATCGGCGATGCAGACGAATTGCTTCGATACCGAGGCCACGATCTTTTCGCGGGTCAATGCCGCGCCGCCGCCTTTGATCATGTGGCCTGCCGCATTGATCTCGTCGGCGCCGTCAATGTACACCGCGATTTCCGAAACCTCGTTAAGATCGTAGACAGGAATGCCGTGACCGGCCAGGCGCGCTGCAGTCGCTTCCGACGAGGCAACAGCCCCCTTGATGCGGTGCTTGATCTTGCCCAGTTCATCAATGAAGAAATTCGCAGTGGAACCGGTGCCAACGCCGATGATTTCGCCGTCGATCACATACTCGATCGCCGAAATAGCAACAGCCTGTTTCAATTTGTCTTGCGTCATAGTTACAATGGATTCAATAAAGGTTGCCTATTTTATCCGAACTGCCAACTAAGCCGGGAAAAACGACATGAAGCCAAGTACCGTATTAATCGTGGATGACAGCCGCGTGTCGCGCATGCTGACGCGCCAGCACATCCAGGTGCGCCATGCCGACTGGGTGGTGGAAGAAGCCGCCAACGGCGACGAAGCGATCGCCAAGGCCCAGGGATTGCAGCCCGACCTGGTCTTGCTGGACGTGAACATGCCGGGCATGAATGGCGTTGATGCCGCCGCCGCGCTGCGTGCCATGCTGCCCAATGCCCACATTTCCTTGCTGACTGCCAATGTCCAGGCCGCAACCCGCCAGCGGGCGGAAGAAATCGGCGTGGGTTTCATGGAAAAACCGATTACCGCCGAGCGCATTGCGCAGCTGATTGCGCCGCTGGAAGCCTGACCATGGTCCGGCTCACCGAACTGGAGCACGACGCCCTCGTCGAGCTGTTCAATATTGGCGTCGGCCAGGCTGCTGCCGCCATGAGCGAGATCGTCAACGAAACGGTCACCATGTCGGTGCCTGCCATCAGCTTCCTCACCCGTGCCTCCGCCGCCAAATTGCTGGCCAGCCGCAGCACCGGCAACGGCCGCCTGTGCGGCATCAGCCAGCACTACAGCGGCGCCTTCGACACCGAAGCGATCCTGATGTTCCCGGAAGAGAAGAGCCAGGAAATCGTGCGCCTGATGGTGGGCGAAGCGATGCCGCTGGCTGAACTGTCGGCCATGGAACAGGAGGCGATGAGCGAGATCGGCAATATCCTGCTGAACAGCTGCGTCGGGTCGCTGGCCAACCTGCTCGGCCACGAGCTGCATGGCTCGCTGCCGGATTACCACCTCGGCTACGGCGAAGAGATCCTGGCGCTGGCCGGCAGCGGCGAAACCGCGGTGCTGATGCTGCATATCGAATTTGTCATCGAGCGCCAGCAGATTGCCGGGGACGTCGCCTTCATCATGGACATGACGGCGCTGCACGACCTGAAGCAGCATGTGGCAAACTTCCTCGACCGGTCCATCGGCGGAGCGCAGCCATGAAATCTTCGATCGAGTCCCTGCCGCTCCTGCAGGGCGTTATCGATTGCATCGACGTGGGTACCCTGGTCCTCGACGCCAGCGAACGCGTAGTGTTGTGGAACCGCTGGATGGACCAGCACTCCGGCGTATTGGGCCCCGAAACGCTGGAACGCAGCTTCTTCGACCTGTTCCCCGAGCAGCGCGGCAAGCGGCTGGAGGCGGCCATCGGCCAGGCGCTGCGCAACAACCTGCCTTCCCTGCTGTCGCAAACCCTGAATCGCTGGCCATTGCCGCTCTACGCCAACAAGTCCGCCGCCGAAAAAGGCGAGCGCATGCAGCAGCAGATCACGGTCACGCCGCTCAACCTGGGCAACAACGAACGCTATTGCCTGATCCAGGTCAGTGACGTGACAGCCGCGGTACAGCGCGAGAACCTGCTGCGCGAACAGGCCGTAGCCTTGCGCTCGCAAACCTTGCTGGACGACCTGACCGGCGTCGCCAACCGCCGCCACTTCGACATGGCGATCGACCGCGAAACCCGGCGCGCGCGGCGCATGGGCACGCCGCTGTCGCTGATGATGCTCGACATCGACTATTTCAAAGCCTATAACGACCATTACGGTCACCAGCAAGGCGATGCCTGCCTGGAAGCTGTGGCTTCCGCGCTATCGACCATGCAGCAGCGCCCGGCCGACCTGTTCGCGCGCTACGGCGGTGAAGAATTCGCGGTAATCCTGCCCGACACGCCCGCCGATGCAGCGGTGATGATGGCCAACGCCATGTGCCGCAAAGTGCGCGACTTGCGCATTCCGCACCAGGCCTCGCGCACGGATGAACGCATCGTCACCATCAGCATCGGCGTTGCCAGCAGCGACAGCAGCAATGCCGGCGAAGTGTATGACCTGATCAACGCAGCCGACCGCGCCCTCTACCAGGCCAAGGCATGCGGCCGCAACCGGGTGCACTCGTTATGAGCGCATCGGCCTGATCAGAGCAGTTCGATGCCGAAGCGCCGCACGCACGCGGCAAACAGGGCAAAGCAGGCAATCGTCAGCAGCACGCTCGCGCCCAGCGTCGGCCAGAACCCCAGGCGCGGCAGCAGCCACGGGAAGACCAGGAACATCGGCAGCGTTGGCACCACATACCAGAAGGTGTACCAGGCGTGGTTGGCGATCTTTTCCTGCGGTTGCCGTTCAACGTACAGCCAGACCAGCGCCAGCACGGTCACCATCGGCAGCGCAGCGATCAAGCCGCCCAGGCGGTCGCTGCGTTTTGCAAACTCCGACACCGCAACCACGACGCCTGCCGTGACCAGGTATTTGAAGATCAGCCAGGCCATGATGCCCTCCTACCGTGCAAAAACAAAACGAACCAGCGCCAGGGACAGCGCAAAGACATAGCCATATGCGAAGCGGTCGATGCGCAGCAGGGTGTCGCCGCGGCGCACGCGCCAGGCCCCCATCAGGCACATCAAGCCGCCGGCAGCCAGCGGGGTGACCAGCAAGTTAACCTTGCGCAGGACTTCGTTGCGTACCAGGTGATCCGGCAGCAGCCAAAGCGTTATTCCGCCGGCAATGGCGCCGAACAAGGCATAGCCAACGCCTGCCAGCCACGGGTTGGCCTTGTAGCTGCGCGCATCGGACAGCGAATGCATGCCTGCCTCCGCTGCCGCTTCGGCGATGAACTGGACGATGATCTCGCCAATCAGCTCAAACAGGAACTCGATCATGGTGTGAACAAGGCATGCTGGCTGGCGGTATGAAAATCGCGCCAGACGCGGTTGATGTCGGAGTCTTCTTGCGCGGCACGCAAGCCGCAATAAGGATAAGTATCGCCCACCGACCGGCGCGCAGAAAGCACCAGCGCCATCGATGCCTCGCGCAGCTGGGCGTCAAGCTCCCCGGCAATGCTGCCTATCTCGCCCTCTGCCTGCGCCCAGGCCTGGTCAAGCAGGGCGTACATGCGTTCACGGGCGCCTTCCAGCGCCACGGCAGCTTGCGCCACCGCGTCCTGCGCACTGGCCGACGGCTGGCGGCGCGCAGCAACGGTCTCCTGTGCCAGCTGCAGGAAGTGGCGCGCCAAGCCGGACAGGTTGGCCGCCAAAGTCACCCACGCCAGCAACATGAAGGGGAAGCGATACAGGGTACCTGGCGCCGTTGCATGAGCGGGATCAATCGTGAAGCCGGAGCTTGCCGGCACCCAGGCCCCTTCGACGCGGTAGCTGTGCGACGCAGTGCCCTTCATGCCAAAGCTGCGCCAGGTCGGCTCAACCACCACTTGCGCGGCAGGCACGATAAAAGCGCGTATCCGCGGCGCACCATCTTCCCCGGCCAGAGCCTGGCCGTTCTCGCGCAACACTGCATTGAGCGTGAAATGCGTCGCCATTGGTGCTCCGCTGGCGATGTCCCAGCGCCCGGCAATGCGATAACCTTCGCCTTCCTTGTCGGCGAAACCGGTCGGTGCGCCGCTGCCTGCGAGGCAAACATCCGGGGTCGAGATGATTTCGCGCGCCGTTTCGGGCGGCAGGAAGCCGGCAAACCAGCCGGCGCCGGCGCACAGGGTGACCACCCACCCCATGCTGCCATCCGCTTCCGCAATCGCCTCTTCCAGTCGGACCACTTGCGGCAAGGGCATCTCCGCCCCACCCGCGGCGCGCGGCGCTAGCATCTTCAGCCAGCCCTGCCGGTGGACCAGCGCCTGCTGGCCGGGCAGCAGGAACCCAGCTGCTTCAGCGCCGGCGGCATCGCCGGCAATCAAGTTCTTCTGCTGCTCATTCAACATTTCGCGATTAAATCCAGCTCGTAGTGCAAGACGTCCCTGCTTCCGTCAAACAGCCGTTCCAGCGCTTGCACCATTCCGGGGGCGAGCAGGCGATCTCGCTGCCGCTCGTCCGGGCGCTCGTAAGAATGGCCGGCATGCGCCAGCCAACGCACCATATTAATATGCAGCGCGTCCCACGCCATGCTTCCTCGCTCGGCTTGCGCCGCCTCAAGCGCAATCGTCTCCAGCCAATCCCACTTCCTCAGGCGCGCAAAAGCCAGCAAGATTGATAGATCCGCCTTGTCGCGCAAGACTTCCTTTACTCGTTCAAAGGGAACGTACGCGCCTTGCCGTGTCGCCATCTGCGCCGCCAGCCTGCGATTCGCGCGCCCCTCGTCAGAAAGCGCCGCAAGCGCGATTGCATCCTTGTCAGAGGGGGCCAATTTCAGCCACGCGAGAAATGCAGCGCCGCGTATCGATGGGAACGGCGACTCGCTCATCTCCCGCAACAAGGCGATATCCCCCGCCCCTCCCATGCTTCCCAGTGCGGCAAGGGCCATGCAGGCCTGATTGGTCCTGGCGTGCCTGTCCTGCAGGAGCTCACGATAATAAGGCGCGAGATCCACTCCATTGCTGCGCAAATAGTACTGGGCGAGAGACCTTGCCGACCCTTGCGGGTCCAGCAAAGCGCCGCGGGCAATTTCCGCCGCGTCGGGAGCACACCCCAGCAGGCCGCGCAAGGCATGGGTGCGGACCACGCCGAAATGGGATTTCATGCCGCCCCGCAAGACGGCAATCCGGTCTTCTTCTAGAAGCGACAGGGCCAACACGGCAGCCTGGCGCGACATGACGATGTCCTTGCCCGATTCGACAGCAAGGGTCAACAGTTCAACGCGCGGGATGAGTTCACGCTCCAGGAGCATGAAGAAACTGCCGCGAGCGACCATGGGATGGCGCGAGCATAAGGCTTCACGCAATTGATCGAACGTGAGCCGGCGGGCAAGTTCGGCCTGCGCGCTGGAAATCCAGGCAGAATGATTCAGCCTTGAGAAATGGCGTAACCGCCATGTGAATCCGACGACCGCCAGCAAGTCTTCGTGTCCGGCGGATGGCAGTAAGGCCTGTATAGCCCGGCGTGCAGCGGCGCGTACCTCCGGCACGAAATCGTTCAAACGGGGCATGATGGCCGGTATCGCACCGTCACCGCCTAAAGCCATCACCCTGTCAATCGCAGCTTCGCGCGCATACCCCGATCGCTGGGCCAGCAAAGCCTTCAATTCTTCAAGGCTGGTGCAAGCGCTGGCCTGAAGTACCGGATCGTCGCGCTGGAGTGTCGTAAACAGGCTCACGTTGCAGACAGCGCCAACACGACCAGGGCGTACATGGTCAGCACAATGACTGTCATGAACAGCAGGAAGCAGGTGCGCCACAAGGCGCCGTAGCGCGACAGGCCGTAGGCGCCACGCAATTGCAGGAACATGTGCACCGGCGGGATGAAGGCGAACAGGCAGCCTGCCAGGCCGCCGAATTCAAAGTAGCTCAGGGTCGCGACAAGGGTGAACAGCAGCGACATGAACGACAGCGAATACAGCGAGAACACGGCGTGGTCATACATCGTGACGCCACGGCGCCAGAAGAACATCAGCCAAAGGAATGGTAGCGAGATCGGCACCAGCAGGAAGGAGTATTTGTAGGCCGCGTTCTTCAGCTTGTACTGGGCCAGTTCAGGATTATCGACAGCGTGCCGGATGCCCTTGCCGATCCAGCCGGAGCTCGAATGCCTGGCGTCCTTGCCGCCAGCCGCATCCGCGTCGGTCATCCCTTTGGTAACGTCCTGAACTATTTCCTGAATGATGCCCGGCTCTTTCGTATCCGCGCTTTCCTTACCCTCGTCGCTCGCAGCCTCCTTGCCGGTATCCCTGGCAGCGGGCTTGATCGTTTCAGTAAACTTGGCGGTGCCGGTCATGGCAACTTTGCCGGCTGCCAGGGCGCTATTCAGGCCGTCGAGCGTTTTCTTCGCTTCATCAAGCCGGTGTTGGGCCTTCGGCACCTCCGCCGTGCCTGGCTCAGCTTCCTTGAGTTCTTCCTCTGCTTCGGCGATCAGCTGTTTCTGGTCGGAGATCTTTTCATTCATCTTCTGCTCGAATGCGGCCTTGCCATTCTTGCCTTCGACGACCTTGCCCGTACTCGGACCGGAGCTGGTGCCCATCGTCAGCGAGAAGACGAAGAACATGAAGAACATCATGAACAGGAACAGCGCCAGCGGCGATACAAAGCGCGTCCGCTGGCCGTCGATGTAGCGGCGCGTCAGCTGGCCCGGGCGGGCAACCAGCAAGGGCAAGGTGCGCCAACCCTTGGTATCGAAGTGAAGCAGGCCATGGATCAACTCCTCGCCCAAATGCAGCACGGATTTGTGCAGGTGGCCCTTCTGGCCGCAGTTGCCGCAATAATTGGCGGTGACTGGCGTGCCGCAGTTGGCGCATGCTGCGCCGTGGGCGTGCTCGCCGGTCTTGCCGGCATCGCCTTCAACTTCCCTGGCCGCCAGGCTGGCTGTCACCAGGTCGCCTGCTGCTTCGATCTCCATCCCCATCGTTTTCCCCGCTCGCTTATTTGAATAGTAATTGTGAAATGGCGTCCCGCGCCTGGATGACGGTGGCATATTCCCCGTGCAGGTTGGACAAGGCCATTGCATGAACTTCCTGCGGGCTGCGCCGCACGCCGTCGAAATCGGTCTGTGCATAGGCATAACAGCCATCTGCTGCAACATACGTCTTGAAGCCGAGGTTGCCCGCCGTACGCGCTGTCGCTTCTACCGAATTATTGGTGCTGACGCCAAGCACCAGCACGGACGAAATGCCGCGCGCATGCAGCCAGCGTTCCAGCCCGGTATTGATAAAGGCGTCCGGCACATTCTTTTCCACGATGTGTTCGCCCGCAACCGGGGCCAGCGCCGGCTGGAATTCAGCTCCTCGCTGGCCCGGCCAGAATGGCGATCCCGGAGTGCGCGACATATGGCGGATATGGACTACCGGGGCGCCGTGCTCGCGCCACCGCCCGAGCAGGCCGGCGATGACCTGCTCCGCCTGATGGTTGTTACGCTCGCCTGGCGCCGGCCAGCTCATGCCGACCTGCATGTCGACGATGATCAGCGCAGTGTTCTGCATTGAGAGTGATGTGGAATCTACGGGGCAATAAAGATATCACATCATTGGCAAATCAACAGCCCCGGGGGCCGGCGGCGGCAATCCAATCGCTCATCAGCTCTTTCGCTCCAGTTTCACGACGACGGTGCCGGCCAGGAAGTCATGCACGGCGCGGCGGCGCGAATTCAGCAGCATGACGATTGCACCAAGCCAGGTCCATCCCTGCATGCTCCAATTGACCGCCGTCAGCCAGCCAGGGCCCGATGCCATCAAGGCTTCGCTGCGCGCCAGGAAGCCGTAGTTCAGGTAGGTGGCGTCATCCATCGACAGGGCCGAGAGGCCAAGGCCCAGATTGATCACGGCACCCAGAAGCATCACCGGTGCTTCCCGAATCAACGCTGCCGTAAGCGAGACTGGCGCACCATCTTTCATCTGGACGCGCAACTTCATCACGAGCTTGCCTGGCGTGCCGCCATAGCGACGCACCAGGTAGACCGAGTAGAGAAGGCCGGTAACGATGCCGGGAACGATCCAGGACAGGTAGAAACTGCGAGAAATGGTGCTGAGCCAATACGTCAGCCCAACCAAGGGCAGCATGATGACGAAGTCCAGAAGCTTGGCAGCAACGCGCAGCCAGAAGCCGCCAACCTGCGGGTCTGCATTGCTGCCGTCTTGCACAGGGAGATCGAGGTTGGCAACTGGTGCCTGGTATGGATTGGTCATGGCTGGTAACGTGTGCTTTAAAGCAACTACGATAGCACACTGTTAGCAAAAAATATACGCGGCAGGTTGTCGCGGGATGAGGGATCGCGCAGGAAATCGCGCAGCATGTCGCGATAAAGGCCGGCCTCCTGTTTGTGCAGGCAGGCCATGGCGAAGTAGTCGGCCAGAATTTCGGCCTGCGCCTCCATATTGAAGTCGCACAAACGCCGCTCGGGCGACACTTCGTAGTCATAGCTCAGGCCAAGCCGGATCGCGCCGCGCCACATCACGGGGTAGCCAAGCTGGTATTGCCATACGTGGGCCATCTCGTGCATGAACCAGTGCTGTTCCGCCTCGGTAGCGAGCGAGAAGTCCGGGCGGTAGCGGGAGATATGGAAATACAGTTCGCCGTTGGGCGTGATGCAGACGTCTTTACGCTGCAGGAAAGGAATGAAGCGGGTGTTGTGGATGCGCACCCGCTGGTAGTCGATCGCGCCGCCGAACACCAGCCGGGCCAGCGCGATCTCACCCGACGTCAACGGCCGGGCGATGACTTCCATCAGTGGCGCAGTGCGCTGGCCGCCTTGGCGATGGCGGTGATGCGGTCCCAGTCGCCCGCCTGCATGGCGTCCTTCGGCGTCAGCCAGGAACCGCCCACGCAAGCCACGTTCTTCAGCGACAGGAAGGCAGGCGCCGTATCTTGCGAAATGCCGCCGGTCGGGCAGAACACCACGTCCGACAACGGGCCGGCAATCGCATTCAGCATGCCGACGCCGCCGGCCGGAACCGCCGGGAACAGCTTCAGTTGCTTGAAGCCCTGCTCGCGCGCCTTCATCACTTCCGAGGGGGTCATCACGCCCGGCAGCAGGGGCAGACCGCTGGACTTGGCGGCGCCGATCAGCGCATCGGTCAGGCCCGGCGACACGCCGAACACCGCACCCGCATCGCGCGCAGCGGCAAATTCCTCAGGCTGGGTCAGCGTGCCGACGCCGACGATGGCGCCCTCCACCTGGCTCATGGCGCGGATGGCGCCCAGGCCGTGCTGGGTCCGCAGGGTCACTTCCAGCACGCGGATGCCGCCTGCCACCAGGGCTTTCGCCAGCGGCACGGCGTGGTCCGGGTCGTCAATCGCGATCACAGGGATCACGGCCGAAGTACGCATAATCTCGAGCAGGGTCATATCAGGCTTTCTTTGCGAGGAAATCTTCATCGGAACCGGGCATGGTGTTGCCCACATTGTCTTCGCCGTGCAACGGCACGGTCGTCTGGATCGGCGACGGCAGCGGGAAGCTGGTCGCGCCCTGCTCCGCTGCGCACACGGTATTGCGGAACATGGAGAACAGTTCGCGGCCCATGCCGATCTGGTTTGGCGACAGGTCGGCTTGCGCCATCGAACGGCCATGCCAGACATCGGAGGAAACCAGCGCTTCCAGCGTGCCCGAGGCAGCGTCGAGGCGGATGATGTCGCCGTCGCGCACCAGGCCCAGCGGACCGCCCGCCAGGATCTCGGGCGAAACGTGGATCGCGGCAGGCACCTTGCCCGACGCGCCGGACATGCGCCCATCGGTCACCAGCGCCACCTTGCGGCCGGCGTCCTGCAGGTTGGCCAGCGCCGGGGTCAGGGCGTGCAGTTCCGGCATGCCGTTGGCTTTCGGCCCCTGGAAGCGGATTACGGCCACAAAGTCGCGATCAAGCTTGCCGGCCTTGTAGGCTGCCATGAAGGCTTCCTGCGAATCGAACACCAGCGCCGGCGCTTCCACCGTGCGGTGCTCTTCCTTGACGGCGGACACCTTCATGATGGCCCGGCCCAGGTTGCCCTGCACCAGCACCATGCCGCCATCTTTCGAGAACGGGTCGGCGGCGCCGCGCAATACTTTCTCGTCGGCGCTCTTCAGCGGGGCTTCCTTGAAGATCACGCCGGATGCATCGTCGTTCAGGAACGGCTCGGCGCAGTGCGCGCGCAAGCCCTTGCCCAGGATGGTATTCACATCGTCGTGCAGCAGGCCGGCATCCAGCAGTTCGCGGATCACAAAACCGGTGCCGCCGGCAGCGTGGAAATGGTTCACGTCCGCATCGCCGTTAGGATAGATGCGGCACAGCAGCGGCACCACGGCCGACAGTTCGTTGAAATCGTCCCAGTCGATCACCACGCCGGCCGCCTTGGCAATCGCCACCAGGTGCAGGGTGTGGTTGGTCGAACCGCCGGTGGCCAGCAGGCCCACCACGGCGTTGATGATGGACTTCTCGTCCACGATATGGCCGACCGGGATGTACTCGCTGCCCATCT
This sequence comes from Pseudoduganella sp. R-31, assembly GCF_049913235.1. Classification (NCBI taxonomy): domain Bacteria; kingdom Pseudomonadati; phylum Pseudomonadota; class Betaproteobacteria; order Burkholderiales; family Oxalobacteraceae; genus Pseudoduganella; species Pseudoduganella sp. R-31. The sequence continues at coordinate 5,397,495 of NZ_CP183986.1, forward strand.
CGGTGATCTGCGCTGCACGCTGTGCGGCGGCGGCCGTCAGCGCATCGCGCAGCGGGGTGCCCGGATTGATGAAGGCGGCGCCCGGCAAATGCAGGCCCATGATCTCCATCAGCAGCTGGTTGGAGTTGGCAGTACCGTAGAAGGTACAGGTGCCGGCGCCGTGATACGACTGGGCCTCCCCTTCCAGCAGTTCTTCGCGGGTCGCCTTGCCTTGCGCGTAGCGCTGGCGGATCGCCGCCTTCTCCTTGTTCGACAGGCCGGAAGTCATCGGGCCGGCCGGCACGAACACCGCAGGCAGGTGACCGAAGTGCAACGCGCCGATCAAGAGGCCCGGCACGATCTTGTCGCATACGCCCAGGTACAGCACCGAGTCGAACATATTATGGGACAGGCCGATCGCCGCCGACATCGCAATCGCATCGCGCGAGAACAGCGACAGTTCCATGCCCGGCTGGCCCTGGGTCACGCCATCGCACATGGCCGGCGTGCCGCCCGCGTACTGCGCCACCGCGCCAACCTTGCGCACCGCATCCTTGATGATGGCGGGGAAGGTTTCGAACGGCTGGTGCGCCGACAGCATGTCGTTATAGGCGGAGATGATCGCCACGGAAGGCTGCTTCACCTCTTTCAGGATCAGCTTATCGTTCGCCGGGAACGCGGCAAAACCGTGCGCCAGGTTGGTGCAGGACAGGGTTCCGCGCTGGGTGCGGCCTTTGACGCGGGCCGCCTGGAGGTGCGCCAGGTAGGCCCCGCGGGAAACGCGGCTGCGCTGGATGACGCGTGCGGTGACTTTTTCCAGGACTGGATGCAACGGCATGATCGTTCCTTTTCAATGAATTTACGGAAATTTTACTACAAAATTTCCGACTGCGAGCGCTCCCATCGCGCCCATTCACGCTCAAAAGCCCCGCAATTGACCAGCGCGACAAAAGATTTGTAGTGAATTTACCTGTTTTTGCTGTATAGTTAAACACAATTCATAAAACCATATGCCACCGGACATTATGCGCTTGCCCGCCCTGACTTCCACCGCGGCCTACCAGGCCCTTGAAATCCACGCCCACGACGCCCGCGACTGGCAGATGCGCCAGTTGTTCCAGAAAGACCCCGGCCGCTTCCCGCGCATGACGGTCGATGCGGCAGGCCTGTTCCTGGATTACTCCAAGAACCGCGCCGACGACGAGACCATCAGGCTGTTGGTGCACCTGGCCCGCACGCGCGGCGTGGTGGAACAGCGCGATGCCATGTTTGCCGGTGAAAAAATCAATATTACCGAACGCCGTAGCGTACTGCACACCGCCCTGCGTATGCCGCGCGGCAAGGCGCAGAAGGTCGACGGCCAGGACGTGAATGCCGACGTGCACGCAGTGCTGGACCGCATCAAGGCCTTCACCGACAAGGTGCGCAATGGCGGCTGGCTGGGCCACACGGGCAAGCCGATCACCGATGTGGTGAATATCGGCATTGGCGGCTCCGACCTGGGTCCGAAAATGGCCGTACTGGCCCTGCGCTCCTACTGCCACCCGCGCCTGAAGATGCACTTCGTCTCCAACGTGGACGGCCACGATATGGACGCCGTGCTGGCGCAAGTGAATCCCGAAACCACGCTGTTCATCGTCGCATCGAAAACCTTCACCACCGCCGAAACCATGCTGAACGCGCAGACTGCGCGCAACTGGTTCCTGGGCCGCGCGCGCGAGGCTGACTTGCCGCGCCACTTTGTCGCCGTATCCACCAATACCGATGCCGTGCGCGCCTTCGGCATCGATCCGGAAAACATGTTCCCGTTCTGGGACTGGGTCGGCGGCCGCTATTCGGTATGGTCGGCCATCGGCCTGTCTGTTGCGATCGCGATCGGCTTCGGCTACTTCCAGGCCTTCCTGGAAGGCGCGCACGCCATGGATGAACACTTCCGCGAAGCGCCGCTGGAAGCGAACATGCCGGTGCTGCTGGCCCTGATCGGTTTCTGGAACCGCCAGTTCCTCGGCGCCAGCTCGCTGTCCATCGCCCCTTACCACCAGGACCTGAACCGCTTCCCGGCCTACCTGCAGCAGCTCGACATGGAAAGCAACGGCAAGCGCGTGACCAGGAACGGGCAGCCGGTGGACACGCCGACCTGCCCCATCGTCTGGGGCGAGTGCGGCACCAACGCGCAGCACGCCTACTTCCAGCTGCTGCACCAGGGCACCGACGCGACGCCGATCGATTTCATCGCCGCCTTGCGCGCAACCCACGACCTGCCGGGCCACCACGACGCCCTGCTGGCCAACTGCTTCGCCCAGTCGGAAGCCTTCATGAAAGGCAAAACCGAAGACGAAGTGCGCGCCGAGCTGAAAGGCGCCGGCCTGCCGGCTGCGGAAATGGAGGAAATGGTTCCGCACAAGACCTTCCCCGGCAACCGCCCGTCCAACACCATCCTGATGGACCAGCTCACGCCATCCACCCTCGGCGCCCTAATCGCGCTGTACGAACACAAGACCTTCGTGCAGGGCGTGATCTGGAATGTCGCCAGCTTCGACCAGTGGGGCGTGGAACTGGGCAAGGTACTGGCCAGGAAGATCCAGGCAGAACTGACCGGCAAGGTCGATCCGGAAGCGCATGACAGCTCGACCAACGGCCTGATCGTGATGGCCAAGGCGGTGCAAATCCAATGAACAGCTACCAGATCGAAGTCGCCTGCGACGCCACCATGACCGTGGGCGAAAGCCCGTTGTGGGCGCCGGACGAGAAAGCCCTGTACTGGGTCGATATCGAAGGCTTTGCCATCCACCGCCTGTGCACGGCTACCGGCCAGCACGAACAGTGGAAGGTCGACAGCGAGGCATCGTCGCTGGCGCGCGCCGCGAAAGGCGGCCTGATGGTCGCGCAACGCCGCGGCTTTTCCCATTTAAATCCCGATACCGGCGAATTGAAGCTGGTGGCCGAAGCGCCGTTCGACCAGTCCACCACCCGCTTCAACGACGGCAAGTGCGACGCGGCGGGCCGCTTCTGGTGCGGCACCATTTACGAGCCGCGCGACAAGCCGGCGGCGGAAATGTACGTGCTCGAACGCGGCCAGGTGCGCAAGGTCTGGTCCGGCGGCATGGTCAATTCGAACGGCCTGGGCTTCAGCCCGGACAACAAGACCATGTTCCACGCCGAAACAGCCAGCCACCGCGTGACGCGCTTTGCCTTCGACCTGTTGTCCGGCACTGTCAGCGACGAGCGCGATGTGCGCCGCTTCAGCACCGACAAGTCGGCAGCCGATTACGGCGGCCGTCCGGACGGCGCTGCAGTCGACAGCGAAGGCAATTACTGGATCGCCATGTTCGAAGGCGGCCGCATCCTCAAGCTGTCGCCGCAGGGCGAGCAGTTGGACGAGATCCGCCTGCCCGTGCGCTGCCCGACCATGGTGGCGTTCGGCGGCTCCGACCTGCGCACCCTGTACATCACCACGGCCGGCAAGCGCCCGGCCGAGGAGCTGGCGGCCCACCCGCTAAGCGGCAAAGTGCTGTCGGTGCGCATGCCGGTGGCCGGCCGCATCGAACCTGCTTATGTAGACTGAAGTAAAACCCTGTAACTCACCTGAAGACGATTATGGCTCTCTCTGATTTCGACCTGGTTCTGTTTGGCGGCAGCGGCGACCTCGCAATGCGCAAATTGCTGCCTGCTATGTTTAGCCGCGATATTTGCGGCGACCTGCCGCCGACCGCGCGCATCGTCTGCGTCGGCCGCCAGGAGAGCACCCAGGATGAGTTCATCAATATGGTGACGACCACCTCGCGTCCCCATATCAAATCAGCCAAGGCCACCGACGAAAACTGGGACCGCTTCATCGCGCGCATCGTCTACGTGTCGCTGGACGCCACCGATTCCGCCACCTACAAAGGCCTGGTCGAAGCCCTGCGCACCGATCCCGCCATCACCCGCGTCTACTATCTGGCCACACCGCCGGCCCTGTTCTCGCGCATCTGCGACAACCTGAAGGACAACGGCCTGGCCACCGCCAACTCGCGCGTGGTGCTGGAAAAGCCGCTGGGACGCGACCTGGCGTCGGCCAAGCAGATCAACAAGGAAGTGGGCAAGGTCTTCGAAGAACAGCAGATCTACCGTATCGACCACTACCTCGGCAAGGAAACCGTACAGAACCTGCTGGCCCTGCGCTTCGGCAACATCCTGTTCGAACCGCTGTGGCGCCGCGAGTGGATCTCCGACGTGCAGATCACCATCGCCGAGAAGCTGGGCGTGGGCAACCGCATCGGCTACTACGATACCTCCGGCGCGCTGCGCGACATGCTGCAGAACCACCTGCTGCAGCTGCTGTGTATCGTCGCCATGGAACCGCCGACCTCGATCGCGCCGGACGCAGTGCGCGACTCCAAGCTGCAGGTGCTGCGTTCCCTGAAGCGCTTCACCCCGACCACGCTGGCGCAGAACATCGTGCGCGGCCAGTACCGCGCCGGCCACGTGGAAGGCAAGGCCGTGCCAAGCTACCGCGACGAACCGGAAGCGCCGCAGAACTCGAAGACCGAAACCTTCGTCGCCATGAAAGTGGAAATCGACACCTGGCGCTGGGCCGGCGTGCCGTTCTACCTGCGCACCGGCAAGCGCATGGCCGACTCGCTGGCCGAGATCGTGGTGCGCTTCAAGCAGATCCCGCACTCGATCTTCAACCAGCCGACCTCCAGCTTCCAGCCGAATTCCCTGGTGATTCGCCTGCAGCCGGACGAAGGCCTGCGCATGAACCTGATGGCCAAGACCCCGGGCGAAGGCATGCGCCTCAAGCCGGCGGAGCTGGAACTGGACTTCCGCGAAACCTTCAAGATGCCGCGCATGGACGCTTACGAGCGCCTGCTGCTGGACGTGCTGCGCGGCCAACTGACCCTGTTCATGCGCGGCGACGAACTGGAAGCGGCATGGGATTGGGTCGAACCTATCCTGAACAACTGGGAGCAGGACGATTCCGCGCCGCTGCCATACGCCTCCGGCACCTGGGGCCCGGCTGCCGCCAGTGCCCTGATCGGCCGCGACGGGCTACAATGGCGTGAAGAAGCCTTGCCTGAAGACTAATGCTGCTCGACTCCATCCGCACCCAGCTCGACTCGCTCTCCAAATCGGAGCGCAAGGTCGCGCTGGCCGTGCTCGACAACCCGGCCCGCACGGTGGGCGCCAATATCACGGCACTGGCCAAGAGTGCGCAAGTGTCGGAGCCGACCGTGGTGCGCTTCTGCCGCACGCTCGGCTACGACGGCTGGCATGAATTCAAGCTGAAGCTGGCGCAGGGCCTGGCCCTCGCCCTGCCCGGCCTGAACGACCAGCCGGCGCAGGACGACCTGGCGTCCGACCTGGTGAACAAGATCTGCAGCCGTTCCATCAACACGCTGCTGGACTTGCGCAACAACCTGAATGCGGAACCGGTGCAGAAAGCCCTCGACATCCTGTCGCGCGCGCGCAAGATCGAGTTCTACGGCCACGGCACCTCCGGCATCGTGGCGGCAGACGCGCAGCACAAGTTCTTCCGCTCCGGCGTGCCCACCGTGGCCTACGCCGACCCGGCGATCCACAGCATTTCAGCAGCCCTGCTGCACGAAGGCGATGCGGTCGTGGCGATTTCCCAGCGCGGCAACAGCCCGGCTCTGGTGCGCTCGGCCAAGCTGGCCAAGGAAGGCGGCGCCGACGTCATCGTGCTCGCCCCCTCCGGCACGCCGCTGGCGGAAACGGCCACGGTACTGATCCCGATCGACCTGATCTTCAACACCGACCCCTACACGCCGATCTCCGCCCGCCTGGCCTACCTGGTGGTAATCGACGTGCTGGCCGTTGGCCTGGCCCTGAAACGCGGCCCCGAATTCCGCAAGAAAATGCAAAACGCCCAGAAAGCGCTGCAGGAATTCGACATGCAGTTCGACTCCTTCATCGGCTGACGCTGCATTGCGGCCGAGGCAGAATGCCGCGCAAATGGGCGTCGGCGACGCCGATGGGCTAGAATTGCATAATTGCAATTAATTTCCCAAAAATGAAGCTTTCCAAACCCCTGCTGGCCGGCGCTGGCCTCATCGCCTTGGCAGCGGCAGTCGGCGCTGTCTATTTCAAACCAGGCACGCAACCGCGCGGCACTCCTGCGGCAGCCAGCGCTGCCGCTCCCGTCGAGGCGCATGCGCCGCTGCAGGCCGAGATGAAAGAGATCCTGGCCAATTACCGCAAGATCATCATCCTGCTGGCCGACGAACAATCGATGTCGGCGCTTGACCGCAAGGCCGCTGGCCAGGTCGGCCAGTTGCTGTTCCACGAGAACGTCGAACGCCTTGGCAAGGCGCGGCAACTGCTGGCCCAGCTGCAGCAAGCGCCATCGGCCCAACGCGATGCGGCCTACGACACCCTGCTCACATATATCGAATCCGCCTCCGACCTGTTCGACGCCGACCGCCTCGCCTTTCGCGAATTGCTGGTCGAAATGAAGGCGCAGGCCGCCGCCAACCAGACCCTGCCCGGCATCAAGCTGCACAAGCGCGTGAGCGAAGACCTGACCGCGCTGGAGGACATTGAGCGCCAGTACGACAAGGAGTTGAGCGGCATCTTCGCCCGCTTCGACCAGCGCGCCATCCTGCCCAAGCGCGAGCGCTGGGAAGACTATGTCGCACACCTGAAGCAGCTGTTCAGCCGCGACCAGATCATGAAGGACTACGGCGTGATCGTGCCGTATCCCGAAAAGCCAGGCGCCGACGAAGCGGAGAAAGAGATCTTCGGCAAATCGCTGCCGCCAAAAACCGTGGTGCTGACCTTCGACGACGGCCCGCACGCCACCTATACCGATGAAGTGGCGGCCATCCTCAAGCAGTACGGCGTGCCGGGCGTGTTCTTCCAGGTCGGCAAAAACCTCGGTGAAGTCAGCGCCCAAGGCAAGGAGGCACTGAACAAGCAGTCTGCCGCCAGCCGCCGCCTGCTGGAAGGCGGCAACGTCCTGGCCAACCACAGCTACAGCCATGCCCTGCTCTCGAAGGAAAAAGGCGAGCAGTTGTACGGCGAGATCGCCCAGGCCGACCAGTTGCTGAAGGCGGTCGACGCGCGCCGCTCGGCATTGTTCCGCTTCCCCTATGGCGCGCACAATGCCGAAGGCCTGGAATTGCTGAAGAAACTCGGCCTGCGCTCGGTGATGTGGAATATCGATTCGCTGGACTGGGCCGACCCGGTGCCGACCTCGATCGCCAACCGCGTGCTGGGCTCCCTGGAAAAGGAAAAGCGCGGCATCATCCTATTCCACGACATCCACGAGCGCACCGTCAAGACCCTGCCGCTGGTGCTGGACAAGCTGGTCGCCGACGGCTACAGCTTCGCCACCTGGGATGGCAACGACTTCACCATCGCCAAGGCCGGCAAGCCGGAACCGGACAAGGTTGCCATCAGCACCGGCTATGCCAACAGCTACGCCGTGGTCATCGGCATCAACGACTACCAGAAATGGCCCAAGCTGCAGTATGCCGTGCAGGATGCGAAGGCGATCCGCGACACCCTGGTCAGCCGCTTCGGCTTCGATGGCGCGCGCGTGTTCACCCTGACCAATGGCGATGCAACCCGCAACAACATCCTCGCGCTGTTCCATGACAAGCTGGCGGAAGCCAAGCTGAGAAAGGACGACCGCATCTTCGTCTTCTTCGCAGGCCATGGCGCAACACGCCAGCTCAGCTCCGGCCGCAGCCTGGGCTACATCATCCCGGTCGACTCCGACCCGCAGCAAGTGAGCGTGGACGCGATTCCGATGACGGATTTGCAGAACATCGCCGAAAGCCTGGATGCCAAGCACCTGCTGTTCGTGATGGATGCCTGCTACAGCGGCCTGGGCCTGACACGCGGCGGCGGCACCACCGCCTTCCTGCGCGACAATGCACGCCGCATCGGCCGCCAGATGCTGACCGCCGGCGGCGCCGACCAGATGGTGGCCGACGGCGGCCCGAACGGCCACTCGGTCTTCACCTGGACCCTGCTGCAAGCGCTGGGCGGCAAGGCCGACCTGAACGGCGACGGCATGATCACCGCCACCGAGCTGGCCGCCTACGTGGCGCCCGCCGTGTCCAGCGTATCGCAGCAGACGCCGGCCTTCGGCAGCCTGCCCGGTTCCGAAGGCGGCGAATTCGTCTTCCAGCTGCCTGCCGAAGCGGAATTCCTGAGCGAGAACAGCACCCAGCTGTCGCAGGACGCGATCGCCCTCAACAAGAAGCTCGATTCCGGCCGCAATAGCCAGGCCGAAGGCAACGCCACGGTCGTGAAAGACCTGCAGGGCGAAGAGCAGAAGCTGGCCGCGCCAAAGCCGGTCGACGCTTCCAGCCGCCAACTGGCCCAGCGCGCCAACGACCGCGGCCTGCAGCTATATAAAGAAAAGCAGTACGCGCAGGCAGAAGCAGCCTTCACCGAAGCGTTGAAATACCGCCCCGACTTCGGCCTGGCCGCCAACAACCTCGGCTTCATCTACTTCAAGCAGGAGAAATACGCGGAAGCCGCGCGCTGGTTCGAAAACACCATCCAGATCGACGCCTCCCGCGCCATCGCCTACCTGAACCTGGCAGACGCGCGCCAGCGGCAGGGCGAGCAGGAAAAGGCCAGGAAAGCCTACACCAGCTTCCTCGAGCTGGCGCCGAACCACCCGAACGCCGCCTATGCGCGCGAACAGTTGAAAAAATTGGGGTAATACATACCCGCCCGACCACAACCGGTGCGTGCATTGGGCACACCGGAAGGCGGAGCGCTGACCGCCGTAAAGGCAGTCAGCGTGAACGCGACAGTCCTGTCAGAGGCCTTCGCGCAGCATCTTCTCCATTGCCGCGCGCGAAACGTGCGGCGTGTCCTTGCCGGCTTCCACCGACCACTGGCCGCCCTTCTGCAGCACCACATACTCGACTTGCGCGCTGCCGCCTTTCGGATGCGGCACGGCCTGCTCCATGTCGAGGCCCGTGGTCGGGGTATAGGTAAAGGTGACGGTTGCCTTGCAGCGCGCGCCGTCGCAGCTCACGGCGTCGGTCCTCCAGCCGTCGACCAGGTGAACCTGTTCGTAATAGCCTTCCGTATCGTTGTGGAGGCGTCCGCCATCCAGTTCGAACTTCAGGAATTGATCGAGCGCCGCTTGCGGCGTGGCTTCCGCGGCGTGCGCGGAGATGGCGGCGCACAGCGCGGCCAAAATAGTAAGTTTTTTCATACCGGTATTATATTTTTCTGTAGAGCAATCACTCAACACGAAAATCCGACGCAAGGCTCTAAAATCCATATAATGCCTTTCATGCAAGAATCGACACTATCCGGGCGCATTCTCGGCCTCGCCAACCTCGGCTTGATGGTACTGGATGCCGACCAGCGCATCATTTTCTGGAATCAATGGCTGGCCAGCCGCTCCGGCATGGCTGCCTCCCGCGTGCAAGGACTGACCCTGGTGGAAGCTTTTCCCGAGCTGTCCGGCAAGCGCATCGAGCAGTCGGTGCACACCGCATTGGCCAACAACCTGCCATCCGTGCTGCCGCAAAACCAGGACCGCACGCCTTTCCCGCTATTTGCCGCCGGCACCTGGGGCGGCGAACGGATCGAGCAGGCTGTCAGCCTGACGCCTTTCAACGAAGGCAAGGAACGCTTTTGCCTGGTCGAAGTGGCGGACGTCAGCAACACCGTGGGCCGTGAACGCCAGCTGCGCGGCCAGGCGGAAGCCCTGCGCGCGCAATCCTATGTGGACGGCCTGACCGGCATCGCCAACCGCCGCCATTTCGACGTAGCGCTGGACCGTGAACTGCGCCGCGCGCAGCGCCAGGGCGCCAGCCTTTCGCTGCTGCTGATGGATATCGACTCCTTCAAGGCCTATAACGACCATTTCGGCCACCTGCAGGGCGACGCCTGCCTGACCATGGTGGCGGAAGCCTTTGCCTCGCGCCTGCAACGCCCGGCCGACCTGGCCGCCCGCTACGGCGGCGAAGAGTTTGCCGCCATCCTGCCCGACACCACGCCGGAGCAGGCCGCCCGGCACGCCGAAGTGATCCGCGCTTACGTGGAATCGCTGAACATGGCGCACGCGCCCAAGGCAGTGCATTCGCACGTTACCCTGAGCATTGGCGTCGCCAGCTTCGACAAGGAGCGCCTGAACGACGCCAAGTCCTTGCTGGAAGCTGCCGACCGCGCGCTCTACACCGCCAAGCGCGAAGGCCGCAACCGCGTGGTCGTCGGGCAGCCCGCCTAACCCTGGTAGAAATAGGGGTCGAGCGCGGTTACCTGCGTGATCTTGTCCACCGGCAGGTGGTTCATTTCCGCCGTCTCGCGGATCGCTTCCGGCGATGGCGCCTCGTACAGGCAGTAAGTCTTGCGCAAGTCGTCGCTCACATAGGAGTGGATCCAGGTGACGCCGCTGCGGGCATTGGTGCCGATGACGAGATCGCAGGCCTTGGCGCCGTCTGCATTGACGGGAATGTGCAAGCCTTCCGGGAAAGTGCGCTCAACAATATAGCGTGGCATGGTGGTCTCCTTGAGGGTCCGTGGTTCGCGGCCGAGCCGCCAGTCTTCACCATAGACCATCCTGCCGCACTGTCCAGTCAAGCCGCCACGGGTGTACCCCTGCGCTGCACGCCCGGCACGAGCGCCGCCTCCACTGTTCCCGCGATGAGCTCAGCAGTAGCGGCCGACATGGTCCAGCCCAGGTGGCCATGGCCGGTGTTGTAGAACACGCCAGGGCGCCTGCCCGGCCCGACGCGCGGCATGAGGTCCGGCATCATCGGCCGCAAGCCGGCCCACGGCACCACCTGGCGCGTGCAGACGCCGGGGAAGCACTGCTGCACCCAGTTCACCAGCGGCGCAATGCGGTCGGCGCGGATATCGCGGTTAAAGCCGTTGAACTCCGCCGTGCCCGCCACGCGGAAGCGGTCGGCGCCCAGGCGGCTGCTGACCAGCTTGGTGGCGTCATCCACCAGGCTGACTTTCGGCGCCGCGGCCCGGCTTTGCGCATCCTCCAGCATCACCGTGATCGAATAGCCTTTCACTGGGTAGACATTGAGCCGGTCGCCCAGCATGGCGGCAAACTCGCGGCTGGCCGTGCCGGCGCAAATGACGAGGGCGTCGAAACGCATCGACTCCTGCGTTTCGTCCAGCGCGAAGGTGACGCGGGCGCCCCCTTTCCCCGCGTCCAGGCCAAGCACATCGGCGCCGCACAGCATTTGCACGCCGCGCGCTTCAGCCGCCTGCGCCAGCCCAACCGTGAACTTGTGGATGTCGCCCGTGCTATCGCTCTCGGTAAAGAAACCGCCGTAGAACTGGCCTTCGAGCGTCGGTTCGATGGCATGCATTTCCTCGGCCGTCACGGCGCGCCGCTGCAAGCCGCCCTGCGCCAGCAGCCCGGTCACCTGCGCCGCATGGTCGAAACCCGCCTTGTCGCGGTAGACATGCAGGATGCCTTCATGCCGCGCGTCGAAATCGATGCCCTCTTCGCGCGCCCAGCCAAACAAATGCTCGCGCGCTGCAATTGCGAGGCGCGTGCTGGCGATGGTATTGCTTTCATAGCGGGAAATGGCGGCAAGGAATTCGGCGAACCAGGACAGCTTGTGCCAGCCCGGCCTGGGGTTGACCAGCAGCGGCGCATCGCTGCGCAGCATCCATTTCAAGCCTTTGCCGACGGTGCTCCAGCTGTTCCACGCCTCGGCATGCGAGGCCGATAGCTGCCCCCCATTGGCGAACGAGGTCTCCATTGCCGGGTAGCGGTGGCGTTCAAACAAGGTGACCCGCAGGCCGCGGCGCGCCAGCGCATAAGCTGTCGTGACGCCGGTGACGCCGCCGCCGATCACTGCGACTGATTTCATGAACAGGCCCGCTTCTTACTGCGCCGCCACCCTTCCGTGCGAAGCGGCGCCGGTAGCGCCCAGCACACCGGCAATCAGCAATACGTACCACAGCGCACCAGTACCGCCATGCAGCGCCATCAGGGCAGTGGCATCGGCCACCAGTGCAGCAGCGCAGCCCAGCGCCAGCAACAGCAAGGCGATCGACACGGCAAACGACAGCGCGCGGAAATTGGCCACGCGCGCGCCGGTGGCGAACAACAGGTAGCCCGCCACGCTAAACAGCGGGAACATCAGCCACAGCGAAACGCCAGCGGCCAGCCCGCCTACGCCCAGCTGGGCCAGTACCAGCGCGGCTCCGGAAAACAGGCCCAGCGCCAGCAGCAGCGCTCCAACAATTGCCAAAATCATGGCTAACTCCTCAGACCAAAATATGAGAATACTAATAATCCCCATTGTAAACGCAACATGGCGGGCCGCGCCGATTTAGTACAATAGGTTTTTTCGTCCCCCACATCCAGGACTGCAATGAATCAGCTCGAACAGCTCAAGCAATACACTACCGTTGTTGCCGACACCGGCGATTTCCAGTCGATCAAGGCGTATGCGCCGCAAGACGCAACCACCAATCCATCGCTGATCCTGAAAGCGGTGCAGAAGGATGAATACAAGCCGCTGCTGGAAAAGGCAGTACGCGACAACCCGAATGCGTCTACCGGCGAGATCATCGACAAGCTGCTGATCGCCTTCGGCACCGAAATCCTGAAATTCGTTCCAGGCCGCGTTTCGACCGAAATCGACGCCGCGCTGTCCTTCGACGTGGCCGGCAACCTGGCCAAGGGCCGCGAGCTGATCGCCCTGTACGAGCAAGCCGGCATTCCACGCGAACGCGTGCTGATCAAGATCGCCTCCACCTGGGAAGGCATCCGCGCTTCCGAGCAACTGGAGAAGGAAGGCATCCGCACCAATATGACCCTGCTGTTCTCGCTGTGCCAGGCCATCGCCTGCGCCGAAGCAGGTTCCCAGCTGATTTCCCCGTTCGTCGGCCGCATCTACGACTGGTACAAGAAGTCCACCGGCATCGACTACCAGGGCGCGGAAGATCCGGGCGTGCAGTCCGTCAAGCGCATCTACAACTACTACCGCAAGTTCGGCTACAAGACCGAAGTGATGGGCGCGTCGTTCCGCAACACCAGCCAGATCCTGGAACTGGCAGGCTGCGACCTGCTGACCATTTCGCCGGACCTGCTGCAAAAGCTGGCCGACACCCAGGCCGCGGTCGAGCGCAAGCTGTCCCCGGCCGATACCGGCACCGCCGTCAAGATCTCGATGGACGAAAAGACTTTCCGCTTCATGCTGAACGAAGACGCGATGGCGACCGAAAAGCTGGCCGAAGGCATCCGCGCCTTCGTGGCCGACTCGAACAAGTTGAAGCAGATGATCTCGGCCATGCGCTGAACACGACCCGTTTCACTGCGGAAAAGGACGCTTCGGCGTCCTTTTTTGTTATTTGGGCCTATACAAAACGTTACAATTGACAGTGTTATACAATTTTCGGCGCAGTCCCCCTTCACAGAACGAGACGCCAATGAAACCTGTATTGCGCACCCTGCCGCTGGCAATTGCCCTGTCGCTGCCGCTCACGGCATGCGGCGATAAAAAAGACGCCAGCAAGGCGGCCCCGCCCCCTCCCACCGTTTCCATCATCACCGCCGCCAGCGGCGAAGTCACCATCACCAACGAGCTGCCGGGCCGCGTCGAAGCTTCGCGCATTGCCCAGGTGCGGGCGCGCACCCCAGGCATCGTGCTGCAGCGGGTGTTCAAGGAGGGCGGCGACGTCAAGGCGGGGGAAGTCCTGTTCCGCATCGATCCCGCGCAATTCCAGGCCAATGTGGAAAGCGCCGATGCCGCCATTGCGCGCGCCGAGGCCAACCTGGCGCAAGCCGACCTGAAAGCCAAGCGCTACAAGCCGCTGCTGGCGGCGCAGGCGGTCAGCCAGCAGGAATACGACGACGCGGTTACCGCGCAAAAGCAGGCCGGCGCAGAACTGCAGTCGGCCCGCGCCGCGCGCAAGAACGCCGGGCTGACCCTGGGCTATGCCACCGTTACCGCGCCCATCTCCGGCCGCGTGGGCCGCGCCCTGGTCACCGAAGGCGCGCTGGTCGGACAGAATGAAGCGACGCCAATGGCGACCGTGCAGCAGCTGGACCCGATCTACGTCACCATTACCCAGTCTTCCGCCGAGCTGCTGCGCCTGAAGCAGGCGCTGGCCGCAGGCACGCTGAAAAGCGCCGGCAAGGACCAGGCGCGCGTTACCCTGCTGACCGAGGACGGTCAGGAATATGCGCGTCCCGGCAAGCTGCTGTTCTCCGATGTCGCAGTCGACGAATCGAGCGGCTCGGTATCGATGCGCGCCGAATTCCCGAACCCCGAACGCAACCTGCTGCCGGGCATGTACGTGCGCGCCCGCCTTGAACAAGGCGTCAACGAATCGGCCATCACGGTGCCGCAGCAGGCCGTGGTGCGCGGCGCGGAAGGCGCCTCGGTGCTGGTGGTCGGCGCCGACAACAAGGTCAGTTCGGTGCCGGTCAAGGCCGATGCCGCAGCCGGCGGCAAATGGGTGGTCAGCTCGGGCCTGAAAGGCGGCGAGCGCATCATCGTGGAAGGCTTCCAGAAGACCAAGCCAGGCGGCACCGTCAATCCGGTGCCGTGGAAAGGCCCGGCATCCGGCCCTGCACCGGCGGGCGCCGCGCCTGCCGCATCCGCCCCGGCGGCCAGGTAAAGGGGCCGCCACATGGCAAAGTTCTTCATCGACCGCCCCGTATTTGCGTGGGTGATCGCCCTCTTCATCCTGCTGGGTGGAGCGCTGGCCATCACCACGTTGCCGGTGGCGCAATATCCCACCATCGCACCGCCATCGATCGTCGTCAGCGCCACCTATCCTGGCGCAACCGCACAGGTACTGGACGACTCCGTCACCTCCGTCATCGAACAGGAGATGAATGGCGCCGACGGCCTGCAATACGTCGAGTCGCAAAGCGATTCGAGCGGTTCGGTCAGCATTACCGTCACGTTCCAGCCGGGCACCAATCCGGACCTGGCAGCGGTGGACGTACAGAACCGCATCAAGCGGGTGGAATCGCGCCTGCCGCAAGCGGTGATCCAGCAAGGCGTGCAGGTCAACAAGGCGCGCTCCAACATCCTGATGTTCGTCGGCGCCTACTCGACCGACGGCAGCATGGACCCGACTGCGATCGGCGACTACCTGGCGCGCAACGTGCTCAACGAGATCAAGCGACTGCCGGGCGTGGGCCAGGCCCAGTTGTTCGGTACCGAGCGCTCGATGCGCATCTGGGTCGATCCCGACAAGCTGACCGGCTACAAGCTCAATATGAGCGACGTCACCACCGCGATCCGCCAGCAGAATGCCAACGTGGCCGGCGGCACGGTGGGCGATCTGCCCAACACCCGTGCCCAGGCCTGGTTCGCGCCGGTGGTGGTAACGGGCCAGCTGACGTCCATCGAGGAATTCGGCAAGATCGTGCTGCGCGCCAACCGCGACGGCTCCCTGGTGCGCCTGCGCGACGTGGCCCGCATGGAGCTGGGCGGCTCCAGCTACAGCATCAGCGCGCGCCTGAACGGCCAGCCTTTCGTTGCCATCGCCGTGCAGCAGTCGCTGACCGGCAATGCACTGGCCACCGCCACCATCGTGCGCGAGAAGATGGACGAGCTGCAGAAGTACTTCCCACCGGGCCTGAAGTACACCGTGCCTTACGACACCTCGCTGTTCGTCAAGATCTCAATCGAGGAAGTGGTCAAGACCCTGCTGGAAGCGGTCGCCCTGGTGTTCCTGGTGATGTACGTGTTCCTGCAGAACTTCCGCTACACCCTGATCCCGACCATCGTGGTGCCGGTGGCGCTGATGGGCACTTTCGCCGCCATGCAGGTGTTCGGCTTCTCGATCAACGTGCTGACCATGTTCGGCATGGTGCTGGCCATCGGCATCCTGGTGGACGATGCGATCGTGGTGGTGGAAAACGTCGAGCGCATCATGAGCGAGGAAGGCCTGTCGCCGCGCGAGGCGACGCGCAAGGCCATGTCGCAAATTACCGGCGCGATCATCGGCATCACGCTGGTGCTGATCGCCGTGTTCATCCCGATGGCCTTCTTCGGCGGCGCCGTGGGGGCGATCTACCGCCAGTTCTCGCTGTCGATGGTGTCGGCCATGGTGTTCTCCGCGCTGATGGCGCTGTCGCTGACGCCGGCCCTGTGCGCGACCATGCTGAAGCCGGTCGAGGCGGGCCACCATCATGCCAAGACCGGCATCTTCGGCTGGTTCAACCGCGGCTTTGCCGTCACCGCGACCCGTTACCAGGGCTGGGTGGCGAAGATCCTGACGCGCACCGGGCGCTTCCTCCTGGTCTTCGTGGCGCTGCTGGGCATCGTGGCCTGGCTGTACGTGCGCCTGCCCTCCTCCTTCCTGCCGAACGAGGACCAGGGCTATATCATCGCCAACGTCCAGTTGCCGCCGGGCGCCTCGCGCAACCGCGCCGAGGCCGTGCTGGCCGAAGTGGATGCCTACTTCCGCGCCCAGCCGGGCGTGGCGCGCACCATTGCAGTGGCGGGCTTCAGCTTCTCCGGCAACGGGCAGAACGCCGGCCTGGTGTTCGTGCCGCTGAAAGACTGGAAAGAACGCGGTCCCGACCAGTCGGCGGAAGCGATTGCCGGCCGCTCCTTCGGCGGCCTGGCGCATATCCAGGATGCGCAGGTGTTCGCACTGAGTCCGCCGCCGATCCGTGAGCTGGGGAACGCCACCGGCATCACGGCCCGCCTGCAAGACCGCGGCGGGCTTGGCCACGAAGCCTTGCTGGCGGCGCGCAACCAGCTGCTGGAGCTGGCGGGCAAGAGCAAGATCCTGACCGGCATGCGCCCGGAAGGACTGGAAGATGCGCCGCAACTGCAGGTCGACATCGACCGCGAGAAGGCCAACGCGCTGGGCGTGTCGTTCGCCGATATCACCGCCACGCTGGGCACGGCGTTCGGCTCGTCGTATGTGAACGACTTTGCCAGCAGCGGGCGCCAGCAGCGCGTGATCGTGCAAGCGGACCAGCAACGGCGCATGCAGCCGGAGGACATCCTGCGCCTCAACGTGCGCAGCAGCACTGGCACGATGGTGCCATTTGCCTCGTTCTCCAGCACCCGCTGGGTGACCGGCCCGATCCAGCTGGTACGCTACAACGGCTATCCTGCCTACCGCCTCAGCGCCGGCGCCGCACCGGGCCATTCCACCGGCGAGGCCATGGAGGAGCTGTTGCGCCTGGCCGAGCAACTGCCGCCGGGCTTCGGCATCGAATGGACCGGCCAGTCAGCCGAGGAACGCCTGTCCGGCTCGCAGGCGCCGGCGCTGTTTGCGCTGTCGATGCTGGCCGCCTTCCTGGTGCTGGCTGCGCTGTACGAATCGGAATCGATCCCGGTCGCCGTGCTGCTGGTGGTGCCGCTGGGCGTGCTCGGCGCCCTGCTCGGCGCGCATATCCGCAGCCTGCCGAACGACGTGTACTTCAAGGTGGGCCTGATTGCGATCATCGGCCTGTCCGCCAAGAACGCGATCCTGATCATCGAGTTTGCCAAGGACCTGCAGGCGCAGGGCAAGGGCCTGATCGAGGCGACACTGGAGGCAGTGCACCTGCGCTTCCGCCCGATCATCATGACCTCCCTGGCCTTCATCCTCGGCGTGCTGCCGCTGGTGATTGCCTCCGGCGCCGGTTCGGCTTCACAGCGCGCCATCGGTACCGGCGTGATGGGCGGCATGATCACTGCCACCGTGCTGGCGGTGTTCCTGGTGCCTGTGTTCTTTGTGGTCGTGCGCCGCATCTTCAAGGGCAGCGAACGCCAGCGCCGCCTTGCCGCGCATGAACTGGATCTTCCGGAGTCGAAGCAATGATGAAGCCCAACCCTTCCGCCCAACCGGCCTTCCGCGCGCTTGCCGCTGCCCTGCTGCTGGCTGGCGCCGTGTCCGGCTGCTCGATGGCCCCAACCTACCAGCGTCCAGCGGCACCGGTCGCTGACGCTTTCCCCGCCGTGCCGCCTGCTGCGGGCGCTGCCGGCGGCGAAGCGCCCACCGGCGCAACGCAAACCGCCGTCGAAACCGGCTGGCGCAGCTTTTTCCCTGATGGCCGCCTTCAGCAATTGATCGCGGCAGCCCTGGAGAACAACCGCGACCTGCGCATCGCCGCCCTGCGCATCGAAGAAGCGCGCGGGGCCTACCGCATCCAGCGCGCCGACCGCCTACCGACGCTGAACGCCACGCTCAGCGAATCGCGTGGCCGTACGCCCGGCTTCGCCAACGCCAGCGGCCAGCCCCAGATCGGCGAACGCTATGACGCCGGTCTCGGCATCTCCGCCTTCGAACTGGACTTCTTCGGGCGCGTCAAAAGCCTGAGCGATTCCGCTCTCGCCACCTACCTGGCCACCGAAGAAGCCAAACAGGCCGCCCAAATCAGCCTGGTCGCCGAAGTTGCCAAAGCCTACTACACCGAGCGCGCCTTCGCCCAACAGCAAGCGCTGGCCGAAAGCACCTACAACGCCCGCAAGCGCACCTTCGACCTGACGAAGCAGCGTGTGGAAGGCGGCGCTTCGTCGCGTCTCGACCTGCGCTCCAACGAGCAGCAGATGGAAACCGCGCGCGCCTCGGCCCTGGCCCTGACCCGCCAGCGTGCGCAAGCGGCCAACGCGCTGGCACTGCTGGTCGGTCGGGCACTGCCAGGCGGCAGTGGGCAAGGCAGTGCACAAGGCAGCGCGGCGCCGATGCCGGCCACGCTGGAGGCGATGAGCGACGCAGAGGCCGACGCCATGTCTAGCCTCACAGCGGGCTTGCCTTCCGACCTGCTCGCCAACCGCCCCGACATCCGCGCCGCCGAGCAGCGCCTGAAGGCCGCCAACGCCAACATTGGCGCCGCCCGCGCCGCCTTCTTTCCACGCATCTCGCTGACCACTTCGATCGGCAGCGCCAGCCGCGATTTCAGCGGCCTGTTCGACAGCGGCAGCAATACGTGGAGCTTCGCCCCGCAGCTGGTGCTGCCGATCTTCGACACCGGCCGCAACCTGGCCAACCTCGACGTCAGCCACGCCCGCAAGAATATCGCCGTCGCCGATTACGAGAAGACCATCCAGCAAGCCTTCCGCGAAGTCGCCGACGCCCTGGCCGCCCGCACCTACCTCGGCGAGCAGGTCGCTGCCCAGCGCGCGGTGCAGGACGCCCAGGCCGAACGCCTGCGTCTATTACAATTACGCTTTGAAAACGGGGTCGCCAGCTCGCTCGACGTGCTGGACGCCCAACGCGAATTGTTCACCGCGGAGCAGGCCCTGGTCCAGGCACGCCTGCTGCGCACAAGCAGCGCCATCGACTTGTACCGGGCGCTTGGAGGAGGCTTGAAGTAGTGGATTCACCGATCAGTATCCGGCTTGGCCAGCGCGCCCGCCAGCGCATCGAGCGCGAAGGCTTGCAGGCCGCCGACATCGCCATCATCCCCGCCGCCGCGGGCGGCCCAAAAGGCCTGATCCTGAACGGCATCGACCAGTGGATGTTCGGCGAATGGCTGAAACAGGCGCCGCGCCAGCGCCGCCTGATCGGCGCCTCGATCGGCGCCTGGCGCATGGCAGCCGGCGCCTTCCACGACCCGGTGGCCGCGCACAAGCGACTGGCCCACCACTACACCCACCAGACCTACCCGGACAAGGTAGATGCCGCCTATGTCAGCCGCGTCATCCGCAGCCTGCTCGATAGCGTGCTTGATGGCCGCGGCGGGGAAATGCTCACCAATCCCGACTACCTGCTGTCGGTGATCACGGTACGCGGCATCGGCCCGCTGGCCCGCACGCGCGGGGTCCGCTGGCGCGAAATGGCAGGCTTCCTGCGTGCTGCTGCCGGCAATGCGCTCTCACGCAGCCGCCTGGCCGGCGCGATGGAACGGGTGGTCTTCCACGATACCCGCGACGATGCAACCTGGCTGCGCGCCAGCTTCGACGCTTTCGCCTCGCATTACGTCGGCCTGTCGGAACAGAACCTGCGTTCCGCCCTGCTGGCCTCCGGCTCGATCCCGCTGGTTCTGCAGGCGGTCAGCGACATTCAAGGCGCACCGCCGGGCGACTATTGGGACGGCGGCCTGATCGACTACCACCTGCACCTGCCCTACCAGCGCGACCAGGGCCTGGTGCTGTACCCGCACTTCACCGACCACATCGTGCCGGGCTGGCTCGATAAATCGATGCCCTGGCGCCGCGCCCGCGATAGCGCGCTTGAGAATGTGATCCTGGTCTCGCCGTCGCCATCCTTCGTGGCGCGCCTGCCCAACCGCAAACTGCCCGACCGCACGGACTTCAAGCACTACGGCCAGGACCATGCCGCCCGTATCCGCGACTGGACCTACGCCATCGGCGAAAGCCAGCGCATGGCCGACGCGCTGGCGCAGTGGGCTGAGAAGCCCGACCTGCGTTTAGCCCAGCAGTTCTAATCCTCTGCTTCCTGTTGCAGCCTTGCAACGGGATATCTACCACGCAACTATTAGGTGCATACTAGTGCCCTAACCTACTGGAGGTTTGTATGCAATTCCTGTCCCAGCTCCGCATCGGGCCCCGCCTCGCGGCGGGCTTCGGCATCGTCCTGCTGCTGTCGGCCATCGGCACCAGCTATGCCCTGTACCACTCCAACGATACCGCCAACGCCACGCGTGCCATGATGGAGCGCCCGCTGGCCAAGGAGCGCATCGTATCGGACTGGTATGTGCTGATCTATTCGGCCATCGCGCGCACGCAACTGATCGCGCGCAGCAGCGATGCTGAACTGTCGACCACCTTCGCTACCGTGATTGCCGACAGCGCCAAGCGCGGCGCCGAGCTGCTGAAGTCCGTCGAAGGCCTGCTGGAGACGGACGAGGAACGCAAGATCTACCAGGACGCGGTCGCCATCCGCAACAAATACCAGGACGCGAAGAACCAGGTGATGAACGCCAAGAAGGCCGGCGATGCGGCAGAGGGAGAACGCCTGTACCGCGAAGTCTTCGAGCCTGCCGCCAAGGCCTACCAGGAAAAGGTCAATGAACTGCTGGCGCAGCAACGCAAGTCCATCGACGCCACGGCCGCCAGGATCAACGAAGCCAACGCCCGCAGCACTCGCCTGATGCTAACCCTCGGCATCTTGCTGCTGGCCTTTGGCGCCTGGGCCGCCTGGGTCATCTCGCGCAGCATCACCGTGCCGCTGAACTCCGCCCTCGGCATCGCCAACACCGTGGCCGAAGGTGACTTGACCACGCACTTCGAAGAGCAGACTGCACGCGATGAAATCGGCGACCTGATGAAAGCCCTGCGCGGCATGAACGACGCGCTGCGCCGCGTGGTGAGCCAGGTGCAGACCGGCACCACTGCCATCGCCACCGCCTCCAGCGAAATCGCCGAAGGCAACCTTGACCTCTCCTCGCGCACCGAACAGCAAGCCAGCTCGCTGGAAGAAACGGCGTCCTCGATGGAGGAATTGACCTCCACCGTGCGCCAGAATGCCGACAACGCCAACCAGGCCAACCAGCTGGCGCAGGCCGCTTCCGACGTCGCAGCACGCGGCGGCGAGATCGTCGGCCAGGTGGTGGAAACCATGGGCTCCATCGACGCCTCTTCGCGCAAGATTGTCGACATCATCGGCACTATCGACGGCATCGCCTTCCAGACCAATATCCTGGCGCTGAATGCCGCCGTGGAAGCGGCACGCGCCGGGGAGCAAGGCCGCGGCTTCGCGGTCGTCGCGTCCGAAGTCCGCAACCTGGCACAACGCTCAGCCGCTGCAGCCAAAGAAATCAAGGAGCTGATCGACAACTCCGTGGTGCAAGTGAATGCCGGCACCTCGCTGGTGCAGCAGGCCGGTACCACCATGGGCGAAGTGGTGACCAGCGTGCGCCGTGTGACCGACATCATGGGCGAGATCACCTCGGCCAGCCGCGAGCAAAGCGTCGGCATCGATGAAGTGAACCAGGCCATCGGCCAGATGGACCAGGTGACGCAGCAGAACGCCGCCCTGGTGGAAGAAGCCGCCGCCGCTGCCGCCAGCATGCAGGAACAGGCCGCCCAGCTCGCGCAAGTCGCCGCCTCCTTCCGCCTCGGAACGGAAGCAGTGGCGCGCTGGAGCGCCCAGCCCCGCCGTGTCGCAGGCGACAGCAGCGTTGTCGCGGTAGAAGCTGCGCCTGCAAAACGATTGGTGGCGCCGGATGCCCGCACCAAGCCGCGTGCCGCGGCGCGTGCGACGACTGACGACGCGGCGCCCGCGGATCGCAGCAGCGAGCGCCGCACGAAAACCGAACGGCGTGCCCCCGTCGCGAGCAATGACGAATGGGAAGAATTCTGAGCGGCGCCCCGTTCAGCCAGCCCTGCTAAATAGTCGCGAAAACAGACTGTTCTTGCGCGTAATACCGACTTCGCCTGATGCCGGGCTTGCCCTTTGCACCAGGCGGTCATCATAAGGCCAAAGGTCGTCGTGTGGCTTTCCGCACCTGACAAAGCAGCGATGCGTCACGAGTTCAACCCGCTCACCATGGGTCAGGCCGGACTCGTCATCATCATCGCTCGCCAGGTCTTTCTTGCCATCGACATTGAAATAGAAAGTATCGCCTACGACAAAATCACGGCGAAATTCCGTCCGCCATTGCGAGTTGCGCCCCCAACCATGTGATAAGTCCTGGTGGGGCCGATTGCTCCGCAAGTACGTCCAGTACAGTGTCGACGCATCCGCGATTCCCGCGACAAGCAACTGGGCTCCGGCAGAGACGCGGACACCAGCCCTGGAAACCATCATGTTCCCGAGCATGACACACGGCCATTCGAATTCCACGATGGCGACGGGACTGAATGGCGAGGCGGCCCGCTCGACCCGTACCACCTCATGGTAGAAGGGCGAAAATTGCTGCGGCTTGAGCACAGTCATGCCGAGTGCTTCAGCGAATGCAGCATACTCTTCGAGGGAAATCGGCACCTCCTCCCGCAGCAAGAAGCGCATACAAGGTCCACGATTCCTCAACCTCGATTGGTGGAACGGGATTGCCCTCGCGCTGCCCAAGCAATAGCAGCCACTCCCGCGCGTCGTTATGCTCGCTTAACCACGGTTCCAGTACCTCCGCAAAAACGGCATGCCCCTGGTAATTCGACAAGGCATGAAACAGCCGGTGGAAGGCATTCCAGGCATCCATCTCAAAGGAACATCTGCTGCAGGTCGTTGAGGAAGCGCTGGCCCAATTCGGTCGGCTTGATCAGCATGTGGTCGCGGTACAGCAGGCCTTTGGCTTCGGCCGCATTCAATTGCTTCTCGATGGTGTTCAACGCCACGCCGGTGCGTTCGGCGAACAGGTTCGGCTCGAAGCCGGCTTGCAGGCGCAGGGCGTTCAGCATGAACTCGAAGCCCATTTCGTCGCGCGACAGCTCGCGTTCTTCCTGCACCGGATTGCCGGCGGCTACGGCATCCATATACGACTTGGGCTGCTTGTAGCGCGCCTGGCGCAGCACGCGATGCGGGAAGGACAGCTTGGAGTGGGCGCCGGCGCCGATGCCGAGGTAGTCGCCGAACTGCCAGTAATTCAGGTTGTGGCGTGCCTGGTGGCCCGGCTGGGCGTAGGCCGACACTTCGTAGTGGCCATAGCCGTTCGCGGTGGTCAGCTCGGCGATCATGTCCTGCATGTCGGCGCTCAGGTCGTCGTCCGGCAGTTGCGGAGGATATTTGGCGAACAGCGTGTTCGGTTCCATCGTCAGGTGGTACAGCGAGAGGTGCGGCGGCTTGAAGCCGATTGCGGTCTCGATATCCTGCCGTGCCTGCTCCAGCGTCTGGGTCGGCAGGGCATACATCAGGTCCAGGTTGAAGTTGTCGAAGTTCGCCAGTGCGATTTCCACTGCGCGCTTTGCTTCGCCGTCATCGTGGATGCGGCCCAGCGCCTTCAGGTGTTCGCCGTTGAAGCTCTGGATGCCGATCGACAGCCGATTGACGCCGCTGTCGCGGTAGGAGCGGAATTTCTCCGCCTCGAAGGTGCCGGGATTGGCCTCCATCGTGATCTCGCAGGCGCCATCCAGCGGCAACAGGCTGCGCAGGTCCGACATCAGGCGGTCCATGCCGGCTGCGGACATCAGGCTCGGCGTGCCGCCGCCGATGAAGATGGTGTAAATCTTGCGGCCCCAGATCAGGGGCAGCGACATTTCCAGGTCGCGCCGCAGCGCATCCAGGTATTCCTTCTCGGGTACCTCGCCCTTCGCCTCGTGCGAATTGAAGTCGCAATAAGGGCACTTGCGCACGCACCACGGCCAGTGGATGTAGAGCGACAATGGCGGCAAGGCTTGCAGGTTCAGGGCGCCCGGGCGCAAATAGGTTGCAGCGACGCCGGCGGCGCTGTCGATGGTGCGGCTTGGTACGGCATTGCCGACCGGCTTAATCGGAATCATTTCTTCAGCTTCTCTACCAACGCACGCAGGGCCTGGCCGCGGTGGGACAGGCGGTTCTTCTCTTCCGGGGCCAGCTCGGCGACATGCTTGCCCAGCGACGGGATCAGGAAGTAAGGATCGTAGCCAAAGCCGCCTTCGCCGCGCGCTTCGGCCGAAATCACGCCCTCCCAACGGCCATCGGCGATCACGGGCTGCGGGTCGTCGGCATGGCGAACGAACACCAGCACACAGTAATAGTAGGCCGATTTGTCGGCATGTGCAGCCAGGTCGGCGATCAGCTTGTCGCTGTTGCGCGCATCGGACTTCGGTTCGCCGGCGTAGCGCGCCGAATATACGCCGGGCGCACCGCCCAGCGCATTGACGCACACGCCAGAATCGTCGGCCAGGGCCGGTAAGCCGGTCAGGCGAGACGCATGACGTGCCTTGGCCAGTGCATTTTCGACAAAAGTGTGGAAAGGCTCTTCCGCCTCCGGGACGTTGAATTCGCCTTGCGGATGAGCGGAAAGCCCGATGGTCGAGAGCAGCTCGTTGAATTCCTTGAGCTTGCCCTTGTTGTTCGATGCGAGAACGATGCGCTGTGTCATGAATGTCGGCTCTTTTAAGGGAGCCGACATTTTAAACCACTTGCAGCACCAGCTTGCCCTGGTTGGCGCCCGTGAACAGCTTGGCAAAAGTCTCGGGGAAGGTGTCCAGGCCCTGCACCACGTGCTCGCGGGTCTTCAGCGTGCCGGCCTGGATCCAGCCGCCCATGGTGGTGATGGCTTCCATGGCACGAGGATAGTAGTCGGCCACCATCACGCCGCGCATGGTGGCGCGCTTGACCAGCAACTGCAGGTAGTTCGACGGGCCGGACACCGCTTCGGTACTGTTGTACTGCGAGATCGCGCCGCAGATCACCACGTGGGCGCCGTGCGCCAGGTTGGCCAGTGCGGCGTCCAGGATGGCGCCGCCGACGTTGTCGAAGAAGACGTCGATGCCCTTCGGCGCATGCTGGCGCAATGCGGCCGCCACATCTTCCGACTTGTAATCGATAGCGGCGTCGAAGCCCAGTTCTTCGACCAGGTAGCGCACCTTGTCCGCGCCGCCGGCAATGCCGACCACGCGCGCACCTTTGATTCTGGCGATCTGGCCTACCAGGGCACCCACTGCACCAGCGGCGCCGGATACTACTACGGTATCGCCTTCCTTCGGCTGGCCCACGTCCAGCAGGCCGAAATAGGCGGTCAGCCCCGGCATGCCCAGCGCGCCCAGGAACAGCGGCAGCGGCGCCAGCGCCGGATTGACCTTGTTCAGGCCAACGCCGTTGTGGATTGCGTATTCCTGCACGCCCAGGAGGCCGCTCACATGCTCGCCCGCCGCAAAGCCGGGATTGCGCGATTCGACCACGCGGCCGACCGCGATGGCCCGCATGACCTCGCCCAGTGCCACTGGCGGCATATACGACTCGGTGGAGGCGTTCATCCAGCCGCGCATGGCCGGGTCGAGCGAAATGTGCGACACGTGGATCAGGACTTCTCCCTCTTCCAGCGCCCGCAGCGGCACGGTGACGAAGTCGAAATCGGAACGCTGGACGGCGCCGTTTGGGCGGCGGGCCAGCAGGAATTGACGGTTACTGGTCATGTTGCTTCCAAAAGAGTGTTGAATGCTGCCAGTGTACGGAGCCGAGGCTTGCTTGATAAGTCAACGATCAGGCATTACATTGTTGACCATGGAGGAACAATGAACCCGCAACGCCTTGCCATTTTCACCAACATCATCCAGGCCGGCACCATCAGTGCCGCCGCGCACAAGCTGGGCTGCGGCAAGTCCGTCGTCTCGCGCCAGCTCGCGCAACTCGAAAATGACCTTGGCGCGCGCCTGATCCAGCGCTCAACGCGCCAGCTCGCGCTGACGGAAGTGGGCCAGCTGGTGCTGGAGGAAGCCCGCCAGATCGAGCGCTCGCTGGACAAGATCGCTCACCTCGCCGACAGCTACCAGCAGCAGGTGCGGGGCCTGCTGCGCGTGTCCTGCTCCCTGGCCGGACGCCGCGTGCTGGTGCCCTTGCTGGCCGAATTTACCGCGCTGTACCCACAGGTGAAGGTGGCGCTGCAACTTGACGATGCGATGGTGGACCTGATTGCGCAGCAGGTCGACGTGGCGATCCGTACCTCGGCGCTGGTCGATTCGACGCTGGTGGCGCGCAAGCTGGCCGAGAGCGCCAACGTGGTGTGCGCCGCCCCGTCCTATCTGGCCAGGTGTGGTACGCCGTGTACGCCGCAGGAACTGCAGCAGCATGCCTGCCTGCTGTACGCGGTGGGCGCCCGTGTGTATGACGAATGGAATTTCGGCGAGGCGGGCATCTTCCGCGTCGACGGGCCGCTGCAGATGAATGACGGCGGCGCGCTGGTCACGGCTGCGGCTGGCGGCGCGGGCATTATCAAAGTGCCTTTGGCCATCGTCGCTGACGAACTGGCCAGCGGGCAGTTGGTGCGCATCCTGGAAGATGTGGTGCTGCCGCCGGGGCCTGCTACCTATGCGGTTTATCCGGCGCGGGAGTTTCTTCCGCTGAAGACTGCGGCGTTTGTGGAATTCTTGCGGGAGCGTATGGGCCAAAACCGGTAAACCTGGGTCAGGCCCAAGGGTCTGCCCCTGTTACGCGGCGGCCGCATGGCGGGTCTGCATTACAGGCCGAGCGCCTGCTTCTGCAGCTTGACCAGGTCGCGGATGCCGCCTTCTGCCAGGTCCAGCAGACGGTTCATCGCCGCACGGTCGAAGGCCGCGCCTTCTGCCGTGCCCTGCACTTCGACGAAGGCGCCGGCATCGGTCATGATCACGTTCATGTCGGTGTCGCAGTCCGAATCTTCCAGATAGTCCAGGTCCAGCACAGGAACGCCCTGGTACACGCCAACCGAAATCGCTGCGACGAAATGCTTGACCGGGATGGTTTCGATCATGCCCCGTGCCTTCAGCTTGGAGAAGGCGTCGTAGGCCGCCACCATCGCGCCGGTGATCGAAGCGGTGCGGGTGCCGCCATCGGCCTGGATCACGTCGCAGTCCAGTTGCAAGGTGCGTTCGCCAAACGCTTCCAGGTCAAAGGCAGCGCGCAGCGAACGGCCGATCAGGCGCTGGATCTCCTGGGTGCGGCCGCTTTGCTTGCCTTTTGCCGCCTCGCGGTCCATGCGTGAATGGGTGGAGCGCGGCAGCATGCCGTATTCCGCCGTCATCCAGCCCTGGCCCTTGCCCTTCAGGAAACCGGGCACGCGCTCTTCGATGCTGGCCGTGCAAATCACCTTGGTGTCGCCGCACTCGATCAGTACCGAACCTTCGGCGTGCTTGGTGTAGTCGCGGGTGATGCGGATATTGCGCAGCGCATCGACAGCGCGGCCGCTCGGGCGGTTCACAGTGGTCATGGAATTCCTATTTCAGTAACTGGGTAGATTTCTCGATGGCGCCGCGGATTTCCGCGATCGCCTTTTCAATTTCGTCATCGTCGAACACGTCGACTTCGGTCTTGGCGCCGTGGATGGTGGTGCTGACCACATCGTCCGGCAACTGCTCGGTCGAAATCACGGTCGAACCGCCGTGGGTGGTCGGCGTGCCATCGGCCACCAGCGCTCCCTGCCACATGATCGCCAGCGCCGTCACATTGTCGCTGGTATCGCCGGCACGGCGCAGCGCGGTGGCCAGCATGTCAGGCACCGCCCGCACCACGGTCTGGGTGGTCAGCATCTGCACCAGTTCTTCATCGGTGCACATCGACCACAGGCCATCGGAGCACAGCATCAGCGTATCGCCCGGCAGCAGGTTGGCGCGGCCGGAGATCTCGATGCGTGGCGCGCTGCCCGCGCCAAGGCAGGCATACAGCTTGTTGCGGTCCGGGTGGGTATTGCGTGCCGACGCCGGGATCAGGCCCTTCTCGATCATGTTCTCGACATGCGAGTGGTCGCGCGTGCGGCCGTGCACCTGGCCATTGCGCACCCAGTACAGGCGCGAATCGCCGCAATGCGCCCACACGGCGGTATTGTGCTGCACCAGGCAAGCCACAATGGTCGTGCGCGGCGACTCCGGCATGTTGTGGGTCATCGTGTAGGTGTGGATGTCGTTGTGCGCAGCCGCCAGCGCCTCTTCGAGGAAGCGCTCCGCCCCTTTCACGTAAGGCGTGGCCTGCTGCTGGAACATCTGGGAAATGGTGCGGGTGGCGATGGAGGCGGCGATTTCACCGCGGGCATGGCCTCCCATGCCGTCGGCCAGCACCAGCAACAGCGCGTCGCGCGTGAAGCTGTAGCCCATCCGGTCCTGATTGACCTTGCGCCCCCCGATATGCGTTTCCTGGTAAACGGCGAATTGCATGGCATGGGCTCCTTATTTCGGTGTGCGCGGGGCCGCGTGGCGGCCGAATCCGAGCTTGCCTGCCAGCTTGCCCAGCTTTTCCAATGCCCCCGGCGGAGGCGGCGGTTCTTTCGGTGCCGGCGCCTGCGCCAGCAGTTTTTGCAGTTCGAACAGGCTTTGCGGACGGGCCAGCGGATCGATGTCCAAAGTCCATCGTACCAGCTTCACCAGCTCCGGCGAATAGAGGATTTCCAGCTTCTGGAAATGCGGCTCCATCTTGTCTTCCTTGCGGCGCTGGTCTGCCGGCTGCGGCGGTTGGCCGAGCATGCAGGCAAACATCGAGGCGCCGATCGAATAGACGTCGGTCCACGGGCCCAGCGCCTCAGTCTTCGAATACAGCTCGGGCGGCGCGAAGCCGGGGGTGTACATCGGCATCAGCTTCGGGCTGTCGGTATTGACGGTCTGGCGCGCCGCGCCAAAGTCCAGCAGCATGGGCGTGCCGTCCGTGCGCAGGTAGATATTGGCCGGTTTCAGGTCCAGGTGCAGCAGCTTGTTGGTGTGCACCTCCCGCAAGCCTTTCAGCACCTGCGTGAAGATCTGGCGCACGAACGCCTCGCTGCAATTGCGGCCCTTGCTGCGCTGGCGCTGGATGTGGTCCTGCAGGGAATGGCCCGACTCGTAGGCCATTACCATATAGACAGTTTCGTTGGCACGGAAGAAATTCAACACCCTTACAACATTTGGATGCGAAATCTTTGCAAGTGCACGACCCTCTTCAAAAAAGCACTTCAGCCCGATCCTGAAGACCGGCAAGTTTGCTTTTGTAACCACAGGCACCATCTCGCCCTCTTGACGCAATGCAAGGCTGCTTGGTAAATATTCTTTAATTGCTACTGCATTACCTTCGGCGTCGTAGGCCAGGTACACAATACTGAACCCGCCTGACGCAATTTTCTTTACAATGCGGTATCCAGCAATTTCCAGACCATCCGGTAATGGAGCGTTGTTCTGAGCTGCCATAAGTTTCCTCGCTTCAACTAAACCGGATTGTGTGGGACAAAGCAATATATTGTAAAGACAAAGACAAAATCGGGGATATCCTTTGAGCATTTCCAGCATGACTGGCTACGCAGTGGCCACCAGCGAAAGCGCGGCGGGCACGCTGACAATTGAGATCAAGAGCGTCAATTCCCGCTTCCTTGACCTTCAATTCCGAATCAACGACGATCTCCGCGCGCTCGAACCCGATTTGCGATCTGCCATCATGGGCGCCATCACCCGCGGCAAAGTGGAGCTGCGACTGAGCTTCGGCCGCAAGGCAGTAGCAGCAGGCACCCAGGCCCTGAATGTAGCCCTGCTCAACGAACTGGCGCGCCTGCAAGGCGAAGTCAGCCAGCATTTCAGCGGCGCGACACAGATGAGTGTTGCTGAACTACTTCGCTGGCCAGGGGTTGTCGAAGAAGCACAAATCGGCCAGGAGTCGCTTCAGGCCGATGTTTCCGCCCTGATGACCCGGACCCTGGAAGCCTTTGTCCAGAGCCGCCAGCGCGAAGGCGCGGCGCTGGAAGCGATGCTGGTTTCGCGCATCGAAGCGATGGAAGCCATCGTTAAACGAATTACCCCACTAATTCCTCAGGTAGTTGCACAATTCCAACAAAAAGCCGTGGAGCGCATGCAAGAGGCGCTCGGTTTGGCCTGCCAGGGATCGAACACCGCCATGTCGCGCCAGGACGCGATGGAGCGCATCCGCCAGGAAGTGATCCTGTACGGCATCCGCATCGACGTGGCCGAAGAGCTGGGCCGCCTGTCGGCCCACCTGGGCGAAACCCGCCACATCCTGAAAAAAGGCGGCCAGGTCGGCAAGCGCCTGGATTTCATGATGCAGGAGCTGAACCGCGAAGCGAATACCCTCGGCGCCAAAGCCTCGGTCAAGGAACTGGCCGACGCCTCGATGGAGCTCAAGCTGCTGATCGAGCAGATGCGCGAACAGGTCCAGAACCTAGAATAAAGAAAGTCGGGGTCAGGTCTGGCAATCCGCCACATTTTTCGCTATGCGAAAAATGTGGCGGATTGCCAGACCTGACCCCGACTTTTATCTTGTGAGGCGGTACAGCAGTATCGCCGTCCGAATCGCTCCCTGCTCGATCGAGCGCACTTCCAGGTCTTCTCCCGGCGCGTGGGCGCCTTTGCCGGTGGCGCCGAGCCCATCCAGGCTGTCGACGTAGGGTGCGACGAATTGCACGTCGCCTGCGCCACGCAGGCCGGGTGGCAGCGCGGCGATCGGCCCCTGGCCGGCATCGGCGCTGGCTTTGGAATACATCTCCAGCACTTTCAGGTTGCCTTCGGTTGGCGCCATGGGTGGGTAGCCGTCTTCGAAGCGGATCTCGGCGCTGGTGCCGGGCAAACTCTGCGCGACGATTGCGCGCATGCGGGAGCGTGCCTGCTCGCCCTGTTCCGGCGTCAGGAAGCGCAGGTCGCCTTTCACGATCGCGCTATTGGCGATGACATTCGATTTGCCGAAAGCCGTGCCTTTGGCTGCGGCGCCGTCATAAGTGACTTCGGTTCCACCCAGGATCAGGCCGGGGTTGTAAGTCAGGTTCGGTTCCTTCAATTGCTGGCGGAAGGCGTCCAGGATGCGTGCCGTTTCGTACACGGCGCCATACCCGGCATTGGCGTTGAAGATGCCGGAAGAGTGGCCTTGCTTTCCCTTCACTTCCAGCCGCCAGGACGTCGAAGAGCGGCGGCCGATGGTGCCGGTGGCCTTGCCGTTTTCGTCGAGCACCGTCGCCTCAAACGCCAGCGCGACGTCGCTGCGCTTGGCCAGGTTGACCATGTCGCGCCGCGAGATTTCTTTCGGGTCTCCCGCGTTTTCTTCGTCGCCGGTGAACATCACGCTGATGGTGGTATTGTCCAGCGCGCCCGCCGCATGCAGCGCGCGCAGCGCTTCGATGATGATGACATCTCCGCCTTTCATGTCGTTGACACCCTGGCCAGTGGCCCGGTCGCCCTGGCGCTCCCATTTCTGCATCGGTGTATTCGCTTCAAACACCGTGTCAAGGTGGCCGATCATCAGCACTCGCTTGCCTTGCTTGCCTTCGCGCGTGGCGACCAGGTGGCCGGCGCGCTGCATCGCTTGCGGCATGTCGACCCACTGCGTCTTGAATCCCAGCTTGTCCAGTTCAGCCTGGAAGACCTTGCCGACTTCGCGCACGCCTTTGTGATTCATGGTGCCGCTGTTGATGTTGACCGTCTTTTCCAGCAGCGCCAGCGCCTTGCCCGAATTGGCCTTGACCAGGCCGACGATGCGTTCTTCTTCAGGTGACAGCGATTGCGCGGCGGCGCCTCCCATCAATCCGGCGGCGAGCAGCGAAACGAACAGGCGGGATATTCGCATTTCTGGCATCCTCCTTGAAGTGTGTTCGAAACTCTACTACGGAAAATCGAAATGAACATCCGCGTTGGCATCGGCGGCTGGGACTACGCTCCCTGGCGAGAAACCTTCTACCCTCCCGAGGTGCCGCTCAAGCGCGCGCTGGAATATGCAAGCAGCGTGCTGACCAGCATCGAGATCAACGGCACCTTCTACCGCAACGCCAAGCCGGAGCACTTTGCCGGCTGGGCCGAGCGCACGCCGGACGATTTCGTGTTTGCGGTGAAGGCTTCGCGCTACGCCACCAACCGCAAGGTGCTGGGCGAGGCGGGAGAGTCGATCGAGCGCTTCATGGATAGCGGCCTGGCCGAGCTGGGCGACAAACTGGGTCCCATCTTGTGGCAACTGGCCGCCACCAAGCGCTTCGATCCGGACGACCTGGAGGCTTTTTTCAAGCTGCTGCCCAAGAAGCTGGGCAAGCGCAAACTGCAGCATGTGCTGGATGCGCGGCATGACAGCTTCATGTGCCCTGAGTACCTGAAGCTGGCGCGCAAGCACAAGGTCGCAACGGTCATTACCGATTCGCCGAAGTACCCCAACTTCGCCGAAGTGACGGGCGACTTCGTCTACGCACGGCTGATGGATGCGCAAAGCGACATCACTACCGGCTACACCAAGCCCGCATTGAAGAAGTGGGCCGCACAGGCGCAGGAATGGGCCGAAGGCGGCAAGCGCGACGCCTTCGTCTACTTCATCAACGGCGCCAAAGAGCGCGCGCCGGCCGCCGCACAGGAATTATTGCGCGTGTTGGGCGCGAAGCGTTAACGTCCAAGGCCATCGAACCACTCCAGCGTGCGCGCCCACAAAGGCTCGGCGTGCTGGCGGAAGTAGCCCATGTGCCCCAGTTTGCCCAGCCCTGCGGCGGCCGGGTCGATATCCACGCCATGCCACGGCGCGTTGCGGTAGCCGGACATCAGCGCATCGCGCGACCGCGGCGGCGCCCACAAGTCGTCGGTAGCATTCAGCGCCAGGATCGGCGTGCGCACCTTGGCGAAACCGTCCGCAATTTCCGGCACTTTGGGGTCATCGAGGAAGTAGCGCGGGAATTTGCACCAGTGCTTCCACTGGCGATACACGCCCATCGGCAAATCCTCGCCCATGCCAAGCTTGCTCCAGGCCAGGCGCCCTTTCCAGCGCGTGACAATCGGGCCAACCACATGCCACATGGCCAGTACGCGCAAACGCTCCAGCCGCGGCATCCACCCATGCCAGCCGGCGCCGACACCGAACAGGTAGACGCCGGCGATCTTCTCATGGTTCGGCACCAGTCCCAGTGCGTGGCCGCCATAGGAATGCCCCACCATGTACAGCGGCGTGCTGTCGGAAGGCGCGAAGTATTCGATCACCGCGTTCAGGTCCAGCCGCGCCCAGTCGAGAAAGCTGGCCTCAAAGCCGCGCAGGGTTTTCGGCGCCGAACCGCCCACGCCGCGGTAGTCGAAAGTCAGCACGGTGTAGCCCTGCCCCGCCGCGAATTCGGCAAAGCGACGGTAGAAGCCTTGCGGCACGCCAGTGGCGCCGGCCACCAGCAGGCGAGCTTTCTCCGGGCCGCGGGCGCGATAGCACATGGCGGACAGCGGATAGCCGTCGACTGCGCGCAGTTCCAGTTTTTCCGCCAGGAGCAAGGCGGCGGCAGGCATATGGCTCATGTTTTTTTCTCCACTTTCAGCATTGGCATCAGAGCGTCCATGGTCTGCACCATCGGCGCGGTGTCGCCCGCCACGCGGGCTTGCAGCAGGCCGCCTTCGTAGGCGGCAAGGATCAGGGCGGCGATGCCCTCGGCACGGTGGCGTTCGTGGCCAGCCTGCACAAGGGCATCGGCCATGCGGCCACGCAGGTTGGCGAAGCCGGTTTTCAGCGCGTCGCGGATTTCGACGTCGTCCGCAGTGGACTCGAGCGCCACGGCGGCCAGCGGGCAGCCCAGTTCGAACTCGCTGTCGTCCAGGCCACGCAGCGCGCGCAGGATCCACGCTTGCAGCGCGGCCAGCACGTCGGGTTCGCGCTCCATGTAAGAGTCGAGCTTGTGGAGCAGGAAGCTGAAGGTGGCTTCGATGGCGGCCACGGCCAGTTGGTCTTTACCGCCGGGGAAATGGTGGTACATCACGCCTTTCGGCGCCTTGGCCGTGGCCAGGATCTCGCTCAGGCCTGCGCCGTGCAGGCCGCGATGCTGCAGCGTCGTGATCATGGCGTTGATCAGGCGCTCGCGGGTGGTCAGTTGGGTGTTCATGCGGTTTACTCTATAGACCGGTCGGTCCAGTGTCAAGAACTGCCTGCGCACCCGGTTTCAACTCTGCTTGCTCCTTGGTAAAATACCTCTTTGGGCGACAGCCCGGCTTTTGAGAATTGCAAATGAGCCAACATTTTTCCGGCAGCCTGTTCATGGTTGCTGCACCATCCGGCGCCGGTAAATCTACGCTGGTCAATGCCCTGCTGGCACAGGAACCGGCCATCAAGCTGTCGATCTCGACCACCACGCGCCAGCCGCGTCCGGGCGAGCAGCATGGCCGCGAGTACTTCTTCACCAGCGCCGAAGACTTCCGCAAGCGCGCTGCCGAAGGCGAGTTCCTGGAGTGGGCCGAAGTGCACGGCAATTACTACGGCACCTCGCGCATCTTCGTGGAAGAGCAAATGAAGGCCGGTACCGACATCCTGCTGGAGATCGATTGGCAGGGCGCGCGCCAGGTCAAGAAGCAGTTCCCGCAAGCGGCCGGCATCTTCATCCTGCCGCCATCGTTCGCGGCCCTGGAAGAACGCCTGCACAAACGCGGCCAGGATGAAGTCCACGTGATCAACCGCCGCCTGCTGGCGGCCGGCGGCGAAATCGCCCACGCGCCCGAGTTTGAGTATGTTATTATCAACGAAGAGTTCCCGGTCGCCTTGTCGGAGCTAAGCGCGATCGTCCGATCGGCCCGTTGCCGGTTTGCGCAACAAGCCGCCCGCAATGCCAGGTTGATGTCCGAACTGGGCATCCACGCCGACCACGCAGAATAATCACCGACGAATCAATACCGAATTTATCCAGGAGTTAAGCATGGCCCGTATCACTATTGAAGATTGCCTGAAGAATGTCCCTAACCGCTTCCAGCTGACCCTGGCAGCCACCTACCGCGCACGCCAGCTGCTGCAAGGCCACACCCCTAAGGTCGAAGCCAAGGACAAGCCAACCGTCGTCGCCCTGCGTGAAATCGCTGCAGGCAAAGTAGGCCTGGAAATGCTGAAAAAGGTCCCTATGTAAGCTGGGAACCTTCTTGTTCCCGATATGAACCTGACTTCCGCAGATCCCAACATCAGCGAACAGCCCGCACGGCGGGCACGGCGCCCGGCTAAGCAACAGCCGGGCGTTGACGTTTCTGCACCAACCGTTTCCACTTCTGCACTGGCGGCGCCTACCGTGGCCACTGGCGTCGCAACGATCACCCACCTGACCGAAAAGCTGTCCGAGTACATGGGCGAGGCCGACCTGAAAAAGGTCAAGGAAGCCTATCGCTTCTCGGACGAGATGCACCTGGGCCAGGTACGCAAGTCGGGGGAACCGTACATCTCGCACCCGATCGCGGTGGCCGAGATCTGCGCCGACTGGAAACTGGACGCGCAAGCCATCATGGCGGCGCTGCTGCACGATGTGATGGAAGACCAGGACGTCAAGAAGGACGAGCTGATCGAACGCTTTGGCGCGCCGGTGGCGCACCTGGTGGACGGCTTGTCCAAGCTGGAAAAAATCGAGTTCCAGAGCCAGATCGAAGCGCAGGCGGAAAACTTCCGCAAGATGCTGCTGGCCATGGCCTCGGACGTGCGCGTGATACTGATCAAGCTGGCCGACCGCCTGCACAATATGCGCACGCTGGAAGTGATGATCCCGGCCAAGAAGCGCCGCATCGCCGCCGAGACGATGGAAGTCTACGTGCCGATCGCGCACCGCCTTGGCCTGAACAACATCTACCGCGAACTGCAGGACCTGTCCTTCTCCCACCTGTACCCGGTGCGCTACCAC
Organism: Pseudoduganella sp. R-31; assembly: GCF_049913235.1. Lineage (NCBI taxonomy): Bacteria > Pseudomonadati > Pseudomonadota > Betaproteobacteria > Burkholderiales > Oxalobacteraceae > Pseudoduganella > Pseudoduganella sp. R-31. Next base: position 5,433,457 of record NZ_CP183986.1, read on the forward strand.
GTGCTGGCCAAGGCCGTGAAAGCGGCACGCGGCAACCGGCGCGAAGTGGTGTCGAAGATCCTCGACGCGGTGAAGAACACGCTGTCCATGGCTGGCATCGAGGCCGAAGTCTATGGCCGCGAAAAGACCCTTTACGGCATCTACAAGAAGATGCGCTCCAAGCACCTGTCATTCTCGCAGGTGCTGGACGTGTACGGCTTCCGCGTGGTGGTCGACAGCTTCCCCAATTGCTATGTGGCGCTGGGCACCCTGCACTCGCTGTACAAGCCGATGCCGGGCAAGTTCAAGGACTATATCGCGATCCGCAAGCTGAACGGCTACCAGTCGCTGCACACCACCCTGATCGGCCCGTACGGCACGCCGGTGGAATTCCAGATCCGCACCCAGGAAATGCACCGCACCGCCGAATCGGGCGTGGCCGCGCACTGGCTGTACAAGAGCAACGACGCCAACATCTCGGACATGCAGCAGCGCACCCACGCCTGGCTGCAATCGCTGCTCGACATCCAGCAGCAGACCGGCGACTCGGCCGAATTCCTGGAGCACGTCAAGGTCGACCTGTTCCCCGATTCGGTCTATGTGTTCACGCCGAAGTCCAAGATCATCGCCCTGCCCCGCGGCGCTACGCCGATCGATTTCGCCTACTCGATCCACACCGGGATCGGCGACCACACGGTGTCGGTCAACATCAACGGCGAAGCCGCCCAGTTGCGCACCGAACTGCGCAACGGCGACATCGTCGAAATCGTTACCGACCCGAACTCCCGCCCAAGCCCGACCTGGCTGTCCTTCGTCCGCACCGGCAAGGCGCGCTCGGCGATCCGCCACCACCTGCGCACCATCAACCTGCCGGAATCGATCCGCCTCGGCCAGCAACTGCTGGCGCAGGCGCTGGATGCGATCAGCGTGCCGGGCGAGCTGCCGCCGCCGCTGATGGAACGCCTGCTGAACGAATCGTCGGCCAAGTCGATGGAAGAACTGTATGCCGACATCGGCATCGGCAAGCGCATGGCCGCGCTGGTGGCGCGCCACATCTTCGGCCTGCTGGGCGGAGAGTCGGCCAGCGCGCCGATCGAGCACACCAGCCCGAAAGAACTCGACCCGGTCACGATCTACGGCAGCGAAGGCGTGTCGGTGCAGCTTGCGCCATGCTGCCTGCCGATCCCGGGCGACCATATCGTCGGCCAGTTGCGCCGCGACCAGGGCCTGCAGGTGCACACCGGCGACTGCTCGGTGGCCAAGCGCTCGAAGCAGAAAGAGCCGGAGCGCTGGATCGCCGTCAAATGGGGCACCGAGATCAACCGCCGCTTCGACAGCCGCATCCGCCTGATCATCAACAATGAGAAGGGTATTTTGGCCCGGGTGGCCGCCGAAATCGGCGAAAGCGACGGCAACATCACCTTTGTCGGCATGGATGAAGACCGCGACCATGTGCTGCACCAGCTGCGCTTCACAATCCAGGTAAAAGACCGCGTCCACCTGGCAGCATTAATCCGCAACGTAAGAAAAGTGGCAGGCGTCAACCGCGTCACCCGCGAGCGCGCGTAGAAGGTGTCAGACCCTGCGGGTCTGACACCGGTTTACCGGTTTTAAAGCGGCATCCCCCAAAGTTGCAAACCGAATCCGCTCCAGGTCTTTTTCCGAAAATGGGGTATCAAAAAGCGCCCGATAAGCGCGCTGCCGCTCCAATGCATTCATCCCCAAGCCAAGATAAACCGAATGCTGGCACAGCAAATCATCCCTGACACCTTCTGCATTTGCCCGATAGCTCGACCACTTATAACCACCAGCAAACTCCACCATTCCAGCGCGAACTGGATTGAGTTCAATATAGCGCTGACACAAGAGCAAATATGCTTCGCTGTCGATTTGTGACGAGTGATATCGACCATCCCACATTGGACCTGTACCACCATGCCTGACGTGCCGCCAAAGTGCAGTGCGCTGCGCCAGCAACTTCATCATGTTCGCTTGCGCATTGCGTTCTCGCACTGTCACAAGTAAATGGAAATGGTTTGTCATCAACACATAGGCATGAACATCGCAGTGGGCTTTAAGACTATGTTCCTTGAGCAGGGAAAGGAAACCTCGCCGCTCGTCATCGTCATGAAAGCAACACTGGCCGTTGTTGCCACGCTGAACCAGATGGAGACAGGTGCCTGGTGGGTAATTGCGCAGTGGGCGGGGCATTTTCTCTCTCCTTTAAACCGGCAAACCGGTGTCTGACCCGCCGGGTCAGACACCGCCAGTTCAAAGGATAGCGATGTGGCGGGCGTGGGCTTTGTGCGGGCGCAATCAGCCTATTCGTAGCGCAGGGCTTCGATCGGGTCGAGCTTGGCGGCTTTGGCGGCGGGCAGCACGCCGAAGATCACGCCGACGCCGGCGGAGAACATCACCGACAACGCGACCGCCCACCAGGGCACGTATGCGCCGGGGAAGTCGGGAATCACGCTGGCGATCGCGTGGCCCAAGCCATAGCCGAGCAGGACGCCGATCGCGCCGCCCAGCATCGACAAGGTCACCGCTTCGATCAGGAACTGCATCAGGATGTCGCGGCTGCGCGCGCCGATTGCCTTGCAGATCCCGATCTCGCGCGTGCGTTCGCTGACCGACACCAGCATGATGTTCATGATCCCGATTCCGCCCACCAGCAGCGCGATGCCGACCACGCCGCCCATCACCAGCGTGACCGTGGTGGTCACCGTCTCAAAGCTCTTGAGGAACTGGTCGGAAGACTGGATCTCGAAATCGTCCTTCTGGTCCGCGTGCAGGCGATGCGCTTGCCGCATCACCGTGGCAATGCGCGCCTTGAGTTCTTCGGTGCGGCCAATGTCGCTGATCGACACCGTGATCGACATGCTCGGCTTGCGGGTGTTGCCGATGACGCTTTGACCGGTGCGGAACGGTACCAGCACCTGGTCGTCCTGCGACATGCCGAGGATTTCGCCCTTCTTCTCCAGCACCCCGACAATCTTGAACCACTCGCCCGAGAACTGGATGAACTCACCCAGCGGATTGTCGGGAAGGTGCAGCAGCTCGATCATCTTTTCGCCGATCACGCACACCCGCCTTGCGCTCGCATTATCGGACTCGCTGATGAAACGCCCCAGGCGGGGATAGCTGCCATTCACTTCCATGAAGGCCGCCGTCACGGCCAATTGCTGGCGGCTGGACGCAGTCTGGTTGCCGTAGCGGATTTCACTTCCGGGGAACATGAATGCCGGGCTCAATTCGCGGATGCCTTCCACGTGCCCGCGCAACTGTTCGACGTCTTCGAACTGCAGGTAATTGATCTTGCCCCGCATGACGTCCTTGAAGTCGTTCTTGGCATGCACCGTCAGCGCATTGCCGCCCAGGCCTTCGAACTGGCGCGTGATCGACTGCGACAAGCCCTGGATCAGCGAGATCACCGTAATCACCGACGCCACGCCGATGATGATGCCCAGCGAAGTCAGGAAGCTGCGCATGCGGTGCGCGCGGATGGCCGCCATCGCCGAGCGAAGCGCTTCGATAAAAATGTACATCGGCTAGCCTCCTGCCACGCACGCGCCCATCCTGCAGCCGCACGATGCGCTGGCATTGTTCCGCAATGTCAGGTTCGTGCGTCACCATCACGACCGTCTGGCCGTTCCGGTGCACGTCCTTGATCAAGGCCATGATTTCGCGCGTGGTGGCCGAATCCAGGTTGCCGGTCGGTTCATCGGCCAGCAGGATCGATGGCTTGCCCACCAGTGCCCGCGCGATCGCCACACGCTGCCGCTGGCCGCCGGACAGCTCGTTGGGCCGGTGATGCATGCGCTCACCCAAGCCGACGTGCTCCAGCGCCTCACGCGCCATGCGCTTGCGCTCCGATGGCGGAATGCCGCGGTAGATCAGCGGCTGCGCCACGTTATCCAGCGCAGTGTGGCGAGGCAGCAGGTGGAAGCTTTGGAAGATGAAGCCGATTTCCTCGTTGCGCACCTGGGCCAGGTCGTCGCTGGCCATGGTCGCCACGTCTTTGCCGTTCAGGAAATAGGTGCCTGCGCTCGGCCGGTCCAGGCAGCCGACGATATTCATCATCGTCGATTTGCCGGAGCCCGAAGCGCCGATAAACGCCACCAGTTCGTTGCGCTCGATGTGCAGGTCCACACCCTGCAAGGCATGCACGGTCTGGTCGCCCATCTGGTATTGCTTGGTGATGCCGGTCAGCGTGATCACGGCTTGCTTCCATCGGCGACCTTGAGGGCCTTGGGCTCCGCCACCTTGGCCTTGACGGCAGTTCCTTCACGCAGGTCGCGCAAGGTGCGCGCCGGCCCCACTGCAACGGTCTCGCCGAGCGCCAGGCCCTTGATGATCTCCTGGTTGCTGTCATCAGACAAGCCCAGTTCCACGGCGCGCTTCTTCGCCACGCCGTCGACAATCGCGTAGACATAATTGCTGCGCTTGCCCTTGCCTTCCGAAGCCTCGGTCAGTTGCACGGCCTGCAGCGGAACCACCGGCCGCGGCGCGCCGTCGCCGGTCACGATCTCGGCACGGCAGGTCATGCCGGAGCGCAGCGCAAGCTGGTGCTGCGCCAGCTTGACCTTGACCACGTAGCTGCGGCCCTGGCTCGCAGCCTGGCCCAGGCCCTGGGGCTTCGGCGCCAGCGAGACCGATTCCACGCTGCCGCTCAGCGGACGGTCGGCATAGGCCGAGGGGAAGATGCGCGTCTTCAGCCCCGGCGCGACGTTGGCGATATCGCCTTCGTCCACGTTTACCTCCGCGATCATGGAGCTGACGTCGGCGATCGTCATCAGGCTGGAGCCGGCAATCCCCGTAGCGCTGGCCACGGCCGTTTCACCGGCCTTGATCGAAACGCTGGTGGCGGTACCCGAAATCGGCGCCCGCACCTCGGTCTTGGCCAGGCGCTCCTGCGCCAGCGCCAGCATCGCCATCGCTTGCTGACGGCTTTCGCGCGCACTGCGCAGCGACACCACCGCCAGGTCCACCGCCAGCTTCGCATCATCGAGGCGCGACACATCGATGAACTTGGCAGCGGCCAGCTGGCGCGAGCGCTCCAGCTTGCGCTGCTGGTTTTCCAGGTCGATCTGGGCGCGGTCCACGCTGACGGCCGCGTTGCGCACCGCCGCTTCCTGCTGCGCCACATCGGCTTTGTAGGTGCTCGGATCGAGGCGCAGCACGACCTGCCCTTTTTCGATCTTGTCGCCCTCCTTCACCAGCACTTCCGACACCTTGCCGATCACTTCCGGCGACAGTTGCACCTCCTGGCGGAACACCAGGCTGCCGGACGCCAGCACCGCAGGATAAATCGCCTTGTTCTCGACCTTGGCCAGTTCGGCTTCGACCTTCGGCGGCGAGCCGCCGAACTTGACGGCGACAGGAATGCCGATGAAGGCCGCCACCACGGCCAATGCAATCAGTTTGCGTTTCATGCGCGCCTCATTTCTTGAACAGGATCCAGGCGGTCCAGCAGCCGTAGATCACGACATACGGCAGCGCCGCGATGATGGCGCAGGTCGTGGTGCTTTTACCGGTCCAGGTACGCAGGCCGATCGCGGCCAGCAGGACCACCCAGATATCGGTGAGCTTGAGTGCGCTGGCGATCCCTGCCCGTGGCGTATGCGGCGCAGCGTGCACCAGCAGGAAGTTCAGCGACAGCATGTCCGCTTGTTCGAGCGCCAATTGGCCCTTGCTGGTGATGATCTGCAGCGCCATCAGCGGCACGCCGATCAGGCCTGGCAGCGAGGCCCATGCCGCCAGCGAGAAGCCGGACTTGAAGCTCAGGTCCATGCTGGCCAGTTTCCCCGCCAGCCAGTAATACAGTCCCAGCAGGCAGTAGATGAACAGGGTGCCCACGATGATGCCCGCCACCCCCATTCCCATCATCACGCCGCGTGTCATGGTTTTGCTGGCCGCCTCGCGCTGGTCGGCGGGCATGTCCGGCGGGAAGGTGTTCATCATCATCCAGTCCCAGTCGACGGTCTGGAAATACCAGACCAGGATGCCGATACTGCTCACGTAAAGCAGCAGCAGCGGCAACCACGCCCGCGGGCGCTCCTTCAGCGCCGCGAACGCCGCGGATGGATCATAGAAGACCTGCGTCAGTTGAGCGAAAGCCATGCGCACACCTTGCCATAAAAGTAATTAAAAATTTATTATAACAACTTGGCAAAGTTGCACTGATAATACTTTGGCGATGAATTACTGCTGCAGGCCGCTATTGCGGTATCCCCGCCTTGCTCAGGCGTTCGGGGAGGGGTAGCTGACTTCCAGGATTTCCAGTTCTTCGGCGCCATTCGGCGTGTGCAGCAGCACTGTGTCGCCCTCGCGTGCTTTGGTCAGCGTGCGGGCGACCGGGCTGATCCAACTGACCTTGCCCTTCAGCGGATCGAATTCGTCGATGCCGACGATGGTGATGGTGTGTTCCTCGCCGTCGCGCCTGGCGTAGGTGACGGTGGCGCCGAAGAATACCTGGTCGTTGCCATGGTGGATGCTGGGATCGACTACTTCGGCCAGGTCCATGCGCTTGGTGAGGAAGCGAATGCGGCGGTCGATTTCGCGCAGGCGGCGCTTGCCATAAATGTAGTCGCCGTTTTCGGAACGGTCGCCGTTCGATGCGGCCCAGTGCACCACCTTCACCACCTCGGGACGCTCGACATCGATCAGCTGCAGCAGCTCATCCTTGATGCGCTGGTAGCCAGCCGGCGTAATGTAGTTCTTGGAGCCGGGAGGGATCGGCGGCGCACCTGGCGGCAGGTCGTCGTCATCGTCCTGCTCAGCCTCTTTGACAAAAGCTTTGTTCATAACCGTTTTCTAATTATTTGGTGCAATAATGGCACTCACATGAAGCGATTGTACACACTCAGGCGGCGCCTGTTCGCCCCCCTCGTCTACTGCGCAGCCCTGTTCCTGATCTTCGAGGAATGGCTGTGGGATCTCGGGGCGCGCCTGATGGCGATACTGGCTCGCTTCCCGCCGTTGCGGGCATTGGAGCGCATCATCTGCAGCCTCGGCCCCGCTGCCGCCATGGCCGTGTTCCTGCTGCCGGCACTGATGCTGTTCCCGGTCAAGCTGCTGGCCCTGTTCGCCATGGCGCGGGGCCATGCCTTCATGGGCATCAGCGTATTCGTGCTGGCCAAGGTAGCTGGCGCCGCCGCCGTGGCGCGGCTGTATGCCCTGACCCGCCCGTCGCTGCTGCGCCTGCGCTGGTTCGCCTGGCTGCACGGCCGCTTCATGGAATTGAAAGAACGCTGGATCGCGCGCCTCAAAGCCACTGCCGCCTGGCGTGAATGCCGCGCCCTGGTCGACCATGTGCGCGAACGGCTGCGCCGCTGGCGCGCCGGCTGGCGCCGCGGCCGTTTCGCCGCCCGACCGATGCGCGTGCTGCGCCGCTTCAGCGCGTTCTGGCGCATGCGCCGCCGCTGACAATCCAACCACATATGCGTCCAGCCTTGCCGACCGCCCTCCACCATATCGCCGCCAACGCTCCCGGACTGGTCTACCAGTTCCGCCGCCATCCTGACGGCAGCGTGTCCTTCCCCTATTTGAGCGATGGCTGCCTGGCCCTGCTGGGCATCAACGCCGCCGAACTGCAGGCCGAACCTGAGCGTTTCCTGTCGCTGGTGCTGCCGGAAGACCGCCCCGCCTACCTGGAGTCGATGCAGTCCTCGGCCAATTCCCTGTGGAGCTGGAACTGGGAAGGCCGCATCTGGGTCGAGGCCTGGAAAGACGTCAAGTGGATCAACCTGCGCAGCACCCCGCATGCCCTGCCCGATGGCGGCGTGCAGTGGGAAGGCATCATGTCCAACATCACGGAGAGCAAGCAGGAGCAGCTCGAAGTGCGCGCCAGCCGCGCCCGGCTGGCCGAGCTGACTGCCCATATCGAACGGGTCAAGGAGCAGGAACGCGAACGCATCGCGCGCGAAATCCACGACGACCTGGGCGGCAACCTGACTGCCATCAAGATGGCCCTGGCCATGCTGGCCGCGCGCCTGCCGGAAGGCGATGACACCCTGCAGCAGAAGGCGGCCTACGTCGACTCCCTGGTCGACCGTACCATCGATGCCGTGCATCGCCTGACGCTCGACCTGCGCCCCTCGGTACTGGACTTCGGCCTGCTGCCGGCGCTGGAATGGCAGGTCAAGGAATTCGAAGCCCAGGCCGGCATCGCCTGCACCCTGCAGGCCAGCATGAAGGAACTCGAACTGGACCCCGAACAGGCGGCAGCCCTGTTCCGCATCGCACAGGAAGCGTTGACCAATATCGCCAAGCACGCGCAAGCGAGCGCGGTCACCGTCAAGCTGACGCGCAGCCGCGGCGTCCTGACCCTGAAGATCATCGACAATGGCCGCGGCATCCGCCCGTCCGACCGCGCCAAGCCCGACTCCTTCGGCCTGCGCGGCATGGCCGAGCGCGCGCGCGCGCTGGGCGGCACGCTCAACCTGGGTCATGCAGCCGGCGGCGGCACCGAAGTGGCGATCAAAATCCGCCTCCCGGCCCACGCGCCAGACGTTACAATGGGTCATGAGTGAAAAAGCCGTCATCAAAGTATTTATTGCCGACGACCATGCCATCGTGCGCGAGGGCCTGAAGCAGATCCTGGCTGAAACCAAAGACATCGTCGTCGCCGGCGAAGCGGAAAATGGCCTCGATGCCATCAAGCTGTTCCGCAAGTCCGGCTGCAATGTCCTGCTGCTCGATATCTCCCTGCCCAACCGCAACGGCATCGAAGTGCTGAAACAGGTCAAGAAAGACAAACCCGAGCTGGCCGTGCTGATGCTGTCCATGCATCGCGAAGACCAGTACGCCATCCGCTCCCTCAAGGCCGGCGCTGCCGGCTACCTCACCAAGCAAAGTGCACCGAAAGAGTTAGTAAATGCAATCCGCCAGTGCGCAGCGGGGTTAAAATATGTTAGCCCGGCACTGGCCCAGGAATTGGCCAACCATGTCGGCGAGGACCATCAGGCTGCGCCGCACGAAACGCTGTCCGACCGCGAGTACCAGACCCTGACCATGATCGCCTCCGGCAAGACCGTAGGCACCATTGCCAAGGAGCTATCACTCTCGGTCAAGACCGTCAGCGAATACCGCTCCCGCCTGCTGGCCAAGATGAACCTGAAGAACAGCGCCGAACTCACGCACTACGCCATCAAGAACCAGCTGATCGATTAGAAAATGATGCCAAGAAGTAAGCACATTTTCTCCCGTTTATCATTGAATCATGCGACTGGACAGTGGCTTAAGATGCTGGTAATCGGTAAACCTTAATGAAGGCTGTACGTCAGATGTCTAGCAAACCCACCAATCCAGCCGCGGCGGACATGAATCCGGCTGATATCGCTCGCGAGGCATTCCGCCGCCTCGCTGTGCGCCGGATTGCCCCTACGCCAGACGCGTATCGCGACATCTACAATGAAATCGCCGGCATCGTGCCGGTGCCGCCGGCCCCGGTCGTGCAGGAGAGCCCGGCAGAAGCCATGCTGGTCCAGTTCGCCGCCCGCCTGACCGACCAGCCGGGCGACCTGGCCGACTTCGGCCGTCGTTTCAACCGTGCCGTCAAGGCGCGCGACTGGGATACCTACGCCCGCACCCTGGCTGCCCTGGCCGAACGGCCCCTGGTCAAGGTCGGCGCCGGCGGCCTGGTGCCTGAAGAAAACAACGAACAGGCGCGCCTGCTGCGCGAACTGCTGAGCCGCACCCTGACCTTTGCCGTCGCTTCCTTGCTGTCCGACAGCCCGAACCTGGTGGCCGAAGCCGAGTCGCTGGGTGCCGCCACCAAGGAAGCCCATACCGAGGCTGCACTGGCCGAGATCGGCAGCCGCCTCAAGGAGCTGTGTTACCAGATCGAGATCCGCAGCGGCGACACCGCCGAGCAGCAAGAACTGCTGCTGCGCCTGTTCCGCCTGCTGCTGGAAAACGTCAGCGAATTGCTCGATGACGACTCCTGGCTGCGCGGCCAGATCGACGCCGTGCAAAACCTGATTGCCGGCCCGATCGACCAGCGCGCGCTGGAAGAAGCCACGCGCAGCCTGAAAGACGTCATCTACAAGCAGAGCCAGCTCAAGCACTCAATCACCGACGTCAAGGCTACGGTCAAGAACATGATGATGACCTTCATCGACCGCCTTGGCGCTGTAGCGACCTCGACGGGCGACTTCCACGAAAAGATTGGTGGCTATTCCGACAAGATCCGCGCCGCCCGCGATATCGGCGAGCTGAACCAGATCCTTGACGACGTGCTGAAGGAAACCCGCCAGGTACAGAGCGAAGCCCTGAAGGCGCGCGACAATATGATGGTGGCGCGGCAGGAAGTGCAGGATGCCGAAGCGCGCATCCACGCGCTGGAAGCGAAGCTGCAGCACCTGAGCGAACTGGTGCGTGAAGACCAGTTGACCGGCTCGCTGAACCGGCGCGGCCTGGACGACGTGTTCGAGCGCGAAACCGCGCGCGCCGACCGCCGCGGCACCCCGCTGTGCATCGCCGTGCTGGACCTGGACGATTTCAAGAAGCTCAACGACACCATGGGCCACATCGCCGGCGACAACGCACTCAAGCACCTGGTCAAGGTAGTCAAGGAGACCCTGCGCTCGATGGACGTGATCGCCCGCTTCGGCGGCGAGGAATTCCTGATCCTGCTGCCCGAGACGACCATCGAGGCGGCGGAAGCCACCATGACCCGCCTGCAGCGTGAACTGACCCGCCACTTCTTCATGCATGAAAACGAAAAGGTACTGATCACGTTCTCGGCCGGTGTCGCCCTGCGCCGCCCGCACGAGGGCCAGTCCGACCTGGTCAAGCGCGCCGACGAGGCCATGTACAAGGCCAAGAAGTCGGGCAAGAACCGCGTGGTGGTTGCTGAATAGCAGGCTCAGGGCCTGAGCGAAAGAGCCCGCCCATGGCGGGCTCTTTTCTATTTAGCGCACGCGCCGGGCCGCCAGGTTTCGTGCCAGCGCCAGCATCGCCAAGCCCAGCAGCGTGAGCATGCCGGCGCCTGGCGCCGGCACATCGGAGGCCGGATCCGTTGCGGCAGGGTCCGGGATCATCCAGGTGGTGAAGGCCAACGAGCGGTCGGTTCTCCGCATCGGGAAATCCGAAAAGTTGTTCTTTTCGTACAGCGGCCCCAAGCCATGCTGCACCATGAATGCGCTGCCACCACCGCCAACATCAAAGACGATGTCGTCACCTGCATTCACGTGCAGCTTAAAGCCTGTCAAATCGACCAGCGTCCCGTCCAGGCGAGACGTAAACGGTGCAGTCCAGCCATCGGTCTGCCAGCTGTCGCCGCCGCCAATCTTGATCTTGACGCTGGTCGTCTGCCAAGTGTAGCCGGGGGCCGTGAATATGCCCAATCCCGACAGGAGTCCGGTTTGGGTCGCGAAAAAATGCTGTTGGTAATGACTATGGATCGCATCGACCGCGGCGCCCGGCCAACTGACCGGGTTATTGACGTCGACGACGGGCAGGACGCCGGCGCACGCCTGGGTACAAGCCACGGCGCATAAGGCGGCAGCCAAACGTTGAGGGAGAATATGCATTGTGATTAACAAAGAGTTATCGGAATTGCATAGTACTCAATATATTTCCAAATGCAAACGTTAATTACCAAGCATAAACATCCCTATTTCTCCGCCCGCCGAACTTTTTTTGCGCGTGAAAAATATTTTTTTTCGGCCTAAAGTTCATGAAAAGCCCGCCGACTAAGCGGCACTCCGTAGGCAACTTGAGGGGTAAAACAGGGGGATTTGCCGGCTAAATCGCCCTAAAGGTTCCCGTGCGGCAACCGTTACCCAAAACAACAGCGGCTTGATCGTCACAAGAACAGCGTGGCGGGCCAAAGTGAATGAGCAAATTGCCCAATCAGTAGTACCGAATGGAGAAATACCATGGCTTCCGTAATTAACACCAACATCTCGTCCCTGAACTCGCAGCGCAACCTGAACGCATCCCAGAGCAGCCTGTCGACCTCCCTGCAACGTCTGTCCTCCGGCCTGCGTATTAACAGCGCTAAGGACGATGCTGCTGGCCTGGCAATTTCGGACCGTATGAATTCCCAGATTCGCGGCATGAACCAGGCAATGCGCAACGCCAACGACGGCGTTTCGCTGGCTCAAACCGCTGAAGGCGCGCTGGCTTCCTCCGGCGACATCCTGCAGCGTATCCGTGAACTGGCAGTGCAGTCCTCCAACGCGACCAACTCGGCTTCGGACCGTCAGGCGCTGCAGACTGAAGTTGGCGAACTGGCATCCGAACTGAACCGCGTTGCCCAGACCACCAACTTCAACGGCAAAAACCTGCTGGACGGCTCGATGGGCACCGCCACCTTCCAGGTCGGCGCTGACGCGAACCAGACCATCCAGGCTGTTGGCGCCAACTTCCTGACCAGCACCTACGGCGACAACCGTATCGAAGGCGCGCCTGCTGCCGTGACCGCTGCCAACACCTCGGCTGCCACCACCGCGACCATCAACGGTTCCCGCGGTTCGGCAACCATCACCACCTTGGCCGCTACCAGCACCGCCAAGTCGGTCGCTGCCAGCATCAACGCACAGACCGCCAACACCGGCGTCACTGCATCGGCCAAAACCGACGCGGCACTGACCCTGGGCGCTGAGTCCTACACCATGACCGTCGAAGGCGACAACGCTGGCTCCCCAGTGACCGTGTCCTTCACCATCGGTACCGGTGCCAACTCGGCTGACGACTATGCTTCGGCGATCAATGCCTTCAATGCGCAATCGTCCAAGACCGGCGTGACTGCCCAGTACGACGAGACCAATAACAAGCTGAAACTGTCGCACTCGACCGGCTCCGACATCAAGCTGACCAACACCAAGACCGGTGGCAACACTGTCCTGAGCGCACAGAACTACAACGCCGCTGGCGCGCTGAACGGTGCAGCCAACGCGATGACTGCAGCAGCTGCTGTGTCGACCGTGATGGGCCGCGTGACCATGGACTCCGAGAGCTCGTTCTCGGTGACGGAAGCCGCTGCAACTGGCTTCAGCCTGGCTGGTGGTTCGACCCTGAAGTCGGTGGCAACCCTGGACGTGACGACCTTCGACAACGCCCAGCTGGCAATCAAGATCGCTGACGCCGCCCTGGCTTCGGTGAACAGCCAGCGCGCATCGTTCGGCGCACTGCAGTCCCGCTTCTCCTCGACCATCTCGAACCTGAGCGCGACGACCGAGAACCTGTCTGCATCGCGCAGCCGTATCGTGGACACCGACTTTGCTGCAGAAACCGCAAGCCTGACCCGCGGCCAGATCCTGCAACAAGCTGGTACCGCGATGCTGGCCCAGGCTAACTCGCTGCCTAACGGCGTGCTGAGCCTGCTGCGCGGCTAATCGCCAATAAGCTAGGTAAAAAAGCGGTTCCCCGCTCCGGTTCGCCGGACCGGGGAATTTTCCGTAGGAGGTCTGTATGACTATCGATTCAATAACTGCTACTGTGCCGCGCGCTGACCGCGGCATCGCGGTCCCGGATTTCGTGGCCCTCCCGGTGGCAGGCCGCAGCCCGGCTGCTGCGGTGGAAACCATCGATGCGGTCAAGGCCAAGGAAGCAACGCCTTCCAAGAAGGATGTGGAAGAAGCCGTTGCAAAGCTGAACAAATCGGTGCAGCAGCGGGCCCAAAGCCTGCTGTTCTCGATCGACGATGACAGCCACCGCACCGTCGTCAAAGTGATTGACCTGCATACCCAGGAAGTGCTGCGCCAGATTCCGACTCCGGAAGCCCTGGAGATCGCCAAGGCGATCGATGCCTTCAGGGGTTTGCTGGTCGATCAGGAAGCCTGACCACTAGCAACAGCGTTCCCGGCCCGGCCTGCCCTTGCGGCAGCCCGGGCTTTTTTGCGCTATGCTGGCCGCAGGGAAGCTTGTCATTTCAGACAAGAATAAACAGGTATTTCCCCCTCTCAAGTCCCCTTTGATTCTGCCGTAAACAAGTTAGACTTATCTTGTTTCCTCAGGAGTTTGCCGTGGCCCTTTCCAGCACCCCAGCACTATCATCTCCCGGTATCGGTTCCGGCTTGCAGGTCAACGACATCGTCGACAAACTCATGGCGGCCGAAGCGGCGCCACTGGCGGGCTACGACCGCAAGACCGCGTCCTACCAGGCCAAGGTGAGCGCCTTCGGTTCACTGACCGCAGCGGTCGGCGTGTTCCAGAGCGCCCTGGGCGGCCTGACCTCGGCCAACTCCTTCAAAGGCTTCTCTACCACGGTAGGCAACAAGGATTTGCTGACTGCCAGCGCTTCGGCCAAGGCAGTGGCGGGCAATTACAAGATCAATGTCAGCCAGCTGGCGCAGGCGCAGACCCTGATGACCACTGGCCTGGCGAGCAAGACGTCGACTATCGGCCTGGGCGGTTCGACGACCCTGTCCTTCCAGTTCGGTACGGCCAGCGGCAGCTTCGGCTTGCAAGGCACGGGCCTGAGCTCATCGATGCTGGCCAACGGCTTGGCCAATGGCTCGCTCAGCATCAACGGCACTGCCATTCCAACCTCAAGCGGCACCAATAGCGCCACGGCACTGGCAAATGCCATCAATGACAAGACCAGCACGACCGGCGTCACTGCCACGGTGGCGAATATTTTCTCCACCTTTGGCGACGTGGCGACCGATGGCACGGGCTCTTACGCGCTGAAAGTCGGCAACGTCACGATCGCCAGCCAGGGAGCAGGCGTCGCGGCGGGCGCCGGCGTCACGGCTGCTTCCCTCGATGCCGACCTGGCCAATGCGGGCGGCGCCACCGCTACCGCACTTGCTGCTGCCGGCATCACGTTTACCGGCAGTGCCGCCGCCGGCACCCTGGAATTCCGCAGTGCCAGCGGCGCCAGCGTGGCCATCACCGAAACCGCCAGCGGCGTCACCGGCGGCGCCAAGACTGCGGCGGGCGCCGCGAACGCCGGGGCCACCTACGCTTCGGCCAGCAGCGTCACCCTGACCTCGGCCAACGGCAGCCCAATCACCATCGCCGGCAACAATCCTGCCGCCGCCGGCCTGACTGCCGGCACCGGCGGCAGCATGTTGGGCGGTGGTTTCAGCCAGGATGCCAGCCAGCCAACGGGTTCCGTCGTCATCGACAGCACCAACAACACCCTGCAAGGCGTGGCCGACGCCATCAACAAAGCCAGCCTGGGCGTGACCGCCACCATCGTGTCCGACGGCAGCGCGTCCCCGTACCGTCTGGTGCTGACGTCGAACAAGACCGGCGAAAACGCGGCCATGAAGATCAGCCTGAGCGGTGATGGCAGCAACCCGCCGGACGCGGCCTTGAGCAGCCTGCTCAGCTATGATCCGGCCGGCACCCAGTCGATGCAGCAGACCAGTGCTGCCCAGGACACCAAGCTGACTGTCAACGGCATTGCCGTCAGCAGCCACTCCAACACTGTCAACGAATCGATCCAGGGCGTGGGCCTGACGGTCAACCAGGTCGGCAGCACGACGCTGAACGTGGCGCGCGACACCAACAGCGTGAAGACCAATCTGACGGCCTTCGTCAAGGCGTACAACGAACTCAACGGCGCGCTGAAAAAACTCACCGCCTACGACCCGGAAACCAAGAAAGCCGGCGCGCTGCAAGGCGACCCGACCGCCCAGTCGATGCAGGCGCAATTGCGCCGCATGATGAGCGGCCAGATCACCGGCCTGTCCGGCAGCCTGACCAATATGGGCCAGGTAGGCATTTCCTTTGCAAAAGACGGCACGCTCAGCCTCGACGACGCCAAGCTGAACAAGGCAATCGAGAAGAATTTCGGCGACATCGCCGGCCTGTTTACCGCGATCGGCAATGCCACCGACCCGAACGTCAGCTTTGTCAGCTCGACTGCAAAAACCAAGCCGGGCAGCTATGCGCTGAACATCACGGCACTGGCCAGCCAAGGTGCATTGACCAGCTCGGCAGCGCTGGGCAGCACCACGATTGCCGCCAACACCACCTGGGCGGTGACCCTGAACGACACCACGCCCAGCAACTCGAAAAATATCGCCAATGTCACCATCCCGGCAGGCACCTATTCGCCCGCCGAACTGGCCAAGATCGTACAGTCATCGATCAACGGCACAGCAGCCTTCTCGGATACCGGTTCCAGCGTCACCGCAGCGATCGACGGCAGCGGCAAATTGGTGCTCTCGTCCAGCAAATACGGCTCGGCCTCGAATATCGCCCTGACCAGTGTCAGCGGCAGCACCGTGGACAGCGTGTTCGGCGGCGCAACGCCGGTGGTCGGCACCGACGTGGCCGGCACCCTGGGTGGCAAGGCAGTGGTCGGAACCGGACAGACCCTCACCGGCGCCGAGGGCACCGATGCGGAAGGCCTGAAAATCGACATTACCGGCGGCGCCCTCGGCGATCGCGGCACCGTCTCCTTCTCGCAAGGCTATGCCTACCAGCTCAACAACCTGGCCACGTCATTCCTGGGCAGCAAAGGCTTGCTGACGACCGTGACCGAAGGCTTAAACAAGAGCATCAAGGACGTGGCCAAACAGCGCGACGCCTTCTCTTCCAAGCTGGACGACATTGAAAAACGCTACCGCACCCAATTTACGCGGCTTGATGCGACCTTGGCGAAAATGCAGAGCACGCAAGCGTATTTGACTCAGCAACTGGCGGCTATTGCCTCCAACAGCTGAGCGCAGGAATAAGGAGAGATTATGTTTGGAACTACTTCACGCGGCGTCAACGCCTACGCGAAAGTCGGTCTGGAAACCGGCGTCAGCTCCGCTTCGCCGCACAAGCTGATCGTCATGCTGTACGACGGCGCCCTGGCTGCGATCATGACTGCGCAGACCCAAATGAATGCAGGTAATGTGCAAGAAAAAGGCAAAGCCATCTCCAAAGCCATCCGCATCATCGACGATGGCTTACGTGCCAGCCTGGACAAGGAAGCCGGCGGCGAGATCGCCCGCAACCTGGATGCCCTGTATGACTACATGAGCCGCCGCTTGCTCGAAGCAAACATAAAGAACAGTCCGGAAATCCTGGACGAAGTGCGCGGCCTGCTGGCCGACCTGCGCGATACCTGGAACCAGATCGGCGGCAACCCTGCCGCGACCACCAATGCCCAGCCTGCTGCTTTGTCCAGCATGTAATCGAGGATGACAATGACGAACGTGGAAATTTTGACCGCCTACACCGCCATGGCAGCACTGACCCACAAGATGGTGGCGGCAGCAACGATGTCCGACTGGGACGGACTGGAAGTGCTGGAAAGCCAGGTAGCGGCCCAGGTGGCCCTGCTGCGCGGCAATGAGGAAGCAGTCGTGCTGGACGCCGCCGAGCGCCAGCAGAAGCTGGGCCTGATCAAGCAGATGCTGGACGACGACCGCCAGATCCGCGACCTGACCATGCCCTGGATGGCCCAGCTGTCCAAACTGATCAACAACACCGGCACTGAACGGCGCCTGGCCGCCGCCTACGGCGCCGTCTGAGCGGGGCGGCTGCCATGCTGCCCCCGCGCCTGGATGTCCGGGGCGTCAGCGCCACCAGCGCGGCTTCGGCCGCGCCAGCGGTTGCCGCACCGCGCCAGGAAGCCTTCCAGCGCGCCCTCTCGCAAATGGTCGGGCAAACCCTGCCCGCCCAGGTCCTCAGCAAATTCTCCGATGGCAGTTTCCTGGTGCGCGTGGCCGATACCAATGCGCGCATGTTGCTGCCAAACGGCATCAATGCCGGCGATGAACTGCCTCTGACCGTCGTCAGCGGCCAACCGCGCGCCACGCTGCAGGTGGGCGCCGGCAGTCCGCAAGCGGGCCAGATGGCGACCTTCGTGTCGGGCGACCAGATGCCCGACATGCCGGCCCAAGGGCGCCTGCCTTCGCAGGAAGCGGCCATCCTGAACCTGAGCGGCAAGCAACCGCAGGCAGCCGGCGGCGCAGAAGCCGGCCAAACTGGCGCCGCGCAAGCCCAGGGCCGCGCGCTGAGTGCCGGCGCTGCCCTGCTCAGCAAAGCCCCGCTGGTGCCGTCCGACCAGTTGCCCTCGCTCGGCAAGGACACGCCGCAGGCCGCGCTCAGTCCCGCCGCACGCGCCATCGCCAGCGCACTGGCCTCCGCCTACACGACGCCGGGCATGCCGGTCACCATCAACGGCAAGGCGCCGCTCAGTGCCGGCGGCCCGCCCGATACGGGAAAACTCAGCCAGGGCTTGCAGCGCGCCCTAGGCGACAGCGGCCTGTTTTACGAATCCCATGTGGCCGAATGGGCCTCAGGCAAGCGTTCGCTGCAAGACTTGCAGCGCGAGCCGCAAATGCAGCGCCAGGCTGCCGCGCAAGGTGCGGGACAAAGCCAGGCTGATGCCGTGGCGAAAGCGTTGGCAGGCCCCGATCTGTCCGCCGCGCAAATGATCAACCAGCAGTTGCACACCCACGAACAAGGCAAGGTCATGTGGCAAGGCGAAGCGTGGCCCGGCCAGCAAATGCAATGGCTGGTCGAGCGCGACCAGCAAGGCGAAGCCGGCGGCAAAGGCAGCCGCCGCGAGGGGCGCGACGGCGAAGCCGATCCCGTCTGGCGCAGCGGCGTGCGCTTCCGTTTCCCCATGCTGGGCAAGGTCGCGGCCAACGTCACCCTGGTCGGCGACCAGGTGCATATTGCTGTCCAGTCCGGTTCGGAAGACACGGCTGCCACCCTGCGCGCCTGGGCCAGCGCCTTGCAGCAAGCCATGGATGCCGCAGGCGCACCGCTGACCTCCCTCGCCATCAACGCGGAGGGCAACGATGGCGCCGAGTGAGCAGAACGAGCAGCCGCGCAAGCCGCTGCAAAGTGCCGTCGCCCTCGCCTACAAGAGCGGCGAAGCGGCACCAAAAGTCGTCGCCAAAGGACGCGGGCTGGTGGCCGAGCAAATCATTGCCGTCGCCGCCGAACATGGCGTGCACATCCACGAGTCGAAAGAACTGGTATCGCTGCTGATGGAAGTGGACCTGGACCAGCAGATCCCGCCACTGCTCTACCGTGTAATTGCGGAACTGTTAGCGTGGCTTTATCATATTGAAGCAGCGCAAAAGACTGGCCAGCCCCCGCCCCCGGCGCCCGATCTCAGCGTACCGAATGAATCCCCAGAAAACGGACTTTGATGCACAGCTATATTTCGGAATCGGACATGGAAAACTGGCATGATTTCGAGGTCGCATCGCGCCGTGAGATCACTGCGCTGCTGCGCAGTATCGGCGAGAAAAACCAGTTGATCCGCATGCTCATCAAGGGCGAGTCCGATGTCTGCGTCACGTCGATCCTGGAAGTCGATGCCGAGGGCGGCAACGTCATCCTCGACTGCTCCATCAGCCCCGACCAGAACCGCCGCATCCTTGGCGCAAAAAGGCTTTCCTTCGAAACCACGCTGGACAAGATCCGCATCATGTTCAGCGGTGAGCACATCGAATCGACCACGTTCGAAGGCAGCCCGGCCTTCAAGATGCCGCTGCCGGCCAGCCTGGTGCGCCTGCAGCGCCGCGAGTTCTACCGCATCGCCACGCCGGTCACCAACCCCGTGCGCGTCCTGATCCCGCAGCCGGCTGAGCTGGGCGGCGGCAGCAAGCCGTTCCCGCTGTCCGACATCAGCTGCGGCGGCATTGCGATCCTCGACAACAGCCTGGAATTGGGCGACACGATTGGCAAGGTCTACAACGACTGCCGCATTGAACTGCCCGAAGTGGCCACGATCACCACCGGCCTGCAGATCCGCAACTCGCTGGACCTGACGCTTTTAAACAACAAAACCAACCGCCGCCTCGGCTGCCAATTCGTCGACATGCCGCGCTCCTCGCTGACCGCCGTACAGCGCTACATCACCAAGCTCGAGCGGGAACGCAACGCCCGCATCGCCGGCCTGGAATGATGAAAGTCGGGGTCAGGTCTGGCAATCGGACAAATCGCGTCGCGATTTGTCCGATTGCCAGACCTGACCCCGACTTTCAAACCTGCATGTTCATGATGTCGTGGTAGGCCTGCACCAGCTTGTTGCGCACCTGGACGGTGGCCTGGAAGTTGATGCTGGCTTTCTGCATCGAGATCATCACGTCCGACAGGTTGACCGAATCGTCCCCCATCTGGAAACGCTTGGTCAGTCCTTCGGCCTTGTCTTGGCTGGCCTGCACCGCGTCCAGCGCGCCTTTCAGGGCGTTGGTGAAGTCGGGCTTCTCGGCCACTTTCTCGGTCTGGATCACCGGGGGCGTGGCTGACGGCCGCGTGGCCGCCGCATGCAGCTGGGCGATCATGGCCTGGATTTGGCTAGAATCAATTCCGCCTGTTCTCATTAGTTGACTCCAAGATACAATATTCCTGTTTTCAGGCTTCCAGAATACCCGTGTGAAAGCAAGGGGATAGCCTTGAGCAGCAAGGCAAACGGCCTCCTGTTCACGCATTTAAAGGACGCAACATCGCCTGATAATGTGCAACAGGCCCATTAACCCACAGTGATTACCCATGGCTGCAGCCGCCGAACAAATCGATATCGACGATCCAGAAGCCCAACAGGCGCCCAGGGGCCGCTTCGCCTTCTTCCAGACCCCTATGGGCAAGATGGTGATTCGCGGCGCTGCCGTGGCAGGCGTCCTGGCGCTCATCCTGATCCTGTGGATGTGGAATAAGGAACCGGATTACAAGGTCCTGTTCGCCAATTACACCGACAAGGATGGCGGCGCCATCACCGCTGCACTGGACCAGATGCAGGTCAAGTACAAGCTGGCCGAAGGCGGCCAGGCGATCCTCGTGCCCGCCGAGCAAGTGCACAATGTGCGCCTGCGCCTGGCCCAGCAGGGCTTGCCGAAAGGCGGCAATGTCGGCTTTGAGGTCATGGAAAACCAGAAGCTGGGCGTATCCCAGTTCCTGGAACAGGTCAATTACCAGCGCGCCCTGGAAGGCGAACTGGCGCGCTCCATCCAGTCCATCGGCGCGGTGGAGTCGGCGCGCGTGCACCTGGCCCTGCCGAAGCCTTCGGTCTTCGTCCGCGACCAGCAGAAGCCCACCGCTTCGGTGATCTTGCAACTGCACGCCAACCGCATGATCGATCCGGCCCAGGTCAGCGCCATCGTGCACCTGGTCGCTTCTTCCGTGCCGGAGCTGTCGCCGGCCAATGTGACCGTGGTCGACCAGGCCGGCAACCTGGTGTCCGACATCAACAAGAACGGCAACGCGGCCAACAACGCCAAGAACCTCGACGCATCCCAGCTCAAGTACGTGCAGGAGATGCAGAAGCAAGTCATCAAGCAGGTCGAGTCGATCATCACCCCGATCGTGGGCGAAGGCAATGTGCGCGCCGAGGCTGTGGCCGACGTCGACTTCTCCGCCATCGAACAAGCCGCCGAGACCTACAAGCCGAACTCGCCGCCCGCCGCTTCGGCCATCCGCAGCCAGCAAAGCAGCGAGACCAGCGGCAATGCCAACGCCAACCCCGGCGGCATTCCTGGCGCCCTGTCGAACCAGCCGCCGGGCGTTGCCACGGCCCCGCTGACGACCACGCCGCCAGGCGCTGCCGGTGCGCCGGGGCAGCCAGGCACAGGCGCCGCGACTGCCGCGGCCGGGCCAAGCCATAAGGAATCGACAACCAATTATGAAGTCGACAAGACGGTGCGCTATGAACAGAAGGCAATGGCCGGACTGAAGCGCATGACCGTCGGCGTCGTAGTAAACTATCGTCGGACCATCGATAAAAACGGCAAGGTCGTCGTCAAGCCGCTCAGCGCTGACGAAATGGCCAAGATCAACAGCCTGGTCAAGGAAGCCATGGGCTACAACCAGGACCGCGGCGATTCCGTCAGCGTGGCCAACGCGCCATTCGACGGCGTCGACAGGGAACCGGAGGCACCGCTCGAATGGTGGCGCGACCCGGCCAACCTGCCGCTGGCCAAGGAACTGGCGAAGTTCCTGATTACGGCCCTGATCCTGCTGTACATCCTGCTGCGTATCGTGCGTCCGATGATGCGTCCGGTATTCAAGAAGATCGACCAGATCAACGAACCGGAACCGGAACCAGAACCGGAGCCTATCGTGGAACCAGTCGGCCCGACACCGGAAGAATTGCTGGCGGAGGAGATCGCCAAGATGGAAGAAAACACTGCCCGCACCTACCGCGACAACCTGGCGCTGGCGAAGAAACTGGCTGCGGAAGATCCGCGCATCGTCGCCAACGTCATCAAGGAATGGATAGGCAACAATGACTGAGAATACCGGACTGCAAAAGGCCGCCATCCTGATGCTGGCCATGGGCGAAGCCGAGGCGGCCGAGGTGATGAAGTTCCTCGGCCCGCGCGAGGTGCTGAAGCTGGGCGCATCGATGGCCACCATGAAGAACATCCCGCATGAAATGGTGGTTGACGTGCTGGACGATTTCCGCGACCAGTACGCGGCCGCTTCCACCGTGGGCCTCGATTCGGACGAATACATCCGCCAGGTGCTGACCAAGGCGCTGGGCGACGACAAGGCGTCGGTCCTGCTGTCGCGCATTTTGGGCGGCAAGGATGCTTCCGGCATCGAATCGCTGAAGTGGATGGATTCGCAATCGGTCGCCGAATTGATCCGCAACGAACATCCGCAGATCATCGCCACCATCCTGGTCCACCTGGAGCGCGACCAGGCCTGCGAAATCCTGGGCCACTTCACCGACCGCCTGCGCAACGACGCGGTGCTGCGGATCGCCACGCTGGATGGGGTGCAGCCGGCCGCCTTGCGCGAGCTGAACGACGTGCTGACCAAGCTTCTGTCCGGCAATGAAAATATCAAGAAATCGACCCTGGGCGGCGTGCGCGCCGCGGCCGAGATCCTGAACTTCATGTCCGGCGAACAGGAACAGAACGTGATGGACAATATCAAGAACTACGACAACGACATGGCGCAGAAGATCATGGACGAAATGTTCGTGTTCGACAACCTGATCGACGTCGATGACCGCGGCATCCAGCTGCTGCTGCGCGAAGTGCAGTCCGAAATGCTGATCATTGCGCTGAAAGGCGCTTCGCAGGACTTGCGCGACAAGATCTTCAAGAACATGTCGGCGCGCGCCTCCGAAATGATGCGCGAAGATTTGGAAAACAAAGGCCCGGTACGCCTGTCCGAAGTGGAGACGCAGCAGAAGCAGATCCTGCAGATTGTGCGCCGCCTGGCGGATGAAGGCCAGATCGTGCTGGGCGGCAAGGGTGAGGATTCCTTCGTCTGATGACAAGCATCCCGAAAGAAAAACAGACGGCCTACCAGCGCTGGGAGTTGCAATCCTTCGGCGACGCGCGCCCGAGCGTGGTGGCCCAGCGCGAACGCGAGGAGGCGGAAGTGCGCGCCGCCCTGGCCGCCGAAGCCGCCGCACAGGCGGAAGTCGAGCAAGCCGAATACGCGGCGGAACCGGCTCCTGCCCCGGAATATCCAAGCGAAGAAGAACTGGCCGCGATCCGCGAGGAAGCACGCCAGCAGGGCTATGACGCCGGCTTCAAGGCCGGCCACGACGAAGGCGTGGCGCAGGCCCTGGACGAAGCGCGCGCCGCCACCGAGCAAGCGATTGCACCGGTGCGCGAGATCGCCGACAACTTCAGCAGCGCGCTGCGCGAAGCCGACCAGGCCATCAGCAATGAGGTGCTGGAACTGGCGCTGCACCTGGCCAAGGGCATGATCAAGACTGCCCTGCGCGTGAAGCCGGAACTGATCCTGCCGATCGTGCGCGAGGCCATCGAATACCTGCCGGTGCTGCAGCAGCCGGCACTGCTGATCCTGAATCCGGAAGACGCCGCCGTGGTGCGCGAGAGCATTGCGGAAGAACTCGACAAAGGCGGCTGGCGCGTGATCGACGACCCGACCGTCGAACGTGGCGGGTGCAAGGTCGATACAGCCTCCAACCAGATCGATGCCACCGTGGCGTCGCGCTGGCAGCGCCTGAGCCTGGCGCTTGGCAAAGACATTGACTGGATCGATTGAGATGGGCGCCCCCGACCCACAGGTGCACGCGGGCCGCTGGCGTTCTTACCTGAACGATTGCGCAACGCTGGTCGATTTCGTCGAACCGATGCAAGTGTCGGGCCGCGTCACCCGCGTGGCGGGCCTGGTGATGGAAGCAGTCGGCTTGCGCCTGGCGGTCGGCGCGGCCTGTACCGTGCCCCTGCCCTCCGGCGGCAAGGTCGAAGCCGAAGTGGTCGGCTTCGAGGGTGACAAGCTGTTCCTGATGCCGCAAAGCGACGTCGAAGGCATCATCCCCGGCACCCGCGTGTTCCCGGTAGAACAGAGCGTGCCGAAGCCCGGCAGCGTCAACCACCCGCGCCGCCGCCCCAGCGACCGCGCGCGCCATTTGCCCGTTGGCCCCGAGCTGCTTGGCCGCGTGGTCGATGGCGCCGGCCGCCCTCTCGACGGCCTGGGCCCGATCCAGACCAGCGATTCGGCGCCGATCAATGTGCGTCCCGCCAACCCGCTGGGCCGCGCACCGATCGTGGAAACGCTGGACGTCGGCGTGCGCTGCATCAATGCCATGCTGACCGTGGGACGCGGCCAGCGCATGGGGCTGTTTGCCGGCTCCGGCGTCGGCAAGTCCGTGCTGCTCGGCATGATGGCGCGCTACACCGAAGCCGACATCATCGTGGTCGGCCTGATCGGCGAGCGGGGACGTGAGGTGAAGGAGTTCATCGAGCAGATCCTGGGCGAGGAAGGCTTGCGCCGTTCCGTGGTCGTGGCAGCACCGGCCGACACGCCGCCGCTGATGCGCATGCAGGGGGCGGCGTATTCCACCGCGATCGCCGAGCACTTCCGCGACAAGGGCCAGAACGTCCTGCTGATCATGGATTCGCTGACCCGCTACGCGATGGCGCAGCGCGAAATCGCCCTGGCCATTGGCGAGCCGCCAGCCACCAAAGGTTACCCGCCTTCCGTGTTTGCAAAATTGCCAGTGCTGGTCGAGCGCGCCGGCAATGGCGAACTGGGCGGCGGCTCGATCACGGCTTTCTACACCGTATTGACCGAGGGCGACGACCAGCAGGATCCGATCGCCGACTCGGCGCGCGCGATCCTGGACGGCCACATCGTGCTGAACCGTCGCCTGGCCGAAGCCGGCCACTACCCGGCAATTGATATCGAACAGTCAATCAGCCGTGCCATGCACTCGATCACATCGCACACCCACCAGAACCAGGCGCGCCGGCTGAAACAGTTGTTTTCGCGCTACGAACGCAGCCGCGACCTGATCGCTGTCGGGGCGTACACGCCGGGCACCGATCCGGTGCTTGACCAGGCCATCAACCTGCACGATAAGATTGAACAATTCCTGCAACAGCAAATTACGGAGCAGGTGAACATGCCCGAGAGCTTGGGGCAGTTAACCTCTCTATTCGACTGATTGGTGCGTTTGGCCTTGCATATAATTGACTATCATGGCCTCTACCCAGCAACTTGAAACCCTGATCGACCTGGCGCAGCGGGAAACCGACGACGCTGCCAAGCGCCTTGGCGCGGCCTTGAAAGCCGTGGCGGACGCGGAAGAGAAGCTGAACATGCTGGTTGGTTACCGCGACGAATACGGCCGCCGTTTCGACGCTTCGCAGCAGCAAGGCATCACGCCGATGGCGTATCGCAATTTCCAGGCTTTCATGGAGAAACTGGATACTGCGATCCAGGGCCAGCAGGAAGTGGTCCGTCACAGCAAGGCACGCGGCGACAAGGAGAAGCAGTTGTGGCAGGACGCCGAACGCAAGCGCATGTCCTATTCCACCCTGCGCGACCGGGCCGAAGCCCAGGAGCTCAAGAAGGAAGCCAAGCGCGACCAGAAGGCCATGGATGAACACGCCTCCCGCCAGGCATTTTTCAAACGCTAGACCGATTCGATCATGCAAACCCAGACTGTCCAGAACTCCCCTCTTCTTTCCGGCAATTCGGCTGGTAGCCGTTCGTCCAATGGCGCGCAGGAAGACAAGCAGTTCGCACAGGCCCTGAACAGCCAGATCGAACGCCAGGCCAGGGCCTTGCCGCCATCGCTGCAGCCGCAAGCGAATGCCGCGCCGCGCCGCGCCGAGGCGCCGAAACCTGCCGCGCAGCAGCCAAGCCAGCAAGCGAAACCGGCATCCAGCGCGCCAGCGCCAGCCAACAAACCGGCCACGCAAGCGCAGGCGCCTGCCAAGGCCCAGCAAAGCGAGCAGCCAAACCAGGCCAATCATGCCGCTGCGCCTGCGGACGCGCAGCCGGCGCCGGCCGACGCGGCATCTGCCAGCTCTGCCACTGCCGCCAACGCCTCCAGCAGTGCCGGCGCGGCCAGCGACGAAACCGATAGCCAGCAAGCGGCCAACGATGCCGTCGCCGACATGCTGGCCATGATCCAGGGCCTGGTCCAGCCAACCGCGGCCGACGCGGCCAGCGCAGCAAGCGCGGCAGCCGCTGCGGCAGCAGCCTCCACCAAAGACGGCCGGGCCACCGAGGCCGAACTGGCCAGCGACGCCGTACTGTCCGGCAAAGGCGGCAGGAACGGCATTGCCGAGCGCCTGCCAGCGGAAGGCATGCCCGTCGACCAGGAGGCATTGCTGGCAGCGAAAGCTGCGGCAGAAGGCGCCGGCAAAGCACAAGATCCATCCCTGGCAGACGCGCTGGCGAAGGCACGCCACGGCGCAGCCGCCGAAACCGGCGACGCCAGTGCATCGTCCGCGGCTGCCGGCGGCAGCGACAAAGCCGCCGCCCAACCGCGCAGCGATTTCCAGGCCGCCCTGCAACAGGCCAGCGCCGACGCCGGCAAGGCCGCCGATGCCGCCGCGCTGGACACCAAACACGCCATCCAGCCGCAGGCCAGCGCCCTGCAGGCAGCCGCTACCGCCCTGGCGCCAGCCGGCGCAGCGAATGCACAAGCCGCCCAGGCCCTGGCCAGCAACCAGCTGCACGCCCGCGTCGGCAGCCAGGGCTGGGATCACCAGCTGGGCCAGAAAGTTGTCTGGATGGTCAATGGCGGCGAGCAGAGCGCCACCCTGACCCTGAACCCGCCCGACCTCGGCCCGCTGCAAGTGGTGCTGAGCGTCTCCAATGACCAGGCCAGCGTGGCCTTCACCGCTGCCCAGCCGGAAGTGCGCGAAGCGCTTGAGCAAGCACTGCCGAAGCTGCGCGAAACCATGGGTGAAGCCGGCATCACGCTCGGCGACACCAGCGTTTCCTCCGGCAGCCAGGACCAGCAGCAAGCGTTCGCTGATATGGCAGCCGCCGGGCGTGGCCGCGGCGTCGCCGATGGACAGAATGACAATACGGAGCAGGCCCCGCAAGCAGCCCCTCAAGTGCGCCGCAGCGTGCTCAGCGCTGTCGATACATTCGCCTAAGGCAGAGATAGCCCTGCTTCCTGCCTCTTTTCGGCGCATCGCTCCCCGAAAGCTTTCGCGATAATGACATAATGGCGTCATGATCCAACTCTTGCATCCAAGGCAGCAGAATTGAAAGCGAATCCAAAAATGAAGGCTGATGCTAAGGCAGAAGCAGCACCGCCGGCAGGTGGCGGTAAGAAAAAGCTGATCATCATCCTGGCAGCCGTGCTGGTGCTCGCACTGGCCGGGGGCGCCGGGGCCTGGTTCATGCTGCATGGCGATAGCGGCGACGAACATTCTGAAGAAGCCAAGCCCAACAAGAAAGCCAAGAAACCGGCCAAGAAAGCCGGCCCGCCGGTCTATATCCCTGTGGACCAGTTCACGGTCAACCTGCAGCCGGAAAATGGCGACCAGTACCTGCAACTGGCGATCACGCTGCAGGCAAGCAGCCTGGAAGAGTCGGAGGTCATCAAGACCAATATGCCGAAGGTGCGCAGCCGCATCCTGCTGCTGCTGTCGAGCAAGCACGCATCCGAGATCAACACTCCGGAAGGCAAGCAGCAGTTGAGCAAGGACATCATGGAAGCGGTCAACCTGCCGTTTGAAAACGGCGGCGAGCCGCAGGAAGTCTCCGAAGTGTTGTTTACCGCATTCATCATCCAGTAAGGCCCGGGTGAAGCATGGCTGATAATTTTCTCTCCCAGGAAGAAGTCGATGCCCTCCTGAAGGGCGTCAACGGCGACCAGGACGACGTCGCTGCGCCGGAGGAGACCTCGGGTGTCCGGACCTACAACCTGGCGACGCAGGAACGCATCGTCCGGGGCCGTATGCCGACCCTGGAAATTATCAACGAGCGCTTTGCGCGCCTGCTGCGCGTGGGCCTGTTCAACTTCCTGCGCCGCAGCGCGGAAGTGTCGGTGGGCTCGGTGCGGGTCTCCAAGTATTCCGAGTTCATCCGCAACCTGGTGGTGCCGACCAACCTCAACCTGGTGCACATGAAACCGCTGCGCGGCACCGCCCTGATGGTGTTCGACCCGGGCCTGGTGTTCCTGCTGGTCGACAACCTGTTCGGCGGCGACGGCCGCTTCCACACGCGCGTGGAAGGCCGCGACTTTACCCAGACCGAGCAGCGCATCATCCTGCGCATCCTCGACATCGTGTTCGAGGCCTATACCAAGTCGTGGGAACCCGTGTACCCGGTGGAATTCGAGTACATCCGTTCCGAAATGAATACGCAGTTTGCCAACATCGCCACGCCGAACGAGGTGGTGGTGGCGTCGACCTTCACGATTGAACTGGGGTCCGTATCGGGCCAGATCCACTTCTGCATGCCGTACTCGATGATCGAGCCGATCCGCGACGCGCTGACCTCCTCGCTGCAGGGCGAGGCGCTGGAAGTGGACAAGCGCTGGATTCGCCTGATGACGCAGCAGATCCAGATCGCCGAAGTGGAACTGGTGGCCAAGCTCGGCACTGCCAAGGTCAATTTCGACGAAATCCTGAACATGAAGGTCGGCGACGTGATCCCACTCAACATCCCGGACACCATCGAGGCGACCGTGGATGGCGTGCCTGTGCTCGATTGCACCTACGGGGTGTTGAACGGGCAATACGCATTGAAGGTGGAGAAACTGCTGGCAAACGCGGATAATATGAAATAAAGCTAGGAGAGAAACATGGCGGATAATCAAGACGACGATACAAGCATGGATGACGATTGGGGCGCCGCGATTGCCGAGCAGGCCGCTGCCGAGGCTGCCGCGATGCAGAACCAGGCTGCCACTGCTGCCGTGTTCAAGGACTTTTCCAAGCAGCCGAACAAGACCGAAACCCATAACGATATCGACTTCATCCTCGATATCCCGGTCCAGCTGACTGTGGAGCTGGGCCGTACCAAGATCGCCATCAAGAACCTGCTGCAACTGGCGCAGGGCTCAGTGGTGGAACTGGATGGCCTGGCCGGCGAACCGATGGACGTGCTGGTCAACGGCTGCCTGATCGCCCAGGGCGAGGTGGTGGTGGTGAACGACAAGTTCGGTATCCGCCTGACCGATATCATCACGCCTTCCGAACGCATCCGAAAATTGAATAAATGAAGCAGAGCATTCCTGCCCTTTACCTGCTGCGGCCGCTGACCATGGCGGCCGTCCTCTGTCTCGCCGGCGCGCCTGCGCTGGCGCAGCAAGCGTCCGCCCCAGACACCATTTCCACCAGTTCGCAAGCTGCCCCGGCCAATGCCGCCAGCCCAGTTGCGCCTGGCGCCGCGCAAACTACTGCACCGGCCGCCGCGCCAGCGGCGACACCCGAACAGCAGGCCGCCATGGCCGGCGCCCGTGCCGCCAACGCCCAGGCGCCGAGCAATGTGCTGGCGGCACAAGCACCGTCCGCTGCCGGTTCGCTGTTCCAGACCATCCTGTCGCTGGGCTTTGTCATCGCCCTGCTGGTCGGCCTGGCCTGGCTGCTGAAGCGTTTCGGCCCGAAACACATCACGGGCGGCAGCAAGCTCAAGCTGGTCGGGGCGCTGAGTGTCGGCGCCCGCGAACGCATCCTGCTGGTGGAAGTCGGCGAGCAATGGATCGTGGTCGGCGCCTCGCCTGGCCGCATGAATGCCCTGGCGACCATGCCGCGCCAGGAAAGCGACGAAACCGAACTGGCCGGCGCCCAGCCGGTGCCTGGCGCGAATTTCGCCGAATGGTTCAAACAGACGATTGAAAAGCGCAATGGCAAATAAACGCGCGTGGCGCATGGCCGGCTGCGCGGCTGCCGGCGCGGCGCTATTGCTGCCCTTGCTGGCGGCGGCCGAACCGACCATCCCTGCCTTCACCAGCACGCCCGCCGCGGGCGGCGGCACCAACTACGGCCTGACGCTGCAAACGCTGATCCTGATGACGGCGCTGACCTTCATCCCGGCAGCGCTGCTGATGATGACCGGCTTTACCCGCATCGTGATCGTGCTCTCGTTGCTGCGCCAGGCGCTCGGCACGCAGTCGGCGCCGCCCAACCAGGTCATCATCGGCCTGTCGCTGTTCCTGACCTTCTTCGTCATGAGCCCGGTGTTCGACAAGATCTACACCGACGCCTGGGTGCCGCTGCAGGACAACAAGATCACCATGCAGCAGGCGATGGAGCGCTCGGCCGCGCCGCTGAAGACTTTCATGCTGAAGCAGACGCGCCAGTCCGACCTGGCCCTGTTTGTCAAGATATCGCGCAGCCAGGAACTGCAAGGGCCGGAAGACGTGCCGCTCAAGATCCTGGTGCCGGCCTTCATCACCTCCGAACTGAAGACCGCCTTCCAGATCGGCTTTGCCATCTTCATCCCCTTCCTCATCATCGACATGGTGGTGGCGTCGGTGCTGATGTCGATGGGTATGATGATGATGTCGCCCGCCGTGATTTCACTGCCGTTCAAGCTGATGCTGTTCGTGCTGGTCGATGGCTGGCAATTGCTGCTGGGCTCGTTGTCCCAGAGCTTCTATTAGGGAGGCTGGCAATGACGCCTGAAACAGTCATGACCATGGGCCGCCAGGCCATGGAAGTCACGCTGATGGTGGCCGCGCCGCTGCTGCTGGTGGCGTTGCTGATCGGCCTGGTGGTCTCGATCTTCCAGGCCGCCACCCAGATCAACGAGGCGACCCTGTCCTTCATCCCGAAGCTGGTCGGCGTGTTCGTCACCCTGGTGGTGGCGGGACCGTGGATGATTTCGGTGATGGTCGACTACATGCGGCAAGTGCTGACTGGCATTCCTTCGCTGGTCTCGTGACCGATGCTGGTCGTCACCGCCGCTGAACTGAACACCTGGATCGCCGCCCTGTTATGGCCGGCAGCTCGCATCCTGTCGCTGATTGCGGCCTCCCCCATTTTCGGCAATGCCCGCATCCCGCAGAACGTCAAGCTCGCGCTGGGCGTGCTGATCGCCATGGTGGTCGCACCAGCCGTGCCGGCCATGCCGGCGCTCGATCCTGCCGGCTGGGCCGGACTGTCGGTGCTGGCGCGTGAAATCGTGATCGGCGCCGGCATGGGATTCGCGATGCGCCTGGTGTTTGCAGCAGTGGAAATGGCGGGCGAGATTTCCAGCCTGACCATGGGCCTCGGTTTCGCCAGCTTCTTCGACCCGATGTCGCAAGGCCGCTCCTCGGCGGTGTCGCAATTCCTGGTGTGGGTGGTGACGCTGGCAGTGCTGGCGGTGAATGCCCACCTGGTGCTGATCGAGGCGCTGGCGGAAAGCTTCTACACGCTGCCGGTAACCGCCATCGCCTTCCATAACGATGGCTTCTGGGACCTTGCGTTGTGGGGCTCGAAGATCTTCACGGCAGGCCTGCAGCTGTCGCTGCCGATTGTCGCGGCCCTGCTGATTACCAACGTCGCGCTGGGCATCCTGACGCGCGCCGCGCCGCAACTGAACCTGTTCGGCATCGGCTTCCCGATCACCCTGGGCGTGGGCTTCCTGACGCTGACCATGACCCTGCCCTACATGAGCATGCCGATCCAGTCGCTGGTCAACGAGGGCATAGAAAAAGCGCGGCAATTGCCGCGCGAGTGGGATAGCAGGAAAAAAGTCGGGGTCAGGTCTGGCAATCAGACACGGCCTCAGCCGTAGGCGACGCCTACGGCTGAGGCCGTGTCTGATTGCCAGACCTGACCCCGACTTTTTTAACGCAAGCCTCAGATCAAGTTAAACAACGACAAACCGGTCAGCGCCTTGTAGGATTTCTGCGCTGCTTCCAGCGTGGTTTGCTGCTGCGTGAAGCGGGAAATGGCTTCCACCGGGTCCAGGTCGACCAGGTCGGACAACTGGCTCGCATATTGCAGGTTCAGGTCGTCGCCAGCGCTGTCGAGGTGATCCAGCTCGCTCAGGCGGGCGCCGACGGATGCGCGTACCGACAGCACGTTGTCCAGCGAGTTGGTGATGTTCTGGTTGGCCAGGTTCAGCGCGTTCGTCAATGCCGTACCTGCCTGCGGCGTACCGCTCGGGCCGCGCAACGCGGCGATCAGGGTTGTCATGGTTTCGAACACCGACTGGTTCTTGCTCGGGTCAACGTTGAACACGTCGCCGTTGGCCGGCGCCCCGGTGATATCCATCTGGATGCCATCGAAAGCAATCGGCTGGCCGGACACATAGGGGACGTTCGACGCGACGGCAGTGCCAGCAGTGACGTCGTTGACGGTATAGGTAGTCACCGCCGGCGTGCCGGTCACGGTGAAATTCAGAGTGTAGTTGTGGCCAGTCACTGCCGAAGGGGTCTTCACCACGCCCGGGGAAATGATGCCGGTGCCGCCACGGGTATAGTTGTTCGGGTCGACGCTGGTCTGGAAGGTGCCGTTGCCGGTGATATTGCTTTCGAAGATGGCCGAGCCAGTCTCGCTGGTCGCCAGCTTGCGCGACGAGGCCACCTGCAGTTCGCGCTGGCCCTGGTCGCCGTTATAAGTGGCGCCGGTAGCGGAACGGGTAAATGGCTGGATGTCGCTCTTGTAGCCGGAGAACAGGTAGGCGCCGCTGCCGTCGGTAGCGTTGGCCTGGCCCAGCAAGTCTTCCAGGCGCCCCTCCAGTTCCTTCGCCAGCGCTTCGCGGTCGGCGAGCGTGAACCCTGGGTTGCCTGCGGCGACGATCTTGCTCTTGACTTCCTGCAGCAGGTCGTCGGTGTTCGCCAGCGTATTGTCCACCAGCGACAGCGAGGCATTGGCGTTCGTGCGATTGGTGACGTACTGGGTGTTGATTGATTTCGACTGCGACACTTCCAGCGCGCGTGCCGACGCGACCGGGTCGTCCGACGGTGTCACGACGCGCCGCATGGTCGATAACTGCAGCTGCGTCTTCTGCAGTTGCGCCTGCAGCGTGTTCAGCTGGCTGACGCCGTTCTCGTAAATCGTCCGGGTGGCAATACGCATGACCATGATGCTATTCCTTCAAAAATCTTACCTGCCCAGCGAAAGCAGGGTATCAAACAGTTCGCTTGCCACCTGGATCACCTTGCCGGATGCCTGGTAGGCCTGCTGGTAGCGCAGCAAGTTGGATGCTTCTTCGTCCAGGTTCACGCCGGAGACCGAATCGCGCGCGGCCTGGGCCTGCTCCACGGTGGTATCGGCCGCAGCACCGGCGATCTGCACTTCACGTGTCTTGTTGCCGACAAAGTTGACCATCTGCGCGTAGCTGGCCTGGAAGGTGGCATGGCCATCGTCCAGGATGTTCTTCGTCTGCAGGCCCGCCAGCAGCACGCCATTGCGCGCGTCGCCAACCCCGCTGCCAGGCGAGATGGTGAACTTGTCGTTGTTGGCAGGGTTGCCGGTAATCTCGATCTCGATGCCCTGGAACGTCATCTTGGCGCCAGCGGTGTACGGCACCGGGGTGCCGGCCGGATAGTTCGTGGTGGTGCCATTGACCGTGACGTCGACAGCCGTCGGGAAGCCGCTAAGCTGGTTGGTCGCGCTGTTGTAGGTCAGCGTGACCGGCGCCGCCAACTGGTTGCCCGGCAACAGGTAGTTCGAGTTCACCGCACCGGCGCTGATCTTGCCGGTGCCGGTATTGGCGGTCGGCACCGAAGTGCTGATCGGCGCTCCCAGCGCAATCTTGTTGCGGTCTTTCAGTTCGACGCCGAAATCCTGCGCCGCGTTATAGGTCGGGCGCACCAGGAAGTGGTCGGGGCCGCCGGCCGCACCGGTGATGGAGAAGGCGACGCCATCGATCACTTGCGGCTGGGTCTGCGGATACGGCGAAATGGTCGTGGTCACGCCATCGCTGGCGCGCGTCACGATGAAGTCGGTGCCGTTGTAATTGATGTCATAGTCCGACGCGGTCAGCTTGGCCGCGTCAACCACTACCGCATCGATTTTCACCGTGCTCGATGGCGAGTTGCGCGTGTCGTAGCCGACATAGGCGTGGATATCCTTGAAGAAGTTGCCGCCCAGGTTGCCATCCAGGTCGATGCCCAGCTTGTGCTGGTCATTGAAAGCATCGGCCAGGCCGGCGGCGATCTTGCCGAGGTTGGCATTTGCCACGTCCAGGCCGCTATTGCGGAAATCGATTAGGCCGCCCAACTGGCCGCCGGTCAGCACGCTGTCGGGCAGCTGCGAGAAAGTGCCGCCCTGGGTGCGGTAGCCGACCACGATGCGCTCCGGGTCAAAGGTCGAAGGCGCCGTGGCCAGTTCCTGGCTGCGATTACCGATCACCAGCGGCTGGCCGGTGCCGAACGAAACGTTCAGCATATTGTTCTCGGCCGGCCTGACAGTCACCTGGACCTGCTTGTTCATCTCCGCGATCAATGCGTCGCGCTGGTCCATCAGGTCGCTCGGCAAGGTCGATGGGTCGACCGACAGGCCGGCAATCGTATTGTTCAGCTCGGCGATACGGCGCGCGAAGGAATTGATTTCGTTGACGCTGGCGGCGACGCCGGTGTTGACGCCCTCGTTCAATTCCTTCATGCGGCTGGACAGACCGTTAAAGCGCGATGCCAGCGATTCTGCCGCGGACAGCATGGCCTGGCGCGCCGCGGTCGACTGCGGGTTCGAGTTGGCATTCTGCACGCCGCTGAAGAAGCTCTGCAGTGCCGGTCCCAGGCCGACCGTGGTATCGGCCAGCAGGTTGTCGATCTGGCTGACCTGGTTGAAATAGGTGTCGAGCTGGGCCTGGTTGGTCTGGGCGCCCAGCAATTGGCGGTTCAGGAAGTCGTCATAGACGCGCTTGATCTGCGCCACTTCGGTGCCGGTGCCGAGAAAACCTTCGCCGGTCTGGATCGGCTGCGTGGTGCTCTGCACCACCACCTGCCGGTTATAGCCGAGCACGTTGGCGTTGGTAATGTTGTGCCCAGTGGTGGCCAGGCCCGTCTGGGCAGCCAACAAACCACTTTTACCGATGCTGAGTAAGGACATTTTATTAATTACCTTCGCTAGATATTCAGTTTACGGCACATCCCGACAAAACTTGATGTTCGTCAGGCAAGAGTGCGCTTGATAATGCCGGCCAGCTTGCTGGCATAGTTGGGATCGGTGGCGTAGCCGGCGCGCTGCAAGCCCTTGGCAAACCCGGCGGCATCGGTGCCGTTGGCTGCCGCCAGCGCTTTTTCATAGCGCGGATTGCTGCTCAGCAGGCGGGCGTAATCCTTGAAGCTGTCCGCATAGCTGTCGTAGGCGCGGAATTTCTCGACGCGGGTCTGCGGCTTGCCGTTGACATACTCAGTTGTAGCCGTTTCGACAACACGCCCCTTCCAGTCCGGGCCGGCCTTGATGCCAAACAGGTTGTGGCTGTTGCTGCCGTCGCGGCCCTTGATTTCGCGCCGGCCCCAGCCGGTTTCCAGGGCGGCCTGGCCGAGCATGAACTTGGCCGGGATGCCGGAAGCGCGGCTGGCTTCTTCCGCGTGGCTGGCCAGTTTGTCCTGGAAGCTGCGCACGTGGGCCGGCTTGTCGCTGGCCGCTGCCGTGCTGGTCGCCGCCTTGGACATCGCCGCCGCCCCGCCGCTGGCTTCGATTGAGCGCTGCAGCCTGGCCTGCTCCATCAGGGCGCGTGTCATGGCCGGATCGGTCGGCACGCCATCCACCGGCGGCGAGGTTTTCGACAGCTGGCGCACCAGCACGTCGGCCAGGCCCAGGCCTTTCTTGGCGATGTCCTGGCTGGTCTGCTGGTCGAGCATGGTGGTGAACATCTTGGTTTGCTGGTTGTCCATCAAACCGTCTTGCGGCGTAGCATCGCGCATGCTCTTCATCATCATGTTGACGAACATCGCTTCGAACTGGGTGGCCGCGGTTTTCAGCGCCTCGGGCGAACCGGCACGCGCCGACTGGCGCAGCTCGGACATGCCCTTGGTGTCGATGGCAAGATTGGCGCTCAGGTCGGTGGCAGCGGAGGCTGTGCGGGGGATCATGGCGGCATCCTCAAATGATTTCCAGCTCGGCGCGCAGCGATCCCGCTGCCTTCATCGCCTGCAGGATGGCCAGCAAGTCTTGCGGGGAGGCGCCGATGGCGTTGAGGGCTTTCACCACGTCGGCCAGCGACGCACCGCCCTTCAGCATGATGACCTTGCCGGAGTCCTTCTTGATGTCGACGCTACCCTGCTGGGATACCACGGTCTGGCCACCGCTGAGTGGATTCGGCTGGCTGACCTGGGTGTCGGCACTGACCGATACTGACAGGTTGCCGTGCGAAATGGCGCACGTCTCAAGCGTGACCTCCTGGTTCATCACCACCGAGCCGGTGCGGGCGTTCATGATGACCTTGGCGGCCTGGCGCGCCGGGCGCACGTCCATGCTTTCCAGTTCGCCGATAAAGGCCACCCGCGCATCGCTCGACGAAGGCGCGGTGACGCGAATGGTACGGCCGTCCTGCGCATAGGCCACGCCGGCGCCGTATTTGTCGTTGATGGCGTTGACCACGCGGCTAGCCGTGGCAAAGTCGGTATTGTTCAGTTCGAGGCGAATCTGGTTGCTGTCGCCCAGCGTGGTGGGCACCGCGCGTTCCACCGTGGCGCCGCCGGAAATGCGGCCGACCGACAGGTGGTTGACGACGACAGCAGCGCCGCCGCCCGGCGCCTGCGCACCCACGCCACCGACCAGCACATTGCCTTGCGCCATGCCGTACACCTGGCCATCAGCGCCTTTCAATGGCGTCATCAGCAGCGTGCCGCCGCGCAGCGACTTGGCGTTACCCATCGACGACACGGTGACATCGATCTGCTGGCCCGGTTGCGCGAACGCCGGCAGGTTGGTGGTGACCATGACTGCCGCCACGTTCTTCAATTGCAGCGTGGTGCCGGGCGGCAGCGCCACCCCCATCGACTGCAGCATGGAAGCCACCGATTGCACGGTGAACGGGGTTTGCGTGGTCTGGTCGCCGGAACCGTCGAGGCCGACCACCAGGCCATAACCCATCAACTGGTTCTGCCGCACGCCGGCCACGCTGGCCAGGTCTTTCAGGCGTTCAGCCTGCACGGCCGGCGCCAGCAGCAAGGCGGCGCAAAGAGTGAGGAGCTGAAAAGTCTTCATGATCAGAAAGGCAGCAGGCTGAGGAAGAAGCGCGACAGCATCGACTGCACTTCGGCGCCATCGATATTGCTCTTGGTGCGGTATTCGACGCGGGCGTCGGCGATCGAGGTCGACGCCACCGAATTGCCGTTGATCGAATCCGGATTCACCATGCCGGAAATGCGGATGTATTCGGTCGCCTTGTTCATGCCGACCTGCTTTTCGCCGGCAATGATCAGGTTACCGTTGGACAGCACTTCCACCACGGTGGCGCCAATGGTGCCGCGGAAGCTGTTGCTCAGCGACTGGCTGTCGGCATCGGCAAACTTGTTGTCGGCACTGGTGGCGACGTTGGTGCCGAAGCGGTTTTGCAGCACGCCCGGAATGCCGAAGTTGACGCTGCCGGACTTGCTGCCCGCGCTGGCGCCGTTCTTGACGGCAGACGTGCTCTCCGTAATGACGACATTGATCACGTCGCCCACGTGGCGTGCGCGGCGGTCCTCAAAGGCCGGGCGGAAAGTGCTGGCCTGGTAGATCGCACCATTGTTCTGCGCCGCCGGCGGATACGGCGGCGGCAGCGGACGGGCGCTGGTCGGGCCGTTGACGATCGAGGTTGGCGCACCGGCGCAGGCAGACAGCAGCGCGGCGGCGATGATGGTGGCGGCAAGACGGAATCGCATGGCGGGCTCGTTCGATTACAGCTGCGACAGGCGCTGCAGCATCTGGTCGGAGGTGGTAATCGCCTTCGAATTGATTTCGTAAGCGCGCTGGGTCTGGATCATGTTCACCATTTCCTCGACCACGTTGACGTTCGAGGTTTCCACATAGCCCTGCAGGATCACGCCCGTGCCGTTGGTACCGGGCTGGTTCTGGGTCGCAGCACCGGACGAACCGGTTTCCACGTACAGGTTCTCGCCCTTCGATTCCAGGCCGGTCGGGTTGATGAAGGTCGCCAGCTGGATGGCGCCGATCTGCTGCGGGGCAGCCTGGCCCGGCAGGGTGACCGAGACGATGCCGTCGCGGCCGACCGTTATGCTGGTGGCATTGATCGGGATCGTAATCGCCGGCTGCAGCACGAAGCCGCTGGAAGTCACCATCTGGCCGTTGTTATCGCGCTGGAAGGAACCGTCGCGGGTATAGGCGGTGGTACCGTCCGGCAGCAGCACCGGGAAGAAGCCGTTGCCGTTGACCATCAGGTCCTTGTCGTTGCCGGTCGACTGCGGGTTGCCCTGGGTATGGATGCGCTCAATGGATACCGGGCGCACGCCGGTGCCGAGCTGCATCCCCGACGGAAGCTGGGTCTGCTGCGAGGACGCGGCGCCCGGCTGGCGGATGTTCTGGTACAGCAGGTCTTCGAAGACCGCGCGCGACTTCTTGAAGCCGTTAGTGCTCACATTCGCCAGGTTGTTGGACACCACGTCCATCTGGGTCTGCTGCGCTTCCATGCCGGTCTTGGCAATCCACAGTGATCGAATCATTTGCTGCCCCTTAAACGGTAAAACCAAGCGGTTTTTCTATACAGGCATTATCCCGTGGCAAGGATCAACTCAAAGCTTCGATCTGGCTGGTTTTCCCCCGCCTATTCACGCGTGTGGCGCGAATTGTTCAGCTCTGCTATTGTTTGCGATTTGATAATTATTGCTGTATGCCGCACGACCAAGAAGTCCCATCTGCCGGAAAACGCCTTGTCGCGTTCGTGTTCGCCCTCCTTGCCGCGTGTGGAAACTGCGCTGCCGCATGTTTCCAGGCCAACCCAATGGTTCCGCCATCACATGACATCGGCGTCTACACGGGCGAAACGCCGGAGGGCCTCATGGCATTCGGCGAATCCCCTTACGGGCGGACTCGCGCACCGTATCCGCCGCCACCGCCTGCGGGCATAACGAAACAGGATCAACAGCGTTTACCAGGCGAGGCCGGCACGGTAAAGCTGTGGTACTTCGAGGCCAGTCCCAAAGACCGCTCGCTGCGTGTCTGCAGGGTTGATGTATGGTTGCCGCGCCAGCATCTGGGACAGGGGCAAGGGATGTTTGAGCAGATAGCACGGCATTCCAAAGGGAATGCCCTATCCCGCAGCCTGCTGGACCAGGACTTGACGCTTGCGTACAGCACCACCTATTCCTACGACAGCAAAGGCCGGATCGAACAGATTATCCAGGCCGATTTGTCAAAAGACCTTCCGGTCGACACAACTGCACAACATTGCAACCGCTACGATGACAGCGACCGCGTGATCCTGTGGGTGAATCCGGAACATACGAAGAAGTGTCCGACAGGCGAGCCGTCCCTGCGCGATGAATGGCGCGAGTTCAGGTACGCAACAGTCGATGGGAAGGAAGTCCAGTTACGTTCGCGCTGGCATCTCCCCAAGTCCACTGCGCGCTGGCGGGAAGAATGGTCGCCATTTCAAATCGATCCGACTCCCGATTCGGTGTGGGGAAATGCATTTGTCGACTCGCGGCGCGGCGTGTATGAGATATTCGGCTCAACTTACGGAAAGCTGGACAATAACGCGGCCAATATGGTCGTCGACGTATTCGGTCGGTGGAACGGGTCCAACTATACTTTCCTGAAGCCGCCGGTTCGCATTTCCCTGCTCGAGAATCCGGACGAGCTTTACAAATACGAACGGCGCCGCATGACACGCCTGGATGGGCACATCCGTTTATACGAGCTGTTCAAGGCGAACGAGCACATTTCCCGGCACCGCTTTTACATTCTGGAGGGATACGTCCTGCGGCATGAGCAACTCGATGCGAAGGGCAAGATCAAACGCATCATCACGGTCAACGACTGGCGCCAGCCGCGCCCTGGGCCCAATCCGGATTTCGACGACAGG
This sequence comes from Pseudoduganella sp. R-31, assembly GCF_049913235.1. Lineage (NCBI taxonomy): Bacteria > Pseudomonadati > Pseudomonadota > Betaproteobacteria > Burkholderiales > Oxalobacteraceae > Pseudoduganella > Pseudoduganella sp. R-31. The sequence goes on from NZ_CP183986.1 coordinate 5,473,444, forward strand.
CTGTTGAAGACGAGTGCTCCGCTCCTGATTGCCCACCAGGTGTACCACCGTGTCTACGAGATAGATGCGAATGGCCGGCCAACCCTGGTTGCCTTGAGCTGGAATCGATCCGTGCGCAACCCTTTAAAGAGGACTCCGCTGACGATGGCTGACCTGGTGTTCGGAACGCCAGACGGCCAGGAAAAATGGAAGACTCGCGAAGAGTTCGACAAGGCTTTTGATACAAGCGAATACGCCCTTCAAATCTTCCCCGAACGACCGATGGACGACGACGAATAGGCAAGCAACTCAACCCCAAAAGCCGACCAACTTTCGATTCTTGAAATGACAAAGACTTCTGCGATCTTCTTTACCACGGCGCTGCTTTACTCGCTGCCACTGGCTTCCTTGGCACAAGCAGGCTTCGCGCTCACCGATCAGGAGAATCGCTATATCAGCGCCCTGCTTGAGTACCAACAGGCAGCTGACTTGCCCGCGCCAGCCAGGCAGTTCATGGCGGCGCGGGCACACGAGTATGGCGGCGACCTCGAACGGGATGACGAGCGCGCGCAGAAGCTCTATATCCTTGCAGCCGATGGTGGCCACATCGGTGCGCAGAAGCAGCTGGTAGCGGCCCACAAGCAAAACAGTTCCGGTTCGACGCCAAGCGCAAAGCAGGTGGCAGCATGGGAGGCAAACATCAAACGGAATGAAGGAGCCGCCCGCGCTTTGCCTTCCATATCGGCTCCCTCGCAGCAGCAGGCACTTGCCCTTCTTGAAAAATCTGCGGAATCCGGGCACATACAGGCCCAGCTTCAACTGGCAAACACATACCGGCGCGGCCTGGAAGGCGTCAAACGCAACGCCGCCAGCAGCAAGCAATGGTATTTGAAGGCTGCCGAGCAGCTCTGGCCAATGGCCGACAGAGGAAATCCCATCGCTGCCAGTATCCTGGCCGAATTGAGCCTGCAGAACAAGGGCTTGCCCTATGACCCGGAACTGGCGGGCCTCCTGCTGAAAGTCTCGCAGCAGCGCTTGGCCGGAAATGAACGCGACGCGGAGGCATTGGACAAGCTGGAACGGGAGCTTGCGCCCGAACGACTCGCTCGCCTGAATGCCACGGCAGCACAATGGCGGCCGGGGGCGGAGCTGCCGCGTGACCTGCGGCAGGCAATTTGTACCTCGTCCGACTTTGTCCAGCCGAATTTCGACCGGCCGAAAGCCCTGGCGGAGTTTGCCGACTTCCAGGCACGCCTGCGGAAGGCTATTGATGACGTGAGTGCAGTCGAGCCTTCGCTTATTGGCCAAACTGCCGCACTCAACACCTTGCGTACTGCATTTGCGGGAACCATCGCGGCTGGGGCAAAAGGCGAGGCGTTGCTGGCCGACTTCATCCAGCCATCGCCCAGGGGCGTGGTGTCGCCGCTGGGATCCATGTTTGAGAAGATCAAGGGGAAATCGTGCCCGGTGGGATACGGCGGCAGCTTCACTGAAGACGGAAATACGGTGGAGCTTTGGTATGTGGATCTCGATCCGGCCGACCGCGGCGCACTCCAGGCGTTCTCGCAAGCGGCGTTGCCCGCACACGGAAGCCTGGTGCGCGGAAAATTCCCTGCGCTTGTTTTTACGAGAAACGAGAGCGGGAAACTGCAGCTTTACGCGATGTCGCAGGAGATGGCGAAGGTCATGCAATATTGGTGGGGCATACAGCTGATGTAAGCGCCAGGGTCAGAGCGCAGCTTCCTTGTCCGCCTGCCGGGCTGCCTGCAGGGGCTCGGGCCGCCCTACACCATATCCCTGGGCAAAATCGACACCCATCGCGCGCAGGCAGGCCAGCACTGCGTCGTCCTCGACGAATTCGGCAATGGTCTGCTTGCCCATCACGTGCGCGATCTGGTTGATCGATTCGACCATGGCACGCTCGGTTGGGCTGTGCAGGATGCCTTTAATGAAGCTGCCATCGATCTTTACGTAATCGACAGGCAGGTGTTTCAGGTAGGCGAAGGAGGACATGCCGGCGCCAAAGTCGTCGAGCGCGAAGCGGGCGCCCTGTGCCTGCAGGTCCTGGATCAGCGTTGCCGCCTGCGCCAGGTTGGCCACCGCCACCGTTTCCGTGATTTCAAAGCACACGTCCTCCAGCGCCACGCCGGTCCTGCGCTGCTGCTCCAGCACGAATTCCAGCAAACCCTCGTCGCACACCGAGGCGCCGGACAGGTTGATGGCCCAGCTCGTACCGGCAGCTTGCTGCGCCAGCGCTTCGAAGGCGTGGCGGATGACCCAGCGATCAAGCAGCGGCATCAGGTCGTAACGTTCCGCGGCCGGGATGAAGGCCATTGGCGGCACCAGGCCGCCCTGCTCGTCCAGCATGCGCACCAGTACTTCGGCATGGGCGCGGCCGCCGCGCAGCGGGGCGATCGTCTGCAGGTGCAGGCAGAAGCGGTCGTTTTCCAGCGCGGCGCGGATGCGCGACACGGCTTCCATCTCAGTCTGGCGCACGGACAGTTCGGCATCGTCGTCGCTGTACAGGTGGATGCGGTTGCGGCCTTTTTCTTTCGCCATGTAGCAGGCGGCATCGGCTGCTTTCATCACTTCCTTCAGGCTGCTGCTGCGGCTATCGAGCAGCACCAGGCCGATGCTGACGCCAATGCGGTAGCTGCGCACGCCCCAGGCGAAATGCAGGTCGACCACGGCCTTGCGCACTTTTTCCGCGACGCGCAAGGCGTCCTCGTGGCTGCACTGGGTCAGCATGATGCCGAATTCGTCGCCGCCCAGGCGGCCGACGATATCGCGTTCGCGCAGCGTGGCTTGCAGGAGCTGGCTGACTTGCTTGATCAATTCGTCGCCGGCTGCGTGGCCGCTGGTGTCGTTGATGATCTTGAAGCGGTCCAGGTCGAGGTATAGTACGGCATGCTCGCCGCCGCTGCCCTGCCGTAAAGCCGCCAGCAGTTCGCGCAGGCGCCGTTCGAATTCGCGCCGGTTAAGGATGTCGGTCAGCTCGTCGTGCGTGGCCTGGTAGCTCAATTGCGCGGCGTGCCGGCGCGCTTCGCTGGCGTCGTGCAGCACGATGACCTGGCCGATGGCAGCGCCGTCCGGCGCGTGGATCGGCGCCACCGAGCGGTCGACTGGCAGCAGCGTGCCGTCGGCCGCCAGCAGGTGCAGCGCTCCGCCCTCGCCTTCCAGCCGGCACACTTGATCCAGCGGGCGGCCGAGCATGTCGGCGCCTGGCATGCCCAGCATCTGTTCGGCATTGCGGTTGCTGTAGCTGACGCGTTGCTCGCGGTCGGTCGTGATGACGGCGTCGGCAATCGAACCCAGGGTCACCTGCACCAGCTCTTTCTCGGCGAAGGCTTCCGCCTCGCTTTGGCGCAGTTGCTGCAGCAGGCGTTCGCGGCGGGCAAAGGAACGGCGCAGGTAGCTGTTGCCGCTCCAGGCCAGCACGGCCGCTGCCAGCAACAGCACGGCCAGCAAGGCCGTCGAGACCTGGCGCGCGGCATCGTTGATGGCGGCGGCAAAGCCGATGGCAAGCGGAGTCAGACGGCGGTCGATTTCCTGGATTTCCAGCAGCACCACCGGTGCTCGGCGTGCAGCCGGCGGCATCCCGTGCACGCGCTCGCCCAGTTCACGCAGGCGCAACAGGTGCTCGTCGCTATGTTCCCAGTAGGTGATGGCGCGCGCCATCAGGTAGATATCCTTGAAATTACGGTACAGCCAGACCATGCCGCGCACGTCTTCTTCGGCATTACGGCCGCCCAGGAAGCCTTCGCGCACCACTTCCCAGTCCATCTGTTCCTGGTCCATCTCGCGCCGCGCGCGCATGTCCGATAGCGGCACGGCCAGTTCGGACTGGAATTGGGCGTAATCCTGTTCGTCAGCGGTAACGAGATAGCGCTGCAGCGAGGCGATGGCGGCCTTCTGCCCTTTGGACCAATGACTTTCGCCGCCGACGTAGGCGCGCAGCGTGGCGGCAATCGACAGGCTGAACACGGCCACCAGGGTGAGCGCTGCCACGGCCAGCACAAACGGCAGGACCACAGTGGCGTAACGTTCCTCGGGACGAGCCATAACCTTGTACTGCTGAGATGAAAGGTCCCATGATGGGGAATCCCGGCGCAGTGCGCAATGGCGCAGGCGTGATTCGTTGCCTCAAAGCAACAACATTAATGCAATATTAATTCAACGCCAAGATTTGCGTGGCCTTGGCAGCATTGTTTTCCGCGTTTTTCAGCAAACTCATTTGCGTTTCGAAAGAACGTGCCAGGGTGATCATATTGACCATGGCGTCGATCGGGTTGACGTTGCTGCCCTCCAGCGTGCCGTCGGCCAGGCGCACGTTCTGGTCGGGATCGGCCGGCAGGCCGCTTTGCTGGCGGAACAGGCCGTCGTCGCCGCGCACCAGGCCTTTGACGTCCGGATTGACCAGCTTGATGCGGCCCAGCACATTCGATGGGCCGGGCTGGGTCTGGGTGGTGTCGATGGCCGACACGGTGCCGTCGGCGGCAATGGCCACCTGGGCGTCGGGCGGAATGGCGATCGGGCCGTTTTCGCCCACCAGCGTGAGCCCGGCCGCCGTTTGCAGCATGCCGTTTTCACTGACCTTCAGGCTGCCGTTGCGGGTATAGGCTTCGGAGCCGTCGGTCGATTGCACGGCAATGAAGCCGTCGCCGCGCAGGGCCACGTCCAGCGCCCGCCCCGTGGTCTGCATCGCGCCGGCGCGGAAATCCGAGCCGACCGTGTTGTCGACCACGAAGGTACGGGTCGGCAAACCTTCCGCCACCACCGGCACGGCACGGAAGGAATCGAGCTGGGCGCGGAAGCCGGTCGTGGTGGCGTTGGCCAGGTTGTTCGACGTGGTGGCCTGCTGCTCCAGGATATGGCGCGCGCCGGTGGCGGCGGTGTAGACAAGGCGGTCCATCGCTTGCTCGCTTTATCCGATTAACGCAGGTTGACCAGGGTTTGCAGCACCGAGTCCTGGGTCTTGATGGTCTGCGCATTGGCCTGGTAGACGCGCTGCGCGGTGATCATGTCGACCAGTTCCTTGGTCAGGTCCACGTTGGACGATTCGACCGAGGAGGAGCGCAACTGGCCCAGGTTGCCCTCGCCCGGCGTGCCGACCTGCGGTGCACCGGAGGCCGAGCTTTCCGCCCACACGTTGTTACCGAGCGGGATCAGGCCGTCCGGGCTGGCGAAGTTGGCCAGCACGAATTGCGCCAGCGGCCGCGACTTGCCGTTGCTGTACTGGCCGATGATGGTGCCGCTGGCATCGGTCGAGAAGCGCTGCAGGCTGCCCGAGGAGTAGCCGTTCTGCGTCGATTCCTTCTCGCTGGTCGGCGAGCCGTACTGCGTGGTGCCGACGAAGTTGGTGGTAATCGTCATCGTCAGGTCGGCGCCGTTGTCCGGGAAAATCGGCAGGTCGATCGAGAACGGCAAGGTCTGAGGCGGCGTCAGCAGCGCCATGCGCGCTGCGCTCAACTGGCCGTTGGTGTCGAAAGCCAGGGTGCCGGCCTTGACCGCTGGGACCGTAATTGCCGCCGCCAGTTTCTGGTCAATGATGTCGGGCGTATTGCCCGGGACGGCGCCAACGTCGGTCGGCGGCGTGTACACCGCCGCCAGCCTCGCCAGTTGGGCCGGCGTAGCGCCCGCTGCCGTCGCGGCAGCGGTCATGGCCGCACCGGCAGCAGCGGAATACGCTTGCTGGGCCGCCAGCATGCCGGCGGCATTGCCCGCCGCCGCCGCGGTGTTGTAGGCGGCGCGCGCCGCCAGCGAAGCCGGGTCGGTCAGCACGGCTTGCGCGATCGCCTTGGAGTCGACCTGCACGCCATCGCTACCGGCGTACACATCCCATACGCCGCTGCCCTTGTTCACGTAGAACACCGACATGGTGTGGGCATTGCCCAGGCTGTCGAACACATCCATCACGGTCTGCTTGGTGTAGGTCAGCGGATCGGTGGCGTCGAACGGCACCTTGGTCGGTACCGGCGAGGTGGACGACAGGTTGATCTTGAAGTTCGCTTCGGTGGTCTCGACCGGGGTCAGGTCGGCCGTATCGATCTTGATCGGCACCGGCGCGCCTGCCAGGATCACACCTTGCTGGTTGGCCAGGTAGCCGGTGATGGCGTTGCCCTGGGCGTTGGTGATGATGCCGTTCTTATCGAGCAGGAACTGGCCGTTGCGCGAATACTGCACTTCGCCGCTGGGCGCCACGGTGCGGAAGAAGCCGCCGCCGTTGATGGAAACGTCCAGCGGGTTGTTGGTGGTCTCGATATTGCCCTGCGTGAATTGTTGCGCGATGCGCGAAATGCTCACGCCGATACCCGGGTTGTTGCCCGCCACGCCGTTCAGCGAGTTGGCATACAGGTCGGCAAACTGCGCCTGCGAACTTTTGAAGCCCACCGTGCTCGCGTTGGCGATATTGTTGCCGATCACGTCGAGCGACTTGCCTGCGGCGTTCAGGCCGCTGAGACCTTGTTGAAACATGGTATTTCCCCTATCAGGTTGGGCTTACAAAACTTGCTTGATATCGTCCATGGTCAGTTGACCGATGGCTGGAACATTGAGCTTGGTGCCGCCGGCGCCGGTGGACACGCTGGCCACGGTGCCGAAGGTCAGCGCCTGCACGCCTTCGGCCGCCTTGCCGCCCAGGGTGCCGCTGACGCTGACGGTGTACATGCCGTCCGCGGCGGTGGTGCCGTCTTCCAGCTTGCCGTCCCAGCCTAGTGGCAGCACGCCGGCATCGACCGCCTGCAGGGTCTGCGTGTGCACCACCTTGCCGGCGGCATTCTTGATGTCGATCTGCAGCGAGTCGACGGCGTTCTTCAGCTCGACACCGAACAGGCCCTTGCCCGACACCAGTTGCAGGTTCTTGCCGGCCGCGAGCACGCCGTGGTTGATCAGGTTGGTCGCCTGCAGCGAAGCCGAATTGGCGTAATCTTTCTTCAATGATTCGATCGTCTCGTTCAGCTTGTTGATGCCGGTGACGGTCTGCAGTTGCGCCAGCTGGCTGGTCACTTGGGCGTTGTCCAGTGGATTCAGCGGATCCTGGTTCTTCAGCTGCGTGATCAGCAGCGTCATGAATTTGTCCTGGTCGGCCGAGACGCTTTTGTCCGAGCCGGTAGTGCCGCGCGTGTTGACTGCGTTGAGCAGGGCTTGCGACGGCGCGCCGCCGCCAGTGACGGGGGTGTTGGTGATGGCCATGGTTACTGTCCGATCGTCAGGGTTTTTAGCAGCATGGTCTTGGCTGCATTCATGGTTTCCACATTGGTCTGGTAGGAGCGCGAGGCCGACAGCATATTGACCATCTCGTCGACCACGTTCACGTTTGGCATCGTCACATAGCCCTTCTCGTCCGCCAGCGGATGCTTGGGGTCGTAGACTTGCTTGAGCGGCGACGGGTCTTCCACCACCTGGCTGACCTTCACGCTGGTGGCGGCGCCATTGGCGGTCGGGGTGGCTTCGAACACGACCTGCTTGGCGCGGTAGGCTTCGCCGCTGGCCGAGGTGGCGCTGTCGGCGTTGGCCAGGTTGGAGGCCACCACGTTCAGGCGCTGCGCCTGGGCGCTCATGGCCGAACCGGAAACATTGAAGATGCTGAACAAGGACATTACTGGCCTCCCTGGATCGCGGCCAGCAGGCCTTTGATCTGCGAATTAATAAAGGTCACGCCGGCTTCGTAGCGCAAGGCATTGTCGGCAAAGTTGTTACGTTCGACATCCATGTCGACGGTATTGCCGTCCACCGCGCCCTGCGCCGGGTGGCGATACAGCAGCGGCGTGCCGTCCGGCAGGGTGCTGCCGTCTTGCGGCGGGCGCGGGAAATGCTTGTTGGCAGTCGTATTCAGCGGCTGCGGCGTGGCCGCCCGCTGCATGGCTTCCTGCAGGTTGGCGGAAAAGTCGATGTCGCGCGCCTTGTAGTTTGGCGTGTCGGCATTGGCGATGTTCGACGCCAGCACGGCCTGGCGCTTCTCGCGCAGGCTGAGGGCGGTTTCGTTGAACAGCAGGTAGTTGTCGAGTTTGCCTAACATGGCACTTCTCCGCTTGATGACAGGTTCGATGATACGGAGCAATGTGCTTGCTTGATCGGAAGAGAAAGGCGGGGTTTTTGCCCCTATTCGCGGCTTGCGGCTGTCGCGCGAGGGCTAAGATGGGCAGCATGAAACAAATCCTCATCATTGCAAGCTTGTTGGCCGCCAGCGTGGTCCAGGCCGCCCCGGCCCGCATGGAGCCGACGGCCCTGCGCCAGGTCGCCGAGCAATTCCTGCAAGTACAGACCGCCGGCCTGCCCGGCAAGGTCACCGTCAACATCGGTGCGGTGGACCCGCGCCTGAACCTGGCGCCCTGCCCTGCGCCGGAAGCCTTCCTGATGCCAGGCGCGCGCGCCTGGGGCAAGACCACCGTGGGCGTGCGTTGTGCGGCGCCTTCGCCGTGGACGGTATATATTCAGTCTCAGGTATCCGTGTTGGGCAGTTACGTGGCCGCAGCCGTGCCGCTGGTGCAGGGCCAGTCCATCGAGGATGGACAGTTGGCGATGATGCAAGGCGAATTGACCGCCCTGCCGCCCGGCATTGCCACCGACAAGGCGCAACTGGTCGGCAAGTCCAGCAGCATGTCGATTTCGGCCGGCACCCCGGTCCGGGTGGACATGGTGAAGGCGAAGCCGGTGATCCTGCAGGGCCAGCTGGTCAAGCTGGTCACCCGCGGCAACGGCTTCTCGGTTTCGGCCGAAGGCAAGGCGGCCGGTTCGGCGGCCGAGGGGCAGGTAGTGGCAGTTCGCACCGGCAATGGCCAGCAAATCAGCGGGATTGCCCGCCTGGGCGGACTGGTCGAAGTAGCTTTTTGAACAAGTTTCACGATGCCAGCTAAAGTTTGGCCGCAGGTTGCCGTAATAGACTCGTATGCCGGGGTAAAGTACTCCAACCAGACGAGGATAATGCTGTGAAGATCAACGATACATTGAAGAACACGCCGGGCTTGCCGAGTTCGCCCGCGACGTCCGGCAACGCGCGCAGCGCGGACAGGACTGCCGCAGCGACTTCCACCGCACCACAGGCAAGTACCGACAATGTGCGCCTGTCCCCGCAAGGACAGGCAATGGCGGCCAGTGGCGCAGCAGCCAGCAATGCCGTGTTCGACACCAAGAAAGTCGAACGCATCAAGATGGCAATTGCTGACGGCCAGTTCCAGGTCAATTCGGAAAAAGTGGCAGACGGTTTGCTGGACACGGTCCGCGACCTGCTGCACGCGCGTAAGCAACGCTAAGGAAGCATGATGGCCGCAGTCTCCCCCAAACACAGCCTGCAGGCTGAGTTAAGCAAGATCACGGAATTGCTGGAAGTCCTGAAACAGGAACAGCAAGACCTGGTAGCGGCCGACATCGACCACCTGACCTCGCTGACCCCGCACAAGTCGGCCCTGGTCAATGAAATGGCCACCCTGGCCACCGCGCGCCACCGCGCCCTGGCCGACGCCGGTTATCCAGCGATGGAACTGGGCATGGAGTCCTGGCTGGAAGCCCAGCATGACGATGCCGCCAATATCCTGTGGCAGCAGTTGCTGGACCAGACTCGGGCGGCAAAGGAACTGAACCGCCTGAACGGCGTACTGATCAACAAGCACCTGGGCCACACCCAGGGCGCGCTGCAGGCCTTGCGCCCGCAGCAGACCACGGTCTACGGCCCGAGCGGCATGACGACCACCGGCACGACGCGCCGCGGCTTCATCGCCGGCTAGGCCTTTGCGCAACCGGCACGGTGCCGGAACTTTCGAAATGTGTGACTTTTTATGCAACCTTCTGCATAATGGGCGCATGCGTACATTTCTCTCAGGAATTATTCTGGCGGCCACGACCGCCCAAGCTGATGCTGCCTCCGTTCACTCCGCCCTTGGCGGGGAACAGTTCGGCTTGCAGCCTGCCGACAATTATCAACTGGCCAATGGCCGCTGCAAGGACTGCGGCCAGAAACAGGCCTTGTGGTATTTCCAGGACGAGCTGATCGCCCTGCCGCCCGCCAGTGCCAAGGATGCGCCGGGCCTGGTCTGGCTCGGTTCGCCGCAACTGGTGCCGCAGGCGCGCTTTGACGGCAAAGCGCTGCATACGGCCGATGGGACCACGCTCAACTTCCGCCTCGCGCCAAAGATCGCCACCAACCGCTCCTATTTCAACGCGAGCTCGGAAGCCTTCTTCCGTCAGCGCGAGGTGCGCGTGCGCGGCCAATGGGATGAGGCCGGGCAGCAGTTCGTGGCGCGCACGATCTGGCCGCGCGACTATGTGATCGATGCCGGCAAGCTGCCGGTGCAGCCGCTGTCCGGCGCCGACGACCTGCAGGGCTTCGTACGGCATGCCGAGGGCGGCGCGCGCGGCGAGTACACGGTGCGCAAGGTGTGGCAGCGCCCCGGCGCCACGCCGGCCGAGCTGTCCGGCAAGCCGGTGCTGGCCATGATGCTGAGCGGCGCCCAGGGCGACGACGACGAAGCTTACGGCGGCCATTTCGCCATCGCCACCGGCCGGCTGGGGCCGCAAGGCGAGTGGTCCGACTGGCTGGTGAATAACTTCTACGGCCTGGATTCGTACAGCGAAAAAGGCATCGTGGCGTCGGCACTGCCGATGGATAACTACCTGATGGACCTGAACAGCGGCCAGCAGTACTACCGGCCGTCGTACATGCTGGTGGCCGTGCTGAAGGATCCGCGCACGGCGCAGGCTTACCAGGCCAACGTGAACCAGGTGTTCCGCGATTTCTATGCCCATCATTTCAGCTACCAGCATGCGGCTGCCAACTGCACGGGGATCAATGTCGACGTGCTGCGCAAGCTGGGCTGGCAATGGCCGCTGCAAGGGCCGACCAATCGCCTGAAAGCCGTTGGCGCCTTTGCGTATATGGCGGCGAAGGAGATGAGCATTGCCAGCGGCAAGAAGGCCTACAGCTATTTCACCGAGGAGCAGACCCGCTTGCACCCGGCGGTGGCATTCGATGCGCTGGGCAAGGATTTGCTGAACGTGCTGGGCGGGCAGGCTGGACGCCAGTTGAGCGGCTTCGAACAGCAGTTGCAGTCGGATGTGGAGGCTGTGATGCTGGTGCGGATTCCGCAGGTGCCTTCCAGCCGGGCGTTTGGTTCGGCGCCGGCGTATTCGATCGATGAATTCATGGCGCGTGCGCCGGAGGATCGCAGCAAATGGCAGGTGGTGCCGACGGAGCCAAGGCCGTTTCCTGAGGAGTTGATGGACGAGCAAGCCAGGAAGAATTTGCAGACGTCGGCCTGGCCGATGGCGGCGCTGGTGTTGCTGGTGGCGGCGATCGGGACTGCGTGGCACTGGCGGCGCAGGCAAAAGCTGCGGCAGCAGGTGCCGCATCCGGAGCGGCTGCGCGCGTAAAACCGGCAAACCGGGGTACGACCCGCAGGGTCGGACCCCAGCCAGCGACCGCCGCGTACTAGGGTCTGACCCTATGGGTCTGACCCCGGTTTACCGGTTTAAGGGTTTAAGGGCTTGGAATTTCAGTAGCAGGATCCGGAATCCCGGACAGGATCGTCACCGCCACCCGCCGATTGCGCGCCCGCGATTCCGGGTTGTCATTCGACGCCACCGGCTGGTTGTCCGCATGCCCCACCGCCGTCATGCGTGAAGCAGCAATCCCCGACTCGATAAACAGCCTGACCACGCTGCCCGCCCGCACCGCAGACAACTCCCAGTTCGACGGAAAGATCGCATTCCTGATCGGGACATTATCGGTATGCCCCTCTACCTGCACATTATGCGGGTCGTCCTTGAGCAGCGTCGCCACAGCCGTCAGCGCCTCGCGCGATTCCTCGGTCAGGCTCGCATCGCCAGCCCTGAACAGCACCGAAGCATTGATTTCCACGCTCACCCCGCGGCTATTCTGGGTCACCCGCACCTTGCCCTCCTTGACGAGGGGCGCCAGGGTGCTGGCCAGGTCCTTGGCCAGGCGCGTCATCTGCTCCTTCTCCTTCTTGATCGCCTCATTGCGCTTGCGCGAAGCCGGATTCGGAATCGGCAGACTCTGGACTTCGGTATTGGTCGGCGGCGCAGCGCCGGCGCCGCCAAACGCATCGCCCAGCGCATCGGAAAACACCTTGTACTTGCCGGTATTGATCGAGGAGACCGCGTACATCACGACAAAGAAGGCAAACAGCAGCGTGATGAAGTCGGCGTAGGAAATCAGCCAGCGCTCATGGTTCTCAGGATCGTCGTCGAACTTGCGGCGTGCGCGGCGGTATTGCATGTCACGGCTCCCGCATCAGGGTCGCGATCCGTTCATCGATGACGCGCGTGAAATCGCCGGTGGCGATATCGTAGAACACCGACGCCGTCAGCTCCTGCAGGTAGACCTGGCGCGTGACGATGGTCTTCAGCTTGTTGGCAATCGGGTAAAAGAACAGGTTGGCCAGGCCGACGCCGTAAATGGTCGACACGAAGGCCACGGCAATGCCGGAACCGAGCCTGCTCGGGTCGGTCAGGTTTTCCATCACATGGATCAGGCCCAGCACGGCGCCCAGGATGCCGATGGTCGGCGAGTAGCCGGCCGCCGATTCCCAGATGCGCACCGCCTGGCGTTCGGCCGTTTCGAAAGCGGTGATTTCCATGTCCAGCAACTGGCGCATCTTGTCGGGGTTGATGCCGTCGACGATCATGCGCAAGCCCTTGGCGACAAACTTGTCCTTGGCGCCGAGCATGGGGCGCTCCAGCGCCAGCAGCCCGTCGCGGCGGGCCAGCATGCTCCAGTTGTTGATGTCGCGCGCCAACTGGGCCCGATTGTCTGGTGGAGGCTTGAACACCCAGCGCAGCATGGTCAGCCCGCGGCGCAGGGTTGGCCGGGTGGTTTGCAGCATGACGGCGCCGAACGTGCCAATCACAACAATCGCGAAGGCAGCCGGCTGCAGCAAGGAAGTCACCTTGCCGCCTTCCAGCCCCTGGCCGACGATGATGCCGGCCAGCGCCAGCAAGACGCCGGCTACGCTGGACCAGTCCATGCCTGCTCCCTGAGCGAGGCACGCAGGCGCGCCACGGCTTGTGTGTGCAATTGCGATACCCGGGACTCGGACACGCCCATCACCGCGCCGATCTCCTTCAGGTTCAGCTCTTCCTCGTAGTAAAGGCCCATCAGCATTTTCTCACGTGGGGGTAGCGCTTCAATCGCATCGATCACAGCCTGGCGGAAGTCGGTGTCGAGCAGCGCGCGCAGCGGATCGGCATCTTCATCATGGGCATAGCGGTCGAGGAAGCTGTCGTTGCCGTCTTCCTCGTGAAAATCTTCGTAGTACACCAGTTGGTGGCCGCCGCCTTCGGACAGCATTTCCTGGTAATCGGCCAGCGACAATTTGAGCGATTTCGCCACTTCCGACTCGGTCGGCGGGCGGCCCAGGCGCTGCTGCAGCGTGGCCATGGCGTTTTCAATCTTCCGCATGTCCTGCCGCATCGAGCGCGGCATCCAGTCGGAAGAGCGCAATTCATCGAGCATGGCGCCGCGGATACGCATCACCGCGTAGGTCTCGAACTGGGCGCCGTGGGTTTCTTCATATCGATTAATAGCGTCAAGCAAGCCGATCATGCCGGCCTGTACCAGGTCATCCACTTCCACACTGGGCGGCAATTTTGCCTTCATATGGTGGGCCAGGCGCTTGACCAACGGCATGTGCGTCGTCAGCAAGGAATCCTTGTCCACCTTCCCTTTGACCGTGTACATAAAGGTTCTAATTCTTTTCAGGCTCTAAAATGGTTGCAGCTCCCCATCGCAAAACGCCCTGCCAGCTGGCGGAAGGCCACTGAAGCCCCGGCCAATGGGAAGGCGTCCACCACCGCACGACCCAGGCGGGCTGCACGCTGCAGGTATTCGTCAGCCGGCACAGAACCCATGGAAACAAGGTTGACTGCCAGGTAACGGCTTGCCGCATGTGCCATATTATCGTAAACCACCCTTGCTTCGGCCTCCGAAGCGCCGGTGACCAGGATGCCGAACGGCCGGCGGCCCAGTTCATGGTTGAGCCGCTTGATCATCATATAAGCATTCTTGATCGAAGTGGCGCTATTCGACACCTGTACCACGATCTCGGAACTGGCCATCAAGGGTACCGGGAAGGCTTCGCCGTCGAACTCGCCGTCCACCAGCACGATGCCGGCCTGGCTGGCCAGCACGCCGAAGGCCTTGGCCAGGCGGCGCCCTTCGTCCGGGCCGCGGCGCGCTTCGCCGCGCGTCATCGACACCACATTGAAGCCTTGCGGTGCAGCATGCAACACCTGGTTCAAGCCGCAGCGCTGGCGCGCCACGTCGAGCAGGCTGGCGCCGTGGTCCAGCCCAAGGCGGGACACCACCCCGTGGGCACTGGCGCAGGCATCGACCAGCAGCACGTCGTTGCCGGCCTGCGACAGCGAGGCGCCCAGGTTAACCAGCATGGCGCCCTTGTCGTCCTGCGGCGTGGCCGACAGGAAGGTGATGATGCGTGGCCGGGGCCCGGCCAGCATCCGGCGCAGGCCTTCGGCCTGGTCGAAGTCAAAATTAGCCAAAGCGTACCTCGCGCAGCATTGGGTCATGGGCGGCACCGGCTACCAGCAGCGGCAGTTCGGCATCGCCGTATTTCGGGGCGGACTGGCCACCGAAAGCGCGCCCTACCAGCGCTGCCGAGTCGGCCAGGTGCAGGTCTTCCGGCACGCGCTGGCCGTTGGACATGTAGAACAGGCGCAGCTTGTGGCGAATCACCACGTCCAGGGCGGAGCCGATCGAGGCAGCTTCGTCGAGCTTGGTGATGATGGCACCGGCCAGGCCGCTGCCCTGGTAGGCGCGCACGACTTCGGACAAGGTTTCCTGGGTCGAAGTAGCGTTCATGCACAGGATGCGCTGCACGTCGGTGCCGACGCCCTGCAGCATGGCGACCTGTTCGGCCACCATCTGGTCACGCTGGCTGACACCAACGGTATCAATCAGTACGGTGTGCTTGTTGCGCAGCTCGTTCAGGGCGATGCGCAGGTCCGCTTCGTCCTTCACCGAGTGCACCATCACGCCCAGGATCTTGCCGTAGATGCGCAGTTGTTCGTGGGCGCCGATACGATAGGCGTCGGTGGTGATCAGGGCCAGCTTTTCCGGGCCGTGGCGCATCACGCAGCGCGCAGCCAGCTTGGCGGTGGTGGTGGTCTTGCCGACGCCGGTCGGGCCGACCAGGGCGAACACGCCGCCCTTTTCCAGCAGCGCGTCTTCGTTGTTCACGGCATTGATGTTGCGCGCGAGGACAGTGCGCATCCATTGCAGCGCTTCGGCGCTGTCGCGGGTGGCCGGCAGCTTGTCGGTCAGGTAGCGCGCCAGGCTGGCGGAGAAGCCGGCTGCCAGCAGTTCGCGCAGCACCACGGTTTTGTGCGGTTCGCGTTGCTGGGTGTTGGCGAAGGCCAGTTCGTTGAGCTGGGTTTCCATCATGCCGCGCATGGCGCGCAGCTCGCTCATCATGCTGGTCATCTCGGCGGCGGCGCTGGCTTTGGCGCTGGCGACGGCTTCGGCGACCAGGGAGGAAATGCGGTCCATGTCCACGGCTGGTGCGGCCGCTACCGGTGCGATCGGGCGGGCCGCTGCACGCGGGGCGGCCGGCGCCGGGCGTGCGGTGGCGCGTACCACTGGCGCTGCCGGCTGGGAGACCAGGGCCGGCGCCAGGTCCAGTTGCGGCGCCGGTGCGGCCATCGGGGAATCCGGGGAGTGCGGGGCCAGCGCGGCGGCATCGTCGCCGGCCAGGGCCAGGATTTCCACCGCGCCGTCGACGGCGCGGTTGGACAGGATCACCGCATCCGGGCCGAGCGCTTCGCGCACTTTGCGCAGCGCTTCACGAGATGTTGGGGCGGTAAATTTTTTAACGTTCATTTCCTGCTACTCCGACAGATTCGCACATGGTCAGATTATTGACGATGCGTGGAGGTAACAATCGGTGGAATAGCTTGGGAAATGCGGCTTAATTCAAAACCCGGTAAACCTGGGTCTGACCCGCAGGGTCAGACCCTGTCTGTTCGACGGCCGACAGGTGTGGGTTCGAAGCTTTTGACTTTTGACGAAGATCAACGGCGCACAACCAACCCCGTTGGCCGCGCCGCAGACAGGGTCTGACCCTGCGGGTCAGACCCTGGTTTACCGGTTTACTGCGCACCCACCAGCGACGTCACCCGAATCGTCTTCGTCTCCGGAATCTCCGAATGCGACAGCACTTTCAGCTGCGGCAGTGCGCGGCGCAGGAACTTGGACAGCAGCGGGCGCAGTGCGCCCGGCACCAGCAGCACCGGCGTCACGCCCAGCGCCTCCTGCTGCTGCGTTGCCGCCGCAGCCTGCTGGGCAATCGTATCGGCCAGCCCCGGCTCAATGCCCGCCGCATCGCCGGCACCACTCGTCATGGCCTGCATCAGCAAGCGCTCGAGGCGATTGTCAAGCGTCATGACCGACAGCTCCCCGCCGGCCGGGAACAACTGCTGCACGATCGCCCGGCCCAGGGCCACACGCACCTGCGCAGTCAGCTCATTCGGATCCTGGATATGCGGCGTGAACTCGGCCAGCGTCTCGATAATGGTGCGCATGTCGCGGATATGCACGCCCTCTGCCAACAGGTTCTGCAGCACCTTCTGCAGCGCCGACAGCGACAGCATCTTCGGCACCAGGTCCTCCACCAGCTTCGGCGAATCCTTGCCCAGGTGATCCAGCAAGGACTGCACTTCTGCGCGGCCAAGCAATTCGGAAGCATGCGATGTGATCAGGTGATTCAGGTGGGTGGCCACGACGGTGCCCGCATCGACCACGGTATAACCCATGCCGGTAGCCTGGTCGCGCAGCGAGGCGTCGATCCAGATGGCCGGCAGGCCGAAAGCCGGATCGGTAGTGACCATGCCCGGCAGCGTGCCGCTTGCCATGCCCGGATTGATCGCCAGGTACTGGCCGTTGAATGCCTCGCCGGTACCGACCTCTACGCCCTTCAGCGTGATACGGTAGGCAGAAGGCTTCAACTCCAGGTTGTCGCGGATGTGCACCGGCGGCGCAAGGAAGCCAACTTCCTGCGCAAATTTCTTGCGAATGCCCTTGATACGCTTCAGCAGTTCGCCCCCCTGGGTCTTGTCGACCAGCGGGATCAGCCGATAGCCCACTTCCAGGCCGAGGGTATCGACCGCCATCACGTCCTGCCAGGTCGCCTCTTCCTGCTCTGGGGCCGCCTGCCCACCGCCCGCGGCGCCGGCAGCGCCACCACCGCCAGGGCCGCCGGCCTCCTGCGCGGCAACCGTTTCCGCCTTTTCCTTCGCGCGCTTCTGCAGCATGTAGCCGGAGCCGATCAGGACCGACGCCAGCAGGATGAACACCAGGTTAGGCATGCCGGGAATCAGGCCGAGACCGCCGATGATGCCGCCAGTGATGAACAGCACTTGCGGCTTGGCGAACAACTGGCTGATCACCTGCGTGCCGATGTCGGTCTCGGAGGCGACCCGCGACACCACGATACCGGCTGCAATCGAAATCACCAGCGAAGGAATCTGCGCCACCAGGCCGTCACCGATCGCCAGCAGCACATAATTTTTCAGCGCGTCGGCAAATCCCATATCGTGCTGGATCATGCCCACCAGCAGGCCGCCCACCACGTTGATCACGGTCACCAGGATGCCTGCCACCGCGTCGCCGCGCACGTATTTCGAGGCACCGTCCATGGCGCCGTAGAACTCGGCCTCCTGCGACACTTCATTGCGGCGGCGCTTGGCTTCCGGTTCGCCGATCAGGCCGGCATTCAGGTCGGCGTCAATCGCCATCTGCTTGCCGGGCATTGCGTCCAGGGCGAAACGGGCGCCCACTTCAGCGATACGGCCAGCACCTTTGGTCACCACCACGAAGTTGATGATGGTCAGGATTACGAACACCACGATACCGACGGTGTAGTTACCGCCGATCAGGAAGTGGCCGAAAGCCTCGATCACCTTGCCGGCAGCATCCGGCCCGGTGTGGCCTTCGGTCAGCACGACGCGGGTCGAGGCCACGTTCAACGACAGGCGCAGCATGGTCGAGACCAGCAGCACGGTCGGAAAAGCCATGAAGTCCAGCGGCTTGACCGTGTACAGGCTGGTCAGCAGCACGATGATCGACAGTGCGATATTGAAGCTGAAGAACAGGTCGAGCACGAACGCCGGCAAGGGCAGGATCATCATCGCCAGTAGCATGATGATCAGGATCGGCGCAGCCAGGGCTTGCCCGTTACCGGCAATGCCTCTCATCCATGGCGGCATGTTCAGGGCGTTCATTCTCTACTCCGTTTATTTCTTGTTCAGTGGGTCCATATCGTCCGGCACATCGAGCCTGGTCGGTCGATCCGGGTAGCGCAGGCCTGGACGATAGGCCTTGATCTGGTACACATACGCCAGCACTTCAGCCACGGCGGCGTACAGGCGCGGCGGGATTTCATCGCCGATTTCGGTATGCTTGTGCAGGGCACGCGCCAGCGGCGGCGCTTCCAGGATGGCAACCCGGTGCTCTTTGGCCAGCTCGCGGATCTTGGCCGCCACTTCGTCGGTGCCCTTGGCCACCACGCGCGGCGCACCCTGCCCGCCTTCGGCGTATTTCAGCGCCACCGCATAGTGGGTCGGGTTGGTCACCACGACGTCGGCGGTCGGCACTTCCTGCATCATGCGTTTCTTCGCCATTTCGCGCTGGAGCTGGCGGATCTTGCCCTTGATTTGCGGGTTGCCGTCCGACTCCTTGGATTCCTGGATCAGCTCCTGGCGCGTCATCTTCAGCTTGTTCGCGTAATGCCACATCTGGTACGGTGCATCGATCAGGGCGATGAAGCCCAGCGCGCCGACGATCACGATGAAGCTGAAGCCCAGCATATTCATGACATGCGTGCTGCCGGTATGCAGCGGCTCGAGCATCAGGCCGATTGCCTCCTGCTGCTGGCGCGAAATGACCATATAGGCCACCACGCCGACGATGATGGACTTGATGATGGCCTTGACCAGCTCCACCAGCGAGTTGGTGGAGAACATGTTGCCGATGCCCGTGATGGGATTCAGCTTCATGAAATTGGGGGTGAAGGCCTTGGCCGAAAACAGCCAGCCGCCGACCAGCAGCGGCGAGGCCAGGGCCACCACCATCACGGCGACGGCGATCGGCAGGCAGGCCAGCATCACGTGCACCACATCGACCAGGATGCGGGTCACCAGTACATCTGGGTTGTAGACTTGCTCACGCGTCAGCGACAGCCCCGAAGTGAGGCTGCGGCTCAATTCGCGCACCAGGCCGGAGCCGGTCATCCACAGGCCGGCACCCGCTGCCATGAGAACGGTAAAGGTCGCGACTTCGCGCGACCTGGGTACGTCCCCTTCTTCACGCGCCTGCTCGAGGCGCCTCTGTGACGCGGGTTCTGTTTTCTCGGCTTCGCTGTCTTCAGCCATTGACCGCTCCTGTTATCGACCGTGCCATTATCGCTGCGGCCGAGCAAGAGCTATCGATGGAAAAAGCGGGGAAAACCTGCCTTACTCGGCCCCGTCGGCGGCTGGCGCCGCCTCTGGCACGGCTTTCGCACGGCCCAATTGCCAGACCTGCTGGTCGATGGCGCCGAAGATGGACTTGCCGTCGGCATCCAGCATTTCGATCTTGATGGTGTCGCCGAAGGACATGAAGGAAGTTGTCGGTTTGCCATCGGCGATCATTTCCAGGCAGCGCTTTTCGGCGATGCAGGAATAGCCCCTTTTAGCATCCTTGTTGGACACGGTGCCCGAACCGACGATGGTGCCGGCGCGCGCATTGCGGGTTTTCACCAGGTGCGAAATCAACTGGGCGAAGTTGAACACCATGTCCACGCCCGCATTCGGCTGGCCTACCAGCTTGCCGTTCCAGGTCGAGCGCAGCGGCAGGTGGACCTTGGCGTCGCTCCAGGCTTCGCCCAGTTCGTCCGGGGTCACCGCCACCGGCGAGAAGCTGCTGGCCGGCTTGGACTGGAAGAAGCCGAAGCCTTTGGCCAGCTCCTCGGGGATCAGGTTGCGCAGCGAGACGTCGTTGACCAGCACCAGCAGGCGAATCTGCTGGAAAGCCAGGTCGGGCGTGGCGCCCATCGGCACATCGTCGGTAATCACGGCGATTTCCGACTCGAAGTCGATGCCCCATTCTTCATGCTTCAACTCGATGTCGTCGCAAGGACCGATGAAATCGTCACTGGCACCCTGGTACATCAGCGGATCTTCCCAGAACGAGGCCGGCATCTCGGCATTGCGTGCCTTGCGCACCAGCTCGACATGATTGACGTAGGCCGAACCGTCGGCCCACTGGAAGGCGCGCGGCAGCGGTGCCATGCAGTTCTTCGGCTCGAAGTCGAAGCTGCGGCGGGCCTTGCCCTCGTTGAGCTGGCGGTACAGGTCGTCAAGCTGGGGCGAGATGAACGTCCAGTCATCCAGGGCGCGTTGCAGGCTGCGGGCGATTCCATCGGCGACCACGGCAGTTTTCAGGTCGCGGGAGACGACGAGCAATTGGCCGTCGCGGGTACCGTCTTTAAGGGTGGCAAGTTTCATTTCAGGAATGCTATCGATTCGGTAGAGATAATCAATTTTACCTCCTGGATGCGAATCATTACCATTTGGCTCAACTAGAAAGGAATTCGATCATGGCAATCGCAGCGAAGAAAATGAGCCAAGTCACCGCCCACATGGGCATCGCCTTCGGCCTGATGTACGTATTGACAGGGTCGGTGGCATTCGGCGGCCTGGCTGCCGTGCTGGAACCGGTGATCAACGTCGTGCTGCTGCCATTCCATGAGCGCGCCTGGCACGCGCTGCGCCAGCGCTTCGCTCACCGCCGGCTGGCATTGATCGCAGCCGAGAAAATCTCGCAAACCGCAATGCATGCGCTCATTGCCTTCGGCACCTTATACGCTGCCACTGGATCAATCGCGTTCGGTGGCCTGGCGGCAGTGTTGGAACCGATCATCAATGTGATCGCCCTGCCCTTCCACGACCGCCTGTTTGACCGCCATCTAATGCGAAGCGCCGCATCGCCGATGGCTGCCTGACAATAATCGCCTGGCTTGCCATCGGATGCATCCTGGCCGCTACCGCGATAACAACTCCGGCGGCACGCTCGCGCTGTCAATGAGGACGTGAATCCAGTCCAGCAGTTGCTCGGGCGCCGCTTGCTCCAGAACCTGGGCACCGGCCTGGGATAGTGGCTTTCCAGCATGCTCGAGCAGTAATCTCACAGTATTGCGCCGCTCAGCCAACAGGGCGTTTTTCGCCCCTTCCTGCTGTCCCTCATGCCAACCTTCCTGCAAGCCTTCTTGCCGGCCTTCCTGCCGGCCTTCCTCCCACCCCTCGCGTCGACCGCGGAGCAAGGTTCGGTACTCGAGTACCTCTGTGTAGTTGCGAAAATCATGTTCGAACATCATGGCGATTTTCTCCATAGTTAGCGCCTGGGCCATGTCCGCATCGGGGAACTGGGCAGAAAGACGCATTTGCACCCAAGCAGTGAGCGTCCTCGACAACAAATCATTGTGCTGGCGCTCCAGCCACACCGACAACGTTCGAGTCAGCGCTGGAATATCGCTGGCCTCGTCATCGGCCCGATCAAGTTCAAGCAAGGCTCTGATGACACCCTGTCCGATGCTTCGATCGACCAGCACATAATTTAGTTCCGGCTGCAGCGATTCCAGGCCAGGTGGCGCCTGCGGCCGGAATGCCCCCAGGGACCGGCTATACGGCCATGCCTCGCGGCCACTATAGAGAACGATGGGGAGCAGCAGCGGTTCCTTTCCGTGGGTCGCCCTGCGCGCCTTGATGAGGTCATCGGAAAGTAGCGCTGCATAACCCTGCATGCGTGTCGCCATCCATTTGTCCGGGATCGATTGGAATTCGATAAGCATATGGATGCTCGGACGACGAGATCGATGCACACACCACACGACGTCATCATGACGATGCGTGCCATTCGGCGATACATAGCTGGCATTCAGGCGTACAAAGTCGTCTGGGCGGACCGCTCTCGTCCATTCCTGCGGCACAGCCACGCACAACAGCTCGCGCGCCAACTCCGGGAACGAAAACAGCTGTTTGTAGCCGGTATCACTGGGGGAAGCCATGCAGGAAGTCTATGCGGCCCCTGTTTAAGCACTTTGGGCAAGCGCAAGCTGTTGCGACAAACCGGCCAGCCCCGGTGTGCGACAGCGAACGGACGCTTAGCGCCCAGGGGCCTAATCTCCACGCATCGAGTTCAAGCCGGGAGGCGAATATGCTGGCAGACAAAGATGCTATTGCGATGATCGCAGTAAAGAATCTGGATGCGGCGGCGAAATTTTACGGTGAAGTTCTCGGCCTTGAGAAGCTCGACAGCCCCGAACAGGAAGTGCTGGTCTTCCGCAGTGGGACCAGCACGATCAACGTCTATCGGTCGCAGTTTGCCGGTACAAACAAGGCAACCAATGTCATGTGGAACGTGGGCAGCGAACTGGAAGAAATTGCAGAACGCTTGAGAACGCAAGGTGTCATATTCGAGCACTACGATATGCCCGGCCTGAAACGCGAGGGCAACGTACACGTTGGCGGCAGTATGAAAGTGGCATGGTTCAGGGATCTCGATGGCAATATCCTCAGCATTGTTAGTGGCTAGGAGGCCAATATGAAAGCACTTAGCTTCATCGCAGGCGCACTAATCTCGGCACAGGCAATCGCCGGACCTGAGGTCGATAAGGAATTCAATTCCATGGATGCCGACCAGAATGGCAAGGTATCGGCGGCTGAACATGCGGCCGGTGCGAAGAGGATGTTCGAGCATATGGATGCCAACCATGATGGCAAAGTGGGTGCTGCAGAAATGACTGCTGCACACAAGGCCATTACGGGACAGGCAACGAAAAAGTCGGACATGTCAGCAGCCGACAAGATCAAGGCCGTCGATTCTGACGGCGATGGCGTGCTTACTGCCGAAGAGCACGCCAAAGCGTCGGCATCCATGTTTGCGAAAATGGATACCGACAAGGACGGATTCCTGAGCAAGCAGGAAATGGCCGCGGGACATGCGGCCATGATGAAGAAACAGTGATCAGGCCGGCGCCAATAACGCGAGCTGTTCGGGGGTGAGATAGCACCATTCCCCTTCCTGCAAGCCCAGAGAATCGAGTTGCAATTGGCCGATGGCGGAGCGGTGCAGCGCAGAGCAATGATTGCCGGCAGCAGCGAGCATGCGCTTGACCTGGTGGTATTTGCCTTGTTCGAGCACGATCTCGAGCTGGTGCTCGCCGCGCTTGATGCAGGTGACGGCAGCCAGGGGAGCGGGCTCATCATGCAACTGGACGCCGGCCAGCATCTGGGCCACCAGCTCGTCGGTCACCGGTTCGGCCGTGGTGGCCAGGTAGACCTTGGGCACGTGGCGCTTGGGCGAAGACTGCGCATGGATGAACGGGCCGTCATCGGACATCAGCAGCATGCCGGTGGTGTCATGGTCGAGGCGGCCGACCGGCTGGACTTCGCGCCAGGTGAATTGCTCAGGCAACAAGGTCAGCACGCCCGGGTGGTGGCTGGGCTTGCGGGAGCATTCGTAGTCGGAAGGCTTGTACAGGGCAATATAGAGGTGCTCGCGATACACCCACTCTTCGCCGAACACTTCCAGCACCAGGCCGTCGGTTTCGATAGTCGCTTTATAGTTGTCCTGCACTTCGCCGCCGATGGAAACGTCACCGTCTTCGATCAGGGCGCGGCAGTATTTACGGGTGCCGAAGCCTTGCGACTGCAGGATTCGGTCCAGGGATAATTTACTCATGGGGCGGGATTTTACCGGATTTACGCTACCGCAAGCCTCCCTATTGATGCAGATCAAAGGGCGTGACAGTCGAGTTGGTACACTTAAATAGCATTAGGAATCTGCTGACTGGGCTATAGGAATTTCTTTGGGAGATCTCAGCAATGAAGCTCTACATCAACCGTAAGTCGTTGGCACAGGCCCATGCCGCTTCGCTGGAAACCAAATTGGCTGTCGCGCGCTGGAGCGGCCAGGCAGGGTCAATGCCGCAAGCGTTGTGGCGGCGTCAACAGGGAGCGGAGTTGCTCGAGTGGCTGCTGCAAGGCGGCTTTTCAACCGAAGACCAGGGCGCAGAAACGAAAACAGCGGCCAGGGGCCGCCGTTCTCTTGCCTCCCAAAGAGACAGTGACGAGGAATGTGAATTCACTCAAGTCCGCATCCGTAATGCGGCTGCGTAGTCTGCCTCAAGAATTGATTGCTAATCGCCCTCCCCTTGAATCGAACTACACCGTCAATATAGTCCACGTCGGGGAAATGGCAAGCAAAAATGCCAATGTTGACTGCTGAGCCAAGTTTCAGCGCAAGCTCGGCTTGGCAGCATCGGCGGCGGCCTTGATGGCGCCATAACCAACTGCTGCGCCAAACTTCTTCAGCACGCGCTCTGGCAGGTTTTCATGCTGGGTATAGTCGACGATGTCTTCCGCTTTCACGATGTCGCGCGCCACGCTGTCGACGCTGCCCAGGTCATCGGCCAGTCCCATGTCGATGGCACGCGCGCCAGTCCAGTACAGGCCGGAGAACATGTCGGGGGTTTCCTTCAGGCGCTTGCCGCGGCCGGTACGCACCACGTCGATGAATTGGGCATGGATTTCCTTGAGCATGGTCTGCGCATGCTGCTTCTGCTTGTCCGACTGGGGGCTAAACGGATCCATGAAACCCTTGTTTTCGCCAGCGGTGAGCAAGCGGCGTTCCACGCCCAGCTTTTCCATGGTGCCAGTGAAGCCGAAGCCATCCATCAGCACGCCAATCGAGCCAATGATGCTGGCCTTGTTGACGTAGATGCGATCGGCGGCCGAGGCGATGTAATAGCCGCCCGAGGCGCAGATTTCATCGACCACCACGTATAGCGGCTTTTGCGGGTAGCCGTGGCGCAGGCGGCGGATCTCGTCCACGATCATGCCGGCCTGGACCGCGCTGCCGCCCGGGCTGTTGATGTGCAGGACGATGGCCACCGAGCCGGTATCCGAGAAGGCTTTGTTCAGCGCGGGAATCACCACATCCGCCGCACCGCTGCCTTCCGACTCGATACTGCCTTCGATTTCGATCAGGGCGGTATGGCGGCCCAGGGCCTCGGCATCGCCGCCCATCAGGTTGACGCCGAAGTAGCTGGCCAGGGCGAAGAAAATGATCGCCAGTGTCGACACCTTGAAGAAAATGCTCCAGCGGCGATTGGCGCGCTGCTCCTTCAGCGTAGCGAACACCAGCTTTTCCAGCACTTCACGCTCCCACTTGATGGGAGGATTCTCGGCCGAGGGCGCTGGCTGGGTGTTATTGTTGTCGTTGATATCACTCATGGTCGTGGGCGCACGTAATCGTCAGGCTGCCAGTAAATGTTTTCGTCTCGCTCAATCACGGCAATCGGACGCAGTCGACCGCCGCGGCATGGGCCGCCGGCACATTGGCCATTCTCAGGCATATAAATGGCGCCGTGTGTGGAACACATGATATAGAGGCCGCTCGATTCAAAGAACTCGCCCTCAGCCCAGTCCAGCTCGATCGGCACGTGGGCGCAGCGGTTCAGGTAACCATAGACCTTGCCGCCGTAGCGCACCACGAAGCCGGTGCTGTCTTCGCCACCGGCGCGCAAGGGAAAACGGATTCCCTTGCCGCCTTCCAGCAAAGCCTCGGCAGCGCAAACCAGGATGTCAGCATCCATCAAGCGTTCTCATTCAGCCATTGGTGCAATTGCGGCACAGTCCGCGCCGAATACACCGGGTTGCAGGCAGCCAGTTGTTCCAACGGATGGGCGCCATATTCGACGGCGATGCCAGAAGATCCCGCATTTTGCGCCATCATCAGGTCATGTGTGGTGTCGCCAATCATCACGGTCCTGCGCAAATCCTGGCCCAGTTCGCGGGTCAGTTCCTGCAGCATGGCCGGATGCGGCTTGGAGAAAGTCTCGTCGGCGCAGCGCGTCGCATCGAAAGTCGACAACAGTCCGGCGGCGTTCAGGGAACGATTCAGGCCGACCCGGCTCTTGCCGGTCGCGACAGCAAGAAAATAGCCTTGCTGCGACAAGTCCTGCAACATTTCGTGCACGCCATCGAACAGTGTCAGCTCGTGGTCTTTCGCCAGGTAGTGATAGCGGTAGCGCTCCATCACGCGCGGATAAATCTTCGGGTCGAGGTTCGGCATGGCGACCTGCATGGCTTCTCCCATGCCCAGCCCGATCACGTGGGCGGACTGTTCCCTGCTCGGGATAGGCAGGCCCAGGTCCTTGGCGGCAGCCTGGATGCACTTCACGATGGTGGCGGTGCTATCCATGAGCGTGCCATCCCAATCGAAGACGATCAGGTCAAATTGCTTGCGCGGCATTATTTTTTTCTCAATTCAATGGTTTCCCCAAGCTTACCAAGAATCGCTGGCATTCGGCGGCCAAAGGCGCATTCAAGGTCATCGGCTTGCCCGTTTCAGGATGGGTAAACGTAATCTGGTGGGCGTGCAGGAACATGCGTTTCAGCGCGCCACGCGTTTCCGTGGCTTTCTGCAGCGCCTTGTTCAGTGCAAAATCGCCGTATTTATCGTCACCTGCAATCGGAAAGCCCGAAGATTGCAGATGAACGCGAATCTGGTGGGTTCGGCCGGTCTTCAGCTCGGCCTCCAGCAGCGCAAAACCATCAAATTTCTGCAGCAGGCTGAACACGGTATGCGAAGCCTGGCCGTCGGCTTGCACGCGCACGCGGCGCTCGCCGTCCGGAAGCGTGTATTTATGCAATGCAAGCTTTACGTGCTGGCGCTTGTTCTTCCAGTCGCCCACCGCCAGGGCCAGGTAGCGCTTGTCGGTCAGTCCGTCGCGCATCTGGTCATGCAGGTTGGTCAGGGCAGTACGCTTCTTGGCGATCAGCAGCAGGCCGGACGTTTCCCGGTCCAGGCGGTGCACCAGTTCCAGGAACTTGGCGTCCGGGCGGGCTGCGCGCAACTGCTCGATGACGCCAAATGAAACGCCGGAACCGCCATGGACGGCAACGCCGCAGGGTTTGTTGATCACCAACAGGT
This sequence comes from Pseudoduganella sp. R-31, assembly GCF_049913235.1. Lineage (NCBI taxonomy): Bacteria > Pseudomonadati > Pseudomonadota > Betaproteobacteria > Burkholderiales > Oxalobacteraceae > Pseudoduganella > Pseudoduganella sp. R-31. The sequence continues at coordinate 5,500,421 of NZ_CP183986.1, forward strand.
TGGCGTCTTCAAAAATGACGTCGAATTCGGCGGCCGGAACGGTTGCCTCTTGCTTTTCAGCAATGCGAATCGGTGGAATGCGCACCAGGTCGCCGGCATTCAAGCGGTACAACTGGTCGATGCGGCCCTTGTTCACCCGCACTTCACCCGAGCGCAGGATACGATAGACGTGGCTCTTCGGCACACCTTTGCAAACACGCAACAGGTAGTTATCGATCCGCTGTCCGGCCTCTTCTTCAGTGATTGTGACGAATTGTGCTTGCGGCAGGACCTGTTGGGGGGAAGCGGAATCGGCTTTTTGCGACTTGTTTTGGCCCGGCTTCCCAGAATTTCTCTCTAAGTCCTTCATTTTGAATATATAATCGTTATGCCGCGGTTTAATCTGCTGCAAGTGTAAAGAATTAAACGTACATTTTACACAGGGGCGTATCTGCTGGCCTCGCCAAACGCAAATTCGGTGGAAAAAATTGTATACGCACATTCGTGCGCCGATCAGGGTCGCAACCGCTGTTGCCATCGGCTCGAGCGCTCGTGTGCTGAATTAGACTGGCTGGATTGTTAGGATAAGTCCGGCGAGCAAGCACTACAGTCGTTGCTCGCTGGTTGATGAAGTGGATAACGCTTGCCGTTTCGCCAAGGCACCATACAAGATGCCCTGGCCCGACGATGTGCGCACGCCTGCATTCTCCCGCCACCCGGCAACGCTCGGGCCGTTGGATGATGTTGCACGCAGTGCGCAAACTCGGCATGACGATTTGCTTCATGCGCCCAATGCGGCGGCAGCGCTTCGCGCCCGCCGCATGACGAGGCATTTCCCCCTACAGCCTCCTTAATTCACGCGTATATCCTTGTACTTCGCCGTCTCCACGGGGGCGGCTTTGACATGGCCCAAGGGTCGCGGAGTTAATAAAAATGAAACGCATGTTGTTTAATGCTACGCAGCAAGAGGAGTTGCGCGTAGCAATTGTCGACGGTCAAAAATTGATCGACATCGACATCGAGACCGCCGGACGAGAGCAGCGCAAGTCCAATATCTACAAAGGCGTCATCACTCGAATCGAACCCTCCCTCGAAGCTTGCTTCGTCAGCTACGGCGAAGACCGCCACGGCTTCCTCCCCTTTAAAGAAGTTGCCCGTTCCTATTTCCGCGAAGGCGTCGACGTGCGCAATGCATCCGTCAAGGAAGCGCTGCGCGAAGGCCAGGAAATCATGGTGCAGGTGGAGAAGGAAGAGCGCGGCAATAAGGGCGCGGCACTGACCTCCTTTATTTCGCTGGCTGGCCGTTACCTGGTCCTGATGCCGAACAACCCGCGCGGTGGCGGTGTTTCCCGCCGTGTCGAGGGCGAAGAGCGCCAGGAGCTGCGCGAAACCATGGACAAGCTGGACCTGCCGCAAGGCATGTCGGTGATTGCCCGTACCGCCGGCATCGGCCGTACCGTGGAAGAGCTGCAGTGGGACTTGAACTACCTAATGCAACTGTGGCGCGCCATCGAAGGCGCCTCCAAGGCAGCCTCCGGCGCTTTCCTGATCTACCAGGAATCGTCCCTGGTGATCCGCGCCATTCGCGACTACTTCCAGCCTGATATCGGCGAGATCCTGATCGATACCGACGAGATCTACGAACAGGCGCACCAGTTCATGTCGCACGTGATGCCGGACATGGTGCACCGCGTGAAGCGCTACAGCGACGACGTGCCGCTGTTCTCGCGCTTCCAGATCGAACACCAGATCGAAACCGCGTACTCGCGCACGGTTCCGCTGCCATCGGGTGGCGCCATCGTGATCGACCACACTGAAGCCCTGGTCTCCATCGACGTCAACTCGGCCCGCGCCACCCGCGGCTCGGACATCGAAACCACCGCCTTCCACACCAACTGCGAAGCCGCCGACGAAGTGGCCCGCCAGCTGCGCCTGCGCGACCTGGGCGGCCTGATCGTGATCGACTTCATCGACATGGAAGTGTCGAAGAACCAGCGTGAAGTCGAACAGCGCCTGAAAGACGCCCTGCACCACGACCGTGCACGTGTCCAGATGGGCAAGATTTCCCGCTTCGGCCTGATGGAACTGTCGCGCCAGCGCCTGCGCCCTTCACTGTCGGAAGGCTCGCACGTGACCTGCCCGCGCTGCTCGGGCACCGGTCACATCCGCGATACCGAATCGTCCGCCCTGCAGGTGCTGCGCATCATCCAGGAAGAGGCGATGAAGGAAAATTCGGCCGCCATCCACGTCCAGGTGCCAGTCGACGTGGCTGCCTTCCTGCTGAACGAGAAGCGCGGCGAAGTGCTGAAGATCGAGACCCGTCACCGCATCACCGTGATCCTGATCCCGAACAAGCACCTGGAAACCCCGCACTACAAGCTGGAACGCATCAAGCACGACGATCCACGCCTGGAAGACCACGCTGCCTCCTACACCATGGCTGAAGCTGCCGAGACCGACATGTCGTTCTCCAAGCGCCACAAGGAAGAAGCCAAGCCGCGCCAGGAAGCCGTCGTCAAGACCATTACCCCAGAGCAACCAGCTCCAATGGTGGAACATAAGCCGGAAGCTGCCAAGCCAGCCGCCGCCGCTCCACGCGCGGCTGCTCCAGCAGCCCCGGCTGAAAAGGGCTTCTTCGCCAAGCTGATCTCCTTCTTCACCGGTGGTGAGAAGGAAGAGCCAGTGCAGCCGAAAGCGCCAGTCATCGTCACCAAGGCGCCAGCCAACGCAGAACGCGGCGACCGCAAGGATCGCGGCCAGCGTGGCCGTAACCGTGGCGGCAAAGGCGGCCGCGGCGAGCGCGAAGACCGCGAACCAGGCACCCGTCCAGGCGCCGAGGAAGCGAAACCGGCAGCAGAAGCCCGCAAGCCGCGCGAACAGCGCGAGCCACGTGAACCGCGTGAGCCACGCCAGCCGCGTGAACCACGCGAGCAGCGCGAAGGCGCCGAGGCGGCCCAGGCCCAAGGCCAGCGTGCCGAGCGCGAACCACGCGAGCAGCGTGAGCCACGTGAACCGCGCCAGCCTCGCCAGCCACGCGAGCCGCGCGCCGAGAAAGCAGTTCCAGCGGAAGCCAAGGCCGAGGAATTGGCACTGGCAGCAGCAGGCGTCGGTCCAGTTGGCACCGGCACCGGCGCGCCTGAGACGCCAGTACTGGTGAAAGCAGTTGGCAACACCGGACCAGAGGGTGAAGAGCATGAAGGCGCGGAAGGCGGCGACGAGCCACGCCGCCGCCGCCGTCGCGGTGGCCGCAACCGTAACCGTCGTGAGCGTGAAGGCGCTGAGGGCGTGGAAGGTGCGGAAGGCGCGACCGAGGCAACGTTCACCGTTGCGCCGGCTGAAGGCGAAGCAGTTCCAGTGGCCGCCGCTACCGAAGCTGTGTCGGCCCCAGTTGCTGCCCCGGCTGCTGTCACCGCCGAGCAGGCATCCACTGAAGCTGCGAGCGCTGCCGCTGCCGAAGGCGCCGCTGCGCACGCCGCTGCAGCCACGGCTGTCGAGGCGCCAGCGCTTGCTGAACCGGTTGCCGTAGCCCCTGTAGTAGCTGCGCCAGTCGAGCCCGCACCGGTAGCTGTCGCGCCAGTCGAGCCAGCCGCCGTGGACTTGCCAGTCGCTGCTCCAGCAGCCGCTGAGCCAGTCGCAGCGGAGCCTGTGGTCAGCGCGCCAGCATCGCCACAAGGCGTGCTGCCTTTCGCTGAAGCCGCGCCGGCCGCAACCGAACCGGCAACTGCCGAAGAAGTTGCTGCCGACGTCGTCGAGCCAGCGGCTGCCGCAACTCCAGCTCCAGCCGAGGCAGCGCCAGTCGCCGCCGCGCCGGCACCGGCCCCAGTTGCGCCAGCGCCAGCGCCAGCACCAGCTCCTGCCCCGGCAGCACCTGTGCCGGCCGCTGCCAAGGCAGACGTCGATGCCATGCTGGCTGCCGCCGGACTGTCGATGGCAGTGACCGACCCGGCCAAGGTACGCGCGGCGCAGGAAGCTGCCGCCGCTGCCGCGACCGCCCAACCGATCCGCGTGCCACGCGAGCGCAAGCCGCTGCCACCGGTTGCCAGCGAGCCGCTGGTGCAGGTTGAAACCAAGGCGAATGGCTAACCGGCCTTTCGCAGACGAAAAAGGGAAGCCAGGTGCTTCCCTTTTTCATGTCCCATTGTGGGAAGCATTCCTGTATTGGCTCAAGCTGGGCTTCATCAGCTTCGGCGGCCCGGCCGGACAGATCGCCCTGATGCACACCGAGCTGGTTGAGCGCCGGCGCTGGATTTCCGAACACCGCTTCCTGCACGCACTGAATTACTGCATGCTGCTGCCCGGCCCGGAAGCCACGCAGCTCGCCATCTACATCGGCTGGCTGATGCACCGCACATTGGGCGGCATCATTGCCGGCGTGCTGTTTGTACTTCCCTCGCTGTTGCTGCTAATTGGCCTGTCCTGGGCCTACATGGCTTACGGCAGCCTGCCCGCCGTCGCCGGCATCCTGTACGGCATGAAGCCCGCCGTAGTCGCCATTGTGCTGGCTGCCGCATGGCGCATCGGCAAACGCACGCTGCGCAACCGCCCATTGATGGCCATCGCACTGTCTGCCTTCGTCGCCATCAGCTTTATCAAGCTGCCATTCCCGGCGATTGTCGGCGCGGCCGCCCTGCTGGGCTGGGCCGGCGGCCGGCTTCGTCCCGAACTGTTTGCCCTGGGCGGCGCCGGGCACGGCCCTGCCGCCACGCAAGCCGCCCACCCTCCCGCCCTGATCGACGATGACACGCCAACGCCGCAGCACGCGCGCTTCAGCTGGACCGGACTGGCGCGCGTCGCCGCTGCCGGCATCGTATTGATGGCTGGCGGCTGGCTGCTGCTCGCCTGGCTGTTCGGCATCGACAAACCGCTGGCGCAGATGGCCTGGTTCTTCAGCAAAGCCGCCATGATGACTTTTGGCGGGGCCTATGCTGTCCTGCCCTATGTCTACCAGGGCGGTGTCGAGCACTTCCACTGGCTGACGCCTGCCCAGATGGTCGATGGCCTGGCCTTGGGAGAAACCACGCCTGGCCCTCTGATCATGGTGGTGGCGTTCGTCGGCTTCGTCGGCGCCTGGACGCAGCAAGCCGTGGCCGGCCACCCTGCCCTGGCAGGCATGCTGGGCGCCGCTGTCGCCGCCTGGTTTACCTTCGTGCCGTCCTTCGTCTTCATCCTGGCCGGCGGCCCGCTGGTCGAATCAACGCGCGGCAATATCCGCATGACCGCCCCGCTGACCGCAATCTCTGCCGCCGTGGTGGGAGTAATTGCCAGCCTGGCACTATTTTTTGGCATCCACGTGTTCTATCCAGCCGGCCGCTGGGAGTGGCCGGCCGTCGCAATCGCCGCTACCGCAGCCATAGCCTTAATGCAGTACAAGCAAGGAACAATCCGCGTATTGCTGGCCTGTGCAATTGCTGGCATCGTGCTATCGTACCGGGTGTAACCACGCACCCAGCATGACCGAAAAAATCATCCTCCTGAACGATGGCCGCAGCCAGGCGCCGGCCATCCCCGCAACGTTAGAGGCGCCAACCGGCCGCCTTCAGGACAGGTTCGCCCGTCCGCTGCACGACTTGCGCATTTCCATCACCGACCGCTGCAATTTCCGCTGCGTCTACTGCATGCCGAAGGAAGTGTTCGACAAGGACTACCAGTACCTGCCGCACAATGCCCTGCTCACGTTTGAGGAGATCACGCGCATTGCGCGCCTGTTCGTCGAACACGGGGTTGAAAAGATCCGCCTGACCGGCGGCGAGCCGCTCTTGCGCAAGGACCTGGAACGACTGGTCGCCATGCTGGCCGAACTGCGCACCGTGAGCGGCAGGCCGCTCGACCTGACCCTGACCACCAACGGCTCCCTGTTGGCGCGCAAAGCGCAATCGCTGAAGGACGCCGGCCTGCAACGCGTCACCGTCTCGCTCGACGCGCTGGATGACGCCACCTTCAAGCGCATGAACGATGTCGACTTCGCAGTAGAGGATGTGCTGCACGGAATCGACGTGGCGCACAGCGTCGGCCTTGGTCCTGTCAAAGTGAACATGGTGGTCAAGCGCGGCATGAACGAACAGGAAATCCTGCCGATGGCGCGCCACTTCAAAGGCTCGCCTTCCATCCTGCGCTTCATTGAATTCATGGACGTCGGCACGTCCAACGGCTGGAATATGCACGACGTGGTGCCATCCGCCGAAGTGGTGCGCATGATCAGCGCCGAAATGCCTTTGGTACCGGTCGATCCGAACTATACCGGCGAGACGGCCGAACGCTGGCGCTACGTCGATGGCGGTGGCGAAGTCGGCGTGATCTCCAGCGTGACGCAGGCCTTCTGCAAGGATTGTTCGCGTGCCCGCCTGTCGACCGAGGGCAAGCTGTACACCTGCTTGTTCGCATCGCGCGGCCACGACTTGCGCGCACTGCTGCGCGAAGGCCGCAATGACGCAGAAATCTCATCCGCCATCACTGCGCTGTGGCGCGTTCGTGCCGACCGCTATTCGGAACTGCGTACCATCAATACCGAAGGCCTGGCGCTGGGCGCCGACCGCAAAGTCGAAATGTCATATATCGGGGGCTAAGCTGGCGATGGAACAAAACATCAGTGGATTGATCCTGGCAGGTGGCCGCGGCACCCGCATGGGCCGTGTGGACAAAGGCTTGCAGCCCTTCCGGGGCGGCACGCTTGCCTCACATGTGCTGCAGCGGCTTGCGCCGCAAGTGGCCAGCGTCGCCATCAACGCCAACCGCAATCTGGGCGCCTACGGCGCGCTCGGCGTGGAGGTGCTGCCGGACGAACTGGAAGGCTACGAGGGCCCGCTGGCCGGTCTGCAGACGGGCCTGCGCCATTGCACGACGGACCTGCTGCTGACAGCGCCCTGCGACTCCCCTTTCCTGCCGCCCGACCTGGCGCAGCGGCTTTACGAGGCGCTGAACGCGCAGGGCGCCGACCTCGCCGTGGCATCTACGCTGGAAACCGACGACGATGGCAAGACGCGCACGCAACTGCATCCTGTTTTTTGCCTGGTGCGCAAAAGCGCCCTGCCGGCGCTGGACGATTACCTGCAGACCGGCTCGCGCAAGATGGATGGCTGGTACAAATCGATCAAGGTGGCCGAGGTGCTGTTCAACGAGGCCGCTGCCTTCCGCAATATCAACACGTTGACCGAGCTGCAGAACGAGGAAGAAGCTGCCGCCAACCCTTCGCTGAAAGATGTGGCGACCTGCCTGTCTGGCTACGATCCCGACGCCCTGCCTGTGCGGAATGCACAGCGCATCATCCGTGAATTCATCCGGCCCGTGCGCTGCATCGAAAAGGTCGCGCTGCGCAGCGCCCTGGACCGCGTGCTCGCTGCCGATGTGATCTCGCCGATCAACGTCCCCGCGCACGACAACTCCGCGATGGACGGATTCGCGTTTGCCGGCGGGCAGCTCAAAGCCGACGGCAACACCACGCTGAAGGTGATCGGAACAGCCTACGCGGGCCGCCCTTCGGCGCTGAAGCCCGGCCCCGGCGAGTGCGTGCGCATCATGACCGGCGGCGTCATGCCGGATGGCTGCGACACCGTGCTGCCGCAGGAGTTGGCGGCGGACCTGAGCGACGTCGCCGTCACAATCTCGCCGAACACCGTGCGCACTGGCGACAACCGCCGATTCAAAGGCGAAGACCTTGCAGCCGGCACTCCCGCACTTCGCAAAGGCAAAGTATTGCGCCCGGCCGACCTGGGCCTGCTTGCCTCGCTGGGCCTGGCCGAAGTGCCGGTGCAGCGCCGCCTGCGCGTGGCCTTCTTCTCCACGGGCGACGAGCTGCGCTCGATCGGCGAACCGCTGGCGGAAGGCTGCGTCTACGACAGCAACCGCTACACCCTGTTCGGCATGCTGCAACGCCTTGGCTGCGACATCGTCGACATGGGCATCGTGAAGGATGACGCGGCATCGCTCGAAGAAGCCTTGCGCACTGCCTGTGAATGTGCCGACGCCGTGATCACATCCGGCGGCGTATCGGTAGGCGCAGCGGATTACACCAAGCAGGTCATGGCCACGCTGGGCGATGTGCATTTCTGGAAGATCGGCATGCGCCCTGGCCGCCCGATGGCGTTCGGCCGCATCCGCTCGAACGGCCACAGTGCCTACCTGTTTGGCCTGCCTGGCAATCCAGTGGCCGTCATGGTCACCTTCTACTTCTTCGCGCGCCACGCCCTGCTGCGCATGATGGGCGCCGATGCACCAGGCGACCAGTTGCTGCGTGTCCGCTCGGCCCAGGCGATCCGCAAGAAACCCGGCCGCACCGAATATCAACGGGGCATCCTCTCCACGGCGCTGGACGGCACGCGCGAAGTGCGCATCACCGGCTCGCAAGGCTCCGGCATCCTGCGTTCGATGTCCGAGGCAAACTGCATGGTGGTGCTGCACGACGAGCAAGGCAATGTGGCGGAGGGTGACCTGATTGACGTGATAGTTTTTGAGGGGCTGGTCTGACTCGCCTGACCTGCATCAGCCCGGCCCCAGAAAGACTCAATAGCGGTAGCAGTGCGCTTGCTGCGGCTCGCTGCGCATAAGAGGCGTGGTCCAGGCGGGGTTGGTGGCTTGCTGGCACTTTATCAGGACTTCCGACCATGCTTTCAAATTCGCTTCGGAAGCATCCTTCTTCCATGCCTCGTTCATTGCGCGCGCCAAGGGCGTTTGGCTGCCTGGGACACCCAAAGGCCGGCCGAAGCTGTCGCGGGCGGGTTCTAAATCAAGCTGTGTTCGCACAACAGGCTTCGCGGCAGGGAGTTCCAGTTCGCCGGCCCATACGCCAGTTGATGCTGGCAGCAGCAATGCCAGCGCGAAGTGGGCAGCGAGCTTCATCGCTCAGTTGGGGCTGTCGGTGTCCGCGTCAGCGCCGTCGGATGCGCCCAGCATCAACAGGGCCGCTTCGGCAGGTAGCGCTTCCACTGATTTCAGCTTGCGCGCCATCTGGCGGCTGCGTACTTCCGCGTTTTCGATGTTGCGGGCGGCTTTTTCCAGTGTCATCTTGGTCGTTGCAAGGACGTCGCCGAATTTGGCGAATTCGGTCTTTACAGCGCCCAGCACTTGCCACACTTCCGACGAGCGTTTTTCCAGCGCCAGGGTACGGAAGCCCATTTGCAGGCTATTCAGCAGCGCGGTCAGCGTGGATGGGCCGGCGATGCTGACCCGATTCACACGCTGCAGTTCATCCGCCAGGCCGGGGCGGCGCATCACTTCTGCATACAGGCCTTCGGTCGGCAGGAACAGGATGGCGAAGTCGGTGGTCAGCGGGGGCGAGACGTATTTTTCAGCGATCGTCTTCGCCTCGCCGCGCACGGCGCGTTCCAGCTCACGGCCGGCAGCGGCAACTGCATCGGCATCGGCGCGGTCGGCCGCTTCCAGCAGGCGCTCGTACTGCTCTTTCGGGAACTTGGCGTCGATCGGCATCCATACTGGCGCGCCGCCCTCTTTCTGGCCCGGCAGCTTGAGCGCGAATTCGACGCGGGCGTTGGATCCCGGGATAGTTTCGACGTTCTTGGCGTATTGATCCGGCGTGAGGATCTGCTCGAGCAGCATCTCGAGCTGCACTTCGCCCCAGGTGCCGCGCGTTTTCACATTGGTCAGCACGCGTTTCAGGTCGCCAACGCCCAGCGCCAACTGCTGCATTTCGCCCAGGCCCTGGTGCACGCGCTCCAGGCGTTCGGACACCTGGCGGAATGATTCAGTCAGGCGTGTTTCCAGCGTTTCGTGCAGCTTTTCATCGACAGTCTTGCGCATCTCTTCCAGCCGCGCACCGTTGTCGGCCTGCAGCTCGCGCATCCTGGTTTCCAGCGCCACGCGTACTTCCAGCAGGCGGCGCGTGTTGGATTCGGTCAGCACCTCGATCTGGCGGCGCATTGTTTCAAGCTGCTGGACTGTCGCTGCGTGCGACTGCGCAAGGATATTGCCCATTTCCTGGCGCTGCGCCTGTGCCGTGGCCTGAAGCTGCAGGCGCACTTCGCGTTCGACTCGGTCCAGTTGGTCGGCGACGTCGCTGCCGCGGCTGCGCAGCAGCGCGACAATTTGCAGGACGATGATGACGGCGGCCAGCGCCAGCAGGATGGTCAATTCCATCAATCGGCCTTGTTCCGCATCCAGTCGGCGGTCTGATAGAACGACTCCATCAGCCGCAGCCGCAAATCTTCGGCGATGCCGACGTCCTGCATCGCCCACGCCATGCAGCGCAGCCACTGGTCGCGTTCACTCGAACCGACAGCGAACGGCAGGTGGCGCGCGCGCAGGCGCGGGTGGCCGAAACGCTCGATGAACAGGTCCGGGCCGCCCATCCAGCCGCTGAGGAACCAGAACAGCTTGTCGCGCGAGCCGTCGGTGCTGGGCGGGTGCATGGCGCGGATGCCGGCGAACTCCGGCTCCAGCTCCATCAGGTCGTAAAAACGGTCAACCATCTCGCGCAGCTTGGTTTCTCCGCCGATGACTTCGTAAAGGGTGCGTGCTTCATCATTCATAAAGCAATGATAGCGCATGGACGTATTGATGTGGATCAAGCATAGTGCTGATTTCACGCAAAAAGCGCCAACAAACCGCCATGATTGCCAGATGATCCGACGCCTTATCCGAACCCGACTGCACGCCCGCAGTGCCGGGGAAATCGCCGACCTGCGCCTCGCCGCCCTGAGCTGGCTCGGAATCACCTGCTTTCCGCTGTATTACGCGATTTTCGGCTGGCTGGTGCCGCAGCCGTACGAAAACCTGATGGCGCGCGCCGTCGGTACCGCGCTTGGACTTGGCGGCCTGTTGGCGCGGCGCCTGCCGGCGCGACTGCGCGACCGCTACACCCTGGTGCTGGTGACTTACGAGCTGCCCTTCTTCTGCACCTTCATGTTCCTGATGAATCACGCCAACGTCACCTGGTCCCAGGTGATGCTGGTGATGCTGGTTGCGCTGTTCCATTTCGAAGTTCGTCTCGCTTTGCGCGCCGGCGCAATCGGCATTTGCGCCGCCGTGCTGCTGGCGATTGCGCTGGGGGCCGGTGAGGTCATCGCCTCGGCGGCGGTGCTGCAATTGCTGCCGGTGCAGTTGTTCCTGGTCGGCTGGATGTGGGTGTTTTCGCAAAGCCGCAAGGCGCTGGAAGAAGAAAAGCTGGAAGGGCTGGGCGAAGGACTGGGCGCTGTGGCGCACGAGATGCGTACCCCGCTGGCCAGCCTGGACGCCAATGTGCGCGGCCTGTCGCGCATGCAGCAGCGCGCGGGACAGGATAATCCGGCAATGCGCCAGGCACTGGGCCGCATGCAGTACGAAGTGCGCCATATGAATCATATGATCGACCTGTTCCTGCTTAGCGCGCAGGCGGTGCGGCAGAAGCTGGATCCGCACGAAACCGTGTCCATGCTTGATACCGTTGAATCGGCGCTGCGCCGCTATCCCTTTACCGGCGAGGCCCAGCGCCAGCTGGTCGCGCTGCAGGTCCGCAGCGATTTCCGCTTCGGTGGACAGAACGAGCTGGCCATCATGCTGCTGCTGAACCTCCTGCGCAATGCCATGCAGGCGGTGCAGCGCGCCGGCAAGGGGCGGGTCAGGATCGTGATCGATGGTTGCCGGCCGGTGCCACGCGTCCTGGTGATCGATACGGGCTGCGGTATTGCACCGCACCATCTGCCGATGATTTTCCAGCGTTTCTTCACTTATCCGGAGCACAATGGCGCCGGCATCGGCCTGGCACTGTGCCGCCAGGTGATGCAAGCGTGGGAAGCGAAACTACATTGTGTCTCCCGCGAGCACGCATATGCTATCTTTGTGCTTGAATTTCCCTTACAAGCAAGCCGTTGAACCATGAAACTGCCCGTTTACGCCCACCCAACCATGACCGTCCTGGTGGACGACAGCGATACCTTCCTTCACAGCCTGGTATTCCAGCTCGATCCGATGCAGGCCAGCGTGTGCTTCCACGACCCGTTGCAGGCGCTGGAATGGTTCAAGGCCAATGCCCGCAGCAGCGAACTGCCGCTGCAGGTGGATTTCGATAATCCGAACCAGTCGGCGGAGCAGCGCAACGTGGCGGTGGACCTGGAGCAGATCTACCGGATTTCCGCCCAACGCCAGCGTTTTTCCATTCCATCGGTGCTGGTGGTCGATTATTCAATGCCACAGATGAACGGCGTGGCGTTTTGCCAGGCGATCCAGCACCTGCCCTGCAAGAAGATCCTGTTCACCGGCCAGGCCGATGAAAAGATCGCGGTCGACGCCTTCAACCGCGGCCTGATCGACCGCTATATCAAGAAAAGCGCAGACGATGCGCTGGACCGGCTGGAGGAGGAAGTGGCTGCGCTGCAGAAGGCGTTTTTCCAGGAGCAGTCGGAGACCCTGTTGGACATGCTGGTGCTGCACGAATTCAGCTTCCTGCGCTGCGGTGCGCTGGCCAAGGTCGTGCAGCAGCTGTACCAGGAGCACGGCTTCGTCGAGCACTACCCTTTCCCGAGCCCGAGCGGCATCCTGTTCTTCAAGGCCGACGGTTCGGCGCAGCTGATGGTGGTGGAAACCGAACGGGGCTACGAATCGCAGGTGGAAATGGCTCGTGACAGCGGCGCCCCGCAATCGCTGGTGGAAGCGCTGGAAGAAAAGCGCATGCTGCCCTTCTTTCCGCCCGACGGCATGTATTCCGACGAAGTGGGCCAGCATTGGCACCGCTACTGCAAGGCGCCGCAGGTGTGCAAGGGCCTGGAAACCTACTACTGGGCCCTGTTCGAGGTCGAACCGACGCTGCTCGATATCCAGCCCACCCCTTACGCGGAATTCCTGCGCCAGCATACCCCGCCGCTCGCAGCGTGACGGTCCAGCCCGTGTCACACTTGGGGTGTGACCCCAGGGTGTGACACGGGCCCAGCCTTATGCCTCGCGCAGCGTTTGCAGCGGGGGGTGGTTCAGGACGTTGCGCAGGCCGAGCCAGCCGCCGATCACGGCGCAGATCGCGCCTGCCAGCAGGCCTGCCAGCCAGACCCAGGGACTGAAGGTCCAGGCGAACTTGAACTGGTAGGTTGCCAGGCCCCATCCCATCAGGCCGGCGCCGGTGGCGGCCAGCAGGCCTCCCAGGCCGCCGACCAGCATGAACTCGATCAGTTGCGCTTGCGAGAGCTGGCGGCGGGTGGCGCCGAGGGCGCGCAGCAGGCCGGCTTCGCGCCGGCGTTCGTCCTGGGAGCCCATCAGCGCGGCATAAAGCACCAGCACGCCGGACAGCAGGGTGAAGGCAAACAGGAATTCCACCGCCTGGATCACCTGGTCCAGCACCGATTGCACCTGGCGCAGGATGCCGCCAACGTCGATGATGGTCAGGTTGGGGAATTCGCGCGACAGCGCGTTGCCGGCAGCCAGGGCATGCTTCGGCAAGTGGTACGAGGTAATCCAGGTTTGCGGCGTGTCGGCCATCACTGCCGGGTTGATGATGACGAAGAAGTTCACCCGCATCGATCCCCATTCGAGCTTGCGCAGGCTGGTGATCTTCGCTTCCACCGGCGAGCCGGCGATATCGAAGCGCATCGTGTCGCCCAGTTTCAGGCCCAGCGTCTTGGCGATGCCCTCCTCGACCGAGGCTTCGCCCGCCGTGCCCCCCATCGCCCATTTGCCGGAGGTGACCTGGTTCTGCGCCGGCAGTTCCGTCATCGTCGACAGGTTGAATTCGCGTTCGGCCAGTCCTTTCGCCCGTTCGTCGGTGTAGGTCTCGCTGGTGATGGCCTTGTCGTTCACCGCCACCAGGCGGCCGCGGATCATGGGGAACATCGGCACGTCCTTCACGCCGACTGCCTTCAGGCGCGCAGCGATGACGTCCTTCTGGTCTGGCTGGATGTTGATGATGAAGCGGTTCGGGGCATCAGGCGGCATGGTATTGCGCCAGGCCGACATCAAGTCGCCGCGCACCACGGTCAATAGCAGCAATGCCATGAGGCCAAGCGACAGCGATACCACCTGCACCACGGTGGCGCCGGGCCGGCGGCGCAGGGAGGTCACCGCGAAGCGCCATGCCTGGTGCGGGAATGCATTGCGCAGCGGACGCAGGGCTTGCAAGCCGAGCCAGCCCACCAGGGCAAACAATGCGAAACCAAGCAGGAAGCCGCCGCCGGTCACGCCGGCGAGCTTGACGTCATTCGATTGCCATAACAGCAGCGCGCCGAAAGCGGCGATGCCGAGCCCGTAGGTGGCCAGGGCGGCAGGCTTCGGCGCGGCGGCCTCGCGCCGAATCACGCGGTTGTGCGGCACGTTACGCAGCTGCAGGATCGGCGGCAGCGCGAAGCCGGCCAACAGGATCATGCCGGTGGCGAGGCCCTGCAGCGCCGGCAGGATGGTCGGCGCCGGGATGTCGGTAGCGACAAGGCTGCCAAGCAGTTGCAGCAGAACATAGTGGGCGCCAAAGCCGACCAGGACCCCGAGCAGGCTGCCCGCCAGCCCGACCAGCAGGAATTCGACGAGGTAGATCAAGGTCACCTGGTTCTGCGTCAGCCCCAGGCAGCGCAGCATGGCGCAGGAATCGAGATGCCGCTGCATGAAGCGGCGCGCAGCCATCGCCACCGCTACCGCAGCCAGCATGGCCGACAGCAGGCCGACCAGCGACAGGAAGCGGTCGGCGCGGTCGAGGGTGGCGCTCATTTCCGGGCGCCCCTCTTCCAGCGATTCGAGGCGCACCCCGCGTACATTGTCCTTCCTGATCAAGGTTTTCAGCCATTCGCCATATTCCTGCGTCGCCCTGGAGCTGGCGCCGGGGCCGGCCACCAACAGCCGATAGCCGACGCGCGACCCCTCCTGCACCAGATTGGTCGCCGGCATATCGGACAAGGCAAGGAAAACGCGCGGGGCAAAGTTGATGAAACCGCCGCCGCGATCCGGTTCCGCGGCAATCAGCTGCGTTACGCGGAACTGCTTGTCCCCCAGTTGCACCGTGCCGCCGACTGCGACGTCGAGCGACGTCGCCAGCGCCGGGTCGATCCAGACCGTGCCCGGTTCAGGCGTGGCCGGTGCCGGAGTGCCGATGCTTTCGTTCGCTTGCGCGACGTCGGTATTGACCTTGACGCGGCCGCGCAGCGGATAGCCCGGGCCGACGGCTTTCAGCGTCACCAGCACGGAGCGGGCGGCATCGCCCTGCCCTGCCTGCGCCATGCTGGGGAAGGCCAGCGTATCGGTCACCAGCAGGCCGCGCCGCAGCGCTTCTTCGCGCCAGGCGCCGGGCACCGGGTTGTCGGCGACGATCACCAGGTCGGCGCCCAGCAACTGGTGCGCATCGCGATTCAGTCCGCTGCGCAGGCGATCGATGAAGAATCCGGCGGCCGACAGCGCCGCCACTGCCACAACCAGCGCTACCAGCAGGAAGCGCAACTGCCCGGCGCGCCAGTCGCGCGCCGTCATCCTCAGGGCTTGTTGAAACATTGATTGTCAGACCACGTTAAAGGCAGAGAAATAGGTATCGACTTCGTCCAGGAACTTCTGCTTTTCCTCGGCGGGCAGGAAGGCTGCTTCGAAGCTGTTGCGCGCCAGCTGGTGCGCATGGGCCAGGCCAAGCGGCAGCGCGTCGAACACGGCGACGAAGTTATCGTTCATATAGCCGCCAAAGTACGCCGGGTCGTCCGAATTCACCATCGCCACCAGGCCCGCGTCGAGCAGCGCCAGCAGGTTATGGTCCTTCATCTGGTCGAACACGCGCAGCTTGGTGTTGGACAGCGGGCAAACGGTCAGGGGCATGCGCAGCGCGGCCAGGCGCCGTGTCAATGCAGGATCTTCCAGGCAGCGTACGCCGTGGTCGATGCGCTCCACCTTGAGCAGGTCGACCGCCGTTTCGATATAGGCTGGCGGCCCCTCTTCGCCGGCATGCGCCACCAGGTGCAGTCCGAGGTCGCGGGCGCGTGCGAACACGCGGGCAAATTTCTCCGGCGGGTGGCCGACTTCGGAAGAATCGAGGCCGACGCCGATGAATTTGTCGCGGTACGGCAGCGCCGCTTCCAGCGTGGCGAGCGCGTCTTCTTCGCTCAGGTGGCGCAGGAAGCACAGGATCAGCTTCGCGCTGATTGGCCCTTCGGTGCAAGCGCGATGGATACCATTAATCACATCGCCAATCGGCACGCCGCGCGCGGTATGGGTCTGGGGGTCGAAGAAAATTTCGGCATGGCGTACATGATCGGCCCTGGCGCGCTGCAGGTAAGCCATGGTCATGTCATAAAAGTCCTGCTCTTTCAGCAGCACGCTGGCGCCGGCGTAGTAGATGTCGAGGAAGGATTGCAGGTTGGTGAAGGCATATGCCGCGCGCAGTGCTTCCACCGACGGGTAGGCCAGCTTGACGCCATTGCGTTCGGCCAGCGCGAAAATCACTTCCGGCTCCAGCGAGCCTTCAATGTGAATGTGCAGTTCTGCCTTCGGCATATTCTGCACGATGGAGCGCATTTGGGTAGTCATTTTTTGTTCTCTTTCACCGCTGATAAGTAGTTGGCATCTTACTCCAAGATAGTGTGCTGCAGAGTCGGGCCAGCCGTGCTACTGTGGTGCCATAGGCGAGGGGATCGAGCATTGGCGGTACTACTGGCTTTACTTCTAGATCCAATAGAGCAATAATAAATTTCATCAACGTAAGATGCGTTTCGAGCCCGGCAACCATCCCCCCGCCGGCTAATAATGATCCAGCTCCGAGCCTCGGGCAATCCCTGGCAACTCAGGCAAGCTGGCAAAGCATTGAGCAGGCCTGCAGCCCACGCTACGACTGCCGACCATGTGACTAGTAGATTTTTCATTAAAGGACATTCACATGACCATTTTTGACAACTACGCAGCACGGTATGAGCGCACCAAGGAAGAGGAAATGTCCCTCTCCGAGTATCTCGCGCTTTGCAAAAAGGACCGCCTGACTTACGCTTCGGCGGCGGAACGGATGCTGGCTGCGATCGGCGAACCGACCCTGGTTGATACGCGCAACGATACGCGCCTGTCCCGCATCTTCGCCAACAAGGTCATCAAGATTTATCCCGCCTTCCGTGAGTTCTACGGCATGGAGGACGTCATCGAGCAGGTCGTTGCCTACTTCCGCCATGCCGCCCAGGGCCTGGAAGAGCGCAAGCAGATCCTCTACCTGCTGGGCCCTGTCGGCGGCGGCAAATCGTCGATTGCGGAAAAGCTCAAGCAACTGATGGAAGAAGTGCCGTTCTACTGCCTGAAAGGCTCGCCGGTGAACGAATCGCCGCTCGGCCTGTTCAGCGAGGCGGAAGACGGCACCATCCTGGAAGAGGATTACGGCATCCCGCGCCGCTACCTGCGCAATATCCCTTCGCCATGGGCAGTCAAGCGCCTGCACGAATTCAATGGCGATATCAACCAGTTCCGCGTGGTCAAGCGCTACCCTTCCGTACTGAAGCAGACTGCCATCTCGAAGACCGAGCCGGGCGACGAGAACAACCAGGACATTTCTTCGCTGGTGGGCAAGGTCGATATCCGCAAGCTCGAAGACTACGCCCAGGACGACCCGGACGCCTACAGCTATTCCGGCGGCCTGTGCCTGGCCAACCAGGGCCTGATGGAATTCGTCGAGATGTTCAAGGCGCCGATCAAGGTGCTGCACCCCTTGCTGACCGCCACCCAGGAAGGCAACTACAAGGGCACGGAAGGCTTCGGCGCCATCCCCTTCGAGGGCATCATCCTGGCCCACTCGAACGAGTCGGAGTGGAAGAGCTTCAAGAACAACCGCAATAACGAGGCATTCCTCGACCGTATCTATATAGTGAAGGTGCCGTACTGCCTGCGCGTCACCGACGAGATCAAGATTTACGAGAAGCTGCTGCACAATTCCTCGCTCGACAAGGCGCCTTGCGCTCCCGGCACGCTGCGCATGATGTCGCAGTTCGCCATTCTGTCGCGCCTGAAAGAGCCGGAAAACTCCAGCATTTTCAGCAAGATGCTGGTGTACGATGGTGAAAACCTCAAGGATACCGACCCGAAAGCCAAGTCCATCCACGAATACGTGGACTATGCCGGGGTCGACGAGGGCATGAGCGGCCTGTCGACGCGCTTCGCCTTCAAGATCCTGTCCAAGGTCTTCAACTTCGACTCGACCGAGGTGGCGGCCAACCCGGTGCACCTGCTCTACGTGCTCGAACAGCAGGTCGAGCGCGAGCAGTTCCCGCCGGAGACCGAGCAAAAGTACTTCTCCTATATAAAAGAGCACCTGGCCCAGCGCTATGTCGAGTTCATCGGCAAGGAAATCCAGACCGCCTACCTGGAGAGCTACTCCGAATACGGCCAGAACATCTTCGACCGCTACGTGACCTTTGCCGACTTCTGGATCCAGGACCAGGAATACCGCGACCCGGATACCGGCGAAAGCTTCGACCGCGAATCGCTGAACAACGAGCTGGAGAAGATCGAGAAGCCGGCCGGGATTTCGAACCCGAAAGACTTCCGTAATGAGATCGTCAACTTCGGCCTGCGGGCGCGCGCCAATAACGGTGGCAAGAACCCGGCCTGGACCAGTTACGAGAAGTTCCGCACGGTGATCGAGAAGAAAATGTTCTCCAATACGGAGGAACTGCTGCCGGTGATCTCCTTCAATGCCAAGGCCAGCGCCGAGGACGCCAACAAGCACGCCGACTTCGTGGCGCGCATGGTGGAAAAGGGATACACGGCCAAGCAGGTCCGGCTGCTGTGCGAATGGTATCTGCGCGTGAGGAAGTCGTCCTGATAGAGAAGTGGGATAATCAGGACGCGCCAATCAAGCAGGCAGGAGGCACATGACTTACCTCATCGACCGTCGTTTGCAGGGCAAGAACAAGTCCGCGGTCAACCGCGAACGATTTTTGCGGCGTTACAAGGGCCAGATCAAGGATGCGGTCGGGCGCGCCATCAAGGGGCGCTCGATCACCGACATCGAGAATGGCGAAAAAGTATCGATTCCCGTCAAGGACGTGAACGAGCCCTCGTTCGGCCACGCCCATGGCGGGATCTGGGAAGTGGTTAATCCCGGCAACGAGGAATACCAGAAAGGTGATTTGATCAACCGCCCCAAGGGCGGCGGGGGCAGCGGCCGCGGCCGCGCAGGCAACAGCGACCAGACCACCGAGGATGATTTCATCTTCGAACTGTCGCGCGAAGAATTCATGAACTACTTCTTCGAAGACCTGGAACTGCCGCACATGATCAAGACCCAGCTCACGGCGACCACGGAATTCAAGCCGCAGCGCGCAGGTTATACGGTATCGGGCACGCCTTCGAACATCCACGTGCTGCGCTCCCTGCGCGGCGCCCTCGGCCGCCGCATTGCGGTGGGCGGCAGTTCACGCAAGCGCCTGATCGAGGCGGAACGCGAACTGGAGGAACTGCTGGTGGCCGGCGCGCCCCTCGACGACCCGCAGGTCATCGAGCTGAAAAAGCTGATCCACCACTTGCATACGCGCTTGCTGGCCATTCCCTACATCGATCCCTTCGACCTGCGCTATTCGAACCGCATCAAGGTGCCGAAGCCGATGACCCAGGCCGTGATGTTCTGCATCATGGACGTGTCGGGCTCGATGGACGAGCAGCGCAAGGATACCGCCAAGCGCTTCTTCATCCTGCTCTACCTGTTCCTCAAGCGCGTGTACGACAAGATCGAGGTGGTGTTCATCCGCCACCATACGGCAGCGTCGGAAGTGGACGAAAATGAATTCTTCCATTCGCGCGAATCGGGCGGTACCGTGGTGTCCTCGGCCTTGCACCTGCTGAACAAGATCATTGACGAGCGCTTCGGCGGCGGCAGCTGGAATGCCTACGTGGCGCAAGCATCCGACGGCGACAACTGGGACAACGACTCCGTGCTGTGCCGGCAGCTGCTGGTCAACACCATCATGCCCAAGGTGCAGTACTACACCTATGTCGAGATCACCGACGGCCCGCCGCAGAACCTGTGGGAGCAATACGCCCAGATCCCCGAATACCACCAGCACTTCGCCATGCAGAAGATAGTCACGCCGGCCGATATCTACCCGGTGTTCCGCGAACTGTTCAAGAAGCAGCCAAAATGAACCAGATGACCAAGCGCCCCCCGCATCCACGCGCCCTGCCGGAGCAATCCGAATGGACGTTTGAACTGATCGAGCAGGCGCACGAAGAAATCCGCCGCGTAGCGCAGAACTTCGGGCTGGATACCTATCCGAACCAGCTGGAGATCATTACTGCCGAGCAAATGATGGACGCCTACACTTCAGTGGGCATGCCGGTGTCGTATGCCCACTGGTCGTTTGGCAAGCACTTCCTGGCGACAGAAAAAGGCTACAAGCGCGGGCAGATGGGGCTGGCTTACGAGATCGTCATCAATTCCAACCCCTGCATTGCCTATCTCATGGAGGAAAACAGCCTGACCATGCAGGCGCTGGTCATTGCCCACGCCGCCTATGGCCACAACTCCTTCTTCAAGGGCAATTACCTGTTCAAGACCTGGACCGATGCCGATGCCATCATTGATTACATGGTGTTTGCCAAGAATTACATCACCGAGTGCGAACAGCGGCATGGTATCGATGCCATTGAATTGCTGCTCGACTCCTGCCACGCGATCCAGAACTATGGCGTGGACCGCTACAAGCGTCCGGCCAAGCTGTCGCTGGCGCAGGAACAGATGAAGCAGAAGGAGCGCGAAGCCTACCTGCAATCGCAGATCAACGAACTGTGGCGCACCGTGCCGCGGCGCGAAGAAGAGGCCGTCGACAAGCCGGCGCCGCGCTTCCCGCCTGAGCCGGAAGAAAACCTGCTGTACTTTATCGAGAAGTACGCGCCGCTGCTGGAACCCTGGCAGCGCGAGATCGTGCGCATCGTGCGCAAGATCAGCCAGTATTTCTACCCGCAGCGCCAGACCCAGGTCATGAACGAGGGCTGGGCCACGTTCTGGCATTACACCATCCTCAACCAGTTGTACGATGAGGGCGTGGTCAGCGATGGCTTCATGATGGAATTCCTGAAGAGCCATACCAATGTGGTATACCAGCCGCCGGTGCACAGCCCCTACTACAACGGCATCAATCCGTATGCACTGGGCTTTGCCATGATGTCTGACATCCGGCGCATTTGCGAGAATCCGACGCCGGAAGACCGCGAATGGTTCCCCGATATTGCCGGCAGCGACTGGAAGAAGACGCTTGACTTCGCCATGCGCAATTTCAAGGATGAAAGCTTCATTGCGCAATATCTGTCGCCGCGCCTGATCCGCGAGTTCCACTTCTTTGCTGTATTAGATGACGACAAGAACGACAAGCTGGCCGTCTCGGCCATCCACGATGAGCTGGGCTACCGCTATGTGCGGCAAATGCTGGCCGACCAGTACAACCTGGGCAACCGCGAGCCGAATATACAGGTATGGTCCGTCAATACCCGCGACGACCGCGCCCTGACACTGCGTCACACGCAGTACAACCGCCGTCCCCTCAACCAGCAGGCCAATGAAGTGCTGAAGCACGTGGCCCGTCTCTGGGGATTTGACGTTCACCTGGATACGGTTTCGCCGGATGGCCAGGTGATCAGCACCATCGAGTGCAAGCGCGAGAAGCGCAACCGGGTGATCTGACCGCCGCTTTTGACAGAGTTACGTCGAAGCAACACACTTCGCCAAATTTCCTTAGCCTCGCCAGGGTCGCTGGCGAGCAATATTTCGTCTTGAAGAAAAAGTGATGAAGATCAATCGCAGGGGCGAAAAAATGGTCAATTTTCTCTTGCTTTTTCTGCCAGACCACTTTGGCACAGCCTGGTAACAGCCTGCCAATATGGGGCTAAGGGCATGAAATTTAAACGGTTTTCGGGACAAAATTCTATGCAAAAATCCAAAATTCGTATGTATAATTCGCCGACGTCCCGGATGCGGCTGTAGCTTTGTGTCGCCATTTTGGGGGTTTAAAGTAGCAACACAAGAGTTGGTATTGGAGAAAGCAGGCATGAATTTCAGTGATAACGAGAAAATTGCCGGGAAGAAGAACTATACGGGCATCGTGTTCGTCGTAGTCCTGCACATAATTGCTGGTTACGGTATTGTTTCCGGCTTGGGCAAGAAAATGATTAGCAAGATGATCGAACCGGTGGAGACCAAGATCATCGAGGAGGTTGCCCCGCCTCCGCCAAAAGAACTGCCACCACCGCCACCGCCACCAGAGATGAAGGCACCCCCACCGCCATTCATTCCTCCGGTCGAAGTGAACGTGCAGCAACCGCCGCCAGCGCAGAACGTGATCGCCAACGCGACCAACGTGAAGCCAGCAACCACCGATATTCGCCCAGCCCCTCCGGCACAACCTGCACCTCCAGCCCCTGCGGCAACCGGTGTACGTACCCCGGCTGTGGTCGACTTCAGCACCTGCGCCAAGCCAGAATGGCCGAAGTCGTCGCTGCGTAACGAAGAGACTGGCACTGTGACCATGTCCTTCCTGATCGGTGTGGACGGCCACGTAGCTGAGGCAAAAGTAGTGAAATCTAGTGGTTTCCGTGACCTGGACAAGGCCGCACAAGTTGGTATTTCCAAGTGCAAATTCAAGCCTGCAACGGTCGACGGCAAGCCGCAAGAAGGCTGGCAACAGATGCAATACGTCTGGACGCTGGAATAAACCTGAGACAGAGCACCGTCTCGCAACTAAGTAAGTCCGTTGTCGTTTAAGCCAGCGAACTGATTATTTTTCAAATTTGGAGGAAGCATGTTTAAGAATACCCGTTTGTCCGCTGTACTGGCCGCTGTGCTGTTCTCGGTGACCGCAGCTACCGCCCTGGTAAGCGCCCCAGCCATGGCTGACGCGCCTGCCTCGGCAGCCGCTTCGGCTCCAGCCGCTGACGCACCTGCAGCTCCAGCAGCTGACGCGGCAGCCGCTCCAGCAGCAGAAGCAGCCGCTCCAGCTGCTGCCCCAGCTGCTCCAGCCGCTAAAGAAGAAGTCGAAAACCCATTCGGTATCTCCGCTGTGTGGGAAGCCGGCTTCGTGGCTCGTGCTACCCTGATCATCCTGTCGATCATGTCGATCGGTTCCTGGTACATCATCGTGACCAAGATCATCGACCAGCAGAAGATCTTCAAACAGCAGAAAGAAACCTCTGCCAAGTTCTGGAAAGCATCGTCGATCGCTGCCGGCACCGCGACCCTGACCGAAGGTTCCCCATTCCGCTTCATCGCTGAATCCGGCACCAAGGCCACCGCTCACCACGACGGCGCCCTGCTGGAACAGATCGACCTGTCGACCTGGGTGACCATGTCCATCCAGCGCGCTGTTGACAAAGTGCAGTCCCGCCTGTCCGATGGCCTGTCCTTCCTGGCAACCGTTGGTTCGACCGCTCCGTTCATCGGCCTGTTCGGTACCGTTTGGGGTATTTACGGCGCGCTGACCAACATCGGTATGACCGGTAACGCATCGATCGACAAGGTTGCAGGTCCAGTGGGTGAAGCGCTGATCATGACCGCTTTCGGTCTGCTGGTCGCAGTTCCTGCCGTTCTGGGTTACAACTGGCTGCTGCGTCGTAACAAGACCGCAATGGAAGATGTACGCTCCTTCTCCGCAGACGTGCACTCCGTGCTGATCTCCGGCGCAATGTCCACCTCGAACGCTGCTGCTTCGTCGAAAAAAGTAGGTTAATACCATGTCGATGTCTGTAGGCTCCGATACCGGGGGAGAAGAGCAGCTTAACAGTGAGATCAACACGACTCCGCTCGTGGACATCATGCTGGTTCTGCTGATCATCTTCCTGATCACGAGCCCGGTCGTTCTCAAACTGCAGAAGATCAACCTGCCGGAAGAGATCAACCAGGCAATCCAGACCAAACCAGAGAACGTCAACATCGTTGTTAACAAAGATGGCGACATCTACTGGAACCAGAAGAAAATGCGCGACGCGAATGAGCTGTTCGATTTTCTGAAAGAGGAAGCTGTGAAGGTGCCTCAGCCTGAAGTTCATGTCCGCGGCGACAAAGACGCGAAATATGAATCGATCGGCCGTGTGATCTACACCACCCAGCGCGCTGGCATCCAGAAGGTCGGTTTCATCACCGAACCGCCTGATAAGATGTAAGAACAAGCCGCCCCTGGCTGTAGCGGGGGCGGCCTTCTGAAAAGGAACACATTTCATGAGTATGAGCGTAGGCAGTTCCGGCGGTGAGTCGGAACCGATGATGGAAATGAACATGACGCCGATGATCGACGTCATGCTGGTTCTGATCATTCTGCTGATCATCACCATTCCAAAAGCGAACCACTCGGTCAACCTGAACATGCCGGTCGGCACCCCGCCACCGCCAACCAAGGAACCAGTGGTCGTGACCATCGACGTTGACTTCGACGGCACCATCCTGTGGGACAATGTGGTCGTTCCTGACCGCCCTGCCCTGGAGAACAAGCTGATCGCCGTAGCGGCACAGGCTGACCAGCCTGAAGTGCACCTGCGTCCGAACAAGCTGGTTAACTACAGCGTGGTTGCAGGCGTCATGGCTTCGGCACAGCGTCTGGGCGTCACCAAGATTGGCCTGGTCGGCAACGAGCAGTTCCAGTAAATAATTGGGCCAAAACACCCTTTATTTTCCTAAATAGGCAGGTTATCCTGCCTATTTCGCATTTTGAAGAAAGAAAATCACCCCATGATTAAGTTTCGTCTCGCACACCTCGGCCTGGTAATGGCCGCTATCGGTTTCAACGCTGCTGTCCCGATGGTGGGCCTGTCCTCGATCGCGTATGCCGAGGCCGTGCGCGCAGAAGTTGGCAAGCCACTGCAAGAAGCCCAGAAACTGGCCTCCTCCGGCCGTTACAAGGAAGCCCTGGCGAAACTGAAGGAAGCAGACGCTGTCGGCGGCAAGTCCGAACTGGAAAAATTCCAGATCGAATACACCCGCGGTTCCGCTGCTGCCGCTGCCGGCGAGAATGAGACCGCCGCCCGCGCCTTCGAGCAAGTGCTGGCATCCGGCAAGCTGTCGCCAGCCCAGGCACCAAAGATCACCGAAGCCCTGGCCAGCATCTACCTGCGCGCCAAGGATTATCCAAAAGCCATTACCTACATCCAGAAGGTCCTGAAGGATAATCCGAACAACTCCCAGATGCGCGAGCAACTGATCCAGACCTATTACCAGAGCGGCAAGCTCAACGAAGCCGCCAAGGAACTGCAAGGTGCCAAGTCCGAAGGCAGCCTGCAAATGCTGGCCAACATCCAGCTGAAGCAGAACGACAAGGCTGGCTACGTGCAGACTCTGGAAAAGCTGGCTGCATCCTATCCAAAGGCATCCTACTGGGCCGACCTGCTGAACCGCGTGATCGGCAAGCCAGGCTTCTCCTCGTCCCTGAACCTGGACGTGATGCGCCTCAAGCTGGCCCTGAAGCAGATCACCAAGCCGTCCGAATTCATGGAAATGGGCCAGTTGGCCCTGCAAGCCGGCAACCCTGCTGAAGCCCTGAAGATCGTCGACGAAGGCTACAAGAAAGGTGCCCTGGGCACCGGCGCCGACGCCGGCCGCCACCAGCGCCTGAAAGACCTGGCAACCAAGACCCTGGCCGACCAGCAGAAGAACGCTGCCACCCAGGAAGGCAACTTCCGCAAGGAAAAGGATGCTGACGGCCTGGCCAACCTGGGCTATGCCATGGTTTCCGACGGCAAGGCCGATGGCCTGAAGCTGATGGAAGAAGCGATCAAGCTGGGCACCGGCCGCAAGCCTGAAGAAATGAAGCTGCACTATGGCGTGGCACAGTACATCGCCGGCAAGAAGGCTGCTGCCATCAGCACCCTGAAGTCGGTGAAAGGCACCGCTGGCGAGCCAGAACTGGCCCGCTACTGGACCATGTACATTAACAACCCGGTCTGAACAAAGCCGGGCTGAGCCAAGAAAAGCGCTGCCTGCACCCGCAGGCAGCGCTTTTTTACATTGAGAACGTATAATCAAGCATTTGAGCCTGATAGCAAGATAAATGAAGGTATTTCGCGGACTTCCCAATGCAGCGGCGCGCGCGCCCTGCGCCCTGACGATCGGCAACTTCGACGGTGTCCACCGCGGCCACCAGGCCCTGCTGGCGCGCGTGCGCGCGGCCGCCGATCGCCTCGGGCTGGAATCGGCCGTGATGACCTTCGAGCCCCATCCGCGCGAATTCTTCGCCCACAAGATGGGCGATATGTCGAAAGCCCCGCCGCGCATCGCCAACCTGCGCGACAAGCTGCAGGCCCTGGAAAACAATGGCGTGGACCGGGTGATCGTCGAGCATTTCTGCGATGCCTTTGCCGGCCAGTCGCCGCAAAGCTTCGTCGAAAAGGTGCTGGTCGAAGGCCTGCACGTGAAGTGGCTGATGGTGGGGGACGATTTTTGTTACGGCGCCAAGCGCGCCGGCAATGTCGCCATGTTGGCCGAAGCTGGCAGGCAGTATGGCTTCGAAGTCGAAGTACTGCCGACCGTGCGCAATGGCGAAACCCGTATTTCCTCCTCCGCCGTGCGCAGCGCGCTTTCCGAAGGCGATTTCCCGCATGCGCAGGCCTTGCTGGGCCATCCCTACTCGATTTCCGGCCACGTGATCCACGGCGCCAAACTGGGGCGCGATATCGGCTTCCCGACGCTGAACCTGCGCGTGCCGCACCGTCCTGCCCTCTCCGGCATCTTTATCGTGCAGGTGCACGGCCTGGGCGACAGGCCATTGCCGGCCGTTGCCAGCCTGGGCGTGCGTCCCACGGTGGAAGACGCCGGCCGCGTGCTGCTGGAAGTCCATGTCTTCGACTTCGCCCGGAACTGCTACGGCAAGGTGGTGCGCGTCGAATTCCTGCAAAAGATACGTGACGAAGAAAAGTTCATTGACCTGCCTACCCTGGTCAAGGCCATCGAGCGCGACGCCGACCAAGCGCGCGCCTTCTTCGCCGCCAACTCCGTCACCGACCGAATTTAGGCCTTGCCCAACTTCGCAAGCGCCAACCGAAACACAAACTTAAAGCATTCATCATGTCTGACAACAAACCAAAGAAGCAAGAGAGCAAGTACCCGGTCAATATGACCGAAACCCCATTCCCGATGCGCGGCGACCTGGCCAAGCGCGAACCGGGCTGGGTCAAGCAATGGCAGGACAAGAAGATCTACGAACGCGTGCGCAAGGCCGCCAAGGGCCGCCCGAAGTTCGTGCTGCATGATGGTCCTCCCTACGCCAACGGCGACATCCACATCGGCCACGCCGTCAACAAGATCCTGAAGGACATCGTAGTGAAGTCGCGCACCCTGGCCGGCTTCGACGCGCCTTACGTGCCGGGCTGGGATTGCCACGGCATGCCGATCGAGATCCAGATCGAAAAGCTGTTCGGCAAGAACCTGCCGACCGCCGACGTGCTGACCAAGGCGCGCGCCTACGCGCACGAGCAGGTGGAGCGCCAGAAGAAGGACTTCATCCGCCTGGGCGTTCTGGGCGAATGGGACAATCCTTACCTGACCATGAACTATGGTAACGAAGCCGACGAGCTGCGCGCCCTGGGCAAGCTGCTGGAGAAAGGCTACGTCTATCGCGGCCTGAAACCGGTGAACTGGTGCTTCGATTGCGGCTCCGCCCTGGCGGAAGCGGAGGTGGAATACCAGAACAAGCGCGACCCGGCGATCGACGTCGGCTTCGCCTTCCATGAACACGACAAGCTGGCAGCCGCCTTCGGCCTGCCTGCCCTGCCGGCCGGCGACGGCTTCGTCGTGATCTGGACCACCACCCCCTGGACCATCCCGTCCAACCAGGCCCTGAACATGCACCACGAGGTGACCTACGCGCTGGTGCAGACCGAGCGCGAAGGCAAGCCGCTGCTGCTGATCCTGGCCAAGGACCTGGTGGCCTCCTGCCTGGAGCGCTACAAGCTGGAAGGCAGCGTCATCGCCACCGCCACCGGCGACAAGCTGGCCGGCATCGCCTTCAAGCACCCGCTGCACGCCAGAGACGCGTTCTACGACCGCCTGTCGCCGGTCTACATCGCCGACTACGTAACCACCGAAAGCGGTACCGGCGTGGTGCACTCGGCCCCGGCTTACGGCCAGGACGACTTCATCTCCTGCAAATCGCACGGCATGAAGGACGATGACATCCTGAAGCCGGTGATGGGCGACGGCAAGTACATCCCGTCCCTGCCGCTGTTCGGCGGCATGAGTATCTGGGAAGCCTCGAAGCCGATCTGCGAGGCGCTGCGCGAAGCGGGCGCCCTGTTCGAACTGAAGATGTTCGACCACAGCTACATGCACTGCTGGCGCCACAAGACCCCGATCGTCTACCGCGCCACCTCGCAGTGGTTCGCCGGCATGGACATCCAGCCGCTGGACGGTGGTTCCACCCTGCGCGAGACAGCGCTGGAAGGCATCGAAGCCACTGAATTCTTCCCGGACTGGGGCAAGGCGCGCCTGCATGGCATGATCGCCAACCGTCCGGACTGGACCCTGTCGCGCCAGCGCCAGTGGGGCGTGCCGATGGCCGTGTTCGTCCACAAGGAGACCGGTGAGCTGCACCCGCGCACCGCGGAACTGCTGGAGCAAGTGGCCAAGCTGATCGAGCAAGGCGGCATCGACGCCTGGCAGGCGCTGGACCCGGCTACCCTGCTGGGCGCGGAAGCCGAACACTATGTGAAGAACAAGGACACGCTGGACGTGTGGTTCGACTCCGGCTGCACCCACCAGACCGTGCTGCGCGGCTCGCATCCTGAGCAATCGCACTTCCCGGCCGACCTGTACCTGGAAGGCTCGGACCAGCACCGCGGCTGGTTCCACTCCTCGCTGCTGACCTCTTCGATGCTGAACGGCCGTCCGCCGTACAAGGCGCTGCTGACCCACGGCTTCGTGGTCGACGGCGAGGGCAAGAAGATGTCGAAGTCGATCGGCAACACCGTCGCGCCGCAGAAGGTGTCCGACACCCTGGGCGCCGATATCCTGCGCCTGTGGGTGGCCGCCACCGACTACACCTCCGAGCTGTCGATCTCCGACGAGATCCTGAAGCGCGTGACCGAGTCCTACCGCCGCATCCGCAACACCCTGCGCTTCCTGCTGGCCAATACCTCGGACTTCGATCCGAAGGCGAACGCCGTGCCGGTTGCCGATCTGCTGGAAATCGATCGCTACGCGCTGGCCAATATGGCTGCGCTGCAGGCCGACCTGTCGCGCCACTACGAGCGCTACGAATTCCACCCGGTGGTGTCCAAGCTGCAGAACTTCTGCTCCGAGGACCTGGGCGGCTTCTACCTGGACATCCTGAAGGACCGCCTGTACACCAGCGCCGTGGATTCCAAGGCGCGCCGTTCCGCGCAAACCGCGCTGTGGCACATCACCCAGTCCCTGCTGCGCCTGATGGCGCCGGTGCTGTGCTTCACCGCCGAAGAGGCGTGGGCTTCATTTGCCGGCGAGGAATCGTTCAAAGCCAGCGACGAAACCATCTACACCCAGACCTGGTGGCAACTGCCGGAACTGGCGGACGCCGAAGCCCTGATGGCCAAGTACGCGACCATCATCGCCGTGCGGGCCGACGTGACCAAGCAACTGGAAGAACTTCGCGGCTCCGGTGCGATCGGCTCCTCGTTGCAGGCGGAACTGGAGATCAAGGCCGCCGGCGACAAGTTCAAGGCGCTGGCATCGCTGGACGACGACCTGAAGTTCATCTTCATCACTTCGCTGGCCAAGGCTGTCGAAGTGGCATCCGAAGCAGATGAAGCCGTGAACGTGGCAGCATCGACCGCGCAGAAGTGCGAGCGCTGCTGGCACTACCGCGCAGACGTGGGCTCGCACGCCGACCACCCAGGCCTGTGCGGCCGTTGCCACGCCAACCTGTTCGGCGCCGGCGAATCCCGCAAGTACGCCTAACCCAAGTCTGCGGCCGCCGCAGATGAGTGTCTGACCCTGCGGGTCAGACACTGGTTCCCCGGTTCTGGCAAGCACAAAGAAAAAGCTATTTATGGCCACCAAAAAGACCACCACCTTCAGCAGCAAACCCGCCTCCGGCAGCATGGCCCCGTGGCTGGGCATCGCCTTCATCATCATCCTGCTGGACCAGCTAAGCAAGATCACGATCAACAAGCTGTTCGTATACGGCGAAGAGAAAGTCATCACCAGCTTCTTCAACCTGGTCCTGGCCTACAACAAAGGCGCCGCATTCAGCTTCCTCGCCAACGAAGGCGGCTGGCAACGCCACCTGTTCACCGCCATCGGCGTGATCGCCGCGCTGTACATCGTCTACCTGCTGATGCGCCACAGCGGCCAGCGCATGTTCTGCTGGGCCCTGTCCCTGATCCTGGGCGGCGCAGTGGGCAACGTGATCGACCGCATCTGGCACGGCCACGTGATCGACTTCCTCGATTTCCACTGGAGCGGCTTCGGCCACTTCCCGGCCTTTAACATCGCCGACACCGCCATCTGCATTGGCGCCGCACTGTTCGTACTGGACGAACTGCGCCGCGTGAACAAGTAGGAGCAGCAAAATGGAACTGACTGGCAAGAAAATCGTCCTCGGCCTGTCCGGCGGCGTAGCCTGCTACAAGGCCGCTGAACTGTGCCGCGCGCTGACCAGGGAAGGCGCCTCGGTGCAGGTCGTGATGACCGACGCCGCGACCCACTTCATCACCCCGGTGACGATGCAGGCGCTGTCCGGCAAGCCGGTCTTCAACAGCCAGTGGGATCCGCGCGTGAACAACAATATGGCCCACATCGACGTCACGCGCGACGCCGACGCCATCCTGATCGCGCCCTGCTCCGCCGACTTCATTGTCAAGCTGGCGCACGGCGTGTGCGACGACCTGCTGTCGACCATGTGCCTGGCCCGCCCAAGCCGTGTGCCGCTGCTGATCGCGCCCGCCATGAACGTGGAAATGTGGTCCAATCCCGCCACCCAGCGCAACGTGGAGCAGGTACGCGAAGACGGCATCACCGTGTTCGGTCCCGCCGCGGGCGACCAGGCTTGCGGTGAAGTGGGACTGGGCCGCATGCTGGAACCGGAACAACTGCTGGCGGAAATGATCGCCGCCTTCCAGCCGAAAGTCCTGGCCGGCAAGCGCATCCTGGTCACTGCGGGCCCGACTTTCGAAGCCATCGACCCGGTGCGCGGCATCACCAACCTTTCCTCCGGCAAGATGGGTTACGCCGTAGCGCGCGCCGCGCGTGAAGCGGGCGCCGAAGTGACCCTGGTGTCCGGCCCTGTCGCGCTGGAGACGCCGTACGGCGTGGAGCGCCACAACGTCAAAAGCGCACAGCAGATGTTCGACGCCGTAATGGATCACGTCGGCGGCCAGCACGTGTTCATTTCCGTGGCCGCGGTGGCGGACTGGAAGGTCGTGAACCCGAGCGCGCAGAAGGTCAAGAAAACCGGCGACAACAGCGTGCCGGAACTGAAGTTCGAACAGAACCCGGACATCCTGGCCAGCGTGGCCACCCGCACCAGCCTGGCCGGCTGGCCTTATTGCGTCGGCTTCGCCGCCGAATCGGAAAACCTGATCGAATACGGCGCCAGCAAGCGCGAACGCAAAGGCATCCCGCTCCTGGTCGGCAATATCGGCCACAACACCTTCGGCCAGGACGACAACACCATCATCCTGTTTGACGAGAACGGACATACCATCCTGCCGCGCGCCGACAAGCTCACGCTGGCGCGCCAGCTGATTTCCGAAATCGCCAAACGCATCGACAAGAACTCGCTATTCCAATGAAAACTGTAGACGTCAAAATCCTCGATCCGCGCATGAAAGACCAGATGCCGGCCTACGCAACGCCTGGCAGCGCCGGCCTCGACCTGCGCGCCTGCATCGATGCGCCGCTGGTCATCGAACCTGGCCAGACCGTGCTGGTGCCGACCGGCCTGGCGATTCATATCGCCGATCCGGGCTATGCCGCCATGATCCTGCCCCGCTCCGGCATGGGCCACAAGAACGGCATTGTTTTGGGGAATCTGGTAGGCTTGATTGACTCCGATTACCAGGGACAATTGATGGTGTCTACCTGGAACCGGGGCTTCAACACGTTTACGCTGAATCCAATGGAGCGCCTGGCGCAATTGATCATCGTGCCCGTGCTGCAGGTTGGCTTCAATGTTGTCGAAGACTTCGAGGCCAGCGACCGCGGCGCCGGAGGTTTCGGCAGCACAGGCAAGCACTGAGGAAATATTTATGGCAGTAGAGCAACGCTACAATTCGAATTCGCCGCTTACCTGGCCCGCGATTGCGGCCTCGCTCCTGCTCTCAGCCTGTTCAACTTTTCAATCCGGCAGCGAGCCGGCCGCCCCGGCTCAGCCAACGCCGCCGTCGGCGCCAGTTGCCCCGGTGGTGACGCCGCAGATGCAGGCCGCACGCGACAACCTGAAGGTGATCGCCAGCCTGCAGGAACGCCTGTACCGCATCGCCGCCCCGCTGTTGATCAATAACGCTGACCTGTGCAAGGCGCAGGCGCGCAACCTGCTTGGGTTCACCGCCAAGAACAAATACTCCTATCCCGGCGAATACGGCGACGCATCGGCCGCCGTGCTGGGCTACGACGATGTACTGCAAGTGTCCGGCGTACTGGCTGGCAGCGGCGCCGCCAAGGCCGGCCTGCGCAAGGGCGACGACCTGATCGCCGCTGGCGGCAAGCCGCTGCCGAAAGGCCATGATGCCGAAAGCAAGGCTGCAGCCGTCTTCGGTCCTTTGACCGCCAACAGCGCCACCTTGAGCATGACCATTGCACGCAATGGCAACAGCCAGACGCTGAACGTGCCCGTCACCCGCGCCTGCGCCTTCCGCGTCGACCTGGGCAACTCGGACAATGTGAACGCCTACAACGACGGCAGCCGCGTCATGCTGACGCGCGGCATGATCAACTTCGCGCAGAACGATGAAGCCGTGGCTTACGTCATGGCGAAAGAACTGGCGCACAACATTCTCGGCCACGCCGGCACCATGCGCAGCACCGCCACCATGGCCAGCATCATCGACAACCTGGCATCGGTGCGGCCTGACCTGACCATGCTGGTCGGAACAGCCGGCGTACGGCCAATGCCTGCCGATTACGACGTGGCAGCCGACAACCTGGCGCTGTACATGCTGGCGCGCGCCGGCTACAACATCGGCAATGCACGCAACTTCTGGCAACGCCTGTCCGGCCAGTATCCAGCGACGGCGCTGAATGGCTACACCGCGATCCACCCGAACGTCACCGTCCGCCTGGCCGCGATAGACCGCAGCGTTTCCGAAATCAAGGCCAAGCAGGCCGCCAAGCGCCCGCTGCTGCCATGAAAACAGCGGTCCTGATGCTCGCCCTGGCGCCCGGCGTGGCGCTGGCGGGGCCCTGGACCACCGTCTCCAGGGACAAGGACAGCACCCTCCTGCTCGACAGCAAATCCGTGCGCAGCGCTGCCGAAGGCCGCAAGGCCTGGACCATGGAAACCTTCCGCAAGCCGCAAACCGCGCCCGACGGCAAGATGTATCTCTCGGTGCGCTCGCTGCACCTGTATGCCTGCGAGGCCGGCACCCGCACCCTGCTCAGCCAGACCTTCCACGCCGACGTCCTGGGCAACGGCGAGCCGGTAGGCACCTTCAAATACGAAGCCTACGATCCCGAAACGATCGCCCCCGACAGCCTGCCGGAAAAGGCCTTCAGGGCCGTCTGCAAAAAGCGCTGACCCTTGCTATAGTTCGATGCATGGACAGCATCGACCTCGAAGTACTCAAGACTTGCTCCGCCTGGCTGGCCGCGGGACACCGCTGCGAACTGGTCACGGTCATCCGCACCTGGGGCTCCAGCCCGCGCCCGATCGGCGCCACCCTGGCCATCTGCGACGATGGGCGCGTAGTCGGCTCGGTCTCCGGTGGCTGCATCGAAGACGACCTGATCGAGCGCGTGCGCAAGGAAGGCATCGTGCGCCAGTTGCCGGAGGTCGTCAGCTACGGCATCACGGCCGACGAAGCCCACCGTTTCGGCCTGCCCTGCGGCGGCACCATCGAACTGGCGCTGGAACCCCTCGGCCCGCACAGCCGCATTGACGAGCTGCTGGAACGACTGGCGGAGCACCAGCTGGTGGCGCGCACGCTAGACATGGGCAACGGCGCCGTCACCCTCGAACGTGCCCGTCCCGGCGCGGTGCTGGAACGCAGCGGCGATTTGCTGGTCACCCAGCATGGCCCGCGCTGGCGGCTGCTGATCATTGGGGCCGGGCAGCTATCGCGCATGCTGGCACAGATCGCCACGGCCATGGACTACCACGTCACCGTCTGCGACCCGCGCGAAGAATACCGCGCCGGCTGGGCCCTGCCCGAAGTGCCGCTGGTGCACGCCATGCCCGACGACCTGGTGCTGGAGATGCAGCTCGACTCGCGCAGCGCCGTGGTCGCGCTGACGCACGACCCCAAGCTGGACGACATGGCATTGATGGAAGCGCTCAAGTCCGACGCCTTCTACATCGGCGCCATTGGCTCGCGCGCCAACAACAACAAGCGGCGCGAACGGCTGTTGCAGTTCGACCTGACCGAGAAACAGATCGCCCGCCTGCACGGCCCGATCGGCCTGTACATCGGCAGCAAGACACCGCCCGAAATCGCGATCTCCATCCTGGCCGAAATGACGGCGGTAAAAAACGGCGTTCCCGAAGTCCTGCAGATCAACCACGCCGCCGCCCTGGCCACAGCCCCCGGCCCCGCCTGCCCGACATGAATTCAATAGCAAGAATCAGCTTGCCACAGCCCAGCCCGTGTCACACCATGGGGTCATCACGGGGAGGCCGAGTCCCCAAGTGTGACACGGGCTCAACCATGTTACAGACGAGCTCGTGTCACACTCGGGGTGTGACCCCATGGTGTGACACGAACTGAACAATATGAATACTGCGAACCTTCTTAAACTGATTTTGCTGGCTGCCATCTGGGGTGGCTCCTTTCTGTTCATGCGCATTGCGGCGCCGGTGCTGGGGCCGGGTGTACTCATCGAGTATCGGGTGACGTTCGCGGCGGTCTTCCTGGCCGTGGTGGCGCTGGTGCTGCGCAAGCGGCTTGACCTGGGCCAGCATTGGAGGCATTACCTGGTGCTGGGCTTCTTCAACTCTGCCCTGCCCTTCCTGCTGTTCGCCTTTGCGGCGAAGACGCTGACCGCTTCCGTGCTGTCGGTCTTGAATGCGACCGCGCCGATCTGGGGCGCTATCGTCGGCGCCGTGTGGCATCGCCATATGATTTCGGGGCGAGTAATGCTTGGGCTGGCTTTGGGCACGGCGGGCGTGGCGATGCTGGTCGGCTTCGACCATGTGAGCAGCAAGGATGGCGCCGGATTGGCTATCGCCGCAGCTACCCTGGCTGCCTTCAGTTATAGCATCGCCACTACCTATACCAAGGTGGCCAGGTCGGCGCAGGGCGTTGAGCCTTTCGCCAACGCTCACGGCAGCATGTGGGCTGCGGCCTTGCTGACCATCCCGTCCCTGGCGATCTTCCCGCAACCGGGCGAGCCGACCATCGGCATCATGGGCGCTGCCCTGGCGCTGGGTGTGCTGTGCAGTGGCATCGCTTACCTGCTCTACTTTGGACTGGTGCGCGACGTGGGGCCGACTTCGGCGCTGACCGTTACCTTCCTGAATCCCTTGTTCGGCATCCTGTGGGGTGCGCTGTTCCTGCACGAAGTGGTGGGCTGGTACACGGTTGCCGGCGCGGCCATCGTCATTGCCGGCACCATGCTGGTCACCGGTTACAAGGTCAAACTGCCCTGGATGCGGAATACCGAGGCTGCATGAAGCATACATTTTCACTGGCCCTGCCCGCCGCGTACCGGGTGCAGGACGTACTGGCCTTCCATAGCCGCGATGCCGAAAGTGTCGCGGAACAAGTGAGTCCGGATGCGATCCGCAAAGGCATGTTGCTGGATGGCGTGCCGGTGCTGCTGGCCATCGCGATGCCCAAGGGCCGCGCACGTTCCGCCGTCTGCGATGCCGACATTGACCTGCCGCGTGCCCGTAAGATTCCTCCGGCGCTGGCGGCGCGCATCGAAGCCGCTGCCCGCAACATCCTCGGCCTTCACATTGATCCCGCACCGTTCGTTGCGTTTGCTCGCGGGGACGAGCTGCTCGGCCCGCTGGTCGCCCGCCAGCCTGGCCTGCGGATCGTGCAGTCGGCAACCGTGTTCGAGGCGCTGACCTGGGCCATCATCGGCCAGCAGATCAACCTGTCCTTCGCCATCGCCTTGCGCCGCACCTTCATCTTGCAGGCGGGGCGCCAGCACAAGGCTGGTCTGTGGTGCTATCCCGAGGCGGCGGATGTGGCCAGGCTCGCCGTGGAAGACCTGACCACCCGCAAATTCTCGCGCGCCAAGGCTGAAACCCTGCTCCGCTTCGCCCAGCTGGTTGCGGCCGGGGAGCTCGATATCGAGGAGCGCGAGGAAAATCCGATCCCGGCGATCTGTCAAAACCTGCTGGCGGTGAAAGGCATCGGGCCGTGGACTGTCAACTACGCCCTCCTGCGCGGCTACGGCTTCGCCGACTGCTCGCTGCATGGCGACGTGGCCATCCGCGCGGCGCTGCAACGGTTGCTGGGCGAAGAGAGCAAGCCTGACATGGCGCGTACTGAGGCCCTGCTGCAGCGCTACTCCCCGCACCGCACGATGGCGGCGGCCCACCTGTGGGCCAGCCTGGCCTTCGAGGGCTAGCCTCAGTAGTAGTATTTGGTTTTCCTGGCCCAGTCGCTGTTCGGGTACAGCTTGTGCAACATGGCGAAAGCTTGCCTGGAGTACTTGTTGCGCAACTCCGTTTGAGCAGGCAAGCGCTCCTCGGCAGCATAGACCCAGGGGCTTTCGTTGCGCATCGATGCCACCAGCAGATGCAAGGCCTTCGGCGCCTCCGCGTCATTCGGCTTGGCCGAAGCCCATGCCATCAGCGTCGGGGCCAGGAAAATCGAACGCAATGAGAGTTGGCGCAAGCTTTGCTGCTCGCGTTCTGCTTCGGCGCGCTGCTCCTCGCTCAGGAAGCGCGGCGCCGGTGCCGGCCGCTCGCCGATACTGACCGGTTTGCCGTAGACATCGTTGCCGACAGCTGCATTGCTGATCACATGCGGCCGCAGTTCCGGCGTGTTCACCAGGATCAGCGCCGCGGCCAGCTTGCGTTCCGCTCCGCTGGCAGCCTTGCGATAACGCGCGTACAAATGTGCGGTAGTCTTGCGCCCTTCGGCGACGCCATCCAGCAGGGAGAGCGCGGTCGCTTCGTCATTGGCAATCAGGGCGCGCGTGAAGATGGCCTCGCGCAGCTCCACTTTCGAGGCCGGAAGCAGGCCGGGGTGGGCGTACAGCGCCTTCAGGCTGGCCATCGGCAGGTAGCGGTAGACCGCCACGTAAAAATCGCCGTCGGTTCCTTCCGGATCTTTTGCCGCATCATCGATCGGTGCGCCGCGTTCCACGGGGTCCTGGACTCTTCGCCCGGCCCTGACAAAACCGTCCAGCGTACTTGCCGTCAGCATTTTCAGCGCCAGGAAGCGGTTGGTGGTTGCCACCGACATGGCCTTGCCCTGGCTTGCCAGCAGGCGGTCGACGTCCTTGTCCGCTTGCGCCAGGCGGTTTTCAGAAACAGCCAGGCGCACAAGGTTGTATTGCATTGTCTGGTAGAGCGGATGGCCGGCGGGCACTGCCGCGGCGGCCTTCTTTTCTGCCTCGCCAAGCTCACCGGGCCGGGCGAATGTCAGCAGGGGTGCCAGCCACAGGGCGTCTCCATGCTTCTGCCATTGCTGGCGCGTCACCTCCAGTGCCAGCTTGCGGCGCTCCTTCACTTCCGGATTGTCGCTGCTGTCATACCAACCGAACGAGTCGCCTTGCATGGTGCCGATCCATGCCGTCAGCGGCTCCCTGGCTTCGATCATTTCATTGCGCGGCAGCTTGTCGAGCAGCAGCAGGTAGTCGCTCAGCATGCGCGGCGTGTCGGCGCTGAAAGGTTCCTGCTCCAGGCGGCGCGCCAGCACCTTCACCTGCGCTGAGGGATCGAGGCGCGCGTCGATCAGGAGCATCATTTGCCTTGCTGGCGCGTAGGAAGGCGCCAGCGCTTCAAGCTCTTCGCGTGCCTGCCTGAACCTGGCGATACGATTGTCTCCTGCCCCCTCCCTTTGCAGCGTGGCCATGCGGATCAGGCATCGTGCTGCCAGGTAGGCGCCCAGCGGCTGCCAGGGCGAGTTCGCATCCTGCGCCACGGCCTGGAACTGGCGGCGCGCGGCTTCCAGGTTGCCCGAATAGAAATTGGCTGCCGCTTCCTGATACGCGCGGTCTGCCTTCAGCCATGCGGGCGCGTTCTCCGGTATCGCGGGCGGCAGCACCGGACTCGATGGTCCGCCTGTAAAGCCGCAATTGGCAAATACCGCGTCCTGCCCTTCCAGCCATGCTTTGAACCACTGGTCAGGCTTGCCGCCCGGGCCCAGTTGCGCGCGCGCCTTTGCGGTCGCGGCGGCGCGGCGGAAGGCATCGGAGTGGCAATTCACATAGCTGCCCCAGTCTTCGCTGCCAGTGATCCTGACTTCGACCTCGGCCGGCAAGCCTGCCTGCACTGCGAGCGGCGTACGCGCCTTGAACCACTCCCCGCTGCCATTCTTCTCCGCGTTGCCGACGTAGTCCCAGGCCCTGTGGCCTTCGCCTACATGCCAATCCCACACATGGAGCGAAGCCACTTGCGCCGGCGTGAGGCCGCGCCCTTTGGCTGCCTGGTAAGCAAGGTAGAGATAGACGCGCCAGTAGCTGCTCGACAGCACGCCAAGGTTGCCGGCCGCGTATTGGGGCAGCGCGCGCGGTGCGACCATCAGTTCATTGGCGTAGAGGTTGTAGGTGAAGCCATCGAAGCCGCTGGAGAAAGCATATTGCGGCAGGACGACTAGCGCGGTCATGGCTGCGAACTGGCGCAAACTGGAGAAACGTTTCATGGAGAGCGGACCTTGGTTGGTGCATGGAGGGCTTGCCATTGCGCAGCCGTCCAGGAACGAGGGGAAAAATAATAGCTGCGCGGAGCCAGCCGGCGCAGCCGCGGTTCATCGGTCGCGTAGCCGGCGGCCTGGCGGCAATAGGGCTGGGTGAATCCTTGCCAGCGCAGGCGCTGGCGAAGCTCGTGCTGCTGTTGTCCCATGCGGAAGGCCATCGGCACAACCTCGTCAGCCATGCCTTCGGCCAGCCAGGCATCGTCGAGGCACCAGGACGCCAGCGCCGTCACCGATAGCGCCATGTCGGGCGCCAAGCTGCGGCGGATGGCGGCGACAGTGCGGGCCAGGAAGGGACGCTGCGAGCGCCGCACTTCAAAATCGAGCTGCACTACTTGGCGGTTGGCTCCCGGCGCAATGCGCAGCAGTTCCTTGACGATGGCCTGTAGCTGCGCTTCGTTCAATGCCGGCGGCTCGCGTCCCGACATGTCGACGTGCAGCACCGGCACGCGCGCCGTGGCAGGCTCCATCAACAGGCGCGCGGTGCGTGGACGCACCAGCGCTTCATCGCCTTGCAGCATGATGCTGGAGGCGACGAACGCCACCCCGGCATCGCCCGGCAGCCAGCGCAGGTCTTCCGGCCGCTCCCAGGCCCAGGCCATCTGCAGGGGCAGCATGGCCAGCGCGGGATGGGCATTCGGCACGTGGCCGCTGTCGGCGCGCCACAGGACGGCAAGCAGCAGGGTCGCGATGAGTAAAAACAAACGTTGCATGTCCAACATCATAAGGGATGGATCGCTTACCATCATCTTTTTGCACGCAGCGCTTGACCCTCACCTAGCGTGAGGCTCCAGCATGGCAGTAACGTAACGAAGAAAGGAGCGGGAAGATGATGTTGAAAGTAGGTGAACTGGCGCGCCGTTGCGGCCTGACCGTGCGCACCCTGCACCATTACGACAGCATCGGCCTGCTCAAGCCTTCGGGACGTTCCGACGCCGGCTACCGCCTCTACAACCGCGACGACGTGGCGCGCCTGCACCAGGTGCAGGCGCTGCGCCGTTTCGGCATGGCGCTGGCCGACATCGGTCACTTCCTGGCCAAGCCCGGCTCTTCCCTGCCCGACCTGATTTCCCGCCAGATCGATTCGCTCGACCGGCAAATCGCCGAAGCCGCCAAACTGCGCGAGCAGTTGACGGCCCTGCGCGGGCAATTGCTGGCGGGCGAGGAGCCGGAACTGGCCACCTGGCTAACCACACTGGAGCAAATGACCGTGTACGACAAATACTTTACCAAGGAAGAACTGGCTCAACTGCCAATCTACAACGACCCAGCCGCGCCCGAAGAGTGGTCGGAATTGATCGAAGCCGTAGGGCAGAAAATGGCGGCGGGCATCCCGCCGTCCGATCCTGCGGTTCAAGCGCTGGCCGAAAAATGGATGGCGACCTTCAGCCGCCAGGCCGGCCACAGTGTCGACATCATGCATCGGCTCGACAATATGTGGTCGCGCGAAGAGGAATACCGCAAGCAAAGCGGCGTGACGCTCGAGATGCGCAACTATATTGCGGCGGCCAGCGGCCAAGGCAAACTGGCGCTGTATGCCAAATATATGCGGCCGGAGGAAATCGAGACCATGCACAAGCATTTCCGCACCCGCGCCCACGAATGGCCGGCACTGATCGGCGAAATCCGCGCGCAAATGGCCGCCAATCCCTCGCCATCGGCGCCTGAAGCACGTGCGCTGGCCCAGCGCTGGTTTGAACTGTTCACCGATATGGTCGGCAATGCGCCGGGCGTGCGTGAACGCTTCCGCGAGGCGCTCGAAAGCGAGCCGGCGCTCCGTGCCGGCCGCATGATGAGCGACGAAGTGCTGGATTTCCTGCGCCAGGCCCACGCAGCGGCGTAAAAAGACGAAAAAAAACCGTCATCGCTAGCTGCTGATGACGGTTTCTTCTGAATTCTGGTTGCGGGGACAGGATTTGAACCTGTGACCTTCGGGTTATGAGCCCGACGAGCTGCCAGACTGCTCCACCCCGCGTCTGATGCGAGTATTATAGGGCGTCTCGCCAATTTAGGCAATATTTATCCCACTTCTTCTTACGATAGCTCGAATATATTTCGCTGAATTCCGGCAACGAGCCGTTCGGTGTACAGTAGACCCTATGAAATTTTGCTCAGAATGCGCCCACCCTGTTGAGTTGATGGTGCCGGCCGGCGACAACCGGCCGCGTTATGTTTGCGTCAACTGTTCGGCAATCCATTATCAAAATCCCAAAATGGTGATCGGTACGGTCCCGGTCTGGGAGCGTGATGGCGAGTTGCAAGTTTTGCTGTGCAAGCGCGCGATCGAGCCGCGCCGCGGATTCTGGACCCTGCCGGCCGGCTTCATGGAAAACAATGAAACCACCGCCGAGGCAGCCCAGCGCGAAACCGAAGAAGAAGCCGGCGCCAATATCGACCTTGGCAGCCTGTACACCCTGCTCAACGTGCCGCGCGTGCACCAGGTGCACATGTTCTACCTCGCCACCCTGCGCGACCTCGATTTTGCGCCGGGCGAAGAAAGCCTGGATGTGAAGATGTTCACGGAAGCGGAAATCCCATGGGATGAGCTGGCCTTCCCCACCATCCGCACCACGCTGGAATTCTTCTTTGCCGACCGCGCCAAAATGCGCGAAAGCGGCAGCTACGGCTTCCATACCCAGGACATTACCCAGCCGATGCGCCAGTCATCCGACACATGATTCCCTGGCTCGACGTCAACACGCCCTTTCCCGACGTCTCCGAAGCCTTGACCACGGACGCGCCGGGCCTGCTGGCCGCCGGCGCTGATCTGTCGCCGAAGCGGCTGCTGGCCGCTTACCAGCGCGGCATCTTCCCCTGGTTTTCCGAGGGCCAGCCCATCCTGTGGTGGAGCACCGATCCGCGCATGGTGCTGCACACCGCCGACTTCAAGATTTCCGACAGCCTGCGCAAGACGCTGAGGAAGATTGCGCGCGACGGCCAGCGCTGGGAAGTGCGTTTCGACAGCGCCTTCGAGCAGGTGATGCGCGCCTGCGCCGCACCACGCCGCGACGGCCCCGGCACCTGGATTTCGGAAGACATCATCGCCGGCTACACCGGCCTGCACCAGCAGGGCTTCGCCCATTCCTCCGAGTTGTGGCTTGA
Source organism: Pseudoduganella sp. R-31 (assembly GCF_049913235.1). Lineage (NCBI taxonomy): Bacteria > Pseudomonadati > Pseudomonadota > Betaproteobacteria > Burkholderiales > Oxalobacteraceae > Pseudoduganella > Pseudoduganella sp. R-31. The sequence goes on from NZ_CP183986.1 coordinate 5,542,322, forward strand.
CGGCGAACTGGTGGGCGGCGCCTACGGCGTTTCCATCGGCACCATGTTCTACGGCGAATCGATGTTTGCGCGCGTCACCGACGGTTCCAAGGTGGCCCTGGCCTACCTCGTGCATTTTTTGCGACAGCACGGCGTGGAGCTGATCGATTGCCAGCAGGAGACCGGCCACCTGGCATCGCTCGGCGCTCGGCCGATCCCGCGCAAGGACTTCATCGCGCACTTGCAGAAAAGTATTGTGATGCCACAGATACGCGATTGGTGCCCTGTCGCACCGTTTTAAGCCGCGGACGCGTTATGATATGACTCATGACGCAGCTTAACGACCTTCCCTTCGCAACGTTGCAGTTTTATACAACGGCGCCTTATCCGTGCAGCTACCTTGATGCGCGCCAGGCACGTTCGCAAGTGGCAACGCCCTCGCACCTGATCAACGCCGACGTCTACTCGGAGCTGGTGAAGAACGGTTTCCGCCGCAGCGGCATCTTTACTTATCGTCCATATTGCGACGGCTGCCAGGCTTGCATTCCGGTGCGCGTCGTGGCCGCCGGCTTCAAGCCGACACGCGGCCAGCGCCGCGCCTGGGCGCGCCACGGCAACCTGGAGGCGGGTGTTGCCAGCCTGTCCTTCTCGGATGAGCACTACGAGCTCTATCTGCGCTACCAGAGCACCCGCCACGCGGGCGGCGGCATGGACCAGGATTCGCGCGACCAGTATGCCCAGTTCCTGCTGCAAAGCCGGGTCAATACGCGCCTGGTGGAATTCCGCGAGCCCGATGGCACGCTGCGCATGGTGTCGATCATCGACGTGCTGTCGGATGGCCTGTCGTCGGTCTACACCTTCTTCGACCCTGACGTGCCGGGTGCGTCGTTCGGTACCTACAACGTGATGTGGCAAATCGCGCAGGCGCACGAGCTGGGGCTCGATTTCGTCTACCTGGGCTACTGGATCGAAGACAGCCCGAAGATGAACTACAAGATCAAGTTCCAGCCCCTGGAAGCCCGCATCAAGGGCGTGTGGGGACCGCTCACATCTTCATCAAATCCAGCAGCGCAACCGTAGTTGCCAACACGCCGGTCTGGATCGACTTTTCCGCATCGGCGCGGAACAGCGGGCTATGGTTGTAGGCAATCGTGCCTTTGCCGGCGCGTGCCGCTTCCACCTGCGCGGCCGGCGTGCCGCCCACCATGAAATACACGCTCGGGATGCCCTGGCCGTAAATGAAGTGGGCGTAGTCCTCGCCCACCATGCTGCCGCGCTGGTAGCCCTTGTCGAAAATGCCCTCACCCAGTTTGCTGGACCATACGGTACGCAAGCGCTGCAGCATCGCTTTGTCGTTCAGGGTTGGCGGCACGGGCCGGTCGGTGTGGCGGATTTCCGGCAGCTTGTCTTCCGGTACGCCTGCAGCCCGCGCGGTGTTCTCGGCCACGCGCTTGATTCCCTCCAGCAGCCTGGCGCGCGTCTCGTCGCTTTCCGAGCGCACGGTCAGCTCCAGGCGCGCCGTATCGCTGATCACATTGCCCTTGGTGCCGGCGTGGAAAGAGCCGACGGTGATCAGGGCCGCTTCACGCGGGGCGATGTCGCGTGTGACCACGGTTTGCAGCGCCAGCACGATCTGCGATGCGATCACGACCGGGTCCTTGCCTGTATGCGGACTGGCGCCGTGCGTGCCGATGCCGTGCACCACGATCTCCATCAGGTCGGCGCCGGAAAACGGCGCCTCGCTGGCCTCGATCTTGCCGGCTTCGATGTCGGCGCCCACGTGCAGCGACAGCGCGTAATCCGGTTTGCCAAAGCGTTTGTAGATGCCGTCGGCCATCATGTCCAGCGCGCCGCCGGTGCGTTCTTCGGCCGGCTGGCCGACCAGCATCAAGGTGCCTTTCCACTCGCCCTTGTGCGCCGCCATCTGGTGGGCCGTGCCGACCAGGCTGGTCATGTGCACGTCGTGGCCGCAGGCATGCATTACCGGTACCAGGTTGCCGCTCGAATCCTTGACCTTCACCTTGGAGGCGTTCGGCGCATCCGATTTCTCTTCCACGGGCAGCGCATCCATGTCCGCGCGCACCATCACGGTCGGGCCTTTGCCGTTGCGCAGTATGGCCACCAGGCCGGTCTTGCCCACGCCTTCTGTCACCTCGAAGCCTGTTGCACGCAATTCCCTGGCCATGCGCGCGGCCGTCTGCACTTCCATATAGGACAGCTCTGGATTGGCGTGCAAGTGGTTGAACAGGGGCTCCAGGCTGGCTTTGTAGTCGCGCGCAATGGCGGCGGAGAGCGGGTTTTCGGCGGCAACGACGGGCAGGGAAAGGCAGGCCAGCAAGGCAAGTCCAGGCTTGATCACGGAAGGTCCTCCAGGGAGCGCAGTGTAAAATGCTACAAAAATACACCAAAGCTGCCCACAATGTCCGACAAATTCCTGTACTCCCTCGCCCGCCCCATCCTGTTCTCGATGGACGCGGAATCCGCCCACCATTTCACCCTGCCGGCACTCAAGCGCCTGTCCGCACTGGGCCTGACCCGCGCCATGGTGCGCCGTCCGAAAGACGATCCGCGCACCGTCATGGGCCTGACCTTCCGCAACCCGGTCGGCCTGGCCGCTGGCCTGGACAAGGATGGCGCCTTCATCGACGCGCTGGCCGACCTCGGCTTCGGTTCCATTGAAGTGGGCACCGTGACTCCGCGCGCCCAGCCGGGCAACCCGAAGCCGCGCATGTTCCGCATTCCTGCGGCGCAAGGCATCATCAATCGCATGGGCTTCAATAATGGGGGAGTCGATGCTTTCGTGGCCAATGTGCAGTCGTCGCGCTTCTACCAGAACCGCGAGGGCGTGCTGGGCCTGAACATCGGCAAGAATGCCGATACGCCGATCGAGCGCGCGGTCGACGACTACCTGCATTGCCTGGACAAAGTCTATCCCTACGCCAGCTACGTCACCGTCAACATCTCCTCGCCGAATACCAAGAACCTGCGCCAGCTCCAGGGCGCGTCGGAAGTCGACGGCCTGCTGTCGCAGCTGAAGCAAGCGCAACTGCGCCTGGCCGACCAGCACAAGCGCTACGTGCCGATGACCCTGAAGATCGCGCCCGACATGGATGGCGACCAGGTTAAGAATATCGCCGACGCGCTGCTGCGCCACAAGATCGACGGCGTGATCGCCACCAATACCACCCTGAGCCGCACTGCGGTGGAAGGCATGCAGCACGGCGCTGAAGCCGGCGGCCTGTCCGGTGCACCGGTATTCGAACTGTCCAACAACGTGATCCGCCTGCTGAAAGCGGAACTGGGCGATGCGCTGCCGATCATCGGCGTGGGCGGCATCATGCAGGGCAAGGACGCCAGGGCCAAGATCGAAGCCGGCGCGCAACTGGTACAGCTCTACTCCGGCCTGATCTACGCCGGCCCGGCGCTGGTACGCGATTGCGCGGACGCCTTGCGAGCCTGAACATGGAAAAAATCGCCCTTGGACGCAGCGACCTGAAAGTCAGCAAGATCTGCCTGGGCACGATGACTTTCGGCCAGCAGAACACGGAAGCGGACGCGCACGCCCAGCTAGATTATGCTCTGGAGCGCGGCATCAATTTCATCGATACGGCGGAACTGTATCCGGTCATGCCGTCCGCCGCGACCCAGGGCGATACCGAACGTTTCATCGGCAGCTGGCTGAAAAAGTCCGGCCGCCGCGCCAGCGTGGTGCTGGCGACCAAGATTGCAGGCCCCAACCCTTACATGCACTGGATCCGCAAGGGCAAGAGCAACCACAACGCGTCCAATATCCGCGCTGCCGTGGAGACCAGCCTGCAGCGCCTGCAGACGGACTGCATCGACCTGTACCAGCTGCACTGGCCAAGCCGGAATGTGCCGATCTTCGGCGCCAGCCAGTTCGATCCTGAAAAAGAGCGCCACAGCATCGCCGTCGAAGAAACGCTGGCAGTGCTGGGCGACTTGATCAAGGAAGGCAAGATCCGCCATATCGGCGTGTCGAACGAAAGCAGTTGGGGCGTATCCGAATTCGTCAAGCAAGCCGAGATGAAGGGCTTGCCGCGCATTGCCACTATCCAGAACCTGTACAACCTGACGGCGCGCCATGTCGAAACCAGCTTCCTCACCGAGACTTGCTTCCGCGAGCAAGTAAGCCTGATGGCATATAGCCCGCTGGCATTCGGCCAGCTCACGGCAAAATACCACGACGACCCGAAGGCGCACGGCCGCCTGACGATCTTCCCGCCGACCTGGAGCCCGCGCTACCTGCGTCCAGGCGTGCTGGAGGCGGTTGCGCAGTACGCAAAACTGGCGCGCGACAACGACATGACGCCAGCCCGGCTTGCGTTGGCATGGTGCTACTCGCGCTGGTTCGTCGCCTCGACCATTATCGGCGCCACCACGCTGGCGCAGCTCAAGGAAAACATCGATGCCTTCGACGTGCGGCTGTCGCCGGAGGTCGTGGCGGCAGTCGACGCAATCCACGCCAGGCTGCCCAACCCGGGCCAGTAACCGCAAGGTCAGGCCTTTTCCTGACCATGAATTCATTTGCTGCGCGGGAATGTTGTTGATACTATTCCCCATTCAGGTTGCCTGCGCCCGCAGGCCATGCCGTCCCTGATTCTTTGCCGCCCCCTCCCTGCGGCCTTGTCAAACTCCCCAATAAGAAATCGACATGTTCAAGAACCTGACCATCAGGGCGCGGCTTGTTGCCGTCCTTTCCATGTTGTCCATCCTGCTGCTTGCCGTTGGGGGCGCCGGCCTGGCCGGCCTTGGCAGAAACCACGACGCCTTGCGCACCGTGTATGAAGAACGGTTGATGTCACTTGGCCATCTCGACAACATGATGCGCATCATGCTGCGCAACCAGCTCGCGCTTCACCGCGCTGCGAATTCGGCCCCCGCTGCCTTGCCGGCGGCGATCGAGCAGATCGAACAGGATCGCGATGCCACCAGCCGCCTGTGGCAGCAGTACAGCGCATCCTTCGCCTCCGAAGAAGAAAAGGAAATCGCCGAACGATTCGACGCGGCGCGCAAGCATTTCATGCTCGATGCCCTGGCCCCTGCCCTGGTGGCCGGAAAAGCCGGCGATATCGAGACCATGCGTGCATTGGTGAACGGGCCTATAGAACATATGTTTCCAAAGATCCGGATCGAGATGGACAAGCTGATCGCCTACCAGCTGGAGCATGGCAGGGTCCAATATGCAATGTCCGCGGCAAACTACGCCAGGCAGCGCACGCTGGTGACTGCCCTTTTGGCAGCAGGCTTCGTGTTGGTCGCAGTCGTAGGCCGGTGGCTGGTGCGCAGCATTACCGTTCCCTTGAACCGCGCTGTGGCGATCGCGCAAGCCGTTGCCCGGGGCGACCTGACGCAACAGATCGAGGTTCGCACGCATGACGAAACTGGCAAGCTCCTCGCCGCGCTAAAGGAAATGAACGCGAACCTCGCTGCCATGGCCGGCCACGTGCGCCAGTCTGCGCAGGACATCGCTGCTGCCTCAGGCCAGGTTGCCTGCGGCAGCCTGCATCTCTCGCAACGGACCGCGTCCCAGGCGAAATCACTGGAGGAAACCGCGGCGTCGATGGAGGAGCTGGCCAGCATCGTGCGCCAGCATGCCGACAATGCCCGGCAGGCGAATCATCTGGCACAGCGCGCGTCGCATGCCACGACGCGCGGCGGGGCGGCAGTGTTCCTGGTGTTTGGCAAAATGGAGGCGATCAGGCAGGCGTCGCGCGGCCTGGAAGAGGTCAGCGGCGCCGCGGAGTGCGCTCCACTGCAGGCCGGCCTGCTTGAACTGGATGCCGCCGTGGCAGCGGCGCATGCCATCATGGGCGAGGTCGTGCAGGCCGTGCACCAGGTTGGCGACACCATTAACGAGATCACCGCGGCCAGCCATGAGCAAAGCGTTGGCATCGACCAGCTCAATGGGGCGCTCATCCAGATTGATGCGGACACGCAGCGCAATGCTGCGCTGGTCGAGCAGGCAGCCGGCGTTGCAGCTGCCATGCAGCGGCAGTCCGCCGTGCTGTCGGAAGCTGCCTGTGCTTTCCGTCTTGTCGGGGAAGCGTCATTGGCAAGCCGACATTCGAACGGCGCGGTGCGCGCTCCGGCGGCGGCGAATACGCCACATTCTCACCAAATCTCACTTGCCTAGCGGGAACCTTGTTGTTAGCATCGGGTTCCGGGGTGCCGCATGGCCGGCCCAAACACCCCCGAAGCCCGCCGCCTCGCCCACGCGGCATGTTGAACTCCCCCCTACAATGCCGGCGCACCTGCGCGGGCCGGAGCCGTACATGCTGAACAACCTTACAATCAAAGCCCGCCTGGTAGCGGTCCTGGCCATCCTGTCGGTCATGATGACGGTGATCGGCATTGCCGGCATCGCCAGCCTCGCCAACACGAATGCATCGCTGCAGACCGTCTATGAAGACCGGCTCGTCGCGCTGGGCCAGTTACAGGAAGTCATCCGCACGATTAACCGCAACCAGCTGGCCATGTCCGACGCCCTCACCGTCGGTCCGGCAGCGTTGCCGGAAATGGTCAAGACTGTCGAAGAAGGCCTGGCCAAAACCGACAGTACCTGGAAAGCCTACGCCGCCACCAAGATGACGGATGAAGAAAAATCGCTGGCGGAACGCTTTGCCGCGGCCCATGCAAGCTTCCTCCAGGAGGGGATGAATCCGGCCCTGGAAGCCGGGCGTGCCGGCGATATGGAAAAGATGAAGGCGCAGATGCACGGCCGCATGAAAGAGAGCTTCCTGCCGGTGCGCGACCTGATCAACCATCTCGTGCAATTGCAGATGGATGTCGGCAAACAGGTCTACGAGTCCTCGCAGGCCAGCTACGCAAGCTTCCGCCTGGTGGTCATTGGCATGCTCGCCGGCGGCCTGGCGCTGGCGACCGGCATTGGCTGGTGGCTGGTGCGCAGCATTACCGCCCCACTGGGCCGTGCGGTGCGCATCGCCGAAAGCGTGGCGGCCGGCGACCTGACGCAGCAAATCGACGTCACTTCGCAGGACGAAACCGGCAAGCTGCTGGCGGCCTTGCGTGAAATGAACAATAGCCTGGTTGGCATCGTCGGCAACGTGCGCAGCGCCACCGATTCCATCTCCACCGCCTCGTCGGAAATCGCCACCGGCAATATGGACCTGTCGGCGCGCACCGAGCAGCAAGCCGGCTCGCTGGAGGAAACCGCCTCGTCGATGGAAGAACTGACTTCCACCGTGCGCCAGAACGCCGACAATGCAAGGCAGGCCAACCAGCTTGCGGGGAACGCCTCGGAAGTGGCCCGGCGCGGCGGCGCGGTGGTAGCACAGGTGGTCGACAAGATGAGCGCCATCAACGAGTCGGCCTACAAGATCGTGGAAATCATTTCGGTCATCGACGGCATCGCTTTCCAGACCAATATCCTGGCGCTGAATGCGGCCGTGGAAGCGGCGCGTGCCGGCGAACAGGGCCGCGGCTTTGCCGTCGTTGCGTCGGAAGTGCGCAACCTGGCGCAGCGCGCCGGCAATGCGGCCAAGGAGATCAAGCAGCTGATCGACAACTCGGTGGCCCAGGTCGAGGAAGGCAGCCGGCTGGTCGACCAGGCCGGCGCCACCATGGGCGAAGTGGTCAACAGCGTTCAGCAGGTGACCGACATCATCGGTGAAATCTCGGCTGCCAGCGGCGAACAGAGTTCGGGCCTGCAGCAGATCAATGCGGCCGTGGTGCAGATGGACAGCGCCACCCAGCAAAATGCCGCATTGGTGGAGCAAGCTGCCGCAGCAGCAGGCGCCTTGCAGGAGCAGGCTGCGTCATTGTCGCAGGCCGTCAGCGTGTTCCGCCTCGCCGCATCGGTGCAGGAAGCGATGCCGGCCCGCCGCAGTGCCGTGGTCACCCAGCTCAAGCCGCGTGCAGCCGCCCTCCCTGCTGCTCCGGCAAAGCTGAAGCGTGGCGCCGTCGCGGCCAATGGGACGGCCGACGGCTGGGAGGAATTCTAGGCCTCGCAGCCCAGCATGGCCTGTTCGATCTCGGCGCGCGTCAAATCAGGGGCAAACTGCGAAATGAATTCATAAGCGTAGGTACGCAGGTAAGCCCCTTTGCGCACCGCCAGCCGGGTGGTATTCGCTGCGAACAGGTGCGATGCCTCAATGGCGCGCAGGCCCTTGTCGCGGCCATGGTCAAACGCCATGGAGGCCACCAGCCCAACGCCCAGGCCAAGCGCTACATATTGCTTGATGACGTCTGAATCCATTGCGGTCAGCACGATGTCGGGACGCACGCCGGCCTTGTCGAAGGCGGCATCGATGTGGCCACGGCCGGTGAAGCCGACGTCGTAGGTGATCAGTGGGTATTCGGCCAGGTCTTCCAGGCGGATCGGCGAACGTGTCAGCAGCGGGTGGCCATCGGGCACCACCACCAGGTGGCTCCAGCGGTAGCATGGGAAGGACACCAGGTCGGGGAATTGCGACAGGCCTTCAGTGGCAATGCCGATATCGGCCTTGCCCGACAGGACCCATTCGGCGATATGGTCCGGCGCGCTTTGCTGCAAGGCGATGCGCACGTCCGGGAACGCATTGCGGAAATGCGACACCGCCTTCGGCAAAGCATAGCGTGCCTGGGTGTGCGTCGCCGCAATGGTCAGCGTGCCGCTTTTCTGGCCGGTGAATTCCAGGCTGGCCTGCTGCAGGTTTTCCGCTTCCACCAGCAGGCGGTCGACGATCTTCAGGATGCCTTTGCCAGGCTCGGTCAGGCCGGTCAGGCGCTTGCCGTTGCGTTCGAAGATGATGACGCCCAGTTCATCTTCCAGTTCGCGGATCTGGCGGCTCACGCCCGGCTGGGACGTAAACAGCGCATTGGCCACTTCGGTCAGGTTGTAGTTGCGGCGAGCCGCTTCACGCACGGAGCGTAATTGCTGGAAGTTCATGCATGTGCCCCTTCATCGACAAAGACGCGCAGGCGCTTGGGCCGCACCACCAGGGTTTCGCCGTCTTTCAGGTTAAGCTGGATATAGCGTTCATTGGAGATCGTGGCTTCGATGATCTGGGCATTGTCGGCGCGCTCCAGGTCGAGCTGGGCCAATGGGCCGATGGCGTGTGCGCGGCGCAGCTTGACCACGATGCCCTCCGCCCCCGGCACATAGCGTTCGACCTCCAGGTCGTGCGGGCGAATGTACGCCGTGCCCTTGCCGCTGCCGTGGCCTTCCACGTCGAATTCGACGCCGTCGCTGGCCAGCACGCCTTCATGCACGCGGCCGTGGAAGACGTTGACGTTGCCGAGGAAGCCGTACACGAACGGCGACGCAGGATGGTTGTACACCTCGTCCGGCGAACCCAGTTGCTCGACGTGGCCTTTGTTCATCAGCACCACGCGGTCGGCCACTTCCAGCGCTTCTTCCTGGTCGTGGGTCACGAAGATCGACGTCACGTGCAGTTCATCATGCAGGCGGCGCAGCCAGCGGCGCAGTTCCTTGCGCACCTTGGCATCCAGCGCGCCAAACGGTTCGTCGAGCAGCAGCACGCGCGGTTCAACGGCCAGCGCGCGGGCCAGGGCGATACGCTGGCGTTGGCCGCCGGAGAGCTGCGGCGGGTAACGGTCGGCCAGCCAATCCAGCTGCACCAGCTCCAGCAGCTCTTTCACCTTGCGGCGGATCTGCTCTTCCGATGGACGTTCCTTGCGCGGCTTGACGCGCAGGCCGAAGGCCACGTTTTCGAAGACGGTCATGTGCTTGAACAGCGCGTAGTGCTGGAACACGAAGCCTACCTGGCGCTCGCGCACGTGGCGGTCGGACGCGTCCGAGCCGTCAAGCAGCACCTGGCCCGAGTCCGGGTGTTCCAGGCCGGCGATGCAGCGCAGCAGCGTGGTCTTGCCGCAGCCCGATGGGCCGAGCAGCGCGGTCAGCTCGCCTTGCGGGAAGTCGAGCGATACATTGTCCAGTGCGACGAAGTCGCCGAAACGCTTGTTGATGTTCTTGACTGCGATCGTCATATCAATGCTCCTTGGCGTCGTCGCCGTAATTTTCGTGCAGGCGCCATTCGATAAAGGTTTTCACTGCAAGGGTGACCAGCGCCAGCAATGCCAGCAGCGAGGCCACGGCAAAGGCGGCGGCAAAGTTGTATTCGTTGTAGAGGATCTCGACCTGCAGCGGCATGGTGTTGGTTTCGCCGCGGATATGGCCCGACACCACCGACACCGCGCCGAATTCGCCCATGGCTCGCGCATTACACAGGATCACGCCATACAGCAGGCCCCACTTGATGTTCGGCAGGGTCACGCGGAAGAAGGTCTGCCAGCCGTTTGCGCCCAGCACCACGGCCGCTTCTTCCTCCTCGCTGCCCTGGGCCTGCATCAGCGGAATCAGTTCGCGCGCCACGAATGGGAAGGTGATGAACACGGTCGCCAGCACGATGCCCGGCACGGCGAACAGGATCTTGATGTCGTGCTCCGCCAGCCATGGTCCGAACCAGCCCTGGGCACCGAACAGCAGCACGTAGATCAGGCCCGAAATCACTGGCGACACCGAGAACGGCAGGTCGATCAGCGTCAGCAACAGGCTCTTGCCGCGGAATTCGAACTTGGTGATGGCCCAGGAAGCTGCCACGCCGAACACCAGGTTGAACGGCACCGCAATTGCGGCCGTCAACAGCGTGAGCTTGATGGCGGCAATCGAGTCGTCTTCCAGGATGGCGCTGGCATACACGTCCCAGCCCTTTTTCAGCGCTTCGGTGAATACTGCCACCAGCGGCACGAACAGGAACAGGGTCAGGAACGTCAGCGCCACGGTGATCAGCGCGTAGCGCACCCAGCGCGGTTCCAGCACGTCATGGCGTTGCGGCAGTTCGCCGCGGCGGATTGGCGTTACCGATGCGCTCATTTGGCGTTCCTCCCGCGAGACCATGCCTGCAGCAGGTTAATCGTCAACAGCATGAGGAAAGAAGCCACCAGCATGACCACGGCGATGGCCGTGGCGCCGGCGTAGTCGTACTGTTCCAGCTTGGTGATGATGAACAGCGGTGTAATCTCTGACACCAGCGGCATATTGCCAGCGATGAAAATGACAGAGCCGAATTCCCCGGTGGCGCGGGCAAAGGCCAGTGCAAAGCCGGTCAGCAGCGATGGCAGGATGGTCGGGAATACCACGCGGCGGAAGGTCTGGAAGGCCGAGGCACCAAGGCTGGCGGCCGCTTCTTCCAGTTCGCGTTCAGCGTCTTCCAGCACCGGCTGCACGGTGCGCACCACGAAAGGCAGGCCGATAAAGGTCAGCGCAACAACCACGCCCAGCGGGGTGAAGGCGACCTTGATGCCCAGGACGCCTTCGATATATTGGCCGAACCAGCCGTTGGAGGAATACAAGGCGGTCAGGGTGATGCCGGCAACGGCTGTCGGCAGCGCGAAAGGCAGGTCGACCAGTGCATCGACAATGCGCTTGCCCGGGAATTGATAGCGCACCAGCACCCATGCCACGATGCCGCCAAAGAAGACGTTCAGCAAGGCGCCGATGAAGGATGCGCCGAAAGTCAGCTTGTATGAGGCGACCACGCGTTCCGAGGTGACGGCCGTCCAGAAGCCATCCCAGGTCATGGTGAAAGTCTTGAGGAAGATCGCCGATAGCGGGATCAGGACGATCAGGGTCAGGTACAGAATGGTGAAACCAAGCGACAAGTTGAAGCCGGGCATCACGCGGTATGGCGCTTTGCGGGCTTTGACCTCGCCTGCCGGCGTTCTTGTCGGCAACGCAACTGCTGACATGCTTGCTCCCTTATTACATTTTCGACTAACAGGAGCGCATGTTCGCATTCATGCGTTATAAACCAAACTACCCTTTTTTTATTTGCTTAGATGCCAAATCGGCAGTCATGCAACGAGTTTGGCGGCAACAGTCACCAGGACTGTCGCCAGCATGCCGCGCAAGATGCGTTCTGGCACGGACTTGGCGAACCAGGAGCCGATGGTAATACCAGGCACGGAGCCGACCAGCAAAGTCAGCAGCAAAGTCCAGTCGATGGAACCGAGCCACCAATGCCCTGCTGCGGCGATGGCAGTCAGCGGCACGGCGTAGGCGATGTCGGTGCCGGCCACTTCGGCCGGGGTGAGGCGGGGGTACATCAGTACCAGCAGGGTGGCGCCAACGGCACCTGCGCCGATGGAGGAAATCGTGACCAGGGTGCCCAGCACGGCGCCTGCAATGATAGTGGCGCTGCTCAGCGCCCTGCCCTGCAACTGTCGATCCGGGTGGGCCAGCATCCATGCCAGCATTTTCCCGCGGAACAGGATCGCCAGCACGGTCAGCATGACGGAACCGGCGATGCACAAACGGATCAAATGGCCGATTTGCTTGTCGAGCGCGCCGAAATGCTTGAGGCCATAGGTGGCCACCAGGGCGGCTGGCAGGGCGCCATAGCATAGCAGGCGCACGATATCCCAGCGCACGGTGCCGCGCAGGCGATGGGTGGCCGTTCCCGCAGTCTTGGTAATGGAGGCAAAGGCCAGGTCAGTGCCAACCGCCACCGAGGGCGAAACCCCGAACATCAAGGTCAGGATCGGCGTCATGAGCGAACCGCCGCCAACGCCGGTCAATCCGACGAGCAGGCCTACGACAAAACCAGAAACGATGAACGACAGATCCATGCGAAATCCTTCCAAGATCCGCTAGGGTATGCGCAATCGCATGATATCTCAACAACGAAGTCCTTATTTGCTTATGACAAAAAAGGTAAAAGTCTGACTACCATACTTTAACGATTGGCGGATTGCCAGACCTGACCCCGACTTTCAAAAAAAAGCGCCCCGGGGGGCGCTTGCAACGGGAAGTACCAACTTGCTTAGAAAGCGGTATCGAACTTCAGGTACATCGACCGGCCATTCACGCCGAATGGGCAGGTTTCCCAGCAGTACTTGAAGCCCAGTTTCGGGAAGTCGCCGCCATTGGTCCATTCGGATGGGTAAGTGTCGAACAGGTTGTTGACGCCGAAGGCCAGGGTGGTCTTCTTGCTAAAGCTGTAACGAATGCTCGAGTCGACGATCCATTTCGCGTCCCAGGTTTGCAGCGGGCTGAAACCTTCGCCCTGCACTTCGCCGTAGTAGTTGGCGCGGGCATTCACATTCCATTGGCCGATGGTGTAGTCGGCTGCAACAACGTGGTGCTTGCGGGGCTGGCCACGTTCGATCAAAGTCACCTGCGCCTGGTTGAACAACTGATCGCCGGTCAGCAAGCTGGATGGCGAGTGGCGTTTGGTCACTTCGGTCTTGTTGAAGCCTAACTGGCCGGACAGCACGAGCGTCGACGAGGTGAACTTGGTGGTGTGGTCGGCAACAATGTCCAGGCCGCGAGTCTTGGTGTCGACTGCGTTGGTAAAGAACTGCGCCTGGCCGACGCCCAGCGGGTTCAGCACGTTGGCGATCGGGCCGCCGCCGGCTTCTGGCGAGATCTCGCTGGAAAACACGATGCGATCCTTGATCTTGATCTGGTACAGGTCAGCGGTCAGCGACATGTTCGACGCTGGACGCAGCACCATGCCCACCGAGGCGTTGCGCGAGGTTTCTTCCTTCAGCGGCTTGATGCCCAGTGCTGTCGTCACAGCGCTGCCCTCGCGCGCGGTCAGGGTTTCGGTCAGTTGGCCAGCCTGGTTCAGGTTGGTCGATACCGAGCTGTAGAACTTCTGCTGCACGCCTGGCGCGCGGAAGCCGGACGATACGCTGCCGCGCAGGCCGAATTGCTTGGTCGGGTCCCAGCGCGCGCTGAACTTGCCGGTGACGGTGTTGCCGAAGTCGGAGTACTTCTCGTAGCGCACGGCGGCGCCCAGCAGCAGGTCCTTGACCGGATGGTATTCGGTGTCAAGGAACAGGGCGATGTTGTGGCGGCCCTCGTCCACTGCGGTGGCCGGGGTATAGCCAGGGAAGCCCTGGGTGCCGGAAGCCGCTACGCCGCCATTCTGGTTCAGGATGGTGATTGCAGGGTTGTTGGTGCGGCCGTATTGGTAGGACACCGGATCGCCTGCGACAATCTCGTAGTTGTCACGGCGGTATTCGAAGCCGGTCGCCACGAACACTTCTTCGCTGCCGAATTTGACCGGCCCCTTCACGTCGGCGTTGAAGGTGGTCTGGTTGAATTTCAGCTTGCCGGTGTCGGCTTCGAACGGGGACTCGGCGTAGATGCCGCCGCCCGGTTTCGGCTCGTACCAGTAGGAGACGTTGATGGTCTGCTTCTCGTGGAAATCGAGCTCGCTCATGCCGTGGTTGATGCTGATGTCGGCCTTCCAGTCGTTCGGCAGGTCGCGGCGATAGCCGAAGGCGAACGATGCATCCTTCACGGTGGTGCGAATGTTCGGCAGGAAGCCTTCCGGATAAACAGCAGGCACGTTGCGGCCATCGCCTTTGGAGCGGAAGAAGCCGGACGAATCGCCCTTGCGCTTGGACACGCCGCCGAAGCTGTAAAACTCACTGGCCTTGTCGACCGGCAGCGCCGCGTTCCACCACAGGTAGGCATCCCTGGCGTCGCTGTCGCCGATGCGTTGGGTCACGCGCGGTGGATCGACGCGCAGCGAGTCTGGGCCGGCGCGGTTGGTTTCGTCGCGCTTGCGGCCTTCCAGGGACAGGTTGATGTAGCCGCCGTCTTCGCCCAGCGCCCAGCCGCGGTTCACGCTGCCGGAGACCATGTCGCCGTCGCCTTCCTTGGTGGTGCCGACCTGGCCGCTGAGGGCGGTCTCGTTCACGTTCGACTTCAGCACGATGTTGATCACGCCGGCGATCGCGTCCGAGCCGTATTGGGCGGCCGCGCCATCGCGCAGCACTTCGATGTGATGGATGGCCGACAGCGGAATCGCATTGATGTCGGTACCGGCCGAACCGCGGCCGATGGTTTGCTGCACGTTCACCAGCGCCTGCTGGTGGCGGCGCTTGCCGTTCACCAGCACCAGCAATTGGTCAGGGCCGAGCGAGCGCAGGGTCGCAGGGCGAATGATGTCGGTACCGTCGCTGATGAAGGTGGTGGAGAAGTTGAACGACGGGTCCAGGGTCTGCAGCAGCTTGCCCAGTTCCAGCGGGCCGGCAGTCTGCAAATCCTTGGCGTTGATCAGGCCAACCGGCGCGGCGGTATCCAGCGCGGTCTTGGCGGTTGCGCGCGAGCCCAGCACGACCACGGTCTGCTGTTCTTCGGCGGCTGGTTGAGCGGCGGTTTGTGCGTAAGCTTGCGATGTTGCCAGTAAAACAGCACTGGCGATGAGGGTGCGTTTCATAGGAATTCCGATCTCTCTAACGATTTTTATTTGGTGCCGCGAAAAAATACTAACCTCGCACAATTGAACTCACAAAGAAATAATTCATTTATGACAAGTGAATCAGCTGCCAACGTTGCATGAATGGAACAGCTGCAAGGCTATTGGCTTGTATTCAACCAAGTGCTACATTGTTCCCAAGCGATCCAAGGGAGGAAGTGTGATGACTGATGCTCTGTTGCTGACCGACCGTTTGTGCGACCTGACCGAAATGGCCTTGCAGGCCTATACCAAGTTCGAAAAGGCCACTGTCTACTGCACCGCCAAGCACCTGATGGCCGACTTCGAAGATGCGGGCCTACCGCTGGCAGCCTTCGACAAACTGTCCGCCATCCAGGCCAGCATCCTGGCGGCTGTCGAATTCGCCCCGCCAGGCGGCAAGAACAACCCGCAATGCATCGTCAGCGCGCGCAATGAAATCGCGGCGCTGCGCGAAATGCTGAAGGAAAAAAAGCGCCCCGAAGGGCGCCTTCCAGAGCATTTGCACTAGTCTTTCGCGAACTTACTTGTTCGGTTGCGGCGTAATGCGCAAGTAAGGACGCGGGGCCTTGTAGCCCGCCGGGTACTTCTGCTTGATCACTTCCGGATCCTGCACGGTGAGCGGGATGATCACGTCGTCGCCATCTTTCCAGTTGCCCGGGGTGGCGACGGTGTACCCGTCCGTCAGTTGCAGGGCATCGATCACGCGCAGCACTTCATCGAAGTTGCGGCCAGTGCTGAGCGGATAGGTGATCTGCAGCCGTACCTTTTTGGCCGGGTCGATCACGAACAGCGAGCGCACGGTGGCGGTGGCCGACTGGTTGGGGTGGATCATGTCGTACAACTCGGCCACCTTGCGGTCGGCGTCGGCGATGATCGGGAAACCGACAACGGTTTGCTGCGTCTCCTCGATATCCTTGATCCATTCCTTGTGCTTGTCGGCCGGGTCGACCGACAGTGCGACGGCCTTGACGTTGCGCTTGTCGAATTCCGGCTTCAGCCTGGCGGTCAGGCCCAGTTCAGTGGTGCAGACCGGCGTGAAGTCGGCCGGATGCGAGAACAGGACGACCCAGGAATCGCCTGCCCATTCATGAAACCTGATGCTGCCAATGCTGGAATCCTGTTCGAAGTCCGGTGCGGTATCGCCAAGGCGTAAACTCATTCTTCTTCTCCGTTGTTAAATTCGATGCGCGCTGCGCCAGGACTTGCAGCAGGCGCTGGCCAAACCGCCAGTCGCCCAAGCCCGATTCAGCGTTGATATGCCCCAGCGCTCCGGCGTTGACGAAGTCGCTGCCCCAGCGCTCCGCCCAGGTCTCGGCTTTCTCCACCGTCATCCACGGGTCGTTGGTGCTGGCCACCATGATCGATGGGCAAGGCAGTTCGCCGTGCGGCAGCAAGGAGCTGACCTGGAACTTGTCGGGATCGGCAGGCCCCACCAGCAAGACGCCCGCCACGTGGGGGGAGGTTGAACGCGACAGGCTCAATGCGGTGGTAAGGCAGCCGAAACTGTGTGCAACGATCAGGGTCGGGCGGCGGTCCTCGTCCAGTACTTCATCCAGGCGGTCGGCCCAGCGCAGCAGGACCGGATCGCTCCAGCGCTTCTGCTCTACCCGCTGGAAGCGCGGGTACAGGCGCTGCCAGCGGGATTGCCAGTGATCGGGCCCGCTGTTATGCAGGCCTGGCGCGACCAGGACGCGGAATTGGTTCAGTTGTTGGATCGCCATGCGGCCCTCCGTTGCGTGTTATTGGCCGGCGACCTTGGCGCCTGGCTGGTAGATCTGGTCGAACACGCCGCCGTCGGCAAAGTGCGTTTTCTGCGCGGTGGTCCAGTCGCCGGCGACGTCGGTGATCTTGAACAGCTTCACGTTCGGAAATTGGGCGGCGTACTTCTTCGCCTCTTTCTCGATGCCCGGGCGGTAGTAGTTCTTGGCGATGATGGCCTGGGCCTGGTCGGTGTACAGGAAGTTCAGGTAGGCCTCGGCCACTTTGCGCGTGCCGCGCTTGTCGACCACTTTATCGACCACAGCGACCGGCGGTTCGGCCAGGATCGACACCGAAGGCGCCACGATTTCCACCTTGTCCGGACCAAGTTCCTTGATCGCCAGCAGGGCTTCGTTTTCCCAGGCGATCAGCACGTCGCCGATGCCGCGCTCCACAAAGGTGGTGGTGGCGCCACGCGCGCCGGAATCGAGCACGGGTACGTTCTTGTACAGTTTTTTCAGGAATTCGCGGGCCGTGGCATCGCTGCCGCCAGGCTGGCGCAAGGCGTAGCCGTAAGCGGCCAGGTGGTTCCAGCGGGCGCCGCCGGAAGTCTTGGGATTCGGGGTGATCACTGCCACGCCAGGCTTGACCAGGTCGTTCCAGTCCTTGATGCCTTTGGGGTTGCCCTTGCGGACCAGGAAAACGATGGTGGAGCTGTAGGGGGTGGCGTTATGGGCCAGGCGCTTCTGCCAGTCCTTGTTCACCAGGCCCCTTTCGGCGATCGCGTCGATGTCGTAGGCCAGGCCAAGGGTGACCACATCGGCTTCCAGGCCGTCGATCACGGCGCGTGCCTGCTTGCCCGAGCCGCCGTGCGACTGCTTGATCTTCACGTTGTCGCCGGTCTTGGCTTTCCATTCCTTCGCGAAGGCGGTGTTGACGTCCTGGTACAGTTCGCGGGTTGGGTCGTAGGAGACGTTGAGCAAGCTCACGTCGGCTGCCTGCGCCACTGCGGCAGTGGCGAACAAGGCGGCGGCAATCAGTTTCCTGGACAGCATCTGGTTTCCCCTTTTGTGTTTGGAGATGCCAGATTAACTGCCCCTTATATAAATGCGAACGAATGTTTTCTTCGTTCGTTATACCGGAAAGTAATTAATAGAAGCGATTGACCAGCACCACCAGCCAGGTTGCGCCCGACAGCAGGCAAGCCAGCAGCACGGCGGCGCTGCCAAAGTCCTTGGCATTCTTGGACAAGGGGTGGCGTTCCAGCGAAACGCGGTCCACCACGGCTTCAATCGCAGAATTGATGAGCTCGACGATCAGCACGATGACCATGCTGCCAATCAACACCAGTTTTTGGAAGGCAGAAACAGGCAACAACAGGGCAGCAATGGTGCCGACCACGAAAACGAAGAGTTCCTGGCGGAAGGCGTGTTCAGAGCGGATGGCGGTCTGCAGGCCTTCGAGGGAGTAAAAAAAGGCCGAAAAAATGCGTTTCAGGCCGCTCTTGCTTTTAAATTCACTAGTAGGTTCCATGGACACGGATTATAGCGACAGAATTCCCATTTTTTTCACATCATGGTATAAATAAGTCTGCTTATACCGCACTGCACCAACCACATCATGAAAAGCGAAACCCTGCCCCCGCAGGAGCCGAAAACGACCATCCAGGTGATCGACCGCATGACGGCCCTGCTTGACGCCCTGGCGAAATACCCCGATCCGGTCAGCCTGAAGGAGCTTTCCAAGGTCTCCGGCCTGCACCCTTCCACCGCCCACCGTATCCTGAACGACCTGGTGGTGACCCGCTTTGTCGACCGTGTCGAGCCCGGCACCTACCGCCTCGGCATGCGCCTGCTGGAACTCGGAAATGTGGTGAAGAGCCGCCTGTCGGTGCGCGAAGCTGCGCTCGATTCGATGCGTGCCCTGCACAAGAAAACACAGCAGACCATCAACCTGTCTGTACGCCAGGGTGACGAGATCGTCTACATCGACCGTGCCTACTCCGAACGCTCGGGCATGCAGGTGGTACGCGCCATCGGCGCTCGCGGCCCGCTGCACCTGACGTCGACCGGCAAGCTGTTCCTGTCGGTGGACGAGCCAAAGGCGATCCGTGCCTATGCCACCCGCACCGGGCTGGCCGGCCACAACAAGAATTCGATTACCGACCTGGCCCGCCTCGAGCGCGAACTGAGCCTGGTGCGTGCACGCGGCTATGCACGTGACAATGAGGAACTGGAACTGGGCGTGCGCTGCATGGCGGCCGGCATCCGCGACGATTCCGGCAAACTGGTAGCAGGCTTGTCGATTTCTGCGCCGGCGGACCGGCTGCAGGATGATTGGCTGGAAGACCTGGTCAATACCGCCAACCAGATCTCCGCAACCCTGGGTTACATACCCGAGTAAGACTGGGCGCTGGTGCTGGCGCCGCTGACGTTTTCACCGAAGGTTGGCTTGAGCGCGGCCAACCACTTCTTCATGCGGGTGGCGTCGGCCACACGTGCTGCGGTGCCCTTGGCATCCAGCAGCACCATGATGACGGCGCGGCCTTCAATCATGGCCTGCATGATCATGCAACGGCCGGCTTCGTTGATGAAGCCGGTTTTCTGCAAGCCGATTTCCCAGCCCGAGTTCGGCGCTACCAAGCGGTTGGTGGTGCCAAAGGTTACCGGACGGCCGCTGTTTTCCACCACGGCTTTCGGGTCGGTCGAGAATTCGCGCAGGATCGGGTGTTCGTATGCAGCCTGCACCAGCTTGGCCAGGTCGCGTGCGCTGGCCACATTCATCTTGGACAGGCCGCTGGAATCGACATAATGGGTGTCGTTCATGCCCAGCGACTGCGCCTTTTCATTCATCGCCTGCACGAAAGCAGGCAAGCCGCCCGGATAGTTGCGCCCCAGGGCGGAGGCAGCGCGGTTTTCCGAACTCATCAGCGCGATGTGCAGCATATTGCGGCGGGTCAGGCGGTCGCCCACTTTCAGGCGGGACGAGCTGAATTTCTCGCGGTCGACGTCTTCGTCGGTCACGGTCAGCTCTTCATCCAGGTCCTGGTTGGCTTCCACCACCACCAGGCCGGTCATCATCTTGGTGATCGAGGCGATCGGCAAAGCCACGCCGGCGTTCTTTTCAAACAGGACTTCAGAGTTGGCCTGGTCCAGGACCAGGGCCACGTTCGATTTCAGGTCCAGCGGATCACGCGTCAGGTTCAGGCCCGCCAGGTCGCCCATGGTCGGACGGCTGACGTCGGGCACTTTGGTCACGCGCTGGTAAACGATCTTGTTACGGCCACGCACAATGACGCTGCGCTTGACCATTTGGGATTTCGTCGCCGGGGCAGCGTAACGGGTACCAGCTTTCTTGACGGCCGCTTGTGCAGATCCCATTGAAGCCGATGCGCAAAGCAAGGACACAAGCACGCTGATAGCAAGTTTGTTCATTCGTCATTCCCCGGTGTGAAACAGCAGAATCGCTAGTTGCAGTGTAGCAAAATCAGTTTACTGCGCAAGCAAAATCGGACTTTTCTTCACCAATGTTTTCAGCCCCACAATACACATTTCCCATAGTGATGCGGGGCTACAACGAAAGCTTGTTCACTCCATAAATTTAACAAATTTGGCAATCGGCTCGCGCTCGGTAACCAACGTGTTTTCAATTTTGCCACTATCTGCAAAACCAAGCGACATCCCGCATACAACAGTTTCGCTGGCCGGCAGGCCCAGCACCTCGCTGATGATGCGGTGGTACTGGGTGAAAGCCGCTTGCGGGCAGGTATCGAGTCCGCGGCCGCGCGCGGCCACCATGATATTTTGCAAAAACATTCCATAATCGAGCCAGGACCCTTGTTCCATGATGCGGTCGATGGTAAAGATCATGCCAACCGGCGCATCGAAGAACTCGAAATTGCGGCCATGCTGGGCGGCCATGCCGGTCTTGTTCTCCCGCGTCAGGCCAAGCAGCGCGTAAAGGTCCCAGCCTACCTTGCGGCGGCGGTCGATGTAGGGCGAGACCCATTCGCGCGGGTAGTACGCATATTCCTCGCTGTGCAGCTTGTTCTGCTCGGGGTCGGCATAGGCGGCCAGGATCTTGGCGGACAGGGCTTCCTTCATGGCGCCAGTCAACACATAGACTTGCCAGGGCTGGGTATTGGTGCCGGACGGTGCGCGTGCAGCCACTTCCAGGATGGCTTCGATATCTTCGCGCGGCACCGGGGTTGGCAGGAATGCGCGGATCGAACGGCGCGAGGTGATGGCCGCGTCGACGGCCTGCTGTGCTGGGGAGCTGATCATGATTGTCGCCTATCTGGGTTGCTTAACCACAAATATTACTCCAATCACTGCGAGCGCCATACCGGCAACGCCCATCCAGTTCAGGACTTCGCCGAACATGGCCCAGGCCATGATGGCCGTGGTGGGCGGTGTCAAATAGAGCAGGCTTGTGACCTGGGTCGCGTCGCTGCGGCGGATCAGCGCAAACAGGAGGAAGATCGCACCGATGGACAGGGCGAGCACGGACCAGGCCCAGGCGCCAAGGAATTGCGGCGTCCACCGAATCGAATCCATGTCTTCCAGCAGCCAGGCAAAAGGCAGGACCGCGGCAAACGAAGTGGCGAACTGGATCACGGTGCCAGTGCGCAGGTCGAACTTGGGACAAAAGTGCTTTTGATAGAGCGTACCGGCCGTAATCGACAACAAGGCGAAGACAGCCAATGCAATCGCCTGCCAACTGAGTCCAACCAGCGTGATCTTCGCGTAAACGACCAGGGCCACCCCGCCCAGTCCGAATGCCAGTCCAAGCCATTGGCGCGGACGCACCCGCTCACCAATCAACGGTGCAGCAAAAGCCGTCAGGATAGGTTGCATGCCCACGATGAGGGCTGACAGCCCGGCCGGCATGCCGAGTTTGATGGCGCACCAGACTCCACTCAGGTAGCCGGCCTGCAGCAACAGGCCGGCGGCCGCCACATGGCCAACCTTCCCTTTCGGCCACGGCGCGCGCAGCACCAACACGGCCGGCGCCAGGATCGCCAACACACCCAGGAAGCGCAGCAGCAGGAAGGTCAGAGGAGGCGCATAAGGCAGGCCATAGCGGGCCACAATAAACCCGGTACTCCAGAGGAAAACGAAGAATAAGGGGATAGGAGAAAAGAGGGAGCGCATCCGGCGATTCTAGCACCGAGGCCAAATGCCCTGCTGGGCAGCAATAATTATGACTTTTCTGGCCAGAAACCCTTTACCAACAGGAAGTTGGTTACTTTGTGCAATGCACAAAAACTGCTTGACTTTGATTCCCGAACCCGGATAATCGCCTTTGTTGCGTTGCACAATGCGTTGTTTTCCGTTGCAGAAACATCAAGTTCCAACGACTAATTCACTTATTTGGAGAGTCAAATGTTTGCGATTCCTGAGCAGTTTTCTAATGCCACCAAGGCAAACTTCGAAAGCCAATTCGCACTCTTTTCTTCGCTGACCAACAAAGCCTTCGAAGGCGTTGAGAAGTTCGTCGATCTGAACATCACCGCTGCCAAGGCATCGCTGGAAGAATCGTCGGTCGCTACCAAGCAGCTGCTGGCTGCCAAGGACCCGCAAGAGTTCTTCACGCTGACCGCTGCCCAGGCCCAGCCAGTTGCAGAGAAAGCCATCGCTTACGGCCGTCACCTGGCATCGATCGCAACCGGCACCGGCGCTGAATTCAGCAAGGCCGCCGAAAGCCAGATCGCCGAGACCAACCGCAAGGTGATCTCCCTGGTTGACGAAGTGAGCAAGAACGCCCCAGCCGGCAGCGAAAGCGCCGTGGCCCTGTTCAAGTCCGCCCTGAACAACGCCAACGCCGGCTACGAGCAGTTCACCAAGAGCGCCAAGGCTGCTGCTGAAACCTTCGAAGCCAACGTGAACGCTGCCGTGAACCAGTTCACCGCTGCTGCGGCCAACGGCGCCAAGAAGCAGTAATTGATCTACCCGCCGGCCCCAGCGGCCGGCGGCATCGCTGTACGCAGGTCTCCTCGGCATCCGTGGTTTCCTCTCAGCGGGTGTCCTTCCCGAGCCCCGGCAAAGTCCGGGGCTTTTTTTTGTTTACGCCGCTGGATCAGTTGCCCAACCAAGCGCGGCCTCGTTTACATTTAATCTAAAACGAGATAATCTGTCTTAATGACAAAACGCACTCCCGAACAGCAGCATCTGCTGGACCAGATCAAGCATGTGGCCGATGGACTTGGCCGGACGCTGGCGCCATTCACTGAAGTGGTGCTGCACGACTTGCTCGATCCGGGTCATGCCGTGCTGGCCATCCATAACAACCTGTCCGGCCGCACGGTTGGCGAATCGGCGACGGAGCTGGGCCTGGCGCGGATTGCCGATCCGGCGTTCCCGCAAGTGCTGGCCAACTACCCCAACACCTTCCCCGACGGCCGCCCCGCAAAGAGCACTTCCGTCGGCATCAAGGACAGCGATGGCCAGTACATTGCAGCGCTTTGCATGAACGTGGACCTGAACCTGTTCCGCAGCCTGCAGGCGATGCTGGGCCAGTTCAGTAACGTCGACCCGGCCGCAGCAGTGATCGAGTCGCTCGCCCCGGCGGCGGGTGCAGATGCGATCCGCGCGCATATCGAACAATTCGCCGCACGCCTTTCCACCACGCCGCGCGCACTGAAGGCCGACGACCGCCGCGCCCTGCTGCGTGAACTGGGCGACGCAGGCCTATTGGAAATGCGGCGCTCGATGGAAACCATCGCAGCCCACTTGGGCGTCTCCCGCGCCACGGTCTACAACTATGCGAAATAACGATGCCCGCCTGTTGATACTGGACCGCGACGTCGTCGCCGCGCTGCTGCAACCGGACGACGTGTACGCTGCCGTGCGCGAAGCCTTTGCCTTGCACGCAGCGCGTGCCGCGCGCGTCTTCCCATTGGTGCGTGAAGAGCTGCCAGGGAGCGCGGTGTTCGGCATCAAGTCTGGCGATGCGCCATCGCAAGAGCTGCTGGGATTTAAAGCCGCTGGTTTCTGGCCTGCCAATCGCGAGGCTGGCGGCGACGCGCACCAGGCGACCATCATGCTGATCGACCCGCGCACCGGCCGCCCGCTATGCATCGCCGACGGTAACGCTGTGACGACCGCACGCACCGCTGCTGCAGGCGCGCTTGGGCTTCAGCTGTTGGCGCGAGCCGATAGCGAACAGTTGTGCGTGTTCGGCACTGGTGTGCAAGCGCGTGGACATGTGGAGTATGCGCTGCACGCCCTGCCCTCCCTCAAGCGCGTGCGATATGTGAGTTCCGATGGCCGGCAAGCCCCTGCATTCGAAGCGCTGTTCGCCGGGCGCTGCGAGGTCGCATTGGCTGGCGGCGCTCGCACTGCGGCTGCAGATGCAGCAGTTGCGGCATCGGACGTAATCATCACGACAACACCTGGCCACGGCATGCTGTTCAGTGCAGATGCAGTGCGCGCGGGAACACACATCAACGCTGTCGGCGCCGACACGCAGGGCAAGCGCGAGCTGCCCGCGGGGCTGCTGGAGCGCTCCCGCGTATGGGCCGACGACCTGCCGCAGGCGCGGCACATCGGCGAGCTGCAATGGGCCAGCGAGCTGCCGGCAGCGGAACTTGGCGAACTGATCGCGGCACGTGCGGGCGCAGCGCCACGCGCGCCGGGCGACATCACGATTTTTGACATGACGGGCATCGCCCTGCAGGACCTCACCACGGTGCGCATGCTATATGAGCGCGCCCTCGCCAACAACATGGGCCAGAACATCCCCTGGCCCTGGTAAGGAAGGAGAACCATGAGCATCACATACGAAGACGTCGTCGCGGCAGCCGGCCGCATTGAAGGCCACGCTCACCGCACGCCAGTGCTGACCTCCCGCACCGCCAACGAAGAATTGGGCGCGGAGATTTTCTTCAAGGCCGAGAACATGCAGCGCATGGGCGCCTTCAAGTTCCGCGGCGGCTTCAACGCCCTCTCGCGCTTCAACGAGGCGCAGCGCAAGGCTGGCGTGGTAGCCTTCTCGTCCGGCAACCACGCGCAGGCGATTGCGTTGTCGGCGAAGCTGCTGGGCATTCCGGCCACGATCATCATGCCCGAAGACGCCCCGGCATCGAAGATCGCCGCCACGCGCGGCTACGGCGGCAACGTGGTGACGTATGACCGCTACAAGGAAGACCGCGAAGCCATCGGCCGCAAGCTGGCTGAAGAAAAGGGCATGACGCTGATTCCGCCTTACGACCATGCCGACGTGATTGCCGGCCAGGGCACTGCGGCCAAGGAACTGTTCGAGGAAGTGGGCGAGCTTGATTACTTCTTCGTCTGCCTGGGCGGCGGCGGCCTGCTCTCGGGTTCCGCGCTGGCGACGCGCGCACTGTCGCCGAAGTGCAAGCTGTACGGCGTGGAGCCGGAAGCCGGCAACGACGGGCAGCAATCGTTCCGCAGCGGCTCGATCGTGCATATCGATACGCCGAAGACGATCGCCGATGGCGCGCAAACGCAGCACCTCGGCTCGCTGACCTTCCCCATCATCCAGCGCGACGTGGACGACATCCTGACCGTCAGCGATGCGGAACTGGTGGACGCGATGCGCTTCTTCGCCTCGCGCATGAAGATCGTCGTCGAGCCGACCGGCTGCCTGGGCTTCGCGGCAGCACGAAAGATGAGGGAAGAACTGCGCGGCAAGCGCGTGGGTGTGCTGATCAGCGGCGGCAACGTCGACATCGAACGCTTCGCCGCCCTGCTCTTCAGTATTATTCGCCGAGGTAGGCGGCCTTGACGCGCGGGTCGTGCAGCATGTCTTCCGCGTTGCCGGTCATGGTGACCGAGCCGGATTCCATGACATAGCCGCGGTTGGCCGCTTGCAGCGCCAGCTTGGCGTTCTGTTCCACCAGCAGGATGGTGATGCCCTGCTTGTGCACGTCGCGGATCACTTCGAAGATCTTCTCGACCATGATCGGCGACAGGCCCATGGAAGGCTCGTCCAGCAGCAGCAGGTGCGGATGGCACATCAGCGCGCGCGCCATGGCCAGCATCTGCTGCTCGCCGCCGGACAGGGTGCCGGCCAGCTGCGAAGCACGTTCTTTCAGGCGCGGGAACACGCCGAACCATTTCTCGATATCAGCTGCAATCGCGGCCTTGTCGTTCATGGTGTAGGCGCCCATCATCAGGTTTTCGGTGATGGTCATGCGGGTGAACACGCCACGGCCTTCCGGCACCATCGCCAGCTTTTTCTCCACCAGGTGGAAGGACTGCGAGCCTTTCAGCGACTGGCCCATATAGGCCACGGTGCCCTCCACTTTGCACGGCGGCAGGGTGCCTGTGATCGCCTTCAGCGTGGTGGTCTTGCCGGCGCCATTGGCGCCGATCAGGGTGACCAGTTCGCCTTCGTTGACTTCCAGGTCGATTCCCTTGACTGCCTTGATGCCGCCGTAGGCGACCTTCAGGCCCGAAACTTTCAGTACATTGGCGCCCATCAGTGCGCTCCTCCCAGATAGGCTTCAATCACTGCTTTATTGCTCTGGATTTCGGCGGGCAAGCCTTCGGCAATCAGCTTGCCGTATTCCAGCACGCTGATGCGGTCGCACAGGCCCATCATCAGCTTCACGTCGTGCTCAATCAGGAGCACGGTCTTGCCTTCGTTCTTGATCTTGACCAGCAGTTCGCGCAGCGCCAGTTTCTCGGTCGCGTTCATGCCGGCCGCCGGTTCGTCCAGCGCCAGCAACTGCGGATCGGTCGCCAGTGCACGGGCGATCTCCAGGCGGCGCTGGTCGCCGTATGACAGGTACTTCGAGGTACGGCTGGCAAACTGGCCGATGCCGACGAAGTCCAGCAGCTCCTGGGCGCGTTTGCGGATTGCCGCCTCTTCTTCACGCGCAGCCTTGTGGCGGAAGATGGCGCCGAACACGCCCTGGTGCGAGCGCACGTGGCGCCCCACCATCACGTTTTCCAGCGCGGTCATTTCACCGAACAGGCGGATGTTCTGGAAGGTGCGGGCAATGCCTGCCTTGGCTACCGCATGCGGAGCGGATGGCGAGTATGGCTTGCCGGCCAGCTCGAAGGTGCCGGTGTCCGGCTGGTACAGGCCGGTGATCACGTTGAAGAACGTGGTCTTGCCGGCGCCGTTGGGACCGATCAGGCCGTAGATCTGGCCCTTGTTGATCTTGATGCGCACGTCGGTCAGCGCCTGCAGGCCGCCGAAGCGCTTGTTGACGCCTTCGATATTCAGGATTACTTGTTCGTTCATCTCTACTAACCTCATGCTGCCATGACGCCGGTCGACTGGCCTTTGGAGTCCGAGTCCGCATCCGGACGCTCTTCATGCTTGGGCGAAGGCCACAGGCCCGCAGGACGGGTCAGCATGATCACCACCATGGCCAGGCCGTACAGCAACTGGCGCAGCACTTCGGATTCGATCAGCACTTTGCCGAACAGTTTCATTTGCAGCGGTTCCACCACATGGCGCAGGATTTCCGGCAGCGCCGCCAGCAGCGCACCGCCCAGCACCACGCCCGGAATATGTCCGATGCCGCCCAGCACCACCATCGCCAGCACCGCGATCGACTCGGTCAGCGAGAACGATTCCGGCGAAACGAAGCCCTGGAAGGAAGCGAACATGGCTCCAGCCACGCCGCCGAAGGTTGCGCCCATCGAAAACGCCAGCAGCTTCACGTTACGCGTATTGATGCCCATTGCCTTTGCCGCGATTTCGTCTTCGCGGATCGCCACCCAGGCACGGCCCAGGCGTGAGTGCTGCAGACGCGAAGTGACAAACACAGTCGCGATAGTCAGCACCAGGAACAGGAAGTAGTAGGCGTTCACCGAAGGCATCGAGAAGCTGCCGATGAACACCGTGGCGCGCGAGCCCTGCTCGCCGGCCAGGTTCACGCCGAACACGCGGATCGGGTCGATCAGGTTGATGCCCTGCGGGCCGTTGGTGATATTGACCGGATCATTCAGGTTGTTCATGAAGATGCGGATGATTTCACC
This sequence comes from Pseudoduganella sp. R-31, assembly GCF_049913235.1. Classification (NCBI taxonomy): domain Bacteria; kingdom Pseudomonadati; phylum Pseudomonadota; class Betaproteobacteria; order Burkholderiales; family Oxalobacteraceae; genus Pseudoduganella; species Pseudoduganella sp. R-31. The sequence continues at coordinate 5,570,193 of NZ_CP183986.1, forward strand.
GAAGCCCAGCGTCACGATGGCCAGGTAGTCGCCGCGCAGCTTCAGGGTCGGCGCGCCGAGCAGCGCACCGAACAGGCCCGCCAGGGCAGCAGCCATCGGCACGATCACCCATACCGACAGGTGAATGCCGTTGGTGCGGATGTCTTCACCCAACACTGCCGCCAGCGCCTCGCCAACGGCGGGATTCATGTTGATCAACGATTCCAGCACGGTCGCGAACTGCGGCGATGCCAGGAGGCCGGTCATGTAAGCGCCCACCGCGTAGAACGCGATGTAGCCCAGGTCCAGCAGGCCGGCAAAGCCCACCACGATATTCAGGCCCACGGCCAGCATGATGTACAGCAGCGCCAGGTCGGCAATACGCACCCACGAATTACCGAAAGGGGCGGCCGCGAACGGGAAGATGATCAACGCGGCCAACAGCAGCGCCAAACTGATGTAGGCCTGCTTTGGATTTTTTTGAATGTTAAAGTTCAGCATAGTCACGTCCCCATCAGGCGCGGTCGGCCACGCGTTCGCCCATGATGCCGGACGGACGCACCGTCAACACCAGGATCAGTACGATGAAGGCGAAGATATCCTGGTAGTGCGAACCCAGGAACCCGCCGGTGAGTTCACCGATATAGCCGGCGCCGAGAGCCTCGATAATGCCCAGCACGATGCCGCCGATCATGGCGCCGTAGATATTGCCGATACCGCCCAGCACCGCAGCGCAGAAAGCCTTCAGTCCAGGCATGAAGCCCATCGCAAACTGGATGGAGGCATAGTTGGCGCCCCACATCACGCCTGCCACGGCAGCCAGTGCCGCGCCGATCGCGAAGGTTGCGACGATGATCTTGTTCGAGTCCACGCCCATCAGGCCGGCCACGCGCGGATTCTCGGCTACGGCGCGCATTGCACGCCCCATCCGGGTGCGCTCCACCAGCATCACCAGGCCGAACATCGAAATGGCAGCCAGCACCAGCAGCAGCACCTGGGTCACCGTGATCACGGCGCCGCCCACCATGATTGGTTCGGTCGGCAGCAGTTGCGGGAATGGCAGCGGGTTGCGGCCCCAGATCATCATGGCGAAGGTCTGCAGCAGGTAGGACACGCCAATGGCGGTGATCAGCGGAGCGAGGCGCGGCGCGTTGCGCAAGCGGCGGTAGGCGATGCGCTCGATCAGGATATTCACGAGCATACATGCCGGAATCGCGCCGATAATGGCGATGCCCAGTTGGACATAGCCCGGCAGGCCAGGCGCATACACGCCCAACAAATTCAGGATGGAGAGGCCGATCATCGCGCCGATCATCAGCACGTCGCCGTGGGCGAAGTTAATCAGGTTCAGCACGCCGTACACCATCGTATAACCGAGGGCGACCAGCGCATACATACTGCCCAGCACCAGGCCGTTAAGAATTTGTTGGATAAAGGTATCCATCGAGTATGCCCTTTAGAACTATAAAAAACGGCACCCAAGGTTTCCCTCGTGGTGCCGCCGTTTGGAAGCGTTCGCCATGATAGCGAGGTTTCCGAAAAACTAATCGTGGAAAATCCGCAATATTCTAAATTAAATTTTATGCGCTGCGTCCTTCAAGCCCTTTTGGTAGCGGGAAAGTCACAGCTTCCTCGACGCCCTCCAGGGTACGCACGCTTTTCGCGCCCAGTTCCTTCAGGCGGTTGATGACCGCATCAACCAGCACTTCCGGCGCCGAAGCACCTGCGGTAACGCCGACGCGCAGCTTGCCTTCCAGCCAGGCCGGATCGATCTGGGCCGCGTTGTCCACCATATAGGCCGGGGTGCCCTTCTTCTCCGCTACTTCGCGCAGGCGGTTCGAATTGGAGCTGTTTGGCGAGCCCACGACAATCACCACTTCCACCTGCGGCGCCATGAATTTCACGGCTTCCTGGCGGTTGGTGGTGGCGTAGCAGATGTCGCCTTTTTTCGGCTCAATAATATTCGGGTATTTTGCCTTGAGGGCTTCGATGATTTGTGCCGTATCATCCACGGAAAGTGTCGTTTGCGACACATAGGCCACCTGGTCCGGATTCTTGACCTGCAGGCCGGCCACATCTTCCACGGTTTCGACCAGGTACATGCCCTCGTCGGTCTGGCCCATGGTGCCTTCGACTTCAGGATGGCCGTCGTGGCCGATCATGATGATCTCGCAGCCCTGCTTGCGCATCTTGGCCACTTCCACGTGCACCTTGGTCACCAGCGGACAGGTGGCATCGAAGATCGACAGGCCGCGCGATTCCGCTTCGGCACGCACGGCTTTCGACACGCCGTGCGCCGAGAACACCAGGGTATTGCCGGCCGGGACATCGTCCAGTTCTTCGATGAAGATGGCGCCCTTGGCGCGCAGGTCTTCCACCACATAGGCGTTGTGCACGATTTCGTGGCGCACGTAGATCGGCGCGCCAAACTGCTGCAGCGCGCGCTCGACGATCTCGATGGCGCGGTCAACGCCGGCGCAGAAGCCGCGCGGCTGGGCGAGGAGGATTTCTTTGTCCATGTTCTTTTACAGCACAGAGATAAGGTTCACTTCAAACTTCACCGGCTGGCCAGCCAGCGGGTGGTTGAAGTCGAAGATGGCAACGTCGTCGCGCAGTTCGCGCAGCACGCCGGCAAAGCGGCCGCCTTTGGGCGCGTTGAAGTCGACCAGGTCGCCAATCTTGTATTCATTGTCCGGATCGGAATTTTCTTCCAGCGTAGCACGGGACACGGCCTGCACCAGGTCCGGGTTGCGCGGGCCGAAGCCTTCGCCCGGCGCCAGTTCGAACACCTTGTGCGTGCCTTCAGGCAGGCCGATCAGCAGCGCTTCCAGGTTAGGCGCCAACTGGCCCTGGCCCAGCATCAACGTGGCAGGGTTGCCTTCGAAGGTGGAAACGATATTGGCGCCATCCAGGGAGGCAAGGCGGTAATGCAGGGTGAGGTAAGCCGAAGCAGTGACAACGTTAGACATGGAAACAACTCTGGTGACGGGCAAACCTCTATTGTAAGCCATCGCGCGGCGCACGGCGCTGCGGCCCGCCCCTAGACCTGCGCAAAACCTGACCCAGCGCAAATTGCCCCCTCCTCCCGCGCCAGATAATGGGCGACGGAGGTGACCATGGCAATTTCCGACTGGCCCGAACAACTGCGCCCGCGCGAGCGATTGTTAAAAGCCGGGCCGCAGGCCCTGTCCGACGCCGAGCTCCTGGCGATCTTCCTGCGGGTGGGCATTCCCGGCAAGGATGCGGTGGCGCTGGCGACCGACCTGCTGGGGCGCTTCGGCTCCCTGCGCGCCCTGATCCACGCCAGCCGCGCCGACTTCACCGCCATGCCGGGCCTGGGCGCCGCCAAGTACGCCCAACTGCAGGCTGTAGTAGAACTGGCACGCCGCGCGATCTCCGAGGAAATGAGTGCCGGCGAAGAGCTTTCCTCGCCGCATGCCGTGAAAGACTTCCTGCGCCTCTCGCTGGCCGGCCAGCCTTATGAATCCTTCCACGTCCTGTTCCTGGACGTCAAAAACCGCCTGATCGAAGCCTGCGAATTGTTTCGCGGCACGCTCACGCATACCAGCGTCTATCCACGCGAGGTGGTGCGGGAAGCGCTGGCCCGCAATGCCGCAGCCGTCATGCTGGCCCATAACCACCCGTCAGGGTCGCCCGCCCCGAGCGAGTCGGACGTGCTGCTGACACGGGCGCTGGTGCAGGCTTTGGCATTGGTGGATATACGGATTCTTGACCACTTTGTCGTTGCCGGGCACCAAGTGCATTCCTTCGCAGAACATGGTCAAATCTAATTGTTAAATTTTGCGTTTTAATGTGACACAATTGTTTTTCGCAAGTGCTTGAAAATCTTGAGAAATTTCCATATACTCTTGTTTTTCCAATTTCGGAAGTAATTCAAGGAGTGTGCCATGGCACGTGTTTGCCAAGTTACTGGGAAGAAGCCGATGGTCGGCAACAATGTTTCCCACGCAAACAACAAAACCAAGCGTCGTTTCCTGCCAAACCTGCAGAACCGTCGTATTTTTGTTGAATCTGAAAACCGCTGGGTCTCCCTGCGTCTGTCTAACGCCGGTCTGCGCGTAATCGACAAGGTCGGCATCGACGCCGTCCTGGCCGACATGCGTGCACGTGGCGAGAAAGTTTAATAGGGAGCTGAATCATGGCAAAAACTGGCCGCGACAAGATCAAGCTGGAATCGACCGCTGGTACTGGTCACTTCTACACCACGACCAAGAACAAGCGCACCATGCCTTCCAAAATGGAAATCATGAAGTTCGATCCTAAAGCACGCAAGCACGTGATGTACAAGGAAACCAAGATCAAGTAATCGATCTTCGGTTCGAACAAAAAACCGCCCCTCGGGGCGGTTTTTTTATGGCTGCAGCAGCTCAGTTAAGCGCTGGCAATTGCGCATTGAGCAATTCGTTCTGCATCTTCAGCATGGCAGCTTCGGCCGCGCGCTTTCCGGACAGTCCGACATCTGCCTTGAATTCGCTGAATGTGGCCTGGCCATTGCCGGTCGCCTTCCTGGTATCGACCAGCTTGCCGTTCTTGTCCTTGATTTCGCATTGCAGGTTGACGGTATAGTCGGTCGGCGGCCAGGTGAAGGCGCTGGACGAATCGGAGCTGACCGTAATGGTCGGCGTGATCAGGTAGCTGATCCCTTTGGCTGCCATGGCCTCGCGATCATCGGCGCTTTTCACCTTGATGGCGCCATCGAACACATTGCTCAGCATCTTGTAGAAGCTGGTCTCCAGGTCGCGGTATGGATAAGAGGTGACCTTGTCGCCGCCGCCGCCCGGAGTCACGACCTCCTGCGCCAGCAAGTCGGCCGGGATAAAGTAGGCCACCTTGGCCTGGCTCTTCGGCTTGGCATCGGCTGGCAAGGCGATCTGATCGAGCTTGGGAGAAATCATTACCGGGTGCGCGCAACCGGTCAGGATCGCGGCCGCCGCCAGCAGGAATGCGAACTTAAGACTTTTCATGGTCCGCTCTCTTTACTTGATGGCTTTGACGAACTCAGGGTCCGCATACAGCGAAGCCAACAGCTTTTGCACGGTATTGTGGTAACCGGTGACTGCGGCTGGGATGGCCGTGGCGCCGATGAAGGACGACTCCCAGGAGTTATCGACCGTCTTCACGCTTTCATAGACGGAGACGCCACCCTTGCTGACAACAAAGCGGGCCGAAATACTTGCGGTACCGGTGCTGAAGCCGGAGGCATCCAGCGCATTCTTTTCGAGTTTGCCGGTCACCAGGGTGTCGGAGCCAACCACCAGCTTGTTGGCCAGGGACAGTTCCTGGCGCAGCGCTTCGGCTACGTAAGCGCCATAATTGCCGCCAACCGGCGAGGACATAGAACTGCCGCGAATCGACAGGGTGACCGGGGTATCCGTGCCGGCCGGCGCACTGAATTCACCGACCTTGGCCTTCACATCGCCCATATTGTTCAGGGTAGCGACGTTGTCCATGGACGGAGTGTAATTGGGTGCCGTCATGGCGCAACCCGACAATGCAGCAACAGCAACAACCATCAAACCCAGCGAAGCGAAAGATTTCATATTTCCTCAGAGAAGTTGTGAAAATACTTATTATCTCTTTGGTAAATACTCTTTCGCAACATTATTTACTTGTCACAACCACCTTCTGTCTGAAGTTGGAGACGTTTTCCAGCGTGGATCGCTTTCACTTTCCCATCCAGCGTGATGTAGCGGACAGCCAGCTCACGGTCGCCTGTTTCCACCATCAGCCAGTCGGCATGCTGGGGATGCGGCCTGACCGCGTCGCCATAGACCCGCTGCAGCTTGGAAACTGGATCGCCGATCCGCACGCCACGATCGGCGCCAAAACCCCCTGATACGTCGACCCGAACGAGCACTTTCTTCACAAAAGTCACTTCCACTTTCGGGTAACGCTTGGAGCGCGCCACGCGGCATACCTTGTCTTCAGTGATCATCGAGTCCGCTTCCAGGCCGCCAAAGGTCTTGCCCAGGTTTTCATAACGTGCGCCGACCTTGTAGGGACCCAGGCCCTCCGGCTTGATTTGCCAGTTCGCTGCCGCATGCGCACTTCCGGCCAGCATTAACGCCAGCGGCAAAATTAAGCGTTTCAAAACTGCCTCCATAGAATTAATTTCCGAAAGGCAACAGCATACCTGCAAGGCAGGGATCACGCCAACACGAATTGCGCTTCCGTCCGGGGTCTTTGGTTTTCCTCAAAAACAAAACGGCCCCGCAGGGCCGTCTTGTCGCAAGAGTAGATCAGGCTTACGCGTAGCTGCGCAGGCGCATCGAGAATTCCTGCAGGGACTTGATGCCCGACGCCTCCGCACGCTCGCACCAGTCTTGCAGCTTCTGCACCAGCTCATCGCGGGTGAAGTGCGAACGCTCCCACAGCATGCCCAGTTCCACGCGCATATTGTGCATGGTTTCCAGCGCCTTCGAGTGCTGGAACAGTTCCACCAGTTGCTGCTTCTGCGGGGCTTCCAGCTTGCCTGGCTCGCGCTGCAGCAGCTTGCGCGATGACTTCAGGAAGCGCGATTCCAGCTGCGATTTGTCCTTCAGCTGCGCCAGTTCTTCTTTCCAGGCGTGCTTGACGGACTTGGCGTACTTGGCCATCACGTCGTAGCGGTTGGCGATCACGGACTGCAGGGTTTCGAAGTCGGCCTTCACCTTGGCGGTGTCGAACTTGGGCTTCGGCGGCATCTTCTTCACTTTGGCCATGCCAATCATTTCCATGGCGCGGATGTAGCCCCAGCCGATGTCGAACTCATACCATTTGGACGAGAGCTTGGCTGAAGTCGCATAGGTGTGGTGGTTGTTGTGAAGTTCTTCGCCGCCGATGATGATGCCCCAAGGGATGATGTTGGTCGCTGCATCGGAGCAGTCGTAATTGCGGTAGCCCCACCAGTGGCCGATGCCGTTGATGATGCCGGCTGCAGTCACAGGAATCCACAGCATCTGCACGGCCCACACGGTAATGCCCTTGGCGCCGAACAGGATGAAGTCGATGATCAGCATCAGCGCCACGCCCTGCCAGCTGAAGCGCGAGTACAGGTTCTTCTCGATCCAGTCGTCAGGTGTGCCGTGGCCATACTTCTCCATGGTTTCCTTGTTCTTGGATTCAGCGCGGTACAGCTCGGCGCCTTCCCAGAACACTTTCTTGATGCCCTTGGTGACCGGGCTGTGCGGATCTTCTTCGGTATCGCACTTGGCGTGGTGCTTGCGGTGGATGGCAGCCCACTCCTTGGTCACCTGGCCGGTGGTCAGCCACAGCCAGAAGCGGAAGAAGTGCGAAGGGATCGCGTGCAGTTCCAATGCGCGGTGCGCCTGGTGGCGATGCAGGAAGATCGTCACGCTGGCGATGGTGATGTGGGTCAGGATCAGCGTCACGCCAACCGTCGCCCAGGCACTGAGGCCAGTTACGCCATTGCTGATGAAATCGAGAACTGCGCTTAAATCCATTACAACTCCAAATGAAGGGACTCCGAATAGGCGTCATTGTACGCGCATTCGAGGGTGATTTGAGGAAGGATTTCCCTTGGGCACTGATTATTTTTTAGGCAGACTGCTGCGGCAGAGGGCCCAGCAGGCGAATCTCACGTTGCGGGAACGGTACAGAAATCCCGTTTTCTTTCAAGGACTTCCAGATTGCCCGATTGACATCGGAGGTCACGCCGCCACGCCCGTTTTCCGGATCAGCAATCCAGAAAGCCAGCGCCAGCTCCAGGCCATCCGCCCCGAATGCTTGCAGCATGCCGGACGGCGGCTTGTCCTTCATGACACGCTCGATGCTGAGGGCCGCGTCTTCCATCAGCTTGAGCACGAAGTCCACATCGCTGTCATAGCCAACCGTCACGCGCGTGATGATCACCACGGCCGGATTGGACAGGGAAGAATTCTGCACCGCCCCCGACACCAGCATTTCGTTCGGCACGATGGATTCAACGCCATCGGTCCCCTGCAGCACGGTGTAGCGGGTATTGATCTGGGTGACCTGGCCGGCGTACTTGTCCACCGTGATCACGTTGCCGATGGTCAGGCTGCGGTCCAGCAGGATGATGAAGCCCGACACATAGTTGCTGGCGATCTTCTGCAAACCAAGACCGAGGCCGACACCCAGCGCACCGCCAAACACCGACAGCACGGTCAGGTCGATGCCCACCAGCGACAGGCTGACCAGCACCGCCACCAGGATCAGCACCGCGCGGCCCATGCGCGCGAACACCACGCGCAGGTTGGAATGCATGGTGTGCAGGTTCATCAGCTTCTCTTCGAGCGCCGCGCCCGCCCACATGGCCAACAGCAGCAGCACCACGACCGATACCGCCGCCTGCAGTATGGTGGCGATCGACACCTTGTGCTTGCCGAGCGGGATCAGCGTATCGTCGAGGAAGTCGAAGATGTCCTGGTAAAAGCCGGTGATATACAACACGAAGGCCAGCCACACCAGCAGCTGGAAAGCCTTCTCGAAATTCTGCATCCCCTCGCCCACCACGCCGCCGCGCGAAAACACGCGGCGCAGCAGGTAAAAGCCGAAGCGGATCACCGCGAGCGAGCTGAAAATCGGCAGCGCCAGATTGACCAGATTGGTGTGGAAATGCATCCGGCCCAGCACTTTCTGCGAGGCCCACAGCAGCACCACGATGAGCAAGGGCCCGACGACGCGGCCGAAGCTCTCCAGGCCAAAGCGCGCCACACCGTTGTCCGCAGTACGCGCCTTCATGCCGCGCCACAGGAAGCGCGACAAGGTCCAGCCCAGCAAGACAGACAGCGCGATCGCGCCCACCTGCCACATCAGGCTCGGATCGCGCAGATCCCCCAGCAAATCATCCAGCAATTTCGCTAACGGCATCGTTCGGAATTCTCCTTATGGTCGCTGGGCTGTTACTCTTCGTCGGCCTTGGCAGGCTTGGCCATAGGCTTGCGTTCGAAGACGGCGGCGAAGAAGCCGTCGGTCTGGTGCTTGTGCGGCAGCAGCTTCAGGTAGTCGCCCATCTCGAGGTTGGCGATCTTTTGTTCCGCCAGTACTTTGGACATCGGGACCAGCTCGAAATCCGGATGGGTTTCGATGAACTGCTTGGCGACGGCGTCGTTCTCTTCCTCCAGCAGCGAGCAGGTGGCGTACACCAGGCGGCCACCACCTTTGACCAGGCGCGCGGCGCCGTCCAGGATCGAAACCTGCTTCTCGTGCATCTCGGCGATCGCACTTTCCGGCTGGCGCCACTTCACGTCGGGATTGCGGCGCAGCGTGCCCATGCCGGAGCATGGCGCGTCCACCAGCACGCGGTCGATCTTACCTGCAAGGCGCTTGACCTTCGCGTCCTTTTCGTGCGCGATGGCGACCGGGTGCACGTTGGACAGGCCGGAACGCGCCAGGCGCGGTTTGAGCTTGCTCAAACGCTTTTCGGAGACGTCGAAGGCATACAGGCGGCCGGTATTGCGCATCTGCGCGCCCAGGGCCAACGTCTTGCCGCCGGCGCCGGCGCAAAAGTCCACCACCATCTCGCCGCGCTTGGCGCCGAGGATCTGGGCCAGCAGCTGGCTGCCTTCGTCCTGCACTTCGATCGCGCCGGACTTGAAAAGCGGCAGGTTTTGCAGCGCAGGCTTTTTCTTCAGGCGCAGGCCCAGCGGGGCGAATGGCGTCGGCTCGGCCACGATGGGCGCAGTCGCCAGTTCGGCTACCACGGCATCGCGGTCGGTCTTCATGGCGTTGACGCGCAGGTCCAGCGGCGCCGGGGTGTTCAGCGCGTCGGCCAGAGCCAGGGTTTCGTCTTCGCCGTATTGGGCGACCAGCTTGTCGAACAGCCACTTCGGCATGTTCGCGCGCATCGATTTGTGCAGCAGCGAGCGGTCGATTTCCAGCTGGCGCTTCAGCCATTCGGATTCTTCTTCGCTCAGGCCCGGCAGCGCATCGATGCCGACTGCATCGGCCATGCCCAGCAGCACCAGGCGGCGCATGGTGGCGCCGCCGGCACCGGCTTCGGCGCGGTCGGTGAAGAAGGCTTTGTTACGCAGCACGGCGTACACGGATTCGGCAATGGCGCCGCGCTCGCGGCCGCCCAGCTTCGGGTGCGATTTGAAGAAATGCGACAGGGTGGTGTCGGCCGGCGCGGTGAAGCGCATGATTTCACGCAGCACGTTTTCGGCGCTGGTGAGGACGTATGGTGGCAAACGCATGGTATTCTTTCTCTATTCAGTTGCGGTCAATATTGACCTTGCCATCTTCGACCCTCAATCGGCCTTCAACGAACCAGCGGATAGCACGCGGGTACATGATCCATTCCTGTTCCAGCACGCGCGCCGCCAGCATGTCGGCGGTGTCGCCCGGCAGGACAGGCACGGATACCTGGTCCACCAGCGGACCGTGGTCCAATTCGGCAGTCACGAAGTGCACGGTGGCGCCGTGCGTGGCCGCGCCGGATGCCAGCGCCTGCTCATGCGTGTGCAATCCTGGGAACAGCGGCAGCAGCGATGGGTGGATATTCAGCATGCGGTTTTCGTAGTGGCTGACGAAACCCGGCGTGAGGATGCGCATGAAGCCGGCCAGCACCACCAGGTCGGGGCTGAAGCCGTCGATGACTTCCTGCAGCGCAGCATCGAATGCTTCGCGGCTAGGGTAATCCTTGTTGCTGACTACTGCGGTCGGAATGCCGTGCGAGGCCGCGAATTCGAGGCCCTTGGCATCCGCCTTATTGCTGATGACGGCGGCAATGCGGGCGGGCCATTGTTCGGCCTTGGCTGCACGGACCACCGCTTCCATATTGCTTCCGCGTCCGGAAATGAGGATGACGATGTTTTTCATGGCCGCCATTGTACCTGCTCAGGCGAGCCAACGCGACATTATGCTGCTACGCAGCAAACTATGCAAGCGGGGAATTAAGGCTACTCGAACGAGTAGAAGACGCGGAACGGTACCTTCTTTTCGGCCCAGAAATCGGCCGCATCGCGGAAAACATCCAGCAAACACTCGCGTGCTTCACGGTCAAATTTTTGCGTGTTTGGCAACTGCTCCAGCACGATCAGGAAGCCCGGCTGGGGGCCGGCCTTGTCCATGGTTTCGGTCAGGGTCAGGCGCAGGGCGTCGAAATTCTTGGAGTGCGGTTTAGGGATGTGGAAAGACTCGGCAATAATGCCCAGAACTTGCTGCTTGGTCAGGCCGGCATTGCAATGCGCATACAAGAAGTGCTGCCCCAGGCGCGCTGCCTCGTCCTGCAGCTCTGCCACGCGGAAGGCGCGAATAGACTGGACTAGATTAGGCGGCACAGTTATCAACAAACTCATCTTTCCCTCAAATCGACCTATCAAGTACAAGCCGTAGGCGGGTCAATGCGCCGGGGCCGGAGCTTTCGTTTCTCCCTGTCAATCTGATTCCACGCCATAAGGGTAACGTGTTGTACTCTATGAATCAACCCGAAAGTGAGTCCTAACGCAAGTTTTGTTAAAAACTTACCATATTAACCCAAAAGCATGGGGTTACATTTTGTTGCCTTACTTCCCCCAAGGATACAAGCCTTGGCGTTAATATTTAGGCGTGCAATTCCAATTAAACCCAAGCGAACTGCCAAAAAGACAGAAACGAGGTAAACAAAATGAAAGCCAAAACTAAATTGTTTTTCGCAGCACTGAGCCTCGGCGCCGTTCCGCTGGCGCAGGCCCAAGCAATCGATTTTGAGGATTACGGCCGGGTGACCCGCGTCACGCCTGTGACCGAGCAGATCAACCGTCCGCGCCAGGAATGCCGCACCGAATACGTCCAGGTGCAGCAGCCGCAGGAACGCGGCGTCGGCGGCAGTATCCTTGGTGGTATCCTGGGCGCGGCAGTCGGTAGCCAGGTCGGCTCCGGCCACGGCAAGACCGCCGCCACCGCTGCCGGCGCGATTGCCGGCGCCGTGATCGGCGACCGCACCCAGAATTCGAACGCCCAGCCGGGCGCCGTGCAGGAGCAGGCCGTCAAGCAGTGCCGCATGGTTGATTCTTTCGAAACCCGCACCACCGGCTATAACGTGGAGTACGATTACCGCGGCCGTAACTACACCAGTTTCATGAGCCACGACCCGGGCCAGCGTATCCGCCTGCGTGTAAATGTTGAACCGATGAATAATTAAATTCCGGGCCACCTCTCCTTCCCCGGACTGCCGGCCAGCGATGGCCGGCAGTTTTCATTTGGACGCTTGCTTGTAAGCAAGATAACGCGGGATAATGCCGCCATGCTGATCAAACGTAAATCCATCGAAAAAGAAGAGTCTTCGCGTCCCGCCACGCGAAAACCCAAGTTTGCCCCGGTCACGCTGTCCGAATTGGACGGTGTGCGCTACCTGCATTTCGGCACCGAGTGGGTGCAAGGCGCCATGCGCATCCGCAAGCCGGACTGGCCGGAGCTGGAGTACGCTCAGCAAATGATGGCCTGGATGCTGTGGAACGCTGCCCCCGCCCACATCGCCCAACTGGGCCTGGGCACGGGCGCACTGACCAAGTTCTGCTACAAGCAGTTCCCTGCAGCGCAAGTCACCACGGTGGAACTGAACCCGTCGGTGATCAGCATCTGCTATTCCATGTTCAAGCTGCCCGACAATGACGGCCGGCTGAACGTCGTAGAAATGGATGCGATGGATTACGTCACCAACCCGGACCACCACGGCACGCTGGACGCGCTGCAGGTCGACCTGTACGACGCCACTGCGCGCGGCCCGGTGCTCGACACGCCTGAGTTCTACCAGGCCTGCGCCGCCTGCCTGAATGACGATGGCATCATGACCGTCAACCTGTTCGGCGACCATCCCAGCTACGCCAAGAACCTGAAGGCGATGAAGTTCGCCTTCCCGCAAGTGGTGTCGCTGCCGGAAGTCCATGATGGGAACGTGGTGGCAATCGCCTTCAAGACCCGCCGCAATATCGACGTGGCTGCGCTGGCGGATCGCGCCGCGCAAATCGTCGCCGAAACAAAATTGCCCGCAAAGTCCTGGCTCAAGGGACTGAAAGCCGCACTCGCATAAGGTCACACATGGCAAAAGCACTCGATCTTCAAGTTATCTTCACCTGGCTGCTGGCTGATGGAATGGTCGAGAAAGCCGAAGTCAAAGGACTGTACGCGCAGGCCCAAGGCATCCTGCGCAACACCCCGGGCGCCATGCATCCACTCAGCGCCGTGGCGCACTGCAAGCTGGTATCGGCCAAGAGCGGCAAGCTGCTGACGCTGGATGTGCTGACCGAATGGCTGGCCCAGCGGGCCAAGCTGCCCTTCTACCGCATCGACCCGCTGAAGATCGACTTCACCAAGGTGGCGGACGTGATGTCGGCCAGCTATGCGGCGCGCTTCAATATCCTGCCGGTGGAGATCACGCCGGACACGCTGACCGTGGCCACGGCCGATCCGTTCGCGCTGGAGTGGGAAGGGGAAATCGCCAAGGTCGCGCGCCGCGTCATCAAGCGCGTGATCTCGAACCCGCTCGATATTTCCCAGTACACCTCGCAGTTCTTCTCGCTGGCCAAGTCGATCAAGCACGCCAACAAGAATACTGGCCAGGACATCGCCCTGCGCAACAACTTCGAGCAGTTGGTCGAGCTGGGCAAGATGAACAAGACGGTCGATGCCAACGACCAGCACGTGATCAATATCGTCGACTGGCTGTGGCAGTACGCCTTCGAACAGCGCGCGTCGGATATCCACCTCGAGCCCAAGCGCGAACTCGGCACCATCCGTTTCCGGATCGACGGCGTGCTGCACCAGGTCTACCAGGTGCCGGCAGTGGTGATGATCGCGATGACCGCCCGCATCAAGCTGCTGGGCCGCATGGACGTGATCGAGAAGCGCCGTCCGCAGGATGGCCGTATCAAGACCCGCACCGCCGGCGGCCAGGAAATCGAATTGCGTTTGTCGACCCTGCCGACCGCCTTCGGCGAAAAGCTGGTCATGCGTATCTTCGACCCGGAAGTGGTGGTGAAGACCTTGCCGGAGCTGGGTTTCCCGCCGGAAGACGCCAAGCGCTGGGACTCGCTGACCAACCGTCCGCACGGCATCATCCTCGTCACCGGCCCGACCGGCTCGGGCAAGACCACCACCCTGTACACCACGTTGAAAACGCTGGCGACGCCAGAGGTCAACGTCTGTACGGTGGAAGACCCGATCGAGATGGTCGAAGCCTCGTTCAACCAGATGCAGGTGCAGCCCGGCATCGACCTGACTTTCGCCGACGGCGTGCGCGCCCTGATGCGGCAAGACCCGGACATCATCATGGTCGGCGAGATCCGCGACCTGGAGACTGCGGAGATGGCGATCCAGGCCGCGCTGACCGGCCACCTGGTGCTGTCCACCCTGCACACCAATGATGCGCCATCGGCCGTGATGCGCTTGCTGGAGCTGGGCGTGCCTTACTACATGCTGGAAGCAACGCTGATCGGCATCATGGCGCAGCGCCTGGTGCGCACGCTGTGCGTGGACTGCAAGGAGGAAGGCGGCGAGCTGGCCGACGACCTCTGGCAGGGCCTGAGCGGCGGCTGGGATATCGGCAAGCCGGAAAAGGTATATCGCCCGGTCGGCTGCCCCGAGTGCCGCCAGACCGGCTTCCGCGGCCGCACCGGCATCTACGAGCTGCTCACCACCAGCGAATCGTTCAACACCATGCTGGAAGAAGAAACCGACATCACCGCCCTGCGCAAGCAGGCGGTCGCCGAAGGCATGGTCCCGTTGCGCATTGCCGGCGCTTTCAAGGTGCGCGAAGGCGTGACCACGGCGGAGGAAGTGCTCAAGGTTACCGCCATGGGGTGAGGCAAAAAAAGGGACTTTGCAAACGCCAAAATCCTCGTATATAATACGGCCTCTTTCGGGTCGTTAGCTCAGTTGGTAGAGCAGCGGACTTTTAATCCGTTGGTCGCAGGTTCGAGCCCCGCACGGCCTACCAGAATGAACAGGAAAGCCTCGTCTTCGGACGAGGCTTTTTTGTTTCTGCTGCCAACTGTAGCAGTCGTTCGACTGATACAGCATGATTCCCGTCCCGCCGCCTTGTGTCTTGTTCGCCCTGTGCCGCGATCCTAGACTGTGCCATTCCTTCGTTGCGGATTGCACACCATGATCGAACTCCTGCCCCTGGCGAGCTATTGCCTCGTCATGTCGGCCACGCCTGGGCCAAACAATGTCATGCTCGCCATCACGGGCGCCAATTTCGGCGGTCGCGGCGCATTGCCGGTCATCCTCGGCATCCAGGCCGGCGTTTTCGTGCAAACCATGCTGATGTGCGTGGGGCTGGGAAGCCTCTTTGTCACCTACCCATTGGCGCAACAGGTGCTGCGCGTCGCGGGCGCGCTGTATCTCATCTACCTTGCCTGGAAACTCAGCGGCGCTTCAGCGGATGGCGTGCGCGCTTCCAAGGCCGTGTCCTTCGCCCAGGCTACCGTCTTCCAGGCGCTTAATCCCAAAAGCTGGCTGAAAGCCATTACCGTGGCATCGGTGTTCATGCCCGCGCAGGGCAATGCCTTCGCCAATGCACTGCAGGCGTCGGTCATTGGCATGCTTGTAGGGGCTCCCTGCAATTTCATGTGGGCCCTGTTTGGCATGTCGATCCGGCGCTTGCTCGACGATCCGCGCAAGCAACGCGCATTCAACCTGGCCATGGGTGCGGCCTTGCTGGTCCTGGCCTTGATGTTTTTACGCTAGACTCTCGTCATGTTCGCCATCGACCGCAGCTCTCCCATCCCACTGTCCAAGCAGATTGAGACACAGTTACGGCACATGGTCGAGAGCCGCGCGCTGCCTGGCGGCGCCAAGCTGATGTCGATACGCCAGCTCGCCGCCCAGCTTGCAGTGAGCACGAACACCGTCGTTGTAGCCTATGACCGGCTGGTCGCGGCAGGCATCATCGATTCGCAAGGCACGGCCGGCTTCTATGTCTGCACCAGGAATGACGAGGGCAAATCAATTCCTGACGAAGCCGCACTGGAAGCGGGCGAGGAGCAAGAGCCGGTCTGGCTGGCGCAGCAGGCAAACGATCAACGCGAAGGTGTATTGCTGGCCAGCAGCGGCGCACTGCCGCCAACCTGGCTGCAAGACGCTGTCCCGGCGGCCGCGATACAAAGGGCATTGGCCCGAAGCAGTGCCGGCATGGCCTCACGCTGCCCGCCCCAGGGGCTGCCCGAATTGCGCGAACACATAGCGCTGCTGCTACGCGGCATAGGTGTGGACGTTGATGCCGGCCATGTACTCACCACCTTTGGCGGCACCCACGCGATCGACCTGGTTTGCCGCAGCTTTTTACAGCCCGGCGACACCGTACTGGTCGAAGATCCCGGATTCTTCCTGATGTTTGGCAGGCTGCGGCAAGAAGGGATACGCCTGGTCCCGATCAAACGCCGTCCCGATGGCCTCGACCTGGACGAACTGGAAGCGGCGTGCCGCGAACATCGGCCGCGCATCCTGTTCGTGCAGACCGCCTTGCATAACCCGACCGGCTGGAGCAGCAGCGCCGCCAACCTGCATAAGGTATTGATGCTGGCGCAGCAGCATGGCTTCCTGATTGCCGAAGACGATGTGCATGGCTATTTCCAGCAATCTCCAAGCACTCGGCTGGCTGCCCTGTCCGGGCTCGATGGCGTGATTTACTATTCCAGCTTCTGCAAGGCGCTGAGCCCTGCCTTGCGCATGGGCTACCTTGCCGCAACGCCAGCCCTGCTCAAGGTACTGATGCGCACCAAGATTCACTCCATCCTGACGACGCCTGCCTTGAACGAATATGTGCTGCTGGAAGTGCTTAGGGCGGGTAACCTGCGCAAGCACCTGGAGCGCTTGCAGCGCAAAATCATGGCGGCACGTAACGCCAGCACGCGCCAACTCAGCGCAGCCGGCGTGCAGTTCGAGCAGCCGGGCGACGCCGGCATTTTCTTGTGGGGCACCATGCCAGAAGGCCTGGACGTCGACCTGCTGGTGCAGGACGCATACCGCAACAAGATCCTGCTCATGCGCGGCGCCGCCTTCTCGCCCAGTGACACACCGGATCGGCACATTCGCTTCAACGTGGCCTTCAGCCAGCATCCGCGCCTTAGCCAGTACCTGCAAGAGCGGCTGGAGGCAGTCGCCGGTGCACGTTCAAGCCTCGACCGGATGCACGCGAAGAAGCCGGCCTAGCGGAAGCGCTTCGGCTGGCGGCGGCGGTTGGCGGCGTTCTGGTCCTGCAGGATGCCGTCAACCCTTTCGGAGGCGGAACGCGAGAGCTCCAGCGCCTGCGCCACGTCGGGGAAGAATTCAGGCAGGCGGTAGCCCAGCCAGGCGTAGGCCGAGTAGAGGCGGCAGGCATCTTCCGCCTCCTGCAGGTTCATCCACTGCAGCGGGTTCTGCTCCGGATGCAGGTGGGTCACGCGCTGGCGCGACAACGATACGCACCAGTGTTCCCAAGCTTTCTGCAGCGTGACCACGTTGGAGGAAATCGGTACCAGCGACAGGGTGAACTTATCCGCCACCGACAGCGGCAAGGTATCCAGCCATTCGGCGCGTTCGAACTGCTCCTCGGTGATGCGCGGGAAGAAGAAACCGTCCGGCACGTCGATATTGTGAACGAAGCGCTTGAGCAAGCGCGCCAGCGAATCCTCGCCGGTGACGGCAGCGATACGGTGCAGGTGCTCCAGCGTCGGCGCTACGGCGAAACCTGTGGCTTTCAGCGGCGGCAATTTTTCCTTCAACAGCGAGCGCATCACGCCGTGCGTCTCGTCGTCGTAGCCCGCCACGTGGCCTTCCTCGTGCACGCCGTAGCGCCCTGCCCTGCCCGCGATCTGGCGCGCCAGGGCCGCAGGAATTTCCTCTTCCTCGTAGCCGTTGTACTTGACGGTGGTAGTCATCACCACGCGCTGGATCGGCAGGTTCAGGCCCATGGCAATCGCGTCCGTGCCCACTACCACGTCGGCATGGCCATCCCGGAAGCGCTGCGCCTGCGCGCGCCGCACTTCAGGCGACAGGTTGCCGTACACCGTGGCGACTGACAGGCCGGCTTCGGTCACCATGTCGCGCCACATCAGCACTTCGCGGCGCGAGAAGGCGATCACGGCGTCGCCCTTGCGCAAGCCTTTGAGCTTGCGCACGGCGGATGGCTCCATCGACAGCGGCGCCTTGCGCTTCAGGATGTGGACCTCGATCGGGCATTCCAACCGCTCGGCCAGCGCTTCCACTGCGCGCCGCGCTTCGGCCGCGCCCACCAGGTAGACCGTGCGCGCCGGTGCGCCGCAGACGGCGGCGGTCCAGGCGGCACCGCGGTCGCGGTCGGACAGCATCTGGATCTCATCAATCACGGCCACCTCGACTTGCGTGCGCGTGTCCAGCATTTCCACCGTGCTGGCGACATGGGTTGCGCCTTCTTCGATACGGCGCTCTTCGCCGGTCACCAGGCTGACCTTCAGGTCCGGGTCGGAAGCTTGCAGGCGCTCGTAGTTCTCCAGCGCCAGCAGGCGCAGTGGCGCCAGATAAACGCCGCTGCGCGCTTTCGCCAACGCTTCCATCGCCTTGTGGGTCTTGCCGGAATTGGTCGGCCCCAGCAGCGCGATGAATTTGCGCGGCAGGCGGCGTGCGACTTCGAAGGTATCGGGGTATTCGGCCAGGTTGATGCTCTGGCGCGTGCGTTCAGCGTGGCGTTCTTCGCGATGGCGCTCCACCGCATGCTCCAGGCGCTGGCGGATGCGATCGAAGACAATGCCGGCCGGCTCGGAGGTCTGCATGTCTTCCAGCGCATGCAGGAAGTCCATCGGCCGCATGCCGTAGTCGTCGCATTCTTCGCGCAGCTCGGCGGCGAAAGCGACGACGTCGGCATGCAGGGCGGCCTGCGCAGCCTTGCTGCCGCGCTCCAGCAGCAGGGCCGCGCGCCCATCGCGCTCAAGCTTGCGCCATTTGGATGGCTTGGCCAGCACGCCTTGCTGCGGCACCAGGTCGTAGGGAATGTGCAGGCCGTCCAACTCCACACTGCCGGTGAAGCGCAGGAATACGCGGCCTTCCTGCTTTGCCAGTTCGATGCCGCGGGCCGCAAGGCCCAGCTCGGTCACCAACTGTTCGTCGTCGTCAAAATCTGTCATGGCGAGACGATTATAGCGAATGGCGCCGCGCGGCTAGTTCCAGATACGGTAGACCCAGTAGGTTTCGTCTTCCAGCCCGCGCCGCAGGATCTCGGACGGGCTAAGCCCGCTGATCTCGCGCGCTTCACGGCTCATGTGGGACTGGTCGGAATAACCGCCCAGTTGCGCCATGTCGCCCAGCGAGACCCTGCCTTTCAGCGCGGCGTCGCGCGCTGCGATGAAGGTCTGTTCAGCGCGATAGGCGCGGCGCAGGCGGCGCAAGGGCTGGCCCGCCCATTCCCGGATACGGCGTTCGGCCATGCGCACGCTGCGGCCAATGCCTGCGGCGGCGGCCTGGCCTTCCAGGCGGCGCACCCAGTCTCCCACCGCGCCATCGAAAGTGCCGGCGCCGCGCACGGCGCGCCAGCGCGGCTCAAGGAAATCCTCCAGCAAGGCGACGCGCGTTTCGTCGTCGCGCGCGGCAAGCATTTGCGCCGCCAGCTGCTGCCATTCGGCGTCGAGCATCACATCGAGCGGCTGGAACTGGTCGACGATGGTGCTCATGTCGATCCCCGTCAGGCGGTGCAGCGCTTCGGGGAAAAAAAGCACGGTCATGAAATGCGTGGGGCCCGGGTTGGCGGACACCGTGGGACCGGTCCACGCACCCGACAGCAGCACGCCGCCCTCCTGACACTTCTCCGCCATCGGCGGCTCCACCATCTGGGACTCGCCCACCAGTTGCAGGAACAGCACCGGAAAACCTGTCGCCGGATAACGGTTGAGGCGCTGCTCGTCGGGCAACTCGCAGCCGACCGTATTGCGCACGACGATCGCACGCAGGCAGGAGGCGAGCGAACGGCGCGGCACGATGAATTTGCTAATTGGCAACATGCACAGCATTGTAGCGCGATGTCGCAAATGTTCAAGACCGGACCGCACGGTCGACGCATACTGGCAGCATGAATACGACAACCGCCCCCACTCGCGGCGCTTTGCGCCAACTCTCCGACCTGCCCGGCCCAAGGGGCCTGCCCTTCCTCGGCAATATCTTGCAACTGCGGCCGCGCAAGGTGCATGCCGATGTCGAAGTCCTGGCGCAGCAATATGGTTCGCTGTTCCGCATGAGCATTGGCCGCTCGCAGGCGCTGGTCGTTGCCGATGCTGCGCTGGTCAATGGCATATTGCGCGACCGGCCCGACGGCTTCCGGCGGCCCGACGTCACCGCCCAGGTGTCGGATGAGATGGGCGGCGAGCGCGGTGTCTTCCTGGCCGAAGGCGCGGCCTGGCGCAACCAGCGCAAGATGGTGATGCAGGCGTTCGCACCGCATGCGATCAAGGCCTATTTCCCCCTGCTGGCGCGCGTCGGCGCACGGCTGCAGGCACGCTGGGCGCAGGCAGCGCAGGAAGGTCGCCCTATCGCCCTGAATGCGGACCTGAAGCGCTACACGGTGGACGTGATCGCCGGCCTGGCGTTCGGCGAAGAGGTCAACACCATCGAGCATGGCGATGACGTCGTGCAGCAGCAACTGGAGCTGATCATGGAAGGTACCGCGCGCCGTTCCCTGCTGCCGGTCCCGTACTGGCGCTACGTGAAGCTGCCCTACGACCGAAAGCTGGAGGCGGCAGTCCTTGCCATGCGCGAAGCGACCAATGGCTTCATCGCCAAGGCACGCCAGCGCATGCAGGACGATCCTTCCCGCGCCGAGAAGCCGCAGAACATGCTGGAAGCGATGCTGGCCGCAGCGGACCAGGAAGGCAGCGGCATCGACCACGCCGCAGTAGTCGGGAATGTCAGCACCATGTTGCTGGCGGGCGAAGACACGACATCCAGCGCCCTGTCCTGGCTGATCTGGCTCCTGTCTCGCCACCCGGCGGCACTACAACGCGCGCAGGAAGAAGTGCGGCGCGTTGCACCCGATCCGGCAGGCTTCAGCATCGAGCAGATGGACCAGCTGGAATACATCGACGCCTGCGCGCACGAGGCCATGCGCCTCAAGCCGCCGGCGCCCTTCATTCCATTGCAGGCCAACCGCGACTTCGTGGTGGGCGATGTGCAGGTGCCGAAGGACAGCGTGGTGTGGTGCGTGCTGCGGCACGACAGCGTGGCGGAAGCGAAGCTGTGCAATGCAGCCGCTTTCGATCCGCAGCGCTGGCTGGATGGCAGCAATGCGCGCCAGCTTGCAATGCCCTTCGGTTCAGGCCCTCGCCTCTGTCCGGGACGCTACCTGTCGCTGTTGGAAATCAAGGTGGCCATGGCTTGCCTGCTGGGGCGCTTCGAGCTGCTTTCCGTCGAAGGAGACAGCGAGGAATACCACGGCTTTGTCATGTCGCCAGGCGCTTTGACGATGCGGCTTTCACCAATAGCTGGATAGTCAGCGCGAAAACAAAGGCGCAGAAGAAGGATGCCGCCACCGGCTGCGCGCGCAGCAGCAGCGAGATCGCGACGCAAAATGCGGCGAAGGCAAAGTAGCCAAGCATGGTGCCGCGCAGCAGTTGCACCGCGCTGTTGCGGCCTGCCTGTATGTGGGTGAAGCCCGTCAGCACCGTGCCCATAACCGGGAACATGGCCAGGAAACCGCTCAGGCGTGGCCCCAGCCCTGCGGCCGCCGCGCTGACAGACATCACCAGCACTGCACCCGCCAGCATCCGCCACGGCAAGTCGCCGCCACGCCGCGCCGGCACCGCACTCGCGGCAGCGGATGGCGTAGCCGGCGTCGCGGGGAACAAGCGAGGCGCGACAAGCAGCGCGACCACAACAGCCGCAGCTGCAAACGGCAACGCCAGGTGCAGCGACTGCAGTCCCGCCACCGCCAGCGCCCATGTACTCAACGCAACCGGCATGGCGCCGGCAACGCCCATCCGGCCGGAGGCCCACGCGTACGCGAGGCTGAAGGCAATCATTGCCAGCACGGCCATCAGGGTCCCTTCCGCCGCTGTCGCGGCAAACCCGGCGCCTTGCTCCAGCGAGATCGCCAGCAGTATCGGCCCCGCGACGATCGGAAAAGCCGAAAGCCAGCCGGCAACGCCGGGTCCCCAGCGCCGGCCGGCCAGCGTGACTGCATAGATCAATGAGGGGACGAGGAAGAGTTTCAGGGCGAGGATGGAATTCATGGGGCGCGAGTCTAGCACGCTCGCCCTTTGTAACGACTAAGTAACAGCACGTTGACACAGGAGCCTCGATTCCGCACTATCCTCGCTCCCTTGTTCCAACGAAGCCATTGCAATGACTGCAACTAACATTCTCCCCAAACTTACCTCCCTGCTGCTCCTCGCTGCATGCGCCGGCCTGTCCCAGGCGGCAGCAGTCGAACCAGCCAAACACGCCATCACCCACGAGGACGTGTGGCTGATGAAGCGCGTCGGCGCCCCGCAGCCCAGCCCGGACGGCAAATGGGCCGTGTTCTCGGTCACCGATCCGGCCTACGACAGCAAGGAGCAATGGTCCGACATCTGGATCAAGTCCCTGGTGGACGATAGCGCACCGCGCCGCCTGACCTTCAGCAAAGGCGGCGAATCCGCCCACGCCTGGTCGCCGGACAGCCGCTTCCTGCTGTTCGTCGCCAAGCGCGAAGGCGACGAAGCGCCGCAGATCTACCGCCTCGACGTCGCCAGCGGCGGCGAAGCGCAACGCATGACTACCCTGACGCTGGGCGCGCGCATGCCGAAGTGGAGCCCGGACGGCAAACAGATCCTGTTCGTCAGCGAGATCTTCCCGGGCACCACCGATGAAGAAGCAGTCAAGAAGGTCGCCAAGGAGCGCAAGGACCGCAAATACAGCGCCCGCGCCTACGAATCCTTCCCGCCGCGCTTCTTCGACAAATGGCTGGACGACAAGAAAGTGCGCCTGTTCGTGATGGATGCGCAGGCCGACGCCAAGCCGCGCGATATCCTGGCCGGCAGCAAGCTGGCCGACCTGCCGGGGTTCGGCGGCAGCCAGGGCGACGACGGACAGTCCCTGAACGCGGTCTGGACGCCCGACGGCAAAGGCGTGGTGTTCGCCGTTTCCACCAACCGTGACGAAGCCGCACGCGCCTCCACCTTCACCCAGATCTACAGCGTTCCGCTGGGCGGCGGCGAGCCGACCCAGTTGACGAAAGATGGCCGCAGCTACCACGACCTGCGCTTCTCACCTGACGGCAAGACCCTGTTCGCGCTGACCGAAGAAGAAGTACCGAACAAGGTGTACGACCTGACCCGCGTAGCCAGCTTCGCCTGGCCGTTCACCAGCGCGCAGCCGAAGATCCTGACCCAGGACCTGGACCGCTCGATCTCCCGCATCGCCCTGCCAGGCGACGGCAAGCGCATTTACTGTTCCTTCGAGCACGCCGGCCTGGAAAAGGTCAGTTCGATGAACTACGCCGGCGGCGACAAGCGCGAGGAACCATCGCTGCCGAACGGCTCGATCAATTCGCTGAACGCAGGCGGCAAGGCGCTGGTAGGCGTGTGGGAATCGGCCATCAATCCGCCGGAAATCTACTCGTTCAACGGCGCCCCGAAGCGACTGACCTCCTTCAATGTGGAGAAAGCCGCGACGATCGACTGGCAGGCGCCCGAGCATTTCTGGTACAAGACACCGGACGGCCGCCAGATCCACAACATGATCGTCAAGCCGGCCGGCTTTGACCCGAACAAGAAATACCCGCTGTTTGCGGTGATCCACGGCGGCGCCGCAAACATGTGGCGCGACCAGTTCGTGCTGCGCTGGAACTACCACTTGCTGGCTAAGCCGGGCTATGTAGTGCTGCTGACCGACTACAAGGGCTCCACCGGCTACGGCGAAGAATTCGCGCGCTCGATCCAGCATGACCCGCTGAAAGGCCCGGGCGACGAAATCAACTGGGCAGTGGACGAAGCGATCAAGAAATATCCATTCATCGACAGCACCAGGCTGGCGGCAGGCGGCGCAAGCTACGGCGGCCACCTGGCCAACTGGCTGCAGGCCACCACCACCCGCTACAAGGCCATCGTGTCGCACGCCGGCGAGATGGACCTGGTGATGCAGTGGGGTACCAGCGACAGCATCTATGGCCGTGAAGTCAACGGCGGCGGCCCGGTATGGAGCAACCTGCCCGTATGGCGCGAGCAAAGCCCGATCATGCAAGGTGCGAACCACGAGAAAGGCACCGGCTTCAAGACGCCGATCCTGATCACCGTCGGCGAACTGGATTACCGTGTACCGGTCAACAACGCGCTGATGAACTTCGCGGCGCAACAACGCTTGAATACCCCTAGCAAACTGGTAGTATTCCCGGACGAAAACCACTGGATCCTGAAAGGCGAAAACAGCCGCTACTTCTACAACGAAGTTCACGGCTGGCTCGCCAAATACCTTTAATAAGAGGAGAAGTAAAAAATGACGGTTGCAAACTGGTGTATCGCCGCGGCCTGCCTGCTGCCCATGGTCGTCGCGATGACATCCAAAGTCGCCTCGGTCACGAGCAATGACCGCTACGACAATACCGATCCGCGCGACTGGGCCGGCCGCCAGGCTGGCTGGATGAAGCGCGCCATCGCTGCACAGCACAACGGCTTTGAGGCACTGCCGCTGTTCATTGCAGCCGTCATCCTCGCGCAGCAGGCCCACGCCAACCAGGACCGCATCGATATCCTGGCGATGTCCTTTGTCCTGATCCGCGTGACCTACAGCATCATCTACATCAGCAACCTCGCTACCATGC
Source organism: Pseudoduganella sp. R-31 (assembly GCF_049913235.1). NCBI lineage: Bacteria > Pseudomonadati > Pseudomonadota > Betaproteobacteria > Burkholderiales > Oxalobacteraceae > Pseudoduganella > Pseudoduganella sp. R-31. The sequence goes on from NZ_CP183986.1 coordinate 5,594,872, forward strand.
GCACGGTGGTGTGGTTCGCCGGCATCCTCGTCAGCCTGGCGATCCTGGCCCACTCCTGACCGTCATGCGGCGCTGGCTGCGACCGGCGCCGCTGCTGCGGCCGGCCGCAGCCTGATCGCCAGCACCATCAGGCCAGCCACCAGGCAGGCAGCGCCTGCAGTGAACAGCGCGGGATTGTAGGTAAGCAGCAGCGTACGCACCTGCCCTGCCCCGAACGCAGCGACTGCAGCACCCAACTGGTGGGCTGCGAAAATCCAGCCGAACACCATGCCCGCTTTCTCCTTGCCGAAGGTCGTTGCGACCAGGCGCACGGTTGGCGGCACGGTGGCGATCCAGTCCAGGCCATAGAACATGGCGAATATCGACAGCCCGTAAAGCGTGAACTCCGAATACGGAAGCCACAGAAGCGACAGGCCGCGCAGGCTGTAATACCAGAACAGCAGCTTGCGGTTGTCGTAGCGGTCGGACAGCCAGCCGGACAGGATCGTGCCAATCAGGTCGAAGGCGCCCATCATCGCCAGTACCGAAGCAGCAGGCACCGGACCCAGGCCGGCATCGCCGCACAGGGAAATGAAGTGGGTCTGGATCAGGCCATTGGTACTCAGACCGCAGATGAAGAAGCTGCCGGCCAGCAGCCAGAACACCAGGCTGCCCGACGCTTCTCGCAGGATGCGGAACGGCGTCGCGAAACCAATCGTCATTGACGCCGTAACTGTCGCTGCAGGCTGCGTTGCACCAAACGGCGCCAGGCCAACATCGGCAGGACGATTACGCATCAGGAAGAACACGGCAATCGCAACGACGCCGCACGCCACCAGCACCGGCACGACAGCCATGCGCCAGCCGAAATGCTCCACCAGCCACGCCCCTACCGGCAGGAAGATCAACTGCCCGGTTGCCGAACTGGCCGTCAGCAAGCCGACCACCAGGCCGCGCCGGGTCTCGAACCAGCGATTGGAGACTACGGCGCTCAGGACCAGCGCTGTCATGCCCGAGCCCACGCCCAGCATCACGCCCCACAACAGCACCAGGTGCCAGAACTGCGTCATCCCCAGCGCCAGCAAGGAGCCCACCGTGATCAGGGCAAGCGCCGTCACCACCACTTTACGCAAGCCGAAGCGCTCCATCAGGATCGCCGAGAAGGGCCCCATCAGGCCAAACAGGGCGAAGCGCACGGCCAGGGCCGACGATATCTGGTCGACACCCCAGCCGAACTCCTTGCTCAGGGGCTGCAGCAGCGCGCCCGGCAAGCCGAGTGCGGCCGATGAGGTCAGCCCGGTCAGGAAGGTCAAGGCAACGATGACCCACGCATAGTGGATGCCGCGGCGCTGCAACCGCTGGGAGAAAGTTTGAGCAATCATGCGCTGCATCTTATATGATGACCGTCATGAATGCAAGAAAAAGAAAAGCCGGCCCTGGGCCGGCCCCTCTTTGGCGCAAGGCGCCCGTTTATTTCTTGATCTGCAGGGAAGATTTCACTTCCTGCACGCCCTCGACTTTGCGGGCCAGTTCGACAGCTTTGTCAGCTTCAGCCTTCGATGGCACGAAGCCGCTCAGCATGACGATACCCTTCTGGGTTTCGACGTGCACGTCCATGGCTTTCACCAGCGGGTCGGCGGCATATTCTGCCTTCACCTTGGTGGTGATCATGGTATCGGACATCGCGGTGCGGGTGCCTGCGGTTGCGTCACGTGCAGCCGCGCGTGTATCGGCAGTTGCCTCGCGCGTAGTATTGGCCAGGTTGGTTCCAGCTTCGCGGGTCTCCTGGGCAATGGTCTCAGTGGTGCTTGGCGTGCCAGCATTGGCCAGCGCGGTCTTATGGGCGGACTTGGCGTCCGACTTGCAGGCCGACTTGGCCGAACCGCTCATGTCGTCGCAACGCTCCTTGGCCAGGTCATACTCTGCATCGGCCAGTTTTTTCTGGGCCTTTTCTACGTCCCTGGGCGTGTTCTGGTGCTGCCTGGTCGCGTCCAGGATAGCGCGCGCTTCGGCTACTTTGGCTTCGTCCTTGCAGATGTCTTCAGCATTACCCTTCAGGCTCTTGCAATTGTCCTTAGCAACCTTGTAGTCGGATTCAGCCTTGTCCTTCGCAGCCTTGTAGGCGTCGTTATCGGCAGCCTGCGCGACGGCGAATGAAGTACTGAACAGGGCAGCCAGCGAAATACACAGGATTTTCTTCATGGTTAGTCCCCTTTAGGATGGTTTGCATGGGAATTACACGCCTCCCGGGGACTAAATTCTGTGCGCGACCGAACACAGTTGCGTTATTGCTCGTCTTTAAGTAAGCCTTTGCCCCACAGCACGCGCGCCTGCTCGAAGGGGTTATGTTCGCTAGAGAACACAGCGCCATCGGCCGCAAGCTGCAGCCAGGCGCGCGTGTTGTGCGAGCCGTGCTCGACAGGCTGGCGCACCTGCATCAGCCAGCCATGCACCTGCTTGTATTGCGCGGCATTCGCGCGTTGCGTCCATGCCAACGCCACCAGGTCGGAGAAGGCTTCCTCGCGGCGGGTATCGCGCATTTCCTTCGACAGTGCCTGCAGTTCAGGGTTGTCGAGCTGTTCATGCGGACCCTCGACAAAGCCGGCCGGCAAAGCATGCCAGCTGCCGTGCGCCTGGCGCCAGCAATGGCCGACTTCGTGCGCCGTCATGGCTTCGATCAGGATTTTCTGTTGCTCGGCAGGTACGCCGGACAGCACTTCTTCCGCTTGGGGATTGCCGCGCATGGAGAACACCAGCTTGCAGCGGCCATCGGCAAAACCCATGGCCAGCGGCACGTCGTTCGGACCGGCTTGCGGCTGGACCACGATATCAATCGGAAGTTTGAGTTCCTGCTTGGCGTACGCCAGCACGGGAGAACCGGCTTGCAGCCAGCGTGTTTCAGTTTCGGTCAGCTGTGCAGCGCCAGCAGAGGCAGCAAAAAAGGACAGCAGGATTGGCAGGCTCAGCTTCATAACAGAACTCCGGTAACTGGATACAACTATACATGCCTTACGGCAAGCTGTTACCGGAGTTTCTGCGCTGTTACAAAATATTGGCTGAGCTTGTCGGCAAGTTTATTTTGCGAGCAAGGAGTTGGCAGTAGGGAAAGACGGACGAATGTCGTTCGGGACTTTCTTCATCTTGTCCAAAGCCTTCTGCACATCGGGGCGGATGACGACGTACTTCGCCATCATGTCCTTGGCGCGCGCGTAATCGCCGGTCGCTTCGATAGTGAGGAACTCACGGTCAAGATCAATCACCGCCTGCTTGATTTTCTTGAAGTCGACCGAGAACGTGCCATCGCCGTGCGACACGAAGCCGCCTTTATCCAGCAGGTAGTTGACCTGGATCGCCATGCCGCGCGCGTGCGAGTCGGTCAAGCCGAAGTGCAGCGTGCGGAAGGCCGACGCGAGGAAGGTCGTGTGCAGTTTGCGCTCCGCGGCTTCACCCTGGCCCAGGGTGTCGTTCAACTGGCCCTTCTCCATCATGTACATCAGGGCGAACAGGCCGGTGATGTCGGCTTTCGCTTCCTCGATGGTGGAATAGGCTTCCTTCAAGTCCTGGCGCGGGGTCGATTCGGTGGCGCCGGCCTTGGTGATGTGCGGGCCCAGGCCGTGGGTGATTTCGTGCGCCAGGATGTGCGTGAAGAAGGAGTTGAAGTCCAGGTCCTTCTGGTCCGCTGGACGCAACACCAGCTTGGCGATCGGCGTCAGCGTGGCCTTGAATTTTTCTTCCTGCACGTTCTTCAGCATCACGCGCTTGGAACCGCGCTGGCTGATGATGCGCTCGTCGTTCGGCAGGTTGTAGGCGGCAGTCTGCACGCCCATATTGCCGTCGCCCGCTCCGTAGACCTGGTTCACCACCACCATCGGCGCAACAGCGCCCACCTTCGGATTGCGGTACATCGGATCGACAGGCAGGTTGTCTTCCAGCTCCTGCATATGCTTGGCGAAGAAGTCCAGCTTGCGCGTTTCCTTTTCGTCGCGGATGTTCACATAGGCTTCGAAGGCGGCCTTGTAACCAAACAGTTCGTCGTTGTATGTCTCGTATGGGCCGATGGTGACGTCGACCGGCGAATCCAGGTCCATCCAGGCGAAGTCGGAAGGCAGGTAATCGTTGGACAGGAAGGCATCCGCACGCAGGTCGAGGAATTTCTTCAGGGAGGCGTTGCTGGTGGCGGCAGCAGCTTCCTTCAGCAGCTTAGACAGCTTTTCCAGCTCCGGCTTGTATTCTTCGGAATACTTCACGATCTTGAACTTGCCGTCATCGCCTTTGCGGATGGTGGTGAAGAACCACTGCGCGTCCTGCTTCTGCGCGGCAGGCAGGCCGTTGATCCAGGCTTCCACTTCTTCCTTGCTCACGCCTTCCGGATAGAAGTTGGCGGCGGCAGGCTTATGATCCGGTACCTTGATGCCCGCTACTTCCGCCGGCAGGAAGGATTTGTGGTCGTCGAGGATGGACCACGGGCCCTTGTTCAGCCAGAAGTACTCGGCGCGCGCCTTGCCCAGCCGGGACTTGTCCTTTTGCAGTGCAGCGTACAAGGCCTCGTTGCCGGACCAGCGCTGGCGCAGTTGCAGGGTATCGACGATCTTCGCCGCCTCGATCAGCTTCCTGATCGCCTGGCAGTCGCCTGCCGTCAGGTGCGAAGTGTCGGCCTTCAGTTGTACCGGCGCGTAGCGCCTGGTCATCTTCTGCAACTCGGCGACGTCGGCGGGAGCAGCGGCAGCGGTGGCGCTGGCAATCGCCAGCACCAGCGGGGACAGGAGGTTTTTCATGTGGCCTTTTCTCTACAGTTAAAAGGAAGGCCACATTGTATGCCTGCGTCTACCAGGCGCGGTAGGTTTTTCCGGTTTCCGCGCCTTCCACGCAACGGCTGTAGGCGCGTGCTACACGGCTCGAAGGAACGGGCTCGAAGCCATGAAACAGCGACTCGAACTTTTCCACCGATTCCTCCAGCAGCGAAGGATTGACCACGTTGATGCGCAGGCCGCGCTGCAGCTCCACCGCCGCGCCGCGGGCAAAGCCCTCGATGCCGTTGTTGACGGTCACCGTATTGGCGCAGCCGCGCAGGGGATTGTGCGCATCGACGCCGCTGGTCAGGGTGATCGAACCGCCATCGCTCAGCGCATGCTGCGCGACCAGCGCCACGTTCACCTGCCCCATCAGCTTTGAATCGAGACCGATGCGGAACTGCCCGTGCGTCATCGCTTCCAGCGGGCCGACGTGAAGCGCACCCGCAGCGACCACCACATCGTCCACCCTGCCGGTTGCCGCGAACAGGGCCTGCACCGAAGCGATGTCTTCGATTGCCACGCGATGATCGCCGCTATTCCGGCCAGCGGTGATCACGCGATGGCGCTTGCCCAGCTCCCGCACCACGGCGCCGCCGATGGTGCCGGTGCCGCCAATAACCAGGACCGTACGCATTACCACACGCGGTAAGTCTTGCCGTTGTCCGCGCCTTCCACGCTGCGGCTGTAAGCCAGGGCCACGCGCTTCACTGGCACGGTTTCAACGCCGTAGAAATAAGGGCCATAAGTCTCGACCGACTCGTTGACCAGGGTCGGGCTGACGGAGTTGATGCGCAGCCCGCGCGGCAGCTCAATGGCGGCGCCAAGCACGAAGCCATCCACGGCAGCGTTGACGGTGGTGGCATTGACGCCGTAGCGGACCGGATTGTCCGACAGGCTGCCGCTGGTCAAGGTGATCGAACCGCCGTCATTCAGGTACTTCTGCGCCGCCAGCGCCACGTTCACCTGGCCCAGCAGCTTGGAGTTCAGGCCGATCTGGAACTGCTCCGCGGTCATCTCCTGCAACGCGCCGAAATGGGCGTCACCGGCAGCCACCACCACGCCATCCACCTTGCCGACTTTTTCGAACAGCGCTTGCACCGAAGCCGGGTCCTCGATCCTGACCTGGTACTGGCCGCTGTTGCGGCCCACACTGATCACTTCATGGCGCAAGCCCAGTTGTTCCACGATCCCTTTGCCGATGGTGCCCGAGGCGCCGATAACGATGATCTTTTTCATGTTGAATCTCCTGTTGGGTTTCGAAGTGAAGCCAGTATGCGCCCCGTCACCACAGGAATAAATGAGCTATCATTTAGTTAATTACAAACTCATGGTTCGCAATGGACAAGCTCCGCAGCATGGAAGTATTTGTCGCCGCCGTCGACACAGGCAGCTTCACCGCCGCAGCCGAGCGCTTCGGCATTTCCGCCGTCATGGTGGGCAAGCACGTGCGGGAACTGGAACAGAAGCTCGGCACCGCCCTGCTCACGCGCACCACGCGGCGCCAGTCGCTGACCGAGATCGGCCGCCAATATGCCGAGCAATGCCGAACCATCCTGGCGCAGATCAGCGCGGCGGAAAGCCTGGCCGAAACCATGCGTTTGGCCCCGCGCGGTGTGCTGAAGGTGTCGGCAGCAGTCTCTTTCGGAATGGAGTGGCTCAGCCCCATGATCCCCGAGTTCCTGGAAATGTACCCGGAAGTCAGCCTGGACCTGAACCTGAACGACCGCATGATCGACATGGTGGAAGAAGGCTTCGACGTGGCCGTGCGCATCGGCAAGCTGGAAGATTCATCGCTGGTCGCGCGGCCGCTGCGGCCATATGGCCTGGCGATTTGCGGCTCGCCCGACTACCTCGCGCGGCGCGGCGTGCCCCAGGTACCGGCCGACCTCGCGCAACACGAATGCCTGGAATTCAGCGGCTGGGTGCCGCAGGCACGCTGGCGGCTGAAGGGAGAAAAGGATGCGCGCAACGTACCGCTCAGCCGCCTGCGTGCCAACAACAGCTACGCCCTGAAACAAGCCGCGCTGAAAGGCTTCGGCCTGATCATGCAGGCTGAAACAGCGCTGGCACAAGACATCGCCGCCGGCCGCCTGGTACGCGTGCTGGACGACTACCTGCCCACCCCACGCCCCATGCACCTGCTCTACCCACGCAACCGCCAGCCCACACCCAAGCTGACCAGCTTCATCGACTTCGTGCTCACCCGCCTCGGGCCTACCAATTAAAAAGTCGGGGTCAGGTCTGGCAATCCGCCATTAAACGCACATTCGTGCGTTTAATGGCGGATTGCCAGACCTGACCCCGACTTTTATTTAAGGAGCTTGCCAGCCGCCGCCGAGGGCGCGGGCGAAGCTGACCGTGGCGAGCATGCGCTGGGTGTTGATCTGCACGGCGGCGCGGTCGGCGGCCAGGGCGCTGCGCTGGGCGTCGGTGACGTCGAGGTAGGTGCTGATGCCGCGTTCGTAACGGGCACGGGCAACGTCGTAGGCGCGGGTGGCGGCTTCGCGGGACGTGGCCTGGACCTTGCCCTGCTGCGTGCGCTGCTGCACATCGGACAGGGCGTCTTCCACTTCACGCAAGGCAGTCAGCAGCTTGCCTTCGTGGTTGGCTACCGCTTCTTCATAGCGGGCCTTGGCAACCGTCAGGTTGGACTGGTTGCGGCCGCCGTCGAAGATCGGCAGCGACAGCGCCAGCGGACCGAGGCTGAAGACGCGCGAACCGCCTTTGCTGATATCGCTCAAGCTCTCCGAGGCGTAGCCGAAGTTGCCGGTCAGGCTGACCGAGGGGTAGAACGCGCCTTCCGCGACGCCCACGTTGGCATTGGTCGCGCGCAGGGTGGCGACGCTGGCGGCCAGGTCGGGACGGTTGGCCAGCAGGTTGGCGGGCAGCCCGGCCGGGATGACCGGTGGCGCCGGCAGTTCGGCCGCAGTTGCCTGTTCCAGCTGCATCGTCGATGGCGAGGCGCCTACCAGTACCGCCAGCGCGTGTTCCAGCGTGTTGCGCTGGCGCTGGACTTCTTCCAGGTCGGCTTCGGCATTGGCGCGTTCGATGCGGGCGCGCGAGGTGTCCAGTTCGTTCGACAGGCCGGCGTTGAACCGGGCGTTCACCAGGTCTTCACTCTCCTTGCGGGTGGCCAGCGCGCCGCGCAGGATGGCCATTTCGGCATCCAATCCGCGCAACTGCCAGTAGGTGGTGGCGATCTGCGAGGACAGCAGCAACAGCACGCCGTCGCGGTCATGGCTGGCCGCCAGCGCTTGCGCGTCGGCCGATTCCACGGCGCGGCGCACGCGGCCGAACAGGTCCAGCTCATACGAGAAGCCGGCTGCCACGGAGTAGTTGTTGCCGTGGATCGAGCGGTGGCCCAGGGCGATACCTTGCGAGGTATTGGCCGAGCTGCGCGAATTCGATACGCCGGTACTGAGCGTCACGGATGGCAGCTGGCTGGCTTTCACCAGTCCCAGTTGCGCTTCGGCCTGGAACAGGCGCTGCGCCGCCGCCTTGACGGTCGGGCTGTCGCGCAGGGCCTGGTGCTCAAGCCGGTTCAGCGTGTCGTCGCTGAACACGGTCCACCACTGCGATGGCAGTTGGGCTTCGCTCGCTGCGCCATGCGGCGCGTGGCGGAAGGCCTGTTCCTTCATGCCTGCAGGCGCCTTGAAGTCGCTGCCCACGGTACCGCAGCCGGCCAATACCGCTGCCGCGCCAACTGCCATTGCAATCATTTTGATGTTCATAGTTCTTACTCTCATTTAGTGCGCACCAGCGCCGCCGCCCGAAGGTGATTTCACCTTGTCGGACAGCCACAGGATCAGGATGCAGGACAGCAGGATGCCGCCCACGATCAGGAAGCCGTCGTTGTACGCCATCACGAAGGACTCGCGCCGCACGATGCCATCGACCGCCTTCAGCGCCTTGTCCGATGCGGTAACCGGGTCGAAGCCCTTGCCGATAAACGACTGCGTCAACTGGTCCAGGCGCAGCTGGGTGGCGGCCGAGAAGCTGTTCACTGCCTCGCCCAGGCGAGCCGAGTGGAAGTGTTCGCGCTGCGTCAGCTGGGTTGCCAGCAGGGCGATGCCGATCGAGCCGCCCAGGTTGCGGATCATGTTGAACAGGCTAGATGCCGATGCGGTGTCTTTCGGCGCAATGCCGTTCATCGCGAAGTTCGACAGCGTCAGCATCACGAAGGGCTGGCCCAGCGCGCGCACCACCTGCGACAGCAGCAGCTGGTCGTAGCCGGTGGTCGCGTCCATATAGGCATTCATGATGCAGGAGACGCCGAACAGCCCGAGCCCGATCGAGCACAGGATGCGATTGTCGACCTTCATCGACAGCTTGGCCGCGAAAGGCATGATGAACAGCTGCGGCAAGCCGGCCCACATGATCACTTCACCGATCTGCATCGGCGAATAGCCGGCGATCTGGCCCAGGTACAGCGGCAGCAGGAACGAGGAGCCGTACAGGCCCATGCCCATCACCGCAGCCAGCGCCGATGCCACCAGGAAGTTCCGCTGCGTGAACAGGCCCAGGTTGACGAAGGGATGCGGCCGCATGGCGCTGGTCAGCACCCAGCCCAGCAAGCCCACGATAGCCAGGCCGGCAAAGGCGATGATGAAGCCGGACTCGAACCAGTCCTTGCTGTTGCCCTCTTCCAGGAAGATGGTCAGGCAGCCCAGGCCCATCGCCATGAAGGCGATGCCCAGCCAGTCGGCATTGAACAATTCACCAAGCTTGCGCTGCTCGTGGTCGAGGCCATAGGCCACGCCGGCGATCAGCAGGATGCCGGGCACCCAGTTGATGTAGAAGATCGAAGGCCAGCCATACAGCTCGCTCAGATAGCCGCCCAGGGTCGGGCCCATGGAAGGCGCCAGCGTTGCGGTCAGGCCGAAGATCGCCATGCCCACTGCGCGTTTCGATGGCGGCAGCTTGGCCATCACCAGCGTCATCGCCATAGGGATCAGCGCGCCGCCGGTAAAGCCCTGCATCATGCGGAACATGATCATGCTTTGCAGGTTCCAGGCCGCGCCGCACAGGGTCGAGAACACCAGGAACAGTGCAGTGGTGCCCATCATGTAGCCGCGCATGCCGAAGGTGCGCGTGAGCAGCGCCGTCAGCGGGATCACGATGATCTCGGCCACCAGGTAGGCGGTCGAAATCCAGGAGCCCTCTTCCTGCGTCGCGTTCAGCGCGCCGAGGATGTCGCGCAGCGAGGAGTTGGTGATCTGGATGTCCAGCACCGCCATGAAGGCACCCAGCATGCCCGCGGCGACTGCGATCCAGGTGCGGCCGGATACCCGGCCTTCAGGCACCATCATTGGGGCACTCATTTTGCGTTCGACTTGATGCTGACTTCAGCGATGGCCGACATGCCCGGCACCAGGCGGCCTTCATAGGCTTTCAGGTCTTCCGGCTTGAAGGTGATCTTCACCGGCACGCGCTGCACGATCTTGGTGAAATTGCCGGTGGCGTTATCGGCCGGCAGCAGCGCGAACTGCGCGCCGGAGGCTGGCGAGAACGAGTCAACGCGGCCAACCAGTTCCTTGCCGGGCAGTGCGTCGATGGTCAGGCTCACTTCCTGGCCCACGCGCATGTCGGCGAGCTGGGTCTCCTTGAAGTTGGCGGTGACCCACACATTGTCCTGCACCAGGGCCACCAGTTGCTGGCCTGGCTGCACGCGCTGGCCTACTTCCAGGGTGCGCTTGCCGACGCGGCCATCGACCGGTGCGACGATACGGTTGTAGGCCAGTTGCTGCTGCGCGTCTTTCAGCTGCACTTGCAGCACTTTGACTTGCGCCTTCAGCACTTCGCGGGCGGAGGTGGCGGAGCCGATTTGCGCTTTCGCGGCAACGGCGCTGTCCTTGCGCGCCGCCACGTCGGCGGTGGCGCTGGCGCGGGCGGCGTTGGCCGCATCCAGTTCGGCTTTCGATACCGCTTTCATCTGGCTGGTATACAGCTGGCCATAACGCTCGGCGTCCTGCGATGCACGCAACTGGTTGGCTTGCGCCTGCGCCACTTGCGCAGCAGCGGCGCTGGCTTGCGCATTCACTTGCGCGATCTGGGCGTCCGCCTGCAGCACTTGTTGCTGGACGCTTGCGATCTGGGCCTGGATCTGTTCTACCTTCACCTGCTGGTCGAAGGGATCGAGTTCGGCGATTACGTCGCCCGCCTTCACGAGCTGGTTGTCGTCCACCAGCACCTTGGTCACCACGCCGGAAATGCGCGAGGACACCGGGTGCACGTGGCCTGCCACGTAGGCGTTTTCCGTTTCCACATAGTGATGGCTGCGGTACCACATGCGGCCGCCAGCGGCCAGGGCTGCCAGGGCGATCAGGCCGGCGATCACGAGTACGCGACGGTTAGGTGGATTAGCGGTAGGCGCGGCTTCGGGCACGGCGCTGAGCACTTTTTGTTCGGCTGGGTTGTGCTGGGACATGGTGGGAAACTCCCTGAAAATGAAATGAGTCGTGTGCATTATTGGTCAATCAATGACCAAAGTCAAGAAATGAAACGATTGCATTTCATTTTTATTTGGCATAAAGTGAGGTCTCTGCTAGCCTTCGGGCATTACGTACGGTTTTCAATCATGTCTATTGAACAAGTTATCGAGCCAGTCAAAGCCGGGCGCCCCAAGGCCGCCGAGGCCGAAGCGCGCCTGAACGACCTGCTGGATACGGCCGCCCGGCTCATCCTGGAAAAGGGCTATGCCAAGGTCAGCCTTGAAGCCATTGCCAAAGAAGCACGGGTTGCCGTGCGCACCATCTATGTGAAGTTCGGCGGCAAGGCCGGCCTGCTCAAGGCGATCTTGCTGCGTCATCGTGCCGGCGCCTTCGATCCCGTCGGCATGGAAACCCTGCACCGCCCTGTGCGCGAAACGTTGCTGGAGTTCGGCCTGCGCTTCCACCGCCTGGTCAGCACGCCGGCGGCTACCGCGCTCTATCAAATCGTGGTGGCGGAAGCCCACGCCAATCCTGACCTGGCCGAAGCATTCTGGGACGCCGGCCCGCGCCAGACGCGCGAGCTGGTGGCGCGTTACTTCGCCCGTGCGGACGTCCGAGCCCAACTCGATACCAAGGCGCCGCCGGAGCGGCTGGCGATCCACCTGATGAACTGCCTGATGGGCGACCAGTTGCGCCGCTTCCTGTTCGATTCTCGCTGCGGCGTGGCCACCACGCCGGAGGAGATCGAGCAAGGCGTCGACCTGTTCCTGAACGGGGTGTTGAAGCGTTAAGCAGCCCTTAAGCGTGCGCGGCAGCGTATGTGCGCTAGCGCACGGTGGCCCATCGGCTGGCTGCCGGATACTGACCTTCTCGAGAACCAAAATTAAAGTGGGAGGTTGTATGAGCAAGGTCGATCGGCTCGAATGGAGCAGGAAAATTGCCACGATCAACGAGCGCATCAAAGGTTTCCAGGAAAACCCGAACAAAGAACACCTGGACGCCGCGATCAATGAACTCAAGGCCTATGCGGAGGCTGCCAATAGCGGCGGTATCGAAATCCCAGAGCGCTTCATTGCGAGCTGACAACAAACCGGGCAAAAGCCCGGTTTTTTATTGCGGCGACGCGCTTCCTGTGTCACGATGCCCACCCCTAGTATCAACTTATTGGTAGTAAATCATGAGCGAACAAGCAACCCAACAGCAGCAGAACGACGACCAGAAATTCTTCGAAAACATCGACGCCTACATTGCACTGGCCAACGCCCACGAAAACAGCAACAAGGGCGCCCCGCAACTGGTAGGCGCCAGCCTGCTGTTCGCCGCCGCCCGCTACAACACCTACCTGGTAGCACGTGCCCAGCCTGACCTGGAAGCCTTCAAACTGAAGAAAGAAGAAGCCAAGGCCTACTTCATGGACCAGTTCAACAAGATGTTTGACGATAACTGGGAAGACTACGGCAAGCATTTCGAGCAGTACCGCAACCAGAAGTAAGCAACTCCCGGGCCCGCGTGGCCCCAGGAAAATTGCGCGTGATGGCCCTGTCCGGGCAAGCGAGCCGAGACTAAGATCGTGCTTTCGACGCCCGGATCATCACCATGAAAACTGCCTTCATTGCGCTCCTGGTCTTCTTCATCCACATCGGCTCCCCCGCAGCGGCTCCTCCAGCGAGCGATGGCCAACAGGACTTCAATTGGGAATTGGGGACCTGGCAAACAACACTGCGGCGACTCAGCAAACCTCTTACCGGCAGCCAGGAATGGCTTGAATATGCCGGCACGACGACCGTCTCTCCACTGATGGGAAAACGGGCAAATATCGTTGAATTTGATGTGCAGGGCCCTGCCGGCAGGATTGCCGGAGTTTCCCTTCGCCTGTACCAGCCTGCGAGCGGGCAATGGAGCCTGCATTTCGCGAATCTCGCCAACGGCGCGATGACGGAGCCAATGCACGGCAGCTTCAAGCAGGGGCGCGGCACCTTCTTCGGCCAGGACACGCTGGATGGCCGCAAGATCCTGGTCCGCTTCCTGATTGTCCCGCTGGGCGCGGACCAGTGGCGCTTCGAGCAGGCCTACTCCGCCGACAATGGAAAGACCTGGGAGGACAACTGGATCGCGGTCGATACGCGCCAGGCTGTCCTCCCATCGCGCTAACGGCTTAGCGCTTGCGCGGCGGCGGCAGGTCGGTGCAGACGCCTTCGTAGGCTTCTGCTGCCATGCCGATCGATTCACCCAGGGTCGGGTGCGGGTGGATGGTCTTGCCGATGTCGATGCCGTCGGCACCCATCTCGATCGCCAGGGCGATTTCACCGATCATGTCGCCGGCGTGGGTGCCGACGATGGTGCCGCCGATGATGCGGTGCGTCTCTGCATCGAACAGCAGCTTGGTGAAGCCTTCGTCACGGCCGTTGGCAACGGCGCGGCCGCTGGCAGCCCATGGGAAGTGGCCCTTCTCGACCTTGATGCCCTTGGCTTTCGCTTCGTCTTCGGTGATGCCGGCCCATGCCACTTCCGGATCGGTGTAAGCCACCGATGGAATGATCTTCGCGTCGAAGTGAGCCTTCTCGCCGTGGGCTGCTTCGGCGGCGACGTGCGCTTCGTGCACGGCTTTGTGCGCGAGCATCGGCTGGCCGACGATGTCGCCGATGGCGAAGATGTGCGGCACATTGGTGCGCATCTGGCTGTCGACGTTGATGAAGCCGCGGTCGGTGACGATCACGCCGGCCTTGTCGGCCGCCAGCTTCTTGCCGTTCGGGCTGCGGCCGACTGCCACCAGGACCATGTCGTACAGCTGCGGTTCCGGTGCGGTGGCGCCGGCTTCTGCGGCTTCGAAGGTGACCTTGATCCCTTCCGGCAGCGCTTCCACGCCGACGGTCTTGGTCTTGGTCATGATGCGGTCGAAGCGCTTCTCGTTGTACTTCTGCCAGACCTTCACGGCCTCGCGGTCGGCGCCTTGCATCAGACCGTCCATCATCTCGACCACGTCGATGCGTGCGCCAAAGGTGCTGTAGACGGTGGCCATTTCCAGGCCGATGATGCCGCCGCCGATGACCAGCATCTTCTTCGGCATGAAGCGCAGTTCGAGCGCTCCGGTGCTATCGACGATGCGATTGTCGTCAGGGACGAATGGCAGCTTCACCACGCTGGAGCCGGCGGCGATGATGGCCTGCTTGAACTGCACGACCTTCTTGCTGCCGTCGGCTGCGGTGACTTCGATGTGGTTCGGGCTGAGGAACTGGCCCACGCCCTGCACCACGTTCACCTTGCGCATCTTGGCCATGCCGGCCAGGCCGGTGGTCATCTTCTTGATGACCCCTTCCTTGTAGCTGCGCACCTGGTCGATGTCGATGGTCGGCTTGGCGAAGGTGACGCCATTCTTGGCCATGTGGCTGGTTTCGTCGACCACGGCTGCCAGGTGCAGCAGGGCTTTCGACGGGATGCAGCCCACGTTCAGGCAGACGCCACCCAGGGTCGCGTATTTCTCGACCAGCACGGTGTTCATGCCCAGGTCCGCGGAGCGGAAGGCGGCGGAGTAGCCGCCAGGACCGCCACCCAGGACCATCATGTCGCAGGTGATGTCGACCTGGCCGGCGTAGCCGCCAGCCTGCGGCGCAGCCACAGGCGCGGCCGGGGCTGGCGCGGCGGCTGGCGCCGGGCCTGCAGCGGCCGCAGGAGCTGCGGCTGGAGCAGGTGCGGCTGCAGGGGCTGCAGAGCCGACGGCTTCCTCGACCACCATCAGTGCCGAGCCTTCGCTCACCTTGTCGCCAACCTTGATCTTGAGTTCCTTGATCACGCCAGCGTGGGTCGATGGAATCTCCATCGATGCCTTGTCGGATTCGACGGTGGCCAGCGATTGGTCGACCTTGACGGTATCGCCAACCTTGACCAGCAGCTCGATCACTTCAACGTCCTTGAAGTCGCCGATGTTCGGTACTTTAACTTCGATCATCGCGGCCTCCTTACAGCAGGATCTTGCGCATATCGGCCAGCACTTCGGCCAGGTATGCAGCGAAGCGGGCACCGGATGCGCCGTCGACCACTCGGTGGTCGTAGGACAGCGACAGTGGCAGCATCAGGCGCGGCACGAACTGCTTGCCGTCCCAGACTGGCTTCATGGAGGACTTGGACAAGCCGAGGATCGCCACTTCCGGTGCGTTCACGATCGGGGTGAATGCGGTACCGCCAATGCCGCCCAGCGACGAAATGGTGAAGCAGGCGCCCTGCATGTCGGTCGGTTTCAGCTTGCCTTCGCGCGCTGCCAGCGACAGTTCGCCCATTTCCTTGGCGATCTGGGTCACTGACTTCTGGTCGGCGTTCTTCACGACCGGCACCACCAGGCCTTGCGGCGTGTCGGCTGCGAAGCCGATGTTGTAGTACTTCTTCAGGATCAGGTTCTCGCCCTTCTCGTCCAGTGACGAATTGAAGGTCGGGAATTTCTTCAGCGCGGTCACGGAGGCCTTGATCACGAACGCCAGCATGGTGAGCTTGACGGCGTCCTTGTTCTTGGCGTTGGCGTTGTTGCTGTCGACGCGGAACTGTTCCAGGTCGGTGATGTCGGCGTCTTCGAACTGCGTCACGTGCGGGATCATCACCCAGTTGCGATGCAGGTTCGGGCCGGAGATCTTCTTGATGCGCGGCAGCGGGGACAGTTCTGTTTCGCCGAACTTGCTGAAGTCCAGCGATGGCCATGGCAGCAGGTTCAGGCCTGCACCGCCGCCAGCGGCTGCCGGTGCGGCATTCGGTGCTGCGACTGCGCCGGAGACGATGCCCTTGACGTAATTTTGCACGTCCAGCTGGGTCACGCGGCCTTTCGGGCCGGTGCCGCCAACGCGGGTCACGTCCACGCCCAGTTCGCGGGCAAACTTGCGAACGGATGGAGAGGCATGGGCCAGCTTGCCGTTGACGGCAGGCGCGGACGGCGCTGCAGCGGCAGCAGGAGTCGCGGCTGCAGCCGGAGCTGCGGCGGCCGGAGCGGCAGCGGGAGCCGCGGCTGGCGCAGGCGCTGCCGCTGGGGCGGCGGCACCGCCGGCAGCGTCAACGATCAGCACCAGGGAGCCTTCAGCAACCTTGTCGCCTACCTTGACCTTGATCTCTTTCACCACGCCAGCGTGCGACGATGGAATTTCCATGGAGGCTTTGTCGGATTCGACGGTCACCAGGGACTGGTCCTTGGCGATGGTGTCGCCGACCTTGACCATCACTTCGATGACTTCCACTTCCTTGAAGTCGCCGATGTCGGGCACTTTCACTTCGACCGGGCCGGCCGAAGCAGCTGGCGCAGGCGCGGCGGCAGCGGCAGGCGCTGGGGCCGCAGCAGCAGGCGCGGCTGCCGGAGCTGCGGCTGCTGCCGGTGCGGCGGCAGGAACTCCGGCGGCGCCGGATGCTTCAACGATCAGCAACAGCGAACCTTCCGCCACCTTGTCGCCGACCTTCACCTTGATTTCCTTGACGACACCGGCTTGCGACGAAGGAATCTCCATCGATGCCTTGTCCGATTCAACAGTCACCAGCGACTGGTCAACCTTGATCGTGTCGCCCACCTTGACCATCAGTTCGATGACTTCAACTTCCTTGAAGTCGCCGATATCCGGGACTTTCACTTCAACCATGCTCATAGTGTTTGCTCCGTCTTCTTATTTATTGGGTCACCGGATTTGGCTTGTTCGGGTTGATGCCGTACTTCTTGATGGCGTCTTCCACCACCGACATCGCGATCTTGCCTTCGTCCGCCAGGGCACGCAGGGATGCGACGGTGATGTAGTAACGGTTCACCTCGAAGAACTCGCGCAGCTTGGCGCGGCTGTCCGAACGGCCAAAGCCATCGGTGCCCAGCACCTTGTAGGTGCGGCCTTCCGGCATGTAAGGACGGATCTGCTCAGCGAATGCACGCATGTAGTCGGTGGTTGCAACGATCGGGCCGGTGCTGTCCTTCAGCAGGCCGGTCACGTAAGGGACGCGCTGTTCCTTGGTCGGGTTGACCATGTTCCAGCGTTCGCAGTCCTGGCCATCGCGGGCCACCAGGGTCAGCGAAGGAGCGGACCACACGTCGGCAGCGATGTTCCAGTCGTTCTTCAGCAGTTCAGCGGCGAAGATGGATTCGCGCAGGATGGTGCCCGAGCCGACCAGCTGCACGCGCTGCTTGGCGGACTTATCGCCCTCTTGCAGCAGGTACATGCCCTTCAGGATGCCCTCTTCCTGGCCTGGCTTCAGGCCTGGGTGGGCATAGTTCTCGTTCATGATGGTGATGTAGTAGAACACGTCTTCCTGTTCGCCCACCATGCGGCGCAGGCCGTCCTGGATGATGACTGCCAATTCATGGCCGAAGGTCGGGTCGTACGGAACGCAGTTCGGGATGGTCGCCGCAACGATATGGCTGTGGCCATCTTCGTGCTGCAGGCCTTCGCCGTTTAGCGTGGTGCGGCCGGCGGTACCCGCCATCAGGAAGCCGCGTGCGCGCATGTCGCCCGCCGCCCAAGCCAGGTCGCCAACGCGCTGCAGGCCGAACATCGAGTAGTAGGTGAAGAACGGGATCATCACGCGGTTGTTGCTCGAGTACGAGGTCGCCGCAGCGATCCACGAGCTCATGCCGCCCGCTTCGTTGATACCCTCTTGCAGGATCTGGCCGGCCTTGTCTTCGCGGTAGTACATCACCTGGTCCTTGTCGACCGGCTCGTACAACTGGCCTTGCTGGTTGAAGATGCCGATCTGGCGGAACAGGCCTTCCATACCGAAGGTACGGGACTCGTCAACCAGGATAGGCACTACGCGCTGGCCCAGCGACTGGTCGCGCAGCAGAGCGGTGATGATACGCACATAAGCCTGGGTGGTGGAGATCTCGCGGCCTTCCGGGGTCGGGTCGGTCACGGCCTTGAAGGCGTCCAGGCCCGGCACCACCAGTTGCTCGTCGGCCTTGGTACGGCGCGATGGCAGGTAGCCGCCCAGTGCCTTGCGGCGCTCGTGCAGGTACTTCATTTCAGGCGCGTCGTCGGACGGCTTGAAGAACGGGATGTCTTTCAGCTTGTCGTCCGGGATCGGGATGTTGAAGCGGTCGCGCATTTCGCGGATTGCCTCGTCGTCCAGCTTCTTGGTCTGGTGCGCGGTGTTGCGCGCTTCGCCGGATTTGCCCATGCCGAAGCCCTTGACGGTCTTCACCAGCAGCACGGTTGGCTTGCCGACGGACTCGTTGGCCATCTTGAAGGCAGCGTAGATCTTGTGCGGGTCGTGGCCGCCGCGGGTCAGGCGCCAGATGTCGTCGTCCGACATGTTGGCCACCATTTCCAGCAGCTTCGGATGCTTGCCGAAGAAGTGCTTGCGCACGTAGGCGCCGTCCTTGGCCTTGTAGTTCTGGTATTCGCCGTCGACGGTTTCCATCATCACCTTCTGCAGGATGCCGTCCTTGTCCTGCGCCAGCAGGTTGTCCCAGCCCGGGCCCCAGATCACTTTGATGACGTTCCAGCCGGCGCCGCGGAAGTCCGCTTCCAGCTCCTGGATGATCTTGCCGTTGCCGCGCACCGGACCGTCCAGGCGCTGCAGGTTACAGTTGACCACGATGTTCAGGTTGTCCAGCTGTTCGCGGGCAGCCATGCCGATCGCGCCCATCGATTCCGGTTCATCCATCTCGCCGTCGCCGCAGAAGGCCCAGACCTTGCGGCCTTCGGTATTGGCGATGCCGCGCGCGTGCAGGTACTTCAGGAAGCGCGCCTGGTAGATCGCCATCAATGGGCCCAGGCCCATCGACACGGTCGGGAATTGCCAGAATTCCGGCATCAGTTTCGGGTGCGGGTAGGAGGACAGGCCTTTGCCGTCCACTTCCTTGCGGAAGTTCAGCAGTTGTTCTTCGCTCAGGCGCCCTTCCAGGAAGGCGCGCGCGTAGACGCCGGGCGACGAGTGGCCCTGGATGTACAGCAGGTCGCCGCCGTGCTCGGCGCTCTCGGCTTTCCAGAAGTGGTTGAAGCCGATGCCCAGCATGTTCGCCAGCGAGGCGAACGAGGACAGGTGGCCGCCCAGGTCGCCGTCGGCGCGGTTGGCCTTGACGACCATTGCCATCGCGTTCCAGCGCATCCACGAGCGCAGGCGCTCTTCGTATTCCAGGTTGCCTGGGCAGTGGGCTTCCTTATGGGCGGGGATGGTGTTGACGTAGGCGGTATTGGCGGAGAACGGAATATCGGCGCCGCGGCGGCGGGCCAGGTCGACCAGTCGCTCCATCAGGTAATGGGCACGTTCAGGGCCTTCGTTTTCCAGGACGGCTTCCAACGCCTCCAGCCATTCTTTGGTTTCCTGTGCATCAGGATCGTTGGCCGTTTGTGCCGTGACCTGGTCAAGTTGAGCTGACATGTAACTAGTCTCCTATCAATTGAAGGCGCCCCACCCTGTGTGCTCCGGACGGTGCAGGTGATTATTTATTAAGACTTTGGCTAAGTGTGAAGGATTCTATCAGCGAATTCGGCATTTTTCAAATTGCGGAAGTTGATTTTGCAATGTGAAATTAGGCACCAGCCGTGCGGGCGGCTTCAATCATCGCGATTCGGTCAGGCGGGCGGCGCACGATGCACCCGCGCCCCATCACTTGCGGCAGAGCCCCAGGCGCGGATCAAAGGGATCGAGCCACAGCTCCCTGCGGGAAAGCATGGCGGGATCGATGTCCTTGTTCGGCAGGTCGACGCGGCGCCGTTTGCACAGTTGGGCGCGCTGCAGGTAGCTGCGGTGATGTTCGAGCACGAGGCGCTCCAGTGTGCCGTCTTTCAGCAGCGATTCCATGCCGGCGCGGATGCGTTTATATAGCCGGGGGTTCTTGGGCGAAACGAAGAACATCGAGGGAATATTGTCGTGCAGGACGATGCTGTCTTCGATTGCCAGTTGCGGGAAGGCTTGCTTGCGCAGGTCGTACTCCTGGAAGATCTCGTTCACTCCGCGCGGAAAGTAGTCGAAGCGGCCGGCGACCAGCATGTCGAACAAGCCGATGTAGTTACTGCCGGTGACATAGTGGAAGCCGTTATCCTGCAGCGACGCGCGTGTGACCCACACCGATCCGACACCGGCAGTCATTTCCTTGAGCCCGCCCGGCAGCACCAGTTTGCGAATGCGTTCCTGGTTCTTGCGGTCGATCAGGGCAATACGCCAGCTTTGCAAGCCCATATCTGTGGGCACTGGCACTGCGCGCAGGGTCTTGAGCCATTTCGCATCGGCTGGGTAGGCGGTCACGTTAATCAGCTTTCCGTCCTTGAGCGCTTCAAGCAGGCGCGGACGCTCCATGTGGGCGTCGGCATATTCGATGGTGTACGGCCCGAATTCGGGCACCGTGCGCTCCATCACCTGTTGCAGCAAGACCTTTGAATATTCGCGCCGAAGGTCGGCGGACGAGGCAGCACGGTCGAAGATCACGGCATCCACCGCTCGGGCGTCGAACGCCGCGCATGCCAGTAACAGCGCGGCCAGGCGAGCGATTGTCTCCTTTATCTTCATTCGCCTATGATATCGTGATATGACCAACAATTACATTCATCCAACGCCGGGACTTCCCGGCCGCCTGCTCGCCCGCCTCGCAAATTCCCGACGCATCGCCAGCGCCCGCCGCGCGGTGTTTTCGCGCCTGCCGTTCCTGACCCTTGAAAGCGATGTGCGCGACGTCGTTTACCTGACCTGGATGATGGATGCCGCGACTGCGCAGGCCATGGTGCCGGCAGGCGTGCGCTTGTGGCAGCGCAATGGCCTCACGCCGTTCAGCGTCCTTACCTATCGCCATGGCCATTTCGGTCCGGCGCTGGCGGGAGCAACACGCCGCCTGATGCCATCGCCCCTGCAAAGCAACTGGCGCTTCTATCTGGAGGAACCGGGCAAGGTGTATTTCGTGCGGAATATCATGGATAGCACGCTTCATGCTCTCGGCACGCGCATATTCAGCGATATTCTGCCGACGCATTTGCCTGCACGGTTTGTCCATGCGCGCGATGGCGATGAATACTCCACCAGCATCGAGCCCGGAGCCGGCAGCGCGCCGCTGCTGAAGGCCCGGACCCGAGTAAGAGCGCAGCGCGCCCTGCCGCCGGGCCTGGCCGGCGCTTTCGCAAACTGGGACGAGGCAGTCGGCTTCCTCGCATGCCAGCACATGGCAATGATCGAGGTTCCGGGCACTGGCCGCATGGCGGAATCGGAAATCAGCCTGCCAATTCCGCTCGATGAAGTGCTGCCGCTGGAGGCGGAATCGGTGAACTGCCCGATGGCTGGCGCCGACGCGGGCAGCCCATTCTGCTTCGCCGTGCCGCGCGTGAAGTTCAGGGTTCTTTCGGAGTCTCTAGCAGCGTCTTGAGCGCACCGCGCGGGTTGGCCATGAAGTCGTGCATCACTTCGTAGTGTTCGGTGTCCTCATAAGCACGCTGGCGTATTCCATCCGGCGTGCAGACGAAGATGCTGGCTTCCGGATAGGCCATCAGGATCGGCGAATGGGTCGCGATCACGAATTGTGAGCCGCCCTGCACCAGTTGGTGGATGCGCTTCAATGCCCGCAACTGGCGTTGCGGCGACAGCGCGGCTTCCGGTTCGTCCAGGATGTACAGGCCTTTGCCGCCGAAACGCTTCTCCAGCAGCGCCAGGAACGATTCCCCATGCGACTGCTCATGCAGGGAAACACCGCCATAGGAATCGATGACCGGCGGCGCAGGAGCCGGGATCCGGTCCATATTCTCAATTTCGGTCGCGACATTGAAGAAGCTCTCCGCACGGAGGAAATAGCCATCCCGTGGCTTGCGCACGCCACGTGCAACGCGCAGGTACTCATGCAGGCACGAATGTGAGACACGGGTGCCGAAGTTGAAATTCTTGCTGCCGCCTTCTGCGTTGAAGCCCAGTGCCACGGCCAGCCCCTCCAGCAAAGTCGATTTTCCCGAGCCGTTTTCGCCGACGATAAACGTCACTGCCGGGTCGAATTCGAGGCGGCCGAGGTGGCGCACGGCGGGCAGGCAGAAGGGGTAAGCCGAGAAATCGGGCGTCTTGTCCGGGCGCAGCTGGACATCAATCAGGAACTGGTAAGAGATCATTTATTGGCAAGCTTACAATCATGTGCAGTGCAGGACAAGGCCGCCACCATTTATAATGGCGACTTTCCATTCCACCAATCCAAGCAATCATGTCTGCACAACTGATCGACGGAGTAGCACTCTCCCAAAAACTGCGCGCTGAAATCGCTTCCCGCGCCGCCGCACTGACCGCCAAGGGCAAACAGCCCGGCCTGGCCGTGATCCTGGTCGGCGACGACCAGGCCAGCCATGTCTACGTGCGCAACAAGGTCAAGGCATGCGAAGACGCCGGCATCCGCTCCGTGAAAGAGCAATACGCTGCAGACATGACCGAGCAAGCCCTGCTCGAACGCATCGCCACCCTGAATGCCGACCCAAGCATCCATGGCATCCTGGTGCAGATGCCGCTGCCCAAGCACATCGACCCGCACAAGGTGATCGAGGCCATCGCTACGACCAAGGACGTGGACGGCTATTCCGTGCTGAGCGCCGGCGAACTGATGACCGGCCTGGAAGGCTTCCTGCCATGCACGCCTTACGGCTGCATGAAGCTGATCGAATCGACCGGCGTTACGCTGAAGGGCAAGCATGCTGTCGTGATTGGCCGCTCCAACACCGTTGGCAAGCCAATGGGCCTGCTGCTCTTGCAAGCTAACGCCACCGTCACCATCTGCCATAGCGGAACGGCGGACCTGGGCTATCACACCCGCCAGGCAGACATCGTGGTGGCAGCAACTGGCCGCCGCAATACCCTGACTGCTGATATGGTGAAGCCGGGCGCCATCGTGATCGACGTGGGCATCAACCGCGATGAGAACGGCAAACTGTGCGGCGACGTGGACTTTGCGGGCATCAAGGAAGTGGCCTCTCATATCACGCCGGTGCCGGGTGGTGTAGGTCCGATGACCATTACCATGCTGCTGATGAATACTATTGAATCGGCGGAGCGCGTTTAAACCGGTAAACCGGTGCCAGACCCACGGGGTCTGGCACCTTCGGCACGCGGCCGCCGCGTTACCAGTGCCTGACCCTGCGGGTCTGGCACTGCTTTTACGGTTATTGAGGAGTTAAGAATGACTGACAATCCCCTGCTGGACTTTAGCGGCTTGCCGCGTTTCGATGCGATCAAGCCCGAACACGTCACTCCCGCAATCGAGCACCTGCTTGAAAAGAACCGCGCTGCCGTGGCGCAACTGGAAGCGCCAAGCGACCAGGTAACCTGGGATAACTTCGTCACCCCGCTGGAGAATTCCACCGAGCTGCTGGGCCGCGCCTGGGGCATCGTCAGTCACCTGAACAACGTGGTGGATACGCCCGAGCTGCGCGCCACCTACAACGAAAACCTGCCGAAAGTGACCGAGTTCTGGACCGCCCTGGCCCAGAACGAGGCGCTGTTCGCCAAATACAAGGCCTTGCGCGCCAGCGCGGAATTCGCCACCCTGTCACCGGCACGCCAGCGCATCGTCGACAACGCGATCCGCGACTTCCGCATGGGCGGCGCCGAACTGCCGGCCGACAAGAAGGAACGCTTCGCTGCGATCCAGGAAGAACACGCCGCCACCAGCACCCGCTTCAGCGAGAACGTGCTGGACGCCACCAATGACTGGAAACTGCTGGTCGAGGACGAAGCCGAACTGCGCGGCCTGCCCGACGATTCCAAGGCTGCCGCCAAGGCGCTGGCCGAAAAGGAAGGCAAACAAGGCTGGCTGTTCACCCTGCACTTCCCTTCCTATTACCCGATCCTGCAGTTCTGCGACAACCGCGCGCTGCGCGAAAAGGTCTACCGGGCCAACGCCACCAAGGCTTCCGAGCTGGGCGATGCGTTCAGCAAGCGCGAAGACTGGGACAACACCGCCAATATCGCCACCCTGCTGAAACTGCGTGCCGAAGAAGCCGGCCTGCTCGGCTACAAGAACTTCGCCGAAGTCTCGCTGGTGCCGAAAATGGCCAAGTCGCCGGAACAGGTCATCGAATTCCTGGAAGACCTGGCCAAACGCGCTCGCCCCTTCGCCGAGAAAGACCTGGCCGAACTGCAGGCCTACGCCAGCAAGGAGCTGGGCATCGACAACCTGCAATCGTGGGACCTGCCCTACGCTTCCGAAAAGCTGCAGCAGCACCTGTACTCCTTCTCGGCGCAGGAAGTGAAGCAGTACTTCCCCGAACACAAAGTGGTCGACGGCCTGTTCAAGCTGGTGCAAACCCTGTTCGGCGTCAGCATCCGCCCGGACAGCGCGCCGGTCTGGCACAAGGACGTGCGCTTCTACAGCATCGAACGCGATGGCGTGCTGGTAGGCCAGTTCTACCTGGACCTGTACGCCCGCGAAGGCAAGAGCGGCGGCGCCTGGATGGACGACGCGCGCGGCCGCCGCATCAAGAACGGCGAGCTGCAAACTCCGGTCGCCTACCTGACCTGCAATTTCACCGAACCGCTGGTGGTGGACGGCGTGCCGCAGCCATCGCTGTTCACCCACGATGAAGTGATCACGCTGTTCCACGAATTCGGCCATGGCCTGCACCACATGCTGACCCAGGTTGAAGAGCTGGCGGTGTCCGGCATTTCCGGCGTCGAATGGGATGCTGTCGAGCTGCCGTCGCAGTTCATGGAGAACTTCTGCTGGGAATGGGATGTGCTGAGCCATATGAGCGCCCACGTGAAGAGCGGCCTGCCGCTGCCGCGCGCCCTGTACGACCGCATGCTGGCCGCCAAGAACTTCCAGTCCGGCCTGCAGACCCTGCGCCAGGTGGAATTCGCCCTGCTCGACATGCTGCTGCACTACGATTTCCAGCCATCCGGCGCCAAATCGGTGCAGGACGTGATCGACGAAGTGCGCCGCAAGTTTGCCGTTATCATCCCGCCAAGTTTCAACCGATTCCAACATTCCTTCGGCCATATCTTTGCCGGAGGCTATGCGGCGGGATACTATAGCTATAAGTGGGCGGAAGTATTGTCTGCCGACGCCTACGCAGCCTTCGAGGAAGCGGCGGCGCTGGACGGCGGCAAACTGTCCACAGAAACTGGTAAACGCTTCCAGCAGGAGATCCTGGCCGTCGGCGGTTCGCGCCCGGCGCTGGAGTCGTTTACCGCATTCCGCGGCCGTGAGCCGAGCATCGACGCCCTGCTGCGCCACAGCGGCATGGCGGCTTAATGGAGATAGAAAGTCAATGAAACGCGCTGCCCTGCTTTTGCTGCTGCTGACTGCCAGCGCGGCGCACGCCCAGATGTACAAGTGGAAGGACGAAAAAGGCGTCACCCACTTTACGGAGACGCCGCCGCCAGCCACCGCCAAGAAGGCGGAAGTAAAGAACTACAACACCGCCGGCGCCGGCGGCGCCGAGTTGCCGGCCGAACTGGCGGAGGCCGTGCGTGCCCGTCCGGTAGTGCTGTACACCACCCCCAACTGCGGCGCCGGCTGCAATATGGCCCGCACCCTGCTGGCCAACCGCGGCATTCCGTACCGCGAAAAGACGGTCTCCACCAACGACGACTTCGATGCCATGAAAAAGGCCGGCAGCGAAGGCCAGGTGCCGTTCCTGCTGGTCGGGCGCACGCGCCAGATCGGCTTCGAGCAAGGTGCCTGGGATAGCGCGCTGACCCAGGCCGGCTACCCGACCGAGAAGATGCTGCCGCCGGGTTATTCGAACCCGCCGCCTGCGCCGGCCGCGCCGCCGCGCGCTCCGAGCGCCGAGGAAGTCGCCGCCAGCAAGGCGGAAGCCGACCGCGCAGCAGCCGCTGCGGAGAAGGCTCGCCGCGAACGCGAAACGCCTAAAAACGCGCCGCCGAACTTCCGCTTCTGAGACGCATCAAGAAACGATGACGCAGATCGATTTCCACAGCGGCGTGCCGGACAAGGTTGCCTATGCCTGCCGCCTGCTGCGCAAAGCCTACGCCAGCACGCCGCGCATCGTCGTGATGACCGAAGACGCAGCGCAACTGGCGCAGCTGGACAAGGCCCTGTGGACCTTCTCCGCCATCGACTTCCTGCCGCACGCCCACGCCAACGATCCGCTGGCGCCCGATTCCGCCATCGTGCTGGCCGACAGCGACACGACAGAACTGCCGGAAGCCGGCCTGCTGGTCAACCTGGCGCGCCGCGCTCCTGCGCAGTTCGAGGCGTTTCCGCGTTTGATCGAAGTCATCTCCTCCGACGAGGACGATGCAGCGGCGGGCCGCCTGCGCTATGCTGCCTACAAACGCCAGGATTTCCCGCTCAAACACCTCACTGTAGGCAAGTAGTTAATGAACCAGCCTTTTGACGCCAGCATCCCGGTCCTGACCGAAATCATGAACGACGAGGCGCCGCCGCCGGCGTCCGCCGTTGCTGCGGCGCCGGCCGACGAAGCGCAACCCGCGCCGGGCGATGCATTGGACTGGGAAGCGCTGCAGCGCCGCGTCTCCGAGCAGGTGCTGCAGCAGTTGTCGAACCGCGTCGATTTCGTGCTGGAGCAACGCATCAAGGACAGCATGGCCGAAGTCCTGGAACATGCCCTGCATGCCCTGACGGCGGAAATCCGCGATGGCCTGCACGACACCATCGGCAAGATCGTCACCCGCGCCGTGCAGCAGGAAATCACGCACCTGCAGGCCAGTTCCACCCGCCAGAAATAATTCCCTCTTTGCCATTCGGGGATTTTGTTGTATTTTCTCTGGCAAATCCGACTTTTTGACTGGAGCCCCCGATGCAGTTCAAGAACAAGTTCATCCCTGTCGCCCTTGCCCTGGTATTTGCCGGCAGCGCCTACGCACAGGACACTATCAAGATTGGCCACGTCGCCCCGGTATCGGGCCCTAATTCGCACCTGGGCAAGGACATGGAAAACGGCGCCCGCATGGCCGTTGAAGACTTGACCGCCAAGGGCGTCAAGATCGGCGGCAAGCCAGTCAAGTTCGTGGTGCAGTTCGAAGACGATGCGGGCGACCCGAAACAGGGCACCACCGCCGCGCAAAAGCTGGTGGACGCCAAGGTCCAGGGCGTGATCGGCCACCTGAACTCCGGCACCACCATCCCGGCCTCCAAGATCTACTACGACGCCGGCATCCCGCAAATTTCGCCGGCCGCCACCTCGCCGGTGTACACCAAGCAGAAGTTCAACACCGCATTCCGCGTAGTTGCCAACGACAACAAGCTGGGCGGCACCCTCGGCGCCTATGCGGTGAAGAACCTGGGCGCCAAGAAGATCGCCGTGATCGACGACCGCACCGCTTACGGCCAGGGCGTGGCCGACGAATTCGTCAAAGGCGCCAAGAAAGCCCTGCCGGGCGTGCAAGTGGTCGGCAAGGAATTCACCAACGCCAATGCCACCGACTTCAACGCCATCCTGACCAACATCAAGTCCAAGAATCCGGACCTGGTGTTCTTCGGCGGCATGGACTCGGTCGGCGGCCCGCTGCTGCGCCAGATGAAGGCGCTGGGCATCAATGCCAAATTCATGGGCGGCGACGGCGTCTGTACCGATGCGCTGTACCGCCTGTCCGCCGGCGCTGCCGCCGATGGCGTAGTCACCTGCGCCGAAGCCGGCGGCGTGACTGCCGACATGCAGAAGAACATGGACGACTTCCGTGCCCGCTACAAGAAGAAGTACGGCCAGGAAGTTCAGTTGTACGCACCGTACGTCTACGACGCCATCATGACCATGGCCGACGCCATGGAAAAAGCCAATTCGTCCGAGCCGGCCAAGTACCTGCCGGTGCTGGCCAAGATCAAGCACCAGGGCGTGACCGGCCTGATCGAGTTCGACCCGTTCGGCGACATCAAGGATGGTGCGTTGACCCTGTTCACTTACAAGGGCGGCATCAAGACCAAGATGGAAGTGGTCAAGTAACCAACGCAGTACGCGAGAATTATCGGGGGGGAGCCCGTGGGCCGCCAGCCAGCATGGCGGCCCGTTTTCGTTTCAGGAGAAAGTGCAATGCAAACCAAAACCATCATCGCAGCCATCGCCTTGGCCTTTGCTGGCGCCGCGAGCGCCCAGGAAGTGGTCAAGATCGGCTACGTCGGGCCGCTGTCCGGCCAGTCCGCCCACCTGGGCAAGGACAACCAGAGCGGCGTGCGCATGGCGGTGGAAGACTTGAACGCCAAGGGATTCAAGGTCAACGGCAAGGCGGTCAAGTTCGAGATGGTGTCGGAAGACGATGCCGGTGACCCCAAACAGGGTACTTCGGCAGCGCAGAAGCTGGTCGACGCCAAGGTACAGGGCGTGATCGGCCACCAGAATTCAGGCACCACCATTCCGGCATCCAAGATCTACTACGACGCCGGCATCCCGCAGATTTCGGCTTCGTCCACCAGCCCGGTGTACACCAACCAGGGCTTCAACACCACCTTCCGCGTGGTGGCGAACGACTTCAAGCTGGGCAGCTCGCTGGGCAAGTACGCCACGCAGAAACTGGGCGCCAAGCGCATCGCCGTGATCGACGATCGCACCGCCTACGGCCAGGGCGTGGCAGCCGAATTCCTGAAGGAAGCCAAGAAAGGCGCCGGCGTGCAGATCGTGGACAAGCAGTTCACCACCGACAAGTCGACCGATTTCAACGCCATCCTGACCTCGATCCGGTCCAGGAACCCGGACCTGGTGTTCTTCGGCGGCATGGACTCGGTGGGCGGCCCGCTGCTGCGCCAGATGAAGGCGCTCGGCATCAAGGCCAAGCTGATGGGCGGCGACGGCATCTGCACCGAAGCGCTGCCGAAACTGTCGGGCGGCGCCGACGACGTGGTGGTGTGCGCGGAAGCCGGCGGCGTGACGCCGGAGCAGGAGAAAAAACTGGACGAATTTGCCGGCCGCTTCAAGAAACGCTACGGCTACGACGTGCAGATCTACGCCCCGTACGCCTACGATGCAACGATGGCAATTGCCCACGCCATGGCCGATGCCAAGTCGACCGACCCGGCCAAGTACCTGCCCTTCCTGAAGAAGGTCAGGCATGACGGCATCAGCGGCACCATCGCCTTCGACGCCAAGGGGGATATCAAGGATGGCGCGCTGACGCTGTTCGGCTACAAGGCCGACAAGAAAACGCGCATCGAAGTAATCAAATAAAAAAAGGGGACGTACCCCTTTTTCTTTGAAAAATGGGGTACGTCCCCATTTTTTTTACGTCATTTCTGGGACAGGACCCATTTCACCAGGGTCTTGGCTTCCGCCTCGCTTACCTGCGGGTTGGCTGGCATCGGGACTGCGCCCCAGACGCCGGAACCGCCCTTCATGACTTTCGCAACCAGCTTGGCTTCAGCATCTTTCTGGCCGGCGTACTTGGCAGCGACATCCTTGTAAGCCGGGCCAACCAGCTTGGTGGCCACTGCGTGGCAAGCCATGCAGTTCTTGGCCTTGGCCAGGTCAGCGTTTGCGAAAGCAGCCTGCGACGAGAAAGCCGCGGTAACCAGGAAACCAACCAACAGTGAACGTTTCATTTTCATCTCCAGGAAAAAAACTGACACAATTCTACTCCACAACGCGCACTGCGTATTATGGGTTGACCGTTAGCCGGATATTGCTATGATGGAATACTAAGGAGTTTTCCATGCCCATTATCTTATTGATTATCGCCCTCGTGGCACTGAAGTACTTTGAAGTCTGGAAGTTCGCCGACCTGTCGTGGTGGTGGATCGGCGGCATCATGGCCATTGCCTTTGTCTTTTTCGAAGTGATCGAGCCGATGCTGGGCCTCGACAAGCGCAAGGCCCACAACGTCGACGAGCAGCGCCGCAAGGATCGCGTCAAGAAGGCGTTCGACGACCTGAAGAAGCGTAAGTAAGGGTTTCGCCATCCGCGGGCACGACGACGCGGCCGGCCAGGCCTGCACGCAGCGCCTGTTCCTGTAGCGCTGCCCGCTGAACCGGGCAGTGGCTCAAGGCTTCAAGATGGTTCGCCACCACGATGCCCTTCGTGACGCGGGCGAACTGCAGCACCTCTTCGATTCCCATGATGATTTCGTGGCCCAGGTCGAACCTGGCGCCGCCTGCCGGTACGACGCTGACGTCGGGCTGGTGCAGCGCCAGGAAATCCAGCACTTCCTGCGTCAGGATGGTGTCGCCCGACAGGTACAGGCTCGGCTCACCGGGCATCTCGATGAAGTAGCCCACGCCGTGTTCCATCATCAGGCTGACCAGGCCTTTGCCGTGGCGGCAGTTCACGGTCCTGATACGCCCTTCAAGGAAGGGCTGGGGTTCGTGATGGCCCGGCGCCAGCGGCTGCACGTTCAGGCCGCGCTGGAGCAGGTGTCCCTCATCATGCGGCGTGCAGATGACGGGGATCTGCTTGCCGCGTAGCCAGGCTTTGGCGGCGCGGTCCAGGTGGTCGAAGTGGCCTTTCTGGCAGTGCGTGATCAGGCAGTGCGTGACCGTTTCCAGCATGCCTTCCGTCAGCGGCGGCAGCTCGACGACCGGATTGCGCAGCCTTTCCCCCAGCAGCTTGAGCGGCGGCAGCGCGCCCTTTGGCGCCAGCATGGGGTCCACGAGTATTTTGTATGGGCCAAACTCGATAATGGCCGTCGCGTTGCGAAGTTGAGTGATCTTCATGCCGAAATTGTGCGCCCGGGCGGCTCGCCCTACAATGGCGGGATCCGACACAATCCATCCATTTCCCGCCATGCGCATCGGCCTCCTGCTCTACCCGAATTGCCTGCCTGCCGGCTTGTTTGCCGCGATGGACTTGCTGCACGCCGCCAACCTGCGGGCCGGCAAGCCGCTGTTTGAACCGGTCTTTGTCGCCGCCCGCGCCGGCAAGGTCGAATGCGCACACGCCCAGCACCTGCACGCCGCGATAGCGCTGGAAGAAGCGGCAGTCGATGCTTTGCTGGTGCCAGGCTTCTGGGGCCAGTCCCTGGGCCAGGCCGCGCGCACCCTGGACGCCAGCGCAGGCCTCGTCGCCGCGCTTGCCGCGCTGCCGCGTCGCGTGCAGCTCTGGGCCTACTGCACCGGCGTATGCCTCGCCGCCGCAACGGGCCGGCTGGACAGGCAAACGGCAACCCTCACCTGGTGGCTCGCCGATTACGCCACAACAAGCTTCCCCAAGGTGCGCTGGCAATTCGAGCGCACGCTGGCAGTTAACGAGCGTACCGCCACCGCATCGGGCGTCAACGGCCATCTGCCCATCATTCAGTCACTGATTGAGGCCAAGCTAGGCAAGGAAGCCTATCGTGAACTGGCAAGGTTGATGGTGTTGCCGCGGCCGGAGGAAAGGACCCACCACACCTTTCACATGCTCGACCTGATCGAGCAACAGGACGCCATGCTGCGCACGCTGCACCTGGCCGTCGAGCGACTGCCGGCCAGCGAAGCCACCGTGGCGCGTGTAGCGGCCGAGATGCATACGACGGAAAGAACGCTCGCCCGCAAAGTGCTGGCAGCGAGCGACATGCCGGCTGCTGCCTACATCCGCCGCATCAAGTTGCGGCAAGTAAGCGAGCGCCTGATTTACACCAAGGCATCCGCCAGCACGATCAGCATCGAGCTAGGCTTCAGCAGCGACTCAGGCATGCGGCGCATGTTCAAAGACCTCACCGCCCTCACCCCGACCCAGTACCGAACTAGCTTCAGCAGACTTTTTATTTGCGAGCGAGCTGGCTGAGATCGCGCACGGCGCCGCGGTCGGCGGAGGTGGTCAGCGCGGCGTAGGCTTGCAGGGCTTGCGAGACGTAGCGCTCGCGATCCACCGGTTTCCAGGCGTCGGCGCCGCGGGCTTCCATTGCGGCGCGGCGCTGTGCCAGCGTCTCCGGCGTCACGCGCAGGTTGATGGTGCGCGCCGGGATGTCGATGTCGATCATGTCGCCCTCTTCCACCAGGCCGATCGCGC
The DNA here is from genome assembly GCF_049913235.1 of Pseudoduganella sp. R-31. Taxonomy (NCBI): domain Bacteria; kingdom Pseudomonadati; phylum Pseudomonadota; class Betaproteobacteria; order Burkholderiales; family Oxalobacteraceae; genus Pseudoduganella; species Pseudoduganella sp. R-31. Next base: position 5,626,873 of record NZ_CP183986.1, read on the forward strand.
CGCCTTCGGCCGCTTCCGGCGAGGCATGGCCGATCACCAGACCGGACGAGCCGCCGGAGAAGCGGCCGTCGGTGAACAGCGCGCATGCCTTGCCCAGGCCTTTCGACTTGATGTACGAGGTCGGGTACAGCATTTCCTGCATGCCCGGGCCGCCTTTGGGGCCTTCGTAGCGGATGATGACCACGTCGCCTTCATGCACGGTGTCGCCCAGGATGCCTTCCACCGCAGCGTCCTGGCTTTCGAACACGCGTGCCTTGCCGCTGAATTTCAGGATCGATTCATCCACGCCGGCGGTCTTCACGATGCAGCCCTTTTCGGCGATGTTTCCGTACAGGACCGCCAGGCCGCCGTCCTTCGAGTAAGCGTGCTCCAGGTCGCGGATGCAGCCGCTGCTGCGGTCCAGGTCCGAGGAGGCATAGCGTTCGGATTGCGAGAACGCCACCTGGGTCGGGACCCCGCCCGGTGCGGCGCGGAACAGCTGGTGCACAGCAGCGTCGTCGCTGCGCTTGATGTCATATTTTTCGATGGCGTCGCCCATGGTCGGGCTGTGCACGGTGTGCTGGGTGGTGTCCAGCAGGCCGGCGCGCGCAAGTTCGCCGAGGATGGAGATGATGCCGCCGGCGCGATGCACGTCTTCGATGTGGAACTTGTCGGTCATCGGCGCAACCTTGCACAGGCATGGCACCTTGCGCGAGATGCGGTCGATGTCGGCCATGGTGAACGGCACGCCCGCTTCGTGCGCGGCTGCCAGCAGGTGCAGCACGGTGTTGGTGGAACCGCCCATGGAGACGTCCAGCGCCATCGCGTTCTCGAACGCCTCCTTGGTGGCGATGGAGCGCGGCAGCACGCTGTAGTCATCCTGTTCGTAGTGGCGCTTGGTGATTTCCACGATCAGGCGGCCGGCGCGCAGGAACAGTTCCTTGCGGTCGCTGTGAGTGGCGACGATGGTGCCATTGCCCGGCAGGGACAGGCCCAGCGCTTCGGTCAGGCAGTTCATCGAGTTGGCGGTGAACATGCCGGAGCAGGAACCGCAGGTCGGGCAGGCCGAACGCTCGATTTCCGCCACGTCGGCATCGGATACGGTGCGGTCGCCGGCCTTGATCATGGCGTCGACCAGGTCCAGCTTGATGATCTTTTCGCCGCCGTTGACAGCCTTGATCACCTTGCCCGCTTCCATCGGGCCGCCGGAGACGAAGACTGCAGGGATGTTCAGGCGCATGGCGGCCATCAGCATGCCCGGGGTGATCTTGTCGCAGTTCGAGATGCACACCATGGCGTCGGCGCAGTGGGCGTTGACCATGTATTCGACGGAGTCGGCGATCAGGTCGCGCGAGGGCAGCGAGTACAGCATGCCGCCGTGGCCCATGGCGATGCCGTCGTCAACGGCGATGGTGTTGAATTCCTTGGCTACGCCTCCCGCTGCTTCGATCTCGCGTGCAACCAGCTGGCCCAGGTCTTTCAGGTGCACGTGGCCCGGTACGAATTGGGTGAAGGAATTGACCACGGCGATGATCGGTTTGTTGAAATCGCCATCTTTCATGCCGGTGGCACGCCACAGGGCGCGCGCGCCTGCCATATTGCGGCCTTGGGTGGTGGTGTAGGAACGGTATTGCGGCATGGTGGGGTCTCCTCAGTAAGAGTCTAAGATTGCCTTGCCCCTGTCAAGTTGTCAAATATATGATAATCGCTACTGTGATATGCTTTGCGAATGAATATCGAACTTCGCCAGCTGCGCTATTTCGCCACGGTCGCCGAGGAGCTGCATTTCGGACGCGCCGCGCGCCGGCTCCACATGACGCAACCGCCGCTGTCGCAGACCATCATGGCGCTGGAGGAGATGCTGGGCGCACCGCTGTTCGAGCGTAACCGGCGCAGCGTGGCGCTGACCGCGGCCGGCGAAGCCCTGCTGCCTGAGGCGCGCCGCATGCTCGAACAGTCTGCCGCCCTGCCCGCGCTGGTGCAGCGCGCGGCCAGCGGCGCCAGCGGGCGCCTGTCGCTGGCTTTCGTGTCGTCCGCCGACTACAGCGTGCTGCCGCCGACATTGCAGGCCTACCGTGCTGAATTCCCGCTGGTGGAGATCACGCTGAAGGAGGCCACCTCCGACCTGCAACTGGACGATCTGCTGGAAGGCCGCGTCGATGCAGGCCTGCTGATCCCGCCCCTGCCCGACCGTGCGCGCCAGGAACTCGACTACCTGCCCGTCCTGAGCGAACCGCTGGTGCTGGCCGCACCTGCGGGACTGCCTGCACTGGCGCGGGCGCGTACCGCCGACTTGCGCAGGCTGGCAGGCCTGCCCCTGATCATTTTCCCGCGCCATATCTCGCCCGGCCTGTACGATGCCATCCTGTCCGTGTTCCGCGAGGCAGGCATTACCGCCGAGGCGGGGCAGGAAGCGATCCAGATGCAGACCATCGTCAGCCTGGTATCGGCTGGCATGGGTATCGCACTTGTGCCACAATCCGTGTCGAATTTGCGCCGGCCAGGCGTGGAATACCTGCCCCTGGTCCAGAGCACGCCGCTGGTGGAAACCGGCCTGGCCTGGCGGCGCGACAATGCCTCGCCCGTGCTGCGCGGCTTTTTGGAATTGATGAGAAAGAGAATCTGAATGCCCTTAATGCATCCAATGCCCGATCCGGTCGCCGTCCACCTGGGTCCTGTGGCGATCCACTGGTATGGCCTGATGTACGTGCTAGCCTTTGCCATGTTTATCGCCTTGGGCCGCGTGCGCATCAAGCAGCCGCACATTGCCGCGCAAGGCTGGACCAAGGAAGACCTGGACGACATGCTGTTCTACGGAATGCTGGGCGTCATTGTTGGCGGCCGCCTGGGCGAAGTGTTCTTCTACCAGCCGGAAATGCTGCTGACGCCGCTGCGCATCTTCAAAGTGTGGGAAGGCGGCATGAGCTTCCACGGCGGCTTCCTCGGCGTATTGATCGGCATGGCGCTGTGGGGGCGCAAACGCAAGCGCAACCTGCTGGACGTGTATGATTTCATCGCGCCGCTGGTGCCGCTCGGTTATGCCGCCGGCCGCATGGGCAATTTCATCAACGCCGAACTGCCGGGGCGCATTGTCAGCGATCCGAACCTGCCATGGGCGATGATCTACCCGAACGTAGGCCCAATGCCGCGCCACCCCTCGGCCATCTACCAGATGCTGGTCGACGGCATCCTGGTGTTCTGCATCCTGTGGCCGTTCGCGCGCAAGGCCCGCCCTCGCCTGGCGGTCGGTGCGCTGTACGTGCTGCTGTATGGCTGCGCGCGTTTCTTCACCGAGTGGTTCCGCACGCCGGACTGGGAAATCACCGTGGCCGGCCTGCCGATCACTTCCGGTCAGATGCTGTCGCTGCCGATGATCATCGGCGCCATCATCATGCTGGTATGGGCCTACCGCTCAAACCAGCCCGATCGCGCCGGCCAGCGCGCCTAAGGCAATCAGCCACAAGGGATTCAGCTTGGTCGCATAGGCCGCCGCCGCGGCGGCCAGCGCCAGCACGATGCCGCGCCATCCGGCGCCGGCCACGCTCAGGAAAGTCCAGGCGGCGCCGGCCAGCATGCCGGCCGCCAGCGGCGCCAGCGCATCGCGCAGCGCGCCGGCCCAGCGCCCCTCCCCGCCGCCGTGGCGGTTGATCACCGTCCCCAGCGCCAGCACCAGGCAAGACGATGGCACGATTGCCGCCAGGGTAACCACGACGGCGCCCAGCCAGCCCTTGATCATCCAGCCGATCAGCGTGACGAACAGCAGGTTCGGGCCGGGCGCTGCTTGCGCCAGGGCGTACATGGCGGCGAACTGTTCATCGGTCAGCCAATGGTTCTGCACGGAGACGTAATGGTGCACGTCCGGCGCGACCAGCACCACGCCGCCGCCGATTGCCGTCAGCGACAGCACGGCAAGGTGCCATGCCAGCCCGCCCAGTTTGACGTCATCGCTCATGGTTTCCTCCAGACGAAGGCAAACAGCAGGAAGCCGATCGGCACCAGCGTGGCAACCACCGTGATGAGTCCGACCTTGGCTACCCCCAGGCCGATGAAAGCCGCCACCAGCAGCGCGACCTGTACCGCACGGCGGGCCGGCAGCGCAGAGCCGCGCAACATGCCGACCGCCAGCTTGAGCGCAGTCGCGAGGATCAGCCCGGACGCCGCTGCCGCCATGCCGCGCATGGCGTTGATGAACAGCGGATGGTGCGCCAGCTCCTGGTAGGCCGCGCCTAGCGCGATCACGATGAAGAATGGGCCAAGCAGGAGACCGGCCAGCGCGGAAAAGCCGCCTGCCACGCCGGCGTAGCGCTGGCCGACCATGACGGACAGGTTGCAGATCGTGGGCCCGGGCAGCAGCTGCGCGATGCTGAGGAGCTGGCCAAATTCAGCGGCGGTCAGCCACTGCGTGCGTTCAACCAGGTGGCGGTAGGCAAAGGGCAACACGCCGCCAAAGCCCTGCATCGCCATGTGTGAGAAGACCTTGAACAGCGCCCAGCATCCGATCCGTGCATCCTGCATCGCAACCTCCAATCAGCCGGCACGTCCGGCTGCCGCCGGGGCGCCGCCACGCATGCGCTACGCGAACGCGTGATAGGACATATATCCCGCCAGTGCAAACAGCACCACGGCAAACACCCGCTTGAGCGCCGCCACATCCATCTTGTGCGCCATGCGCGCGCCGAGCGGCGCCATGGTCACGCTGGCAGCCACGATCACGGCCAGCGCCGGCAAATAGACAAAGCCCAGCGAATACTGCGGCAGGCCCGGCTCGAACCAGCCAAAGTAAATATTCGACAAGGTGCCCGACAGCGCGATCGGGAAGCCCAGCGCCGCGCTGGTCGCCACCGCCTGGTGAATACGCACGTTACACCAGGCCATGAACGGCACCGAGATAAAACCTCCGCCCGCACCGACCAGCCCCGCTAGCGTGCCGATCACTCCACCGGCAGCGAACATGCCCGCTGTGCCAGGCAAATCGCGCCCGGCGGAAGGCTTCCGGTTGCGCAGCATCTGCAGCGCTGAAAACGCGACGAATAGCGCAAACAGCAGCGACAACGCCGAAGTATTCATTTGCTTGCCGATCCAGGGCCCGATCCACGAACCGAGCACGATGCCCGGCGCCAGCAACGCCACGATGCGCCACTGCACGGCGCCATGCCGGTGGTGCGCGCGCACCGATGACAAGGAAGTAAACATGATCGTCGCCAGCGAAGTCGCAATCGCCATATGCACCACCAGCCCGGGCGCAAAGCCCTTGGCCGTGAAGATCATGGTGATGAAGGGCACCAGCACCATGCCGCCGCCAATCCCCAGCAAGCCCGCCGCGTATCCGCCGCCCGCCCCCATCAGGAGCAGGACGCCGACCAGACTCCAATCCATCAATCGCCCTTCAGCAGCGCCATCACATGCTTCCACTGGGCCGGCGTGACCGGCGTGATCGACAGGCGGCTGCCCTTTTGCAGCACCACCATGTCTTCGAGCTGCGGCAGCGTACGCATTTCCGCCAGGGACAGCAGGCGCGTCTTGCGCACGCCCTTCACGTCGACGGAAATCCAGCGCGGCTGCTCCTGCGTCGCCTTCGCATCGTAATAATGGCTCTTGGGATCGAACTGGGTCGCGTCGGGATAAGGCCCGCTGGCCACTTCCGCGATGCCGGCAATACCGGGCTCGGGACAGGAGGAATGGTAGAACAGGACACCGTCGCCAACTTTCATCGCATCGCGCATGAAATTGCGGGCCTGGTAATTGCGCACGCCGAACCACGGCACCGTCTTGCCCTTGGCAGACATCACATCATCGATGCTCACTTCGTCGGGCTCAGACTTCATCATCCAGTATTGCATGGCTCTCCTCTGGGCGTAAAAAAACGGTTGCGCACCCTTGGGTGCTGGCAACCGCTTTTATGGAATGAGGCCCCGCCTGTGCCGTTATGCCGGCATCCCGAACCTTACGGTTCAAGGTGGTTGCAGTTAGTTCAACTTCGGGTTCATCAGACTAGTGACGCTCACGCCCGTCGAACAAATTTCCGCAACCGATGCGTGTAAATGGTTCAAGGAATATATGGCAAATCTCGAACACCGCAGGGTGACACGAAGTTTACTCCTCAAACGTTTTGCGGGAAAGGCCTTTAAGACAATTTTTGGGAATTAGAAGAGATTCTCTTGCGGGGTCAGCGCGTTGTCGAGCACCTTGTGCATGGCGCCCAGCTTCTCCTGCACTTCCAGCATCGACGGGCCGCCGTTGGCAGTTTTCGATGCCAGGAATTCCGCCGCCATGCCCAGCGCCGCCATCACGGCGATGCGGTCATTGCCCTTGACTTTGCCGGCGTCGCGGATGGCACTCATCTTTTTGTCGAGCAGGTTGGCCGCTTCGCGCAGCGCGCGTTCTTCATCGGCCTTGCATGCCAGCTTGTAGGGCTGGCCCATGATGGTCACGTCGACATGGATCATTGCGCATCCTCAGGAGTGTCTGCTTCGGCAGCGGGGATTTTGTCCAGCAGCGCCATCACGCGGGCATGCGCTTCGCCCAGGCGGCGTTGGTATTCAAGATTATCGGCTACCAGGGCTGCATTTGCCTGGCGCAACTGAGCGTTCTCACGGCGCAAGGTGTGCGCGAGTTCCGCCAGGCGGTCGATTTTATCGGAAAGTTCTTGGAAGTCTGCGATCATCCCGAAACTATATGGCCGTACGGTTGCACGGTCAACTTGGTGTTAAACATTCTTACGATTGTAGCTCATTTGAAAGGATGGCCCGCAATCTTGCGCGCCGCCGCTGCGATGTCGATGCACACGTCCTTGAATGCGCCGCCGATGTCGGCCAGGTCATTGCCTAGCTCCCTGAACCAGATGCCAAGGCTCATGATCCGTCTCCCGTGATTGAACCCCGCCATTACACCAAACGAAAATGACAGCTGGCCCACGCTTTGATTACAAAGCTGTAATCGAGCGCCGTTCGCATTGACGGCGCTTTGGCATTTCCTGACAATGCTGGGCATGAAAGCCCTACTGGTAGAAGACGAACAGCGGATCGCGAGCTTTGTATGCAGCGGATTGCGCGAACAAGGCATCCTGGTGGACCATTGCGAAGATGGGAACCAGGGCTATGACTACGCGCTGTCACGCCAGTACGACATCATCCTGCTCGACATCATGGTGCCGGGCCGCGACGGCCTGGCGATCCTGAAAGCCCTGCGCCGCGACGGCCGCGATACGCCGGTGATCCTGCTCACCGCGCGCAATGAACTGGACGACCGGCTGGAAGGCCTGAACCTGGGCGCCGACGATTACCTGGCCAAGCCGTTCTATGTGGAAGAACTGATTGCCCGCATCCACGCCCTGCTGCGCCGCGTGAGCGGCGAGCGGCAGAACGTGCTGACCGCCGGCCCGCTCAAGCTGGACCGCCTGTCGCGCGTGGCGGAACTCGATGGCCGCGAAGTAGAACTGACCAGCCGCGAATTCAACCTGATGGAATACCTGATGCGCGCCCCGGGCCGGGTGTATACCCGCACCCAGATCCTCGAGCATGTTTGGGGCTACGATTTCGACCCGCAAACCAATATGGTCGACGTCTGCATCCAGCGCCTGCGCAAGAAGCTGGCCTTGCCCGAACACGTAGCCATCGAAGCAGTGCGCGGCGTCGGCTACCGCCTGCGCAAGCCCGACGGCGAAGCATGACGCCGTCGCACCGCCCCTTCATCCGTTCGTACCGGCTGCGGGTGGCGCTGACGACCGGCGGCCTGGTCACGGCGGTGGTGGCCGTGCTGTTTGTCGCCGCCGCCCTGACCTTGCTAAACCGGCGCGCAGCCATCATCGACCGCGTCATGCTGGCCCAACTGGCCGGGCCGGGCTTCGGCGCTTCGCCGGTCCCGCTCTGGAATGCCATCGACGCCCACCTGAACGCCAGCTTCAGCGGCTTTGCGCCGGAAGGAGACGACGAGAAATTCGCCATCCTGCGCGCGGCGGACGATGCGCGCGGCGTGATTTACCAAAGCCCCAACTGGCCCGCTTCGCTGCTGGTGCCGGAAGCGAACGACAGGCAGCTGCGCACTTACTACGGCGGCGGCAGCCAATGGCGCATCGGCCAGGTCCGGCGCGGCAGCGTGCTGGTGCAGATGGGCGTCAACACCACCCTGTCGGAAGCGCAGCTGGCCGTGTCGATCAAGCGCTTCGGCGCATTCGTGGTCGTGCTGTGCCTGATCGTATGCGGCGTGGCCTGGTACCTGGCCGGGCGCGCCATGCGTCCGATCGAGCACCTGAGCAGCGTGATGGAGCGCATTCGCGCCAGCGATTTGCGCCAGCGCGTGGCGGCCGACGAGGAGGTGCAGGAGTTCGAGCGCCTGGTCACGGTGTTCAACGACATGCTGGACCGGCTCGAGCGCAGCTTCCTGCAGTCGGCCCGCTTCTCCGGCGACGCCGCGCACGAACTGCGCACGCCGGTCTCGATCCTGCAGGGCGAGCTGGAACGGGCCTTCGAACGCGCCGCCGCCTATCCGGAACTGGAACAGTCGCTGGCCGACATGCTGGACGAAGTGCGCCGTCTCGACAACGTGGTGCGCAAGCTGCTGATGCTGTCGCGCGCGGACGCCGGCCAGCTCCAGATACCGATGCAGGCGCTCGACCTGGTGCCGGTCCTGCGCGAACTGGCCGACGACCTGGACCTGATGGCGCCCGAGCGCCCGCTGCGGCTTGACATGCCGCCGCGCATGCAGGCGCAAGGCGATGCGGACCTGCTGCGCCAGGTACTGCAAAACCTGGTCAGCAATGCCGTCAAATACGGCGTGCCGCAAGGCTGGATCGCCATCACCGGCCGCCGCACCGCCAGCGGCTGGCAGATCGACGTGGCCAACGCCTCCGCCGGCATCGCCATCGAGCAGCGCGACCGCCTGTTCGACCGCTTCTACCGCGCCGGCCATGCCTACAACCGCCGCGTGGCCGGCGTGGGACTGGGCCTGGCCCTGGCGCGCGAGATCGCCCGCGCCCACGGCGGCGAACTGCGCCTGTCCGACTGCACCTCCAGCGAGGTGACGTTCAGCCTGTCCCTGCCTGCAAGCGCAAGCGACAACTGACTAGCATTTCAGGCATATCAAGCTCCCAAGAAATATAGCCGTCCGGAAATGCCAAACACCCTTCGTTCATAGAGAGGACGTGCCGGCACGCCCTTCCCGCGCACGCTTGCATGAGCTCCCGTTGCGACAGCAAGCTGAACTTGTCATTATTTATTTACGAAAAGACCACAAATTCTGACAAGTTTTGCTGGGAGGGACTATGCAGTACAAGCAGGTCGAACGGGTCGACGCTGCGCTGGACGCAACACGCACCGACGACCCCTTTCGCGATGACCGCTTGCTGGCGGAAATGCAGGACATCGTCACCGGGGAGAACACCTTCGGCATCAGATTAGTCGACACGCCCGAAGGGCGTAGCAAGGCTAGCATGCTGATCCACAAGATGTACGCCTGGCGTGGCCTGGAGGGCACCCATGCACTGACCGATGACCCGAACCGCGTCACGCTCATGGCGCACAACCGCGACGAAGCAGTCGGCACGCTGACCCTGGGGCTGGACAGCCCATCCGGCATCCTGGCCGACCAGCTGTTCCGCGCCGAGATCGACGCCTTCCGGGCGCGCGGCAAACGTGTCTGCGAATTCATCAAGCTGGCCTTCGACATGGGGCCAAAATCGAAGAGCTACCTGGCAGCGCTGATCCACCTGGCCGTCATGTATGCCTACGACATCCACCGCTACGACGTGCTGTTCATCGAAGTCACGCCGCGCCATCGCCAGTTCTACCAGCGCATGCTCGGCTTTCGCCAGCTTGGCGAAGAGGTCGTCAATCCGCGCGTCAACGTGCGCGGGGTGCTGATGCACATCGAACTGTCGTACATGAAGGAGCAGATCCGCCTCCATGGCGGACAGCCCGATTCCGAGGAACGTTCCTTCTATCCCCTGTTCTTCTCGCAGCATGAAGAAGCGGGAATCATCAACCGCCTGCGGGAACAGGAATAATCGCCATGGCCGAATCCAACACCGAACGCCGCTTCGATTACGAGCAAGCCTTCTCGCGCAATATCGGCTGGGTCACCGAAGCGGAGCAGCAGGCACTGCGCAACAAATGCGTGGCGATCGCCGGCGTCGGCGGCGTGGGCGGCGTGCATTTGCTGGCCTTGGCGCGCATGGGCGTGGGCGCCTTCCACCTGGCCGACTTCGACACCTTCGACATCCCCAACTTCAACCGCCAGGCCGGCGCCTTCATGTCGACGCTGGGCCAGCCCAAGGTGGAGGTGATGGCGCGCATGGCGCGCGACATCAACCCCGAAGTCAAGATCCGCACCTTTCCGCAGGGCGTCAACCAGGGCAACCTGCGCGATTTCCTGCAGGGGGCGGACGTGTATGTCGACGGGCTCGACTTCTTCGCCTTCGAGGCGCGCAAGCAGACCTATGCCATGTGCGAGGCGCTGGGCGTGCCGGCCACTTGCGCGGCGCCGCTGGGCATGAGCGTGGCGGGCCTGAACTTCGTGCCGGGCGGGACGACCTTCGAAGAGTACTTCGGCTGGGGCGACCTGCCGGAGCTGGACATGGCAATCCGCTTCCTGGTCGGCCTAGCGCCGGCCGCCCTGCATCGCAGCTACCTGGTGCCGGGCGGTATCAACCTGGCGGAGCGGCGCGGCGCCTCGACCTCGATGGCTTGCCAGCTTTGCTCGGGCGTGGCCGCCACCCAGGCCGTCAAGATGATGCTCAAGCGCGGCAAGATCCTGGCCGCACCGCATGGCTTCCAGTACGACGCCTATCGCGACAAATTCGTCTACACCTGGCGACCGGGCGGCAATAGCCATCCCCTGAACTGGCTAGCAATTCAGTTAGCCAAGCGCAAATTCTCGGCAATGCTTGCCGCGCAGTCGAAATAAATGCAGTTTAATTTTAAATTAATACTCACGCCGAGCGCGGCATAAAAAGTCACACAAAATATCAAAACATGCGAATGCTCACCAAATATATCATCCAAGTCATTGAATTTGCTACTTAATCTTGAGAAGCTACATGTCGGAATATTTTACAGAGCAGGCCGCGCAGCGCAAACAACATGGTTTGAAAGTTAATACTAAGTTTTTGTTTTTCGGCCGCATTTTAAATGTGGCATATGTATTGCTTTGATAAAGATCATGACCTGAACAAATTTAATGCTCAGTCATCCCAAAACTGGTGCTTTATCCTCTCAACGGAGAAATGTAATGAAGATTCTCACACCTAGCGTTCGCGGCCTGGCCGCCAGCATGCTGCTAGCGTTTGGCGCTCTGGCAACTGGCAGCGCTGCCGCTGCACCCTCCTTCCAGGTGGACCCAACGGGACTGGCACCTGCCGGCAACATCTTCACCGCCGACGCCATCAACGGCGTGTCGTCCGCGCGCGTGGCCTATACCGGCGTGGGCAACAATTACGTGTCCAACGGCTACATCGTGTTCAGCGGCTTTTCGCTGAATTCGAACAACGTGTCGACTACGGATACCCGCGTCAACTTCGACTATGGCTTGTATGCCACGTTCCACCAGGACTTCTCTTGCAGCGGCATTCTTGGCCCGGGCGTTTCCTGCACCCCGACCGCGCTGTCGCTGCAGCTGTGGGCCGACGTCGGCAACGACAACACCTATAACCAGGCCGTGGTCGGAACCGATCCGTCCATTAACTTTGCCGGCGCCCAGACCCAGCTGGCCTGGTCCGACTTTGCCTACAATGGCGTAGGCGGCATCGACAACCTCGGCGGCGTGTTCCAGAACGTCACCATGAGCTGGTTCCTGACCGCGGAAGGCAAAGCCTACTTCTTCGACCCGGATCCGTTCTACACTGCCTCGTTCGCAGCATTCAACAACACCACGCAAGGCGTCGATTGCGATACCGTGGATTGCACCAACGCCCTCGACATTGCCATCACGCAGGAAGGCGGTATCCTCGATTTTGTCGCCCCCGTCCCTGAACCGGGCGTGCTGGGGTTGCTCGGCATCGGCCTGCTCGGCATGGCCGGCGTGCATCGCCGCAAACAGCATTGATCTGCGTGCGTGACCATGATGGGACCGGCGACGGTCCCATTTTTCTTTTATAACTGCCCCGCTTTACCCCCTCCCCGCCACTCGCGCGCCATGCCGTTGCATCTCTGGCATGATTGATATCAATTCAACGCTTGACCAAGCGCAAAGAAATTCCCTTGAAAAGGGAAAGTGTCGTCCCTATAATTGTTGGCACTCGTTAGCCGAGAGTGCTAACAACTGTCAATAAACCGAGTAAAAGGAGTTTTGTATGAACCTTCGCCCTTTGCATGACCGCGTCATCGTCAAACGCCTGGACCAGGAAACCAAGACCGCGTCCGGCCTGATCATCCCTGATGCAGCCGCTGAAAAGCCGGACCAGGGTGAAGTGCTGGCAGTTGGCAACGGCAAAGTTGCTGACAACGGCACCGTGCGTGCTCTGGAAGTGAAAGTGGGCGACCGCGTTCTGTTCGGCAAATACGCCGGCCAAGCCGTCAAGGTAGACGGCCAGGAACTGCTGGTAATGCGCGAAGAAGACATCATGGCCGTGGTACAGAAGTAATCACAGCCCCCTAGATACAGAATTCAGGAGAAACAAACATGGCAGCTAAAGAAGTCATTTTCGGCGATTCCGCACGTTCCAAGATGGTCGAAGGCGTGAACATCCTCGCCAACGCAGTGAAAGTCACCCTGGGCCCGAAAGGCCGCAACGTGGTGCTGGAGCGCTCCTTCGGCGCCCCAACCGTCACCAAGGACGGCGTTTCGGTCGCCAAAGAGATCGAACTGAAAGACAAGCTGATGAACATGGGCGCGCAGATGGTCAAGGAAGTCGCTTCCAAGACCTCCGACAACGCCGGTGACGGTACCACCACCGCAACCGTGCTGGCCCAGGCCATCGTCCGCGAAGGCATGAAATACGTTGCCGCCGGCATGAACCCGATGGACCTGAAGCGCGGCATCGACAAGGCAGTTGCTGCCACCGTCGAACAGCTGAAGTCCATCTCCAAGCCATGCACCACCTCCAAGGAAATCGCCCAGGTTGGCGCGATCTCCGCCAACTCCGACGCATCGATCGGCGAGCGCATCTCCGAAGCGATGGAAAAAGTGGGCAAGGAAGGCGTCATCACCGTTGAAGACGGCAAGTCCCTGCACGACGAGCTGGACATCGTGGAAGGCATGCAGTTCGACCGCGGCTACCTGTCCCCATACTTCATCAACAACCAGGAAAAGCAAGTTGCCGTCCTGGAGAACCCATTCGTCCTGCTGTGCGACAAGAAGATCTCCAACATCCGCGACCTGCTGCCAGTACTGGAGCAAGTAGCAAAAGCCGGCCGTCCACTGCTGATCATCGCTGAAGACATCGAAGGCGAAGCACTGGCGACCCTGGTGGTCAACAACATCCGCGGCATCCTGAAGACCTGCGCAGTGAAAGCTCCTGGCTTCGGCGACCGTCGCAAGGCCATGCTGGAAGACATCGCCATCCTGACCGGCGGCCAGGTAGTGGCTGAAGAAGTCGGCCTGACCCTGGAAAAAGCCACCCTGGCAGAACTGGGCCAAGCCAAGCGCATCGAAGTGGGCAAGGAAAACACCATCGTCATCGACGGCGCAGGCGAAGCTTCGGCCATCGAAGGCCGCGTGACACAGATCCGCACCCAGATCGAAGGCGCGACCTCCGACTACGACCGCGAAAAACTGCAAGAGCGCGTGGCCAAGCTGGCCGGCGGCGTTGCCGTGATCAAGGTTGGCGCAGCCACCGAAGTCGAGATGAAAGAGAAGAAGGCCCGCGTTGAAGACGCACTGCACGCAACCCGCGCAGCTGTGGAAGAAGGCATTGTGCCAGGCGGCGGCGTAGCCCTGCTGCGTGCCCGCGCTTCGCTGAACGTGAAAGGCGACAACGCCGACCAGGACGCCGGCATCAAGATCGTGCTGCGCGCCATGGAAGAGCCACTGCGCATGATCGTCACCAACGCCGGCGAAGAAGCTTCGGTGGTTGTGAACGCCGTCCAAGCCGGCACCGGCAACTACGGCTACAACGCTGCCAACGGCACCTACGGCGACATGGTTGAAATGGGCGTGCTGGACCCAGCCAAGGTAACCCGTTCCGCTCTGCAGAACGCAGCCTCCATCGCTGGCCTGATGCTGACCACCGACTGCATGGTTGCTGAAGTCGTAGAAGACAAGCCAGCCGGCGGCATGGGTGGCATGGGCGGTATGGGCGGCATGGGTGGCATGGACGGCATGATGTAATCGCCGACAGCCTCACAGCTGACTAAAAAGCCTGCAAGGTTTGCGCCTTGCAGGCTTTTTCTTCATTGAGATACATCATTTCCCCTATGCGCAAAAAGAAGCCGGCAAATAACCGTGCTACAATCACAATAACTTTTACGCAACCTTCATTTAATTTCGACAATATGAAGAAACTTCTGACCGCCCTCCTGTTTGCCGTCGCAGGCACCGCCTATGCGGGCCCGATGGAATTGATCACCAATGGCAGCTTTGAAAAGAACGGCGTCGCCGCTGGTTCCTGGACCATCAAGTCCGCGCTGGACGGATGGAGCGTCGGCTCAAAAGGCGTTGAAGTGCGCAATAACGTGGCCGGTACGGCCCAGGACGGCGGCAACTTCCTGGAACTGGATTCCTCGGTCAATAGCTGGATCAGCCAGACCATCGACACCGTCGCCGGCGGCAGGTACAACCTGTCTTTCTACTACGCCCCGCGCGAACACACATCGGCCGCCACCAACGGCATCGACGTGCTGTGGAACGGCAATCTGCTGAAGCACGTCGAGCAGGACAACTTCACCTCGAAGACCAATTGGTTCAAGATTGAGTTGTCGATGTTTGCCGTCGGCAGCCTGTCGAACCTGAGCTTCCAGGCTTCCGGCATCAGCGACAGCATCGGCGGTTCGCTCGATAACGTCTCGCTGAAAGCCGTACCGGAGCCTGCAACCATCGCCTCGATGCTGCTCGGCCTGGGCATGATGGGCCTTGCCCTGCGCCGCCGCAAGCAGTAAGCGTCCACTCTGCGTATCCCGAAAGCCTGCCTGGTTCACGCCTCGCAGGCTTTTTAATTCTGTTAGTATTGGCGCACTTTCACCGCATGGTCGTGCCAAGCAATGTCTTCCTCCCGTAAATCCGCCATCGCCGGCGCCGTTGCCGGCCTGCTCCTTGCAGGTATCGGTGCCTGGTATGCAAGCAATCACAACATCCATGCAACTGCTGCGCCGATGGCCGCTGCGGCGCCTGTGGCCATGCCAGCAGCGAAAGCAAACCTGAGCCGCGACCAGGCGGTTGAAAAACTGATGGCGCTGCCGGAGCTGAAACGGCTGGCGGACGCCATCGAAAAGCGCAGCGGCGGCGAGCGCCATGGGGCGCTGCTTGAAACCGATCCGGCGCCGCGCGACGTGAACGGCAGCCCTTATTACCAGCTCATTTTCGTGGAGAACGGCGACGACATGGCGCAAGCTGTGGCCAGCTTTCTGGTCTCGCACGTGAACGGCGATATCCTGGTTGAAGACGATATCAGCGGCGAGCTGATGTCGCTCGATCAATGGCGCAAAGGTTTGAAGGACTAGACCATGTACACCCTCTATTACGGCAAAGGTGCAGCCAGCCTGGCGATCCACGCGGCGCTGAAAGAGATCGGCGTGCCTTACGAACTGGTGGCAATCGACCTTGAAGCGGGCCAGCAGCGCAGTCCTGAATACCTGCGCATCAACCCGCAAGGCAAGGTGCCTACCCTCCTCATCGACGGCAAGCCCTTCGCCGAATCGGCGGCCCTGATGCTGATGCTGGCCGAACGCCACCCGCAATCGAACCTGGCGCCGCCTGCCGGCTCGCTGGCACGGGCCGAATGGTACGAGTTGATGGTGACGCTGGCGAACAGCCTGGGCAACAATTTCCGCCTGTGGTTCTACCCGTCCGACCTTGGAAGCACGAATGACGACAGCGCGCTGCGCAGCGCAATCCGGCAGCGGATTGAAGCGACGTGGGCCACGCTCGATGCCCGCCTGGCCGATAATGGCCCTTACCTGCTGGGCGAAACGTTTTCCGGCGCGGACCTGATGCTGACCATGTACATGCGCTGGTCGCGCAACATGCCGCGTCCTGCAACTGCCTGGCCGGCATTGCAACAACATGCCGACATGATGCGCGCGCGCCCAAGCTGGCGCCACATTACGGAAGCTGAAGCATTAACTGGATGGTAAAGATGTTCAAGAAGTTGTTTGCGGCGTTCAGCGCCAAGTCAAAAGTCCGCGCTGACGCGCCGTACGGCACGGAAGAGTTAAACACCGTGCACAAGATGCTGTTCGCAGACGATGCCGGCCAGCTCTTTGGCGAAGCTCCCGACGCGCGCGTGGTGCAAGCCATCGCACAGGACGCAAGCGAAGAATCGCGCGTGCGGCTGCTGGCTGCGCACTGGCTGCGCGCCAACGGCCATGCCCCGGCCGCGCCGGAAGTGCTGGGCGTGGTGATTGAAGTGCCGCTGGACGGCAGCATGGACACCCTGGCCGCCTACGCCGACGGGCGCGTGCGCTACATCAACCAGACCGGGCGCACCGCCGTTTTCGAAGGGGCGCCGGCCGACGTGGCGGCGCAGGCGAAAGTGCTGGTCGCAAGCGCCATCCCGGCCTTCATCAAGGCTTCGCCGCAAAGACCGGCGTATACGCCGGGCCCGGGCCAGTTGCGCTTCACCTTCCTGTCGCAGGACGGCAATCGCGTCACCGACGGCTTCTTCAGCGACGTCGTGCGCGATGAACTGGCCAAGCCCGTGCTCGAGCAAGGCCAGCGGCTGCTGGACCTGGTGGTCAAGCAAGGGAACGCGCAGTAAGCGGGACGTGCGCGCTCTGCACCCGCCCGATCCACCATACCGAGAACACGATAAGCACCGAGGCAATGACGCCGATGGTGCCGTATCCCAGCAAGCGCCCTGCCGCATCGGTATGCACCAGCAGGCCGCCGGCAAAGGCGCCAATCCCCGTTCCCATCTGCTGGACCGCCGCGTTCGCGCTGAGGAAAGCGCCGCGCCGCTGCGGCTCGGGGATGGTGGTCAGCAGCGCCTGCAACGGCACGAAGCGGCCCGACATGGCGACCATGAAGAATGGGAAGAACAGCATGATCGCCAGCAGCGGGATGTGCGGCATATGCGTCATGAACAGCGTCGGCGCAATCGAGAACAGCGCCACCCAGCGGAATACGCGTTGCTTGCCGGCCCGGTCGGACCAGCCGCCAATCAGGCGTGAGCTGAACAGGGTCGCAATGCCGCCGCACAGGTAGACGTAGCTGATCTGCGCCGGTTCGATGCCCAGGTTCCCGACCAGCATGGGCGAAATGAAGGGAATCACCATCATGCCGCTGACTGTCACCACAAAGCACAGCAGGAAACCGCGCAAGTGGGCGCCCACCGTGAACAGGCCAAACAGCTCGGGCAGCACGCGCGCCAGCGGCACCGGCGCGTTCGCCAGGTGCGCAGTCATCGCAGGCAGGGTGCGCGCAGCGACCAGCCACACGACCATCGACAGTACTACCAGCAGATAGAACGGCGACTGCCAGCCGAAGTGCGCGCCAAGCATGACGCCGATCGGCACGCCCGCGATCGCGGCCATGCTGAAGGAAGTCATCACGACGCCGGTGGCGGCGCCGCGGCGTTCCTGCGGAATCAGGTCGGCGATGATGGACATGCTGATCGCCCCCAGCACGCCGCCGGTCATGCCGGCAAAAGCTCGCGACAGCACCAGCACGTGGAAATTCGGCGCCAGGGCGCAGGCCAGGTTCGACAGGTTGAACAGCATGAACACGGTCAGTTGCAGCTTCTTGCGGTCAAAGCGGTCGGCATAGGTTGCCGCCAGCAGGCCGGAAAGCCCGGCGCACCAGGCGTAGGCCGATACAGCGCCGGAAACCTGGGCGGCGCTGATGGTGAATGCCTTCATCAATTGCGGAGCAAGCGGCATCATGACCATGAAGTCCATGATGACGGTGAATTGTATGAACGCCAGCAGCCACAGGACTGTGCGTTCGCGTTGCGGAGTGAGTGTCTGGGTCATCAGCTGAGTTGGTTAATGTCGTTGATGGCGCGCTTGAGGATAGCGCGAATTGCGTCGACGTGCTCGCGGCTGGCACTCGGGCCGCGGCCGCGGGTGATGACGGCGTCTTTCAGGGCATGCATCAGGGTGCGCAAATCCCCCCCGTCTTCCCCCCTCGCGTTTTCCACCAGGCGCGCCATGTAGGCGTCCACCATATTGCGGTTCTCGTCGAGGAACTGCTGCCCTTCCGGCAAGACCGAATACAGCTTCTTGTTGCCATCCTTGACGATGTCCACATGGCCCATGTCGGCCATCATCGACAGCAGCGGGTAGATCGCGCCCGGGCTGGGCGAGTAGCTGCCGCCGGTCAGCGTTTCCAGTTCCTTGATGATTTCGTAGCCGTGGCGCGGCTTGTCGGCGATCAGTTGCAGCACGACGTAGCGCATGGCGCCAGCGTCAAACATCTTCGGCCCGCGGCCGCCGCCGCGCTGGTGATGGTGGTGTTCATGGTGCAGCCGGTGGTGGCCGCGGAAAAAATGGAACATGGCTTTCTCCCGGAAAGTTAAGATATATCTCATTAAGACATATCTTAACTCATTTTTTGCAAAATGCAAGAAGCTTGAATGTTAAATCCCGCATGGAAGCCAACCGGCGTGCGCCCCACAATGGCCTCACTTAGGGGAGATAGGATGGAAAACCATAAACAACACGGCGTATTGCCAGGGCGCCTGGTCATGCTCGGCTTCGGCAGCATCGGCCAGGCCGTGGTGCCCTTGCTGTTTCGGCATTTCGGGCTGGAGCCGTCCCAGCTCACCGTCGTGTCGCGCGGCCCGGACAAGAGCGGCGTCGCCGAGGAATATGGCATCGACTACCAGGCTACGCCGCTGCAGGAGGGGAGTCTCGAGAGCATCCTCGATCCCCTGCTGCGCAAGGGCGACTTCCTGCTAAATCTTTCAGTCGACGTGTCGAGCCTGGACCTGATCCGCTATTGCTGGCGGCGTGGCGTCCTTTATCTCGACACATGCACGGAACCGTGGAAGGGGTTTTACGATGACGAAGACCTATCGTTGTCGCAGCGTTCGAACTACGCGCTGCGCGAGGCAGTGCTGGCCTTCCGCCTCGACAAGCGCCACGGCGCGACAGCCGTGGTGACGCAAGGCGCCAATCCGGGCCTGGCCTCCGTGCTCGTCAAACAGGCGCTGATGAATATGGCGCGCGACCAGCGCCTCGAAGTGGCGCGCCCCGACTGCTACGAAGACTGGGCCAGGCTGGCGCACCAGCTGGATATCAAAGTAATCCACATCGCCGAACGCGACACGCAAGTCTCCAGCCGCCGCAAGGCGCGCGACGAATTCGTCAACACCTGGTCGGTGGACGGCTTCGTCAGCGAGGGCTTGCAGCCGGCGGAGCTGGGCTGGGGCAGCCATGAGAAGCATTGGCCGGCCGACGCCGCCCGCCACGGCTACGGCAGCGACGCCGCCATTTATCTGAAGCGCCCCGGCATTGCCACCCGCGTGCGAAGCTGGACGCCGCTCGAGGGGCCTTATCACGGCTTCCTCGTCACGCACGCCGAGTCGATTTCGATCGCCGACCACCTGACGCTGCGAGAAAACAATGAAGTGGTATACCGCCCTACCGTGCACTATGCCTACCATCCCTGCGACGACGCAGTGCTGTCGCTGCACGAAGTGGCCGGCAAGAACTGGCAGCAGCAAAGCGAACAGCGCATCATCGGCAAGGAAATCGAAAGCGGGATGGACGAACTGGGCGTGCTCCTGATGGGTAATTCGAAAGGCGCCTACTGGTTCGGTTCGCGCCTGGACATCGAACAGGCGCGCGAACTGGCGCCGCACAACTCGGCGACTTCGCTGCAGGTGGTGGCGGGCATCCTGGGCGGCATGGCATGGGCCCTGCGCAATCCCGATTGCGGCGTGGTGGAGCCGGACGACATCGACGACCAGCTGGTCATGGAAATCGCCGCGCCCTACCTGGGCGAGCTGGTTGGCGTATATAGCGACTGGACGCCTCTCAAGGAGCGCAGCGGCCTGTTCGACGAGCCGCGCGACCTGGAGGATCCCTGGCAGTTCCTGAACTTCCGCGTCACCTGATATGGGCACGCTGCTGCGCAAAGAACTGGGCGTCATCGAGAACTCATACTATGAGGCGAGCGTGCAGCGCGCCGCTGCCCTGCCCCCGTTGGCAGGCAGCACCAGCGCGGACGTCTGCGTGATTGGCGGCGGCCTGGCCGGGCTGTCCGCCGCACTGGAGCTGGCGGAACGCGGCTATTCCGTGGTCTTGCTGGAAGCGCAGCGCCTGGGCTGGGGCGCGTCGGGCCGCAATGGCGGGCAGGTATTGCCCGGCTTCGGCAACGACGGCGAGTCCGCCATCGAGCGCCAGTTGCCGCGCGAGGACGCGCGCCGCGCATGGGACGCCTCGGTGGCAGGCGTGCAGCTGCTGCGCAAGCGCATCGACAAGTACAGCATCGATTGCGACTACAAGCCCGGCGCACTCAGCCTGGCCGTCAAGCCGGGCAAGATGCGCGCGCTTGAAGCCTGGGGGCGGCATGTGGAAAAAGCCTACGCTTATCCGCTGCACTGGATTTCGCCGCACGAGATCGGCCGATGGATCGACAGCCCGCGCTTCCATGCCGGCGTGGCCGACATGGGCGGCGGGCATGTGCATCCGCTCAAGTACACCCTGGGTCTTGGGCGCGCGGCGATGGCAGCCGGCGTGCGCATCTTCGAGGATTCCCCGGTATTCCTGCTGGAGCGCGGCAATACGCCGCTTGTGCACACCGCCCAGGGACAGGTGGCCGCGCGCTTTGTTGTGCTGGGCGCGAACGTCTATCTCGCCGAGTATGGCAACCTGGTGCCGCAGGTGAGTGCGCGCATCATGCCGGTGGGGACGTATATCGTCGCCACTGAAGCACTCAGCAAGGAACATGCAGACAGCCTGCTGCCGCGCCGCAGTGCCGTGTCGGATACCAATTTCGTACTGGATTACTTCCGCTTCAGCGCCGACCACCGGCTGCTGTTCGGCGCCGGCGACAGCTACAGCGCCAAGACGCCGGCCAACCTGGTCGAACGCATCCGGCGCCGCATGGTCGCCGTGTTTCCGCAACTGGCGGACGTGGGCATCGATTACGCGTGGGGCGGCTTCATCGACATCAGCATGAACCGCGCCCCGGACCTGGGGCGGATCGGCCACAACATCTATTACATGCAAGGCTTCTCAGGCCACGGCCTGGCCTTCACCGGCATGGCCGGCCTGCTGGTGGCGGAAGCGATTGCAGGACAGGCCGAGCGCTTCGACATCTTCGCGCGCATCAAGCACGCCCCCTTCCCCGGCGGCACGCTGCTGCGTACGCCGGCGCTGGTCTTGGGCATGCTCTACTTCCAGATGCGAGATCTATTTTGAAAGTCGGGGTCAGGTCTGGCAATCCGCCAAAATGGCGGATTGCCAGACCTGAACCCGACTTTCAATTATCAAGGTGGGAGATTTGCAGGCGGCGGCTTTCCTGCACCACGCCGTTGGCTTTGTGCTCCAGCACCAGTTCGGCGTTTTGCTCGTCCAGCGAGATGCCGACTGACAGGATGTCGATCAGCAGCAGCTGCAGGATGCGCGAAATCATCGACAGGAAGGCGCTGCTGTCTTCCGTGTGGTCGACCGCCAGGCAAACCGTAGCCTTTTTGGCCAGCGGCGATTGGCTGCTGGTGATGGCGATGACGTCGGCCCCGGCGTTGCGGGCTGATTCCACCGCTTCAACCAGCTCCGGCAGCTTGCCGGAATTGGAAATCGCGATCACCACGTCCCCCGGCTTCAACAGTTCGGACGCAAGCTTGAACAGGTGGGAGTCGCCGTAGGCGGCGGTCGGAATGCGGAAGCGGAAGAACTTGTGCTGGCCATCCAGGGCTACCACGCGCGAGTTGCCCATGGCGTAGAACTCGACCTTCTTGGCCTTGGACAGCAGCTCGATCGCGCGGTCCAGCGAGTGCACGTCCATCTGGTCGCGGAACTTCAGGATCGCGGAAACCGTGTTGTCGATCACCTTGGCGCTCAGGTCGTGCGTGCTGTCCGATACGCGCACCTGGCTGTGACGCACCGGAATGGCGCCGGTCAGGCTGGACGCAAACTTCAGCTTGAAGTCGGCCAGGCCCTGGAAGCCCAGCGAGCGGCAGAAGCGGATCACGGTCGGCTGCGATACTTCCGCCAGCCGTGCAATGTCGGCGATCGGTTCGTTCAGCACCAGGCGCGGCTGCTCGATCACCAGTTGCGCAACGCGCTGTTCGGCCGGGGTCAATTCCGACTTCAGCGACTGCACGCGTTCCATCAGGGTGTTGGCGCCGGTGCGGCCGCGCAGGTGTTCGGACAAGATCGTGGCGACGCCGTAGAACGCCGGGTTCGGCGTGGTGATGACATACGTCGGGATGTCGGCCAGGTAGGACGAGAAACGTCCCTTGGCTTCGAAGCGGCTGCGGAACGGCGACTCCTTGAACCATTCGCCCATGCGAGGCACGATGCCGCCGCCGATGAAGATGCCGCCAAAGGAACCGAGCGTCACCGCCAGGTTGGCCGCGGCGCCGCCCAGCATGGCGCAGAAGCATTCCAGCACTTCGAGGCAAAGCGCATTCCTGTCTTTCAGCGCGCCGGCGATGATCTGCTGCGAGGTCAGGTCGCGCACGCTCAAGCCGTTGCGGCGCGCCAGCGCACGGTAGATGATTTCCATGCCGGGGCCGGAAATCAGCCGTTCGTTCGACACGTGCGGCCAGGTCTGCCAGGCGTATTGCAGGATCGCGTATTCACGTTCGTCGGCCGGCGCAAAGTTGGTATGGCCGCCTTCAGAACCAAGGGTCACGAAACCGTCGGTGGTCGGGATCACGCCAGAGCAGCCCAGGCCAGTACCGGGGCCGAGCACGCCGATCACCGAGTTCTGCGCCGGCGAGCCGCCGCCAACCTGCATCAGGTCTTCCGCCTTGAAGCCGGGGATCGCCATCGCCAGCGCCGTGAAGTCGTTCACCACCAACAGGGTGTGCAGGCCCAGTTCACGCCGCACTTCGTCGGTGGAGAACTGCCAATCGCGGTTGGTCATGCGGATGTAATCGCCATGCACCGGGTTGGCCAGCGCCAGCGCGCCGTGATTGAGGTTGATGTCGCCGTGATCCGCCAGGTAGTTGCGCAATAGCGGGACGATGCCGGTGAAGTCGTCGCACTGCAGCACCCGCACTGCCTGGAACTCGCCAGGTGCGGTTTGCAGCGCCAGGCGCGCATGGGTGGCGCCGATGTCAGCCAGCAGGCGGGGGCCGTCCGCAAAAGCGGATCGGTTAGCTTTTGGGTCTGCCTCTATCTGTTTCATTGTCTTTTAAGTATTAGATAACGCCTTAAAGGCGGGAGGATACCCGAAAAACAAGGCCCCGTGCGTAGACGGGGCCTCTTATATTTATACTACGTAGCCAAACCAGGCGCCGTAGCCTGGCAACTGGACCTCTTCGCCGGCCACTTCGCCCGGAAGGCCCGGCTGCTCCAGCTTTTGCGCCCCCTTGGCTGCCGGCAGCGCGAAATTGACCGGCGCCGCGCCGAGGTTAAACAGCGCCAGCACGCTGCGCTGCCCTTCCAGGTCGCGCCGCAGTGCCAGCACCGGCTCCGGCGCGTCGTAGAACACGATGTCGCCGCGCGTCAGCTGCGGCATGGTCTTGCGCCAGGCGATCATTCGGCGCGCGAAGTTCAGCGGCGAATCCGGGTCTTCTTCCTGCACCGAGGCGGCGATGGCCCTGTGCTCCTCCGCCACCGGCAGCCACGGTGTGCCTGAAGTGAAACCGCCGTGCGCGCCAGTGGTCCAGGCAATCGGGGTGCGGCAACCGTCGCGCCCCTTGAACTCGGGCCAGAAAGTCTTGCCGTAAGGGTCCTGGATCAACTCATAAGGTACATCGGCTTCGCTGAACGCCAGCTCATCGCCCTGGTACAGGCAAGGCGTGCCTTTTAGCGACAGCTGCATGGCCAGCACCAGCTTGGCGAAAGCTGCCTGGTTGCTCATGCCGTTCCAGCGCGTCACCACGCGCACGGCGTCGTGATTGCCGACCGACCAGGATGGCTGGCCGTCCTTGACGCGCGCCTTGAAGTCTTCCACCTGCTTGCGGATATGGCCTGCGCTGCTGTCGGCAGTCAGCAGGTTGAAGCTGTAAGCCATGTGCAGCTTGTTGCCGCCGGCGGTGTATTCGGCCATCACGGCCAGCGAATCGTCGGCGCCCACTTCGCCGATCGCCACCGCGCCGTATTCGTCCAGCAGCAGGCGCAGCTTTTCCAGGAAGGCCACGTTTTCCGGCTGGCTCTTGTCGTGGATGTGCGCCTGCATGCCGTAGGGGTTGGCGTCGCTCACGGTGGAAGTGTCGCGCACCAGGGCCGGCGGGTTGCTGCGCAACTGGCGGTCGTGGAAGTGGAAGTTGCAGGCATCCATGCGCACGCCGTCGACGCCGCGCTTCAGCCAGAAGCGCAGCGCGTCGAGGTGGGCCTGTTGCACTTCCGGATTATGGAAGTTCAGGTCCGGCTGGCTGACCAGGAAATTGTGCATGTAATACTGCTTGCGGCGCGAGTCCCACTGCCACGACGAGCCGCCGAACACGGACAGCCAGTTGTTGGGCGGGTTACCGTCCGGCAGCGGATCGGCCCAGACATACCAGTCGGACTTGGGATTGTCGCGCGAGGAACGGCTCTCCTTGAACCATGGATGGTCTTCGGAAGTGTGCGACATGACCTGGTCGATCATGATCTTCAGGCCCAGGCTGTGGGCCTTGGCGATCATGCGGTCGAAGTCGGCCAGGGTGCCGAACATCGGGTCCACATCGCAGTAGTCGGCCACGTCGTAGCCGAAATCGCGCATCGGGGATTTGAAGAACGGCGAGATCCAGATGATGTCCACGCCCAGCTTGGCGATGTAGTCGAGGCGATCGGTAATGCCATTCAGGTCGCCGATGCCGTCACCGTTGGTGTCCAGGTAACTGCGCGGATAAACCTGATAAATGATTGCTTCTTTCCACCAAGGTGTGCTCATATTCCTCATCCCGAGTCAAAAACAGTTATGTAGATAATATACATGATGACTGCGGGAAGTTCAAATACTATGAATCCTTAAAAATCAACTACTTACAATTTTTCTCGTAGTTAAACTACATGTAAGTGAAACCTGTAGTTGCCAACACAGATGCGTTCGCATAGCATCGCGCCCATTATTTGAAATCGGGAGACCTCATGTCGACGCAAGAACTGGAACAGGGTAACGGGCCAATGCCCCGGCAAATCCCGTACATCATCACCAACGAGGCTTGCGAGCGTTTCAGTTTTTACGGCATGCGCAACATCCTGGTGCCGTTCCTGATCAGCACCCTGCTGCTGTTCATCCCTTCCGAGCATCGCGCCGGCGAAGCGAAGCATGTGTTCCACACCTTCGTGATCGGCGTGTACTTCTTCCCGCTGCTGGGCGGCTGGCTGTCGGACCGCTTCTTCGGCAAATACAATACGGTATTCTGGTTCTCGCTGATCTACTGCGCAGGGCACGCCTGCCTGGCGCTTTTCGAGAGCAACCTGAATGGCTTCTACTTTGGCCTGTTCCTGATTGCCTTCGGCTCGGGCGGCATCAAGCCGCTGGTAGTGTCCTTCGTCGGCGACCAGTTCGACCAGACCAACAAAAAGAAAGCCAAGGTGGTATTTGACGCCTTTTACTGGAGCATCAACTTCGGCTCCTTCTTTGCGTCCCTGCTGATGCCGATCTTCCTGAAGGACTTCGGCCCGGCCGTCGCGTTCGGCATCCCGGGCATCCTGATGTTCGTCGCCACCCTGGTGTTCTGGGCCGGCCGCAGGAAGTATGTCCACGTGCCGCCGTCGGAGCCAAGCAGCGAATCGTTTTCACGTGTCACCCGCACAGCGCTGATGTCGGCTGCACCGGGCCAGTCCCGTCCCGGCTTGACCGTCGCGGTCATTGGCGTCATTGCCGCGCTTGTGTCCCTGGCCATGACCCCATCCTGGGGCTTCGTGATCGCGGCCTGCACGGCGCTGGTGCTGCTGATCTCTTTCGGCGGCATCGGGACCTCGATGCAGCTCGAGCGCGCACGCGGCAAGCATAGCGATGAAGCGGTGGACGGCGTGCGCGCCGTGCTGCGCATTTTCATCGTGTTCGCCCTGGTGACCCCGTTCCACTCCCTGTTCGACCAGAAAGCGTCAACCTGGATCGTTCAGGCAAACGATATGGTGCACCCGACCTATGAACTGCTGGGCTGGTCCTTCAGCTTTGTGCCGGCGCAGATGCAGGCGCTAAATCCGCTGCTGGTCATGCTGCTGATTCCATTTAATAACATCGCGCTGTTCCCGCTGCTGCGCAAGCTGGGCATCGAACCGACGCCGCTGCGCCGGATGGGCGCCGGCATATTCTTCGCCGCACTGGCCTGGGTGGTGATCGGCACGCTGCAGGTGTTGATGGATGGCGGCTCGCCGGTGTCAATGGCCTGGCAGATCCTGCCTTATGCATTACTGACCTTTGGCGAAGTACTGGTGTCCGCAACGGGCCTGGAGTTCGCGTATTCGCAGGCGCCCTCCTCGATGAAGGGCGTGATCATGGCACTGTGGTACCTGGCGATCACCGTGGGCAACCTGTGGGTGCTGATTGTGAACGCGGGCGTGAAGAACGACGCCGTGTCCGCCTACATCAAGACCACCGGCTTCTCGGTGATGGCCTTCCAGATGTACTTCTTCGCCGTCTTCGCGGCACTGGTGGCCGGCTGCTTCGCCCTTTACGCGATGCGCTACAAGATGGTGGATTTCTACCGCAAGGATACGGAACCGCAGGTCTGCTACGGCTCTGCGCCCGAACCGCAAAAGGCATGAGCAAAGGGGCGCAGCGCAGCGCCGCACCGTACTAGCCAGCAGTCTCTTTGCCTTGTATGCTGTCTGCTACAAGTTGAAGGATGGTGGACTTTTACCGGCTGATACGGATGAGCATCCTGCGCGCCCTGGTTCTATGCCTGGCCATGACGGCCTCCCTCGCCCACGCACAGGTGGTCGAACTGCGCGTAGCCTTCGAGGATAAGGATACTTACGACCATACCGGCGCCGGCACGGCAATTCCTGATAATCCGGGAGTCGCAGTAGAAATGGTGGCAATGCTGCCTTCCCGCGTGCCTCGCCTGAAGATTCAATTTTCGCGCAAACCATGGGCACGCTGCCTGGCGGAACTTGAGGCCGGCGCCGTGGATGCCGTGTTCTCCAGCAGCTTCAAGCCAGAGCGAACGAAGATGGGCGTCTACCCGATGCGCGATGGCAAGGACGACAGGCGCTTTCGGATCGACACCAAGACGTACAGCCTGTACCGCCTGATCGATTCACCGCTCCATTGGGATGGCAAGCGCTTCTCATTTCCACCAAGGCTGGTCGCCATGCGCGGCTACGCCATCGTTGACGACCTGCGCAAGATGGATATCCAGGTGAACGAAATCAGCAGCACCGAGGACGCCTTCCGCATGCTGCTGGCCGGCCGTGCCGACGGCTTGGCGCAGTTGAGCGACGTGGGCGACTACGTGCTGCGCAAGAATCCCGAGTTCGCGCGCATTGTCAAAGTCTCCCCGCCGCTGGCCAGCAAGGATTACTACTTGCAGTTCAGCCACCAGTTCCAGCAAAAATATCCTGAGCTGGTCACCGAGGCCTGGAAGGCACTGGCCGATATCCGCCAGGGTGAACATGAACGGCTGACGGCGAAGTACCTGAAGCAGTACGCCGACTAAGCATTGGCGAAAATCCGCACAAGGCGCGGATGGAATTCCGGAATTCCGCCACGCCACAGCGGGCCCGCGCCAGCCGCCAAGGGCTGCGCACCAATAAAATCAAGCACTTGCCGAATTCCAATTTTCTGGCACGGAAGCTGCTATTAGCTGGTCAAAACACCCCTTATCCAGGAGACCAGCATGACCAAGCTTAAACTCGCATCCCTCTTCGTGGCCGCAGCATTCGCTTCCGCCGCCAACGCCCAGGAAGTTGTCCGCCTCGGCAACCTGAAATTCGCCCACTACGGCGCCGTCTCGTACATCAAGGAAATCGCACCGAAGTGCGGCATCAAGGTCGAAGAACACGTCTTCGCCAAGGGTCCTGACGTGATGCAGGCGATCCTGGCCGGCGAGCTCGATGTCGGCGCCACCGCATCGGAGGCCGCCATCCAGGGCCGCGCCAATGGCGCCCCGATCTATGTCGTCGCCGGTTTCGCCAAAGGTGGCGCGCGCCTGGTCGCGCGCCCCGACAGCGGCATCAAGGCGATCAAGGATTTGAAGGGCAAGAAAGTCGGCGTGACCCGTGGCGGCATCCACGAAGTGCTGCTGGCTGCCGAACTGGCGCAAGCCGGCCTGACCTTCTCCGACCAGCCGGGCAAGGACGTGCAACTGGTGTTCCTGGCCTTCGCGGACCTGAACCAGGCCCTGCTCGGCAAGAACCTGGACGCGATCATGCAATCCGAACCGCAATCCTCGCAAGCCATCAACAAGGGCTTTGGCGTGGAAGTCATGAAGCCATATGACACCCCGATCGGCGAACCAGTCCGCACCATGGTCATGAGCGAGAAGTTCTACTCGACCCGCCGCGCTACCGCCGCCAAGTTCATGAACTGCTTCGTACAGGCCACCAAGACCTTCATCGACGACAAGCCAACCGCAGAAAAATACGTGCGCAACGTGATCTTCAAAGGCCAGATCACTTCCGACGACTTCCAGGACGCGATTGCCAACTCGCCGTACACCTACGACATCTCGCCGCAGCACATCCAGGTCACCACCGATGTGATGAACAAGACCGGCGTGGGCAAGATGCGCAAGGCGCCCGTGGCTTCCGAGTGGGTCAAGACCGACCTGCTGGACGAAGCCAAGAAGAGCCTGAACATCAAGTAAGGCGAGGCACATCATGGCAAAACTGAATTTGCGCCAGATCGCAGCGGGCTCCGTGGTGCCCGTGCTGGTGATCGCATTGTGGCAGGCCAGCGCCTCGCTGGAGTGGATCAACCCGCAAGTGCTGCCCTCGCCTTGGGCCGTGGTCACCAAGTGGGTCGAGTACCTGCTGCCGCTGCAGCCTTACGACCCGGCTGCCAGCTCCTGGTTCGCCTGGGCGCTGTCCGGCGAGCTGATTGGCGACACCATCAGCAGCATGTACCGCGTGCTGGTCGGCTTCGCTGTCGGCGCGGGCCTGGCCCTGCCTTTCGGCCTGGTGATGGGCTCGAGCAAACGGATGTACGACTGGCTCAATCCCCTGCTGCAGGTGCTGCGTCCGATTCCGCCCATCGCCTACATCCCGCTGGCGATCCTGTGGTTCGGGCTGGGTAACGCGCCAGCTGTGTTCCTGATTGCGCTGGGCGCCTTCTTCCCGGTGCTGATGAACACCATCGCCGGCGTGCGCCACGTGGACGGCATTTACATCCGCGCCGCCCGCAACCTGGGCGTCAGCCAGAGCACCATGTTCGTGCGCGTGATGCTGCCGGCAGCCGTGCCTTACATCCTGTCCGGCGTGCGCATCGGCATCGGTACCGCCTTCATTGTGGTGATCGTTTCCGAGATGATCGCCGTGAACAACGGCCTGGGCTTCCGTATCCTCGAAGCACGCGAGTACTTCTGGTCGGACAAGATCATCGCCGGCATGATCAGCATCGGCCTGCTTGGCCTGGCGATCGACATTGGCATGAACAAGCTGAATAACCATCTGCTGCGCTGGCACCGCGGCCTGGAGAACTGAGATGAGCGCAACCCATATCGACGTCAAGGGCGTCAACAAGGTATTCAAGACCGACAACCGCGAAGTGGTGGCGCTGCGCGACATCAACCTGCAGATCCCGCAAGGCCAGTTCGTCTGCCTGCTGGGCCCATCGGGCTGCGGCAAGTCGACCCTGCTGAACGCCATCGCCGGCTTCTCGCTGCCGTCGAGCGGCGAGATCACCGCCGACGGCCAGTTGATCACCGGCCCGGGCCCGGAGCGCGGCATGGTGTTCCAGGAATACGCCCTTTTTCCATGGATGACGGTGGAAAAGAACATCGCCTTCGGCCTCGAAGTCAAAGGCATGGCGCAGGCGCAAATCAAACAGCGCGTGGACCAGCTGCTGCAGATGCTGTCGCTGTCCGACTTCCGCAACCGCTATCCGAAAGACCTGTCGGGCGGCATGCGCCAACGCGTGGCGATTGCGCGCGTGCTGGCACTGGACTCCCCGATCATGCTGATGGACGAGCCTTTCGGCGCACTGGATGCACTGACCCGCCGCAACCTGCAGGACGAGCTGCTGCGCATCTGGTCGGAGCTGAAAAAGACCATCATCTTCGTTACCCACAGTATCGAAGAAGCGATCTACCTGGCCGACCGGATCGTGGTCATGACCTATCGCCCTGGCACCGTCAAGCGCGACATGATCGTGGAGCTGCCGCGCCTGCGCGATCCCGCATCGGCCGACTTCAATGCCTTGAAGCGTGAACTGGGCGCGCTGGTGATGGAAGAACAGCAGCGCCACCACAGCGACGAACTGCGCATGGCTGCGGTGGACTAGAATTGCGCTTATGCGCAAACCTTTCCTCTTGCTGTTAACCCCGGCGGCCGCGATTATCGTGGCCGCCTACCTGCTCGGCGCCTATCGTGCCGGCAACGAACAGTTGGCGCAGGGCCAGCGCCAGCTGCAGCTCATGGCGCCGGAACTGCAGTCGGTGCTGGAACGCTTTGAAACCCTTCCCTTCGTCCTGGCGCAGCAACCCGACCTCACCAACGCCCTCGCCAACCCGAAAGATCCTGAAGCGATCGCCCGGCTGAACGAAACGCTGCAAACCATCCAGCAGCAAGCCAAGGTCGGTGCGCTGTACCTGATGGACCGCAACGGCCTCACGCTGGGCGCCAGCAACTGGGACCAGCCGCGCGGCTTCGCTGGCAAGAATTTTTCCTACCGTCCGTATTTCCAGGCCGCGCTGCGCGGCGATGCGGGCCGCTTCTACGGCATCGGCACCAGCACCAGCGAAGCGGGCTACTTCATCGCGCAGCCGGTGCGCCGCCACGGCGAGATCGACGGCGTAATCGCCGTCAAGATCAGCCTCGCCGAACTGGAACGCAACTGGAACAGCAGCGAAGATCCGATCCTGCTGGCCGATCGCCATGGCGTGATCTTCCTCAGCAACCGTCCGAATTGGCGCTACCACAGCCTGGAGCCGCTGCCGGCCAGCGCGCTGGCCGAACTGGCCCGCACGCAGCAATACATCGGCCGCGATGTCACGCCGCTGGCCCGCAATCCCGGCCCGCGCGTCACGCAGGAGGTGGGACGGCTTGGCTGGCAGCTGATGATCTTCCCGAGCCAGTTGCGCGTGGTCCGCAGCGGCATCAACTGGGCGCTGGCAACTGCCCTGCTGCTGGCCTGCGGCGGCGTATCGTATTGGGCCATGCACCAGCGCCGCCGGCGGCGCGAGGAGCGCCTGGCCTTCGACCGCGAACTGGAGTCGCGCATCGCCCAGCGCACGCAGCAGCTGAGCGAAACCAACCGCATCCTGCGCACGACGCAAAACGAACTGGTGCAGGCCGGCAAACTGGCCATGCTGGGTCAGATGGCGGCTGGCATGACGCATGAACTGAACCAGCCCCTGGCAGCGATCCGTGCCTTTGCCGACAACGCCCGCACCTTCCTGGAGCGCGGCCAGCCGGAACAGGCGGCCAGCAACCTTGGCCACATCGGCGATGCCAGTGCGCGCATGGGCGCCATCATCAGCCAGCTGAAAGGTTTCGCGCGCAAGGACGAAACCGTCGGCCCGGTGGACTTTGGGCGCGCCGTGCGCAGTTCGGCCTTCCTGCTGGAGAGCGAGAGCAAGCGCCGCAACGTGGCGATGGAGATCGATACCGGCGCCGCACCGTTGATGGTGGCGGGCGATACGGTGCGCATCGAACAAGTGCTGATCAACCTGCTGCGCAATGCCCTCGATGCTGTCGAGAGCACCGCGCAGCCGCGCGTCTCCGTCGTGCTGTCGCGTGAAGGCGGCGACGGCGTGGCACGCATCAGCGACAACGGTCCAGGCATCCCGCAGGAAGTGGCAGCGCACCTGTTCGAGCCCTTCTTCACGACCAAGCCTGCCGGGAAAGGGCTGGGCCTGGGGCTGGCGATTTCCTCGTCGATCGCGCAGGCAATGAACGGCCGCCTGTCGGCCCGCAACCTGGACGGCGGCGGCGCGCAGTTTGAGTTACGCTTACCGCTTATCAAGGAAGGAGCCGCCCCATGAAGGCGCTATTGGTTGAAGACGAGGCCGCGCTGCGGCTGGCCACCTCGCAAACGCTGGAACTGGGCGGTTTTGCGGTGCAGGCTTGCGCAAGCGCCGAGGAAGCACTGCCGTTGTTGCTGGCGAACTTCGCGGGCGTGGTGGTGACCGATGTGCGACTGCCGGGGCTTTCAGGCCTGGACTTGCTGGCGCGCGTGGCCGCTCTGGACGCCGAGCTGCCGGTCATCGTCGTCACCGGCCATGGCGACGTCAGCATGGCCGTCGAAGCCATGCGCGCCGGCGCTTACGACTTCATTGAAAAGCCGTTCGCCTCCGAACGCCTGATGGATGCCGTCAAGCGCGCCCAGGAGCGCCGCAACCTGGTGCTGGAAAACCGCCGCCTGCGTTCCGAGCGCGCGCAGCATCCCGACATGCCGGACCTTATCGGGCGCTCCGAGGCCATCGAACACCTGAAGGTCGTGGTGCGCAACGTGGCGCCGACCGGCGTCGATATCCTGGTCAATGGCCAGACCGGTACCGGCAAGGAAGTGATGGCACGGCTGATTCACGCGGCCAGCGGGCGCAAGGGGAATTTCGTCGCGATCAACTGCGGCGCCTTGCCGGAGTCGGTATTCGAGAGCGAGATCTTTGGCCACGAAGCGGGGGCCTTCACAGGCGCGCAAAAGCGGCGCATCGGGAAGCTGGAATTTGCCAACGGCGGCACGGTTTTCCTCGACGAGATCGAGAGCATGCCGATGGCCTTGCAGGTCAAGCTCCTGCGCGTGCTGCAGGAGCGACGCCTTGAGCGGCTGGGCGGGAACGAGTCGGTCGCGCTGGATTGCCGGGTAGTCGCCGCCAGCAAGGCCGACTTGCTGGCGCTGTCGGCGCAGGGCCTGTTCCGCGAGGACCTGTATTACCGGATCGGCGTGATCAGCATCGACTTGCCGCGCTTGCGCGACCGGCGCGAGGATATTCCGCTGCTGCTGGCGCACTTCGTCGCCGAGGCAGCACAGCGCTACCAGCGGGCGATGCCGATGTGGACGCCGGAGCAGATGGCTGCGTGGCAAGCTGCGGATTGGCCGGGCAATGTGCGTGAACTGCGCAACTTCGCGGAACGCCTGACGCTTGGGCTGGTACCTGCTGCGCCGGT
Source organism: Pseudoduganella sp. R-31 (assembly GCF_049913235.1). NCBI lineage: Bacteria > Pseudomonadati > Pseudomonadota > Betaproteobacteria > Burkholderiales > Oxalobacteraceae > Pseudoduganella > Pseudoduganella sp. R-31. The sequence goes on from NZ_CP183986.1 coordinate 5,660,262, forward strand.
CGCAGCGCCGCACAGCATCCCGGCTGGTGTCGCCGCCCCAGCCACGCCCGGCAGCACTGCCGGTCCGGCTTTTGCCACTGGTGCGGGCATTTCGTCGCCTGCGGGCGCCGCGACGGGTGCCGGCATGGAATGGGCCGCCGGCGCTGGAGCATCCGGCAGCGCCGCGATGAGCGCCGGCGCTGCGTCGGCTGCCGGCGTAGTGATGGCGGCCGGCGTTCCCGCCGCGGGCGCTGCGGGGACGGAGGCCGAGCAGCCCTCCCTGCCGCAGCAAGTCGACGCTTTCGAGCGCGACCTGATCCTGCGCGCCCTGGCAGCGGCCGATAATAATGTGGCACTGGCCGCCGACCGCCTGCTCCTGCCCCGCAAAACGCTGTACGACAAGCTGAAAAAGCACCAGATCCAGCGCGACTGAAATGTAGTAAAGCTACAGATTTTGCGGTAAGATTTTCGTAGCATCACTACTACGGAGACAAAATGAAGCAGCGCACCCTGGTCGCGGCCCTGCCGGTGGTTTTTGCGGCAGTTTCCGCCGCGGCAGCGCCAACCACCGCCCTCACCGCAGCGCCAACTGCTGCGACATCGCACACGCTGGCCTCTTGCGAAGGCCCGCACGAAACCGTGCTGGCCCGTACGCAAGGCTTCGACGCCCGCGCCCTGTGGCTGGATGGCAGGCTGGCGAAATGGACCGGCGCCCAGGCCGAAGGCAGCTTCAAGCTCTATTACGCAACCGCAGCCGGCATCAGCGCCCCGCAAGGCGCCACCGTGAGCGGAGCCGATGGTGCGCTGCAGCTCAGCGCAACGACAGAAGCGCTGCCCCCGCAACTGGCCGAGCGCTTCAGATATACCGGAGACGGCGTGCTGCTCGCGCTGTCCGCCGCCGACCGCGCCCGCCTGCCGGCGCTGCTGCCGAAACAGCTCGTGCTGGTGCAGGAGAATGCCGACGGCACCGTGCGCGACGCCACGGCTTTGCAAGTCCCGGGTGTGCTGGATGACGTCTACGCCGCTGCAGAACAAACGACCGACCTTGGCGCTAGCATCGCCAAAGGCGGCACCACATTCAAGCTGTGGGCGCCGACCGCGCAACGCGTCTCCGTCTGCGTCTTCGACTCCGGCAGCAGCAAGCCGAAATCCATCACCACCATGCATGCCGATGCGAAAACCGGCATCTGGTCCGCCAGCGCGCGCAGCAACCTGTCCGGCAGCTACTACAAGTACGTGGTGGACGTGGTCGCGCCGAAAACTGGCCTGGTGCGCAACGCCGTTACCGACCCGTATTCCGTCAGCCTGACCGCCGATTCCGCCCGCAGCTACATCGCCGACCTGGCCGACCCGCGCCTGGAGCCCGCCGGCTGGAACAAGGACCAGCCGCCTGCCAAGGTGAAGGCGCAGCCGGACATGTCGATCTACGAGCTGCATGTGCGCGACTTCTCGATCAACGACCTGTCGGTCAGCGCCATGAACCGCGGCAAATACGCAGCTTTCCGCGAGACCGGTTCCAACGGCATGAAGCATCTTGCCATGCTGGCCAAGGCCGGACTGACCGACGTGCACCTGCTGCCGGTATATGACCTGGGTAGCGTGCCGGAAAAAGGCTGCATTGCCCCCGTCGTGCACGGCGCGCCGGACAGCGACCAGCAGCAGAGAATCGTCAGCGTCAACGCGCTGAAGGACTGCTACAACTGGGGTTACGACCCCTGGCATTACAACGCACCTGAAGGCAGCTACAGCACCGATGCCGCCGACGGCGCGCGCCGCATTATCGAACTACGCGAAATGGTGATGGCGCTGCACAAGACCGGCTTACGGGTCGGCACCGACGTGGTCTACAACCATACCTACCGCGGCGGACAGCACGAGCGCTCGGTATTGGACCGCATCGTACCCGGCTATTACCAGCGGCTGAACCTGAAAGGCGAAATCGAAAACTCCACCTGCTGCTTCAACACGGCCACAGAGAATCGCATGATGGCCAAGCTGATGATCGATTCGGCCGAACTGTGGACCAAGCACTACCACATCGATTCCTTCCGCTTCGACCTGATGGGACACCAGCCGCGCGCCGCAATGGAAGCGCTGCAGGCGCGCGTCAATAAAGCGGCCGGGCGACACGTGAACCTGATCGGCGAGGGCTGGAACTTCGGCGAAGTAGCCGACGGTGCACGCTTCGTGCAGGCTTCGCAACTGTCGCTGAACGGCAGCGGCATCGGCACATTCAGCGACCGCGCGCGCGACGCAGTACGCGGCGGCGGTGCTGGAGATTCGGGTGCGCAAATGGTCGCGCAGCAGGGGTTCATCAATGGCCTGGTGTACGACCCGAACGCCGGCGCCGGCCTGCGTCCCGTGACGGACCTGATGAAGGCATCCGACCTTGTGAAGGTCGGCCTGGCAGGCTCGATCCGCAGCTACCGCATGCAGACCTTTACCGGTGAAGCCAAGGAACTGCAGGCCATCGTGTACGGCGGCAGCCAGCCGGCCGGCTATGCGAGCCAGCCCAGCGAAGTAGTCAACTACGTGGAGAACCACGATAACCAGACGCTGTACGACATCAATGCCCTCAAGCTGCCCATATCCACGACCAGCGCCGACCGCGCACGCGTGCAGATGCTGGCGGCGGCAATCAACGCCTTCTCGCAGGGCGTGGCGTATTACCACGCCGGGTTTGAAATCCTGCGTTCGAAATCGATGGACCGCAACAGCTTTGAATCGGGCGACTGGTTCAATCGCCTCGACTGGACCTACCAGACCAACTATTTCGGTTCCGGCCTGCCGCCTGCTGCGGACAATGGCAAGGACTACGCATTGCTCCAGCCCTTGCTGGCCAATCGCGCGCTGCAGCCAACGCCCGTCGATATCGCATTCGCACGAGACACCTTCCGCGACCTGCTGCGCATTCGTGCCAGCAGCACCCTGTTCCGGATGCGGACCGCGGAGGATGTCAGGAAGCGCCTGCACTTCCTGAACACCGGGCCGGATCAGGTGGCAACCGTCGTCGCGGCGCGCCTGGACGGCGCCGGCTATGAAGGCGCGGGATTCAAGACGGTGGCTTACTTCATCAACGTGGACAAGGTGGAGCAGACTATCGTCGCCGCTGGAGAAGCCGGCAAGGCTTATCGCCTGCATCCCGTCCAAGCTGGCGCGGCGGCTCGCTACGACGCAGCAACGGGCAGCTTCACCATTCCGGCGAGGACGGCTATAGTGTTCGTTGAATAAACTCAAAGGCCGCCGGCCGCCCAGCCATGACAATCACCCTTCGCGCGATTCAAGGCGATATCACCATACTTTCGGTCGACGCAATCGTCAACGCTGCAAATTCCTCGCTCCTGGGCGGTGGCGGCGTTGACGGCGCAATCCATCGTGCTGCCGGGCCGGAGCTGGTCCACGAATGCCGGCTTCTCGGCGGCTGCAAGACTGGCCAGTCGAAGCTGACCAATGGCTATCGGCTTCCGGCCAAGTACATCATCCATACCGTAGGACCGGTTTGGCGCGGCGGCAACAGCGGCGAGCCGGAGCTTTTGGCGGCCTGCTATCGCGGCAGCATGGCGCTGGCGGCCGAGCATGGCGTAGCCACGCTGGCGTTCCCCAGCATCAGCACCGGCATCTATGGCTACCCGATCGACTTGGCCGCAACACTCGCCGTCGCGACAGTCCGCGCTGCGGCCGAACAATTTCAAGGAATTAAAGAAATCATCTTCTGCTGCTTCTCCCAAGCCGACCTGGCTGTCTACGAAGAGGTCCTTACTCAGTGACTCTTCCAGGAAAAAAATTGCCGACGCATCGAAGTGGGGCAAGTGCGCTATCGCTACATCATTTCAACATCGGCAGCAGGTCGCGACGGCGATATTGCGTTGAACGTGACGATTCAGGCCGAAAGTGGCAGTGGCTGCATCCTTAAGATAGCGGGGCTGAGCACCCGCGATCCCTGGCTTGATTTTCCCCAGCCCGAATCGGCGGACAAATACCTGAAATTGAGGCCACGACACGTGGCCTCACTTATCAAGCATGCACTTGCAAATGGATGGAGTGCTCAACAGGCTGGGGCGCCATTTCAGATGAACGCAAATGAATGTGCGTTCATGCCAGAATATGGATAACGCCATCGCGAAAGCTAAGCATGACGCAGGAACTCGTCTGCACCATCGGCCACTCGAATCGTTCAATCGACGAATTCATCGGGTTGTTGCGCCAGAATGGTGTTGAATGCCTTCTCGACATCAGGACGGTGCCGAAGTCGCGGCATAATCCGCAGTTTGGGCAAGACCAGTTAGCTGCGTCGCTGGCCGCAGCAGGAATTGAATACCGTTATTTACGCGGGCTTGGCGGGTTGCGTCGTCCGCGGAAGGATTCCGAAAATACTGGCTGGCGTAACCTGTCCTTTCGCGGCTATGCCGACTATATGCAGACGGAGGAGTTTGCGGAAAACGTCGATGCTGTGGTTGAACTTGGGCGCAACAAGTGCTGTGTGCTGATGTGTGCCGAAGCAGTGCCGTGGCGCTGTCACCGCTCACTGGTAGCCGATGCTTTGCTGGTCCGCGGCGTGCACGTGGACGACATCATCGACGCGCGACAACGGCGACCACACAAGATGACGCCATTTGCCAGCGTTGAAGGGGTACGCATTACTTATCCCGGCGAAGAAGAGCGTGGAAATCGGTGAGCTTTTTGGATCAAGCGTGATGATATCCTGATTCAATTTCGATCTCCGCCATGAAGAGAACTTTGCACGCTCTGGTCGTCGCAGCCATATTAGTCGCCTCCTTGCAAGCCAATGCATGTATCAATTCGGTCGGCACCAACTACCGCGGCGAAATCATCAGACCAGGCACATACACGGGCAATGATCTCAAGCCCCAGTTGATCACACCGAACGACAAAGCCTTTTTGATTCCTTGGTCTAAGTACGCAGTCGCAGAAGTACGCAAGTCGCCAACATTCCGCAATTTAATCGAATTGTCCGCAGTTCTGATCCGCTTCGACAAGTTGCCTGAAGCGGTGAAACTGCTTCAATTTATAGAGAACAAGTACCCAGGGAAATATCAAACAGCGTCCAACTTGGGTACTGCACACGAATTACTGGGGCAGAACGAAGATGCATTGAAATGGATTCTTGAAGGGCTGAAGCGAAACCCAAACGACCACTTTGGAACTGAATGGCTGCATGTTCACATCCTGAATGCAAAGTTAGGGAAAGTTCCTCGGCAGACTCCTGGAAAATCAATCCTGAATCTCGACTTCGGCAATGATGCAATGCCGCGACTTCCGGCACAGCTTCCCAACGGGAACGATGGAAAGCCAACCTCTCTGTACGCGATGGGCCGTGCGCTAAGCTACCAACTGACGGAGCGGATCTGGTTCGTGCCCGCTCCAGACAAAGTGGTTGCAGGGCTGCTGCTCGATTGGGCGAACCTGGAGTTGCTCGCGGGTGCAGTGGAATCTGCTGACGTGCTTTATGACGCCGCAATTCGTTACGGCGTTAAAGAGGACAAGACAATCTCTCTCCGCCGGAAGGAAGTGGAAAAGATTCTGTCGCTAGCAAGGAAAAATCCAAGCGACAAAACAGGGGATTGTGAGTTATGCGAGCCGCCGGCTTCGGATCTCAAATAGGAACTGCTTAGCAATGACGGTACGCGACTTCAAAGCCTCGGACTTCCCTGCAGTCTGTCGCATCTATCTTGAAGCAAAGCGGGAAGAACTGAAGTTCGAGTCCCGCCCTTTTAACGTCACCCCACTTAATCAGGACGAAGCTCTCCTGGCGGCATTTGACGAATCCGATGTCATCGTGTTCGACGATGGCACAGTACGTGGGTTCGCGGCGACTTTTGCCGGCCAATTGAGGGCTCTGTTTGTTGATGGTGAGGTGCGAGGCAGAGGTATCGGGCAGTCACTGCTTGATGCCGTGCTGGCAAGAGGAACGGAAGGTATTTCCCTGAACGTCGCAAAATCGAATGTGGATGCCTTGCGATTTTATGCTCGGAATGGTTTTTCGAATGTTGGTGAAACTGTGAGGCATTACGCCGGCTATGAAATCATGTACCTCAAAATGCAGCTTGCTCCCAAGCTTGGGGAGGTCATCGCATAACCTGCAAAAACTTGTATCTTGTTGCCAGGCGCAAGGACGTTATTGGCAGGATGGCGTCAAGCTAAAACGAACGCGGCAACCATTGTCATAACCATTGCGCTACCGACCAGCGCTGTCTCCAATAGTCGCATTTTTGGCCGAGGCTTTTCCGTTCTGAAGTAGTCTATCAAGCCCAGTAAACTGCCGACCACAGAAAATGCTCCACCAGTCACAACGCAAAGGGCAAGCAAGGCGGCCATGCCAGTGCCGCAAACGAAGTTACCATTGTTTGCTTGCTCTCTGGCCCATTGCGAGAAAACCCAGTTATGATACGCGAAGTAAACCGCTGGCATTATGGACGCTGCACCGAGCATCAACGACCAAAATCGCAGGGATTTGATCGGTCTTAGCATTTGCATTGAAGTAAACCCGAATTCTTACTCTCGTTTTGAACTTGGTCGAGTGCTTCTGGCCGGTCACTGCAGAGTGAAATTATTTTCAAGAGGGTCAATTTAAGCAGCACCATCCGTCTTGCTGGAAGGCGTCTTCCCCTCCGCCTCCGCAGCTTCGACATGAAGGCGGAGCGCGCGCAGGCCGACCCGCTGGATGCAGGCAAGCGGCCGCTGGGGCCTCGGCCGCGCTTCCTTATCTCTTGTTGCGCCGTACATCATCAGCTGAATCTTCTCGATCTCGGTGAGCGAAAATGGTAAAGGCGCTTCCGACGCCTCGAAGAAGTTGATCCCAATGTGGATTGGAACCGAAGTACGTGGTGGCGAGTTGGCGGAGTAGACCAGCGTGATCGGCTCCACTTTCGGTGCTGAGTTCGAAGTGGATTCTATCCACAGCTTGGCGCGGCAAACCTTAGTGTAGTTTATTCCACCCTCAGTCCTGTCCGGGAGCTTCTCGTGGTCAGTCAGCCTCACCTTGATCTCGCTTCTAAGCTCCCTGAAGTTGCTCTTTCTTAGGTAAGCGCCAAGGCCAATTTTCTGCCACCCTTCCGGCATCCGCGCGTAAAGCCGGGGCAAGAGCCACATGACGTCGTGGTCAACCGCGAGGAACGGCTGGTAGGCGTCAATCATCGCCTGGTGCCGGGGCGGCACAGGAATAGCCGCAGGAAACGCCTTCTGCGACGCGCTTTGCACTGCCTTCTGCAATGCGCGTTGCGATACATCGTCGAAAGCCCTTGATACTATCGTGTAAACGTGTGCCTCCATCTCGTCCTCCGCGCGCCCACTGTCGCAGTCTGGAACGCCAGAACACCCACTCAGGAAAAGCAGGCATGACAAAACGGAGGCAATTACTCGTAACATCGCTGAATTGATTTTTTTACAATCCGGTAGTTTGCCGCAAACTGCGCGCTTCTGGCAAGCCGGACCCAAGCCGGCCTTACGGCGAGAGCAGGATTGTGGAGTTTTTGCCGTTGGTGCGAACGACGCCGTCCTTCACGGTATAGGCGACGCCGGCGTAGGCATCTTTTACTTTGGTGCCGTCTGCAAATACGCTGCCGACCGCGATATCCACTGGCTGGCCGGTCTTCACATCCAGCGCCACGACTACCTTGTCCTCGCCACGTACGCGGCTGAAGGTGTACGGCAGGTCCGCCAGCTTCTTATGCTCGCCGGCGCCGACCGCAGGATGCGCCTGGCGGAATTTCCCCAGCTTTGCCCAGTGCGTCCTCACTTTGGCATTTGTTTTCAAGTCGCCCCAATTCATGAAGGAGCGCAGCTTCGCATCGCCCTTCGCTTCGGCCACGTCAAGTCGCCGTGAGATTTCGTCGCCGTAGTAGATCTGTGCGGCGCCGGGGGCAAGCAGCAGCTTGTTGGCTGTCTCGAACGGCTTCTGGCGCGCCGGGTCGAAGGGATTGCCGTCGTCGTGCGAATCCATATAGTTCATGACCGAATGCCCTTTCAGCGGACCCGCGAGTTGCGTCGCGTATTTGCTGAACAGGGATTCGTAGTCGCCCTTCGCGTCATGCACCATGCCGAAGTTGATCAGGCCATCAAAGCCATTGGCGAAGTAATTGGCTTTCTCGCCGCCGCCCATATCGAAGTCCTGTCCATGGACGATGTTGTAGTTGTAGACCTCCGCCAGCATGTAGAAGCGGCCATCGCCCAGCACTTTCCTGGGGTTCAGGCTTTTCCATTCGTCGTGCGCGGCCAGGGCGACCTTGCGCAGCTCGGCCCATACCGCAGGTTCAACGTGCTTGGCCGTATCCGCGCGGAAGCCGTCAACGCCGTACTTGCGAACCCAGTCCGCGTGCCATTTCATCAGGTAGTAGCGCGGGGCGCGTGGATAGCCGGTGCGGGTAAAGAAGCCATCGAGCTCTTTCACTTCGCGTTCGTAGCGGCCTTCGGCTTTCCACTTGGCTGCCAGCGCTGGCGGAAGTTCCACCGGCGCATCGCTCTCGGTGCGGAAGTCTGGCAGGTTCTTTACCAACGTGCAGCTTACGGTGGACGGCACGTCCTTGTACTGGCATTGCGGCTCGGTGCGTACCCAGCCTTCGGGCCAGACAGGATCGGCCTCCGTCACTGGGCCCGTGTGGTTCATCACCACGTCCAGCAGCACGCGAATGCCGCGTGCATGGGCGGCTTCAACGAAATCGCGGAAGTCTTTTTCCGTGCCAAGGTTGGCGTCCATCGCAGTAAAGTCGCGCGCCCAATAGCCGTGGAAGCCGAAGGACTTGCCGGTTCCTTCGTCCGTGCCGGCGTGGATTTGCTCGACTGGCGGGGTGGTCCAGATCACGTCCACTCCCAGGTCGTCGAAATAGCCGGACTTGATCTTTGCCGTCAGCCCCTTGAAATCGCCGCCCATGAAGCCGCGCAGTGGTGCAGCGTCTGCCTTGCGGCCGTAGGCCAGGTCGTTTGCCTTGTCGCCATTGGCGAAACGGTCGGTCACCAGGAAGTAGACAGTCGCATTCTCCCAAAGGAAGGGCTTGGGCGGCGCCGCGGATGCGCTGTTGGCGCCAGCGGCAAGTAGCAAGGACAATGCGAGGGATGAAAGTTTCATTCAGCTTTTCCTATGTAATGACTGTTGGATTACTGCGGCCTGTGTGCATGGCGATGCTCGCCACGCTGTCTGCGATTGCAATCAGCCCTGCGAGGGCTTGCTGCGTTGGGATATGGTGCTGCTCCGGATCGGCCTCGTAGCGTTCCAGGTAGACGCGCAAGGTGGCGCCCTCGGTGCCAGTACCGGACAGGCGGTACACAATGCGCGAGCCGTCCGTCATCATGATGCGGACGCCCTGCTGGCTGGCGTGCGAGCCGTCCACCGGGTCGGTATATTCGAAATCGTCGGCGGCCTGCACTTCGTAATGGTTCAACTTCTGCCCCGGCAAGTTGGGCAGCTTGATGCGCAAGTCCTGCATCAGCAGCTGCGCCGCATCGCTTGCGATGGCTTCGTAATCGTGGCGCGAGTAGTAATGGCGGCCAAAGCGCTGCCAATGCGCCGTGACGATGTCCTGCACCGAGCCGCCGCGCACGGCCAGCAGGTTCAGCCAGAACAGCACGGCCCACAGGCCGTCCTTTTCGCGGATGTGGCGCGAACCGGTGCCGTAGCTCTCTTCGCCGCACAAGGTAGCCTTGCCGGCGTCGAGCAGCGTGCCGAAGTACTTCCACCCGGTTGGCGTCTCATAGCAAGGCACGCCAAGTTCCGCAGCCACCCTGTCGGCGGCACGCGAGGTGGGCATGGAACGGGCAATGCCGGCGATACCGTCTGCATAGCCTGGCGCAACGGTCGCATTCGCAGCCAATACGGCCAGGCTGTCCGAAGGTGTGACGACGAAATCGCGGCCGACGATCATGTTGCGGTCGGCGTCGCCGTCGGAGGCGGCACCAAAGTCCGGCGCGGCGTTGGCGCACATGATGTCGATCAGTTCTTCGGCGTTCACCGGATTGGGATCGGGATGCAAGCCGCCAAAGTCCGCCAGCGGCGTGCCATTGATCACCGTGCCCTCCGGTGCGCCCAGCATTCCCTCCAGGATGGCGTGGGCGTAAGGGCCGGAAACGGCATTCATGGCGTCGAACCGCATGGTAAAGCCGCCGGCAAACAGGCGGCGAATGGCGGCGAAGTCGAACAGCTTCGCCATCAGCTCCGCATAGTCGGCGACGGGGTCGATGACTTCGACCGCCATGGCTTCGACGGGCGCGCGCGCGCCGGGTGGATCGATGTCGATATCGGGTGCATCGCTGATGCGGTATTGCGCCAGCGCCAGCGTGCGTTCGTAGATTGCTTCGGTCAATGCTTCCGGCGCGGGGCCGCCGTTGGCGGCGTTGTACTTGATGCCGAAATCGCCGTCCGGGCCGCCAGGATTATGGCTGGCCGACAGGATGATGCCGCCCAGTGCACCGTACTTGCGGATCACGCAGCTTGCAGCGGGCGTGGACAGGATGCCGCCCTGCCCGAGCAACACGCGTGCAAAGCCGTGCGCGGCGGCCATCTTCAGGATGACCTGGATTGCTTCACGGTTGTGGAAACGGCCATCGCCGCCAAGCACCAGGGTCTTGCCGGCGGCTGAGCCGAGCGTGTCGAACACGCACTGCACGAAATTTTCAAGATAGTGAGGCTGCTGGAAAACTGCGACTTTCTTGCGCAGCCCCGAAGTCCCCGGGCGTTGCCCGGGGATAGGAGTAGTTGTCACCGTCTGGATTGCCATATTCGCTCCTCCTGGATGAGAGGATAGTTTTACCGCGAATGGCGCGATCGGTGCGCGCCGCTGGATGGCTTTAAGCTTCCTTCTTGGCCGAGTCGCTGACGATCAGGCAAACGATGCCGCCGATCGCCATCGAGACGCCGCCCAGCACCAGCACATTCACCGAGTGGCCGTTGAACAGGTGCTTGATGACAGGGCCCAGAACCAGGTTGGCGACAATCTGCGGCAGCACCACGAAATAGTTGAACACGCCCATGAAGTAACCCATGCGCTTGGCCGGCAGCGCGCCAGCCAGGATCGCGTACGGCATGGTCAGGATGCTGGCCCATGCAATACCCACGCCGATCATCGGCAGCATCAGCATATTCTTGTCATGGATGAAGGCGATGCTGATCAGGCTCAGGCCACCAATCACGAGGCAAAGCATGTGCACCACTTTGCGGCTGGTGACGTGTGCCAGCTTAGGCAGCAGGAAAGCCACCAGCGCGGACACGCCGCCGTAGATCGCGAACAGGTTGCCGACCCAGTTGCCCGCCTCCTGGAAGATGGCCGACTTGCCATCGGTGGTGCCGAACACGTTTTCAGCAACTGCCGGGGTAGTGAAGACCCACATGCCCATCAGCGCAAACCAGGTGAAGAACTGCACCAGAGCCAATTGCACCATGGTTTTCGGCATGTGCACGAAGCCGCCAAACACTTCCTTCAGTGAGAACAGGAAGCCGCGGCGCTGCGCCTTCTCCATGCGGAACTTCTCGACATCTTCCGGAGGCAGTTCGTCGGCGGTCAACACGGTCCATAGCACCGACAGGAAGTATGCAGTACCGCCAGCATAGAACGAGTAGCGCACGGAGTCGGGGATCGCGCCGTTGACCACTTCATTGCTGACGTGAAGGAAATTGGTGAAGATCATTGGCAGCAGTGAAGCAATCACGCCGCCCAGGCCAATGAAGAAAGTCTGCATCGCAAAACCGGCGGTCTGCTGCGATTCATCCAGCTTGTCGCCGACGAAGGCGCGGAATGGCTCCATCGAGATATTGATCGATGCATCCATCAGCCACAGCACGAGGATCGCCATCCACAGTGCGCTCGAATTCGGCATCAGGAACAGTGCAATGCTCGCCAACAGGGCGCCGACAAAGAAGAAAGGACGACGGCGTCCCCACTTCGCGTGCCAGGTGTTGTCGCTCAGGTAGCCGATGATCGGCTGCACCAGCAGGCCGGTGACCGGAGCAGCAAGCCAGAACAGCGGCAGTTCGTCCGGGGTCGCGCCCAGGGTCGAGAAAATGCGGCTGGTATTGGTGTTCTGCAGTGCGAAACCGAACTGGATGCCGAAGAAGCCGAAGCTCATGTTCCACAACTGCCAAAAGGTCAGCCGCGGCTTGCTGATGATGGAATGCATTTGCATCACTGTCCCCGAGTAATTTTGTAGCAAAATAACATGGCGAATTCAGGCTGTCAATCTACAGACAGCCCGCAAATTCGCCATTTTTCGACGCTTTTGTAGTCAGGCTACAAAACAACAGACAGTTTTGCCTTCATTGCACTACCTGCCGGCAGCGCCAGTCGCAGGGTGTGGCTGCGGGCATCCCAGCGGGCCTCGACAGCCTTGCCATCCAGCTTCACGCTGCGCGGACGGCTCGCTATATTGTGGACCTTGAGCGCGTAGACGCGGCTGACCGGCTGCCATGCTTTGCCCACTTCGGTCTCAATGCCGATTTCGAAACCGTTTGCCGATGCAGCGCCGGCAAAGTGAGCGATTTCGTACTGTCCCTGTTCGTAGGCATTGGCGGTCGCGCCGTCGTCGTCGTACAGCTTGCCGCTGGAGGCGCCGGCTGTGGCGTGGTAGTAGTAATTCAACTCGATCTGCTTCGTGTTGTAGTCGCGCGTGGTCTGCACCACCTTAGCCAGCGGCACGAATGCGCCGGCGCGCACGAATACCGGGATATGTTCGGCGGCCACCGGCACCACCTCGTTGATGCCACCCTTGTGCGCGGCATCGCTATGGAAGTCGAACCAGATCCCGGCCGATGCCGGGAAATTGACTTCCTTGCATTGCGCTCCGGGCTCGGTAACAGGCGCCACCAGGAAGTCCCGGCCCCACAGGTAGGTCGATGCCACGGCGTTGTCGCCGCCCTCGAACATGATCGGGCGCATCAGCGGCAGGCCGGTCTGGCTGTTGTCGAAGGCTGCACTGTAGTTATAAGGCAGCATGGCGTAACGCAGGCGGATCGCCTCTCGCGCCAGCGACTTGGTGCGATCGGTGCGGAATACCGGTTCGGCCGGAACTTCCTCCTGCGCGTGCGGGCGGAAGACCGGCTGGAATACGCCATACTGCAGCCAGCGCACATACAGTTCTTCGTCCAGCATCGGCGAGGCAAAGCCGCCCAGGTCGGAGTGCATATAGGCCAGGCCCTGCATGCCCATCTGCAGCGCGATTTCCATCTGCGACTGCAGGCCGCCCCAGCTACGCTGCACGTCGCCCGACCATGGGATCATGCCGAAACGCTGCGAGCCCGAGTAACCGGAGCGCATCAGGATGAAGGGGCGCTCCTTCGGGAAGTCTTTCTTGTAGCCTTCCGCGATCAGGCGCGCCCAGTCGTGGCCGTAGATGTTGTGGACCTGGTCCGCGCCGAGTTGGCCATGACTGCCGTGGCGCAGCGCGGATGGGTGCACTTCCGGCTCGCCGAGGTCGCCCCACCAGCCGGCAACGCCGCCCTCTTTCAGCCCCTTGTAGATATTCCAGAACCAGTCGCGCCCTTCCGGGCGGTACAGGTCGACCAGGCCGGTATTACCGAAGTAGAAGTCGTATTTATATGGCTCCCCCTGCGTATCCGTGGCCAGCACGCGGCGCTCGACCGCCTCTTGCCAACGGGTGGAAGTGGTCAGCACAAATGGTTCGGTAATAACGACGGTCTTCACGCCCTTTGCCGCCAGGTCGGCCATCATGCCTTTCGGATTGGGGAAGCTCTCCTTGTCCCAGGCCAGGTTGCCCATGGTGCCTTTGACGGTCTTGCCGAACCAGTACAGGTCCAGCACCACCGCATCGACCGGGATCTTGTCGGAGATGAACTTATCGACCACGGCGCGCGTCTCCGCCTCCGTATGGTAGCCGAAGCGGCTGGCGAAGTTGCCGAAGGCCCAGCGCGGCGGCAAGGGCTGGCGGCCGGTCAGGCTGGTGTAGTTGGCGACTACGTCTTCCCATTGCTCGCCGGCGATCACCTGGTAAGTCTTGCGGCCGCCAATGGTTTCGTAGGACAGCGTACCGTCTTTCCTGCTATCGAAATCCAGGTAACCAATCTGCGGGTTATCGAAGTGGATGGCGTACTTCTTCGAGGACAGCGCCATCGGAATAGTGAAATTCAGCAGCTGCGAGCGCGCTTCATAGCCGTAGTGGGCACGGTTGTACAACTGGAAGCGGTTGCCGCGGCGGTTCATGCCTGTAGCTCGTGCGCCGGCGCCATACAGGGCTTCATCGCCGTCCAGCGCAAATTCGATCGCTTCCAGGCCGCCTTCGCGGCGATACCCGCGCTTCTCGGCGACCAGCGGCTGGCCTTTATACAAGTAGCTGATGCGGAACGGCTGCTTTTCCACGCGCACCGTGATGCCCGGCGTGGCGAATTCCAGTGCGCCGCCTTCGTCGCGCAGCGTGCTGGCCACAACGGCAGGCGGCAGCACTACCGCGTGCGACACCGCGTCCGCCACTTCCCCCTTTGGAACAAAGGTGGTCTCCACAACAGCCGCGGAGTAAGGCTTGATGATGTATTTGCCATCGTTTGTGCCGATTTCCAGGACATTGCCGCTTTTCGCGGCAGATAAGAAATGGCGATCCGCGTTCTGCGCCATGGCAGCCTGGCTAATAAGGGCCAATATTGCAAATTTAATTAGTTTCATGGGGTGATATATTAGCGGGCAGTTTTATCTGAGAGGAGAATGAATTGAATAAAACGACTATGAAAAAACCGATGGTCCTGGCCCTCGGCCTGGCCCTGGCAGCGGGCTTCGCCCACGCCGCGCCAGCCGCAAAAAAAGCCAAAGGCACTCCTGCCGAAGCGAAGAAGTTCATCGCGCAGACTGAAGAGAAATTCGACAAGCTGGGCAACGATGCCAACAAGGCCGCCTGGGTTGCGCAGAACTTCATTACCGACGATACCGAAGCGCTGACCGCCTACTTCGGCGAACAGCAACTGGACGCGTCCGGCCAGGCTGCCCTGGAAGCGCGCCGCTTTAACGGCGTCAAGCTGGCGGACGACGAAGCGCGCAAGATCAAGTTGCTGCAACTGACCCTGATGCTGCCGGATCCGAAGGAGCGCCAGGCTTACGCCGACGCCAACGCCAAGCTGAATGGCGCGTACGGCAAGGCCAAGTACTGCCCGACCCCGGACAACTGCAAGGCCCTGGGCGAACTGGAAAAGACCTTGGCCACCAGCCGCGATCCTAAAGTCCTGCTGGACGCCTGGAACGGCTGGCACATGCAATCGCCTTCCTACAAGAAGCTGTACACCGACTACGTTGAACTGTCCAACAAGGGCGCGCGCGAAATGGGCTATGCCGACACCGGCGCCCTGTGGCGCTCGGGCTACGACATGAAGCCGGAGGAATTCTCGGCCGAGATGGAACGCATCTGGCAGCAAGTGAAGCCGCTGTACGATTCGCTGCACACCTACGCCCGCTACAAGCTGCGCGAAACCTACGGTCCGGACCAGGTTCCGCTGACCGGCCCAATCCCGGCCCACCTGTTCGGCAATATGTGGAGCCAGAGCTGGGAAAACATCTACCCGCTGCTGATGCCTGCCTCCGGCGCCTCCAAGTTCGACCTGACCAATGTGCTGGAAGAGAAAAAGACCAGCGCCAAGGAAATGGTCCAATACGGCGAGCGCTTCTACACCTCGCTGGGCATGCCCAAGCTGCCGGAATCGTTCTACCAGCGCTCCCTGCTGGAAAAACCGCGCGACCGCGACGTGGTGTGCCACGCTTCGGCATGGCAGCTTGACGGCAAGGACGACGTGCGCATCAAGATGTGCATCCGCCCGACCGAAGAAGAATTCGCCGTCATCCACCATGAGCTGGGACATATCTATTACGACCTGGCGTACAAGAACCAGTCGAACTTGTTCCGCACCGGCGCCAACGACGGCTTCCACGAAGCGATCGGCGACACCATTGCACTGTCCATCACCCCGAGCTACCTGAAGAAGGTCGGCCTGATGAACGAAAACCCGGACCCGAACGCCGACATCGGCGTGCTGCTGAAGCGCGCCCTGGCCAAGGTTGCCTTCCTGCCGTTCGGCTACTCGGTCGACAAATGGCGCTGGGACGTCTACAGCGGCAAGACCAAGCCTGCGGACTACGACAAGAGCTGGTGGCAGCTGCGCGAGCAGTACATGGGCGTGAAGCGCCCGCTGCCGATGCTGGCTGACGGCTTCGACGCCGGCGCCAAGTACCACGTTGCAGCCGACGTGCCTTACGCCCGCTACTTCCTGGCCCACCTGCTGCAATTCCAGTTCCATCGCGCCCTGTGCAAGGAAGCCGGCTACACCGGCCCGCTCCACCAGTGCTCGATCTACGGCAGCGAAAAAGCCGGCAAGAAGCTGTGGAGCATGCTGGAGATGGGTACCTCCAAGCCATGGCCTGAAGCGCTGAAAGCAGCTACCGGCGAAGACCGCATCGACGGCCAGGCCCTGCTCGACTACTTCGCCCCGCTGAAAGTCTGGCTGGACGAGCAGAACAAGCAATTGGCCGCCAAGGCCAAGTAATACAAAAACGGGGGCCTCGGCCCCCGTTTTTTCTACCCCTGGATGCTTAGAACTTGTAGTTCGCGCCCAGCAGGATGGTGCGGCCATACTTCTGGTATTCCAGTTGCTGGTTGCGGTTGCCGTTGTAGGTCTCGTAGGCCTCGTTACGCAGGTTGTTCACCTGCAGCACCAGTCCCATGCCCTTGAACATGCCTTCGTTGAAGCTGTAGCCGATCTGGAAGTCGAGAATGTTCTCGCCAACCACATAGCGCAGCGAACGCTCGCCGGCGAAGTTGCCGATCTCACCCACGAAGTCCGAACGCTTGCGCTGGCTCAGGCGAGTCTCGAAGCCGGCCTTCTCGTAATACACGGTCAGGTTGCTGGTGTGCTTCGACAGGCCTGGCAGCATGATGGTCTGGCCCAGGTTGGCGCTAGGCTCCTTGATGGTGATCGCACTGTCGTTGTACGAGTAGCTGCCGCTCACACCGAAGCCGTCCAGTACCGGGGTCACCATGTTCAGCGGCAGGGAAGCAGTCAGCTCCAGGCCTTTCATGTTGCCGCCCTTGCCATTGTACGGAGCGGTGTAGTTGCCGAACGGGGTAATCGCGTTGGTGCCAGGGATCTGCTGCGAGAAGTCGTGGGTACGGGTCTCGGTAAAGATGTAGGTATCCAGCTTCTTGTAGAAGAATGCCAGTGCTGCGTAGGCTTTCTTGCCGAAGTATTTTTCATACGACAGGTCGAAGGCCTTGGCGCGCCACGGATCCAGCTGGGCGTTGCCGCCGCTGCCGCCTGGTTTGAAGTCGTTGGTGCCGACGTTGAAGTCCAACGCGGAACGCAACTGGTCAACACGTGGGCGGGCGATCTGCTTGGCCAGGGCCATGCGCACGGTATGGTCGTTCGGCAGTTGGAACGCCAGGTTCAGGCTTGGCAGCACGTCGGTATAGGTCTTGCCGTCGTGGACCGGCTTGACTTCCTGGCCGGCAGGTGCTGTGCCGTCCCAGTACTTGGAGTCGGACGACTGGTCGGTGCGCTGCACTTGCACGCCGACGTTACCGCGCAGACTGACATTGCCCAGTTCGTGCTCGATGTTGGCCTTGGCAAAGGTCGTGGTGATCTTCTCATTCACGGTCCAAGCCTTGGCGATCAGGTAGCTCTTGTCTTCGGTCGGTGCAAAGGTCATGTACTTGGCCACGACGCCCGGTACGTTCCATGCAGGGATGGTGCCCGTTCCGGCAAAGCCCAGGTCGACCGAGTTGTACATCAGGTCCGACGAAATGGTCGAAGGCGCACCTGCCAGGTTAATGCTTGCTTCCGGCTGGTGCTTCTCCTTGCTGCGGTCAGAGTAGTGCACGCCGATATCGAAGCTCGAGAAGTACTTCTCGAGGGCGCCGGACGATTGGATGTTGGCTGCCAGCTTGAAGCCGTTCAGCTCGTCTTCCACGTGCGGGGTCTTGCCGTAGCCGGAACCGTAGATGGTGTTACGCACGTACAGGTTGGCCGGGTTGCTGTAGTCGAGGCCCGGTTTCAGAGTCGGGAAACCGCCGGTGCCCAGCGACAGGGCGACGGAATCCAGGAATGGATTGCCGGCCGCGTTACTGATCTGCAGGTTGTTTTCCAAGCTCAGTTCATCGCGCTTGGCGGTCGAGCGGCTCAGGTCAGCCACCAGGGACCAGCCATCCATCTTCCATTCGTTGTTCCAGCCGATGGCGCGGATATCGTCCTTGCGCTTGGTGTACATGCCGCGCACCAGCGGATACGCATTGTTTGCGGTGCCGGTGGCGAACGAACCATTGTTGGTGGTGACGCCCGTAAACGACATAGGCGTGGTGGTGCCATTGTAGCCGCTGATGTTTACTTCGAACTGATTGGCAGTGTCTTCGTGCTTGAAGCGCGAAGCATACACGTCGATCATCGAAGTGAAGTTCTTGTTTGGACGGTATTGCAACACGCCCATCAGGCCATCGCGCTTGTTGTAGCCGCTGCGTGCCAGGGACTTGAGGCCGTCGGTGACGTTGGTACCGGCAGGCACGCCTGGACGGGACTCTTTCTTCCACGGCTCGTACAGGCCGGTTTCCTGCGCCAGCACTGGGGAGTCCAGGTGCGCGAAGCCGATCGCCACGCCAATGGTGCGGTTGGCAAACTGGTCGATATAGCTTGCACTGAAGCGGCCGCCACGCGAGTTGGTGTCAGCGATGCTGCCCATCGAATTCTTTTCCATGCGGGCGTTCATGGACACGGTACGGCCGCCAAAGGCCAGCGGACGCACGGTCTGCAGGTCCAGGGTGCCGGACAGGCCCTGGCCAATCATGCCTGCATCAGGAGTCTTGTAAATGGTCACGCCGCTGATCAGCTCAGACGGGTACTGGTCGAATTCCACGCTGCGATTGTCGCCGGTGGACACTTGCTCGCGGCCGTTCAGCAGGGTGGTAGCAAAGTCCGGGGACAAGCCGCGAACCGCGATGTTTTGCGCACGGCCGGCAACGCGCTGGGCGGCCAGGCCTGGCAGGCGGGCGATGGATTCGGCGATGGAGGTATCAGGCAGCTTGCCGATGTCTTCGGCGGAGATGGCCTCGACGATGGACGTCGCGTTTTTCTTGACGGAGATCGCGTCCTCAATACCGCGGCGAATGCCGGACACGGTCACAGTTTGCATCGGCGCGTCAGCTGCCTGGCCGGCGGCGGTGGCGGTCTGTGCGTACGCAGAGCCCGCGAAGGCGGATACAAATACAGCACACCCAGCCGCAACCGGACTCAGTCGGAAAGCGGTATTGCCTCGCTTGTTGGCGAAGATAGTCATCAAAGTCCCCTCACTCATTAAACATTCTTTCCCGCAACCTACACAGACCGGTTTATTTCGACTACACGGGAATCCTTGGAAAGCGAACGCTCTTACGGACGCTCTGAGGCGGATTCTGTACTAAAACTAGATTTGGTGTCAATGAATGACCATCATCATTCCTGTGTATTTCTGCCTTTCCCAGCGGCTTCTCTCTGCCACTCGGAGCCAGCACGTTGTATTTCGGCTACAAATTTAGACATATTCATGTGTAGTAGAACTACAGTCAATTTCGGTGTATTGTCGGGCCCATAAGACGTCCAGACCGGAGATTTCATGAAGAAGACCGCTTTCGCCGCCCTGCTTGGCCTTGCCCTACTGCAAGCCGCCCATGCAGCCCCGCCAACTGTCCAGCATATGGAGCCCCCTTTCTGGTGGGCCGGCATGCAGAATCCCAAGCTGCAACTCATGGTGAATGCGCCAAAGGTGGCGGACCTGGAACCAACGATCGACTATCCGGGCGTGCGGATCGGGAGCGTGAGCCGGGTGGCCAACCGCAACTACCTCTTCATCGACCTGGTACTGGCGCCGGACGTGGCGCCTGGCCGCTTCGACATCCGCTTCGCCGCGCCGGGCAAGCAAAGCCTCACATATGGTTACCAACTGCTGGCGCGCACGCCCGGTTCGGCGCAGCGCCAGGGCTTCAACAGTTCCGACGCGATCTACCAGGTCATGCCGGACCGCTTCGCCAACGGCAATCCAGCCAACGACAACATGGCCGGCATGCCGGACAAGGCCAACCGCGCCGAGGGCAACGGCCGCCACGGCGGCGACCTGGCAGGCATGGCCGCGCACCTGGACTATATAAAGGACATGGGTTTCACGCAGGTGTGGCCAACGCCGCTGGTGGAAAACAACCAGGATATCCACTCCTACCACGGCTATGCGGCAACCGACCATTACAAGATCGACGCGCGCTACGGCAGCAATGAGGATTACCGCAATTTTGTGGCACAGGCGCGCACGCGCGGCATCGGCGTGATCCAGGATGTCGTGTTGAGCCACATCGGCAGCCGCCACTGGTGGATGAAAGACATGCCGATGCAGGATTGGCTCAGCTACGACGGCAAGTACACGCCGACCGCGCACCACCGCGTTGCCAGCGTCGATCCGTACGGCAGCAAGGAAGACGCGCGCAACTTCACCCAGGGCTGGTTCGGGCCGCATATGCCGGACATGAACCAGACCAATCCGTTTGTGGCGAACTATCTTATCCAGAACAATATCTGGTGGATCGAGTACGCCGGCCTGTCCGGCCTGCGCGTGGATACCTACGGCTACTCCGATACCGCCTTCCTGACTGAATGGTCGAAGCGCGTGCGGGCGGAATATCCGAAGCTGAATATGGTGGGCGAGGAATGGAGCACCCGGATTCCTATCGTGGCCCGCTGGCAGGCCCTGAACGCGCCCAGCATGATGGACTTCCCGCTCAACGACGTGCTGCGCAAGGCATTGGGCGACACGGACGGCACCTACCGCCTGTACGACGTCTACGAGACGCTGGCGCAGGATTACCTTTATCCCAACCCGTCCAATCTGGTACTGTTCGAAGGTAATCACGACCTGGCGCGCAGCTTCAGCATGGCGAACAGCGACCCTGCCCTGCTGCGCATGGCGCTGGCCTTTACGCTGACCGTGCCGCGCATCCCGCAGTTCTACTACGGGACTGAAATCCTGATGCCGAGCACCGTGAAAGGCCGCGACGATTCATCTTACCGCCACGATATGCCAGGCGGCTGGGCAGGCGACAAAGTGAATGCCTTTACAGGCGAAGGCCTGAGCGCGGAGCAGCGCGACATGCAGTCCTTCGTGAAGAAGCTGGCCAACTGGCGCAAGACTTCCAGCGCGGTCCAGCACGGGAAGATGATGCAATACGGGCCGGAACAGGATACGTATGTCTACTTCCGTCATGACGGCAAGCAGAAGGTCATGGTCGCGCTGAACAAGAACGCAAAGGATGTGACGCTGGATGCGGACCGTTTCCGTGAAATGCTGGACGGCGTACGCAGTGGCACGGACATCATCACTGGCCGCAGCATTCCGCTGGCGGGCAAGTTCACGCTTCCGGCCCGTTCCGTCCTCGTGATGGAGGTCCAGTGATGCTGCGCCGCCCGCTGCCTGCCGCTGCCATCGCGGTCGCCTTCGCAACTGCGGGCGCGCTGGCGGGCGGCCCGGCACTGGCACATACCAGCATCGAGCTACCATTCGGCAGCTACAAGGCCAGCTTTGCAACGCCGGATGCGCAAGCGGCGCTGCGCAGTTACACGCAGTCCACCAACATGCCCCTGCGCGACAATGCGCCCCAGTCAATCGCCTTCAGCGAGCAGGCCGGCTCGCCCAAAGTCCGCAGCGGCAACCTGGCCTTCGACGCACTGTTCGCGCTGGCGATGACGGAAATGAAGCAGGACTCGGTGCAGGCCATCCGCGATGGCAGCTACAACGGCGGCCAGCCGATAGCTTGCGAATGCTTCGAGACCGGCGAAAAATGGCACTACGTGTGGACGCGCGACTTGTCCTACGCTGCCAACCTGGGCCTGGCGATGCTCGATCCTCAACGCAGCCGCGACTCCCTGCTGTTCAAGCTTTCCGGCTACCGTAACGGCAAGCCGCCGCTGGCGGCCGGCAGCGAAGACGGCCTGCAGATCGTGCAAGACACGGGCAGCGGCGGAAGCTGGCCTGTCAGTACGGACCGCGTCAGCTGGGCCTTCGGCGCCGAGCAAACGCTCAAGTCGCTGCCGGAGGAAGAACGCGCGAAATTCGCCGCCACTGCCTTGCAGGCGCTGCGCAACACGATCGAGAACGACCGCATCGCCGCTTACGATCCCGCCAGCGGCTTGTACAATGGCGAGCAGTCCTTCCTTGACTGGCGCGAACAGTCGTATGCAGGCTGGATTCCCAACGACCTGTCCAGCATGGCCACGTCCAAGTCGCTGTCGACCAATGTCGCCCACTATAAGGCGCTCACACTGGCGGCAGAACTGGCGCAGCATGCCGGCGACAACGACGGGGCGCTGCGTTACGCGCGTTGGGCGTCAGGCTTGAAGATTGCGATCAACGACCGGCTTTGGCTCAAGGACGCCGGCATGTACAGCAGCCTGGCCGCCGGTCACTTCGACGGCGCCGCCATGCACAAGTTTGACTGGCTTGGCCAGTCGCTCGCCATCATCACAGGCGTGGCAGATGCCGGGCAGGCGCAGTCGATACTGGCCCGTTATCCGCACGGACCGCTGGGCGCGCCGGTCATCTGGCCGCAGCAGCCAGGCGTGCCGGTGTACCACAACCGTGCCTTGTGGCCTTTCGTTACAGCTTATGGCTTAAGGGCCGCTGCGCAGTATGCAAACGTGGCCGTTGCCGATGCCGCCTATGCCAGCTTGCTGCAGGGCGCGGCGCTCAATCTGTCGAATATGGAGAACATGGAGTGGCGAGGCGGAGATCCTTCCGCGCCGGCCATCAATTCACGCCGCCAGCTTTGGTCTGTGGGCGGCTTTCTTGGGATGGTGGTGCAGCAGGTGTTTGGCGTCGGCGCCGATGCCGAGCGGCTGCACATCAATCCCTTCATTACCGCCCGGCTGCGGCGCGAGTGGTTCACGGGCAGCGATGCGATCGAGCTGTCCGGCCTGGTCTTGCACGGCAAGCGGCTGCATATCAGGATCAAGCTTCCCCCGCCTGTTGCGCTCGAAGGCTATTACATGCCGGCAGGCGGCAAGCTGAATGGCAAGGATGCGCGCGGCCCGGTTGCATGGAACGAACTGGCCGACGACAACCTGATTGAAATAGAAATGGGCACGCTGGTGCCTGGGCGGCAGCAGATCACCTTCGCGGGCAGCGAGGCCGCTTCGACTGCACCGCCAGAACCGTTCGTCCGGCAAGCAGAATCCGGCATCCTTCGCATCGCGCCGGGAGCGGGATCGCAAGAAGGCACGCGCTTCAACGTGTACCGCGACGGGCAACTGGTCGCCGCGGAGCTCACCGGCGGCAGTTGGGCGCCTGGCCCTGCGGCCGCAACGTCGTCCTGCCATGCGGTGGAAGCAGTCTACCCGGCCACCGGCTTGCGAAGCCATCACTCGCAGCCGCTCTGCCCCACCCCAGCCAGCGGCACGGCCGGGCCAAGTGCCGTGACGGACAGCGTGACCGCAACAAAAGACGGGCGCTACTACGTCCAGCTTCGCTACAACAACCACGCCCACCAGATCAACCTCGGCATCACCAACGCCGTGCAGTTCCTGCGCCTGCGCGACAAACACGGTGCGGTCGCGGCGGAAGGCGTCCTCCAGATGCCGCACAACGCTCCTGCCAACGGCCCGGCATGGTCGACTCCTCTGCCCGCCACGCTGAAGCAAGGCAGCTACCGGCTCGAACTGCAGCCCTTCTACAATATGAGCAGCCTGCAAGCCAACGCCGGCTACGCCGACGCGGGCGGCAGAAGCGGCGCACGCAACGATGCCGACGTGCTGGCGGCACGCCTCCTGCCAGCACCGGCAGCAAGCAAACCGCCGCTGCACGGCACCTTGCAGCTGGTGGAAAAGTTCAAATCGTCCCGGTTGGGCAACGAACGCACGCTACGCATCTATCTGCCGCCAAGCTACGGCAGCGACACCAGGCGGCGCTATCCTGTACTGTACATGCACGACGGCCAGAACCTGTTCGACGCCACAACCGCCAGCTACGGCACCGAATGGAACATCGACGAGGTGGCGGACCGCCTGGTGCGCCAGGGCGACATGGAGGAAGTAATCGTGGTCGGCATCGACAACACCACCGATCGCATCGCCGAATACACACCATGTTGCGACCCCAAGCATGGCGGAGGAAAGCTGAACGCCTACGCCGACTTCCTGGCGAAAACAGTCAAGCCATGGGTGGACAAGCAATACCGCACCAAACCCGGCCGCATGCACACGGCGGTGATGGGTTCATCGCTGGGCGGGCTGGCATCGATCGGCATCGCGCAGCGCTATCCGCAAATATTCTCGATGGCAGGCGGTGTCTCCAGCTCTTTCTGGTGGAACAACCGGGAAGAAGTGAAGCATCCGCCGAAGAAGATGCCGGTCCGGTTCTACATCGACGTGGGAACGGTCTATGACGGCCAGGAAGACAGCGAAGCATTCCGCCAGGCCATGCTGAAGAACGGCTACCGCGAAGGCCGGGACCTGCAATTCCTCGTCGACGAAGGGGGACGCCATAACGAGCAATCGTGGGCCGGCCGCGTGCATGCCGCGCTGGCCTGGTTCTTCGGCAAACCGGGCCGCGCCGCGCCGCAGAAGGCGCCTTAAGCCGGCAAGGCGCGCAAGCTGCGGCTTGCCGACAGTTTCATGTGCGAGCCGCCTGACGTCTCGCGCACCTTGAACACCGACACCGCTTCCTCCAGGCTTGCGGCCTGCTGCTGCAAGGCCTCGGCAGCCGCGGCGGCTTCCTCGACCAGCGCCGCATTCTGCTGCGTCACGCTGTCCATCTGGGTGATGGCATCGCTGATCTGCTCGATCCCGTCGCGCTGCTCCCCGGTTGCCACGGCGATCTCGCCGATGATCGAGGTAACACGGCGCACGCTGTTGACCACTTCCTCCATCGTGACGCCGGCCTCGCCCACCAGGCGGCTGCCCTCTTCCACGCGTTCGACGGAATTGCCAATCAGTTCCTTGATCTCCTTCGCGGCCGCAGCGGAGCGGTGCGCCAGGTTGCGCACCTCGCCCGCCACCACGGCAAAGCCGCGGCCTTGCTCGCCGGCGCGCGCAGCTTCCACCGCCGCATTCAGCGCGAGGATATTGGTCTGGAAAGCAATGCCATCGATCACGCCGATGATGTCGACAATCTTGCGCGACGATTCGTTGATCGCACCCATGGTCTGCACCACTTCCGAAACGGTCGCGCCGCCGCGCACGGCGACATTGGAAGCCTCGTCGGCCAGCTTGCGCGCCTGGGTCGCATTCTCATTGTTCTGGCGCACGGTGCTGGTCAGTTCCGTCATCGACGACGCGGTTTCCTCGAGCGAACTGGCTTGCTGCTCGGTGCGCGTCGACAAGTCCATGCTGCCGGTCGCCACCTCGCTCGATGCGCTGGCGATCGTCTGGGTGCCGGTGCGCACACGGCTCACGATATCGGACAGGTTGCCGCTCATTTGCTTCAATGCCGACAGCAGTTCGCCCACTTCATCCTTGGTGCGCACGTCCACGTCGACGCTCAGGTCGCCCGCCGCGACCGTCTTGGCGATATCGATCGCCTGGTCCAGCGGACGCGTGATGCCCTTCACGATCCACCATACGATGACCGCACCGATCACCGTCGTGACCACCAGCACCACCAACAGGGTAACGGTAGCAGAGCGGTTGGCCGCTTCCGCCGTCGCCACCGCTTCTTCCGCATTCTTCTTGGACTGCGCATCGATGAACGCCACGATTTCGTCGATCTTCTTGGTTGGCGCGCGGTCCATGCCGGCAACGGCCTTGTCGAGAATCTTGTAGCTTTCCGGGTTGGCCGCATCGAACTGCTTGAGCGCGGCCATATAGCTCTTGCCAAGGTCCTCGTGCATCTTGATCGCTTCGTCATCCAGCGTGGTCTGCAGGTTCAGCTTTTTCAGCATGGCCGACAGCTTCTGCAGCTCCGCGTTGGTAGCCTGGCCGCTCTTGACGAAGGCTGCGGAATATTTTTCGAGCTGCGCAGGATCGTGGCCGCGCACCAGGATGTTCTTCCACTCCTGCACCTGGATCTTGAATTCAACCTGCGCGCCGCGCGCAGTATCGACGGCCTGGGTCAGGTCGACCGAGCGCTGCATGCTCTGGGCATTGCTGGATTTGATGAAGCTGATGGCGCTCCAGCCCTGGTAGCCGACCGTCAACAAGGCCAGCATGAAGAAAGCGCCCAGCAAGGCCAGGCGCACTCCGATCTTTAGATTGCCGAAGTTCATGATTAGTTTCCCCTTGGTAAAAAGGCGACATTATGCCTTCAGGACTGCAATCGTCATCATGCGCCCTAAAGTACCAAAAGCCAAGAAACCTGTTTTCGCAACAACCTAGCTGTGGCGCGGGGGAAACTCCATGCGGTAAAGATCCGTCTTTCCCGCATCAAGCCGCTCGACAAAGTGCATGCCAAGCTTCATCAGCAACGCTGACGACGCCGTATTGCCGGGCGACACGATGCCTAGCAGGCGCGGCAAGCCAACGACATCGCGGCCGTAGGCCATGGCCGCCGATGCCGCCTCCCACGCATAGCCCTGGCCCCAATAGGCTGGCAGGTAGGCATAGCCTATATCGGTATCGGGCAAGGTGTCGCGCTTGATCAAGCCGCACATGCCGATGGCGGCGCCATCTTCCTTGCGCACCACCATCCACAAGGAATAGCCCAACCGGGCCTGCATGGCGACGGGGCCGGCGAGCAAGGCGGCGCGCGCGCCTTCAAGGTCGCGCACGCCCTTGTCGCCAATGTTTTCGAGGAAGGAAGGCTCGTTCACCAGGCGCAGGTAGAACGCAGCATCATCAACAGTTGCGGGACGCAGGGTCAGTCGTCTGGTATCGATCATTGCTCCGGCCAATCGTTGGGGTCGGCCAGGAACTTGTACATCACATACACGTCGACAAAACCGAGCTGCTTGTGGCGATAGGCGCGCGGCAGCGTGCCTATGACTGAAAAGCCGAGCCGCTTCCACAGCAGCACGGCAGAAACATTGGTACTGACCACATAATTGAACTGCATGGCGAGGAAGCCATCGCGCCGCGCCTGTTCCAGGCAATGGCGGCCCAGCATCTTGCCGATGCCCACGCCTTGCGCAGCGGGGCTGACCATGAAGGAAGCGTTGGCCACATGCGAACCCCGGTCGAGCTGGTTGGGCAGCAGGCGGTACATGCCGAGCAGGCGGCCGGTATTCAGCACCGCCACCCAGGTCTTGATGCCGCGCCCGAACCAGTACGCGTGGCAGTCGTCGCGGCTGGTCTCCGCGGCGAAATAATAAGTATCACCGCTGGCGATCAACTCCTGGAAAATCGTCCACATGGAGTCGAAATCGGCCTCAGTAGCCGGGCGGATGACGATGTCTTTCAAAGCTGCTCCCAACGGCAGGAATGATGCTGAATTTTCATGCATTTTCCCTTGCAAGTCCAGCATGCCCGGACAGGCGGAAATCGACTTGCTGCGGCCGGCCCGGCAAGGCCAGGCGCGCCGCCGCCCGCGGCGATTCAGCCACCACCTGCCCGCGCCGCAGCACCAGCCGCCGCGCAGCGCGCAGGCGGATTGCCTCCACCGGATCCCGGGCATCGAGCAGCACCAGGTCGGCGTGGCAGCCGGGTTGCAGGCCGTAGCCATCCAGGCCGAGGATCTTTGCCGGTGTTTCCGTCACCGCCGCAAAGCAGGCGCGCATTGCATCCTGCCCGGTCATCTGCGCCACGTGCAAGCCCATGTGGGCCACTTCCAGCATGTCGCCCGAGCCCAGGCTGTACCACGGATCCATCACGCAATCGTGGCCGAAGGCGACGTCGATGCCGTGCGCCAGCAGCTCCGGCACACGCGTCATGCCGCGCCGCTTGGGATAGCTGTCGTGGCGCCCCTGCAAGGTGATGTTGATCAGCGGGTTGGCGATGGCGGCCACGCCGGCTTCACGGATCAGCGGCAGGAGCTTGCTGGCGTAGTAGTTGTCCATCGAATGCATGGACGTCAGGTGCGAGCCGGCCACGCGGCCCTGCAAGCCAAGACGCTGCGTGTGGAAGGCCAGGGTTTCGATATGGCGCGACAGCGGATCGTCCGATTCATCGCAGTGCATATCGACGCGCAAGCCCTTCCCGGCCGCGAATTCGCACAGCACGCGCACAGACTCGGCGCCATCGGCCATGGTGCGTTCGAAATGCGGAATGCCGCCGACCACGTCGACGCCCATGGCAATTGCGCGCTTCAGGTTATCCAGCGCACCTGGGCAGCGCAGCACGCCATCCTGCGGGAAAGCCACCAGTTGCAAGTCAAGGTAAGGAGCCACGCGGCGTTTCACATCCAGCAGCGCTTCCACGGCGAGCAAGCGCTCGTCGCACACATCAACGTGGCTGCGAATGGCGAGCAAACCGCGCGCCACGGCCCAATCGCAATACTGCAAGGCGCGCTCCACCAGCGCTTCCTGCGTCAGTTCTGGCTTCAGCTCGCCCCACAGCGCAATGCCTTCCAACAGCGTGCCCGACCGGTTCACACGCGGCAGGCCGTAGCTTAGCGTCGCGTCCAGATGAAAATGCGCATCGACGAAAGGCGGCGTGACCAGGTCGCCTTCCGCATCGATCTCGCGAGCCCCCTTGGCTTGCAAAGCAGGAGCGACATCGACGATGCGTCCCTGCGCGATGGCGATATCGACGCCCTGGCGGCCATCGGGCAAACTGGCATTGCGGATTACAAGATCCATCGCTTAGCTCCACAGGTGAGGATGGCCGATTGTAGGCAGGCTGGCCAGGGCACGCAATGTTGCACTGCATAACTTCTGCTTCAATAGTCGGCAAAAATGTCTTTCCATTACCATATTTCGTCGCTAGAATGGGTTTATTGCAGCGCACCATTTCCCATCGATCCAGGAGAAAATATGTTTTCGATTCCCGAGCAATTTTCCGCAGCCACCAAGTCGCAGCTGGAAGCGCAGCTGAAAATCCTCAACAACTTCGCCACCACTGCCTTCGAAGGCGCGCAAAAGGTGATTGCGCTCAACCTGAGCACCACCAAGGCCTCCGTCGAAAAAAGTTCCGCCGCTGCGCGCGAGCTGCTGGAAGCGAAAGACCCGCAAGAATTCTTCGCCAGGAGCACTGCCCGCGTGCCGAATCTCGACGGCCTGTTTGCCTACAACCGCGAGCTGTTCAGCATTGCCAGCAAGACCCAGGCGGAACTGTTCCAGGCAGCGCAGGAGCAATTGAAGGAGGCAGGCCAGCAGGCCGCGAAAGTGCCCAAGCTGGCCGCACCGATCGCTGCGCCAGCGCCAGTGGCGGCCCCTGCTCCGGCACCAGCCACTGCCCCCGCACCGAAGGCAGCCAAAACCGAAGCCAAGCCATCCCCCAAAGCTGACGCCAAGGTCGAAGCCAAGCCCGAGGCAGCAGAAAGCAAGCCAGAAGCCAAAGCCGAAGCAAAAGCCGACACCAAGCCAGCCAAGCCAGCCGCCAGCTTCCCCGACCCAAAGGCCGCCCACGCCAACGGCGCCAAAGCCCACAAGTAAATTAAAAGTCGGGGTCAGGTCTGGCAATCCGCCAAAATGGCGGATTGCCAGACCTGACCCCGACTTTCATCTTGGCGCGCTCGGCGAAAAATTCTGCCCTGAGGTATCCTTGCAGGCTCTTGGCAGCATTTTTCTAGTAAGCATATGAGTTTATCGCGCCTGATCGGTGGCTTCGTCCGCAGCCATTGGCGTCCTTACGCAGCCGCCGGCGCCATGCTGACCGGCGTTGCCGTCATCGGTATCTGTATTCCGCGCCAGATCGGCTATATGGTTGATGGCCTGGCGGCGGGCAAGCTTGGGCCTGAGGCTTTGTGGCAGGCGATCGGCCTGCTGCTCTTGCTGGGCGTGGCAAATTATGGCTTGCGCGTCGCCTGGCGCATGAAGCTGTTTTCGGCCGCTTATCAATTGGGCGTTGAGCTGCGCACGCGCTTCTACCGCCGCTTGTCGCTGCAAGGTCCGCAATTCTTCCAGAAGCAGCGCACCGGCGACCTGATGGCCCTGGCCACCAACGACATCGATGCGATCGAGATGGCGGCTGGCGAAGCAATGCTGGCCGGTTTTGACGGTTCGCTCACCCTGCTGCTGGTGCTGGGCATGATGCTGGTCGGCGTCGACTGGCGCCTGGCCTTGTTCGCGCTGATTCCGTTCCCGCTGATGGCCTGGGCTTTCTGGCGCATCTCGTCGCATATCCATACCGCTTCCGCCGATTCGTTGAAGCGCTTCAGTGCCTTGAATGATCATGTGCAGGAAACGCTGTCCGGCGTGCGTACCCTGCGTGCGCTTGGACTGGAACAGCGCAGCAGCAAGCGTTTTGAAGAACTGGCTGGCGCCGCTGCCGACGCCAGCCTGACTGCGCAGCGCTGGGAAGCGGCGTATGAGCCGGCTGTCGGCTTGACGCTTACTGCGGCCACCGGCCTGTCGCTGGGCCTGGGCGGCTTTCTCGTGTGGCGCGGCGAATTAAGCATTGGCGAGCTGACGTCTTTCAGCATGTACCTTGGCCAGTTGATCTGGCCGATGTTTGCGGCGGGCTGGGTGCTGTCGCTGATCGAGCGTGGCCGCGCCGCCTATGCGCGCTTGCAGCCGATGCTCGATGCCCCCTTGAGCATCGAAGACCATGGCACCTTGCCGCATGTTGCGCCCGGCAACCTCGAACTACGCGGCGTGGGCTTCGCCTATCCCGGCCAGCACGAGCCGGCGCTGTCCGATATCTCGCTGACCTTGAAGCCGGGCCAGACCCTCGGCCTGGTCGGCCCGACCGGCGCCGGCAAGTCGACCCTACTGCGCGTGCTGCTGCGCCAGGTCACGCCAACGCAGGGCAGCGCGCGATGGAGCGGCCACGCGCTGGACCAGTACACGCTGCAGGCGCTGCGCGCGGCCATCAGCTGGGTGCCGCAGGAGTCGTTCCTGTTCTCGGCTTCGATTGCCGACAATATCGCGCTGGCCAAGCCCGGCGCCACGCGTGCGGAAGTCGAGCGCGCAGCCGGCCTGGCTGCGATCCACGACGACATCCTGCTGTTCCCGCACAAGTACGAGACCGAAGTCGGCGAGAAGGGCATCACCTTGTCCGGCGGCCAGCGCCAGCGTGTTGCAATCGCGCGCGCCCTGCTCTCGGACAACGATTTGCTGCAGCTGGACGATGCCTTGTCCGCAGTGGACACCGGCACCGAAACCGCCATCCTCGAGCACCTCGAAGAACTGCGCCGCGCCCACGCCAGCCGTTGCGCCATCATCGCCAGCCACCGCCTGAGCGCCGTGGTCGATGCGGACCAGATCGTGGTGCTGCAGCATGGCCGCATCACCGAATCAGGCACGCATGAAGAATTGCTTGCGCTGAACGGCTGGTACGCCAGCCAGTGGCGCTACCAACAACTGGAGGCCAGCCTTGACGCAGCCTGACAAAACAAGCGCGCGCGAACAGACGCGCCAGGCCGTCGGCCTCCTGAAAGAAGCTTCCGGTCCGGATCTGCACCATCTCGGCTGGGCCGTGCTGTGGCTGGCCTTTGCAGCCGGCATGGAAGTGCTGGGTCCCCTGCTGGGCAAGCGCCTGATCGACGAACACCTGCTGCCAAGGCACCTGGACTGGACCCGCATGGCCCTGCTGCTGGGCGGCGTGCTGCTGACCGGCTGGATCGCCACCTGGGTGCGCTACCTGCAGCTGGCCCGCCTGTCCGGCGTCGCCATGCGTTCAGTGCAGCGGCTGCGCGAGCGCGTCTACAGCCACGTGCTGCGGCTGCCGATGGCCTTTTTCGATCGCGCCATCACCGGCCAACTGGTGTCGCGCGTGACCAACGATACCGAGGCCGTGAAAGGCCTCTACATCCAGGTCCTGTTCGTGATCCTGGACAGCACCATCGTCCTGGCCGGCACGGTAGCCGCCATGGCTTGGCTGGATTGGCGCCTGATGACCCTCGTGGTCGCGCTGCTGCCTTTCGTGCTGGTGATCGTGTGGGCTTACCAGCGCCTGAGCGCTCCGGCCGTGACCCGCGCCCGCCAGCTGCGCAGCGACATCAATGCGCAGATCGCCGAATCCATCGGCGGCATGACCGTACTGCAGGCGAATAATGCGGAGCAGCGCTTCGGCGAACGCTTCGCGCAAACCAACGCGGAACACTACACGCAGCGCCTGGCCGAGATCCGCGCCAACGCCTGGCTGCTGCGTCCCGCGCTCGACATGCTGAACATCCTGCTACTGGCGTCCGTGATCTTCATGTTCGGCCAGCGCGACATGAGCGCGGCGGAAGTGGGTGTGCTGTATGCCTTCATCAACTACATCGCGCGCGTCATCGAGCCGCTGATCCAGATCACCATGCAGTTCAGCCAGTTGCAGCAATCGGTGGTGGCGACATCGCGCGTAGCGATCCTGCTCGGCGAACAGAGCGCGCCGGAACATCGCAGCGCTGCCGGCTCCCATGTGCGCCACGCCGCCAACGATGACGGCGCCCCCGCCATCGATATCCGCGCGCTGGATTTCGAATACATCGAAGGCCAGCGGGTGCTGCACCAGTTGTCGCTGGAGATTCCGCAAGGCGCCTTCTTCGGCATCGTCGGCCACACCGGCAGCGGCAAGTCGACCCTGCTGTCGCTGCTGCTGCGCTACTACCCCGCCCCGCACGGCAGCATCCGCATGAATGGCATGCTGCTCGATGAAATCGACAACGAGCAGTTCCGCGCCGACGTGGGACTGGTGCCGCAAGATCCCTTCCTGCTGGCCGCTTCCGCTCGCGAAAATATCGACATGGGCCGCGGCCTGCCGCGGCAGGAAATCGAGGCCGCGGCGCGTGCGGCGCACTGCCACGACTTCATCATGGCGATGGAAGACGGCTACGAAACCGTGCTGGGCGAAGGCGGCTCGCGCCTGTCCTCCGGCCAGAAGCAGCTCATTGCCATTGCGCGCGCACTGGCGGGCAAGCCGCGCATCCTGCTGCTTGACGAAGCCACCTCGCGCATCGATTCGCACACCGAACAGATCGTGCAGGTGGCGCTCAAGGAACTGCGCGGCCAGGTCACCATCATCGCCATCGCGCACCGCCTGTCCACCATCCGCGAGGCGGACCGCATCATCGTGCTGAACCACGGACGCATCGTGGAACAGGGGCCGCACGAGGATCTCATGCAGATTGACAACGGCTTGTACCAGCGCCTTTACCTTTTGCAACAGCTCGCCGCCTGAATCTCGTTTCCGCACGATAAGAATTACTAGTTGCCTGGTAGTCGGGGTATGCTGTCCTCCAGAGGGGGGACAGCGCCATGCAAAAGAACCTATCCATCAAACGTATCTTCCTGGCGTTTTTTGCCATTACGGTCGCGCTGGCAACACTGACCATGCTGGCATTGCTCCGTGTCTCCAGCAAAGGCGCGGAAGCCAAGCAGGCCGCCGATTCGCGCTACCAGTCCTATCTGCTTGCCGACGAATTGCGGCAAAGTTCGGACGACCTGACCCGCCTGGCGCGCACCTATGTGGTGTCGGGCGAGGCGGCTTACGAGCAGCAGTACATGGACATACTGGCCATCCGCAACGGCCAGAAGCCGCGCCCGAAAAACTATGAACGCATCTATTGGGACTTCGTCGCCGCAGGTACGCCGGTGCCGCCCTCCTCCGGCCAGGCCATCGCCTTGTCGGAGCTGATGAAACGCGCCGGCTTCACCGGCCAGGAATTCGCCAAGCTGAAGGAAGCGGAAGCCAACTCCAACGAGCTGGTTCACACCGAGGTGATCGCGATGAACGCGGTCAAGGGCAAGTTCGATGACGGCAAGGGCGGCTTCACGCGCGAAGGCCCGCCCGATCCGGAGATGGCCCGCCGCATCATGCATGACAAGGCCTACCACCAGAACAAGGCCAGGATCATGCAGCCGGTGAATGAGTTCCTGGCCCTGCTTGACGAACGCACCAGCGCCGAAGTAGCGGCAGCCAGCACCGCCTTCGAACGCGCCCAACGCCTGGCGCAGGCGCTGCAAGCCATGTCGGTCATCGCAGCCGTGGCATGCCTGCTGTTCGCTTACCGCTACATCCGCTCGGGCCTGCAACAGGCGATCGATACCGCCGAATGCATTGCAGGCGGGGATTTGAGCCGGGACATCGACTCCAGCCGCAGCGACGAAATCGGCCAGCTGCTGCAAGCGATGGAGCACATCAACAAAGGCCTGGCGGAAATGATCGGCAATATCCGCAGCAGCACCGACCAGATGACAGTAGCCACCGGCGAGATCGCCAAAGGCAACGCCGACCTGTCGGCCCGCACCGAGACGCAGGCTTCCTCGCTGGAAGAAACGGCCAGCGCGATGGAGAACCTGACCGACACCGTGCAGCAGAACGCCAGCAACGCACAGCAGGCCAACCATCTGGCAGCCGATGCGGCGCAGGTGGCCGAGCAAGGCGGCGACGTCGTCTCGCAGGTGGTTGCCACCATGGGCGCGATCAAGGATAGTTCGGCGCGCATCAGCGACATCATCGGCGTGATCGATGGCATCGCGTTCCAGACCAATATCCTGGCGCTGAATGCGGCAGTGGAAGCTGCAAGGGCGGGCGAACAAGGGCGCGGCTTTGCAGTGGTGGCGTCGGAAGTGCGCAACCTGGCGCAGCGCAGTGCGGCCGCGGCCAGGGAAATCAAGGAATTGATCGGCACTTCGGTGTCGCGTGTGGAAGAAGGCGGACGGCTGGTCGATGCAGCCGGCGATACCATGCAGCGCATCGTCGCTTCGGTGCACAAGGTTGCCGGCATCATGGGGGAAATTACCAGCGCCAGCCAGCAGCAGGGCAGCGGCATCGGTGAAGTGAACCAGGCGATAGGACAGATGGATGCGATGACGCAGCAAAATGCGGCGCTGGTCGAGCAAGCTGCTGCCGCGGCGGAGAGCTTGCAGGAGCAAGCCCAGGCACTGGCGCAGGCGGTCAGCATCTTCCGGCTGAAGGGCGGCGCCGTAGCCGCCAAAGCGCGCACCGGGGTCGCGCTGGCGGCCAAGGTGCCGGCAAACGTGGCGGCACCCCGCGCCACAGCCAGGGCCTCCGGCCGCAACGCTGCCGGCGCGGCGCCGCCCCGCGCCGGCGATCCGGAGCGATCCCGGCGCACTACGGCGCGCAATACGGCGCCGGCAAGCGAAGGCTGGGAAGAGTTCTAAGCGCTGCGCAAGCGGCTGGCGTGCACGAATCCCGCGGCCCACGCGAGGCAGCCCGCGATCGCCCATGCAGCCACGGTCGCTGTGTTTGCGGAGCCATTGAAGCCGACCAGGTCCAGCGCGGCTTCTTTCGGCGTATTGAGCGCGATATACCAGGTGAACAGGAACAACGCCAGGAACAGCCGCGACCCGCGCGTCAAGCCACCCAGCAGGCTGGCGGCAGATGCCAGCGCCAGCACGCCGGAAACTGCAGCAACAGCGCGCAGCGGAGCTTCGAGCGACCAGCGCAGGGCCACGATGGCGAGCGGCAGGGCGAGCAGCAGGCTGGCCGCCCACTGCCGCAGGTAGCGCCGGCCCGAGCCACCGGGCAGCGCCGCGGTCATCGCATCCGCCCCACTCTGCCAATCGCGCGGCGCGATGCCGCACACAATCATGCCCCACCCCGCCACGCCGGCAATCATCACGCCCGGCAGAACCTCGGGCGCCGCCAGCGCTGCCGCCACGGCGCCCGCAGCAAGAACCAGCGCTGCGGAAGGCGACATGGACAGCACAAGCGCCACTTCCGCCAGTACTTCGCCAGCAAAGCCCGGCACTAGCATCGCCAGTCCCGGCAAGGGCCGCAGCACCACCGCCACCGGGCGCAGCGCACGGTCGGCCAGCGCCAGCAGGCGGTTGCCGCGCGCCGATCGTGGCCGCACCCGGTCCGGCGAATAACGGTGGAAGAACAGGGTTGCCGGCACCAGCAGCAACATGGACAGCGACAGCGTCGCCGCACGGATGCCCCACGCTTTGAGTGTCCACAAGGTCGCCGGAAAGACCAGCGTCGCTTCAGCCGGATCGAAAGCACTCCGGCCGAGGACAAAGGATGTCGTCGCGAAATGTTCGCGCAGTGTCGTCACGGCCA
Source organism: Pseudoduganella sp. R-31 (assembly GCF_049913235.1). Lineage (NCBI taxonomy): Bacteria > Pseudomonadati > Pseudomonadota > Betaproteobacteria > Burkholderiales > Oxalobacteraceae > Pseudoduganella > Pseudoduganella sp. R-31. The sequence goes on from NZ_CP183986.1 coordinate 5,696,212, forward strand.
CCGACAGCCCCGAGAAATCGAGAAACATCGGCCACAGCGCTCCCGGGCTCTCGGTCACGCCAACCAGCGCGCCGAACTGCATGCACCACAGGAAGAAGAACAATACGTCGCCACGCTTGCCCAGCAACGGCCCGATATTGTCGAACAGGACTGCGCAGGCGGCCGCGTAGCTGACGATCGGCAGCAGCATCAGCAGATAGGTTTGCAGGTAGACCAGCACTTCGATCGGCCCTTCGCCGCGCAAGGCATGCAGCGCCAGGGTGGAAGCAAGGTAGGCAAACACGAACAGCACCAGGTACGCCACGCCGCCCAGCCAGCGCCCGGCAACCAGCAAGGCATTGCTGGCGCCTGTTGCGCCGATCACTGCGCCCATGCCGCTTTGCAGGTCGTCTGCAACGCGACCGCGCACCAGGTAGAAGCCTGCCAGTCCGAGCAGCATACCGGCGATATGGGCACTGCCAAAGGCCAGCGCCTGGCTGGTGTACAGCACACGCTTTCGGTCGATCATCATCATCGTGATGCCATCGGCCGGATCGGAAATGCCGAGCCAGCACAGGGCCATCGCCGCCAGCAGCGCCACCAGCGTGGACCGCCGGCGCAGCCGCAAGCGCACCTCATTGAGCGCCATGACACCGATTGCATTCATGCTGCCTCCGCAACCGGTTCCGACAGCGCATAGCGTTGCGCCATCAGCGCTTCTTCCAGGCTCGGCTCGACCGCATGCGCGCCCGCAAACGGCTGTCCCGGATGCGCCACGCGCAGCTGCACCTGCGGGCCCTGGCGTTGCGCCTGCAGCACATGGAAGCGGCTGCGCAGCGCATCGTAATCGGCGGCATCGACGCTGGCCTGCCACACCTGGCCGCGCGCCCGCTGCAGGATGGCGTCCGGCGTTTCCAGCGCCAGCAAGCGGCCCTTGCGCATGATGGCCAGTTGGCCTGCGATGCTCTCCACATCCGGCACGATATGAGTCGACACGATCACAAGCTTGCCAAAACCCAGTTCGGACAACAGGCGGCGGAAGCGCAGGCGCTCTTCCGGGTCCAGGCCCGCTGTCGGTTCATCCACGATCAGGATATCGGGATCGTTCAGCAGCGCCTGGGCGATCCCCAGGCGGCGCCGCATGCCGCCCGAGAACGATGCCGCCGGCCGCCGCGCATGCTCGGACAGGTTCACCAGTTCCAGCAGGTGGCGAATGCGGGCGGGATCGCGCACGCCCTTCAGCGCAGCGAAATACTGCATGCACTCCAGCGCGCTCAGGTTCGGATAGACCCCGAACTCCTGCGGCAGGAAGCCAAGGCGGCGCCGCATCGCATCCGGATTGCGCACAATGTCCTGGCCATCGAACAGGATGCTGCCGGCAGTCGGCCGCGACAGCGTGGCGACCAATTGCATCAAAGTGGTCTTGCCGGCGCCATTGTGACCAACAAGCCCGACTACACCACTACCAAGTTTCAGGGAAACGTCCTCCACCGCTTTCAGTTCGCGGAAGGCCTTGCTGACATTGCGCAATTCGAGCATCTTGTTTTCGCCTCAAGTATGTTGTTGAAGCAAACTTTATCGAGCCCGCAGCGGGCCCGCGCAGGAAATGCGATGAACGGTAAAAATCGAGGGCCAGGCGGAAAGCGATGGCAAGTAGTTTCACAAGTGGAAATTCCACTTGCATTTTCCCCACAGTTGGGGCGTCTATCATGCAAATAGTGAGTGGCATTGCGGATTTCCCGCTTGCAACAGGCATATAATGAACCGCACACGCTGCTCATGCGACCCCAAGGACTCAAGTTGCCAGGCTTTCCGGTTTTGACGATTTCCAAGCGCCTCCGAACGCTGGCGGGCGCCTGCCTGCTTGCGCCCTGCCTTGCATTTGCCCAGTCGCCCCTCGACAGCGAAATCGCGCAGATCCGCGAACTGGTGCGTTTCGTTCCCGAAAAGGCCCTGGTCCAGTTGCAGCAGATGGAACCGGTGGCGCGCTCCGCCCCGCCCCTGACCCGCGCCGAATTCCTGGCCCAGCTCAGCCTGACCCACCGCAGCCTGGGCAAGCATGACGTGGCGCTCGCGCTGGCCGAAGAACTGCATGACTTCGGCCGTGCCCAGGACAACAAGATCATCATCGCCAAGGGCTTGCTGACCAAGGCCTACGTGCGCTCGGCGATGAACGAGCGCCAGGTGTCGCACGAACTGGCGTTCGAAGCGGAAAAGCTGGCCAGCGACACCAACGACATGTTGCTGCGCGTGCAGTCGACCATCACTGCCGGCCAAAGCTACGCTGAACAGGGCAATTATCCCGTGGCCCTGATTCGCCTGCAGTCGGCAGTGGAGCTGGCGCAAAAGGTCGAGAGCGACAAGGTACCGCTGGCCAGCGCGCTCAATGCGCTCACCCTGTTCTACACCCAGGTGCGCGAATACGACAAGGCGTGGGAAACGCTGGGCGAAACCTTCGAAGTGTCGGAGACCCTGAATTCGCCGGGTCGCATGGCGATCGCCAACAACACCGAATATGGCCTGGCGGTCGACACGCAGCAATACAAGCGCGGCATGCGCGCCCTGCTGGCCAACCTGGACCTGACCCGCAAGCTCGGCGCCAAGCGCATGATCGCCACCACGCTGGTGAACCTGTCCGATATCAACCTGAAGCTGCACGATTTCCCCGCCGCGCTGCGTTTTGCCAACGAAGCTTCGGCCGCCGCGCGCGATGCGAACGACGATGCCAACGAAGCCACGGCGCGCATCAATGCCGGCCAGGCCTACATGGGAACCAACAAGGTCGCGGAAGGAAAGAAGTCCTTCGCGCTCGGCATGGCTTATTACGAAAAGACCGGCGACAAGCCCGAGCTGCAAGCCCTCCTGACCGAATACGGCGAAGCGCTGGAACGCGTGGGCGACTACCAGGGTGCGGTGGAAGCCTACCATCGCGAACGCCAGATCTCGAACGAATTGTTCGAGTCGCAGCGCAAGAAGACCATGTGGGAGCTGCAGGAAAAGTACGACACCGAAAAGAAGAAGCGCCAGATTGAACAGCTATCGCACGAAAACCAGGCCAAGGGAGCGGAGCTGACCGCGCGCCGCCTGCAGCAGCGCATCTGGTGGCTGCTGGCGGTGGTGTTCGCGCTGGCTGCCGTGATTGTCGGCCTGCTGTATCGCAAGGTACGCCAGGCCAACGCCCAGCTCGAGGTGAAGAACCTGGAGTTGAAGGCGCAAAGCTCGCTCGATCCGCTCACGGCGCTGTACAACCGCCGCCACTTCCAGGAATACATGCGCACGCATAACCAGGTGGAGCGGCGCGGCGCCAACGGTGAAGACATCGTCGGCGCCCTTTTCCTGCTGGACGTCGACCACTTCAAGCACGTCAACGACACCTACGGCCACGCCGCCGGCGACGCGGTGCTGAAGATGATAGCCGAGAGCCTGCGCATCGCGCTGCGCGAGACCGACATGATCGTGCGCTGGGGTGGGGAGGAATTCCTGGCCTTCCTGCCGGCCATTCCGCGCAACGGCGTGGATGAAATCGCGCGCCGCATCCTGAGCTGCGTGTCGTCGCAGCCGGTGCCGTTCCAGGACCACATGATCCACGTGAATGTATCGGTCGGCTTTGCGCCATTCCCGCTGGCGCCGGGCGGCCTGCCGCTGCCTTGGGAACGTGCGGTCAACCTGGTGGACATGGCGCTGTACCTGGCCAAGGCCCATGGCCGCAACCGCGCCTACGGGGTGCGCGGCTTCAGCAACTTCGAACAGACCTCGATGGAGGCCATCGAGCAGAACCTGGAGCAGGCCTGGCGCGCCGGCTTTGTCGACCTGACGCTGGTGTTGGGCGGCATGCCCGACGAGCCGCCGCCTTCCAATGTGGTGCCGCTGAAGAGCAAATCAGGGAACTAGTTCTTTTCCTTGCGCGCCTCGCGGGCCGACTCCTGCATTTCCTTGCCAGCCTGCTCGACTTTTTCGCCGATTTTTTCGGTGGCCTTGTTCAGCTTTTCGCCAGCCTGCTGGGCCGCCTGGTCCAATTTCTCGCCGGCCTGGCCCAGTTTTTCTTCAGCCTTGCTGGCCGCCTGGTCCAGCTTTTCGCCTGCCACGCTGGCGGCCTTGTCGATCTCGCGGCCGGCCTGTTCCGCCGGACCGATGCGCTTGTCTTCCGGTTTCTGGCAACCGCCCAGGGCCAGCGCCAGCGTTGCAAACAGCACGGCAATCATGCTTTTCATGGTGTCTCCTTTCCTTCCAGCATAGTGAAAATGTTACGCTAGAATACTCCAATGGACGCGCACATTCCCATCCTTAAGCGGGCGGGCATGGTGCTGGTGGTGCTGGGCACCTGCGACCTGCTGGCCATCCGGTCCGGCCTTTTCCTGCTCGGTGCGGCAGCCGGTATCGGCTTGCTGTCCGGCAGCCTGCACATGGCGTCGCTGGTGCGCTGGGGGGCCGCCTTTGCCCTGTGCGCGCTGGGCGTGATGATGCTGGCCTGGCCCCTGATGCAGCCGGTCGACCTGACCCTGACCCAGCTCAGGCTGCAGCCGCGCATCCTCCCCTCCCTCGTCACCAGCGCAACCTGGCTGTTGCTGCTGCACTGGCTGTACCGCACCCTTGGCGCGCCCGCTGTTCTTGCCGCGCGCCGCGCCGCCGGCCACAAGGCGCGCCACATGGGACTGGCGGCCGCCAGCGGCGCCGCGCTGTCGCTGATGCTCTGCGTCGCACTGTCGCTACTGCTGCATGGCGATGCCGCGGAACGCGCAAGGCGCGCGGCCGAACGCCAGTTCGGGCCCGACTACCGCTATCACGTGGCAGCGCTGAAGGTCGACGGAAAACGCGTGGAAGGGCTGGTCACCGCGTGGAATGGCAACGAGATCCGCCACATCCCGGTGGCGTGGCAGGAAGATGCTAACGGCGACCGATGACGAAGGCGCCGACCAGCGCCGCCACGCCGAACACCAGCAAGGTGCTGCAAAACGCCAGGTTGAGGAACTTGGAAAGGTTCAGCACCCCGAGCACGGCGGCGGCCAGGAAAGCCAGCCCGAAGAACAGCAGCCAGCCGGCCGTGTCGGCAGCCGGCAGGTCGGCGCCGCGCGCTTGCACATGGCGCATGAAGGAACGCCGGATAGCGTTGGATGCCAGCAACACCAACAGGAAAACGCCACCTGCAGCTAAAAGATTTACCTGCATCTGCCCTCCAATGTTTGGCTTTGGGCTGATGGTAGCACCGAGTCTTAATCGGCGACGATCTTTTTGGGCGGCGGTGGCGGAGCGAAGGCGACGTTATCGCCTTCCGGTGCGGAATCCTGGGCGTCTGAAAACTCGAGCCAGCGATCCAGGCTGGCTCGGCGGCGGATGGTGATGCCCTTGTTGCTGATGTAACCGATCTGCTCGAAGTTATCCAGCTTGCACACCATCTTGGAGGTGGTGGGCAGGTTGTCGCGCAGGCGGTCGTAAGCCTTGCGCGCCTTCTGCTCCCACTTGGCCAGGGTTGGCTCGTTGAAGCGGTTGCTTTCGTAATAGATGGTCAAGGTATGGTCGTGATTGCCGAAGCCGACGACCGCCGCGCCCTTGCGGACAGCGGACAGGATATCTTCCTTGATATTGGCGGTCGGGACGAAAATGGCCGCACGGCTATCCGTTTCATCGGGCCGCTGGAGCGGCAAGTCCTGGCCAAACTGTACACCCATTGATGTTTCTCCCCGGCTATATTCGTCCGATTCTACCTCGCGCCCCTTCCCGGTTCAAGCGGCGGCACGCCGTATAATGCGCATGCCTCATCCTCTTTATAGCCTGATAATGACCGCTTTTCCACCTGCCGCCCGCGATACGGCAGCCCGCAATGTACGCGACCTGCTTGCCCACGCCATCGAATACGCCGTGCCGCAGCAGGCTTTGCTGGTGTTCGACCAGCGCAGCCCGCTTTCCATGGTGCTGGCGGACGCCTACCGCGCGGCCCTGCCGGAGGGCCGTTTCATCGACTTCGACACGGTGCAGCCGGCCGACGTGCTTGCGGCTTTCGAGCAACTACGGGCGGGCGACCTGGTGGTGCTGGTGCAAACCACCAGCTTCCGCCTGAACGAATACCGCATCCGCATGGAGCTGTTCAAGCGCGGCCTGAAGGTGATCGAGCATATGCATTTGTCACGCATGCCGGACGGGCAAGGCCTGGTCTATATCGATGCGCTGGCCTACGACCCGGCGTACTACCGCGGCGTCGGCCATGCTTTGAAGACCCGCATCGACCGCGCGCAATCAGGTGTGGTGGAAAGCGGCGGCGAACGGCTGGTGTTCGCCTCCCCGTTTGAAGAAGCCAAGCTGAATATCGGCGACTACAGCGCCATGAAGAATGTGGGCGGCCTGTTTCCGATCGGCGAAGTGTTCACCGAAGCGCAAGACCTGGAAGCAGTCAACGGCCGCGCCAAGGTCTTCGTGTTCGGCGACACCACTTTCCACGTCAACCGCCCGGCCACGCCGATCACCATGATCGTGGAAAAAGGCCGCGTGACCGGCGCCGAGAACAGCACGCCGGAGTTTGACAATATGCTGGCAATCATTCGCGCGCATGAAGGCGAAGTATGGGTGCGCGAACTCGGTTTCGGCATGAACCGCGCCTTCTCGCGCGAGCGCACAGTGGACGATATCGGCACCTATGAGCGCATGTGCGGCATCCATCTCTCGCTCGGCGCCAAGCATGGCCAGTACCAGAAGCCGCAGTTCAAGCGCAAGGACGCCCGCTACCACGTCGACGTCTTCGTCCAGACCGATGCGGTCTACCTCGACGACGACCAGGTCTACCGCGACGGCGGCTGGGCGCCTGCTTCCTGAGGCAACCACTGCCAGTTGGTGATGGCGCGCAGCAGCCACTCGGCGGGGCCGTAGGTGTAGTGCTTGAGCCACCAGGCGCTGAGGGCCATTTGCGCGAGATAGATCGCAGGCACCAGGGCAAGAACGGCGATCGGCGGGAGTTCATCGCACAGGCGCATGCCGTAACCGGTGAACAGCAAGGCCATGACCAGCGACTGCATCAGGTAATTGCTCAACGCCAGCTTGCCCATCGGCGCCAGCGCCGCGATCAGCCGCGCGCCGCGACGGCTCTCGAACAACAGCATCAGGACGACCACATAGGCCGCGGTCAGGATCGGCGCCGTCAGGTAGCTGAGCGCCGTCGAGAATATCATCAGCACGCCGCCCGGCGCGAACTCGGAAGCAGCCGCATACAGCAAGGCGCCAACCAGCCCGAACGTGGCGGCCAGGCGCAGGATCGGGCGCACCAGCTGCTCGATTGATCCGACACGCTCAAGCAGGTGCGCACGCCCCGCTCCCAGCCCCAGCAAGAACATCGCCAGCGCGCTCGGCCCCTGGCCAAACATCAGGAAGGCCACAGTCGACGGAAATTCGTCCATGATGAATGCCTGCGTGCTGCGGGCATCGCCATGGAAGGCGGCCAGCTTGGCAAAAACAGCCTTCAGCTCCGGGGGGCCCGCTTGCGGCGAGAGCATCACAACAACGCCCAGCACGACCAGCATGAAGGCCGCCAGCATCAGCAACAGCGCAGCACATTCGGCCGAGCGCCACCTGCGGCCATCCCACTCACGGCCATACCAGACCAGCAGCAAGAAACTCAGCAAACCATACAGGTGCAGGATATCGCCATAGAACAGGAAACAGCCATGCAATCCGCCCAACAACAGCAAGCCTGCCGCCCGGCGCAGCATGCGCGGCCGGAATGCGGCGCCTGCACGCTCGGCGGCCCAGGCCTGGAGCATGAAGCTGTAGCCAAACAGGAAAGAGAACAGCAGGTAGAACTTGGCTTCGAACAGCAGCGCGACGATGAAGCGCACCGCCATATCAAGCGCGCTCGCATAGCGCGGGTTGTTCACGCCGGAGGCAAAATAGGGATCGGCGAACGACCAGATATTGACGGCCAGGATGCCGAACAGCGCAAAGCCGCGCAAGGCGTCGACATTGAGCAGGCGCTCCTTGCTTTCCCTCATCGCAGCCCCAGCTCCTGCCACGTCGGCAATTTATTGACCCGTCTCGTGCGCAGGAAAAATGCAGCCATCAGCAAGGCCAGCGCCAGGCCAAACAAAGCACCGGACAGCAGGACCGAATTTTTCACAACCAGTCTTTGCGCTGTTCCAAACGCCATACCCAGGGTCGCGACAGCGCTGTAAGCCAGCCAAAACACCAGTAGATTGACGTGGAAAGGAGCAAACAGCGGTGGCGGAACCCGGATGCCAATGCGCCACATCATCCGATGTAACAAAGGCAGCAAATCCCGGCTGGGGAAGCCTGCGGCCTCCAGCAATTCAATTGCGCGCTCATGTCGTGAATTTTTCATCGTCGGATTGTCGCATCAGGGTTACAAAATAAGCAACCCCGCATCCGCCAAGGCTTTGTCCCAAGGGGGCGCGGGCTGGTACTCCGCCACCAGGAAATCGATCAGCGCCCTCACCTTCGGCGATAGCTGGCGCGTGGCCGGATACAGGGCGCTCAAATGGTTCAGGGGCAAGTCCCAGTCGGCCAGCACCGGCACCAGCCGCCCTTCGATAAGGTCGCGCCAGGCCAGGAAGGTTGTCGTATAGACGATGCCCAGCCCGCGCAAGGCCGCATGCTGCAGAACCAATCCGTTATTGGCGGTGAAAGCCGGCGTCACGCGTACTGTGGCCTGCTCCTCGCCGCGAGCGAAGTGCCAGGCGATACCGCCGGTGAGGTGGCTGAAGTGCAGGCATTGGTGGCGATGCAGGTCTTCTGGAATTTCAGGCCGGCCTGCCCGCGCCAGGTAGGCCGGCGAGGCGCACAGGATGCCGCGGCAAGGCGCCAAAGGCCGTATTGCCAGCGCGCGGCTGTCCGGAATCCCGCCCACGCGGATCGTCAGGTCGAAGCCGTGTTCGATCGGATCGAGCAGTGCATCGTCCACATGCAGCAGCGGCGACAACTGCGGATGGGGCAAGCTAAAGCGCGCCACCGCATCGGCCAGCCATTCACTGCCGAAGCTGGACGGCGCCTGTATGCGCAGCGGCCCTGCCAGCTCGACGCCGGCATGCGTCACCACCCGCGCCGCTTCCTGCGCCTGCAGCACCGCCAGCGCGCAAGGCTCCAGGTAGGCCTGCCCGGCATCGGTCAGGCTCACATCGCGCGTGGAGCGGTGCAGCAGGCGCGCATTGAGCCGTTCTTCGAGCGCAATCACATGCTTGCTCACCATGGCGCGCGTCATGCCCAGCCGGCGCGCGGCACCGCTGAAGCTGCGCTGCCGCGCCACCTCCACAAAGATTTCCATTGCCTTGAGCTGGTCCATGGCTCGATTGTCTCCATTTCAGAGACAATGTGTCAACCGTTTGCACATTGTTGGCATCCAATGACTTCCCTACAATGACCTAAGTTAAGAAAAGGAGCGCCACATGCTGACCGATGCCCAGAAAGCCCAATACGCCAAGGATGGCTTCATCGTCATCCCCGGCTTCAAGACCGCGGAAGAAATCGCCGCCCTGCGCGCCCGCGCCGCACAAGTCGTGAACGACTTCGACCCGGCCGTCGCGCAAGGCATCTTCACCACCAAGGAACAGGAGAAGAAGGCCGACGACTACTTCCTCGGCTCGGACAACACCGTGCGCTGCTTCTTTGAAGAAGAAGCCTTCGGCCCGGACGGCCAGCTGAAACAAGCCAAGGAACTGTCGATCAACAAGATCGGCCACGCCATGCACGACCTGGACCCGGCCTTCCGCGCGTTCACCGCCGATGCGCGCCTGGAGCAGATCGCCCGCGATATCGGCCTGGCCGAACCGCAGGTCTGGCAATCGATGTACATCTTCAAGCAGCCCGGCATCGGCGGCGAAGTGCGCTGGCACCAGGACGCCACCTACTTCGACACCAACCCGATCAGCGTCACCACCTTCTGGTTCGCGCTGGAAGACGCCACCCTGGAGAACGGCTGCATGTGGGCCGAACCGGGCGGCCATCGCTCGCCGCTGCGCGAACGCTTCATCCGCGAAGGCGACCAGGTGAGCGTTGAAAAGCTGGACAACACGCCATGGCCGACCGACGCCACCGCCGTGCCGCTCGAATGCAAGGCCGGCTCGCTGGTCTGCTTCCACGGCCTGCTGCCGCACTACAGCGCGCCGAACCGTTCGCCTGTTTCGCGCCACGCCTACACGCTGCACGTCACCGACGGCCGCGCCGAGTACTCCAAACGCAACTGGATCCAGCGCGATGCGTCCTTCCCCGTGCGAGGCTTCCTGTGAAAATCAGCATCTTCGCGCCGCACTGGGGCAGCAACGACTTGCCGCCCGACGTCTTCATCGCCAAGGTGAAAGAGGCCGGCTTCGACGGCATCGAAATGTCGCTGCCGCTGGACCGCGCGCAGCGCGACAACTGGGTCTACAAAATCGCCAACGCCGGACTGGACCTGATTGTCGCTCAATGGGAGACAATCTTCCACAGCGACTTCGACGCGCACAAGCAAGCGCTCGGCGAACTGCTGCGCAATGCCTGCGAAGTGCAGCCAGTGCTGGTCAACTCGCACACCGGCAAGGACTGGTACACGCCAAGGCAAAACGAAGAACTGATCGCGCTCGCCGCCGGCATTTCGAAGGAATATGGCGTGCCGGTGGTGCATGAGATCCACCGCAGCCGCTTCAGCGGCCACCCGATGCTGCTGCTGCCCTACCTCGATCGCCTGCCGCAGCTGCACCTGAACGCCGACCTTTCGCACTGGTGCGTGGCCTGCGAATCGCTGCTCGAAGACCAGGAGCTGACACTGGCCAAGGTACTGCCGCGCGTGCGCCACATCCACGCGCGCGTCGGCCACCAGCAAGGCCCGCAAGTGGCCGACTTCCGCGCACCGGAGAATGCCGATGCGCTGCAGGCCCACCTGTCCTGGTGGGACCGCATCATCGAACTGCGCCGCAACGATGGCGCCGAACGCATGACGCTCACACCGGAATTTGGACCGGCCCCTTACACCTTCACCTTGCCTTATACTGGCCAGCCAGTCAGCAATGCGTGGGACCAGAACGTGGCGATGCTGGACCTGCTGCGCAAGCGCTATTGCAAGTAATGCCGTTGGCGGAATGGGCCGGACATGAAACGCATTTTCTCCGCTTTGATCCTGATGGGATGCTGCCACGCCGCGGCCGCGCTTGCGGACGACTTCCCGGCCAGCTACATCCGCGCCCAGCTGCTGAAGGCAAACAATCGCGTCGACGTCGACCTGGCCGCCCTGGCCCCAGGCAAGCCGGTCAAGGTCGATTATGTTGACGCGCCCGTGTGGATCTACCGTCGCACGGCCGAAGACCTTGAATATCTGCGCGGCGGCCCGACGACGCAGCTCGCCGACCCGGAAGGAAAAAACTGGGCTGAGTCGATCGCCGCCTCCAACCAGACCTCCGCCTCGTCCGCGTGGACGCGACTCTTCATGTTCGGCCAGCCGCCGATAGAAAAGACACGCTATCGCTCATTCAAAGACGAATACCTGGTGATTGCAGCATGGAGTCCGCACTCGGGATGTTCGCTGCAATTCCAGGAGCCCGATCGCCGCCAGGAGAAGCAGGCGCTGTTTCTCGATCCTTGCCGAGGCGCCAGGTTCGATGCTGCAGGACGCGTGCTGAACGGTGAGCTCTACACCCCGCCCGGACAGCCAACGGAAAACACCCGGTACAACCTCTTCGTGCCCCCACACTATTTCGTTTCAAATTCACGCCTGACGATAGGCCTGCAGGCTGGAGCATCCCTGCCTGAATTCGACGCAGCAACGCTCCGGAACTATCAAGGTATGGATCACAATGAGCGCCTGGCCGCCGCTGCTGCCTACAACGATATTGCGGAGGTACGGAAAGCCTTGAAAGCCGGTGCCAACGCCAGCGCTTACGTCCCCGGAAAGAGAAACCCCTTCGACGCTGCGATCGTCGGCGGCAGCATGGAGATTATTCAACTGCTGGTCGCGAATGGCGCCCGCCCCACCCCGAACTCCCGCAATGCCGCCACCTTCGTGAAGCGGCAGGAGGTGCTTGAACTGATCGACCGGCTCGAAAAACGCTAGAAGCAGAGCCCCGCGCGGCACATCCACGGGATTGGCGATTTTGCAATTAACTGGCATACTTTAAATTGCAAATCCGCAATAATTAATCCCGCACAATGCGTGTCGTGCCTTTATGACTTACACCAACAGGACCATTCCCGTCTTTCTCGGAACCACCGCCGCTCTCGCCCTCCTCAACATCCTGGGCACCATCGCCGTCAATGCCTTGGTCTGGATCGGCATGAACCAGGGAACAGACCTGGGCCAGGCAATCACGGCCGCAGTCGGAAACCCCTGGTATCAGAAGGCTTCGATCGCTACGCAAATTTTCGCCAGCATCATCGGCGGCTACATGACCGCTTCATTGGCTGCCAATCAGCGCTACCTGAACGCCGCGATTGTTGGAGCGCTGCAGAGCGCATGGTTTGCCATCTTGCATACCTTCCCCATTCAGGGTGCGGAGTTCGACATAATTTCAATCATCATCTGGTTCGTGCTGCCGCTGCCGGCTTCCGTCCTTGGCGCACTCTTTTACACGCTGCTCCTGGTGCCAGGTCCGGCTTCCCAACACAACATCAGCACGGAGAACATCAATGGATAAAGCAGGGTTCTGGAACATCATCGACAAGTCGCGGCACGCCGCCGGCGGCGATCCGGAGCGGCAACTTGACACGCTTGGTGAACTGCTCGCAGAGATGTCGCCCGAAGAAATCGTGTCCTTCGACCGTCATTTGTCCGAGTACCATGCTCGGGCCTACCATTGGGACCTTTGGGGCGCGGCCTACATCATTGGTGGAGGATGCTCGGACGACGGCTTCCTTGATTTCAGGGGCTGGCTGATTTCCCGGGGCGAGAAAGTCTACGAAGCCGCAATGTCCAACGCCGATTCGCTTGCAGCGGTCGTGGAGGACCATGATGGCGAGTGCCAGGTCGAGGGCTACCAGTACATCGCCTGGCAGGCCTGGGAGGAAAAAACTGGCAAATCGTACGATGACTTCCCCGAGCACGACCTGCCAAAGGGAGGCGAAATTGAAGGCTCGCCATGGGAAGAAGAGGACCTGGATGCCCGGTTCCCCGAGCTTACCAGGAGGTTCGGCTGATAGTAATGTCAAGGTGAAATGATGCCCTGGCTGGTCCAAACCTTCGCTCTTCTCTGCGCTCTCGCCTCTGTCCACGTCGCCGCAACAGCGCTGGCGGCGCACTGCGCCAGCATCCCTGTTCGCAAGGTCTCCTTCGGAACAGGGGCAGCGATACGCGGAAAGCAGCTACTCGCGATCGCCACTTTCGTTGGGGGGAAATGATGGGAGTTGAATATCGCCACTTCTTCGTAGTGGATCAGGAGAACTGGCATCCTGAGCAGGACACGTTCGAGCGCGTGAACAAGGTGCTCGGATCTTGGGGCCTTAACGACGAGCTGTTGGAGATCGTCGACCTCACGTCCGGAAAGCAAAGCCGGACCACCGATGCAAGCATTCCGAAAGGCCTTGCGGGCAAAGTGTTCAAGTTCGCAAGCCCAAGTGGGGGGACAGTCGCTCGCCTTGCGGGTCCTTCTTTCCATGATTGCGAGGACGAGGAGCGCTATCTTTCGGAGATCCTCGTCATAGTTGGCGAGGACTACAGGATTCAGTGGAGCTGTGAAGGGCTTTTCTTCGAGCTGCTGGAGGCGCCCACCATCGCTTACCAGGACGAAGAACCATATGGGACGGCCTACGCCGAGTCATTCCCGTCCACGAATACGACAGCGCCGAAGGTAAAGCTGCACGTCGAGGATTACGCGAAGGAGCATCTCGCTTCAACGGAATGCAAAGGATATTGGCGCGCGGCGGTAATCTTCGACTTTGGCAAGGACCTGCCCACGTTTGCCGATGAAATTCGCTCCTTGCCAAACCGCGAATTTGTCGAGGCGCTGCGAAACGCCTTGCGCGCGCAATCGATTATCGAAATTGGAGAGTTCTACTAGATATCGGTGGTTTCATCGCTCATATGCAGCGTTCCTTTCAACCAGCCTTTCAAGTTCCATACAAAACATGCCCTACCCTACTGCCCTGGAATACCGCGTATGGTGCCATCCGGAGCGCAGCGCCCCGGACGCGCCGTCGAACCGGCTTGAAATCCTGCGAGGACGCGCTCCACGGAGCAGGAAATGCTGACCATCGCTGTATTGCTGCTTTTCTTCACAGGCATCGCACACTCTTACCTGGGCGAGCGCTATATCCTCATGCGCCTCTTCAAGCGCGACAACCTGCCCCAGCTCTTCGGCGGAACCCACTTCACAACCGGAACACTCAGATTTGTCTGGCATCTTCTCACCTTGGCCTGGTGGGGGATCGCGGCGATTGTTTTACTGGCATCGGGAAAGCCGGTCGAAACCAGGACGGTTCTTCAGGTCTTTAGCATCGTCGCAATGGTATCCGGCCTGTTCCCTCTCTACTTCACCCGCGGCCGCCACCTTTCCTGGATGGTCTTCTTCGCCGTCGGTGCCCTTCTCTGGCTAGGCGCCCCATGATGACAGCCCTCCTCCGCAATTTCCAGCGGTCCTGATGTTGCGAAAACCGCGCAATGCGAGCGGATAGATTCCGCCTCACTTATACTAGGGCGCACCGTCTGCCTGAAGAAGCCCTATGATCACCTGCTACCTTCGCTACATCATCGATCCGTACAAGCTCAAGGAATTTGAACACTACGGGAAAATCTGGATTCCGTTAGTCGAGAAGTTTGGCGGCGCGCACCATGGCTACTTCATGCCTTCCGAAGGCGCGAACAACGTCGCACTCGCGATGTTCTCGTTCCCGAGCCTTGCGAAGTATGAGGAGTACAGGATCAAGTCCCTTGAAGACCCGGAGTGCCAGGCTGCCTTCAAGTATGCTGAAGACACCCGTTGTATCGTCAGTTACGAACGAAGCTTCTTCCGCCCGGTTTTCGCTTGAAAGGCGCTCACGCACAATGGAAAACGAGCTCGATCGATTGGAGGCGATGTTTCGCGCACGGCCGGCTGATCTCACCATCGCTCAGCGCCGGGAGGCATGTGATGCCTTGGCCGGCCTCTATCCGACTGCCGCGGACGTCAGCGTCGCTCCCGTCATGGCGAACGGCGTTCCCGCCGAATGGACCTTCACTTCGGACGCGCGCGAAGACGGCGTCATCCTCTACCTGCACGGCGGCGGCTTCGTATGGGGTTCCCTGGAAAGCCACCGGCATTTTGTCAGCGAACTGGGTCGCGCGGCGGAAATGAAGACCTTCGCCCTGGACTACCGGCGCGCTCCCGAATTCCCCTTCCCTGATGCGCTGGATGATGCCGTTAACGGATACCAGTATTTGCTTGATCGGGGAATGCAGCTTACAGTGGCAGGCGATAGCGCTGGCGCCGGCCTTGCCATCGCCATGCTGGTGCGTTTGCGGGAATTGGGCCTGCCCCAGCCGGCGAGCACGGTCCTGTTCTCGCCCTGGGCCGACATGACCATTGCGGCAGGCAGCTACGCACGAAACGCCGAACGCGACCCGGTGCTGAACCGCGAACTCATGCTGTTCCTGGCCGAGCAATACCTCGGCGACCGGCCGCGGAACATGCCCCTGGCTTCCCCTGTTTTCGCCGATCTGCGCGGCATCGCCCCGCTCAACATCTTCGTCGGCGCCACTGAAGCGCTGCTCGATGATTCCATCGCCCTCGCCCGTGCGGCCACCATCGCGGACGTACGCGTGCGGCTCGAAATATGGCCGAAAATGTTCCACTTCTGGCCCAACTATTACCAGGAACTGATGGAAGGCAAACAAGCCCTGGACATGGCGGGGTCGATCCTGCGTGATGCCATGCTGGTGAAGTGATCAGCTAGCCATTCGCTTGCCGAAGCGTGAACTGGCGGAACCGCGACTTCACCTGGCCGGCCAATTCGCCGTGCAAAACACCCTCGCTGGCGGAATTGATCAAGTCCTGGCTGCGGCAGCCAACCGAACGGAAATCCTGCAGTGCATACGCCTCGCAGCCCATGCCGGAAATCTGCTCCATCAACGCGGCCAGGTGCCGGGGTGTAGTCAGCTTGGGATGGATCGTGGTCCTGAATTCGTACGGAACGCCGCTCTCGATGACAAGGCGGGCGGCGGTGCGCGCTGCTTGCGCGCTGCCGCTGACGCCAGTGATTTCATCGTAGGCCTCGAATGAGGTCTTGATGTCGAGGCCGACCCAGTCCGTCAGCGGGAGCACCTGCTTCAGGCGCTCAGGATAGATGCCTGCGGTGTGCAAGCCCACCTTGAAGCCGAGCGCTTTCACGCTGCGCATCGCGTCTTCCAGCGCCGGATCGAGGGTCGGCTCGCCGCCGGAAAACACCACGGCGTCCAGGAGCCCTGCCCTGCCGGCGAGAAAAGCGAGCATGTCGCGCCAAGCGATCGCCGGCGCAACGTCCCTGGGCTGCAAGTGCGGGTTGTGGCAGTACCCGCAGCGCCAGGGACAGCCCTGGACGAACACAACGGCTGCCAGCTCGCCGGGATAGTCGGTCGAGGTAAACCTGGCGTAGCCGCCGACCTTGAGCTCCCTGTCAGCCATTGCTCCGGCGCTCGACGAAATAAGTGCGCTCATTGAATTCCCCCTTCTTGCCAACGTTGAAGGACGAGTACGGGCGGTGATACCCCATTACACGCGTCCAGATTTCGCAAGGCTGGCGCTCTGCGTCGGTGAGGGCGATTTCCTGGTTTGGCTGCTTGGCGGTCATGCCTATCTCCTTAGTCAAGTGAAAGTTCGCGCGTCTTGCGCGCAAGGATGTCCTCATCGCATTTCGGACAGAATTCGTGCTTGCCGCTCAAGTAGCCGTGTTTCGGACAGATCGAGAACGTCGGCGTCACCGTGATGTACGGCAGGCGGAAGTGCGTCAGTGCGCGCTGCACCAGGCGGCGGCAGGCATCGGCGCTGGATACCTGCTCGGTCATGTACAGGTGCAGCACGGTGCCGCCTGTGTATTTCCGTTGCAGCTCGTCCTGCCGCTCCAGCGCTTCGAACGGGTCATCGGTGAAGCCCACCGGGAGCTGCGAAGAGTTGGTGTAGTAAGGCATTTCCGGCGTGCCTGCCTGCAGGATCGACGGCATGCGGGCACGGTCCTCCTTGGCAAAGCGGTAGGTTGTGCCTTCGGCCGGCGTAGCCTCGAGGTTGTACATATGCCCTGTCTCTTCCTGGAACTCCAGCATGCGGGCGCGGATGTGATCGAGCAGGCGTATCGCCAGCGCGGCCCCGGCTTCGGTGGTGATGTCTTCCGTGTCGCCGCTGAAGTTGCGCAGCATTTCGTTCATGCCATTCACGCCAAGCGTGGAGAAATGGTTGCGCAGCGTGCCGAGGTAACGCTTGGTATAGGGGAACAGGCCGCCATCCATCAGGCGCTGGATCACCTGGCGCTTGATCTCCAGACTGGTCTTGCCCAGTTCAAGCAGTTCGTCCACGCGTGCAAACAGCGCCGCCTCGTCGCCTGCATACAGGTAGCCAAGGCGGGCGCAGTTCAACGTGACCACGCCCAGCGAGCCGGTTTGTTCGGCCGAGCCAAACAGGCCGTTGCCCCGCTTGAGCAGTTCGCGCAGGTCGAGTTGCAGGCGGCAGCACATGGAGCGGATCATGTTCGGCTTGAGTTCCGAGTTCACGAAGTTCTGGAAGTAAGGCAAGCCATAGCGGGCAGTCATTTCGAATAGCAGGTCGGCATTCGGGCTGTGCCAGTCGAAGTCCGGCGTGATGTTGTAGGTCGGGATCGGGAAGGTGAAGGCGCGGCCTTTGGCGTCGCCGCGCATCATCACTTCGATGTAGGCGCGGTTGATCATGTCCATCTCGGCCTGCAGGTCGCCGTAGGTAAACGGCATCTCTTCGCCGGCGATCACCGGCACCTGCTCCTGCAAGTCTTCCGGACAGGTCCAGTCGAAAGTGAGGTTGGTGAAAGGCGTTTGCGTGCCCCAGCGCGAGGGGACGTTCAGGTTGTAGACCAGTTCCTGCATGGTCTGCAGTACCTGTTCATAGCCCAGCCTATCCTTGCGGACGTAGGGCGCCATATAGGTGTCGAAGGAGCTGAAAGCCTGTGCACCGGCCCATTCGTTCTGCAAGGTGCCAAGGAAGTTCACGATCTGGCCGGCGGCGCTGGAGAGGTGCTTCGGCGGCGCCGATTCCACCTTTCCCGGCACACCGTTCAGGCCTTCGTTCAGCAGCGTGCGCAATGACCAGCCGGCGCAATACCCGGCCAGCATGTCGAGGTCATGGATGTGGATATCGGCATTGCGATGCGCTTCGCCGACCGTGCGCGGGTAGACGTGGTCGAGCCAGTAGTTGGCGACCATCTTGCCGGAAATGTTGAGGATCATGCCGCCCAGCGAATAGCCCTGGTTGGCATTGGCGTTCACCCGCCAGTCGAGCTGCTGGAGGTATTCATTGATCGAGGACTCCACGTCCACGGTAGTCTTGCGGGCAGGGTTCATTATTCTCTTTAACTACATGTTGTGCTGAGATGGATATTACACACTAAATGTAGTGAACAACGACTTGACGGCACAGACTTTTGATTTCCTTGATCTGGTTTAAATTTGATAAGATTCGTGCAAATTTCGCCTATACCATGAAACGAGCACTCTTCATCTGCACGCAAAATCGCTTGCGCAGCCCGACAGCGGAGCATGTATTCGCGAGCTGGCCCGATGTGGAGACCGATTCCGCAGGCCTGGGCAATGACGCCGACGTCCCCCTGTCGAGCGAGCAGATCGCGTGGGCCAACATCATCTTCGTGATGGAGAAGACTCACCGCAACCGCCTCTCCCGCGATTTCAGGGCGCACCTGAACGGGAAGCGCGTGATTTGCCTCGACATTCCTGACGACTACGAATACATGCAGGCCGAACTGGTTCGGCTCCTCGAAGCCAAAGCCGGCAAGTTCCTGCGCTGATCCTGGAATGACGATGCCTACCAAAAGCGTTGATGACTACGAGATTGAGTACACCGGCGAACTGCTTGAAGGCACGGAGCAATGGGGCGCCTACGTCTCCATCTTCGCCCCTTCCGCGAACCCGATGCATATGACCCATATCTATCCGAAGCGACGCGTGTCGGCAGACCAGACCTTTCTGGACCAGCATGCCGCCGAAGGCGAAGCGGAGCGTGCTGC
The DNA here is from genome assembly GCF_049913235.1 of Pseudoduganella sp. R-31. Taxonomy (NCBI): domain Bacteria; kingdom Pseudomonadati; phylum Pseudomonadota; class Betaproteobacteria; order Burkholderiales; family Oxalobacteraceae; genus Pseudoduganella; species Pseudoduganella sp. R-31. The sequence goes on from NZ_CP183986.1 coordinate 5,715,301, forward strand.
ATTGAAAATCCTGGAAGGCTTGCGCACCTGACTTCTGGCTTTGCCCGACTACTGCGCGTGAAGCAGGTCGGTTTCCGCCAGTTCCTCCTTCGCGGGAACCTGGCGCGGCAAGGTCATGATCACGGTAGTGCCTTTTCCAGGCTCGGATTCAACGTGGATGGTCCCGCGCAAGACACCGGTAACGAGGTTGTAGACGATGTTCATGCCGAGCCCTGACCCGCCCTGCCCCATCTTGGTGGTGAAGAAGGGATCGTACACCTGGCGCAGCGTGCGCGCACTCATGCCATTGCCGTCATCGGCAAAGCGCAGTTCGACATTATCCTCGTCCATCTCGACGGCACTGATGGTGATATGCCCGGACTCCCGTCCCTCGAAGGCATGCATGATGGCGTTCTGGATCAGGTTGCTCAGCACCTGGCCCACGCTGCCGGGGTAGGACATGAAGTTGAGCGTCTCCGGCATCCACACCTTCACTTCGCAGTTGGCACGGCGCAGCTGGGCGGAATAAGTCGCCAGCGTGTCGTGCACCACGCCATGCAGGTTGAACGAACGCCGTTTGTCGGAGGTCTGGTCGACCGCCACCTGCTTGAAGGAGTGGATCAGGTCAGCCGCCCGCGTCAGGGAGTTGGTGATGATCGAGCACGCCATGCGCGCATCCTTCAGATGCGTATCGAGGGCCGAGCGCTTGATGCCGCCCTCGGAGAGCTGGCGCTCGAACTCCTTGCACATGTCACTCAATGCCGTCGCGGTCAGCAGGCTGTTGCCGATCGGCGTATTCAGTTCGTGCGCAATGCCTGCTACCAGCGCGCCCAGCGATGCCATCTTCTCGGACGTGATCAGGTTGGCCTGCGCCTGCTTCAAGGTCAGCAGCACGGCCGACAGATCCTTGTGCGCCATTTCCACGTTGGACTTTTGCAGTGCCAGCTCATTCAGGCTGCGCTCCAGGCCATGCTTGGTGTCGACCAGCGCTGCCTCGGTCTGCTTGCGCTCCGTGATATCGATAATAACCCAGACGCAGCCTTTGCGCGGCTCATTCTCGTCCAGCATGCGTCCGTTCACCATGCACCACAGGCGCCGGCCGCTGGAGCTGGCCAGCTCCAGCTCGAAATGCATCGGCGTGCCATCGGCCACGCAGGCAAAGGGATCGCTCAGCCCGCCCGTCAGCATATTGCAGGAGCGGCCCGCCAACTGGCCCGGCTGGTAACCCATCATCTCTTCCAGCCCGCGGTTGCAGCGCACGATCAGCCCGTTGGCGAACAAGCCGATGCCGACAATGGCGCTATCCTGCAACGCACGCAATTCGTCGGCAGTGACGCGCAGCTTTTGCGCCAGCGCGCGGCGCCGCTGCAATGTCATGATCTGCGCGCCGATCAGGGCACTGATGATAAAGCCGGCCAGGCCGATCACCGTGATCAGCCTCAAGTCGCGGCTATAACGCTCGCTCGCATGGCCTTCGAATTTCATGATCCAGCGCCGCTCGCCGACATCGAGAGGGATGTTGCTGGTCAGGCCTGGCAGCGCCGGCATGCGCTCGCCCGAACCTAGCTTGCCGAAGCTGTTGAACATCAGGTTGTCGACCGTGGCCGGCATCTTGCCGCCGTCGTTGATGTAGCCCGCATCGTTGATGCTGACATAAAGGTGCTGCAGCATCGGACTGTCGATCGTTTCCGACATCAGGTCGTTGACACGGAAAACAATGGCGACAAAGCCCACCAGCGCTGCGTCGCGCTCCTGCTCCGTCAACAGCGAGGCGCCACGGCGGTAGATCGGTGCGCGCGCAACGAAGCCGGGCTGGCCGCTGGCGTCCTGCACCAGGGTGATGCGTTCGGTGGCCACCACGCGGCCGGTGGCCTTGCCCAGCTGCAGGGCCTTGTAATGCGGAGGCAGTGCGGCCAGGTCCAGGCCGAAGGCGTTTTCATTGCCCCTCATCGGCTCGTTGTATTCGATCAGGAAGTGCTCCTGCCGCACCGAAGCCGGATGCACCTTGTAGTCGGGATAGCCGCCGCTTTGCAGGCTGTCATCAGCACGGATGCGTGCCGCATAGGCATCCAGTTGGCTGGATGGCACGCGCCGCACGAACTGGATGGCCTGGAAGCCGGGATAGCGGCGCTTGAGGTCCAGCTCGCGCACATAGCGGCTGAATTCCACGCGCGAGACATCGTCCTTCACCGCGAACACGCCCTTAATGCTAAGCAGCATGTCGAAGTAGGTTTGCAAGCGAAGCTGGGTGTCGCGCGCAATTTTTTGCGTGTCGCGCTGGAAGGCTTCATTGGTCTGGCGGTCCTGCACATTCATCACGAACATGCAGACCCACACGGTAACGCAAATACCGACAATAAAGGCCAGGTATCCGTGTATGCGCATGCTTGCTCCGACGGGACTATGGAGACGACTATAGCATAGTGAAATCCCTCATACGCCAGGGAAACGGTCAGCCGTTGTTACCCTGTCGCATCCTGGTATCGCAGCGCAATTTCCCTGACCTGTTCCTCGGCGGCCAGCAGCGCATCGACCACATCCGGGTCGAATTGCTCGCCGCTGCCCTGGCGGATCAGTTCGATGGCAGTTTCGTGGGTAAAGGCCGGACGGTATACGCGCTCGGATACCAGCGCATCATAGACATCGGCCACCGCGACCAGGCGCGCCGCTACCGGAATGGCATCGCCAGCCAGGCCTTGCGGATAGCCGGAGCCATCGTAGCGCTCCTGGTGGCTGTAGGTGATCTCGCGCGCGAAGCGCAGGAAGGCGTTGGAGAAGCCCAGCTCGCGCTCCACCCCGGCGATGGCATCGCGGCCGTGCACCGTGTGCAGCTTCATGATCTCGAATTCTTCCGGCGTCAGGCGGCCCGGCTTGAGCAGGATCGCATCGGGAATGCGCACCTTGCCGATATCGTGCAGCGGGGCTGCCTTGAACAGCAGCGGGATATGGGCCTCCACCAGTTCATTGGCAAAACGCGGGTTGCCCTGCAACTGGCGCGCCAGCGCCAGCACGATGTGCTGGATGCGGCGCAGGTGCGAAGGGTCTTCCTCGTCGCGCCATTCGGCCAGGCTGGCGATGGCCCAGGCAGCGGCATCGGCGATCTGGCCCAGTTCATTGAGCCGGTTGCGCTGGCGCTGCACCTTGGCGCGCGCCTCGCGCAACTGCAGGTGGGTGGCGATGCGCGCGCGCAGCAGCTCCGGCACCAGCGGGCGCGCCACCACGTCGGAAGCGCCTTCGGCCAGGGCGCTTTGCTCCAGGTCCGGCTGGCCGCGCTCGATCATGGCGATCAGCGGGATGCCGGCAGTGTCCGGATTGCCGCGCAGGCGTTGGCAAACCGCAAAGCCATCGCGCACCACGTCGACCAGGATCAGGTCCGGGCGCGGCAACAGCTCCGCCGAGGCAAGCGCGTTGTCGCCATCTTCGACCAGGCGCACGGCATACCTGTCTTCCAGCAGGTGGCTGAGCTGTTGCAGGTGGTCGGCCGATCCGTCAACGATCAGCAGCAGCGGCTTGGTCTTTGGGCTCTTCATTGCGGCATGATACCGCACGGGAACAATACGCAGGGAATGTTCAGTCGGCGAGGGCCGGCGAGCCATCGGGCAGGAAAGCGCCGAAACAACGGGTGCATTCGATGCAGAACAGGTGCGCCACCCGCACGTTCTTCTGGCGCAGGACAAGTTGCAGGTGGCCCTCTTCGCAAATCGGGCAGGTTTCGCGCATGGTGCCGCAGGCCAGCACGTCATCGGCCAGGTAGTTTTCGTCGTAGCGCACACCATCAACGACGCGCTGCGGGTCCAGTTCGACCAGGAAAAGCACGGGCTCCGGGCCTCGCTGGTCGGGCACTGGGTAGGCGCCTGAATGATAGTGATTCATTTGATTCATTGTCATCCCCTTTGCCCAGCGCAGGTTACGGGCACTTTAACGATAGTCAAAGATTCCTCATCAGGCAAGGTCAACGGAAAAATTTGCTTGCAATTAGATCGCGCACTATCTATACTGCCAGGCATGGATACGAAATCATTTGACCTCGAGCAGGTTCCCAAGCTGGACCAGCAATTGTGCTTCGCCTTGTACTCGACTTCGCTGGCGATGAACAAGCTGTACCGCAAGCTGCTGCGCAAGCTGGGCCTGACCTACTCGCAATACCTGGTGATGATGGTGTTGTGGGAACAGGACGAGCAAACGGTGTCGGCCCTGGGCGAGCGCCTCTTTCTCGACTCGGCCACGCTGACGCCGCTGCTCAAGCGGATGGAGCAGGCCGAACTGATCACCCGCACCCGCTGCCCGCAAGACGAGCGCCAGGTGATCATTGCCCTCACCCCGCACGGCAGCGAGCTGCGCAACGAGGGTGCCAAGCTGCCGGCTTGCGTGCTGGGCGCCAGCGGCTGCGACCTGGAGCAAGTGATTCGTTTGCAGCGCGAGCTGTCGGTCCTGCGCACCAGCCTGATGAACAACGCGTAACAGTCAGATGCCCGCCTTGGCGTCGCCAGCGTGGGCATTTTTAAAGTCAATTAAATAGCACACTATTTAATCGTTTACTAAAGGAGATTTGCCATGAAAACCGTTATCGCCGCTTCCGTCCTCACCCTCCTCACCGGCTCCGTCGTCGCCGCCAGCCTGCCAGGCGTTGAACCGCAAACCGCGCAATTCCTGAAAGCGCTGGAAGGTGGCAAGCCGCTGGAATCGCTGAGCCCTGCCGATGCACGCCAGGTACTGGCCGGCGCCCAGCAAGGCGCCAGACTGCCTGCCGCCGACGTGTCCGACAAGGTGATCGATGTCGATGGCGAAAAGATCAAGCTGCACATCGTGCGCCCGGCCGGCGCCAAGGGCACCCTGCCGGTCTTCATGTTTTTCCACGGCGGCGGCTGGGTGCTGGGCGACTTCCCCACCCACGAACGGCTGGTGCGCGACCTGGTAGTGAACTCTGGCGCCGCAGCCGTCTTCGTTGACTACACCCCTTCGCCGGAAGCCGGCTATGGCGTGGCAATCAAACAAGCCTATGGCGCCACCAAATGGGTCGCGAAAAATGGCAAGGAAATCAACGTCGACGGCACCCGCCTCGCAGTGGCCGGCAATAGCGTCGGCGGCAATATGGCTGCGGTAGTGGCGCTGATGGCGAAAGACCAGGGCCAGCCGAAACTGCGCGCCCAAGTCCTGTTGTGGCCTGTCACCGATGCCGATTTCGACAACGCCTCCTACAAGCAGTTCGCCGATGGCCACTTCCTGACCCGCAATGCGATGAAATGGTTCTGGGACAATTACACCACCGACCTCGCCAAACGCAAGGAAATCTACGCCTCGCCCTTGCAGGCCACGACCGAGCAATTGAAAGGCCTGCCGCCAACCCTGATCCAGACCGCCGAATTCGACGTGCTGCGCGACGAAGGCGAAGCGTATGGCAAGAAGCTCGATGCCGCCGGTGTCGAAACCGCCACAGTCCGCTACAACGGCATGATCCACGACTTCGGCCTGCTGAACGTGCTGAGCAACGCCCCCGGCACCAAAGCCGCGATGCGCCAAGCCGGCGAAGAGCTGAAATACCGCCTGAAGTGAAAGATGAAAGTCGGGGTCAGGTCTGGCAATCCGCCAAAATGGCGGATTGCCAGACCTGACCCCGACTTTCACCACAGATGTTTCAGGTTTTTTACAAATAAACGAAGTGTCGCAGGACAAAGCTCTCTAGAATAGCCCGGCATTTATTACAACAAGCTTGGGGATTCGATGAAACGCTTTCATTTCGGCCTTGCCGCACTTTGCCTGACGGCGACGGCTTTCGCTGCCGAACCATTCGATGACAAGTTCCGCCAGCTCGATGAGCTGCTGCCTTCCGCCAACCAGTACCGCACCGCTTCCGGCGCTCCCGGCCATGCCTACTGGCAGCAGCGCGCGGACTACACCATCCGCGCCACCCTGGATGAGGCCAACCGCGCCATTTCCGGCAGCGGCCAGGTCACTTACCACAACAATTCGCCGGATACCCTGCATTACCTGTGGCTGCAGCTTGACCAGAACATCTACAAGCCGGATTCCGATGCCCGCATGACCATGACCGCGCCTTCGCGCGAGGCCTGGGGCCGGGCAAAGAGCGATGAAGAAGGCATGAAGTATGAAGGCCTGCGCAATATCCTGGCCGGCCGCGATTTCGATGGCGGTTTCAAGATCGGTTCCGTCAAGGGTTCCGGCGGGGCTCCGCTGCAGTACACCGTCAACCGCACCATGATGCGCATCGATCTGCAGCAGCCGCTGAAACCGGGCGAGAAGTTCAGCTTCTCCATCGATTGGACCTACAAGATCAATGAGCAGAAAGTCCTTGGCGGCCGCTCCGGCTACGAGTACTTCGCAGAGGACAAGAACGCGCTGTTCGAAATCGCGCAGTGGTTCCCGCGCATGGCCGCCTACTATGACGTGTACGGCTGGCAGCACAAGCAGTTCCTGGGCTCCGGCGAATTCACGCTGGAGTTCGGCGACTACGACGTGCAGATCACCGTGCCGGCCGACCATATCGTGGCCTCCACCGGCGAATTGCAGAATCCCGGCGAGGTTCTGACTGCGGCCCAGCGCGACCGCCTGGCAAAAGCCCGCACCAGCAAGACCCCGGTCGTCATCGTGACCCAGGCCGAAGCCGAACAGGCCGAGAAGAACCAGGCCAAGGGAACCAAGACCTGGCACTTCAAGGCGAAGAACGTGCGCGACTTCGCCTGGGCTTCTTCGCGCAAGTTCATCTGGGATGCGCAGGGCTACAAGAAGGATGGCAGCAACCTGATGGCCATGTCCTATTATCCGAAGGAAGGCAACCCGCTGTGGGAGAAGTATTCGACCGCCGCCATCATCCACACCATCGAACAGTACAACAAGTACAGCCTGGATTACCCGTACCCGACCGCGATTTCCGTCAATGGCCCGGTGGGCGGCATGGAGTATCCGATGATCTCCTTCAACGGCCCGCGTCCGGTGAAGGACAAGAAGACCGGTGAAATCACCTATACCAAGCGCGCCAAGTACGGCCTGATCGGCGTGGTGATCCACGAAGTCGGCCACAACTACTTCCCGATGATCGTCAACAGCGACGAGCGTCAGTGGACCTGGATGGATGAAGGCCTGAACACCTTCGTCCAGTCGCTGGCCCAGGAAGCCTGGGAAGACAACTACCCGGCCGGCCGCGGCGATCCGCGCTTCATCGTCGACTACATGCGTTCGAAGAACCAGGTGCCGATCATGACCAACTCGGAGTCGCTGCTCCAGTTCGGCAACAACGCTTACGCCAAGCCTGCCGCTGCGCTGAACATCCTGCGCGAGACGGTGCTGGGCCGCGAGCTGTTCGACTACGCCTTCCGCGAATACGCTCGGCGCTGGAAGTTCAAGCGCCCTACCCCGGCCGACTTCTTCCGCACCATGGAAGACGCGTCGGGCACCGACCTTGACTGGTTCTGGCGCGGCTGGTTCTACACCACCGATGCGGTCGACGTGTCGATCGACGGCATCAGCGAGTACGGCGTGAGCACCAGGAATCCGGAAACCGAGAAGGCCTGGAAGAAGGCGCAGCATGATGCGGAGCCGGTCTCCATCATCGACCAGCGCAACAAAGGCATGGTGCGCAAGGTGGACGAGCAGCCGGCCCTGAAAGACTTCTACAACGAGCACGACGACTACACCGTCACCAACGCAGACCGCAACAAGTACGCCGAGCAGGCCAAAGAGCTGGAACAATGGGAAAAGGACCTCCTGGCACAGGGCAAGCACCTGTACCTGGTGGACTTCTCGAACCTGGGCGGCCTGGTGACGCCGCTGATCCTGCAGATCGAACTGAAGTCGGGCAAGAAGTATATCGAGCGCATTCCCGCCGAAGTATGGCGCTATTCGCCGAAGAAGATCACCAAGGTGATCGTGACCGACGAGCCGCTGCTGTCGCTGGTGCATGACCCGTACTGGGAAACCGCCGACATCGACCAGTCGAACAATGCCTGGCCGCGCAAGGTGACGCCTTCCCGCCTGGAGCTGTTCAAGTCGCGCCAGCCGGAAAACATGATGAAGGACTTCAACACGCCGCTGAAGAAGCAGGATGCTGAAGGCGACAAGGAAGGCGCAAAAAAGGAATGATGCGTTTCAAGGCCGTCCTCGCGGCGGCGCTGCTCTGGTGCAGCGCCGCCGCCCAAGCCCATAATTTTCACGTGGGTTTGACCGAGATCAGCTTCAACCCGCGTACAGGCAGCACGGAAGTGGTTCATACTTACACGGCGCATGATGTGGAGGCGCTGCTGATGAACCTGTACCAGCGCCAGTTCGACCTTGGGTTGGAGGAGGATCAGGCCGTGTTCCGTCGCTACCTCGAAAAGCAGTTCCGCATCAGCGTCAACGGCAAGCCGGTGGCGCTGCAGTGGGTCGGCATGCAAGCCAATGCCGACAGCATCAACGTGTTCCAGGAAATCGAAAAGACCGCCTTGCCGCCTGGCGCCGTCCTGCGCGATGGCGTGCTGACGGATTTCCTGCCGCAGCAAGTCAACAACGTCAACGTCAGCGGCCCCGGCCGCCCGGCCGCTTCCATCGTCTTCAACCGCGATCGTCGTGAACAGCCGCTTCCCTGAGAGGCGGCGGCTGCCAGCCCTCGCGCTGGCCGGGCTGCTCGCGCCGGCGGCCGCCCATGCCGACGATCCCTTCATGCAGCGCGTGCTGGTCGAAGGCGCGCGCGCCAGCCAGCTTGGCGTGGCCGATTCGGCCGGCATGGGCAGCGTGTCGCAGCGCCAGCTCGAGGCGCGCACCATTTACCGTCCGGGCGAATTGCTCGAGGCAACCCCTGGGCTGGTGGCCAGCCAGCATAGCGGCGAAGGCAAGGCCAACCAGTTCTACCTGCGCGGCTTCAATCTCGATCACGGCACCGACCTGCGCACCACGGTGGACGGCATGCCGGTCAACCAGCGCAGCCATGCGCATGGCCAGGGCTGGACCGACCTCAATTTCATCATCCCCGAACTGGTGGCGCGGCTCGATTACAGCAAGGGGCCGTACAACGCGAGCAACGGCGACTTTTCCTCCGCCGGCGCCACGGCGATCAATTATTCCAGCCGCCTGCCGCAGGTCCAGGCCAGCGCCACCGCAGGCCAGAACGGCTACGGCCGCGCCCTCCTGGCGGGCTCGCGCGAATCCGGCGACAAGGGATCGCTGCTGTACGCAGTGGAAGCCGTGCACAACGACGGCCCATGGACGCGCGGCGACAACTACCGCAAGCTGAACGCCGTGCTGCGCTACAGCGAAGGCTTTGCCAACAACGGCTACACCATCACCGCCATGGCCTACCGCGGCGCATGGAACGCCACCGACCAGATTCCACAGCGCGCCGTGGACAATGGCTTGCTGGGCCGCTTCGACGGGATCGACCTGACGGACGGCGGCCAGGCACGCCGCTTCAGCCTCTCTGCCGCCTGGGCGCGCAGCGACGACAAGCAGACCACGCGCGCCAACGCCTACGTCATCAACAACCGGCTCGAGCTGTTCTCCAACTTCACGTATTTCCTGGACGATCCGCTGCATGGCGACCAGTTCGCCCAGCCGGACCGTCGCGTGACCAGCGGTTTCGATGTGAGCCATAGCTGGCATGACCATATGGACGATATGGCGTGGAGCACCACGCTGGGCCTGCAGGCGCAGAACGACAATATCTTCAATGCCTTGCAACATACGCAGGCGCGCCAGGTGCTGGCGACCGTCCGCGCCGACCATATCGTCGAAACCAGCGCCGCCCTCTACCTGCAGCAGCGCCTGCGGGTCACGCCATGGCTGCGCGGCGAAGCCGGCGTGCGGCTGGACCGCTACCGCTTCGGCGTCGGCCAGGCACGCGCCGGCGATACGCTGGCGAGCCCGGGCATCAGCCTGGCTTTCGGGCCATGGGAACGCACCGAGTTTTACCTGAACGCCGGCCGCGGCTTCCACAGCAACGACGCGCGCGGGGTGACGCAGGCGCAGGAGCCGGCAACGCCCCTGGCCCGTTCGCGCGGCCTCGAATTCGGCCTGCGCAGCGAAGCAGTCAAGGGCCTGCAAACGGTGGTGGCCCTGTACCGCCTGGACTTCGACTCGGAACTGATCTACCTCGGCGACGCCGGCAGCACCGAAGCGGGCCGCCCGAGCCGCCGCTACGGCATCGAGTTCTCCAACTACTACAAGCCGTTCAAATGCCTGTCGCTTGATGCCGACCTGGCGTTTGCGCGCGGCCGCTTCCGCCAGGCGGCGCCGGAGGGCGAGCGCATCCCCGGCGCGGTAGAGGGCGTGGCGCAGCTGGCCGCCACTCTCACCCCGGCAGGCCCCTGGTCCGGCTCCCTGCGCCTGCGCTGGTTCGGCCCGCGCCCGCTGGTGGAAGACAACTCTGTCCGCTCGAAAGCCAGCGCCACCGTCAACGGCCGCCTGGCCTACAAGCTGGCCGCACGCGCCACGCTGGAGCTGGAAGGCTTCAACCTCGCCAACCGCCAGGTATCGGCCATTGACTACTTCTACGAATCGCGGCTGGGCGGCGAAGCCGAGGCCCGGGCGGACATCCACTTCCACCCGATCGAGGCGAGATCTTTCCGCCTCAGCCTGAATTACGCATTCTAAGTACAATAAGGGGCATGATGACGCCACTGCCCCAATTGATCCACACCCTGCGCAGCGCCGGCTACGCCCTGCTCAAGCCGGCCGACGTGGCCAGCCTGGCCGGCTGCTCCCTGGATGAACTGAATTCCCTGGTCCCGAGCTGGGACGACCTGGCACCGGACAACTACCTGAAAGACGGCGGCCGCTATCGCCGCCGCCGTCACTCCTGCTTCGTGCAGGATGGCCTGGCCCTGGACCAGACTGCCCACCGCGCCCACTGGCAGCCGGTCGAATACAACGCCCTGCACGGCGGCATGCGCCGCCTGTTCGAACCCATCGCCCCGCAAACGGTCGCCAACCAGGCGTGGACCAAGCTGCTGGCCGCCATCGGCCAGGCCTGCGCCCAGGTACGCGGCCAGCATCCCTGGTACGTGGAAGCCCACCAGTTCCGCATCGACACTACCGACGGCATCGGCCGCCCGACCCCGGAAGGCGCCCACCGCGACGGCGTCGACTTCGTGGCCGTGCTGCTGGTCGGCCGCCATGGCATCAAGGGCGGCGAAACCCGCGTGTTCGAGGCCGACGGCCCGAACGGCAAGCGCTTCACCATGACCGAGCCCTGGACCATGCTGCTGCTGGACGACGCGGCTGTCATCCATGAATCGACCCCGATCCAGCCGCTGGCCGAACATGGCCACCGCGACACCCTGGTCATCACCTATCGTGACGGCGGTTTCCAAGGCGGGTGAAAAAACGGTATAGTCTGAACACCCAACCATTTCGGAGGTGACTTGGACTCCAGCTACGAAATCGCGCCCGATGAGCTGGAAATACTCATCGTGGAGGACAGTCCAACCCAGGCCGAGCGCCTGCGGCGGCTGATCCGGTCCTCGGGCTATCATGCCAGGGTGGCGGCCAACGGCAAGCTGGCACTGGCCGATATTCGCGAACACAAGCCGCACCTGGTGCTGTCCGACATCGTCATGCCCGAGATGAACGGCTATGAGCTGTGCCGTGCCGTCAAGGCCGATCCGGCCCTGCGCGATATCCCGGTCATCCTCGTGACCTCGCTGACCGATCCCAAGGACATCATCCGCGGCATCGAATGCGGCGCCGACAACTTCATCCGCAAGCCCTACGCCGAGGACTACCTGCTGAACCGCATCGGCCAGATGCTGGTCAACCAGAAGCTGCGCAAGAATTCCAGCATGGAGGTCGGCATCGCCCTCTACCTGGGCGACCAGAAACACTTCATCAATGCAGAACGCCAGCAGATCCTCGACCTGCTGATTTCGACCTACGAGCAGGCGGTGCAGGTCAACAGCGAGCTGCAGGCGCGCGAGCGGCAGGTGATCGAACTGAACATGCGCCTGGCGCACCATGCCGGCGAGCTGGAAACCATCAACCGCGAGATCGCGCTGAAGAACCTGGAACTGGCCGAGGCCAGCCGCATGAAGTCGGCCTTCATCGCCAATATGTCGCACGAGCTGCGCACGCCGCTGAACGCCATCATCGGCTTCACCGGGGCGCTGCTGATGAAGCTTCCCGGCCCGCTGACCGACGAACAGGACCGCCAGCTCAACACCATCCGTTCCAGCGCGCGCCACCTGCTCTCGCTGATCAACGACATCCTGGACGTGGCCAAGATCGAAGCCGGCAAGGTCACCCTGACGGTGGAATCCGTGCACTGCCAGCAGTTGATAGGCGAAGTGGCCGATACCTTGCGCCCGCTGGCCGCGCAAAAGGGCCTGGAAGTCTTCATCGACATGCCGGAGCAGCCGATCGTTCTGCAGACCGACCGCCGCGCGCTGGCGCAAATCATCATCAACCTGGCCAACAACGCGATCAAGTTCACTGAAAAGGGCATGATCAAGCTGGCGCTGAAACAGCGCACTGACGAAGAGCAGGCTGTGATCACGGAGTTCAGCGTGACCGACAGCGGCAGCGGCATCAAGGAAGAGGACCAGGCCAAGCTGTTCCAGGCCTTCTCGCAGCTGGATAACACGTCGACGCGGCATGCGGAAGGCGCCGGGCTTGGCCTGTACCTGAGCCAGAACCTGGCCAACCTCCTCGGCGGCTCGCTGTTCTTCAGCAGCGACTTTGGCAAAGGCAGCACCTTCACGCTTGCGCTCAAATGTCGGCACGCATCCTGATCATTGAAGACAACCAGGCCAATATGGACCTGATGACGTACTTGCTGCAGGCCTTCGGCCATCGCCCGCTGTGCGCCAGCGACGGTGAAATGGGGGTAGCGCTGGCCACCAGCGAAAAACCGGACCTGATCCTGTGCGACCTGCATCTGCCTAAGCTTGACGGGCCGGGCGTGCTGGCGCGGCTGCGCGCCGATCCAGCCACGCAGGCGATTCCGATCCTGGCAGCCAGCGCGCTCCCCGTCACCGACGGCTGCGCAGCCCTGCGCCGCGCCGGATTCTCCGGCTGCCTGCCCAAGTCGATGGAGCCGGATGTGCTGATTCCGGCCCTGGAATCCTTCCTTCCGGCGCACCTGCGCCGCGCCAGCGCGCAACCGGCGCCCGCCACTGCGGCGCCGGCCGCGCCATCCGCAGCGGCCGCGGCGCCCTTGGCCTCGCCGGCACGGTCCCGCGTGCTGCTGCTCGACGCCGCGCCCGAGAATTCCGGGCTGGTGGCGGCCATCCTGGCACACAGCGGCTACTCCGTCAGCACGGCTGCCAATCCAATGGATGCCGGCGTACTGCTGGACGGCCATCAGTTCGACCTGGTGCTGTGCGAGCTGGGCTTGCTGGAGGCCGGCCGCCTGGCCTTCCTGGGCGATGCGCTGGAAATGGCGCCGGGGCTGCCGGTGCTGCTGATCCGCCCCGATGACGAAGACGAGCTGGGAACGCTGGGCGCCGGACGCAAACGCAGCGTGCTGTCCCACCCGCTCGACCCGCAACAACTGGTCGGCGCCATCGAAGCCCTGCTGCGCAGTTAAGGGTTCCCCTCACTTGCAATGCGAATGATTCGCATTTATTATTGCGCATTTTTCAACTTCGTTAAACCAGTTCAATGCGCAAACATGTCGTACTGGCCGCCGGCTTGCTGGCCGCCTTGCCCGCCCTCGCGGATGAAAACCTGTTCGGCTACGTCCGCGGCTCCGAAGTCCTGCCAAAAGGCAGCGGCGAGTTTTACCAATGGGTCACCCAGCGCAACAACAAGGGCAGCGGCCACTACCGCGCGGTGGACACCAAGACCGAGATCGAATACGGCGTGACCGACCGCTTCCAGGTATCGGCCGAAGTGAACGGCCTGGCCGTCAAGAGCCAAGGCCTGCTGATCAACGGCTACCTGCCGAAGGACATTGATTCCAACCTGCGCCTGCAAGGCTTTGAAGTCGCAGCCAAGTACAACTTCCTCAGCCCGGCCAAGGACGATTTCGGCCTGTCCGCCTATACCTCCTTCGAATACGGCCGCCTGGACGTGCACTCGGGCCAGCGCAAGCGCGAACTGGAATTCGAAGCGCAACTGCAGGCGCAGAAGTACTTCCTGGAAGGCCAGCTGACCTGGGTGGGCAATATCGGCCTGCGCGCAGCGCACGAAAAACGCAAGGCCATTGCCGACCTGCCGGAAGACTTCGAATGGCCGACCGATCCGGAGATGGAAATCTCGACCAAGATCGGCACCGGCCTGTCCTACCGTTTCGCACCGGGCTGGTATGCCGGCGTTGAAGCGCTGTTCGAAAACGAGTATGAGACCGAGGTTGGGCAGGAGCGCTGGTCGGTCTTCGGCGGCCCTTCGCTGCACTATGGCGGCAAGCAATGGTGGGCGACGCTGACCGTGTTCCGCCAGCTACGCGGTGGCGGCGAGCGTTACGACGGCCAGCCTGCGAAGCAATTGCACCTGATCGAGCGCACCAAGAACGAGCTGCGTTTGAAGGTCGGCTACAACTTCTAAAGGGAATCGCCATGAGTGCACTTCGCTGGAATGCCTTCTTCCTTCCTGTGGCCGTGCTGGCCGGTCCCACGGCCTACGCCACCGACTACCTGACGGTGGCGCAGGCGCAGGAGCAGTTGTTTCCCGGCGCCCAGTTCAGCGAGCAGACCCTGAAGTTCAGCGGTGAACAGCGCGACCGCATCAAGGCCGCTGCCGGCGTGCGCCAGCGCAACGACGAAATGAAGCTCTGGCGCGCCGAGAAGAACGGCAAGCTGCAGGGCTGGCTGATGGTCGATGAAGTGATCGGCAAGCACGAGTTCATTACCTACGCCACCGCCATTGGCGCCGATGGCAAGGTAGTCGGCATCGAAATCATGAGCTACCGCGAAACGCACGGCGGCCAGGTACGCGAGCCGGCTTGGCGCAAGCAATTCGCCGGCAAGTCGGTCAGCGATCCGTTCAAGCTGGACCAGGACATCCAGAACATCAGCGGCGCCACCCTGTCGTGCCGCAATGTGATGGATGGCGTCAAGCGGCTGCTGGTAATCCAGCAGATGTTCCTCAAGGCCTGATGGACGTAGTGCGCCGCATGCGCCCTGCATTGGGCACTTTCATCGAGGCAGGCTGCTCCGGCAGCGCCGGCCTGCCCGCCCTCGACGCGGCCTTTGCCAGCCTGGCACTGGCGCAGGAACGCTGGAGCTTCCAGGACCCGGGCAGCGAACTGTCGCGCATCAACGGCAGCGACGGCGGCTGGGTCGCCGTGCATGGCGACACGGTCCGCCTGCTGCGCCTTGCACGCGGCCTGATGCTGGCCAGTGGCGGCTACTTCGACTTTACCGTCGGCGGCGCGCAGGTGCGCCGGGGCAGCCTGCCCGACCATGGCGGCTTGCCCGCGCTGGAACGCGGCTCGGCGCTTGACGTGGAACTGGGCAGAGGAGCTGTCCGCTTGCGGCGGCCGGTGCGCCTGGTGCTGGACGGAATCGCCAAAGGCTTTGCCGTCGATGTGGCCTGCCGCGCCATGCGCCGGGCCGGCGCGGTGGCGGGCTGGATCAACGCCGGCGGCGATCTCCGCGTCTTCGGCGACATCGAACTGCCGATTGCCCTGCGCGGCGAAGACGGCGGCGTGCGCCCTTGCGGCACGCTGCGCAACGCAGCTTTCGCCAGTTCGATGGTGGCCTCCCGGCGCGACGAATCCTTCGGCGCCGACATCATTGGCCCGGCCGGTCTGGCGCCGCAACAAGGCGTCTGGTCGGTGACCGCGCGCAGCGCGTGGCGCGCCGACGCATTGACGAAGGTGGCCGCCATTGCGCCAGCGCAGGTACGCGCAGAACTGCTGGCAAGCCTGGGAGGGCAAGTGGCATGAAAGGCTATCCCCGCTGGTTCTTGCGCGCGCTGCTCGGCGCGCTGCTGATGATGCTGGTCACCGGCCTGTTGCTGGCGCCCGGCACGCTGGTGATGCGCGCCGAAATGGACCTGCCCTGGCGCCTGCCGGGCGAGGCCCGCGTTTACACGGCGATGCTGCACGCAGCCGGCGGCTTCAGCCTGGCGGCGTTTACCGGGTCCTTATGGAGCCTGCACATGCGCGCGGGCTGGCGACGCCGGAAGCACCGTGGCAGCGGCGTGTTCGTCGGCTCTTTGCTGGTGCTGCTGTGCATGAGCGCCGTGGCAGTCTATTACCTGGGCGAGGAACAAGCGGGCACCATGGCGGCGCTGCTGCACCTGGCCCTGGGCATCGTCCTGCTCGGCCCTTTCGGCTGGCACTGGCTGCGCGGCTACCGTAGCCGGCATCATCATGGCCCAGCGGTTTAAGCCAGCACCAGCCAGCCCAGTGCGATCAGGCTGAACACCGCGGCAATCATGCCGAGCGTGTTCTCCGACCGCTCATCGGGGCTGGTCAACTTCCATAGAAACTTCAGCATGATTCTCGTCCCCAACCGCGTCCCAACGCCAGGCAGACGTCAGGCGTACCTGCAGGTAATCAAGGAAGAGGCGAACCCGGAGCGGCAGGTTGCGGCCGTGCGGCAGGATCGCCTGCAGCGGCGCGGCCGGCATGCCATAGCGTGGCAACAGGCGCTGCAAGCGCCCGGCCAGCAGGTCATCGCCCACATCCCAGATCGATTTTACTACCAAGCCACTACCTTGCAGCGCCAGCATGTGCGCAGCCTGGCCATCATTGGTGAGGAAGGTTGCGGCCACGCGCACGCTGGCTTCACCAGCAAAGCGCCAGTCGACGCGCCGGGCGTCACCGATCACGATGCAACGATGCCCGGTTAGCTCAGCAGGACTTGCCGGCGTGCCGTGCTGCGCCAGGTAAGAGGGCGCGGCGCACAGCACGCGGAAATTCGGCGCCAGCCGGCGCACCACCAGGTTGGGATCTTCCACGCTGCCGAAACGGATCGCCATGTCCTGTCCGGTTTCCAGCAGGTTCACTACCGTATCGGTCAGTTCAAGCTGTACCTGCAGGCCGGGATGCTGGCGCTGGAAGTCGGCGACGATGGGAACGATGTGCTGGCGTCCAAGTTCGGCTGGAGCGCTCAGGCGCAGCAGGCCATCCACTTCTTGCCGGCTGTGCGCGAGCAGGGACTCGGCCTGGCCAACCTCCTCCAGGATGCGCAGGACGCGCGCATGGAACAAGGCACCGTCGGCCGTCAGCGCCTGGCGCCGGGTGGTCCGCTGCAGCAGACGCAGGCCGATATTCTTCTCGAGCTGCGCCAGGCGTTTGCTCACCACCGATAGCGGCAGTTCAAGTTCACGCGCCGCGGCCGACATGCTGCCTGCCGCAACGATGTGCGCAAAAGCCCGCAGGGCCGGCAAATCATCAAGCATGGGCCGATTCTCCCTGAATTGGAAAGTATGTATTCGTCATTGCCGTCTATTTTAGCCACACCAGGGCGAATACCATGCAATTCTTTCCAAAGGAGATATGATGAAACAGCTGACCACCCTGTTGCTAGCTGCCCTGCCCCTGGCTGGCGCCCACGCGGCCCCCGAAGCGCAACTGGTCCATCCCCGCCAGCAGCTTGTCGACCCTTCGCTGCCGGCGGCACAGGCCGAAGCCAGCGTGCTTGCCGCCCGCCGCTACGCATCGTTCTGGAACAACGGTGACGAAGCGCTGGCCCGCGCCGCGCTGGCGCCAGGATTCACCGACCGCACCCTGCCGCCTGGCCGCGCACAAGGATTGCCAGGCCCGTTGGCGGCATCAGCCTTCGTGCGCGCTGCCGTACCCGATATGAGCGCCGAGATCGAGCAACTGATTGTCAGCGGCGACCGCGCCGTCGTGCACTTGCGCTTCCGGGGCCATTTCACCGGCAGTTTCAAGGGCGTGCACGGAAAAGGACAGGCGATCGACTTCATCGCCACCGACATCTACCGCGTCGTTGACGGCCGCATCACCGACAACTGGCACATCGAAGACAACCTCGCCTTCCTGCGCCAGCTCGGCGTGATCGGAGACTAAGCCAGCAACTGCAGGCGCGCAGCGGAAGGCAGGCCGGGGAAGGTGCGCGCCAGCGCCGTGTCGGGCAGGCGCAGGTGGCGCTCGGCCACGTGCGCCAGCACATGGCGGAAGTCGGTGGTCACAGGCAGGTCGCGGCCCTCGTTCAACTGGGCCTCGGCCAGGCCTTTCCATTCGCCTGCGACCTTGCCGCCCTGGAGCTTGCCGCCCAGCAGCCACATGGCGTTGCCGTGGCCATGGTCGGTGCCCCGGTTGCCGTTCTCGCGCGCGGTGCGGCCGAACTCGGACATCACGACAATCACGGTATCGTCGAACAAGGGGCCAAGGCGCTGCGCCAGCGTCGCCAATCCCTGCCCCAGCGGCTGCAGGCGGTTGGCCAGTTGCCCGGTGCCGGCACCCTGGTTGGCATGCGTGTCCCAGCCGCCCAGCGCAACGAAGGCGAGCTGGATGTTGGGGTTGTTGCGCATCAGCGTGGCAAGCCGGCCGGCATCGTCAGGAAAGCCGTTCGGCAGCGGCGCGCCGTTATCGGCCGCCTGCATCTCGGACATCATGCCGCCGTTGGCAGCGGCCATCACTTCCTCATGGGCCTTGCGCCCGGCCTGGTACACTTTGCCGTAGCGTTCATTGCCGGCGTACAGCGCGTCGAAAGCCTTGGCGATCTGCGGCCGGTCGAGCGGCGTGGAGCGGGTTCCGGCCGCGCCATTGGCAAGGTTGGTGGCCGGCTGCGCGCCGGACAGCACGCGCGGCATGACCGGGCCGATGCTGAGCGCCCGCGTCGGCGTGGTGTCGCCCGGCAGGCTGCCAAGCAGGCGGTTCATCCAGCCATCCTGCGTGCTCTTCACGCCCGGCGTGGCGGACTCCATATAGTCTTGCGCATCGAAGTGGGACCGGCTCGCATCCGGCGAGCCGCTGGCGTGCACGAAGGCCAGCTTTTTCTGCTCCCACAGCGGCATCAAGGGCGCCAGCGCCGGATGCAGGCCAAAGTAGCCGTCCAGGTTCAGCGCGCCGTCCTCGGCGCCCGGCCTGGCCAGCGCAATATTCGGGCGCAGGCGGGCATATTCGGGGTCGGCCACCGGCGCCACCACGTTCAGGCCGTCCACCGCGCCGCGCAGCATGACGACGATCAGTTTTTTCGCGGTGGGCGAGCTGCTGCCGGGGGCCATGGTCGCTGCCCAGGCATGGGGGCTGAGCGGCAGCATCAGGCCGGCGCTGGCGGCAAAGGCGTTCAGGAATTGGCGTCGTTGCATGGCGCGCTCCGTTAGCGTTGCATGAAGTCGGGGCTGCCGAGCAGCATGGCGGCGCGCAGGCGTTCATTGCTGTCGGCGACGATGGCGGCAGTCTGTTTCGACACCGAGGCGCCTAATGCTTCCTGCACCTTGTCGGCATCGGCGCCGTTGGAAAATGACAGCGCGTAGCTGATGCGGCGGCTCAGGCCATCCGGGTTCAGCCAGGCGCCTTCGGTGTTCTTGTAGCCATCCGGCGTCTGGCAGCCGTACAGGGGCATGCCGAGCCGGTTCAGGATGCCGACCAGCGGCTTCACTTCGGGCATCGGCATGGCAGCGGCGCGCGAGGCGGATACCACGTACTGGTAGGGCGTCTTGAACTTGGCGCCGGCATATTGCTGGTCCATGAACTCCGGGCTGGAGAACAGGGTGCGCAGCACGGTGCGGATATCGCCCTTGCTGGCGATCCAGCTTTGCGCCAAGCGCTCCACCAGCGCGGGCGGCGGCTGGTCGGCCACGAAGTACTGCGCCAGCTTGCTGCTGACATGGCGCGCGGTCGCGGGGTGCGTCGCCAGCACGTCCAGCGCATACTCGCCTTCCGCTTCCCCGCGCGCGGTGACCGGCTTGCCCAGCCAGGTCTTGGCGCCGTTATCGTGGCGGCGCGGATCGAAGGCGAACTGGGCGTCGCGCTTGGGGCGGTAGGTCCAGCCGGTCAGCATGCGCGCGAGCTCGGTCACGTCTTTCTGGGTATAGCCGCCGTCCACGCCCAGGGTGTGCAGCTCCATCAGCTCGCGGGCGTAGTTTTCATTCAGGCCGCCAGCCTTCGAGACCCAGTTATCCAGGTAGAACAGCATGGCTGGATGATGGGCCGTGGCGCCGAGCATCTGGCGGAAGGAGCCAAACACGTAGGGACGGATCGCATCGCGCTCGTAGCTGGCCACCAGGGCGCGGTCCTGGCCTTTGCCTGAAAATACGTTGAAGTGGTTATACCAGAAGTCAACCATCACCTCTTCCAGCTGGCGCGGGCTTTCGATGGCGCGCAGCAGGCGGGCTTCGGCTGCCTCGGACGCCATCTGCTGCACCACTTCCCGGCGCTCGCCCTGGTCGCCGCTGCGTGCTTCCTGGAATCGTTCCAGCGCATCGCCCGCGCTCATTTTCAGCGTTTCCAGCCTGTCCAGCCGCTGGGCTAACGCACCAGGCAAGGCCGGCGGGGTGAGTTGCTCATCAATATAAGCTTGCACGCCGGACTGGCGCACCCGCTCGATATCGCCGGGCCGCGGTCCATATGCCAGCCGGTTCAGCACATGGACAGCTGCCTGCTCGCCGGCCAGTGGCGCAGCCCACAGGGCGGCCTGGGGGAGCGCCGCAAGCACGGCGCCGAGTATCCAGCTTCGCATGATGTCGTCTCAATACAATGATCTACAGGACTTTCTTTATACGCTAGCCGCCGGATTGAGGGCAAAGACTCCTTTGTATCAGGATGTTAATTGTTTGATTTGTATGCTCTAATTCACGTTGCGCAAATTGAAAGGACGGCATGAAGAGATATCAGGTCCCGCTATCGGTGGCGGCCATGCTGGCGCTCAGCGCCTGCGGCATCACCGGACCGGCGAACAAGGTCGCGGCGGATGCGCCGCAACAATGGCAGGCCCCCCTGCCCCATAACGGCAGTACCGGTGAACTGGCCAATTGGTGGCAGCGCCAGTCCGATCCGCTGCTGGTGCAGTTGATCGAGGCCGCACAGGCGGCCAGTCCCACCATCGCCAGCGCCCAGGCGCGCTTCGCAGCAGCCAGCGCCGAGCGCACCGCCGCCGGCGCCGCCCTCGCACCTTCGCTGACCGGTGTACTGACCTCCACCCGCATGAGCCAGCAGTCCGCCAGCGCTCCTACCAATACCACCACCCAGCTGCTGGCCCAGGCCCAGTGGGAGATCGACCTGTTCGGCGGCGGCCGCGCGCGCCGCAACGCTGCCATCGCGCGCCACGAGGGCGCGCAGGCGGGCTGGCACGAAGCCCGCGTCAGCGTGGCGGCCGAAACGGCCAACCAGTATTACAGCCTGCGCGCCTGCGAAAAGCTGCTGGACGTTGCCCGCATGGATGCCGCCTCGCGCGCCCATACCGCGCGCCTGACCGACATCACCACCAAGGCCGGCTTCCAGTCGCCCTCCGCCAATGCCCTGGCCCGCGCCAGCGCCGCCGACGGCAATAACCGCGCGGTGGCCCAGCGCGCCGCCTGCGACAGCGAACTGAAAGTGCTGGTGGCGCTGACCGCCATCGCGGAACCGGAGCTGCGCGCGCGCCTGGGCGACAGCGCAGCCGATGCCGTGCTGTCGCCGGAAGCCGGCGTCGCTATCGATACGGTGCCGGCCCAGGTGCTGGCGCAGCGTCCGGACGTGTTCAACGCCGAGCGCGAAGTGGCTGCTGCCAGCTACGACGTCGCCAGCGCGCGCGCCGAGCGCCTGCCGCGCCTGGGCCTTTCCGGCTCCATCGGGCGCGGCCGCCTGCATGCCGGCGGCCAGGACATCACCGCCAACGTGTGGACCATCGGCCCCCTGCAAATGACCCTGCCGATCATCGACTGGGGCGTGCGCCGCGCCAATGTGGAAGCTTCCCGCGCCCGCTATGACGCAGCCGTATCGAGCTACAAGGCCAGCGTGCGCCAGGCAGTGTCGGAGGTTGAACAGGCGCTGGTGGCGCTGCAAAGCACGCAGGAGCGTGCCGAGGATGCGCAAACCGCGCTGGACGGCTATCGCAGCTTCTTCACCGCGACCGAAGAACGCTACAAGAACGGGCTGGCCAGCCTGCTTGAACTGGAAGACGCCCGCCGTACGCGGCTGGCCGCAGAAAACACAGTGGTGAACCTGCAGCGCGAACGCAGCGCCGCCTGGATCGCCCTGTACCGTGCAGCAGGCGGCGGCTGGGCCGCACCTGCCGCGCAATAAGATTGGACAAACTATGAAACCACTGCACCGCACTCCCTCCGCTGTCGCCGCCCTGGCAGTTGCTACTGCCCTTGCCGCCCTGGCCCAGGCGCCCTGCGCCATGGCCGAAGACAAGAAGCCTGCCGCCGCCAAGCCATCGCTGACCGTCACGACCGTCCGCCCTCAGAAAACCAGCCTGCCGATCCGCCTGACCGCCAACGGCAACGTCGCCGCCTGGCAAGAGGCAATCATCAGCAGCGAATCGAACGGCCTGCGCCTGTCGGACGTCAAAGTCAACGTGGGCGACGTCGTCACCAAGGGCGAAGTACTGGCCGTGTTCGCGCCGGAAACCCCGCAGGCCGAAGTGGCGCAAGCCAAGGCCGCCTTGATGGAAGCCGAAGCTGCCGCCGCGGAAGCGAAGGCCAATGCCGAGCGCGCACGCTCGATCCAGGACACCGGCGCCCTGAGCGCCCAGCAGATCAGCCAGTACACCACCGCCGAAGCCACGGCCCAGGCGCGCGCCGCCTCCGCCAAGGCCATGCTGGCGTCGGCCGAACTGCGCCTGCGCTACACCAGGGTGGTCGCGCCCGACGCGGGCGTGATCTCGGCCCGCAGCGCCACCGTCGGCGCCGTCGCCGGCCCGGGAACAGAGCTGTTTCGCATGATCCGCCAGGGACGCCTGGAATGGCGCGCCGAAGTCACGGCCGCCGACCTGCGCAACATCAGGATTGGCGGCAATGCCGTCGTCAAGGCCGCCAATGGCAGTGAACTGACCGGCAAGGTGCGCATGGTGGCGCCGACCATCGACCCGCAGACCCGTTCCGCCCTGGTCTATGTCGACCTGCCGCCGAATAACGGCAAGCAGGCGCCGTTCAAGGCCGGCATGTTCGCCACCGGCCAGTTCGAGCTTGGCGCATCCGATGCGCTGACCGTGCCGCAGCAGGCGATTACCGTGCGCGATGGCTTCAGCTACGTCTTCCGCCTGAACCAGGACCAGCGCGTGAGCCAGGTCAAGGTGCAGCCGGGCCGCCGCATCGGCGACCGCATTGAAGTGCTGTCCGGGCTGGCGCCCGATGCGCAGATCGTGGCTGCCGGCGCAGGTTTCCTGAACGACGGCGACCTGGTACGCAATACCGGCGCGCCGGCGCAAGCCGCTGCGGCGGTCAAGCCGGCACGCTAAGGAGGCGCCGTGAACTTTTCCGCCCTCTCAATCAAGCACCCGGTTCCGGCGATCATGCTGTTCATCCTGCTGTCGCTGGCAGGCTGGATGGCCTACCGCGCCAACCCGGTGCAGGACTTCCCGGACATCGAACTGCCGATCGTCACCGTTTCCGCCTCGCTGCCCGGCGCCGCGCCGGCCCAGCTGGAAACCGAAGTGGCGCGCAAGATCGAGGATTCGGTCGCCACGCTGCAAGGCGTGAAGAACATCTACGCCAAGGTGCTGGACGGCACCGCCACCATCACCGTTGAGTTCATTCTCGAGAAGAACCTGTCCGACGCAGTCAACGAAGTGCGCGACGCCGTCACCCAGGTGCGCGCCGACATGCCCGGCGAAATGCGCGACCCGGTGGTCAGCAAGGTGTCCACCGCAGGCCGCGTGATCCTGGCCTTCACCGTCACGCCGAAGCAAGGAACGAAGATCGACGATGCGGACCTGAGCTGGTATGTGGACAATACCGTGGCCAAGAAGCTGCTGTCGGTGCCCGGCGTCGGCGCCGTCAAGCGCGTCGGCGGCGTGAGCCGGGAAATCCGCGTCGAGCTGGATGACGAACGCATGGCGGCCCTGCGCGTGTCCGCGCTGGACGTGTCGCGCATGCTGCGCCAGGTGCAGAAGGAAGCGCCGGGCGGGCGCGGCGACGTCAGCGGCGCCGAGCAATCTGTGCGCACCATCGCGACCGTGAAAAGCGCGCAGGAACTTTCGCAGATGGATATCCCGCTGGGCGATGGGCGCCACATCCGCCTCGATCAGGTGGCCGACGTGACCGACACCATTGCCGAACCGCGCTCGGAGGCGACGCAGGACGGCAAGAAGGTCGTCGCCTTCGAAATCTTCCGTACCAAGGGTGCCAGCGAAACCCAGGTCGCCGCCGATGCGCGCGCGGCAGTGGAGCAATTGCGCAAGGCGCATCCGACCATCGACATCACGCAATCGATCGACAATGCCGAGCCGGTTGCCGAGAACTTCGACGGCTCGATGGAACTGCTGTACGAAGGCGCCATCCTGGCCGTGCTGGTGGTGTGGTGGTTCCTGCGCGACTGGCGCGCCACGCTGGTAGCCGCTTCGGCGCTGCCGCTGTCGGTGCTGCCGGCCTTCCTCGGCATGTACTGGATGGGCTTCACGCTGAACACCGTGACCCTGCTGTCGCTGGCCCTGGTGGTCGGCGTGCTGGTGGACGACGCGATCGTGGAAATCGAAAACATCGAGCGCCACCTGCACATGGGTAAAACGCCGATGCAGGCCGCCCTTGAAGCGGCCGACGAAATCGGCATGGCGGTGATCGCCACCACCTTTGCCCTGGTTGCCGTATTCCTGCCGACCGCCTTCATGGGCGGCATTCCCGGCAAGTTCTTCAAGCAGTTCGGCTGGGCCGCCGTGCTGGCGGTGCTGGCGTCGCTGGTCGTGGCGCGCTTGCTGACGCCGATGATGGCGGCCCACCTGCTGAAGCAGACCGACAAGCCGCAGCAGGAAGACGGCTGGATCATGCAGCGCTATATGAAGACCATGCGCTGGTGCCTGGATAATCGCGGCAAGACCGCGCTGGCCGCAGGCGCCTTCTTTGTCGGATCGATCATGCTGGTGGGCCTGCTGCCGACCGGCTTCGTGCCGCCGGCCGACCGCGGCCAGACCATGGTCAACCTGGAACTGCCGCCCGGCTCCACGCTGGCTGAAACGCGCGCCATCGCCGAGCGCGCCCGCCTGGCCATCATGGAAGTCAAGCCGGTCACCAACGTATTCAGCTCCATCGGCGGAGGCTCTTCCGGCGACGCCTTTGCACCCGGCGCCGCGGCCGAAGCGCGCCGCGCCGTCCTGACCATCACGACCAGGCACCGCAACGACCGCAAGGAGTCGATGCCCCAGATCGACGACATGATCCGCGAAAAGCTGTCCGCCCTGCCGGGCGCGCGCTTCACCGTCGGCCCGCCGGATACCGGCGTGAAGATGCAGCTCGTGCTGCGTTCGGAAGACCCGGTGGCGCTGATCGACTCGGCGCGCAAGGTGGAGCGCGACCTGCGCACCCTGCACGGCATAGGCAATGTCACCTCGAGCGCTTCGCTGGTGCGTCCGGAAATCATCGTGCGCCCCGACTTTGCCAGGGCGGCCGACCTGGGCGTGACCGCCAATGCCATCGGCGAAACGGTGCGCGTGGCCACCGCGGGCGACTACGACTTCGAACTGACCAAGATGAACCTGGCCGAACGCCAGGTGCCGATCCGCGTCAAGCTGCCGGACAGCGTACGCGCCGACCTGGATGCCATCGGCCGCCTGACAGTCCCCGGCCGCAATGGCCCTGTGATGCTGGCCAATGTGGCGACCATCACCATGGACTCCGGCCCGGCCCAGATCGACCGCCTGAACCGCAGCCGCAACGTGACGCTGGATGTGGAGCTGGGCAGCCGCTCGCTGGGCGAACTGGATGAAGAGGCACGCCAGCTGCCGTCGATGAAGAACCTGCCGCCAACCGTGACCCGCGCCGAGCTGGGCGACACGCAGGAAATGCAGAACCTGTTCGCCAGTTTCGGCATCGCCATGCTGATCGGCGTGCTGTGCATCTACGGCGTACTGGTGCTCCTGTTCCACGATTTCCTGCAGCCGCTGACCATTCTTGCCGCGCTGCCGCTGTCGATCGGCGGCGCCTTCGTGGCGCTGCTGGTGACGCAGAAAGCGCTGTCGATGCCATCCATGATCGGCCTGATCATGCTGATGGGGATCGTGACCAAGAACTCGATCCTGCTGGTCGACTATGCCATCCTGGCGCGCGCCGAAGGCATGAGCCGCTTCGATGCGCTGGTCGACGCCTGCCACAAGCGCAGCCGCCCGATCCTGATGACCACCATCGCCATGGGCGCCGGCATGATGCCGCTGGCCATGGGCTGGGGCGCCGACCCGAGCTTCCGCTCGCCGATGGCGATTGCCGTGATCGGCGGCCTGATTACTTCCACCCTGCTGTCGCTGCTGGTGGTGCCGGCCGTGTTCACCTATGTGGACGATGCCGAACACCTGATCAAGCGCATCGTGCATAAGGTCCGCAAGCCGCACAAGCATGCACCGGCGCCCGTCGCCGAATGAGGAGCCTGCCATGAAAGTCCGCACCGTAGAAATAGAACCGGCCCGCGTTGCCTGCCTGCGCCACACCGGGCCCTTTGGCCCGGCCCTGGGCGATTTCTGGCGCGACGTGGTGGCGCCGTGGATGCAGTCCAACGGCCTGATGGGACGCGTCACCTACGGCGTGGCGCTGGATGATCCCGGCAATACTCCGCCAGAGAAGTGCCGCTACGACGCCTGCGTCGAAGTCGGGCATGACGACCCGGCGCCGCCGCCAGCGGCGCTGGCAACCATTCCCGGCGGGCGCTATGCCGTGGCGGACTATTATGGCCCGGCAGGCGGTATTGGCGACGCGTGGCATGAATTCTATTCACGGGGCTTGCCCGAGGCGGGCTTGAAAGGCCGCCCCGGCCCCTGCTTCGAACGTTATGCCGCAGATTTTCGAGCCGACCCGCAAACGGGCGAATTCGCCTGCGAACTCTTTATCCCGATCGACTGATCATGAGCAGCCAGCCAGGCCACGACAGCGACCACCTGCGCTTTCATCGCGAACATGAACACCTGAGCAAGACCTTTGGCGCGGACACCTTCGGCCTCAAGGCCGAAGCGTTCGCCCGCTTCTTCGGCACGCCGCTGTTCCTCGGGGCGCAGACTGTCATCGTGGCGGTGTGGATCGGTGCGAACATCTGGGGCCTCACGCGTTTCGACCGCTACCCCTTCATCCTGCTGAACCTTGCGTTCAGCCTGCAGGCAGCTTACGCGGCGCCGCTGATCCTTCTCGCGCAAACGCGCCAGGCCGAACGGGACAAGGCCCACAACGATGCCGACGCGCGCCACCGCGAGGCGCTGGCACAGCAGGCGGCCCGCCACACAGCGCAGATGATGGAGCTGCTTCGCCAGAATACTGAACTGACCCAGACCACCAAGGAGCTGGTCGAGCGCATCGACAAGCTGACCGCTGAAGTTCACGGTCACCTGCTGCATGAGCGGAAGGACGGTTCCTGAGCATCACGCAGCTTCACAGGAAACACATAATCAACGCATAATCGGCATTCACAATTGCGCTTCCACCATCCACCATGGAAGCGCAATGCCAACAAATTCCGCCGTAGCAGGCCGGCCGGCAAACGGGACTATCGCGTTTGTCGCACTGTTCGGGGTCGCCCTGCCCATCGCCGCGCTGCTGTTTGAGTCAATCACCGGCATGTGCCGCCAGATCTTCTTCGATCCCCTTCCGACGCCGATTCACTTCGCCTTGTACGCCACCATTCCATTGGCAAACGTACGGCTATTGCTCGCATTGAGGCGCGGCGCGGCATTACCACCGCGCTGGGCCCTTTTGCATGCATTCTCCGCCGGCGTTGCCGTGTTTTACAGCCTGGTATTCCTACCGATATCCCCCATTGCGGCATTCGCGGTCATCGCGCTCGGCATCGGCCTGCTTGGCCTCTCGCCGATGTTTGCCGTGGCATGCGTCGTATTCTCCCGAAAGGCATTGAGGGCTGGAAGCGGACAATCGCCTGGCAAGCTGTGGCAAGGCATTGCGCTCGCATTCCTGGTACTGCTGGTGATTGATGCCCCGTCCACCATGACAAGGATCGGCATGCAGATGGCTGCGTCGGATTCCGCCGAAATTCGCTTGCGCGGCATCCGGCTCTTACGCAAAGTGGGCGATGAGGACTTGATGCTGCGCCTTTGCTACCGCCAGGGCGCACAGGCGACCGACCTGCTCGGCACCCTGTTCACAAGCCAGGCGGAAGCCGACCCGCAGCGTGCCCGGACCGTCTTCTACCAGGTGACGGGAACGGTATTCAACTCCCGCCCCGCCCCTGTTCACCGCTCGATGCGCGAGTGGGAGCGCACATTCGACGATGGCCTGGGAAATGCCGATGTCGGCCAGCGCGTCAACGACGTCGCGCTGGCAGCCTCGCGCATGGATGGATCGATTGACGCCAATGCCGCGCTGGGCTACATGGAATGGACCATGGAGTTTCACAACAAGTCGCCCAGCCCGCAGGAAGGCCGGGCCGAAGTAGTCCTGCCGCCGGGCGGCGTCGTGTCGCGCGCAACGCTGTGGATTGACGGAGAGGAGCGCGAGGCCGCTTTCGGAGCCCGCGCGCAGGTACGCGAAGCCTACGCGAAAGTGGTCAGAAAAAACCGTGATCCGCTGCTGGTCACCACGGCGGGGGATGACCGGATTCTGGTGCAGCTGTTTCCAATCCCCCCATCCGGCGACATGAAAATCCGCCTCGGCATCACCATTCCCCTGGTGACTCAAGGCCAGCAAGCAATGCATCTCCGGTTGCCGGCCTTCAGTGAACGCAACTTCGACCTGGCGCCGGACTTGCGCCACGCCGTATGGTTCGAGTCAGCCGCACCGTTGAAAGGCAGCCCCGGGTTAAGAGCCCAGGCAGGCCCACGCGGCATCTTTGCCGTACGCGGCGAACTGGCCGAACCCTTGCCGGCGCATCCAATGCATACGGTCTGGGTGCCAGGCGCGCGGCCGGCAGCGCTGGCATGGAGCACCGATGAGAAAGGCGGAGACGGCAAGAACGTCGTCCAGGAAGTCAGCGAAGCCACCGCCATTCCGCCGCAGCGGGTGGCCATCGTCATCGACGGCTCGGCCTCAATGCTGCAACGGAAGCATCAACTGCTTGAGGCCCTGGCTTCCTTCCCGCGAAACATCGAGATGGCCGTGGTGTTTGCCGGGGACGAGACACCGTCGCTGTTCCTCCATGACGGCACCAACTCGCTACTTACGCGCCAGTACATCGGCAAGCTGGACTTCGCCGGCGGACGCGATAACAGCGAAGCACTGGGTATGGCGTGGGACTGGGCCGCCATGTCGTCGCGCGGAGCGATTGTATGGATCCATGGCGCCCAGCCGCTGGCATCCCAGTCAACGGGCGCCTTGCAGCAGCGGCTGGAACGCAGGGCAAGCCAGGTCGCCCTGTATGACCTGGCCGTGGAACGGGGACCAAACGTGATAGCGCAGCAGCTCGAGGGAGCAAGCGCGGTAGCAAGCTTCGGCAACCTGGCCGAAGATCTCGGCAAGCTGTTTGCACAATGGGCGCCCGGAGCCAGGCGCACGGTCCTGTTGCGCGAGCGACGCAGCGGCGGTGGCATGCCACAATCGAGCCAAACCTCGCAGCACCTGGTGCGGCTGTGGGCGGCAAACGAAGTCGCCGCAATGAGCGCAGCCTCGTCCCGGAAAGCGGATGCCGTCAGCCTGGCCGTACGCTACCAGTTGGTTACCCCCGTCACCGGCGCCGTGGTGCTGGAAACGCGCGAGCAATACAAGGATGCCGGCCTGGAGCCCGTACCGCCGGGCAGCGTGCCGACTATCCCTGAGCCGGAAACCTGGGCGATGATCCTGGTGGCGACCCTCATGCTGGCGTGGCACCGCCGCCTCAGGCCGCAATGAAGCCGGCGCCATTTCCCCTGCTGCTGGCCGCATTGTGCCTGGCGTGCTGGCCGGTCCTGCTCTGGTTCGCCACGGGCACGCTGGACGGTTCGAACGACAGTGCAGGCTTGCTGGCCGCGGCGGCCGCCGCAGCCGTCGTAGCCTTTGCGCCGGCGCAGCAAACCCTGGCACGTCCGCTGCTGCTGCCGTGCGCATGCCTTGCCGTCTATCTCGCCGCCACCATTTGCAAGGTACCTGTGCCGGCGCGTTCGTTGATCCTTGCGGCGGCAATCACTGCGCTGGCCAGCAGCGCCAGGCTGGGCAAGCGATTTGACGTAGCCCTGTTCTCGCTTTGCATCCTTGCATTGCCGTTCGCCGCAACCTTGCAGTTCTACCTGGGATATCCGCTGCGGGTTCTCGCCGGCGACGTCTCGGTTTTCCTGCTGCGCATGAACGGCGTCCTCGTAACGCGCGAGGGCGCCATGCTGGCATGGCATGGACAGCTGGTGTCGATCGACGCACCATGCAGCGGAGTGAAAATGCTGTGGACAGGCCTGCTCCTGGCAAGCGCCGCGGCAGGAGCCAAGCGCCTTGCATCGCTACCCACGGCTGCGGCGCTGACGCTGGCAGTCGTCGTGGTCGTTGCGGCCAATGCACTCCGCGCTTCGGCGCTGTTCTACGTGGAAACCGGCATCGTGCACCTGCAGCAGGCGGCGCATGGCGCCATCGGCATCGTCAGCTTTGCCGGCGCGGGCGCGGCAATCCTGTTCATGACCCATCGCATGGGCAGGAGTGCTCCATGAGACCGTTAGCCGCCATGGCGTTCGCAGGCTTGTGCGTTTTGGCCGCGCTCGCGCCCGCGTGCGTCGAAAGCGGTGCAAGCTCCCGCGTCATGGCCGGCTTTCCAGGATGGCCCGCCAGCTTTGAAGGCAAGCCGCTTTCGCCGCTTCCCCTCACGCCGATCGAAGCGCGTTTCCAGCAGAACTTCCCTGGACGCGTAGGCCGATTCAGCGATGGCGAGCGCGAAATCGTCATCCGTTGGGTGGACCGGGGCACGCGCAAGCTGCATGCAAGCAGCGACTGCTTCAAGGCGAATGGCTACGAGCTCGCCATGCGGCCCGTCAAGATCGTCGGAAACGAGCGCTGGTCGGGCTTCATCGCGTCCCGCGGAGCGCAGAAGCTTGAAGTGCACGAACGGATTACCGATGGCCACGGCGGGCAGTGGAGCGACGTCTCGGCCTGGTATTGGGCAGCGCAACTGGGGCAGACAAACGGACCGTGGTGGGCCATCACCGTTGCGAAAAGCGCCAGCGGGCATGCGCCTTAGTCGGCCGCCCAGCCGCCGCCCAGTGCGCGGTACAGGTCCACGCTGGCGCCTAGCACGCGGCTGCGCAACTGAAGGCGCGTCACGTCGGCGTTGAACAGCGTGCGTTGCGCATCCAGTTCTTCCAGGTAGGAGGCGTAGCCATTGCGGTAGCGGTTGCGCGCAATGCGCAGCGTTTCGGCCGCCGTGGCGCGGCGCGCGTCATTCTGTACCGACTGCTCCTGCAAACGCTGCAAGGCCGTCAGGCTGTTCTCCACTTCCACCAGCGCCGCGCGCACCGTCTGCTCGTAGGCCACCAGCGATTGGTCGCGCTGGGCGGCGGCGGCATCGGTCTGCGCCTGCACGCGGCCGCCATCCCAGATTGGCGCGGTCATGCCTGCGCCTACGCGCCACAGGAAGGTCGGATCGTGCAGGAACTTGCTGAAATCCGGCGATTGCATGCCGCCGGTAGCGGTAAGGCGGAAGGCCGGCAGCAATTGCTCGCTGGTCGCCCGCACCCCGGCCTTCGCTGCCGCCAGATTGTGCGCGGCGCGCGCGATGTCGGGACGCCGCTGGAGCAAGCTTGATGGGAGGCCGACCGGTATTTCCGGCGGGGACAGTTCGTCCAGGGTCTTGCCGCGCGCGACCGGACCTGGGCTGCTGCCGGCCAGCAGGGACAGTGCGTTTTCCTGGTCGCTGATTTGCCGCTGCAACTGCGGGATCTGTTCGGCGGCGGCCTCGTACTCGGCTTGCGCCTGCAGCCATTCCAGGCGCGAGGTATAGCCGGTCTCGAACTGCCGCTGCGCCAGCCGGCGCGAATGCTCGCGCAAGTCCAGGGTGGCGCGCGCCAAGTCGAGTTGGGCATCGAGCCCGCGCAGTTGCAGGTAGCCGTTGGCAGCCAGCGCCGCCACCGACAGTTGCGCGGCGTCAGCGTTGGCCTGTTCGGCTGCCAGCGATTGCCCTGCCGCCTCGCTGGCACGCGCCAGGCGCCCCCACAAGTCGACTTCATACGCCGCCTGGAACTCGCCGGAAAAAAGGTTGGTGATGTAGGGCACGCCGTTGTAGGCCAGTGTGCGCGTGCGCACTGGCGTCAAGGTGGCGCCCAGCGTCGGCGCCCGGTTGGCCTCCGCCGCCGCCAGCCGCGCGCGGAACTCCACTACGCGCAAACGCGCCAGGCGTGCGTCCGTATTGTGCTCCAGCACTCGATCCACCAAGGCGGACAGCGCCGGGTCGCCGTACGCCTGCCACCACTCGCGCTCCAGCTGGGCCCGTGATGCGGGCCCAGTTGTGGCGGGAGGCTGGCTGCGCCATTGCCCGGGGACCGACAGCTGCGGTTCGAGCGCTGCGGGGATGCGCGCGGCGCAGCCGGCCAGCGCCAGGGCAACGCATGCGGCAGCGCTACGCTTCATGGCCGCGCTCCCGCTGCTTTCTCGTTCAGGACAGCGGAGGTATCGACGCTGACGATGACCGACATCCCTGGCCGCAGGCGTTGCGCCAGCTTCTGGCCCTGGTCGATCCTGATCCGCACGGGAATCCGTTGCGAGATCTTGACGAAGTTGCCCGTTGCGTTATCTGCCGGCAGGACGGCGAACTCGGAACCGGTGGCAGGCGATATCCGCTCAACCTGCCCGGTCAGGGTGGCGCCATCCAGCGCGTCGACCTTGAAGGTTGCGCCCTGCCCCACCTGCACGGCGTTCATCTGCGTCTCCTTGAAGTTGGCGATTACCCACATCTCACGCGGCACCAGGCCCATAAGCTGCGCACCGGAGGCCACATACGCGCCACGCCGCACGTTCACCTGTCCGAGTTGCCCGTCGGCCGGTGCGACGATGCGTGTATTGTCCAGGTCCACGCTTGCTGCTTTCAGCGCCGCCTCCGCATTTGCCACTGCCGCCTCCAGGGCGCCGCGATTCACGGTGACGGATTGCGCCTGCTGGCGCGCGATATCCACGTTCGCCCTGGCCTGGGCTACCGCCGCCAGCGCCTGCGCACGCGCCGCTCGCTGCGCATCCTGCTCGCGTACCGACAGCGAACCGTCGCCGACCAGTTGCTCCGCCCGCCCGTAATCTGCCGAAGCACGCGCCGCCTGCGCCTGCGCATTCGACAGCACGGCTTCCTGCAGGGCGATGCCGGCCCTGGCGCTGGCGCGCGACTGTTCCCAGTTCGCCAGTGCTGCCTTTTGCGCGGCCAACTGGGCCTGTGCCTGCTCGAAGCGCTGGCGGTAAATGCGCGAATCCAGTTCCACCAGCAGGTCGCCCTTGTGCACGAACTGGAAGTCCTGCACCTTCACGTCCGCTACATAAGCAGGCAGTTGCGATCCTATGACTGTCACCTGACCGCGCACCGTGGCGTTCTCGGTCGACACCACTGGACTGGTGAAGGGCGGCAGGCGCCACGCGTACAGCACGATCAGTACGCCAATCAAGGCGATCAGGGCGAAACCAATGCCCGACAGCCACTGTGCGCGCCGGTCTGGCGCAGGAGGCGCAGGCGCGGTGGCGGGTGCCGCAGTTGCGGGAGTCTCGTTTGCTGGTGGTGATGCGCTCATTGAGCCCCCGAATTGGAAAGTGAAACCTGCGCCATGCCAGTCTGCGCATTCTGCGCCGGCGCCGCCGGACGGGTGGCCGTGCACACCTGCCACGCATAATGCAGCGCCATCCACGCCAGCGTGCCGCAAGCAACAAAGAAGATCATCAGGAAGACGTCGTTATAGGCCAGGATATTGGCCTCCCGGGTCGCCGCCCCGCTCAGAGACGGCAGGCCGAACGCCTGCACCCGCGACGCTACCTGCGGGTCCTGCAGCGTCAGGTGCTCCACCAGCTGGCTGGAATGGAATTTTTCACGCAGCACCTGGAACGTCCCCACCAGCGCCGAGCCAAGCAGGCTGCCCAGGTTCTGCGTCATCGAAAACATCAGCGAGAAGCTGATCAGGTTGCACGGCTGCGCGATCACCGCACCGAATCCCGACACGAAGATCGGCCCAAGGAAGAACGTGCCGCTGAACGCCAGCAGGAACTGGCTGAAATACATCTGCTCCGGGCGCGTCAGGCTGGTGGCCTGCGAATCGATCCACGCTCCCACTGCCATTAGCGCCAGCGCGAACATCAGCATCGGCTGCAGGCGCTGCGGCGCGATGAGCAGGGCACTGGCGAGAATGCCCAGCGTGGCCCCGGCCAGGGCCACCAGCCACAGGGTTTGCATCTGGTCGTTGTTCAAGCCGATCGCCTGCAGGAAGCCGACCGCGCCGCCCGCCTCCGACTGCACCACGCGGATCAGCAGCACCGAGATCGCCAGGCGCGTCATGCTGGCAGTGGTCAGCCAGCGCGTATTGAGCAGGGGCTTGCGCCGGTTATGTTCGATTGCCACCGCCGCCGTGAACAAGATGATGAAGGCGACCAGGGCCCAGCCGATCCAGCGCGCCTCGAACCACCATACCGTGCGCCCCAGCGCCAGCACGGCGCACAGGAAGGCCACGCCGGGCGCGAACAGCGCAAAGGTCACGAAGTCCATTTTCTCGAACGCTTTCACGCGGTCGCCGGGAGGAAGCTTGAGCAGCAGCACGCAGCCGAAGGACAGCAGCGCCATGCCCAGCTCGAAAGAATACAGGCCGCGCCATTCGGCGATGGACAGCAGTTCGGAAGAGAAGATGCGCGCCAGCGGCAGCGACAATTGGGCAAAGCCGATGCCCAGCACCACACCCTTCAAGCGGTGCTGGGCCGGGAAGGCCTGCAGCACATAGTACAGCCCCAGCACCGTCAGCGCGGCGCCGCTGATGCCGTGCGCCGCACGCACCGCGATGGCCGACGCCAGGCCGTGCACGAACAGGTGGGCCACCGTGACCACGGCATACAGCAACAGGAACAGTTCGGTGAACAGGCGCAGGCCAAACTGCTGGCGGAACTTCACCAGCAACAGGTTCATGGAGACATTGCCCATGACGTAGGCCGCCGGCAGCCATTGGATCTCCGCGCTGGTCACGCCCAGCGAGCCCTGGGCATAGACTAGGTTGACCGTGACCAGCGCGTTCCCGAGTCCGCCGGTCAGCGCGACGATCAGCCCAACCAGGAGGAAGGCCAGCCGCTTTGGTGCCGAGTGCAGCGGCGTAGAGGGAGAGCCCGGCAGCAGCGGGCGCTCGTGAGGCAGCCATTTTTGTGGGGCATACTCATCCATTGGATTAGTCTACACCCAGGCAGAACGGCTGCCTACAACTACACTGCCGGCGGGTCGGTCTCCCTGTCGAACACGCGCGGCCCCGCCAGGGCTGCGATGAATGCCGCCAGGGCCGGCTGCAGGTCGGCCGGCGCCGTGCCTATCAGGCCCGGGTCGGGCACGCCGCCCGGCAAGGTCGCCGGCACTCCTGCTGCCGCCAGCAGCGTCGCCCCCGCGCCCACCACCATCAGCGGCTTGCAGTGGCGGTATTGCAGCGTCACGAACTCCACTGCCAGCGCGTTGGCCGCCAGGGTTTCGGCCGCGGCATCGCCATCGGGCACCACCACGGCATCGAACAGCACTGCCGGCCCGGTCTCCAGCGACATGTCGGCCTCCAGTCCGCCGACCATGCCGACGTGGGGCGCCACCAGGCGCGTGACCGCGCATTGCGCTTCCAGCCCGGCCTGCAGCGCATCGACCATGGCCTCGTCGCAGCCGGCCGCGATCAGGATCGCGACCTTGCGGCCGTGGATGCCCACCTGCCCCGGCCGCGACAGAAGCGACAGCCCGGGCGACGGTTGGTAGGTGGGCAGCTCGCGCGTCGTGGCCATCGGCTGCGCATCCGGCACCCTGGTCCCCAGGCGCAGCGCCACCATGTCCGCCAGCGCCGCATCGACGTTGACCAGCATGGACAAGGTGCGTTCGCGTATGGCTGGCACCTGCACCTTACTTAATTCGAAGCTGAAGGCATGCGCGATGTGCATCTGCTCGGCCGGCGTCTGGCTTTGCCAGAACAGGCGCGCCTGCGAGTAATGGTCGGCGAACAGTTCCGGCTTGCCGCGCACCTTGTCTTCCTGCACCGGTTCCGGGAAAGACGTGAAGCCCATGCGGCCGGCCTGGAAGGGGCAGCCTCCGCCCAGCGAGTTCGGTTCATACGCTACGCGGCCGCGATGAATGGCCTGGCGGTGCATGCCGTCGCGCTGGTTGTTGTGCACCTGCGCGACCGGGGCATTGATCGGGATCTCATGGAAATTCGGCCCGCCCAGGCGGCTGATCTGGGTGTCCACGTAGGAGTGGATGCGTCCGGCCAGCAGCGGGTCGTTGCTGAAGTCGATGCCCGGAACGACATGGGCGGCGCAGAACGCCACCTGTTCCGTCTCGGCGAAGAAGTTGTCGGGGTTACGGTCCAGCACCATGCGGCCGACCGGCTGCAGCGGCACCAGTTCTTCCGGCACGATCTTGGTCGGGTCGAGCACGTCGAACGGGAATTCCGCCGCTACTTCTTCTGTGAAGACTTGCAGCGCCAGCTCCCATTCCGGATATTCGCCCATTTCGATCGACTCCCACAGGTCGCGGCGGTGGAAATCGGGGTCGGCGCCGGAAATGCGCACGGCCTCGTCCCACACGAGCGAATAGGTACCCTGCCTGGGCAGCCAGTGGAACTTGACGAAGCGCGACTGCCCCGCCGCATTGACCATGCGGAAGGTATGCACGCCGAAGCCCTGCATGGTGCGGAAGCTGCGCGGGATGGCGCGATCCGACATCAGCCACATCAGCATGTGCATCGATTCCGGCATCAGCGACACGAAATCCCAGAATGTGTCATGCGCGCTGGCCGCCTGCGGCATGGCGTTGTGCGGCTCCGGCTTGACCGCATGCACCAGGTCCGGGAATTTCATCGCGTCCTGGATGAAGAAGACAGGCATGTTGTTACCGACCAGGTCCCAGTTGCCTTCGTCGGTATAGAACTTGACGGCGAAGCCGCGCACGTCGCGTGCGGTATCGGTCGAGCCGCGCTCACCGGCCACGGTGGAGAAGCGCACGAAAACCGGTGTGCGCTTGCCCGCAGCGGCAAACGGCGCGGCGCGCGTCAGCTCCGTCAGCTCGCGGTAGCACTCGAAGTAGCCGTGCGCTGCGGAGCCGCGTGCATGCACCACACGTTCGGGAATGCGCTCGTGGTCGAAGTGCGTGATCTTCTCACGCAGGATGAAGTCTTCCAGCAGCGCGGGGCCGCGCAGGCCGGCCTTCAGGGAATTCTGGTTGTCGGCAACCGGCACGCCCTGGTTGGTCGTGAGCGGCTGGCCGCCGGCATCGGTACGGACCCGGTCGAGCGGTCCGTTATTGGGATTGTCGCCCTGCGGCGGCGTGCCGGCCCCGGCCTTGGGCGATGCGGCGCCCTCGCTGGCGGTGCCGGCTGTCTCCAGCGGATCCGCTGGACTGGCAGTGGCGCCGGCAGGCGGAACGCCCGCGCCATGCTCCGCAGCCTTGTTGACGTTGTAGGGAAATTGCGCGGCCAGTCCGGCGCCGCGTTTAGCCGGGTCAGGTTTGGTCGTGGGCACGGCGCGCTCCCCGGTTCAATGCTTGCGCGAACCGAGCAGCTTGGAGACAGCGTAGCCTGCGGCCAGCGCAACCAGCAGCGATTTGCCCGGGCTCTGGCGCACGTAGTTGCGTCCGGATTCGGCGAAGCGCTTGTAGGCAGCATTCAACTGGTCGCCTTTGGCGCCCACCTGGTCGGTGATGCTGGTGATGTTGTCGGCCACCTTGTCAATCGTGCTGTGCATGCCGGCGCGCAAGTCCTTGGCCGGGTTGTCGCTGCGGGTGATGTTGTTGTCCATGATCGGGTTCCTTATCGTTCAGGTTGCAGTGGAAGGGTCAAGATAAGGCTGCACGCTTGCATCCACCGTGCGCCACCTAACGATGTGCGGCGGCGATTTCAGGCAAGCTGAGATTGTCCCTGTTGAAAGGTGCCGTGTGATTCCTATCGACCCTGTCACGAGCGCAAGCACCGTCAC
This sequence comes from Pseudoduganella sp. R-31, assembly GCF_049913235.1. Lineage (NCBI taxonomy): Bacteria > Pseudomonadati > Pseudomonadota > Betaproteobacteria > Burkholderiales > Oxalobacteraceae > Pseudoduganella > Pseudoduganella sp. R-31. The sequence continues at coordinate 5,753,236 of NZ_CP183986.1, forward strand.
GCCGGCAACGCTGGGCGACCGTGTGGCGCCGGCTTCGGCGACGCCTGCGCCCGCCAATACCACGCCCTCGGTGTCCTCGCTTGGCCTGTTCCTGTCCAACCTGGTCCTGGCGCAGCGGCGCTTGCGCGAGCTGGCCGCATCAGGCGGCGATGCCGCGGCATTCGCAGCTGCGGCCCAGCAGGTGGTCGAGAACATGAATGCCAACGCCCCCGCCACCCTGGCGGCCGTGCTGACATCGCAACAGGCAGCGCTGGGGCAGGCCGGGATCAACGTCGCCAGCGGCGGCACGCTGTCGGCGGACGACGGCACCCTGGCGGCGGCGTTCAACGCGGCGCCGCAACGTGCCATCGCCGGGCTCGGCGAAGCGGTCGGCGCGGTGGCCGACGCTGCCGCTGCCGCTGCCCAGCCTGGCGCCGGCGCACTGGCGCTGGCAGCCGCTGACGATGCAGCAGCGACACCGTCGCCCAACCTGGCAGACCTGGCAACTCAGCAGCGTATTGCGGCGGAACAGGCGGCCGAAACCCGCCGCGTTGCCAGCGAGGCCCTGGCCGCCAACCAGCTGGAAAATACCCAGCAGCAGCGTATCGCCGAGGCACAGGCTGCGGAAACGCGGCAATTGGAAAGTACCCGGGAAGAAGACCTCGCCGCACAGGCATTGGCCGACCGCCTCGACGCCGCGCGCCGCGCCGCCGTGCAAGAGGCCGAAACCAACCAGCTCGGCCGCACCCGTGCCGAACGCGCGGCGGCCGACCGTCTCGATACCGCACGCCGGCTGGTCGCAGAGCAAGCAGAGTCCGCCGAGACGGAAGAACTGATCGCCGCCCGACTGGCACTTGCCCGCCAGCAGGCAGCAAGCACTGCGAATGCCGCGCCCGCCAGCACTGCCGCCGGCAATGCACCAGCCGGTTCGGCTGGCGCGACGGCAGGCGAAACGCCATCACCGGCCCAGGCTGGTGCTGCCGCGAACGCAACAGCAACGATCGCTGGCCCGCCGACGCCCGAGCAGGCCGCGACAGTGGCCGCACAAGAATTCCGTGCCGAGCAAGCCGCGACAAACGCCGCACGTACGCGACAGGACCAGGCAGATGCCTCTGCAGCACAGGCCAGGCGCATTGCCGAAGAAAGCGAACGTACCCGCGCAGCCGCGACAAGCGACGCCCTGTCCCTGCAAGACCGGTTGACCGCCCAGCGCCTGGAACAGGCAAGGAGCGCCGCCCGCGATGTGGCGACCGAACAAGCAGAAGACCGTCTCGAAGCTCGCCGCCAGGCATTGCGTGAAGCCCAGGCCGCTGCGCAAGCTGCCGCCACGCTGACCAGCAACGCTGCCATCGCGCCACCGGCCGCCCCGCCCAACCCGGCCGTCGCTGGTGCACCGGCTGCACCGCCTGGCGCCGTCCCACCCGGCAATACCGCGATCCGCCCACCGGAGGCAGCAATCAGCGCGGCAGGACCACAGGTCAGCGGCGCAAGCGCAAGCGGCATTGCCGCCGGCCCAGGACCAGGCCCGGCGGCGGGCGCCGGCCAGGCCGGCGCCACCGCGGCAGGCACCTCCGCCACGGCCGCTGCTGCTGCCGCTGCCGCGCAGGAAGCGAGCGCAGCCGCCGAGCGCGCCGCCCTTGCTGCCGAGGCAGCGCGCCGCGCTGCCGCTCCCACGTCGCAGCAAGCCCAACGCCTGCAAGCCGCCGACCCCGCCATTGCCGCCGCTGTGGCGGCCTACCGTACCGGCGATATCGCCGCCGCAGCGGGACGTCCTCCCGCCGCGGCGCCGGCCATCGAACCGGTTCCCGCCCCGGTGGCCGTGCCCGCCACCACGCCCGTCGCGCCGGTCCAGTCACGCCCGGTCCAGCGCGCAGCAGAGCCCGCTACCGGCCGCCATGCCGGCGCGGGCGGGCAGCCGGGCAACAGTCCCGGCAGCGGCGCAGCGGGCGCCGGCACGCCCGGCGAAGGAGCGCTGGCAGGGCGCGCACGCGGCGGGCGGGCTGCGCCCGGTGCGCCGCAGGCTCCAGGCACGCCGGCAGCGCCGCCTCCCGGCAGCCGCATCGACAATAATGCCTGAAAGCAAACGGAACGTTGTCGGCACGCACTAGCTGATCTGTATCGTGCTCCCCCTCCCTTCCAGCCGGCGGCATAATCAAATGCATGATTTCCACGCCTCGCCGCCGCTTGCTGCGCACCGGTCCCCTGCTGTTGGCCAGCGCCCTCGGCTTGCCCATCCGGGCCAAGCCGCAGCCGGTCACGCTGATTGTCGGCGAAGCACTGGACCAGAATGGGAAGGTGCAAGCGCTGCGCCCCTGGCAGCAACAATTGTTCGCTTTCCTTGAGGCCGAACTCGGCGTCAAGTTCCAGCTCCGCATGTACCCCTGGGCGCGCGCCGAACGCAATGCCCGCAATGGCGCCGGCCTGGTTTTCGGCCTGCCCAAGAATTCCGATCGGTTGCGCGACCTGCACTACAGCGAACCGGTCGCCAGCAATACCTTGTGGATCGTCACCCGCAGCGACGCCACATTTCCTTTCGAATCACTGGCCGACCTGAAAGGCAAGACCGTCGGCGCCGTCCACGGCTACGGATACGGCGAAGAATTCGAACAATCGCGTAACAAACTGTTTCGCGTGGAAGACGATATTCCATCGCGCACCATACGCCTGCGGCGCCTCCTGTTGAAGCGAGTGGACGCTGTGCTGCTTTTCCAGCCTGACTGGCAGAATGCGGCAGAAGTGGAAGCCGAGTTGCGCGCCTTTGCTGCCCCTCTGGCCAGGGAACTCCAGTTGCCGCCGGGGCTGACGCTCAGCGTACTGCCTCGCCCAGTCCAGGCCGAGAACCAGCAGTACTTCGCTATTTCCAAGGGCAAGGACGCCGGCCTGATCGACCGCATCAACGCCGCCCTCGCCAAGCAGCAAAAGCGCGCCTCCCTCTCCAGTCCTCCCCGTGCTTCATGATGCGCTGCGGCTTGCCGCGCCGCCCGGATTGTGGATAATCACGCCATCGACAAACAAAGGGAGACCCTTCGATGAAGCTGAAGCACTCGGCAAGCGCAGCGGCGCTGCTGGCAATGGCCGCTGGCGCCTGCGCGCAGGACATGGTGGTAAAGATCGGCCATAGCGGCCCGCTGTCCGGCGCACAAGCGTTTTCCGGCAAGGACAATGAAAACGGCGCTCGCCTGGCCATCGAAGAACTGAACGCCAAGCCGATCACCGTCGGCGGCAAGAAACTCAAATTCGAACTGATGTCGGAAGACGACCAGGGCGACCCGAAAGCCGGCGTTTCCGCCGCCCAGAAGCTGGCCGATGCCGGCGTCAAATACGTGGTCGGCCCGTACAACTCCGGCGTCGCCATTCCCGCTTCCCGCATCTATAACGAAGCCGGCGCCCTGATCGCACCGGTAGCAACCAACCCGAAGTTAACACAACAAGGTTACAAGGGAATCTTTCGCATCAATGCCAGCGACACCCAGCTCGGCTCCAAGATGGCGCTGTACGCCGCCAATGAGCTGAAGGTGAAGAATGTCGCGGTAATCGACGACCGCACTGCCTTCGGGCAGGGCCTGGCGGAAGAATTCAAGAAGCAGGCACGCGCTTCCGGCCTGCAGGTCGCCGGGCACGAATACACTACCGACAAGGCGGTCGACTTCACCGCCATCCTGACCAAGCTGAAATCGAAGAACGTCCAGGCCGTATTCTTCGGCGGCTACGCGCCGCAAGGCGCACCGATGGCGCGCCAGATGAAGCAGCTGGGCATCCAGGCCAGGCTGCTGGGCGGCGACACCATCTGCACCGCGGAAATGGGCAAGCTGGGCGGCGATGCCGTCGGCGACAATGTCCTGTGCGCACAGGGCGGAGCGCTGCTGGAGAAAGCGGCTTCCGGCCCGGCCTTCAAGGCCAAATTCAAGAAGCGCTTCAATGCCGAACCGGACGTCTATGCGTCGGCCTACTACGACGCCGTGCTGATGTACGCAGCCTCGATGCAGAAGGTGAATTCGATCGACCCGGCCAAGGTCGGCGCCGATATTTCCGCCGGCAGCTACAAGGGCGTCTCCGGCACATACGCCTTCGATGCCAAAGGCGACATGAAGTCCTCGCCAGTGACCATCTTCAGCTTCAGGAACGGCCAGCCGGCCGCCATAGCAAGCTATTAAGAAGCCCCGCTTCCCCTGCGGCCGGCCACAGCAGCCGGCCGCAGTTCCCAACTGTCGCGAATCTTCCACAGTGACAATTGGAGAATTTATCGCGCGTTTTTGCCGCTAGACTCCTTCCTGTAGTTGCTGCACGGCCCCCCGGCCGCGCCACATGGCAACTCGCCAATCGGCCCTGTCCACGCTGCTTGCACCTGTCATTACTTCCGCCCAGCTTCCGCTGGCTGCCTGAACGCGAATCCGTGGAGAGACAAACAATGAACCTCAACCGAATGAAAGTCGGCACCCGCTTGCTCAGCGGCTTTGCCATCATTGCCCTGGTCGGCGCCCTGGTGGCCGGCATCGGCATTGTCAACATGAGCAAGTTGAACGATATGGGCGAGCGCGTCTACGAGCGCGAGTTGCTTGGCTTGTCGTACATAAAGGAAGCCAATATCAACCTGGTGTTCATCGGACGTTCGCTGCGCGGCTTGCTGTTGGCATCCAGCGAGCAGGAACGCGACAAATACCTGGCACGCATCGAAACCGGCCGCAGCGAGATGCGGGCCAACCTGGCCGAAGCGGACAAGCGCTTCTTTTCTCCCAAGGGGCGCGAATTGCTGGCCAAGCTGAACAGCGAACTGGAAGCCTACGACAAAGGCGTGCAGGAAGCCATGCGCCGCGCCAGGGCCGAGCCACTGCAGGAAAACCGTGACCTGGTCAACTATGTGCTGGGCTCGATGGCCAGCGTTTCCAACTCGGCTGACGACCGCATGTCCGAACTGGCGCGCATGAAGGAAAAGAACGCTGCCGAAGCGGCACGCGCCTCCGTCGACCTGTACCAGTCCAGCCGCAACTTCATGATCATGCTGGTGCTGGGCAGTGCATTGATGGGCCTTGGCCTGGGCGCGTGGATCACCCGCGGCCTGCTGCGCCAGCTGGGCGGCGAACCGGCTGATGCCGCGGCGATTGCCGAACGCATTGCCGGCGGCGACCTGTCGGTCGACATCCGCACCAGGCCGAACGACAAGTCCAGCATGCTGTTCGCCCTGGGCCGCATGCGCGACAGCCTGGCACAGATCGTGGGCCAGGTGCGCAGCGGCACGGAAACCATTGCCACTGCCACCCAGCAGATCGCGGTGGGCAACCAGGACCTGTCCTCGCGCACCGAGCAGCAGGCCGGCTCGCTGGAAGAAACTGCTTCGTCGATGGAGGAACTGACTTCCGCCGTACGCCAGAACGCCGACAATGCGCGCCAGGCCAACCAGCTGGCCGCGTCGGCATCGGAAGTGGCGACGCGCGGCGGCGCCGTGGTGGCGCAGGTCGTCGATACCATGGGCTCCATCAACGAGGCCTCGAAGCGCGTGGTGGACATCATCTCGGTGATCGACGGCATCGCCTTCCAGACCAATATCCTGGCCCTGAATGCCGCGGTGGAAGCGGCGCGTGCCGGCGACCAGGGCCGCGGCTTTGCCGTGGTGGCCAACGAAGTGCGCACGCTGGCGCACCGCTCCGCAGGCGCGGCCAAGGAAATCAAGGCGCTGATCGAGAACTCGGTGGCCTGCGCGGAAAGCGGCAGCAAGCTGGTGGACCAGGCCGGCCGCACCATGGACGAAGTGGTGGCGAGCATCGCCAGCGTGAGCGACATCATGGCGGACATATCGGCGGCCAGCGCCGAGCAATCGACCGGCATCGACCAGGTCAACCAGGCGATCTCGGAGATGGACCACGTGACCCAGCAGAACGCCGCGCTGGTGGAGGAGGCTGCCGCCGCAGCCGAATCGCTGCAGTCGCAGGCCAGCCAGCTGTCGGAACTGGTGGCGGTATTCACCTTGCACAAGGCGGCAACCAGTGCCGCCATCGCCGTGGCCGCCGCACCGCGCGCACCGGCCCATGCCGGCAAGCCGGCCAGCCAGCGTACGGCAACACCCCGCCCTGCACTGCCGCAACAGGCGCCCAGCCAGCACACCATTCCGCAGCGCGCCCGCAGCAAGGCCGCAGTGGTGAAGGACGACGCCGGCGCGTGGGCGGAGTTCTGAATCAGCCTGGGCCGCTCGAGCTGCCGGCGGCCGGCTTTTCCGCGCTGATCCAGGCGATTGCGGCCGCATAGCCTGGCGGCGCGGGCAAGCTGGCGGCGGCGAATCCTGGCCATGGCCAGCGGCCATAGGCCAGCCGGTAGCGGCCTTGTTCCAGCGCCAGCACCGACAGTTCATTCAGGTATTTCCCGATTCCTACGCCGATCGCCTTCAACACCGCTTCCTTGCCAACCCAGCGCGTGAAGAAATTCATCGGCGCCGCGCGCTCGCGTGCTGTCAGCGCTTCCTCTTCCACGCACGACAGGCGCTCGTCCTGCCTTTCGATGTCGACCCCGACCGGTCCCTGGCTGGACAAGGCGATCAAGGCATAGTCGCCGGAATGCGATACATTGAACCACAACCCCTGCACGCCGGCCAGCGCGGGCTTGCCGTGGCGGCCGGTGCGCAGCATCACTTCCGCGGGTGCGCATGCCAGCGACTCGCCCAACAGGCGGCGCAAGGCGGCACGTGCCAGCACGTAGCGGCGCAGCGCCGCAGGTGCGCGAAATTCTTCCGCCCGCCCGCGTTCGGCCCCGTTCAGCAATGCCCATGCCGGCTCCAGCGCGCCATCGAGCCGCACGCGCCACACGCTCAGGCCGGCCGGCAGCGGCGCATCCAGTTTCTCAGGCAGCATGCAGGGCAGGATCGTTGAGCGGTACGTTGCGCAGCCGCTTGCACAGGCCGAACATGGCCAGGCCCAGCACGCCCGCCGCGGCGCCCAGGACGAAAATGCCGGCGGTGGCCGACAACAGCTTGCCCAGCAAGCCGATGCCGATCGTGGCCAGCGAATCGCCAGCCGCATCCTGCGCCGCCCACAGGCCGTTGACGCGACCCAGGTAGTGGTCCGGCGTATGGCCCTGCACCAGTCCGTACTGCAGCAGCGACGCAATCGACACGCAGTAGCCGAAACAGGCCAGCAGCGCCAGCACGAAGGGGAACGCAGGCTGCACGCCCAGCAGCATCAGGCAGGCGAATGCCGCCAGGCTAGCACCGATCATGGCGCGGCCGGGGCGCTGCAGGCGCTCGGTCCAGCCGCTGACCACCGCACCCAGCGTGGCGCCCAGCGACACCGCCGAATACATCAGGCCCAGTTCCAGCGCCCCCGGCGCCATGGCCGGGAACAGCACGCGCACTGCCGTGGTCAGCGTCACCAGCGTGCCGACCAGCACCGTGGCGGCCAGCACCGGGCTGGTGGACAGGAAGCGCACCCCGTCGGCCAGCGCGCGCAGCGGGTGCTCATCGCTCGCATATTGCGGCAGCATGGCGGGCAGGCGCAGCAAAGGCAACAGCGTCAGGCCGGTGCCGACGGCGGCGACGGCATAGGCCCAGCCCACGCCGGCAGCGGCAATCAGGACGCCGCCGATGGCCGGCGAAATCACCGTCGCCAGCCGCATCGAGACCATGCTGATGGCGCGCGCCTGCATCAGGTTTTCGCGGCCGACGATGGCGGGCATGCAGGCCAGCAGCGCCGTCACGCCCAGGGCGCCGAAGAAGCCGTCCCAGGCCGACAGCAGGCACACCGCCCACAGCGACGGCGCCGGCAGCCAGGCATTGGCAGCCAAGCCGACGAAGCCCAGGCCGCAGATGGCGCGCGCCAGCAGGATCAGCTTGCGGCGGTCGTAGCGGTCGGCCAGCACGCCGCCCAGCAACAGCCCGGCAAACATGCCGCCGCCTTCCAGCGCCAGCGCCAGTCCCACCTGCAGGCTGTCGCCGGTCAGCGCGTACACCTGCATCGGCACCGCCACCGACAGCATGCCAAGCCCCAGCAGCGAGATGGTGCGGGCAATAAAGACGCTGCGGAAGTCGCGGTTGCGCCGCAGCAGGCCAAGGTCGACCAACATTTTCATGCTCATTTCCATTCCTTCGTTCATGCGCTGCGCCGCTGGCGCAGCTGGAGCCGCTGCTCTGCGCTGCCGATGGCGCGGTCCAGCAGCGGGCCAAGGGTTTCCAGCGATTGCGGCGACAGGATGTTTTCGTGCGAGCAGTGCGCCAGGTGGTGCACTTCCAGGTCCGTCACATGCCGGTGCCATGCCTCGACCGGGCTGATATACTCCGGCAAGGACTGGCCGGCGATGAACAGCGTGACCGGCCCGTCATAGTCCGGCGTGCGCGTTTGCGCCAGCAAGCGCACTGCGTCGCGGTAGTTGGCAAAGACCTGCTCCAGCATGGCCGCCTTCTCCTGCCGCAGCACTTCGTCGGTCTCGCCGTCGTAGGCATCGCCCAGCAGGCGTTCCTGTTCGCGTTCCGCGCCCAGCGCCGCTTCGGCGCCTTGCGGATCGGTCCAGTCGTGCACCTCGGCCGGATAGGTATCGAGCAGTCCGAGGAAGCTGACTTCCTCCCCTTGCGCCCGCAAGCGCTCGGCCACGCCGTAGGCGACGGTGCCGCCCAGCGAGTAGCCCAGCAGGTAGTACGGCCCCTGCTGCTGCACGCCGCGCACGATCTCCACCTGCCGGTCCAGCAGCGCTTCCATGTCGCGGCTGGCAGCCACCAGGCCATGGGGACGGGGAGACTGCAGGCCGACGATGGCGCGGCCGCCGCCAAGATAGCGCGATAGCACGCTGTACTGCCATGCGAAACCGGAACCCGGATAGAAGCAGATCAGCGGCGGCCCGTCGCCCTGGCGCAGCTGGATCACCTCGTCAAAGCCGTCGTTGCCGAAATCGTTGACCATGCCCTGGCTGTTCAACAAGGCTGCCAGGCGCGCCACCGTCGGCGCCGTCATGACCTGGCCCACCGTGATGCGCCGCTGCAGCGTGCGCCGCACTTCCGCCGCCAGCTTCATGGCCAGCAGCGAATGCCCGCCAATGGCGAAAAAGTCGTCGTCGGCGCCCACCGCCCCGGTCCCCAGCACACGCGCGAACACTTCGGCCAGCCGTTCTTCCAGCCCGCGCGCCGGGGCCCGGCCGGCCGGCGTGCCGCTGCGTGCCGGCAGCGGCAGCGCCTTGCGATCGAGCTTGCCGTTGGCGCTGAGCGGCAGGGCTGGCAGCGCCATCACCGCCACCGGCACCATATGGGACGGCAGGCGCGCCGCCAGTGCGCTGCGCAGCTGCTCCCCATCCGGTTCTGCGGCCGGCGCCGCGACCACATAGGCCAGCAATTGACGCGCATCCGCAGCGCCGCTGTCGCCGCCCAGCACTGCGGCTTGCACCGCTGCTTCGGCCACGCCCGGCTGCTCGCGCAACGCGGCCTCGATCTCGCCCAGCTCGATGCGTTGGCCGCGGATCTTCAGCTGGTCGTCGGCGCGGCCCAGGTACTCCACGATGCAGCCTTCCAGCCAGCGCACGATGTCGCCGGTGCGGTACAGGCGGGCGCCGGCCACGAACGGGTCGGCCACGAAGCGCGCCGCGGTCAGCCCCGGCTTGCCGATATAGCCGTCGGCCAGCTGGACGCCGCCCAGGTACAGCTCGCCGACCGCGCCCGGCGGGACCTGGCGCAGCCAGCGGTCCAGCACACGCAGCTGGGTGTTCCAGACCGGGCGCCCGATCGGCACGCCAGCACCGCCCTGCCCCATGTCGCCAAAGGCGGGCATGTAGCTGACGTCCACCGCAGCTTCGGTCGGGCCGTACAGGTTGTGCAGTGCCGCCGAACTGTATTGCGCGAATTCGCGCGCCAGCGACTTGCCAAGCGCTTCGCCGCTGCAGAAGACCAGGCGCAGGCTGGTGCAACGGCGCTCACCGAGCTCCGACAGGTGGCCGGCAAACACCGACAGCATCGACGGTACGAAATGCAGGCAGGTGACGCCATGCCGCTCGATAGCCTGCACCAGCGCGGAAGGGTCGCGATGCGCATCCGGCTCTGCCAGCACCAGGCAGGCGCCCTGCATCAATGGCCAGAAGAATTCCCACACCGAGACGTCGAAGCCGCAAGGGGTTTTCTGCAGCACGACATCTTCCTCGCGCAGCTGGTATGCATACTGCATCCACGCGATACGGTTGTAGATCGCCCGGTGCGGCACCATGGTGCCCTTGGGCCGGCCGGTGGTGCCGGAGGTGTAGATCACGTACGCCGGATGCGCCGGCGTGATCCTGACGTCCAGCTGCGGCGCAGGCGCGCCGGCCTGCGCCAGTTCGTCAAAGCGCAGCACCGGCGCGGCGGCCGATGCGAAGCGTCCGGCGTGGGTCTCGTCGGTGACCAGCAGGCGCGGCCCGGCGTCGGACAGCATGTAGGCCAGGCGGTCGGCGGGATAGCCCAGTTCCAGCGGCAGGTAGGCGGCGCCGGCTTCGATCACGGCCATGATGGCGATGCTGAGGCGCACCGAGCGCGGCAACGCCACCGCCACGATGTCGCCCGGCACAACGCCCTGCTGCACCAGTTGCGCTGCCAGGATGCACACCTGGCGCCGCATTTCGGCGTAATCCAGTGCGCAGCGCGCGTCGGCCAGCGCCGGGCGGTTGGGCGTGCGCCGCACCTGCGCGGCCAGCACGTCGCGCAGCGTCAGCGCGGACAGGTCGACGCTGGTGTCGTTGGCGGCAAGCAGCGCCTGCGCCTCGCCGGGCGTCAGCAGCGGGTAACGCGCCAACGGCAGCTGCGGGCTTTCCAGCGCCGTGCGCAGCACTTGCGCCACGCGCTGTGCCAGCGCAGCGGCATCGACGGCGGCGCCGCGCTGCTCGACCAGCAGCGTCAGGCGCTCGCCCGGCAGCACCAGCAAGGCCAGCGGGTAATGGCTGTAGCCGCGGTTGACCACTTCGCCGATGCGCAGCGGGTAGCCGTCGCATCCCGGCAGCTCCTGCGCCAGATAGCCGTTGTCCGGGTAGTTTTCCACCACCAGCAGCGTGTCGAACAAGGCCGCCGCGCCGGCCGCGCGCTGGATCGCAGCCAGTCCCAGGCCGTCGTGCTCCATCAAGGCGATATGGCGCCGCTGCAGCGCAGGCAGCTGGTCCCACAATGGCTGCGCCGCATCGAGGCGGGTGCGGACCGGGATCGTGTTGAGGAAGAGGCCGACCTGCTCCTCGATGCCGTCGATCCCGCCGTGGCGCCCCGACACCGGGCTGCCGAACAGCACGTCGCTGCGGCCCGCCATCATGCCCAGCACCTGTCCCCAGACCGCCTGCATCAGCACATTGAGCGTGATGCCGCGGCTGCGCAATGCGTCCTGCAGCTTCGCCGTCAGCGATGCCGGCAGTTGCAGCATGTATTCCTGCACCGGCGCAGCCTTCGCGGCGGCGTCGAACAGCAGCAGCGGCTCCGCGCCCTGCAGGTCCTCGCGCCAGGCGGCTTCCGACGCTGCGGTATCGCGTTGCGCCAGGCATTCCACCACACGCTCGTAGCTTGCGCGCAGGGGGGCAAGCGCGGCGCCGGGCTGGCGGTAGGCCGCCATCAGGTCGCGCAGCAGCAGCGGCGTGGACCAGCCATCGATGACCAGGTGGTGCACAACCAGCAGCAGCACGTGGCGGCGCGGCGCCAGTGTCGCCAGGGCCGCCTGCAGCATGCCGCCGAAGCGCGTGGTCGAACCGTCCCGCGCCAGCAAGGCGGACTGCAAGGCAAGCAGTTGCGCCTGGGCCTCCGCTTCCGGCAGGTGGCCGAAATCGTGCTGTTGCCACGGCCATACGGGCATCGCCCCGGGCGCGGGCATCAGGAACAGGGGCCGTTCGGCCGCATCAAGGTCGAACATGCCGCCCAGCTGAGGATAGCGGTGCAGGACGGCTCCGAGCGCGCCATGCAGCCGTGCCGCGTCGACTTCGCCTTCCAGGTGCAGCAATGTGAATGCGTTATAGCTGCCCTGCCCCTGCGCCGCTTGCGCCGTTTGCGCATGGAACAGCATGCCCGCCTGCAGCGGCAGCACGGGCAGGATCGCGCCGTGCGCACCGTGGCGTTGCTGCAGCAACGCGCGCTGCTGCGCGGTCACGGCGTCGGACAACAGTTCCGCCGGCGAAGCGGCGCCCGTCACGGCAAAAGGCGCCAGTTGGCCGGCCATGGCACGTGGCGTGCGCTGCGCGAACACCGCGGCCGGGCGCAGCAGGTAGCCGCAATGGCGCAGGGCGGTGCACAGCATGATGGCGGAAATGCTGTCGCCGCCAAGGGCGAAGAAGTCGTCGCCGGCCGACACGTGGGCGAGCTTCAGCACTTCGGCCATGGCGCGCGCCACCAGCAGGGGCAGCGGACCGGCAACATCGTCCTGCGCGGCCGATGCGCTCGCGGCTGCGGCCTGCGGCGCCGGCAGCTGCTTGCGGTCGACCTTGCCGCTGACATTGCGCGGAAACTTGTCGAGCACGACCAGCGCAGCCGGCACCATATAGTCAGGCAGGGACTGGCGCAGCGCCGCCAGCAGTTCGGCGCCACGGGCCGCGCGCCCGCCCTCGTCCAGGGCCGGCACCACGCAATAGCCGACCAGGCGGTGCGTATTGTTGACTGCCTGCGCCAGCACCACCACGCTTTCCACCCCGGGCAGCAGCGACAGCGCATTCTCCACTTCGCCCAGCTCGACGCGGTAGCCGCGCACCTTGACCTGGTCGTCGCCGCGGCCGAGGAATTCCAGCAGGCCCGCATGGTTCCAGCGCACCAGGTCGCCGGTGCGGTACATGCGGCTGCCAGGTTCGCCGAACGGGCACGCCACGAAGCGCGCAGCGCTCAGGCCGCCGCGCGCCAGGTAGCCCCGGGCCAGGCCGGCGCCGCTGATATACAGCTCGCCCGCCACGCCGACGGGCACCGGCATCAGCCGCGCGTCCAGCACATGCGCCACCGTATTGCCGATCGGGCGGCCGACTACCGGCTGCTCGCTGTCGGCCAGCGCGGCGCGCAGCGTATCCACCGTGTACTCCGTCGGGCCGTACAGGTTGTGCGCCTGCAGGCCGGGGAAGGAGCGCAGCTGCTGCCACAGGGCTGCCGGCGCCGCTTCGCCGCCGATGAGCAGGAGCGCCGGCTGGTGCCGCCCCGGCGCCATCAGGCCGTTGCCCAGCATCTGCGCCAGGAAGGAAGGCGGCAGGTCCATGGCGTCGATGCCGATGCGCTCGACTTCCTGCACCAGGCCGTACGCATCGCGCCGCATCTCCTCGTCGAACACATACAGTTCCTGGCCGCGCAGCATCCAGAACAGCTGCAGCCAGGACGAATCGAACGAGAACGAGTGCGTATGGGCGGCGCGCAGGGCGCGGCCGGGATAGCGTCCGGCCACAGCTGCCAATGCCGGGCCGTATACCGACTCTTCGTGCGCCTGGAACAGGTTGAGCAGGGCGCCATGCGTGTTCATGACGCCTTTCGGCCGCCCGGTGCTGCCGGACGTGAAGATGATGTAGGCCACGCCATCGGCCGGCAGCAGCCCGCCCCGCTCCTCCTCGCCCAGCGGCGCACAGGACAGCTGGTCCAGCGCAGTGCGCGCGGCGGCACTGTCGACGTCGATGCGGGCAATGCCTGCCGGCGGCGCGATAGCAGCCGCGCCGGTGGACAGCAGCAGGACAGGCGCCGCGTCCTCGCACATCATGGCGATGCGGTCCGCCGGGTAATCCAGGTCCAGCGGCAGGAACACCGCTCCGCATTCCATCACGGCCAGCATCGCGACCACCGATTCGGCCGAGCGGGGAATCGCCACCGCCACTACCCGGCCGGGGCCGGCGCCCTGGGTGCGCAGCAGGCGCGCCAGCTGGGCGACACGGTCCGCCAGGGCGGCAAAGCTCAGGCTGACGGCGCCGCACACCAGCGCCAGCGCGTCCGGCCGCGCCGCCGCTTGCCTCGCCAGCATGGCCGACAGGCGGTCCACGCCGGGCGGCGCGATGTCCGGTCCGCGCGACCAGGCGCCGATGCGGGCCAGTTCGTCCTCCGTGGCGGGCGCCAGCGCCTGCAGCTCGCGCTGCGGCTCCGCCAGCCATTGCTGCAACATGCCGGCCAAGCGCGCCGCATGCTGCTCCAGTTCCGCCACTTCGTAGCGTGCCGCGTCGGCGCGCAGTTCAAGCGAGATATGCTCGGCCACCTGCAGGTTGAATTCCAGGTCGTCCACCGGTCCGGTCGCCAGGTGATGCGTCAGGCCCTGCAGGCCAGCCAGGTCCAGCCGGTAATCGAACATCTTGAAGTTGACCAGCGCGCCGTACAGTTTGCGGCCGGTCCCGACCAGGCCCGCGTCGCGCTGGATCTGCTCCGCTTCATAGCGCTGGTGCGGGCGCACCACCTGGACGGCGGCGCGGAAGGCGCGCGCCACACCAAACCAGTCCATGCCGCCGGCCATCTCGACCGACAGCGGCAGCACATTGACCGTCGGCGCCAGCGCGTTGATGGCGCGCGCGCCCATGCGCCGCATGAACGGCATGCCGATGGCCTGCCGCTTCTGCCCGGTCATGCGGTACAGGTAAGCGGCCAGCAGGCCATGCAGCAGGTCCGGCACAGCCAGGCTTGCGGAAGCGGCGTGGCGCTGCAGGCCGGCGGCCGTATCGGCCGGGAATTCCCATGCCACGCTGTGTACACGGCCGGATGGCGGCGCATTGCGCAACGACAGGGTGGCCGCCGGCGGCAGGGCTTCGCAGAAGCCGGCCCAGAAGGCACGGTCGCGCTCCCGCGCATCGCTGCGCTGGTAGGCCTCGTATTCCGCGACTGCCACGGCCGCCGAAACGAAAGGCGACGGCGCGGCGGCAGCGCCGGCTGCCAGTGCGCCATAGTGGGCGGCGATGCGCCGCGTCAGGGCGAGGAAGCTGAAGCCGTCCAGCATGATGTGGTGGAAGCGCTGGTACCACAGCCAGTGGTCCCGGCCGACCTGGAACAGGGCCTGGCGGTAGCACGCATGGCCGCCGGACAGGTCGAACGGCGCCGCCATGTCGTCCCGCATCCAGGCGTCGGCCCGCTGCCGTGCGTCGGCATGGCAGCGCAGGTCGAGCTGCACCGGCGGGTCGATGCCGTCTGCAGCGGAAGCTGTGCGCAGCTGCTGGCGCGCGCCGGCTTCGGTCTCGACGTAGCGGGCAGTCACCGTATCGGCTTCGGCCAGCCCGCGCTGGATCGCGCGCGACAGCAGCTCCGGCTGCAAGGCGCCGCGCAGTTCGATGCAGTGGGCAATGAGGTAGCCCTGCTTGTTCTCGGCCACCTGGTCTGCCAGCCAGATGCCAAGCTGGCTGCCGTTCAGCGGCAGGTATTGCTGGTCCATGGATTTTCCTCAGGCGCGGGCCGCGAACGGGTTGATGGTGTGCCAGTAGCTCTCGATGTAGTCGATGCACTCGCGGCGCGGCGCCGGACCGTGCTGCACTTGCCAGCCGGCCGGTTGCTCGGCGAACTCGGGCCACAGGCTGAATTGGCCGGCGCCGTTGCGCAGCACCGTGAACCGGTAGCTTTCGTCGTCAAAAGGATTGGTCGTGTTTTCGTTGCTCATGGTTCCTGGGTCTCGTCAAAGTCATTCATCAATTCACACAGCCCTTCCAGCAGGCCGTCGCGCCAGCACAGCCAGTCGTGGCCGCCGCGCACTTCGCGCAGCATCGAGCGGTGGCCGGCGGCGCGGAGCGCCTGGTGGAAGGAGCGATTCGGGCCAAGCATCTGGTCTTCGTAGCAGCCGATCTCCAGCAGGAAGCGCAAAGGCCGGCCGGCAGCCGGTCCTTGCGCCACCGAGCCGGCAAGCCAGCCGCCGCTGGCGGTATCGGATGGATCGGGCCACCAGAACGAACCGGATTGGCTCAGCACATTGCCAAAGCGCGCGGGCCAATGCAGGGCCGCATAGGCTGCAGCAAGGCCGCCGAAGCTCTGTCCTGCGACAATCGTACGCCCCGGCAGGGCGCTGAACGGTTCCAGCGCGTACGCTGCCGGCAGCAGTTCCTGTTGCAGGGCTTCCCAGAACGGGGCGTGGCAGGGCAACTCCAGGGCGCGCCGTTCCGGCGTCACGGCATCGACCAGCAGGTAGATCGCCGGGGGCAGCGCCCCTTGCGCAGTCAATATGTCCAGCGCCCCGAACAGCGGCATCTGCCGCGCCCAGTACTGGCCATCGAGCAGGACGACCAGCGGCGCATCGTTCGCTTCCTGCGGCGCCGTGCGGTAGATCCACGTGTCCCGGCCGAGGTCCAGCGCGGCACTCTGCCAGCGATGCTGGTGCAGGCGGCCTTGCGGCGGGCCCGCCTGCGCCCAGGCGGGATGGCTGGCGGCATCCGGCAGCAGCAGCGGCGACAGGGGCAGGCCCCAGCTGCCGCCATGGGCCGGGCCCGGATTCAGCGGGTCGGCCTGGGCGTTTGTCTCCAGCAGGCCGACCCACCAGCGGCGCAACGCTGCGCCGCCGCCCTCTTGCGGCGCTTCCTGTCCCGCGCCAAGCGGCATCAGGAAGTAGCTGCCGCGCCAGTCAGGCGGCAACCGGGTGCTCCAGCTCCACACGTCTGTCCCGGGATGGTGGCGCATGGCGGCCGGTCCCACGCCGGGGTGCGGCGTGTGCGAATACACGTCGATGTAGACAGCCCGCGCCTGCGCGGCGGCCGGCGCACGCCACAGGAAAGTGACGTTGCAATCTGCGGCGTACTCCAATAGCGGGGTGCCGCGCGCGGCGACCTCGTCCCACCATGCCGGACTGCCAAGATCGGCACGGTCCATCATGCCTGGCGCTCCTGCGGAAATGCCGGTTCCGGCGCAGCCGCGGCAGGCGCCGCCCACACGCTGTCCAGCGGACCGCTGCGGGCACGGCGTGCAGCCAGGCGCGCCCCCCATGCCAGCGGCAACGCCAGCACCAGCGCAGTCAGGTCGACAGCCACCGCGCCCAGGCTGCCATGCGCCCACATGCCGAGCGAAGGCGCCAGGCGCGCCAGCAGCGAGGTGGCGGGAATCGCGCAGCCGGCCAGGGCGCACAGCGCCAGCAATTCTGGCGCGGCACGCGCGGCGCCGCGCCAGAAGGCCCACGCCACACAGGCCAGGAAGACGATGTAGTAGGTCGTCATCAGCACCGCATTGAGGTTGCCCGACGCAGCGTGCAGCCACTTCGCAGCCAGCAAAGCAGCCGCCACGCCGGCCACGCTGCCAAGGCAGACGCCGACAGTGGCGGCGGCCAGGACGGCCGTGCGGCGCGGCTGGGCCGGTGGCGCCTGGTCGCGCAACTGGTTCTTGCGGCGCTTCTCGAGCCACAGCAGGTTGCCCGAATAGAACAGGAACGCTCCGGACAGCCCGAAAGCGAAATAGATCCAGCGCATCCAGTCACCGCCGTAGCTGCCGAAATGCAGGGCGAAGAACGGCGCCACGAGGCTGCTCCACGTATCGCTCTTAGTGGGCAGCATGCTGCTGTTCAGCACCTGGCCGTTGTACGGGTCCATCAGGAGATAAGCGGATACCGCGCCGCGCACCACGTAATCCTCATTGGCCACGCCGACGCGGACCAGGGGACGCGGGCTCTCCAGGTCCATGAACAGCATTTCCGTCACCTCGAATCCCGGTGCTTCCTGCTGCGCCAGGCGAACCAGTTCGCTTGCCGGCGCCAGCTTCGTCACGTCGCCCGGTCCCGCGGTTCCGCTCGGGCGTGCCCACATCTTCTGCTCGCCGTACACCACATGCTGCAGGCTGTCGTAGAACTGGTCGTGGAAGGCGAACACGATCACCGTCAGGCTGATCACGATGTGGAACGGCAGGCTGGCGATGCCGATCACATTGTGCGCATCGAGCCAGAAGCGCTTGCGGTTCTTGCCCTTGCGCAGGGCGAAGAAGTCCTTGACCAGCGTCGGCAGCAGCAGGACCACGCCCGACACCAAGGCCAGGAAATACAGCACGCCCGCCACGCCCATCAGGTACACGCCCAGGTACTCGTCGCCCAGCGTGCCGGGAATGCCGCCGGTGCGGTGCAGCATGTCGACCAGTTCGCCGAGCAGGGACGGCCGCACCTCCTGCGCCACCAGCTTGCCTTGCTCGTCCAGGCTTGCCTGCCAGCGCATGGCGTTCAGGTCGATGTCGCGCCCCGCATGGCCCGCGCTCCAGGTCACCGGCGCCGGATTGTTTTCATGCCGCACCACGTGCAGCGTGAATTCCTCGCGCGCAGCGGGATGGGCAGCCAGCACTTCGCGCACCACGCTGTCGACCTGCTGAGGCGCCAGCGCGCTGGCCAGGGCGGAGGGTGCGCTGACCCAGCGCTCCAGCGGGTGCTTGAACATGGTCAGCGCGCCGCCAAAGAAGCCGATGAACAGCAGGATGCCGGCGCAGATGCCGGTCCAGGTATGAAGGGATTGGTAAATGCGAAGGATATCGCTGCGGACTTTCATGGCTTACCCCAGGGTGGAACGGATGTAGAACAGCAGGCTGTAGGCGGCCACATTGGCGCCGCCCAGCCACAGCACGGCGCGCAGGCCGCTGCGGAACAGGTAGACCGTGGAGAAAACGGCCATCCACAGCGGCGCCATGATCCACATGACGAACTGCGCCTTCTCGCGGGCATTGATGCCGCCCGGCCCGGCCCAGGCGAACAGCCCGGCGAGGGCCAGCGCCAGCGTGGCGCCCAGCACTGCGCCGGCAAAGGTCTTGCTCCACCAGTCCGGCCGGATCGCATCGGGTTTGGCGCTCATGGTTTTCCTTTCAACAGGGAGCCGAACGGCAGCAGGCTGAATGCCAGCATGCTGGCGACAGTCCACGCGAACACCGCCGCCAGCGGCGACAGCGCAATGCAGGCGGCGGCCAAGGCCAGCAGCAGGGCCAGCGCGCCGGCCGCCACGCGAAGCGGGCCAATCGGCTGCGCCAGCCAGCCCTGGTGGCGGTGGCCGAGGTAGAGCAGGCAGCAGCCCGCAATGTCAAGCAACAGGAACAGGATCATTTGCAAATGCCCGGCGTTGGCCGAGTTCAAGGATGGAGAGATAGAACAGCGGCACCAGGAACACGCCCAGGGCCGTGGAAAGGAGCACGCCACCCAGCACGCTGGCCCCGATGGCCTGCTGCGCTGCCGCGCCGGGCCCGTTGGCCAGCACCAGCGGCACGATGCCGGCGCCGAACGCCAGTGAGGTCATCAGGATGGGCCGCAGGCGCTGGCTGGCGGCGGCCGTGACGGCAGCCCAGGGCCCCTGCCCTGCGCGCACCGCCGCCACGGCGAATTCGACGATCAGGATCGCGTTCTTGGCCGACAAGCCCACCGTGGCCAGCACGCCGACCTGGAAGAAGATGTCACGCTCGAGACCCAGCACGCCGGCGCCCGCCACCGCTCCCAGCACGCCCGGCGGAATTGCCAGCAGCACGCAGAACGGGATCGACCAGCTGCCATACAGGCCGGCCAGGCAGAGGAACACGAACAGCACCGATACCGCGTACAGCATGGGGGCCTGGCCGCGCGACAGCTGGTCCTGGTAGGACAGGCCGCTCCATGCCAGGCGGCTGGAAGGCTGCTGCGCCACCAGCGCCTCGATGCGCGCCATCGTGTCGCCGGAACTGGCGCCGGGCGTTCCGGCGCCGCTGATGTGCACTGCCGGCAGGCCGTTGAAACGGCGCAGCTGCGTCGGGCCGCTGTCCCAGCGCGTACCGGCGAAGGCGGACAGCGGCGTCATGGCATTGCCGCTGCCGCGCACCGACCAGTGCTGCAGGTCGTCCGGCGCGGCGCGCCACTGCGCATCGGACTGCACCAGCACCTTGCGCACGCGGCCTTCGTGCAGGTAGTCGTTGACGTACACGCCGCCCCAGGCCGCGCTCAGGGTGCTGTTGACATCGTCCAGGTTCAGGCCGAGGGTCAGCGCCTTGGCCTGGTCGATGTCGATGCGCAGCTGGGCCTTGCTTTCGCTGCCGTCGGCTTCCGCATACATCACGCCGGGCAATTCACCCGCCCCGGCGGCCAGTTGGGCGGCCCGTGCGGCCAATGATTCCGGCGTCGCGCCGGAAGTATCCTGCAGCCAGAATTCGAAGCCGCTGGTCTCCCCCAGGCCGTCGATCGGCGGCGGCACCATGGCAAACACCCGTGCATCGCGCAGCTTGCCCAGCGCGCCGGTGGCGCGCGCGGCAATCGCCTGCGCCGAGTTCTCCGCTCCCTTGCGTTGCGACCAGTCCTTCAGGTTGACGAAGGCCATGCCGGCATTCTGGCCGGCGCCGCCCATGCCCATGCCGGCAATGGTGTACACCATCGCGACGTTGTCCTTCTCGTTCTCGCGGAAATGGCGCTCGATCTGACGCGCCAGTTCGGCCGTGCGCGGATAGGTGGCGCCGGCCGGCAGCGCAAAACGCACCATCACCGTGCCCTGGTCGTCGACTGGGATGAAGGATGCCGGGAGGCGCTGGTAGCCCCAGGCGGCCGCCCCCAGCAACACGGCGTACACCGCGCCCAGGCGCCAGCGGCGGCCGGGCAATTTTTGCAGCAGCCCGTCGTAGCGCCGCTGCAGCGCCGCCATGGCACGCGCAAATCGCCCGTCCGCACCGTGCGCCGCGGCGGGACGCAGCAGCGCTGCGCACAGCACCGGCGTCAGGCTGATCGCCACCAGCACCGACAGCGCCATGGCTGTGACCAGCGTGACAGAAAACTGGCGGTAGATCACTCCGACCGAACCGGAGAAGAAGGCCATCGGCAAGAATACCGCACCCAGCACGATGGCAATGCCGGCCAGCGCACCCGTGATGCCGCGCATCGACTGCAGGGTCGCTTCGCGCGCGCCGATGCCTTGTTCCGCCATGATGCGCTCGACGTTCTCCACCACGACGATGGAATCGTCCACTAGCAGGCCAATCGCCAGCACCATCGCAAACAGCGTCAATGTATTGATCGAGAAGCCGGTCAGGGCCAGCACGCCGCAGGTGCCAAGCAGGACCACCGGCACGGTGATCACCGGCACCAGCGTGGCGCGCCATCCCTGCAGGAAGACGAACATCACCAGCACCACCAGCAGCACGGCTTCGGCCAGCGTCACCGCCACCTGGCGGATTGACAGCTTGACGAAGCGCGTGGCGTCCTCCGGATAGGCCGCCTCCACGCCGGCCGGGAAAGACGGCTGCAGCGCCGCGATGCGCTCGCGCACGCCGGCCGCCGTGGCCAGGCCGTTGGCGCCCGGCGCCAGCATGACCGCAAAGCCCGAAGCCGGCTGGCCGTCCAGGCGCGACGCGGCCCCATACGATTCGCTGCCGAGCTCCACCCGCGCGACATCGGACAGGCGCACCACGGCACCGTCCGGGCGGGTCTTCAGGATCAGGTCGCGGAACTGCTGCGGCGTTTTCAAACGCGACAGCGCAGTCACTGACACGTTCAGCGCCTGCCCCGGCGGCGCCGGACGCGCGCCAAGCTCGCCCACCGGCACCTCGGTATTCTGGCTTTCGATGGCGCGCACCACGTCAGCCGGCATCAGGCCGAAACTGTGCAGCTTATGCGGATGCAGCCACACGCGCATGGCATACGGCGAGCCGAAATTCCGCACCTCGCCGACACCCGGGACGCGGCTGACCGCATCGATCACCTGGCTGCTCATCCAGTCCGCCAGCGCCGCCTCGCCCAGCGCGCCCTGGCGGTCGCTGAACACCACCACCATCAGGAAGCTGTTCTGCATGGCCGTCACGCTCAGGCCATTCTGCTGCACCGCACGCGGCAGGCGATAGGCCAGCTGGTTCACCTTGTTCTGCACCTCCAGCTGGGCCAGCGCCGGGTCGGCGCCCTGCTCGAAGGTGAGCATGATCTCCGCCTCGCCCGCCGAGCTGCTGCTGGCATCGAAATAGGTCAGGTGCTTGAGGTTCTTGAGCTCCTGCTCCAGCACCTGCACCACGCTGTGCTCGACCACCTGGGCCGAGGCGCCCGGATAGCTGGCCGACACCCGTACCGTCGGCGGTGCGATGTTGGGATACTGTGCCACCGGCAGCAGGGCCAGCGCCAGCAGTCCGCCCAGCATGACCGCCGCCGCCAGGACCCAGGCCAGCACCGGCCGGGCGATAAAGAAACGCGCCACCACCGCTCAGCCCTCGTGCCCCGGCTGCACCGGAACGGATGCCGCGCCCAGGGCCGCACCGCGCCACTCGACCGCATTGACGCGCCCTCCCGGCGCCGCCTTCATGGCCCCCTCGACGATCACTCGCTCGCCCGCCCGGACACCCGACAGCGCAGCCCAGCGTCCCTGGTGGCTTCCGGCCAGCACCAGCTCGCGCAATTCGACCTCGCCCTTTGCGTTGACCACCAGCGCCGACGCCTTCTCCCCTTCGCCCAGGCGCACCGCCTGCTGCGGGAGCATCACCACTTCCGGCTGCACGCCGTGCTCGACGCGCGCCCGGACGTACATGCCGGGAACCAGCAGGCGCTCCGGATTCGGAAAGCGCGCCCGCAGCGTCACCATGCCGGTCTGCTGGTCCACCTGCATTTCCGCGAACTGCAACTCGCCGGCATGGGCGTACTCGCTGCCGTCTTCCAGCGCCAGCGTCACGGCGCGCGCTCCCGGCTTCAGGCTGCCGCTGCGCAGCGCACGCTGCAAGGCCAGCATCTGCTGGCTGGACTGCACCACGTCCACATACACGGGGTCAAGCTGCTGCACGCGCGCCAGAGGTTCCTGCTGCGCGCGCGATACCAGCGCGCCTTCGGTGGCTTCCGCGCGCCCGATGCGGCCGGCGATGGCGGCACGCACCTCGGTGCGCTGCAGGTCGATTTCCGCCGCCCGCAGCGATGCCTGGCGTGCGCGCACGCGGGCCAGGCCCTGCTGATAGTTGGCTTGCGCCAGGTCGTGGTCCTGCTGCGTCACCGTGCGCGAATCCAGCAGGCGTGCGTAGCGCTCGGCGATCACGCGCAGGTTGACCAGGCTGGCCTTTTCCAGCGCCAGCTCGGCGCTGGCCTGCTCCTGCCGCGCCGCATAGCTGGCACTGTCGATGCGGTACAGCAGTTGCCCGGCCCGCACGTCGGCGCCTTCCTCGAAATAGCGCCCCACGATCACGCCGTCGACCTGCGGCCGCACTTCCGACACGCGCACGGCCGCCACGCGGCCCGCCAGCTCACTGTTCAGCGGCAGCTTCTCCAGCGCCAGCGTGGCCACGGCCACTTCCGGCACCGCCGGCGCGGGCGGCTTCTCGTCTTTCGCGCCACAGGCGGCCAGCAGCAACAGGGCCGGCAGGTACTTCATGAATCGCATATTTGCTCCAATCCGGTCATGCTGCCAGCGTGGCTCCGCCGTCGACGACCAGGTCCTGCATGGTGATATGGCTGGCCAGGTCGGAGGCCAGGAAAACAATGGTGTTGGCGATCTCGCGCGCGGTGGCAATCTTGCGCAACGGGATGCCCAACTTGAACTGCTCGGGCAGGCCGGCGATGGTGCGCTGCATGCCTTCGTCGTCCGGCAGCATGGAGCGCAGCATCGGCGTATCGGTGGAGCCGGGCGACACCAGGTTGCAGCGCACGCCGTACTGCGCCAGCTCCAGTCCCGCGCAATGGCTCAGGCTCACCAGCGCCGACTTGGAAGCGCAATAGGCCACCATGTTCAGGCGCGGGACGTGCGCCGCGTTCGACGCCACGTTGACGATACTGCCGAAACGCTGCGCCTTGAACTGCGGCAGCAGCCGGCTGAGGATGTGGAACACGCCGCTGACATTAATGTCGAAGCAGGCCTGCCAGTCCTCGGCGCTGGTGTTCTCCAGCCGCCCCAGGCGCAGCACGCCGGCCGCGTTGACCAGCACATCCACCCGCGGCGTTTCCAGCAGCAGCTGGTCGAAAGCCGCGGCGATCGCCGCGCGGTCGGTGATATCGAGCTGCACGGTCTTGAACGGGTACTTCTTGCCGTGCCGCGAGCCCAGCTCCGAATCGAAGCATCGGTCGATGCCGATCACGCGTGCACCCAGCTGGCGAAACGCCATCGCCGCCTGGTAGCCGATGCCGCGCCCGGCGCCGGTCACCCATACCTGGCGCCCTTCGAAGTGGAAGCCGGGAGGACGCGGCGGCGCCTGCGGACGCGCCGAAGCGAGGTTGTTCTGGTCGGCCAGGAACATGGCTCACCTCATGCGGCGATCTTGCGCTGCAGGACGTCCCACCACGCGTTGAGCGTCGGCGTGCCGGCCAATTCTTCGAAGCTGACGCGCAAGCCCAGCTTCTCCCATTCGGCCACCAGCGCCATCACTTCCAGCGAATCGAGGCCGTAATCGACCAGGTTGTCGTCCGGCCCGAAGCTGCCCTCCTCCAGGCGCGGCAGCAGGCTGGCGCGCAGCCAGTCGATGGTCAGCGGCGGACGCGCGGCGAGCACCTGCGCCGTATGGGTCACGCTGCCGCAGCGACCAGCCACGTAGCGCAGCGCCATGCGATGCTCCTCTTCGCTGAAGTCGGCCAGCGCGTCGGCAACCATGAACGGCTGCACGTCGCGCATGAAGGCGTCCAGCGCAGTCGTCATGCAGCCGATATGGGCGTACACGCCGGCGATCAGCAGCTGGTCGCGGCCCCAATCGCGCATCAGGGACTGCAGCTCGGAGCGCTGGAAGGCGCTGTAGCGCCATTTGACCAGTACCGTATCGCCCGGCAGCGGCGCCAGCGCGGCGGTCACCTGCTGCAGCGCCGGATCGGCTGTGGTCAGGCCCGGGCCCCACATATCGTTCAGCAGCGCGCGCTCTTCCGGGCTCTGCTTGACCGGCTGCGCGGTGTACACCACCGGCACGCCGGCCGCCCGCGCCCATGCGCACAGCGCGGCGATATTGGCCACCAGCGCGGTGCGCAGTTCGCTGTCCTGGCCATAGAAGCGCAGGAAGTAATCCTGCATGTCGTGCACCAGCAGCACGGCGCGGCCGGCCTCGGGCTGCCACGCCACCTTGTTGGCGGGCAGGCTGTCCGGCTGCGGCATCGGGTAGGAAGAAATAACGGGAATACTCATGGTCCAGGCTCCATCTCAGTTCGGGATGCTGGCGCGCAGCGCCAGCTTGTCGGTCTTGCCGACCGCCGTCAACGGCAGGCGGTCCAGCATTTCAAAGCGGTCGGGCAGCTTGTAGTCGGCCACGCCCAGGCCGCGCAGGTATTTGCGCAGTTCGACCGGGCGCAGGCTGTCGCCGCGCGGCACGATGCAGGCGCAGCTCATTTCGCCCAGCAGCGCATGGGGCACCGAGATCAGCGCCGCATGCAGCACGCCCGGATGGCGCAGCAGCAGGTTTTCCACTTCCTCCGCCGCGATCTTTTCGCCGCCGCGATTGATCTGGTCCTTCACCCGGCCGACGACGCGCAGGTTGCCGCCGGCGCTGCGCTGCACCAGGTCGCCCGTGTGGTAGAAGCCGTCCGCATCGAATACGCGCGCATTGTGTTCGGCAGCGCGGTAGTAGCCGCGGAAGGTGTAAGGGCCGCGCGTGGCCAGCATGCCGGTCTCGCCGTCGGCAACCTGCTGGCCGTCCGCGTCCAGCACGCGCACCTCGTCGGCGTCACTCATGGGGCGGCCCTGGGTGGCGTAGACCACGTCGTCCGGATCGTCCAGGCGCGTGTAGTTCACCAGGCCCTCGGCCATGCCGAATACCTGCTGCAGCGCGCAGCCCAGCTCCTGCGGTACACGGCGCGCCAGCGCTTCGGCGAAGCTGGCGCCGCCCACCTGCAGCAGGCGCAGCGAGGACAGCTGCGCGCGGCGTTCCGGCTGCTGCGCCGCCTGCAGCCACAACGCCACTGCCGACGGCACCAGCGCCGCCATGTTCACGCCATGCCGTTCGATCAAGGCGAAACAGGCCAGCGGTTCCGGCGCCGGCGCCAGCACCACGGTGCCCCCGGCGTGGAATACGCCCAGCGCGCCGGGGGAGCTGAGCAGGAAGTTGTGGCCTGCCGGCAGTGCGCACAGGAAGCGCGTGCCGCGGTCCAGACGGCAGATTTCCGCACTGCGCCGCACACTGTAGTAGTAATCGTCATGGGTGCGCGGGATCAGCTTGGGCGTGCCGGTGCTGCCGCCGGACAGCTGGAAGAACGCCACTTCGGAAGCGGGTGCATGCTGCGGCCGCGGCCCGATGCCCTGCGGCTGTTCGCGGAAGCCGTCCGCGCCCAGCACCATGGTGTGCGGCACGGCCAGCTCGCGCGCGAACGCGTCGTTGGCGAACAAGGGGTGGCTGGCCGAAGCAACCAGCAGCTTCGGCTGCAGCTGCTGCGCATACGCCGTGAGCTCCAGCCGTTGATGGCTGAACAGCGCATTCACCGGCGCCACGCCGGCCTTCAGCAAGCCAAAGAAAGCGATATACAGCTCGGCCACATTGGGCAGCTGCACCAGGGCGGTATCGCCCACGCCCAGCCCGCGCCGGGCCAGCGCTTGCGCCAGTTGTTCCGCCTGCTCGTCCAGTTCGCGATAGCTGAGCATGCGCTCGCCGCAGATCACGGCGATGCCCTGGGGATGTTCGCGCGCCTGCCGCTCCAGGATCTCGGTCAACGGCAAGCCGGCCCACAGTCCCTGCTCGCGGTAGCGTTGCGCCGCGTCCTGCGGCCAATGAGTGAATTCGATCACGCGGCCTCCCTTGCGCTCAGGGCGCCAAGCATGGTCTGCAATTTGGCCTGGGTTTCGGCCCATTCGGCATCCGGACAGGAATCGGCCACGATGCCGGCTCCGGCAAACAGCTGCACGCGGTTGCCAGCCACCCGGCCGCAGCGGATGGTCACGGCCCATTCGCCGTTGCCTTCATCGTCGCACCAGCCCACCATACCCGCGAACAGGCCGCGGTCGAATGGTTCGACCAGGTCGATCAACTTGCGCGCCAGGCGTGTCGGGAAGCCGCAGACGGCGGGCGTCGGATGCAGGCGGCAGGCCAGCTCCAGCGCCCCCATCGCCGGATCGTGCAGCTCGCCTTCGATCGGCGTCGACAGGTGCCACATGGCGGCAGTCGAAAGCAGCGACGGCCGCTCCGGAATCACCAGGTCGCGGCAGACCGGCGCCAGCACGCGGCGGATCTCGTCCGTCACCAGGCGGTGTTCGTAGGCGTCCTTGGAAGAGCGCAGCAGCGCCTCGCTCACCTCGCGATCGCGCACCGGATCGGCATCGCGTCGCGCAGAACCGGCCAACGGATTCGATTCCATGCGCGCGCCCTGCTTACGCAACAGCAGCTCGGGGCTGACGCCCACCAGTTCCGAACCGTCGGCCAGCGGCAGGCGGAACTGGAAACCGGAAGGATTGCGCGATACCAGGCGACGGAAGATATCGCCAGCATCGGCATGGCCGGCCAGCTCGACGTCCAGCAAGCGCGACAGCACGGCCTTGCGGATGTCGCTCAGGCCGAAGTTGGCCACAGCCTGGCGCACGCCCTGCTTGAAGCGCTCCTCGCCGGGAATGCTCTGCGTATGAAGGATGGGCGGCAAGTCCGACGCTTCGCCACGCGCCACATCACCGCGCTCGACGAATTCGGACACCACCGGCACCACCAGCGCGGACGGCTGGCGCGTATCGAAGGGAATGGCGCCCAGCGCCACCGGATGCGGATTGCCGCGCGCGCGCGCGCGGCGCAAGGCTGCCGCGACATCGGCCTGCAGGCGGCCGGCATCGTGTGCCGGCGTTTCGATGCGTTCCGCAACGCCGCTGCCACGCAGCGAACGGTGGCGCGACAGGAATAAGCTTGTAGCCATGTTCTACCTCGCAAACTGTTTGAATGGTTCGCTGGCTTTACGCTGGCTAGGGAATTCAGGGGCATGCCCCTGCGGGGTCAGAAGCCGTAAGTGGCGCTGACGTAGTAATTGCGGCCCAATTCGAAGAAGCTGAAGTTCTTGCTCTTCTCGGACAGGTCGACATCGGTCAGGTTCTTGACGCCGGTGCGCAGCGTCCAGTGCTTGCCGACCTTGGCCGAGAGGCCCAGGTCGACGCGGGTATAGGCCGGCAGTTCCTTCTCGGAGTAGAACTGCTTGCCGGTATAGTGCGCCGACAGCGACGCCTGCACCCCGGGTACTGCGGTCCAGGCCAGGCCGATGCGGCCCACGTTCTCAGGACGGTTGTCCAGGACCGTAGTCTTGCCGTTCTCGTTGACGTAGTCGGCCTTCAGGTGGGTGAAGTTGCCCGACAGGGTCAGCGAAGGATGCAGCTGCACGCTGGCCTCCAGTTCCAGGCCCTTGGTCTTGGCCTGAGCAACGTTGACCCAGCGGCGCGAATTGGTCGGCGCATCGTAGGTCGCCACGATCATGTCGTCCACATCGTTCTTGAAGGCGACGGCGGTCAGGTCCCAGCCTTTCTGGTGCACTTCGAAGCCCAGCTCGTAGTTGGTGCTGGTCTCGGGAGACAGTTCCGGATTCCCGGCCAGGAAGCAGCTGCCGCCGCAGCTCACGATACGATACTCCTTCGTCAGCTGATAGGCGTCCGGCGCCTTGAAGGCCTTGCTGATGCCGCCTTTCACGGTCAGCGAATCATTGCTTTGCCATACCAGGTAGCTCTTGGGCGAGAAGTGGCTGCCAAACACGCTATGGTCGTCCAGGCGGCCGGCCAGCGTCAGGTGCAGATCCATGGCCAGGGCCAGTTCATCCTCGATGAAAACAGCTTTGCTGTCGGTGCTGACCTTGCCGGTATCCTTGTAGCTGACCGCATCGCGGATCACCTGGCGGCGCAGGTCCACGCCGGCAGTCAGCGCGTTGATGCCAAGGGTGGTATTGCCGTAGAACTTGGCATAGGTGTTCTCTTCCTTCAGGGTGCGCTGCTGCGGTGCGTCGTAGCGCGTGTTGAAGTCATGGATTTCAGCGCTCTCGCGGGTGATGTAGGCCGTGGTGTTGCCCCAGTCCCAGTTGGCGCGGTGGGTCAGGCCATAGGTGTTGCGCTCGATTTCCTGGTCGCGGATGTCCTTCGATTCGAAATTCCATTCAGGGTAGAAGGCATAGTAGTACATCACGCGCGGGCGCTTGTCCTTGTTGTAGCCCAGGTCGAAGTCCAGCGACTGGTTTTCCGCCAGTTGCCAGGTCAGGGTACCGGTCAGGTTGCTGGCTTTTTTCTCTTCCAGGCGCGGGGTGCGCGTCGCGTCGCTGGCCGGGGCGCCCCACCAAGCGTCGCGGTCATAGCGCTCGCCGGCAAGGGACAGGCTGAACGTGTCGCTCAACGCGCCCGACAGGCTGGCGCCGACGCGGTACTGGTCGCCGCCATAGCCGCTGTCCACCGTGCGGTATTCGCCGGTCACGCTGCCCTTCCACTCCCTGGTGGCCGGCCAGGTGATGATGTTGATCACGCCGCCCATCGCGTCGGAGCCGTACAGCGCCGCCATTGGGCCGCGCACAATTTCCACCCGCTTGATGCTGGACAGGGGGATCGAGCTGAAATCGAAATCGCCGCCGCGCCACAAGGCTCCGCCGGACGAGACACGCTTGCCGTTCACCAGCATCAGCGTGTACTTGCCGCCCAGGCCGCGAATGCGGATTTCGTCGCGGCCATTATCGTCGGTCTGGTTATTGACGCCGACGCTGTCGCGCAGCAGGTCGGCCAGGCCATTGACCGGCGACTTGGCGATATCTTCGGCTGTAATGACGGTGGTGAAGGCAGGTGCTGCGGCCACGGTGTGGGCGCGCATGGAGGCGGTTACCACAACGACGCTGCCATCGCCGACACCGCCTGCATCATCGGCAAACGCAGGAAGGCCGATGGCGGCCAGGCTTGCCGCGATGAGGGATTTCGAAAGGGACATAACAAGGTTCAAGAATTAAAATGAACGCAAATGATAATCATTCGCATTAAATCATGCAAGAAGTATAAGGCAAAAAAGTTAATCTGTCTTAATTATTAACGGCTACCATCCTCGCCAGGAGGAAAAACATGGATCACATGCACCTGATGACGGTATTCGTGGCGGTTGGCGAGCAGGAAAGCTTTGCCGCCGCCTCGCGCAGCCTTGACATGTCGCCGGCGGCGATCACGCGCGCCATTTCGGCGCTGGAGGAAAAGCTGGGTGTCCAGCTGCTGCAGCGGACCACGCGCAATGTGCGCCTGACCGAAGCCGGCCAGCGCTATCTGGACGACTGCCGCAACATCCTGGCCAGCATCGAAGAGGCCAATGGCGCCGCCGCCGGCATCAACGCCGAGCCCAAAGGCAACTTGGCCGTCACCGCCTCGGTCCTGTTCGGGAAGCAATTCGTCACACCCTGCATCGTGCAATTCCTGAAGCAGTACCCGGAGGTCGACGTCTCGGCCTACTTCCTCGACCGCGTCGTCAACCTGATTGAAGAAGGCATGGACGTAGCCGTGCGACTGGGTCCCCTGCCCGATTCCAGCATGAAGGCCTTGCGCGTTGGCCAGATGCGGCGCGTGCTGTGCGCTTCCCCCGAGTATCTTGCCCGGCATGGCGTGCCGCGGCATCCGGAAGAGCTGCAGCAGCATACGATTATTTCGGCCAGCAATATCACGCCGCGCGTCGAATGGAAATTCGGGCGCGACGGCAATCCGCTCACCGTCCGCATCAAGCCCCGGTTTACCGTAACCAGCAACGATGCTGCGATTCGTGCGGCCGTCGAAGGATTGGGCATCTGCCGCCTGCTGTCCTACCAGATGGCTGAAGAACTGGCGACAGGCCAGCTGAAAATCATCCTGCCGGAATTTGAAGAGGAGCCATGGCCGGTGCATATCCTGCACCGCGAAAGCAAATACGGCTCCTCCAAGGTGCGCAAATTCATTGACCTGCTGGCGCAGCACCTGCGGACGCACCCGCACCTGAACTGAGCTTGCCGAGGAAATCGCCGGTGATCGCGGCGACGTCGTCCAGCCGGGTATCCATCACAAAGTGACCACCGTCCAGGATATGCACTTCGGCTGAAGGATTGTCGCGCTTGAAGGCTTGCGCGCCGGGCACCGTGAACGCCAGGTCGTGCTTGCCCCATACCACCAGCGTGGGCAACTGGCGCTGTTTCAGCCAGGCCTGCCATTCAGGATAAGCCGCCAGGTTGTGCTGGTAGTCGTAAATCAGATCGGCCTGGATGCGCGCCTGGCCAGGGCGATTGAGATAGGCATGTTCATCCATCCACAAATCCGGATCGTAGGCTTCGATTGCAGGATCGCTGCCGATATGCCGTGCGCGCGTCGCCGCCACTGACTGGTGCACGGCGATGACGTCCTTCTCGTGCGCGGCGCGGTCCGCCCAGAACGGCTTGCGCTTGGCCCACATCGCGCCCAGCCCGTCTTCGTACACATTCCCGTTCTGGAACACCAGCGCCTGCACCGCTTGCGGCCTTGCCTGTGCCATGCGCATACCGACCGGCGCACCGTAATCCTGCATTAGCAGCACATAGCGTTGCGTACCGACGGCATCTGTGAATTTCTGCATCACCGCCGCCAGGTTGTCGAAGGTGTAGGCGAACTTCGCCGGATCGGGCGCGTCGCTGTTGCCGAAGCCGGGATAGTCCGGCGCCAACAGGTGATAGCGGTCGCCCAGCCTGCGCAGCAGCCCGTCGTACATGCGGGACGAACTTGGCACGCCGTGCAGCAGCAGGACGGTCGGCTTGCTCGCATCGCCGGCTTCGCGGTAAGCGATATTGATGCCATCGACGGCGACGGTGCGGTAAGCAACGGGTGCCGCGTGCGCGGCTCCGGCAAGTGCAATGGCGGCAGCTGCTACGAATGCTTTCATGTTGTTCTCCAGAGGATTGTCAATGGCCCCACTCTATCGACACCCTGCGCCAGGCGGAACGCCGCCCGGCGAAATAGATTGTTTCGCTGCGCGTAGTTCCGGCACCCAGGGACGCTTCCTACAATCCATCCCATCAAAACCACTCTTGAAGGAAACGAACATGAAAACCTCCCGCATCGCCGCGTCCCTGGCCCTGGCCTTCGCCGCCATCACCGCATCAGCAGCCGCCACGGACGTAAGCTACCGCACCGTAAAGGTCGATGGCGTCAACATCTTCTACCGCGAAGCCGGCCCGAAAGACGCGCCCACCGTGCTCCTGCTGCACGGCTTCCCCACCTCGTCCCAGATGTTCCGCAACCTGATTCCGCAGCTGGCCGACCGCTACCACGTGATCGCACCCGACTATCCGGGTTTTGGCCAGAGCGATGCCCCCGCAGTCGACAAATTCGCCTACAGCTTCGACAACCTGGCGAACGTGGTCGACAAGTTCACCGTCGCCGTCGGCGCATCGAAGTACGCCTTGTACGTACAAGACTATGGCGCTCCGATCGGCTTTCGCCTGGCTGCCGCGCATCCCGAGCGCGTATCCGCCATCGTGGTCCAGAACGGCAATGCCTACACCGAAGGCATCGACAATGAATTCTGGGCGCCGTTCAAGGTCTACTGGGCTGACAAGACCAAAGCGAATGCCGCCAAACTGAAACCGTTCTTCGAGATCGGCGCAACCAAATGGCAGTACACGCATGGCGCGCGCGACGTCAGCAAGATCAGCCCCGACGCATGGACCGTCGACCAGACCTATATGGACCGCCCCGGCAACAAGGATATCCAACTCGAACTGTTCTACAGCTACGGCAGCAATCCGGCGCGCTATCCGGAGTGGCAAGCCTACTTCCGCAAGCACCAGCCGCCGATGCTGATCACCTGGGGCAAGAACGACCAGATCTTCCCTGCTGCCGGCGCCGCGCCTTACTTGCGCGACCTGCCCAAAGCCGAGCTGCACCTGCTCGACACCGGCCACTTTGCCCTCGAAGAGGAAGGCGAGCAAATCGGCAAGCTGATGCGCGGTTTCCTCGCACGCAAGGCTAGATAGCCTAAAGCAAGTTCATGCGCACGATTGAGCAGGAGTTGCAAATGGTTAAATGTTTTTTTAGTATCTGATTCGCCTCGAAAATAGCGCCCACTGTAATCTTGAAACCACTAACGAGCAAAGCCAAGCCGGGAGATTTGTTTTACGTCCCGGCCATGAACAAAGAGGGTAAATCTGGCTTTGTGATCGGGCGCTATATTGAGCTTGTCCCCACGAATGTTGGTCATTTGATCGAAGTATTCGCAAGGTTTTATACGGAGCTGCCCCAGTCGATCGACGCGGTCGACAAAAGCCAGCGGCTATTCCGCCCGATCATGTGCTCGCTCCGGCTACGATTTGCCGAGATTCCCAGATGGAAGGTGCTGTTCAGCGATCCCGATTACGACAAAAGCCAATCGGACTACGGCAGAATTGCCATCGCATTTGATACAAAACTTTGGATGGGCGGAAAGAGCCGGAGCGCAATAAAGGATGAACTAAGGGAGTTTGAGGACGCGACCTGCTGGCGGATGCATCACATCGTTTTCAGGGTCCATGCACATCTGGCCGGAATCTTCGACCCTAATGATTGGTATGACTATCACCGCGTACCAAATGAACAGCGCGTAGACGACCCCGCAGCAAAGGAAAAAGTAATTGCCTTGGCTGAAGCAATGGATGCGTGTTTTGAAATTTGGTCAGGGGAGATCAAGACCCGCAAAGGAGTCTGCCAATGAGCTCAGCATGCATTCCACTGCGCGCGATGCCAGTCCTGTATGAATACCAGGGAATTCCTCTTGGGGTAAGCCCGCCGCTTTTGGTGCTGGAAAGTTTCGTGAAGGAGGCTTGTTTAAAGCCGAGGCAATAGAATGAAGAACAACGAGTTTTACGGCTGCTCACAACCGCTTGAAGATGTCGACCTGGATGCTTGCGAAGCAGTGCTGAAGCATAAGCTGCCAAGCGAGTTTCGTCAGCACTATCTGAAATATAACGGTGGGGTACCAGAAAATAGCCTAATTCCAGGCAACGACGAATGGGAGCCTTTTGAAATAGCAGGCTTTTATCCGATTAGGCACAGGAGGAGCGCTGCTGGTTCTCAAAGTTCGCTACTAATAGAGCACTATCAGTTGATGTGCGCAAAAGACGTCATTCCCGATCACCTGCTTCCTTTCGCCTACGACCCTGGAGGGAATTTCTTTTGCCTTCATTTGTGTGACGGTTCGGCGCATTTCTATGCGACAGACGGATTTGATCCAGCTCGGAGTGTTGCAGAAAATTTCGTCAAAGCGCAGAGACGTTTGGCTGGCTCGTTCAAAATTTTCATGGATAGTTTGATGCACAACTCAGAGTATGATTCCGACGAATGGCCCGAATAAAATAAGGAATTTCAATGATTGAGCACTTTGAATCCATTTCGGAGCTGATAGCCGGCCTAAAAGGACTAAAGCAGGAAGCATGGATTCATACAGATGTGGAGGCTTGGTTGTCGAAGCCGCAAAAGGCAGAATTTTATTATGTGCCTTGGG
The DNA here is from genome assembly GCF_049913235.1 of Pseudoduganella sp. R-31. NCBI lineage: Bacteria > Pseudomonadati > Pseudomonadota > Betaproteobacteria > Burkholderiales > Oxalobacteraceae > Pseudoduganella > Pseudoduganella sp. R-31. Next base: position 5,787,314 of record NZ_CP183986.1, read on the forward strand.
ACTACATGCAAAGCCTGGAAGACGATGAGGTCTTTTTAAACGATGACGGCTTGGAACTTCCACTTGTTTTGAGAGATAAGAATTTGAAGGAGTGGATGCTTGTGAATGTCCTTGCACATATCTCGAATTCCATTAATTGGGAGAAGGCGGGGCCGCAAGAATTCATTGACCAAGTCAACTATTACCTTGAATTTGATACCTTTAAGCGGTGAAAAAAGAAGGCCCGTGCACATCGCAAGCCGATCGCGGTCTCGTCGCAGTAACGGAAAGTAACGCAGCGCCATGCACATTTGAGTTGAATCAAACGGGCGCTTGGTGGTATGGCGAAAATGATAGGATCACTTGAGGAGCCGCCATGGATGTTACGCCACTACCAGAGCTCGCTGACCACGAAGAGCGCTTGAACCAGCTGGAGAATGCAATGGTCAATCTTTCATGCGAATTGAAGGCGCTGCGGGCGCATATCGATTGCCGGTTCAAGGAAATCGAGACGCAAATCGAGACCGGATTGAATTCCCTCCGCCTTGAGTTGCGAGCAGAATTCGAAGCAAAGCTGCACGAGGCCGTGGAAAAACTCCACGCCCGCATGGACGCCCAGCATCATCAAATGATCGCACTTCAAGTCGCGATATTTCTCGCGCTGATTGCACTATTCGCCCAGCGTTAAACGAAAAAACCCTGCCAGATCAATGACCTGACAGGGTTTTTATACGTCCTGGTGCCGGAGAAGAGAATCGAACTCCCGACCTTCTCATTACGAATGAGCTGCTCTACCAACTGAGCTACACCGGCAAAGAGCCCGGATTATAGCAAACAAACTTGCGCGTTTGCTAGTATCGGGACGCCATCATTGTAAAAATTACACGCCTTCCTGGTGATAGCTGGTAACCAGTGCCACTTCGTCGCGGGAACCGAGGAAGACCGGCACGCGCTGGTGCAGCTTCTCAGGCTGGATGTCGAGGATGCGGCGCTTGCCGTCGGTGGCCATGCCGCCGGCCTGTTCGACGATGAAGGACATGGGGTTCGCTTCGTACATCAGGCGCAGGCGGCCTGGCTTGCTTGGATCTTTCAGGTCGGCCGGGTACATGAAGATGCCGCCGCGGTTCAAGATACGGTGCACGTCGGCCACCATGGAGGCGATCCAGCGCATATTGAAATCGGTGCCGCGCGGACCGGTGGTGCCTGCCAGCAGTTCGCCGATGTAGCGCTGTACCGGCGCATGCCAGTGGCGCTGGTTGGACGAGTTGATCGCGAATTCCTTGGTCTTGGCAGGAATCTGCATATTGCGCTGGGTCAGCACCCACGAACCCATCTCGCGGTCCAGGGTGAAGCAGTTCACGCCGTTACCGGTGGTGAGCACCAGCAGGGTTTGCGGGCCGTACAGGGCGTAGCCGGCGGCCACTTGCTTGGCGCCTGGCTGCAGGAAGTCCTGTTCGGTCGGCTCGGTCATGCCTTCCGGTGCTTTCAGCACGGAGAAGATGGTGCCGATCGATACGTTGACGTCGATGTTGGAGGAGCCATCCAGTGGGTCGAACACCAGCAGGTATTCGCCTTTCGGATAACGGTTAGGAATCGGGTGGATGTCTTCCATTTCTTCCGAAGCCATTGCCGCCAGGTGGCCGCCCCATTCGTTCGCTTCCAGCAGGATCTCGTTGGAGATCACATCCAGCTTCTTCTGGACTTCGCCCTGCACGTTTTCCGATTCCAGCGCGCCGAGCACTTCGCCAAGTGCGCCCTTGCCGACGCTGTGGGAAATGGTTTTGCAGGCGCGGCCCACCACCTCGATCAGGAGGCGCAGTTCGGCCGGAATGGAGTGGTGCTGGCGTTGTTCTTCAACGAGGTATTGGGTCAGGCTGATACGTTTCATTGTTTCCCTAGGTTTGTGCTTAATTAGTTTGCGAGTGCTTTGCTGACCACTTCCATCACGTCATTCGACAACGGCGTGGTGGCGGCGACTTTTTCCAGCGCGTGCCGCATGTGGACTTGCAGCGCCGGCGCATAACGGCGCCAGCGGTCCATGCTGCGTGCCAGGCGTGCGGCGACTTGCGGGTTCAGGGCGTCGAGCTTGATCACGTGTTCGGCCCAGAATTCGTAGGCGCTGCCATCGGCAGCATGGAATTGCGATGGATTCTGGTTGCAGAAGCTGAACAGCAGACTGCGCGCGCGGTTCGGGTTCTTCAGCGTGAAGGCCGGATGTTTCATCAGTTCGCACACTTTGGCCACATTGGTGTGCGGGGCGGAGCCTTGCATGGCGAACCACTTGTCCACCACCAGCGCTTCGGCTTTGAAGTCCTTGTAGAAGGCGTCCAGCTGCTTGCCGGCGTCGGCGCCGCTGTGGATCAGGGCGGACAGGGCGGCGGCGCGATCGGTCATATTGGTAGCGGCAGCGAACTGCTCGCCGGCCAGCTTGGCCGCTTCTGCGTTCGGCTGCACCAGCAGGTAGGCCAGCGCCACGTTTTTCAGGCCGCGCTTCCCGGCCGAGATGGCGTCCGGGCTGTAGGCGCCTGGCGTTGTATTGTCTGCATACACCTGCAGCAGCTCCGCATGCAAAGCAGTACCGATGGCGTGTCGCACGAACTGGCGCGCGCTGTGGATTGCTTGCGGGTGCACCACTTCCATCTGCTCGGCGATGATCGTCTCCGACGGCAGGATCAGGCATTGCTCACGGAAGGCGGCATCCAGCTCCTTGTCGGTCAGGACCGCGCGCAAGGCGCCGATGTAGGTGTCGTCCAGCTCGAGCGGCTTGTCGTCCAGCACCGCCTGGGTCAACGACAGCAGGCGTTCCATGGCCAGGCGCTGGCCGGCTTCCCAGCGGTTCACCGGGTCGCTGTCGTAGCGGAACAGGTGCAGCAATTCATCGTCGGTGTACGGGTACTCCAGCACGACCGGTGCAGAAAAATCACGCAGGATGGACGGCACCGGCGCCTCGGCAATGCCTTCGAAGCGGAACGTCTGTTCGGCCTCGGTCAACTCTAGTACGCGGGTCGAAATCAGGTCCTTGCCATCGCGGCCGAGCAGGCCCACGGCGACCGGGATGTGGAACGGCAGCTTGTTGTCCTGGCCCGGCGTGGCCGGGCAGGACTGGCGCAGCGTCAGTTCATACACTTGTTTGGCGCCATCGTGATGGCCGCTGGCGCTCACCACCGGCGTGCCGGCCTGGCTGTACCAGCGTTCGAATTGCTTCAGGTCGCGCTTGTTGGCGTCGGCCATCGCGGCGCGGAAATCGTCGCATTGCACGGCTTGGCCGTCATGGCGTTCGAAATACAGGTCCATGCCCTTGCGGAAGCCTTCGCGGCCCAGCAAGGTCTGGTACATGCGCACCACTTCGGCGCCTTTTTCGTACACGGTCACCGTGTAGAAGTTGTTGATTTCGACGAAGGAATCGGGACGCACCGGGTGTGCCATCGGGCCGGCGTCCTCCGGGAACTGGGCCTGGCGCAGCGTACGCACCTGGTCGATGCGGGTCACGGCGCGGCCGCTGTCGGTGCCGATCATGTCGGCACTGAATTCCTGGTCGCGGAACACCGTCAGGCCTTCCTTCAGCGACAGCTGGAACCAGTCGCGGCATGTCACGCGGTTGCCGGTCCAGTTGTGGAAGTATTCGTGGCCCACCACTGCCTCGATGCCGGAGTAGTCGATGTCGGTTGCGGTGCGCGGGTTGGCCAGCACGAACTTCGTGTTGAAGATATTCAGCCCCTTGTTTTCCATCGCGCCCATGTTGAAGTCGCTCACGGCGACAATCATGAAGCGGTCCAGGTCCAGCTCCAGGCCCCAGCGTTCCTCGTCCCAGCGGATGGAATTCTTCAGCGACTGCATGGCGTAGTCGGTCTTGTCGAGGTTGCCCTCTTCCACCCACACCTGCAGCAGCACTTCGCGGCCCGACTTCAGCTTGAATTTCTCTTCCTGGCACACCAGGCGCGCTGCCACCAGGGCGAACAGGTAGGACGGCTTCTTGAACGGGTCTTCCCACTTGGCATAGTGGCGGCCGTCACCGAGCTCGCCCTCTTCCAGCAGGTTGCCGTTGGAGAGAAGGACCGGGTATTGCTCCTTGTCGGCGCGCAGCATCACGGTGTAGCGCGCCATCACGTCCGGACGGTCCGGGAAGTAGGTGATGCGGCGGAAGCCTTCGGCCTCGCACTGAGTGTAGAAACCGCTGCCCGAGGTGTACAGGCCCGAAAGCGTGGTGTTTTCAACCGGGGCGCAGGTGGTTTCGATCTCCAGCAGCACATTGACCGGCGCGTTACGGATGGTCAGGGTGTTGTTGCCAATAATGTACTGGTTTGGGTTCAGCACCATCCCGTTCATGCGCAGGGCGATCAGCTCAATGGCTTCGCCGTGCAGCACCAGGTCGTGGCTCTTGCTGTCCGGGTTATGGCGCAGCTGCACGCGGTTGGCGACGATGGTACAGGCGGGATCGAGGTCGAAGCCCAGTTCCACGGTCTCCACCAGGTAGCTGGGCGGGGTGTAGTCTTTACGATAGATCGTTTGCGGGCTGTCGGTACGCATGGTTTGGGCGAGCGAGGACAAAGAAGACTATTTTACCAATACCGGAAGCCGGGCACGCCCGATTCTTTTCCGCTCTCCCCGCGGGGGTAACATTCTGTAATAATTAGGTGAAACGCATGTTGCCGGATTAAACTGGCCTATGAGTATAAAAGGAGTGTTGCCATGAAAGCGCTAGCCATTTTGGTGGCGGCCACCAGTTTGTTGCTGAGCGGCTGTGCCACTACCCTGCACAGCAACGTCACGGTGTTCCACGAGTGGCCGAGCGACATGCAGGACAAATCGTATACCTTCGAAACACCGGCGCCGGGCGAGGATACGCTGGAATACCGCAGCTACCAGAACCTGGTCAGCGGTGAACTGGCCAAGCTGGGCTTCAGCCAGGCCGCCAGCACCAAGGACGCCAAGCTGCGCGTCGGCATGCAGTTCAGCACCATCGACCGCCCGGTCAAGGTCCTGACGGCGACCGACCCGTGGATGTATGGTCCCGGCCCATGGGGTTATTACCCGCGCTGGGGCTACTACCCTTACCGTTATCGCTACTACGGTTTCTACCGCCCATACTACGATCCGTGGATGTGGGGCCCGATGGAATTCCGCGAAACCATCCAGCATAACTATGACCGCAACTTGCGCGTCACCATCAACAACCTGCAGGGCAAGAAGCTGTATGACGTAACGGTGCAGAACACCAGCCGCAAGCAATCGACGCCGCTGGTCATGCCCGCCCTGGTGCAAAGCGCCTTCACCGGCTTCCCGGGCGAAAGCGGAAAGGCCAAGCGCGTAGATCTTGAGCTCCAATAACGCCGTCAAATCGATCGGGCGGTGGTTGCGCGAAGGCGCTTCCACCGCTTTTTTCCGTTCGCCGCGCTGGGAAGGCCTGTCCACCGGACCGGGCGTCGTCGCGGCCCTGGTATTGCTGGTGCTGGCGATCTCCTTATCGTTCCAGCGCCTGTATATCCAGGGACCGGCGATCTTCTACTGGAAGGCCATCGCCTACGGCTGGCTGCCTTTCGCCCTGCTGCCCTTCTATGCGCTGATGACACGTGGAACAGGGCCGAGCGGGCGTCCCGGCGCGGCGCCGGACCTGGCGCTGCTGACTACCCTGCTGCTGGCGCAGACCGTCTGGCTGGAGCTGTTTGTTGACCTGTGCTTTGCTGCCATGCTTGATGGCGGGTCTGAAGCCTGGTCGGTGCGCTACCTGGGGCAATGGGGCGCGTGGATTGCCTGGGGGATTCCGGTCACCCTGATGATCCTGTCGCAACTTGTGCTGCTGGCGCGCGGCGGACGCGGTCGGCGCTGGCCGCTGGCGTTCGCAGCGGGCATGATGGCGGGCGTCGTGGCGCTGGGTGTAGCCACCCAGCAGCCTGATTTCTGGTATCCGAAAAAGCAGGAAGCCAACAACGAGGAATCGTCGCGCTACCTGAAGCTGACCGCGGAACTGATGGAGTCGCAGCCGGTGCTGTTGTCGCGCCAACTGGCAGGGCTGGCGCCGCAGCGCCCGGGCAAGGTCGACATGTATGCGCTGACCTTCGCGCCTTACGGCGATGAGGTGTTCCGGCGCGAGAGCCAGATGGTGGCGGACGTGATGTCGCAGCGCTTCGGCACGGAAGGCCGCACACTGCAGCTGGTGAACCATTTCCAGACTGCCGAAAAACTGCCCTGGGCCACCACCGTGAACCTGCAGAAGGCGATCCGCAGCGTGGCGCGTACCATGGACAAGGACGAAGATGTGCTGTTCATCTACCTGACTTCGCACGGCGCGCGCGAAGGCCAGTTGGCGGCGGACTTCTGGCCGTTCGAATTGACCGAGCTGACCCCGTCCATGCTGCGCAAGTGGCTGGATGAAGCGGGCATCCGGAATCGCGTAATTGCAGTGTCGGCCTGCTTCTCGGGCAGCTGGATTCCGTCGCTGAAGGACGATGCAACCATGGTGCTGACTGCAGCCGATGCCGACCACACTTCCTACGGCTGCGGCTACAAGTCGGAGCTGACCTTCTTCGGCCGCGCCATGTTCGACGAACAGCTGCGCACCCACACGCGCTCCTTTGAGCAAGCCCATGCCGCTGCCCGGGAAGTCATCCGCAAGCGCGAAGTGGAGGCGGGCAAGGACGACGGCTATTCGAACCCGCAGATCTCGGTCGGGACCGCTATCCGCGCCAAGCTCGCTACTTTCCAATAACGTCGCGCAGTGAGATGTCGTTGTGACCCACACCAGGAACGACGTGGAGAGTGGCCAGGCCAGGGCGGAAGCTGCGGTACAGGGCTTCACTGCTGGCGCGCGGAATAACCTCGTCGCGCTCGGCGGCGAGGATGGTGGTCGGGGCGTTGACCTTGGGCGCGTAGCTGGCCGAGTCGTAGCGGTCGCGCAGCAGCAGGCGTACCGGCAGCCAGGGAAAGTGGTGCGAAGCCGCGCCAGCCATGCTGTCGTAGGGCGTGACCAGCACCAGCCGGTCGACCGCCTTGACGCTGGCCAGCCGGGTGGCAATGCCGCTGCCAAGGCTGCGTCCCACGACCGTCACCTGGGGATGCTGGGCGCGAACATGCTCGTACAGTGCCAGCGCATCGGCAAACAAGCCGGTCTCGGTCGGCTCGCCCGGCGTTGCGCCGTAGCCGCGGTAGTGCATTAAATATAGCGCCTGGCCGGGAAAGACAGCCTGCAGCTCCGGCAAGCCATACCCCACCGCCTCGGCATTGCCGCCAAAGTAGATCACTGCAAAAGGCCCCGGCTGCTCGTGCAACGTGACGCCAACGCGCACGCCGCCGCCCAATGTCAGCACAGTGCCGCCTTCAAATGCCTGGGGGTAGTAGATCATGCTGCGCTGGCGGAAAAACACCACGGTGCACACGGCCAGGTAGGCTACCAGTGCGGTCAGCAGCAGCGTCGTAGCCATGCGCATGAGCGGCTTACGTGCGCGCATCCGCGCGCGCCCAGCTCATGCCCCAGGAGTACAGGGCGACAAACATCATCACATCCATGAAGATGCCGAATACCAGGTACAACAACGGCAAGAACAGCAACGTTAAATGGTGCAGCACATATGCATGCAGCAAGTACTGCATGGGGAAAGCCACAACGAAGTAGGCCAACGTACACACGGTCAAGCCGACTTTGCGCCATAGCGAAAATCCGAACATGTAGTAAGTCGCGCCTAGTCCCCACGGCATCATGAACAGGAAGATCAACGCCATCGTCAGCGTATCGCCCAGGTAGCGCGCCGAGTCATACGGAAACTCGCCAGGCAGGTAGTGGAAAAAAATCAGCGCCGTAGCCTGCACCAGCAGGCAGGCTCGCACGATGTACTGCAATGGCAGGAAGCGGTCGCGCGATACCAGGAACGTCGCCAGCAAGGCAAGCACGCAACCCGCCAGCGTGATCCACCACAGCTGGTCGCCTGGATCTCCGGCAGGGAGCAGCGGAAACGGCAGGTCCAAGTAGTAGGCACCCAGGTCGACCTGGCGAAGCGCGACACTCCCCTGCGGGGCGATACGTGGCAGCCAGAATTCGAACAGGCCACGCCACAGTGCAAGGATCGGCGACAACAGGCAAAGCAGCACGACGGTAAACACGGCGGGCAGCGCCAGGGATCCCAGCAGGTTGGTGCGGCTTAGCTTGATCTGGTACATCGAGCGGTGCAGCTGGATCGCGCTGCCGCCGAAGCCGCGAAAGCGCATATCGTCGATCTTGCGCTGCAATGCATGCAATTGCTTCACGCTCAGAATTCCTTGAACAGGGTCGCTTCCAGGCCGCGGCGGTCATAGAAAGGGTTATGGTAAGCCTCCGCGCGCAACTGGAAGCCATAGGTCGGGGCCAGCCACTTGCGCCAGGTGCCGCTGACGACGCTGCTGCGGAAGTTCACCAGCAAGTCTGCCGAACCGGCGCCGATGTACTGGTAAGCCTCCTCGCCCATATCGTAGCGCAACGCGATGTATTGCTGTTTGTTGTAGCCCCAGGTCGCGGCAATATACTTGGCGTTGGCCATCACGCCGCCCGGGTTGCTGCGGTTGATTCGGGTGCCGCCCTGCAGCACCCAGGCATTCGGCAGGTACCACGACAGGCCAAGCAACAGGCTGCGGTCGCGATGGCCGTCGCGCGCATTCACTGCGGTCACGCCGACGGTGGCAATCACATTGCGGGCGTCGCCCAGCTTGCGGTTGATCACCGCGTCGCCGCGCGACTGCGGGAAGAAAAAGCTGCTGCCATGGCTGGCGGCCAGGCTGCCATACCAGTCCTCATTGAAGACGTGGGTGACGCCGCCCACTACCAGGGCGCCATGCGCGCCGAACTGGCGTGCATTCACCAGGTCCGCATTCCACACCGTCGCGTCGGAGGTCCGCAGCGAGCCCCGCACGAATTGCTGGTTCCAGGTGCCAAAGCCGTCGCTCAGGCTATGGTGCAGCACCCCTGCTTCAACCGTGCCGGTGTTATCGGCCTGGGCCGTAGGCTGCCCGGCCGCCAGCAAGGCTGCCAGGCCAATGAAAGGCAGGCGTAACTTACGAGTCATTCATACTCCGTATCATGATGTCTTTGATGCGTGCGGCGGCAAAGCCGTCGCCGAAGGGATTGGGGGCGGCACGCATTGCCGAATAAGCATGGGCGTCCGCGCGCAGCGCATCGACGGCCTCGATAATGGCTGCGCCATCGGTACCGATCAGGCGTCCCCCGCCGCTGGCCACCAGTTCCGGCCGCTCGGTGGTTTCGCGCAGGATCAGCACCGGCACGTGCAGGCAAGCCGCTTCTTCCTGGATGCCGCCGGAATCGGTCAACACCAGCCAGGACTGGCGCAGCAGTTGCAGCGTGGTCGAATAGTTCAGTGGCCGGGTCAGGAAGATGCGTTCCGATACTTCTTCCGGCAGGTCGGTGAACACTTCATCGACCGTCGCCCGGATCTTTGGATTGCTGTGCACCGGCCAGACGATCACCAGGTCTTCGTCAGACAGCAACAGCTTGCGCACCGTGGTCGAAATCGACAGCAGGGGCTGCCCCAGGTTTTCGCGGCGGTGCGCCGTGATGAACACCAGGCGCCGCCCTGCCGCCACCTCCTGCAGGCCGCGCAGCTCGTCGCTGGACAATTCATCCGGGTTGCCTGCCAGCTCCGGGTCGGTGGTTGCCAGGCGCACTGCGTCGACAATGGTATTGCCGACCATATGGATACGGTCGCCTCCGACGTTTTCACGCAACAGGTTCAGGCGCGCGTTTTCAGTCGGTGCGAAATGCCAGTCCGCCAGCCTGCCGATCAGCTCACGATTCTGCTCTTCCGGGAACGGATTGAAGCGGTTGTGCGAGCGCAAGCCCGCCTCCACATGGCCCACCGGGATATGCTGGTAGAACGCCGCCAGTGCCGCCATGGCCGCGCTGGCGGTATCGCCATGCACCAGCACTGCTGCGGGCTTGACTGCCTCGAAGGCTGCGCCCAGCTTTTCCAGCAACATGGCCGACAGGTGATGCAGCGCATCGGACGTGCGCTGCAGCGGCAAGCTGAAGTCGGGCAGGATCTTGAAGAAGCGGTACATCGGGTCGGCCATGTCTTCGTGCTGGCCGGTATGCAGCAGCAAGGGCTCCAGTCCCTCGTGCTTCAGCGCGTAGTAGACCGGCGCCATCTTGATGATCTCGGGCCGCGTGCCCATGCAAAGGAGGATGCTGTTTGCGCTCAAAATGGCTCCTGTGTCAGTTAATGCTTGTGGAGGGAACGACGTAGCCGAGCTCCCTCGCCCACACGGTGCCATGCGCTACCGCACCTTCGCACACGCGGATTTCAATGGCGGTCACGGTGGTTTCCGCGCCGTCCGCCCCGAGCACCGTGCCGGCATCGATCCGGATGGTCTTTTCGCAGACCAGCGGGCCGCGGATCGTACAGCCGGGGCCAATGAACATATCGCCGCTGCAGACCACTGCACCTTCGATGCGCGCTCCGGCTCCAATGTGCAGGTCGCCGTGGCACTTGACGCTGCCTTCGAGCATGGCGTACGCGCCGACCGTCATGCTGCCGCGCGCGACCAGGTCGCCATGGTGGAAACAGGCTTCCGGCAGGTGCAGGTCGCCGCCTGCCAACCAGCGCCCGGCGGCATCGTCCAGCAGCACGGCCGGACGCTCCAGCGTGGCGCGGCTGGTCGGTTGCGGCAGCGGCGCCGGCGCCGCATCGCCGAAGCGGATCAGCGGCGCATGCATGCGGCCAAAGCGGGTGTCGCCATGCAGCACCAGTTCCTGGCTGGCAGACACCCGGCCGAACAGGCGCGCGCGGCGGCTGGCGGTAAAGCGGGTATCGCTGTGCGCCCAGCGCAGCACGTCGCACTGCTCGCCGAGCACGATCTCGCCGCGCGCCAGCAGGGCGCGGAACGAGTTTTCGCTGCCGGTGCGAATCGCGCCGGCGGCAAACACTTCCTTTTCGTACAGCAGCCCCTGGCCCAGTTCCAGCGCGCCCGTACCCAGCACCATCTGGTCTACCGCCTGCGCAACACGCTCCTGCTCGGTGATCGAAGGTTTGCCATCGGCGCCCACCAACTGGTAGCGGTCGCCCGTTGCCAGCCGGCCGTTGCGCGGCACGGTGGCGGAGCCGCTGGTCTGTGCCAACTCGGCAAACTGCTCAGTGAGGAACTGGCGGAAACGGTTGGCGAAGTGTTTGATATTGCCATCGTAGTCGCGCACTACTTTCAGCGGCTGCGCGTCGCGCCGGACGCGCCATTCAAGCAGCGCCGGCAGCAAGGGCAGCAGGAACAGCAGCGCCTGGCAAGCAAGAAACAATACGATCCAGCTCATGGCCTTGGCTCCGGCTGGCGGTAACGCGCGGTCTTGTCCCATTCCAGGCTGCGCCGGAACAGGCCATCGAACAGCACCTGCCTGAAGGTGGCGATGGTGATGGAAAGCAGGCTGACCAGGAAGCCGAAGTAATTCAGCGGCATCAGGCGGATACGTTCGCGGCTGCCGTCCAGGTAGACGGCGGCGCCGATCTCGAAGAAGACGGCGAAGTTGCCCAACGCGCTGTAGGACATCAGGCAGAACAGTGCCAGCACGCCCGTCAGCCAGTGGTTGGCGTCGAAATAGAACAGGATGATGGCCAGTATCCAACCGGCCAGCAGGATCGGCGACATGGCAAACACGCCCAGCAGCAGCATGCCGTCGAGCTTTTCGCGTAGCGCTACCTTGTCGCTGGCCAGCAGTGCGCCCGCATAGCGGAAAGCAGCCTGGTTGTGGCCTTTCGACCAGCGCATGATCTGGCGCACCCGTACCGGCCAGGTTTCCGGCACTTCCTCGTAGCACTCGGAGCGGTTCTGGTAGGCGGTTTTCCAGCCGCTTAGCAGCAAGCGATATGTCAGGTCGGTGTCTTCGGCCAGCGCGTCTTCGCGCCAGCCGCCGATTGCTTCTAGCGCGATGCGCCGCACGCCGCCGACCGTGCCGCCGTATTGCGGCACCAGCGACAGGTTCATGCGCGCCTGCTGGTCGACCTGATAGCCACCGGAGCGCTCCATGTCCAGCAGGCGGGTCAGCAGGTTGCTGCCGGTGTTCAGCGGCACTACCCTGCCCATTACGGCGCCAACCTCCGGGTCGAAGAATGGCGCCACCAGCTGGCGCAACAGGCCGCGTCCCGGCACATAGTCGGCATCGAACACGATCAGGATGTCGCTGTTAACCTGTGCAGTCGCATCCTTCAGCGCGGCCGCCTTGCCCGGCTTGCCTCCGCCGCGGTGGAACGGCGTGATGCGGCCCGGATGTGCGGCGCAGATCTCGTCGATGATGCGGCGCGTGTCGTCGGTCGAGCGATCGTTGACCGGCATGATGCGCAGGCGATCGCGCGGGTAGTCTACTTCCAGCAGGGCGCGCAGCGAATCGGCAATCACGGCCTGTTCGTTATGCGCAGCCACCAGCACCGTCACGCTCGGCCAGTTGCCGCTGTCGACATCCAGGTAGGGATGGCGCTGGGCGCCGTACAGCCGGTTGAAAGTGAAGTAATAGTGCCGCACGGTGTACACCAGCACCAGCGCAATCACAGCCCACAGCAGGTAAAGCATGATGGTCAGCGTGCGCGAGGTCAGCAGTTGCTGGTGGCGCGACTGGACCTGGTCATGGATGCCGAGCCAGTTATTGTTCTCGGCTTTTTTATGCAAGGCTGAAGAGGGATCAAGGCTGAAGCCTGGCGCGGCCGCCGCTGACGCAGGCAACGCAGGCGCGGGAGCAGCCAGGACCAGCGCCAACGACAGCCACCAGCCGGCAAACAGCCCAAGGACTTGCAGGGTTAAGCGACGGCGCCCGGTCATCGATTCAGCCTGCGCCAGTTCGGTGGAATTTCTTGGTAAGGCATTTTGACAAATCAACTTTCAGTTCGGTCTGACGTGACGGCCGGCATGGCCGGCGAAAACGGTGCGGCGAGTTGCCCGCCTAGCTGGCTGGAAACGGCGGTATCGCTACCATATTCCGCCGGCCAGTGGCCCGGAAGGTAGTGGGTGCCGAATACCCGGTCCAGCAGCGGCAGCATGGCGGCAAAATTGCGGTCGACATGGTTATGGCGCGTATGGTGCCAATGGTGGAAGGCCGGACTCGACAGCAGCCACTCCAGCGGCCCTAGGCGCACCCGGATATTCGAATGGATGAAAAAGCCCCACACGCTGCCAACCAGGATTACCGCGACCGGCGTCGCGCTGGCTGCCGCGTCTGGGCCTGCCAGGCCGAGCACGTAGAGGGGCAGCAGGCTGCACAGCCGCGTGAACAGCAAATCGACCGGATGCGCGCGCGTATTGGTCAGGAAGTAGACGTGGGCAGCGCTATGGTGCACCGCGTGAAAGCGCCACAGCAGCGGCCAGCGGTGGGCCAGGCGGTGCGACCAGTAGGCCCCGACGTCACCGACCAGCAGTGCCAGCGGCAGGCGCAGCGCGAGCGGCAAAGCCGCCAGCGTCTCCGGCACCGCGACTGGTACCAGTGCGCGCGACAATTGCGCAACGAGCGCCAGCGGCACCGCCAGCACCAGCATCGGCAGCAGGCTGTTGGCAAAATAATAGAACAGGTCCGGCCAGCGCTGGCGCTCGCCGGGCTGCGCCTGGCGCACGGCGAGATAGCGTTCCAGCGGCAGAAAGATGGCGCACAGCACGCACAGCCACACTGCCAGCCGCAGGACCTGTTCAGCCAAGGCTGTCACGGCAGGGCTTCAGCTCAAGGCTGGCGACGACGGCGCAGCGCCAGTGCCAGCAGTCCGAGTCCGGTCAGCATGACCAGCAGGCTGGCAGGCTCCGGCACTTCGGCAGGCGGGGTACCGTTGTCCGGCGTGTCGATGGCAAACAGGGAAACGCCGTCAAGCAGGGAAAACGGCGGGTGGCCTTCCGGCGTTCCGGCGGCCAGGAAGGACAGCAAGCTGCCGCTGGACTTGGCGGTAAACGTGAACGCCTCCTGCATCCAGCCGCTCGATGCCTGGCTCTGGTTGTTGTAGGTGGCGGTTTCGAAGGTGTTGCCGTCGATGCTCACGCTCCATTTTTCGCTGGTCTCGCCAAAGAAGCCCCACTGCTGGGCAGCCGCCCATTCGAACCGCAGCATATACGTGGTGCCGATTTCCAGGTCGCTGATCGCCTGCTGGATGGCGACCACGCCGTAGGCGCCGTCGGCGGCGATGAAGTTGCCGCCGTTGGCGCTGCTTGCCAGCGCGTTGGCGCCGCCGTTATTGGCGCCCCACAATTTCAGGGGAACGTCGTTCTGGCCACCGAACCAGGACACGGCACCGGTGGTGTCTGCGGTTCCGGAAGCAAAGACAAAATTGTATCCGCCGGGCGCAGACCAGCCAGACACGGAGGTATTGAAGTCCACCTGGCCATTGCCATTGGAAGTCAGTTCAAAGCCGCCGTTTTGTACCAGGTTGACCGGGCCGGCGTGGGCGGCCGCCACCAGCAGCAAGGCCGCCACGGCCGTGAAACTTTGCAATACTTTGCCCAACATTGCGTTCTTCATAATTCTTCCTTGAAATTCAAATGTCCCGGCGGAACGCAAGCAAGAATTATGCCAAACTCAATAACTCATCAGTAAACTATTGACCGCAATGGCAATTACTCCATGGTAATGCCAATTATGTGAATGGCAAAGTTCCTTAGTGTAAAGAAATTCGACATCAAGTATTTGAAGTTCAGCGGTAATAGGCTTCGCTGGCAAACGTGATGAGACCGATCAAGGCTACGGCACTCAGCAGGACGATCAGCAGGCGTCCAAATTTCGGGGTACCGTCGTCATCGTCGGCTGGGCGGTTCTGGTCTGTCATAGTGAAATCAAGGCAGGAGGATGGTGGAGCCCGTGGTGCGGCGCGCCTCAAGATCGCGATGCGCCTGCCCCACATCCGCCAGATTATACCGCTGCTTGATTTCGATCTTCACGTCGCCGCGCGCCACCACGTCGAACAACGACTGCGCGCAAGCCTCGAGGTCGGCGCGCGTCGCCGTGTAGTTGCCCAGCGCAGGACGGGTCAGGAACAGCGAGCCGCGCGAAGCCAGTTCGCCCAGCGAAAAGTTCGCCACCGGACCGGAGGCATTGCCGAAACTGACCATCATGCCGCGCGGGCGCAGGCAATCGAGCGAACCGATAAAGGTGTCCTTGCCGATCGAATCGAACACCGTGGAGACGCCTTTGCCGCCGGTGATCTCGCGCACCCGCTCAGTGAAATTTTCCGTGTTGTAGTTGATTGCGTGGGCGGCGCCATGTTGCAGCGCCAGCGCCACCTTTTCGTCCGAACCGGCGGTGCCGATCAGGTTCACCCCCAAGGCACGCGCCCACTGGCAAGCGATCAGGCCCACGCCTCCGGCCGCCGCATGGAACAGAATCGTGTCGCCCGCCTTGAGCGGCGCCGCGCTGTGGAACAGGTATTGCACCGTCATCCCTTGCAGCATCATGGCCGCCGCGGTATCGCTGCCGATAGAATCGGGCAGCTTCACCAGCAGGCTGGCGGGCATATTGCGCGCCTGCGCGTAGGCGCCATTCGGACGGCCGGCATAGGCCACCCGGTCGCCCACACGCACATGGCTTACGCCCTCGCCCACCGCCTCCACCACGCCGGCGCCTTCCTGTCCGAGCCCGCCCGGCAGCGGCTGCGGATACAGGCCGGTGCGGAAGTACACATCGATAAAGTTAAGGCCGATCGCCTCGTGCCGCACCGTCGCTTCGCCGGGGCCGGGCGCCCCTGTTTCGACATCGACGTATTCCATCACTTCCGGCCCGCCGGTGCGGAACATGCGTATCGCCTTGACCATTCAATACTCCTCTAGTGTGTGATAAAGCCGCGCTCGCGCAGCCATTGCGTCATGCGCGGATAGTGTTCGCGCGCCCAGTGCGTGGAATTGATATATGCGCTGCCCCCATCGAGATCCGTTTCCCACAAGCCGTGCGCGGCGCGCGGCAGCATCCAGACCTGGTGGTCCTTGTGGCCGCTCGCATCCAGCGTCTGCCGGAACAATTCCGCACTCTTATGCACGGGAACGAAGGCGTCCTTCTCGCCGAGGATGTACACCACGGGCGCCTCCAGTTTCTTCAGGTCCGGCAGCGGATCGTAGCTGTAAAAGGCCGTGCTGGTCTCGCTCGGTTTCTCCTTCAAGGTATCCGGCACAATTTCGACCTGGTTGGCCCAGCGCGCATTCTCGCCGACGCGCGCCGCGGCCAGCAATTCGGCCCTATTCGCGCCGCGGCTGGTCACCCAGCGCATCAGCTTTTCCTGGTAGGCGGCGCCGGCCCTCACTTCGTCTTCGCTGAAGCCTTGCGCACGCAGCGAGTTCTCGATGCGGTACACCTCCTGCTCGGCAGGCGGCACGGCCGACGCGGCTTGGGCAATCACGAAGGCGACCTTTTGCGAACGTACCGCCGCCAGCGGCGCCAGCCAGCCGCCCTGGCTGTGGCCCCAGGTGCCGATCGCGCCGGCCTTGATGTCGCTGCGCTTGCCGAGCAGCTCGATACCTGCGATGGCATCGTCGGCCAACTGCTCCATGGTGGCCTTGTTGAACTCACCGGTGGATTTTCCGACGCCGCGCTTGTCGTACATCAGCGCGGCCATGCCGTGGGCCGCGAAGTAATAGGCTTGCAGCGCATAGGCGCCGCGCGGGGCGGGGCTCGACATCTGCGTCAGCACGATGGCCGGGAACGGCCCCTTCCCTTCCGGCAGCACCAGCGTGCCGGACAGGGTGACGTCGCCATTCCTGAACGTGACTTCTTCCGAACGGAATTGCAGGCGCCGGCCGGCCTCTTTCTTGCCGGCCTGCTGCCAGGTCATCTTGCCGCCATCGAAGCGCATCGTGGTTTCGCGCACCGCGGGATTCAGGTTGCCGGCGCCGGCGTAATACACGTTCTCGCTTTCGGCGAACATGGAAGCGTAGCGGCCCGTGCTCATATCGGTGTAGAACATTTGCGGGAAGTCGCCCCATTCCGACAGCACGACGATGCGCTTGCCAGGGAATTCGTAGGCGCCCAGCAGCGGCTGGTGACGGGCTGGATCATCGGCCAGGGTGCGGCGGAAAGCAAATTGGCCCTCCTTCCCGTTCAGGCTCACTTTGCCGGCCAGCAGGTCGCCTTGCAGCTTCCCGTCAAACTGCAGCACGCCGTCCGGGCCGGGTAGGTTGAAGCGCACCTGCCTATCCTGCTGCGCGACGGCGTCCAGCGGCAGGCCTTTTTTCTCAAAGGCGGGCATGTCGACAGTGGCTTTGCCATCCGCGCCAAAGTGCGGCCGCAGGAAATTGAAATCATTGCCGACGCCGTAGGTGCCGACCCAATGGCCGGCCAGCGCAGGCGTTGCGGCATGCGCAGCGAACGTGGCCGATGCGGCAGCAATGGCGGCGATCGCGCCAAGGATGGATTTCATGCAGGCTCTCCTCTATCTTGTAATGAGGGCGCTACATTGCCAGCGCGCGCGGCGCCGGCCAAGAATCATGCGACAGGCTGCGATTTTGCGGCATCAGCCTGCAGTTGCGACAGCACCAGGTGGGCGCTTGCCAAATTGGTAGCGCAAGCAACGTTGTGCACGTCGCAGGCGCGCACCAGTGCATTGATATCCGGCTCGTGCGGCTGTGGCGTCATCGGGTCGCGCAGGAAGATGATGGCGTCGATATGGCCATCTACCAGCAGGGAGCCGATCTGCAGGTCGCCGCCCAGCGGGCCGGAGTGCTTGCGCTCCACGGTCAGGCCCACTTCTGCAATCAGGCGGCCGCCCGTGGTACCGGTCGCGCACAGCTTGCAGGTGCGCAGGAAGGCAGCGTACTCGCGGGCCAGCGCGATCATGTCGTCTTTTTTCTTGTCGTGGGCAATCAGGGCAATGCGGGGCATCATTTCTCTTTACCTTTCACTTTCGACAGCAGATAGATACCGGCCAGCACCAGGACCGTTCCCGCCAGTTGCCAGCTGGTGACGGGTTCGGACAGGATGACGGCGCCAAAGAACAGGGTGGAGACAGGACCGATCATGCCCGCCAGCGAAGCCGGGCCGGCGCCAATGCGCTGCACGGCGACCATGGTCATAAATACCGGCATCACCGTGCACAGGATGCCGTTCACCAGCGACAGGCCGTACACCTCCATCGGCTGCACCAGCAGTCCAGCAGGCCGCAGGATAAAAAACTGGCCGATGCAGGCGGCGCTCGACACGCACATGGCATACGACACCAGGCGCAGCGAGCCAAGGCGCTTGACCATTTCGCCGGACCCCAGCAGGTACAGCGCGTAGGCCAGCGCGGAACCCAGCACCAGCAGCGAACCCAGGGCTACGTTGCTGCCGCCATCGCGCAGGTCGTGGAAGAACACCAGCACAATGCCGGCGTAGGCAGTCAGCAGCGAGAGCCACTGGCTGCGGCCGATGTGCTTCTTCAGCCATAAGGCGGAGCCCAGCAGCACGAAGGTCGGCGTCAGGAACAGGATCAGCCGCTCCAGCCCGACGGTAATGAACTGCAGTCCGAGGAAATCGAGATAGGATGACAGGTAGTAGCCGACCAGGCCCAGGCCGATCAGGCGCCAGGCATCGGCGCGGCTCAAAGGCGGATCGGTGCGCATCTTCCACAGCGCGATGGCGGCGAAGACAGGCAGCGAGAACAGCATGCGGAAGGCGATCACCGTGACCGCGTCGAGGTGGTAGCGGTACAGCAGCTTGGCCACGATGGCCTTGGTGGAAAACAGGACGGCGCCGCCGATAGCAATCGCCAGCCCTCCCAGGTAGGCGGCGCGTTTGCCCTGCGGTTCCGATGTGGCTATTTCCATGCCACCATTGTAGCGGCAAGCCGCCAGGCTTGCTGGCGGCCCGTTAAAACCGGCAAGTCAGTGCCTGACCCGCAGGGTCAGGCACTGGTCTGCGGCCGCCGCATGCCGGGTGCCCGACCCTGCGGGCCGGGCACCGTTGTGCCGGTTTTGACGGCGTTTAAGACACGACTACGGCCGCCTGGCCAGCGGTGACGGTGGCGGTCGTGACCTTGGCGATCACGGTCGCGGGCGCATTGCCGCCAACCAGTTTGTTCACCTGCTTGAACTGGGCCACCAGCGAGCCCGGGGTCAGGGTCACCACAGTAAAGCCCTGCGCATCGGTGTTCACGTGACGCAGCCATGGGTTGCTGTTCAGACTGGACAGCTGCTGCGCCAGGCCGACCAGGGTGGCGAAGTTGGAGTCGGCCTTGATAGCCGACAGCACGGCATCCATGGTGGCGTCCAGGACGGTCTCCGGCACGCCTTTCGCGCCAAGCGCGCCGCGCAACTGGATCATCAGCGAAGTCGCCAGGGAATCGGCGGTCGGCGACACCTTGCCCATCGTGTAGTCCAGCAGGTTGACGTTCAGCGCGATGGTGCCGACGTTCGGCACCGGCACGGACAGCGGCAGGGACACCAGCGTGCCCAGGCTGCCAAGGCTCGCCGAAGCTTCGCGCAGGTAGGTGAAGAAGGAATCGGAGCTGACGCCGGCCGATACCAGGTCCACCATCACCGGCGTGCCGCCGCCCGCCGCGTCGTAATCGTCATTCACTGTGCCGGCGAAGAAGGAATGGATGTCGCCGGTCAGCGCCACCACGTTGCCGATGCCGTTGGTCTTCAGGTGCGCCATCAGGTTCTTGCGTTCGGCGTTATAGCCGTCCCACTGGTCGCAGTTGATCAGGAACTTGCGGAAATAAGGCGCCAGCGCGGCGGCCTGGCCCGATGCAAGCACAAACACCGATGCTGCGCCCTTGGCCTGCACATCCGGCTTGATGTAGCCGATCGCGATGCCTTGCGCGGCTGCGGTAGCCTGGGCAACAGCGTTGCCGCCCGACTTGGCTGAGTTTTCCGCCTGGCCGAATGCCAGCACCGCCACGCTGGCCTGGGTCGAGTTCAGCCCGGCGCCGACGGCAGCCGTCAGGCGCGCGCTGGTGTCGCCGCCTCCGGCGGCGGAAGTGGCGATCGCAGTCGCGGCCGCAGCAGCCACGGAAACCGAAGCGCCGGCGGTCATGGCGCCGACAATCGCGCTGGCAACCGGCACATTGCCGCCGGTTGAGGTTGCAGCCGTGGTGCCGATGTCGGTGGCCAGCTTGGCAACCGCCTGCAGCGCCACCAGGGTGGCGATGGCGTCAGTGCCGCTCAGGCCCATGCGCAGCAGCGACACTTCGTTGCCCCACAGTTTCCAGGTCGAGGTGGAAGCCTTCATGGTGTTCTTCCACCAGTCGCGCTGGGCGGCGCCCAGCATGCTGATGGCGGCCAATGGATCGGAGCCGCCCACGGCAGCCACTTTCTGCGCTTCGGCGGCGCTGTACAGGTCCTGCGCCACCAGGTAGCGCGCGCCGATGCTGCCCAGCGGCTGGCCTGTGGCCGGATTGGCCATCTGCTCCGGCACCACGTGGTCGGCGCGATACAGGCGCTCGTCGGTCATCACCAGTTGCATCAATTTACCGAACTGGAAATCACGGTAGATCCTGATGTTCTGGAAGCCGGTGGCCGCACTGTCCAGCGTGACGTCGGCCGGCATGAACTCGAACCAGGCCTGGTTTGCGCTGCGGCGGCGGTTGGTGTCGTGCTTTTCGCCTTCCGAATAGGTCTGGGTATCGCCCCAGGAATCGTCGCTGAACTCGTGGTCATCCCAGATCGCGATGAAGGCGAAGCGCTCGTGCACGGCCTGCAGGCGGGTGTCGGTACGGTATTTCTTGTACAGGTAGCGGTAGTCGGCCAGGGTGGTCGCGTATTTCGCGCCCGAGCTGCCATTCTTGAAAGTACCGTCCGGCAGGGTCAGTGCGCCATGGCGGGATTCGACCGAGCCAACCTGGAAGGCCTCGCCCACGGTCTCGTAAATGTAGTCGCCAAGGTGGACGATGAAGTCCAGTTTTTCATTTTTGGCAATATGATCCAGGGCGCCCCAGTGGTTGATGCTCCAGTCCTGGCAGGTCAGGTAGGCAAACTGCAGCTGCGACACGCTGGCGTCGGCCGCCGGCGCGGTCTTGAAGCGGGCCACGTTGGAACGCACGTCGCCTGCGCTGAACTGGTAAAAGTAAACGGTATTCGGCTGCAGGCCGGTGACCTTGTGGCGGATCGTATTATCGAAATCGGCATTCAGTTCAATCTGGGCATCGACCACCATCGTGCCTTCGAGCGCCTTGTTGCCGCCCAGGGATGCCGTATTGTCAGCCGCGGAGACCTGCACGCGCACCGTTACGCCGCTCCTGACGGTGACGGTGGCCACGTCGTCGAGGGAGGTAGGCACCACGCGGGTCCACAGCATGATGCTGTCAGCGCGCGGGTCGCCGGAGGCTACGCTTTGCGGAAACTTCCAGCTGGCGCCGGTCGCGGGCGGCAAGCCGGGTGCCGGCGGGGTGTAATCGCTGCCGCCGCAGCCCACCAGGCCGCTGGTGGCAGCCGATACAGTAATGAAGCCGCCCAATTTGATAAATTGCCGACGATCCATAAGTCTCCTTCAATATAAAAGTTGTTGTTTTACGATGGTAACTTTACAAGCCGATGAAATGCCCTCGAGGAAAGCTACTAAACATGCCTGCAAGGGGTGCCTTGGCACTTTTGGTCGCGCCGGCGCGACAAATTCATAGAGGTACCGGTATGCTAGAATGTCGCCCTCGATTGCATACCGTCTAAGGAAGATTGAACATGGCTGGACACAGCAAATGGGCCAATATTAAGCATAAAAAGGCTGCAACGGACGCGAAACGCGGCAAAATCTGGACGCGTCTGATCAAGGAAATCACGGTGGCTGCACGCATGGGCGGCGGCGACCTGAACTCCAATCCGCGCCTGCGCCTGGCAGTCGACAAGGCCGCTGACGCCAATATGCCGAAGGACAACGTGAACCGCGCCATTACGCGCGGCACCGGCGGCGGCGACGGCGCCAACTATGAAGAAGTGCGCTATGAAGGCTACGGCATCGGCGGCGCGGCCATCATTGTGGACTGCATGACCGACAACCGCGTGCGTACCGTGGCTGAAGTGCGCCATGCCTTCAACAAATACGGCGGCAATATGGGTACCGAAGGTTCCGTGGCGTTCATGTTCCAGCACACCGGCCAGTTCCTGTTCGCCCCGGGCACCGATGAAGCCAAGCTGATGGACGCCGCGCTGGAAGCCGGCGCCGAAGACGTGGTGACCGACGAAGAAGGCGGCATCGAAGTGCTGTGCGGCCCGCACGATTTCGCCGGCGTGAAGGATGCGCTGGAAGCGGCTGGCTTCAAGGCCGAAGTGGCGGAAGTGATCATGAAGCCTGCCACCGAGACCGTATTCACCGGTGAAGACGCAGCCAGGATGCAAAAGCTGCTGGATGCACTGGAAAACCTGGACGACGTCCAGGAAATCTATACCAACGCTGTCATCGAAGAATAATCCTTATGAAGATCCTGGTAGTCGGCTCGGGTGGCCGTGAACACGCTTTGGCTTGGAAACTGGCGCAGTCGGAACGCGTACAGATGGTCTATGTTGCGCCTGGCAACGGCGGCACCGCGCGCGATGTGCGCCTGGAAAACGTGCCGATCACCGACCTGAACGCGCTGGCCGATTTCGTCGAGCAAGAGCACATCGGCCTGACCGTGGTCGGCCCGGAAGTGCCGCTGGCTGCCGGCATCGTCAACCTGTTCCGCGCGCGCGGCCTGAAAATCTTTGGCCCGACCAAAGAGGCTGCGCAGCTCGAGTCGTCCAAGGATTTCGCCAAGGCCTTCATGAAGCGCCACGGCATCCCGACCGCCGAATACGAAACCTTCGCCGACGCCAAGGCAGCCCACGCGTACGTGGATGCCAAGGGCGCGCCGATCGTCATCAAGGCCGACGGCCTGGCCGCCGGCAAGGGCGTGGTGGTTGCCATGACGCTGGAAGAAGCGCATGGCGCGGTCGACCACATGCTGTCCGATAACGCCTTCGGCGACGCTGGCGCGCGCATCGTGATCGAGGAATTCCTGGCCGGCGAAGAAGCATCCTTCATCGTCATGTGCGACGGCAAGAACGTACTGCCGCTGGCCACCTCGCAAGACCACAAACGCCTGATGGACAACGACCAGGGCCCGAACACCGGCGGCATGGGCGCCTACTCCCCTGCCCCGATCGTGACCCCGGCCATGCATGCGCGCGTGATGCGCGAGATCATCATGCCTACCATCCAGGGCATGGCGAAAGACGGCATCCAGTTCACCGGCTTCCTGTACGCGGGCCTGATGATCGACGCCGCCGGCAACCCGAAAACGCTGGAATTCAACTGCCGCATGGGCGACCCGGAAACCCAGCCTATCATGACGCGCCTGAAGACCGACCTGCTGGGCGTGATGGAATACGCCGTCAACGGTAGCCTGGACCAGGTGGAACTGGAATGGGACCGCCGCACCGCCGTAGGCGTGGTGCTGGCAGCCGCCGGCTACCCTGACGCGCCGCGCAAGGGCGACCACATCCACGGCATTCCGGCTGAAACCCCGGATTCGGTCACTTTCCACGCTGGCACCACCGATGACACGGAGGGCAAGCTGATCACCTCCGGTGGCCGCGTGCTGTGCGTGGTGGGCCTGGGCGACAACGTGAAAATGGCGCAGAAGCAGGCTTACGAAGCGGTCGACAAGATCGGCTTCGAAGGCGTGCAGTTCCGCCGCGATATCGGCTGGCGGGGCTTGAAGCACTAAAACCAGTAAACCGGTGTCAGACCCACAGGGTCCGACACCAGCCGGCGACCGCCGCGTAACGGGGTGTCTGACCCTGCGGGTCAGACACTGGTTTACCGGTTTAAGGAAGAAAGCAAGAAGAAAATGACCGCCCCCAACCCACAAGAAGTCAAAGCCTGGCTCTTAGGCCTGCAAGACCGCATCATCTCCGCCCTGGAGGATGTGGACGGCAAGCCATTCCTGCGCGATGCGTGGGAACGCCCGGAAGGCGGCGGCGGTATCTCGCGCCTGGTCGAAGAAGGCAACGTCTTCGAGCGCGGCGGCTGCAACTTCAGCCACGTGACCGGCGCCAAGCTGCCGCCATCGGCCTCGGCGCACCGTCCGGAGCTGGGCGGCCAGCCATGGGAAGCCATGGGCGTCAGCCTGGTGCTGCACCCGCGCAATCCGTACGCGCCGACAGTGCACATGAACGTGCGCTTCTTCAGCACCAGCACCGCCGACGGCAAGCCGGTCTGGTGGTTCGGCGGCGGCATGGACCTGACGCCCTATTACGGCAACAGGGAAGACGCGAAGCACTTCCACGCCACCTGCCGCGATGCGCTGGCGCCATATGGCGAGAACCTGCACCCGAAATTCAAGAAATGGTGCGACGAGTATTTCTACCTGAAGCACCGCAAGGAAGCGCGCGGCGTGGGCGGCATCTTCTTCGATGACTTCAACGCCCTTGGCTTCGAGAAGAGTTTTGAAATGACCCGCAGCGTGGGCGACGCATTCCTGGCCGCCTACCTGCCGATCGTGAAAGCCCGCAAGGACACGCCCTACGGTGAACGCGAACGCGACTTTCAGGCCTACCGCCGCGGACGTTACGTCGAGTTCAACCTGGTGTTCGACCGCGGCACCCTGTTCGGCCTGCAGTCCGGCGGCCGCACGGAGGCGATCCTGATGTCGATGCCGCCGGTCGTCAAATGGCGCTACGACTGGCACCCGGAAGACGGCAGCCCCGAAGCGGCGCTGACCACCGACTTCCTGCCGCACCGCGACTGGCTGGCCGAGTGAAACGCTGCATCGCACTGCTGGGAGGCAGTTTCGATCCGGTGCACAACGGCCACGTCGCGCTTGGCAAGCAATTTGTCCAGCTGCTGAACGCCGATGCACTGCTCGTCATTCCGGCCCTGCCCTGGCAAAAGGGCGCGCTGGTGGCGACGCCGCAGCAGCGGGTGGACATGCTGACTTTGGCCTTCCAAGGCCTGCCCTGCCCCGTCACGATCGACTGGCAGGAACTGGCGCGCGGCAGCGCCACTTATACGATCGAAACGTTGCGGGCAATCCGCGCCGACGTAGGGCCCGATGTATCGCTGGCCTTCCTGATGGGCGCGGACCAGCTGCAGCGACTGAATACCTGGCACGAATGGCGCAACCTGTTCGACCTGGCCCACTTCTGCGTGGCGGCCAGGCCCGGCTTCGAGCTGGACGACGCCCACGTGCCGGCCGAGGTGGCAGCTGAATTCCAGCGCCGCCTGGCCACGCCGGATCAGGTCAGGAACACCCCGGCGGGCATGACCATGCTGGCGGCTGATTTAGCCGTCGACATCTCGGCCACTGCCATTCGTGCTGCATTACAACGTGGGGATGGGGCGAACTCGCTTCTGCCAGCGGTAGTGCTAGACTATATTGAACAACATAATTTGTATAAGAACTAAATAATGGATATCAAAAAACTGCAATCCATCGTCGTGGACGCCCTGGAAGACGTCAAGGGCCAGGAAATCGTCCTGTTCGACACCACCGGGCTGACCAGCCTCTTCGATCGCATCGCCATCGCTTCCGGTACTTCCAACCGCCAGACCAAGGCACTGGCTGCCTCGGTGCGCGACAAGGTGAAGGAAGCCGGCGGCGACGTGATCGGCATCGAGGGTGAAGACACCGGCGAATGGGTGCTGGTGGACCTGGGCGACATGATCGTCCACATCATGCAGGCGCCGATCCGCGCTTACTACCGCCTGGAAGAAATCTGGGGCGAAAAGCCGGTGAAACTGGGCGCCGCCAAGCGCAAGTCCACCGCCGAAGGCAAGGCTGCAGCGGAAAAAGAGGCTGCGCCGAAGAAATCCGGCCACCTGGCTGCCACCAAGGCTGCCAAAGCCGCCGAAGCCGTGGTCGAGAAGAAAGCAGCGGCCAAGAAGCCTGGCACCGTGAAGGCAACCGCCGCTGCCGGCGCCGTGGCCAAGAAAGCCGCCGCCAAAAAGGCCGCGCCGAAGGTCGTCGCGCCGGAAGGCAAGAAAGTGAAGGTTGCTTCCACCAAGACCGCCGAGGCATCCGCCAAGGCCGCCAAGGAAAAGAAAGCCGCCGCTGCAGCCGCAACGCCGGTCAAGACCGTCATCAAGCGCCTGAAGAAGGCTGCTGCGGCTGAGTAAGTGCAGCTGATCATCGCTGCGGTCGGCCACAAGATGCCGGCCTGGATCGAGAATGGCTTCACCGAATACGTGAAGCGCATGCCGCCGGAACTGCGCATCGTGCTGAAGGAAATCAAGCCCGTTGAGCGTTCCGGCAGCAAGACGGCAGCCACCGCCATGGCCCTGGAAAGGGAGCGTATCGAGGCGGCCCTGCCGAAATCGGTGCGCATCATCGCCCTCGATGAGCGTGGCAAGGACCTGACCAGCGTGGGCCTGTCCCAGCAGCTGGAAGCCTGGCAGCAGGATGGCCGCGATACGGCCTTCCTGATCGGCGGCGCCGACGGCCTCGATCCGGGGCTGAAGGCCAGGGCGGAAGGCATGATTCGCCTGTCCAGCCTGACCCTTCCGCATGGCATGGTACGCGTCATGCTGGCCGAACAGTTGTACAGGGCGTGGACAATAACGCAAAACCACCCTTATCATCGTGTCTAAACCCTAAGGCATACGATGAAACTGGCCGAAAAAAAGATCTACCTGGCTTCCAAGAGTCCACGCCGGCGCGAATTGCTGCGCCAGATCGGCGTGGACTTTGAGTTGCTCCTGCTGCGTAATGACGGCCCGCGCGGGCCGGATGTCAGCGAAGACGTCCATGCCGGCGAAGAGCCGCTGGCCTATGTCGGCCGCGTGGCCCAGGAAAAAGCCGACTTCGCCTGGGACATGATCCAGCGCCGCCGCCTGATCCTGCGCCCCATCCTGGCCGCCGACACCACCGTCACCATCGACGGCGAAATCCTCGGCAAGCCGGCCAATGTGCGCGAAGCCACCGACATGCTGCACAAGCTGTCCGGCCGCACCCACCAGGTCTTGACCTCGGTGGCCGTGCATTCGCAGGATTTTTCCGGCCATATCACCCAGGTCTCCGACGTCCGCTTCGGCAAGCTGACGGAGGCCGAGATCAAGACTTACTGCGCCACCACCGAGCCTTACGACAAGGCCGGCGGCTATGGCATCCAGGGCCTGGCCGCCCTGTTCGTTGAACACATCGAAGGCAGCCACTCCGGCATCATGGGCCTGCCGCTGTACGAAACGGCGCAACTGTTGCGCCAGGCAGGATTGAAACTCCCCTGATGAACGAAGATATCCTCATTAATATCACCCCCCAGGAAACCCGCGTCGCCCTCATCGTCCAGGGCGCCGTGCAGGAACTGCATATCGAGCGCACGCTGACGCGCGGCCTGGCGGGCAACGTCTATTCCGGCAAAGTGGTGCGGGTGCTGCCCGGCATGCAGTCGGCCTTCATCGACATCGGCCTGGAACGCGCAGCCTTCCTGCACGTGGCCGATATCTGGGAAGCCCGCCCGCATGACGGCGCCCAGAACGCGACCCCGACCCCGATCGAAAAACTGCTGTTCGACGGCCAGGTGCTGACCGTGCAGGTGATCAAGGATCCGATCGGCACCAAGGGCGCGCGCCTGTCGACGCAGATCTCGATTGCCGGCCGCATGCTGGTCTACCTGCCCCAGGACGGCCATATCGGCATCTCGCAGAAGATCGAAAAAGAGTCCGACCGCGAAGCGCTGCGCGCGCGCATGCAAGGCCTGCTGCCGGAAGACGAAAAAGGCGGCTACATCGTGCGCACCCAGGCGGAAGACGCCTCGGACAGCGACCTGCAGGCCGACGTCGAATACCTGCGCAAGACCTGGGGCGCGATCTGCCACGGTGCGCGCACCCGCCCGCCCACTTCCCTGCTGCACCAGGACTTGAGCCTGGCGCAGCGCGTGCTGCGCGACTTCGTGCATGACGAGACGGCCACCATCCAGGTCGATTCGCGCGAAAACTTCCTGTCGCTGACGGAGTTCGGCCGCGTCTACACGCCGTCGGTCCTGTCGCGTTTGCAGCACTACACCGGCGAGCGCCCGCTGTTCGACCTGTATGGCGTGGAAGAAGAAATCCACCGCGCCCTGGGCCGCCGCGTCGACCTGAAGTCCGGCGGCTACCTGATCGTCGACCAGACCGAGGCCATGACGACCATTGACGTCAACACCGGCGGCTTCGTCGGCGGCCGCAATTTTGCCGACACCATCTTCAAGACCAACCTGGAAGCCGCGCACGCCATCGCGCGCCAACTGCGCCTGCGCAACCTGGGCGGCATCATCATCCTCGACTTCATCGACATGGAGAACAACGAGCACCGCAACGCCGTGCTCGCGGAGCTGAAGAAGGCCCTGGCCCGCGACCGCACCAAGGTGTCGGTGTCCGGCTTCTCCGCGCTGGGACTGGTGGAGATGACGCGCAAGCGCACGCGCGAATCGCTGGCCCACATCCTGTGCGAGCCCTGCCCCGCCTGCGAAGGCAAAGGCCAGGTCAAGACCTCGCGCACCATCTGCTACGAAATCCTGCGCGAACTGCTGCGCGAAGCCAAGCAGTTCAACCCGCGCGAATTCCGCATCCTCGCCTCGCAGGAAGTAGTCGACCTGTTCCTGGAAGAAGAATCGCAGCATCTGGCGATGCTGGGCGACTTCATTGGCAAGAAGATTTCGCTGCAGGTCGAGACCAGCTACCATCAGGAGCAGTACGACGTTATCCTGATGTGACGAAGACTTACGCCAATTACTTCTCGACTGCCGGCGGCGATGCGGTGACTCTGCCAACACTGAAGTAGCCGTTGAAGCGGCGGTCTTTATCCTCGAAGCCGATGCGTTTGGCCGGCGTGGCGCCGTCCGGTTCATTGCCGTCGAGCGGATTGGCATCGCAATACGGCGCGCAAGCCCATGCCTCGCCCCCAGTGTAGCGCGCGTTCAAGCTGAGAACGTTGTTTGACCTGGCCTGAACATATTGGCCGAATGGGACCGAAGTAAAGCTGTCGCCCTTCCCAGCCGCCAGCTGTGCATGGGTTCCTCCTACCAAGACCAGGTTGTATCCGTTTTCCAGCCGATGCCGCAGGAAATTTTCGCCCATTGCGGCGTTGCTGTCTGCAACTCCCCTTCCCGGTACAAAACCGACCACCGGTACACCTTTCAGCGCGCGGTGCAGTTCCAGCATGGCCAGGCTGGTTCGCCCATCATGCACCCGCCAGCGCGGTGATGACAACAAAGCCGCTTCGTCGATTTCGCCACGCAGGTACTTTGCCGTATGTTCGGTGTCTGCGGCATCAAGCTCCAGGAACACCTTGACCGTCTCTCCGCGGTCGAGGAACTCACGGACGCAGGCGGAGAAGAATGCTGGAATCTCGTTCGTGCCATGGATCTCGCCAAAAATGACAGTCCCCGCCTGCGGCAGGCGCTGTTTCAACGCTGCATGGCAGCTTGCCTGCGCCACCGACGCAAACATCATCCCCACCGCCAGCGCTCCGCTCATCAAGGTACGCATACCTAGCCTCCTGTGAAAGTTGGCGGAGTATAGCGTTAATACTAAGGAAATTTTCTATTGAAAAATCACGGTGATGGCGGTTGCCAGCGACTGCGGCTGCTCGAGCGGAATCAGGTGGCCTGCGTGGGGGATTGTCGCCAGCTTTGCGCCAGGGATGCCCTCGGCCAGTTCGCGCGCTTCTTCGGGCCTGCGCAACTGGTCTCCGGCTGCCGCGACAACCAGGGTCGGACATTGGATGTCGGACAGGCAGGCTGTATCGGCGTCGCGCACAATCAGCGACTGGCGCACGAAGACCTCGCGGCCCAGGCGTTCGCCCATCGCGCGCACCCGCGCCACCAGCGCTTCGTTGGCAACATTGTCGCGATGCAGCGATTGCGCGATGGCGGCGCGGCCCAGTCCACGGAAAGGGCCGAGCGGCGTGGCGCGCGCGGCCCTGGTACGCTGTTCGACCTGCAGCGGCAGATCAGCCCGGCTGGAAGTGGCGACCAGCGCCAGCGCCTGCACGCGGCCGGGCGCGAGACGGACGATTTCGCGCGCGACATATCCGCCCATCGAGAAACCGAGCAAGGTGAATCGCGACGGGCACTTCGCCAGCACGGCCTGCGCCATGGAAGCAATGGAATCGCCTTCGGCCAGGCTGGCGAAATGCAGCGGGAGTTCAGGAGGCAGGAACGGCAGCATGCCATCCCATAAGGCGTCGTCCAGCATATAGCCGGGAATCAGGACCAGCGGTGTCATGCCGCGAGTATACCCCCGGTGCCGGCAGCTGGCACGGCCCCGAGGGCAAGTTCAATGTCCCATCATCTCATTCCACTGCGGCAGCAGCACAATGCTGTTCGGGTTCAAGCCGGCGTTCTTCAGCGTGTCCATGCTGGTGACGACGGTGCCGGACTGCAGGTCAACCACGGTGACCGAACCATCGCTCATGCCCGGCAGGTTGAGCAAGGCATTCTGCACGAAGGCGTATTTGCCGTCCTTGGTAAAGGCCACGTGGTGCGCGCCTTCCGCTGCGGGGATGGACTTGAGCAGCTTTGGCTCGCCGGCCTTGGCTGAAATGTCGAAGACGTGCAGTTGGCCCGGCTTCGCGCTGGTTACGTACATGCGCGTGGCGGCCTTGTTGAAGTAGATCTCAAGCGGTACGCCTGCCTTGGCCTCGGCAAAGTCGTACACCTGCGCCACTTCGAAGTCCTTCTTGTCCTTGTTCCAGCTTGCGGTCCACAGCGTGCCGCCATACATATTGGTGATGTAGGCCACGGCGGGTTTTGCATTCGGCACGAACAGGACTTCGACCGGCGCTTCGCCTGCGGGTGAAGCTTTCCTCGATACCTTGTAGGTGCCCAGCACCTTGCCGGTGCTGGCTTCCACCGCGCTGATCACTTCCCCCGGGTCGCCCAGGTCGGAGGCGCGCACGGTCGACGTGAGCAGGATGCGGTCTGCCGCACCGGAAACGGCCAGCCCATGCGGATATGGCGCCGCCACCTTGATGGTGGAAAGCACCTTGTCGCTATGGGCGTCGCCCACCACCATGGCCTGGCTGCCCATGCAGCTCACATACCAGCGCTTGTGGTCGGGTGAGAAGGCGATATCCTCGCCCACGCTGCAGTCGGGAATGTTGACGGTGGTCATGGCATAGTCCTTCGACTTCATGTCCATCACGCGCAGCTCGGTCTTGCCCAGCGCCGTGATGTAGGCCTTGCTCATGTCGTGGTTGTAGAAGATGTGGTGCGCCACCAGGTCGGCCGGCAGCGGGATGTCCTTGACGATCTTGCCGAAGGCCTTGGAGTTGGGATCGACATCGACAATCGCGATGCCCTCCTTGCGTGACGCCGGCGCCACGGGATTCTTGAGCGCCTTGAGCGACTCGGCGGACTTGCTTTCATAATTCATCATCGCCAGGATTTCGGCGCTGGCCAGGGCGGGGATGCCCAGGGCGACCGCGAGGGGAAGCAGGAAACGGATACGCATGGTCCACTCCTTCTTGTGCAGGGTCAGTCGTTGCATATTACGCCTGCTGGACTAGAATCTCCATATGCGCCTGCCCCGCCAATACTGGCTGTTTGCAACGCTAACGCTGTTGGCAGGGACGCCTGTGTGGTCCGCGCAACAAAGTGCCAGCTTCGAAGTCAGGCAGCAGCGCATTGCCAATCCGGCACCCACCGTGCGCGTGCCGCAGGGCGATACGCTGGTGCTCGAATTACGCAGCGATACAGCGCTCGACCTGCACCTGCATGGCTATGACCGGATGTTGTCGCTCAAGCCCGGCATCCCGGGGCGCCTGCAGCTGCAGGCACAAGCCGCGGGCCGCTTTCCCCTTGCGGCGCATGGCAAGGGGCACCACCACGCGCCGGCGCTGCTTTACGTGGAAGTCATTCCCAGATGAAGCGCTGGCTGCTGGCAGCCATTCCCCTGCCTGCGCTGGCGCACGGATTCGGCCAGCGCTTCGACCTGCCGCTGCCCTTGTGGATGTTCATGGCAGGCGCCGCGGCCACTGTCGCTGTCACCTTCCTCTTGCTGGCGCGCCAGCGCAATATGCAGCCACGCCCCGTTGGGCAAGCTTTCATTTTGCTTCGAAAAGTGCCCCTGGCTGGCGCGCTCGCGACCAGCCTGCGGCTGGCGGTGCTGGCACTGTACCTTCTCGTGCTGTGCGCCGGGTTTGTCGGCACGCAGAACCCCTTTAAGAATATCGCGCCCGCCATGGTCTGGGCCATTTGGTGGGTCGGCATGGCCTTCGTATCGGCCTTGCTGGGCGACCTGTGGGCGCTGGTCAATCCGCTCAATACCCTTTGCCGCTGGACGCTGGGCGACCGCCCCGGCAAGCTGGCCTGGCCCCAATGGGCAGGCGTGTGGCCGGCCGCCCTGCTATTCCTCGCCTTCGTGAACATGGAATTGAACTGGGAGGGCAGCGAGCAGCCGGCCAGCCTGGCGGCCGCCATGCTGGCTTATTCCTGCCTTTCCTGGCTGGGCATGTTCGTGTTCGGGCGGCGCACATGGCTGGCGCATGGCGAGGTGTTTGCCGTGGTCTTCGGCTTGCTGGCGCGCTTTGCGCCCAACCAGGTGCAGGACGGCCGCTGGCAATTGCGTCCTTTCGGCGCCGGACTGCTGGTCGGCGCGCCGCTGGGCTGGTCGCACGTCGTGCTGGTGATGCTGATGCTGGCCTCCGTCAGTTTTGATGGCCTGCTGGAGACCCAACTGTGGCTGGATTTGCAAGCCGCCCTGCCATGGCCGCCCGCCCTGCTGCGCGCCGCCGCGCTATGCCTCTTGCCGGCCTTGTTCCTGCTGGGCTATCTTGCCGTATGCCGTGCCATTGCCTGGTGCGGCGGTGGCGCTTCGCTGGCCGCGACCGCCGGCTGGTACGTGCTGACGCTGGTGCCGATCGCAATTGCCTACCATTTCGCCCACTACCTGTCCTTCCTGGCGATGGCGGGGCAATACCTGATCCCCCTCGCTTCCGATCCGCTCAACCTGGGGTGGGACCTGTTCGGCACGCGCTTCTACTTCATCCGGCTAGGCATCGTGGATGCGCGCATGGTCTGGTACGTGTCGCTGTCCGCCATCGTGGCGGGGCACGTGGCGGCGGTCTGGCTAGGGCACCAGACTGCCTTGCGCCAGTTCGGCACACGCGCCAGCCGCAGCCAGTTGCCGATGCTAGCGCTGATGGTGTCTTACACCTTGCTGAGCCTCTGGATCATTGCCCAGCCGGTGGTCAACGGCTGAGCATTGGCTCCAGCGTTTGCCACACTTGACCGGAACTGATGCCGTGCATGCAGTTCTGATGGCCGAGCGGGCATTCGCGCTGGCGGCATGGCGAGCATTCCAGTCGCAGGGAGATCGAGGCGGCCAGGTCGGAGAATGGCGGCGCGTGATCAGGATCGGTCGGGCCGTAGATGGCGATCACCGGCCGGTTCAGCGCGGAGGCCACATGCAGCAGCCCGGAGTCGTTGCTGACCACAGCCGCAGACCGCGCAATCAAAGCCACGGCATCGGACAGGCTGGTCTTGCCGGCCAGGCTGACCAGGCCGGCAGGGGCGCCGGCTGCAGCAATGACGTCGTCGCAAGTCGGGCCATCCTTGGGCGAACCGAGGAGCGCAACCTGGGCTTGCGGGTCGCGCGCCAGGATATGCTGAGCCAGCTGGCCGAAATGCGCGGGCGGCCAGCGCTTGGCGCCCCCGAACTCGGCGCCGGGTGCAAACACCACCAGCGGGCGCGCCGGGTCCAGGCCGACCTTGGCGCAGGCAGCGGCCATTTGCTCGCTGCTGGCGGCCATGCGCGGCTTGGGCAGGCCGCTGCGCAGCGGCGCTCCCGGCGCGTCGGCCAGGGCGGCGTAGAACGGCACCATCGGCCTCGGCGGCGTGTCGTCATGGTGCATCACGTTGATCAAGCCATAACGGCTTTCTCCCTTGTAGCCGACGCGGCGCGGAATGCCAGCCAGCCAGGGGATCAGGGCGTACTTCAGCGTATTGGGCAGGATATAGGCGTCAGCGTAGCCGCGCTGGCGCAGCAGGCGCGCATAGCGCCAGCGCTCCTTCAACTGCAGTGCGCCATGGCGGAACGGCGTTTCCAGCACTTCGGCCACTTCCGGCATCTGGCGCCAGACCGGCGACACGGCCGGCGGCGCCAGCACGTCGATCGGGCGCTCCGGGTGCAGCGCTTTCAGGCGCTGCAGCAGCGGCTGCGCCATCACGGCATCGCCGATCCAGTTGGGAGAAATCACCAGGGTCCTCACCGGCAGGCCTCCTGTCCGGCGCAATTCGAATCGTGCATCCGGCACTGGTATACTGGCGGATTGGCGTCCGCCAGCAGGACGGCATTTCTTCTTAATCTTTTGGCATCCATGCAACTAGCTTCAACCATCTCGTTAATTATCACCACATACAATCGTCCGGACGCCCTGACGGCCGTGGTGGAGGCCTGTTTTGCGCAGGACGATCAAGATTTCGAGATCATTATCGCCGATGACGGATCGACCAACAACACGCGGGATACCGTGGCCGCCTTGCAGGCGCGCTCCCCGGTGCCGCTGAAGCACGTGTGGCAGGAAGATATCGGTTTTCGCGCGGCGCGCGCGCGCAACCTGGGCATTCTTGCAGCGCAAGGCGAATACATCGTCTTCATCGACGGCGACTGCGTGCCGCAGAAGAACTTCATCTCCAGCCACCGCCGCCTGGCCAGGCGCGGCCATGTGGTGACGGGCAGCCGCGTGCTGCTTAGCGAAGCCTATACGCGTCGACTGCTGGAGCAGCACCTCGACATCCAGCGCCTTGGCCCCTTGGAGAAACTCAAGCTGTACCTGACCGGCGGCGCCAATAAATTCCTGCAGACGATACTGACCTTGCCGGACGTGGGGCGTGAAAGCAAACACTTTACCTGGCGCCGTATCAAGAGCTGCAATATGGCGGCATGGCGCAGCGACCTTGACCTGGTGAACGGCTTCGACGAGAGCTTCACCGGCTGGGGCCACGAAGATTCCGACCTGGTGCTGCGCCTGTTCAACGCGGGCGTGATGCGCAAGAGCGGGGCCTTTGCCACCGAGGTCTATCACCTGTGGCACCGCGAAGCGAAACGCGACCAGGAATCAAGCAACCGCTCGGCGGTGCTGCAGCGGGCAATCGACAAGACCACGCAAGCCGTGGCCGGCCTGCGCGAGCTGCGCGCCAGCGCAACTTAAGCACGCAATTTAGTCGCGTAGCGCGACGCGCACCAGGTCGGCCACGTTATCCACGCCCAGCTTGGCCATCAGGCGCGCCTTGTGGACTTCCACGGTGCGCACGCTGATGTTCAGCTGGGGGGCGATCTCCCGGTTATGGCGTCCCATCACCACCAACTCGAACACTTCGCGCTCACGCGGAGTCAGCTCGGCCAGCAACTGGTCGCGCTGCTGGCGGCGGTCGTGGTCCTGGCGCTGGCGCAACTGCATCGAGAACGCTTCCTCGATGGCCGCAATCAGCTTGTCGTCGTCGAACGGCTTTTCCAGGAAATCGACGGCGCGCGCCTTGAAGGCTTCGCGCGCCGAGCTGACGTCGCCATGGCCGGTCACGATAATCACCGGCAGCAGGCAGTTCATCTCGTTGAGCTTGCGCTGCAAGGCCAGGCCGTCCATGCCGCCCATGCGGATGTCGGCCACCAGGCAGCCGGCCCATTCGGGCAGCCAGGCCTGCAGGAAGGCTTCGGCACTGGCAAAAACGGCGGTGCGATAACCGCGCACGCCCAGCAGCAGGCCAAGGGCATCGCGCAGCGACGGATCATCGTCGACAATGAAAACGGTAAGGTTTGACAAGGCTATTCTCCAGAGTCCAGCGCCGGCAGTATAAAACGAAAGATGCCGTGACCGGCAACTTCTGCCCATAAAGTCCCGCCGTGCGCCTCCACGATGGAGCGGCTCAGCACCAGCCCCAGTCCCATGCCGCTGGCCTTGGTCGATACAAAAGGCTCGAACAGGCGCCCGGCCGCCTGCTGCGTCAGGCCGTCGCCGCTGTCTTCCACCGTGAAGCGCAGCTTGCCGCCGACGTTTTCCGCCATGAGCCGGATGCTGCGCTGTCCTGCGGGACGCATGCGCACCGCATCCAGGGCATTGGCCAGCAGGTTGCGCAAGACCAGCTCCACCTGCAGGCGGTCGACCTGCACCGCCAGCGCCGGCGCCTCGGCGACCGTGACTTGCACCCCATGTTCGGCGAATTGCGGGCCAAACTGCTGCACGATGCCCGCCTGCAGGGCCGCCGCACTGACGGTCTCGAGCTGCATGGCGCCGGTGCGGAAGAAGTCGCGCAGGCGGCGCACCACTTCCGCCGCGCGCGCCGATTCATTGATCATCTGGCCGATGGCGTTCTTCAGCAGGTCGCCCGCCTCGCCGCGCGCCAGCAGGTGCTCGCAGGCCTTGCCGTACACCGCCAGCGCCGTCATCGGTTGGTTCAGCTCATGTGCCAGCGCGGCCGCCATTTCGCCGGCCGCAGCCAGGCGCAGGGTTTGCTTGAGTTCTTCCGCCACCTGGCGCCGTTCGTCGACCACGATGCCGATGAAGAAGCCCACCAGCGCCAGCACGGCATCGAGCACCTGCAGCTCGGTCACGGTGATGTTGTTGGCATGGTTGCCCCTGACCAGGGCCACGATAGCCAGCTGCAGCACGAACACCACCAGGGCCGCGCCATGCACGCCCTGGCGCGAAGCGGCCCAGATCAGCGGCAGGAACAGGAAATAGAAATGCTTGAATTCGGCCGTCATGATGTAGCCGAACACCGCCCACAGCACGAAGATCGCCAGCGCCAGGTAGCCCAGGGTTTCCGGCTTCCAGGTGGCTTCGCCCAAGCGCGCCCGGTCCTGCGGGTTGGCCAGTTTCCACAGCAGCGGCATGCTGACCACGACGCCCACCATGTCGCCGAAGCCGAAGCGCCATACCGCGCGCAGCCAGTCGTCCCACGGCACCAGCCCAAGCCAAGCCAGCAGGCTGATATGGCCGACTGCATTCAGCATGGTGCCGGCTGCAACCATCAGCAGCCAGCGATAGAAGCTGGAGCGCGAACTGAAGATGGCGCCGCCGCCCAGCGCCCGGCGCAGGGCTTCTCCCAGCAGGCCGTAGCCGCACAGCAACCACGCAGCCGTGAGCAGGGTGCCTGCCGGGCCGCCGGGCAGGCCGCGCACCAGGACATCGCCCGCCACCAGGGCCATGAACCACGGCAGCGCGGCGCGCCGCCCATACACCAGCCAGAACACCAGGCCCAGTGCCGTGTCAGGGTTCCACGGCGTGATGTTCAGCCCCAGCAGCGGCTCGACATAGGTAATCCAGTCGAACAGCAGGTAGGTCAGGACAAAACCGGCGGCCGGCAGCAAGAACGGAAAACGCATAAGGCAATTCGCGGGCTTCAGGGAAGTATGTTGATCCAGGTTAATTTTACTGCTTTGCGCTGGCCATGCCGGCAATCTTGCATGGCCACAGCCAGGCAAGCGGAGTAGAATCAAAGCGTTACGCCAGCCTGTGCGTAGGACTAGTTGAAGGGAGATGAAGATGCGCCTGGATATCTATCGTCGTGCCGAACATGACGGCATTTTTTCCTATCTCGCCGTGCCCGAGGGCAAACCCATCCCACAGGAAGCCATCAACACCGACTGGCTGCCAGCCGAGCAATCGCTGGAGGTCGATGATGATGTGCAAGTCCTGCCTGACTACCACATCGACCGGCTGACCCAGCAGATGGGCAGCAAAGGCTACGCCATTACTGCGCTGAAAGACATGTAATTGAAAGTCGGGGTCAGGTCTGGCAATCGGACATTTCGCAAGCGAAATGTCCGATTGCCAGACCTGACCCCGACTTTCAATCGAACAGCTCGTCAAGGCCGGCGGGACGCGTTCCCGGCTGCGGCTTGGCGCGCCCTTTGCGGCCGGTGAATTCTTCTTCGATGTTGTCACGGTAGAAGCTCCACGCGCTAGCCGAGGTGGACAGGCGTTGCCAGACGTCGCGGCCCACGCCTTCGTAATCGATGGCGCTGCCGTCGTCGAATTCGACGCGCAGCATGCGCGCGCGCTCGTCATAGCCAATGGCGCGCAGCTTGCCTGCGTTAATGCGTTTCATGTCCATCTCATCGCTCCTTCACAACTGCTTCTCCTGCCTGCGTACTGCGCGCGCGACCAGCTCCCTCGCCTCGGCAAACAGGCCCGGCTGCGCCGCCACGCAATGGGCACGCTCGGCGGCAATGCGCTGCCGGTCCTGCTCCAGGTTCCGCAAGGTCAGCGCCATGCCGAAACCATTGTCCGGTGCATCGGCCAGCATGCGCCGCATCATCTCTTCACCCAGCGCCGGCTTCTGGTGCCCGGCCTCCCAGTACCATTGCGTCGTGCCCTTTTCGCTCGGCCCCGGAATCGCCTCGCAATTGAATTCGCCGAACCCGCTGAAGTCATGCACCACGATGTGCGCCTGCGGATAGCGGGCGCGCGCAGCCTCTGCCTCTTCCAGCACGATACGCTTCCATTCCTCGAAACGCGGCCACATGCCGCTTGCTTCGAATAGCGCCAGCATCTGCGCATGGTAAGCGTACACCATCAGGCGCAGGTCGACGCCCGGATTATCGCTGGCCGCGGCATCGACCAGGGCGCGCAATTCCGCCCGCAGCCCTTCGCGATCCAGGCCTCCCGGCGCTTTCCTCACCAGCGAAGCCGCACTCTCTTCCGCGCGCTGGCGGAAGATCTTGTAATAGCCGTCGTAGCGCGCAAACTTGACGTACTGGTTCAGCGGATTCAAGCCGCGCTCGGTCATGGTCTCGGCTTCGCGGTCGCCCTGCATCGTAAAGGTAGTCGCAGCGTCGCGCAAGGCGGCAAGCGAGAACAGGCTCTCCACGCGCCAGCCCAGTTTTCCCGCCCCTGCCACAGGCACCCGGCGCGCTCCGCCACGCTGGCCCGGCGCCAGCAAGGCATCATGGAAATCGACGCCTGCAATCACGCGCGAAGGCCTGATGCCGAAACTGCGCAAATACTGCAACTGCCCGGCCGCCACCATGGTGCCGGTTCCCGCCAGCCCGAGGTTGTAGGCGCTTCCTCCCAGCAGCGGGCTGTCCGGGTCAAAGCCGACTTCCACCCGCGAATTGCCGAGCAGGAACTGGGTGGCCCCCAGGCGCTGGGCAATGGACAATTTGATCTCGTTGCGGAAGTGCTGCGGCACCGGCTTTTCGGCATTCAGGCCCGGCTCGCGCACCAGGCCATACAGGCCGTAGGGGTCGGCCAGCACGACCACGCCGGCCACCAGCACGAGGCCCGCCAGCATGGCCAGGCCAAGCTTGCTCAGGTAACGATGGTGCGAGGCATTGGACATGGTCAGAACTGGAAATAAAGGAACTCGCTCGGCCGCGAAAGGGCCAGCAAGCAAAACACCGCCAGCATGCCGGTCACCAGCGCCGGACGCGGCGCCGGCAGCCAGGCCAGGCGCGCTGGCGCCGTGGTGCCGTCGTGGTCCAGGGCCGGCTCGAAGCGATGCATGATTTGCTGCGTATTCGGCGCCAGGAAGGCCACCAGCGCGGCAACCGTCACCCAGCACCAGGTTTCGATGAACTGGGTAGCACCGCCCAGCGTCCACTTGATTCCCAGGGCGGCCAGCGCCTCGTGCAGGTTCCCCAGGCGGGCGCCGATTGCATCGGGCAACGCCACGCCGTACTGGCCGGACATGCCAGCCACGATGCGCATGGCGGAAGGCAGGTCTGCCGCGCGGAAGAACACCCAGGCATAGGCCACGGCGATGAAGGTCAGGGCCCAGGCCGCGACAGCGCCTGCCCTGCCGCCGCCCTGCCAGCCAAGGCGTGCCTTGAGCGAATGCCAGGCGTGTGCCAATACCAGGTAGGCCCCATGCAGCCCGCCCCACAGCACGAAATTCCAGCTTGCCCCATGCCACAGGCCGCCCAGCACCATGGTCAACATCAGGTTTGCCTTGGCACGCACGGCGCCGTGGCGATTGCCGCCGAGCGGGATGTACAGGTAGTCGCGCAGGAAGCGCGACAAGGTGATATGCCAGCGCCGCCAGAAATCCACGATGTTGAGCGCCTTGTAGGGCGAGTTGAAATTCAGCGGCAAATGCACGCCGAACATGCGCGACAGGCCGATCGCCATGTCCGAATAGCCGGAGAAATCGAAATAGAGCTGGAAGGTATATGCCAGCACGCCGCCCCATGCCAACAGCAGCGTGGGCTCGCCGGGCGCCGCAAACAGGGCGTTGGCATAGGGCGCCAGCGTATCGGCCAACAGCGTTTTCTTGGCCAGGCCAAGGATGAAAATGGTGGCGCCGACCGAGAAGTTCTCTGCCCGCGGCAAGGCATTCCGCGGATCGGCAAACTGCGGCATCATTTCCTTATGGTGCAGCACCGGCCCGGCCACCAGGTGCGGGAAGTAGGTAACGAACAGCAGATAGTGGATGAAGCGCCCTTCCTGCACAAAACCGCGCGCCGTGTCGACCAGGAAGGCGATCTGGGTGAAGGTGAAGAACGATATGCCGATCGGCAGCACCACTTGCAGCAGGTCTGCATGCTGGCCGGTCAGGCTGGTGTAGAAAAAGTTGGCGTACTTGTAGTAGCCGAGCAGCAGCAGGTTGGCCGCGACGGCGCCGCCAAGCCACCAGCGGCGTGCCCGGCCCTGCGCCCGGCGAATCAGCTGCGCGCAGCCGTAGTTGGCGACGATGGAGCCAAGCAGCAGCGGTACATAGCGCACGTCCCACCAGCCGTAGAAAAACAGCGAGGCCAGCGCCAGCCACGCCACGCCCCACTCCGGATGGCGGCGCGCGAGCAGGAAGTAGCCGGCCAGGGCGAGCGGCAGGAAACCCAGCAGGAAGCTGAAAGAGTTGAACAACATGATCGGCAGGCCACCATGCGAATGGTTGGGTACTACCGGATTATGTTGAGATATTAATAACGCCGTCGCACGATACCGCTGAGCTGCGCCGGCGTTCCGCGCACCGGGTTAATACTCGATTGCAACTTCCTGTGCCCCCAGGCCCTGCTCCAGCGCAATTTTCAGCGCATCCGACGGCGCCACGCGCCAGTCGTCGCCAAGCTGCAACACGCAGTCGATGCCTTGCGGCCGGACGCGCATCGACACCGGCAAACCGTATTCGTCGCGGTGCGGGCCGAGGATCTCGGCCAGCTTGGCGGTCGGCACGGCCTTCGGCAACGCCAGGCCGATCTGGCGGCCAAACTGGATGCGGGCGGCGGTGATGTTGTACACCTTTTCCGCCGAAATGCGCAAGCCGCCGGAGAAGCGGTCTTCCGACACCTTGCCCGTGACGCACAGGAATTCGTCTTCCTTGAACATATGCTTGTTCGGCTCGAAGACTTCGTTATAGACGGTGACTTCGACCACGGCGGTCTTGTCGTCCAGCGTGACGATCAGCAGCTTGCCGCGCTGGGTCATCTGGGTGCGGATGCCGGAAATCACGCCGCACATCATGCGCGGTTCGCGCGACGGCTCGAGTTCGGACAGCTTGGTGCGCGCAAAGCGGCGCGCTTCCTGCTGGTAGGAGTCGAACATGTGGCCGGACAGGTAGTAGCCCAGCGCGATCTTTTCTTCCGCCAGCTTTTCGCGGTCGGTCCACGGCGTGGCCGCCACGTAATCGGGCGGCGCCACCAGGTCGGAATCGTCGCCGCCGAACAGGCTGACCTGGTTAGCCGACTTGGCTTCCTGGTCGGCATATTCCATGGCGAAGCCCACGGAGGCAAACAGCACCGCGCGGTCGACGCCGAAGCAATCGAAGGCGCCGGAGCGGATCAGCGCTTCCACCGTGCGGCGGTTGATCTGCTTCTTGTCCACGCGCTTGCAGAAGTCGAACAGGCTGGTGAACGGGCCGCCTGCTTCGCGCGCGGCGATGATCGCTTCGATCGCGTTCTGGCCGGCGCCCTTCACGCCGCCCATGCCGTAGCGGATCTTGGTTGCCTTCTTGCCCGGCTCGCCGTCCGGACGGAAGCGGTAGGAGGACTGGTTCACGTCCGGCGGCAGGATGGTCAGGCCGCACACGTCGATCGAGTCCTCGACCAGGATCTTGACCTTCTCCGTGTCGTCCATGGCCAGCGACATGTTGGCTGCCATGAACGCTGCGGTGTGGTGATGCTTGAGGTAGGCCGTGTGGTAGGACAGCAGCGCATAGGCAGCCGCGTGCGACTTGTTGAAGCCGTAGCCCGCGAACTTTTCCATCAAGTCGAAGATCTCGTCGGCTTTTTCGACGGTCAGCCCGCCCTCTTGCGCGCCCTTGCGGAAGATCTCGCGGTGCTCCGCCATCTCCTCGGCCTTTTTCTTACCCATGGCACGGCGCAGCATGTCCGCGCCGCCCAGCGAGTAGCCGCCGATGATCTGCGCCATCTGCATCACCTGTTCCTGGTAAACCATGATGCCGTAGGTTTCGGACAGGATGCCCTCGGTGCGAGGGTCGGGGTAATCGAATTTTTCGCCGTGCTTGCGCTTGCAGAAGTCCGGGATCAGGTCCATCGGCCCCGGACGGTACAGCGCCACCAGCGCGATAATGTCTTCGAAGCGGTCGGGACGCGCGTCTTTCAGCATGCCCTGCATGCCGCGCGATTCAAGCTGGAACACGGCGACGGTTTTCGCCTTGGTCAGGAGCTCATAAGTCGGGCGGTCGTTCAGAGGCAGCTTGGCCAGGTCGAAGTCCTTGGTGCCTTCCGGATCGAGGTCCTTGATGTAGTTGACCGCGCGGTCGAGGATGGTCAGCGTGGTCAGGCCCAAAAAGTCGAACTTCACCAGGCCGACGGCTTCCACGTCGTCCTTGTCGTACTGCGACACCACGCCGGCATCGCCGCCCTGGGTGTACAGCGGACAGAAGTCCGTCAACTTGCCCGGCGCGATCAGCACGCCACCGGCGTGCATGCCGATGTTACGGGTAATGCCTTCCACCTGCTGCGCCAGGTCGAGCAGCTGGCGCACTTCCTCTTCGTTCTCCTGTCGCTCTTTCAGCAGCGGTTCTTCCTCGATCGCCTCGGCAATCGACACCGGCTTGCCTGGCTTGAACGGAATCAGCTTCGACACGCCGTCGCAGAACATATAGCCGAAGTCCATCACGCGGCCCACGTCGCGGATTGCGCCTTTCGCCGCCATGGTACCGAAGGTAGCGATCTGCGACACCGCCTCGCGGCCGTACAGGTCCTTCACGTGCTGGATCACCAGTTCGCGCTTTTCCTGGCAGAAGTCAATATCGAAGTCGGGCATCGATACCCGTTCCGGATTCAGGAAGCGCTCGAACAGCAGGTTGTACTTCAGCGGATCCAGGTCGGTAATCTTCAATGCATACGCCACCAGCGAGCCTGCGCCGGAGCCGCGGCCCGGGCCGATCGGCACGCCGTTGTTCTTGCCCCACTGGATAAACTCCGCAACGATCAGGAAGTAGCCCGGGAACTTCATCTTGATGATGGTGTCGTTCTCGAACTTCAGGCGCGCCTCGTAGCGCGGGCGCTCCTTCTCGCGCTTTTCGGGATCGGGGAACAGCTGGATCAGGCGCTCCTCCAGGCCCTTCTGCGTTTCCGCCACCAGGAATTCGTCGATCGACATGCCCGGCGTCGGGAAGTTCGGCAGCTGCGGCTTGCCCAGGGTCAGCGTCACATTGCAGCGCTTGGCGATTTCCACCGAGTTTTGCAGCGCGGCCGGCAGGTCGTGGAACAGTTCCGCCATTTCGGCCTGCGTGAGGAAGCGCATCTGCTCGTTGAAACGCTTGACGCGCTTGGCATTGGCCAGCATCTCGCCTTCCGCGATACAGACGCGCGCTTCGTGGGCGATGAATTCATCCTTCGACAGGAACTGCACCGGGTGCGTCGCCACGACAGGCAGGCCAAGCTTGGCCGCCAACGCGACGGACTGGCGCACCTGCACCTCCTGGTTGGCCTGGCCGGCCCGCTGGATCTCGACGTAGAAATGGCCGTTCGGGAAGATTTCCGCCCATTTGCGGGCATTGGCCTCGGCCAGGTCAAGGTTGCCGTTTTCGATGGCCTGGCCGATGTCGCCAAAGTGCG
This sequence comes from Pseudoduganella sp. R-31, assembly GCF_049913235.1. NCBI lineage: Bacteria > Pseudomonadati > Pseudomonadota > Betaproteobacteria > Burkholderiales > Oxalobacteraceae > Pseudoduganella > Pseudoduganella sp. R-31. The sequence goes on from NZ_CP183986.1 coordinate 5,831,076, forward strand.
CGCCGGACAGGGCGATCAGCGCATTGGCGCCGCTCTCGCCGGGCAGCAGCGGGTATTCCTTGTTGGCGCGGTCGCGCAGCCACTCGGTACGGATCTCGGCGCGGCCCTTGTACTGGTTGTTCAACCACGCTTCCGACAACAGTTCGCACAGCTGCAGGTAGCCCATGCGGTTCTTCGCGAACAGCATGATGCGATGCGGCTTGTCGCGGTTCTCGTCGTTGGTGATCCAGGCGTCGACGCCTACAATGGGCTTGATGCCCTTGCCGCGCGCCGACTTGTAGAAGCGCACCATGGCGAACATGTTCGCCAGGTCGGTGATGGCCAGCGCGCCCTGCTTGTCCTTGACCGCCGCCTTGATCATGTCATCGATGCGCACCAGGCCATCGACAATCGAGTACTCGGTATGCACGCGCAGGTGGACGAATTGCGGTCCCACCGGGGCTGCGGCTGGCGTGGCGTCTACTGGCTGGTCGATTGTTTCAATGCTCATGGGGCGGGCGGATTTCAAGTCGAATATCCCCCTATTTTAACGCCTGAGCTGCCTCTACCGCTATTCGTAGACGGTGCCGCCGGCCGCACGCATGGCCGCAGCCAACTGGCGGTCAAAAGTTGCCAACGCAGCGCCTGAGCGCATGGCTAGTGCCAGATAAGCGGCATCGTAAACGGAAAGGCCTGAGATTCTTGCACGCGCCAGTGCCTGGTGTTTAGTTGATGACAAAGACACATCTTCAGTCTTGATTGGCAAGGCATCGAGCAAATTCAAATATTCGTCGACATGGGCCATCGTGAGACAGCCGCGCCTTTCTGCCACAAGCAAACCGTTCGCAATTTCGAGATGCCAAATCGCTGGAACCAGGATGTCTGCCGTCCCCAACGCCATTCGAAGCTTTCGCGCGCAATCGCGCTCAGCAGGGTCAAAGCGTTCAAAGCGCCACGCCATTGCCATTGACGCATCCAGGACCAGCTTCATTCTCGACCTTGCCGGATCCAGTTTCGAATTTCATCATCGCTGACGCCTTTGACCAACTCCAGTCTCCCAAGAGCGTCGACTGTCTCCTTGACATCGCGTTGCTCGCCCATACGCGACGGAACGAGGTCGGCAACCGGTTTTCCACGCACAGAAATGGTAAAACTTTCCCCCTCACCCACACTTCTTAGCAGCTCGGAAAACCTTGCCTTGGCATCAAATGCCCCTATCCTCTTGAACATAAGACCCCCAACGAACTAGCCTGTTGACTAGTTCAGTATAGGACGCGCGATAATTGCTTACAAATGAGGCCGCTGCTTCCGCGTGGCACGGCTAGAATCACCCTTACCAATCCCCCTTGGAGAGAAAGATGAAAATTGTTGCTGCTGCCCTGCTGATGACTGCCTCGCTGGCGGCCTATGCGGAAGAACCTGAGCAGTTGGCCAAATCGAAGAGCTGCTTCGCCTGCCACGCCATGGCCAAGAAGCTGGTGGGACCGTCGTTCAAGGATGTCGCGGCCAAGTACAAGAACGACAAGGGTGCTGAAGACAAGCTGATCCTGAAGGTGCTGCAGGGCGGTTCCGGCACCTGGGGCGCGGTGCCGATGCCGCCCAACCAGGTGACCGATGCCGAAGCTCACCAGCTGGTGCGCTGGGTCCTGGCGCAGAAGTAAGCGCTAACCGGAGCGCCCGCCTCACGCAGGCTTGCGAAGGCGGAAGGTGTTCTTGCTGATCAGGTGATCGCCGTTCGCGCGGCGACGCCTTGCTCGGATGCCATGTCGTAGAACGCCATAATGTCGCGCGCCGGCTGCCTATTATTTGGGCATTCCGCCGAGTGCGGCTATAATGTCGGCTGTTCCGGATTCAATCGATTACCAATCCCATGCAAGCAACCATTGAAAACGCGCCTGCAACGCCCGGCGCGGCACCAGCCGTTTACGTCAACATCGCGGCCTACAAATTCATCACGCTCGACAAGCTGGACGAGCTGCGCCCGCAATACCAGGACATCTGCGCCCGCCTGGGCCTGAAGGGCACCATCCTGCTGACCCCGGAAGGCATCAATATGTTCCTGTCCGGCACCCGCGCCAATATCGACGAGTACCTGGCCTGGGTGCGCAGCGACGCCCGCCTGGCGGACCTGGAAGTGAAAGAGAGCCTGTCGGCCGAGCAGTCGCACCGCCGCATGCTGGTGCGCATCAAGAAAGAAATCATCACCATGCGCCATCCGCTGATCCGTCCGGAAGACGGCCGCGCACCGCATGTGAAAGCCAAAGACCTGAAGCGCTGGCTCGACCAGGGCCACGACGACAACGGCAAACCGGTCGTGATGGTCGAAACCCGCAACGACTACGAAGTGGACGTCGGCACCTTCAACAACACGGTCGACTACCGCCTGACCAAGTTCACCGAATTCCCGGAGATCATCGAGAAGCACAAGGCCGACTTCGAAGGCAAGACCGTGGTGACCTTCTGCACCGGCGGCATCCGCTGCGAGAAAGCCGCGATCCACATGCAGAACATCGGCTACGACAATGTCTACCAGCTCGAAGGCGGCATCCTGAAGTATTTCGAGGAAGTGGGCGGCGCCCACTACACCGGCGATTGCTTCGTGTTCGACTACCGCACTGCGCTGAACCCGCAGCTCGAGCCAACCGAAACCAAGCAGTGCTTCGCCTGCCGCGCGGTGGTTACCCCGCGCCAGCAACTGGCGCCGGAATACGTGCCGGGGGTGTCGTGCCCTGCCTGCTTCGGCAAGCATTAAACGAGTGTCAGACCCTGCGGGTCTGACACTGCCTTGCCGGTTTTAGCGCGCGATTGGACAGGATTTGGAAAACCGGTAAACCGGTGTCTGACCCTCAGGGTCAGACACCATCGTCAACGATCAAAAAAAGGGCCCGTTCATCGACGGGCCCTTTTTACATCTCATCAGCCTTTCGGCAGGCCGCCCAGCAAGGCGGCGATCTTCTGCTTCGGCTTGGCCGGTGCGGCCGGCGCGGCGGCGGCAGGCGCGCCGTTGCTGCGGGTCGGCTCATACGGTTTCAGGAACCATGGGTCGACCTTCTCGCGGCGAGGTGGTGGTGCGCCTTCACGGCGTTCCCCACTGCGCGGCGCGCGGTCGCTCTGGGTGCGGTCGCGGCGGCGGTCGCCATGGCGCTCATCGCTGCGGAAGCCGCCCGGTACGAAGCCTTCCAGCGTGCCGCGCGGGACGGTCTGCTTGATCAGCTTTTCGATGTCGGCCAGCAGGCGTTCATCCTTGTCCGAGTAGATCGAGATCGCGTCGCCCGAGGCGCCGGCGCGGCCGGTACGGCCGATGCGGTGCACATAATCTTCCGCGTTATACGGCAGGTCGAAGTTGATGACGCAAGGCAGGTCGGAAATGTCCAGGCCGCGTGCCGCCACGTCGGTAGCCACCAGCACGTCGATCTCGCCTTTCTTGAAGGCTTCCAGCGCCTGCATGCGTTCCTGCTGCGTCTTGTCGCCGTGGATGGCGGCCGCCTTCATGCCCTCGGTCACCAGGCCGCGCGCCAGGCGCGAGGCGCCGATCTTGGTATTGGAGAACACGATGACCTGCTTCAGCTCGCGCTGGCGCAGGATGTGGGCGACCGCGTCGCGCTTGTGGTCTTCGTTGACCTTATAGACTACCTGGGTCACCTTGTCGGCGGTAGCGTTGGAGCGCGCCACCTCGATGGTGATCGGATCGGTCAGGAAGCTCGATGCCAGCTTCTTGATCTCCGGCGAGAAGGTGGCCGAGAACATCAGGTTCTGGCGCTTCTTCGGCAGCAGGTTGATGATGCGCTGCAGGTCGGGCAGGAATCCCATGTCCAGCATGCGGTCGGCTTCGTCCATGACCAGCATCTGCACCTGGCCCAGCGAAATATTCTTTTGCTCCACGTGGTCCAGCAGGCGGCCCGGCGTGGCGATCACGATTTCCACGCCGCTGCGCAGCTTTTCAGTCTGCGGCTTCATGTCCATGCCGCCGAAGACCACGGTGGAACGCAGCGGGGTGTGCTTGCAATATGCAGCCACGTTTTCCGCCACCTGCACCGCCAGCTCGCGGGTCGGCGCCAGCACCAGGGCGCGCACCGGATGGCGCGCCGGGCTCATCGACGTATTCGCATGGGCCAGCAGCAGCTGGATGATCGGCAGGGAAAAACTGGCCGTCTTGCCGGTACCGGTCTGGGCGGCACCCATCACGTCGCGGCCCTGCAGCAGGATCGGGATCGCTTTCGCCTGGATCGGCGTCGGGTGCACATAACCCTGGTCGGTCAGCGCGCGCAGGATTTCCGGCGCCAGGCCGAAATCGGCGAACTTTACTTGCTCAGGGGTGTTCTCAATGTCAGACATACAATTCTTAAGGTTAACAGCGGCCAACCCCGCATGATACCCGAGAACTGTGGTAAAGCGCATGGATTGGGGCAGCGGAGCGGAAATTATTGCTGGGATGGAAGCTATAATGTCACTAAATGAATGCTACTGACGCCCGCGGCTGGCACCTGAGCCGCTTTATTTTGCTGCTTATCCTGGCAAGCTGCCTGCTCACTGCCATCGCCCAGGCTGCCGCGCCTACCCTGCGCTTTCGCAAGCTCGGGCCGTTAGGCAATGACGAACCTTCAATGTTATCGCTGCTGCAAGACCAGCGCGGCTTCATGTGGATCGGCACCCAATCGAACGGCCTGTACCGCTACGATGGCTACCGTGTCACCAAGTACCGCAGCAAGGCCGGCAACCCGCGCGCCCTGCCGCATGACCGCGTTGCGGCGCTGTTTGAAGATGGCCAGGGCCGTTTGTGGGCCGGCACCCAAGACGGCCTGGCGCGCTTCAACCCGGCCAGCAACGATTTCACGACTTTCTTGCCGGTCAACGCGCCCAATAACGGCCGCATCATCCGCGCCATCGTGTCCGATGGAAAAGGCGGCATGTGGCTGGCCACCTGGGGCGGCCTGCAGCACTTTGACCCCGGCAGCGGCACCTTCACCGTTCATGTGCACGATCCGGCGCGCCCGGGCAGCCTGGGCGGCAACGACCTGAATGCACTGGCGGTCGATGGCAAGGGCGGCGTCTGGGCCGCCACCTGGCCAGGCGGCCTGGACTACCTGCCTGCCGGGGCCAGCGAGTTTGAACACCGCCGCGTCGACAAGGGCCAGGATCCGAACGCGCGCGCCAACATCGTGCGCGCCCTGCAGTTCGACCGCAACGGCGTGCTGTGGATCGGCACTGAAGGCGGCGTCTGGCGCTGGGACAGCAGCAAGCCGTGGGAAACACGCGACAGCGTGCCAGTGCCCGACAGCCGCGTCACCAGCTTCTATTTCGACCGCGACAATACCTTGTGGGCCACGACCCTGTCGGCCGGCCTGCTGCGCTGGGATGCAACGGCGCAGCGCTTCGACCAGTACAGCCACAACAGCGACGACCCGTATTCTCTGCCGGGCGACAATCTGCGTGCCATGCTGCAGGACCGCGGCGGCATGCTGTGGATCGCCTCGTTTACCGACGGCATTGCCCTGGTTAACCTGAGCAGCAGCGGCTTCACGCGCTACCTGCCGTACCGCCTGGACGGCCGCCATGGCCGCGCCAACAACGCCTTGCTGAGCCTGGAGAATGGCCCGCACGGCACGGTCTGGATCGGCGGCAACCTCGGCATTGGCTTGTTCGACCCCGCCAAGGGCGAAGTGCTGCGGCGCTACCATGCCGACGACCGGCCCGGCTCGATGAACAGCAATATCGTCTACAGCCTGTACCAGCAGCCCGGCGGCCCGCTGTGGGTGGGCACGGCCAACGGCTTGAACCGGCTGGATGCGCTGGACGGCAAGTTCCAGCTGGTCCGCTTCGGCAATACCGCCAGCGACTTCATCAATTCCATCGCACCCGGCAAGGATGGCGTGCTGTGGCTGGGCACGGGCAACAGCCTGGTACGCTACGACACGCTGCGCGACCGCTCCCTGCTGTTCTACCACGACCCGCAAAACCCGGACAGCCGCAGCGTCGGCGGCACCAGCGTGGTGCTGGAAGACAGCAAGGGCCGCGTGTGGATGGGTTCGGAATTCAACGGCGGCGGGCTCGACCTGCTGGACCCGGCCACCGGCAAGTTTCGCCACCTGCGCGCCGGCGGACCGGAAGGCATGATCGACGATAACGTCACCGCGCTGCACCAGGACGCCGCCGGCCGGCTCTGGATCGGCACCTCGCGCGGCCTGCTGCAGCTGGAAGAGAGCGCTCGCGGCGACTTGCGGCTGCGCTCGCATGCCGCCGCCGTGCAGCACCTGAAGACACTGGCCATCCAGTCCGACGCCAAGGGCAGGATCTGGATCAGCACGCTGGCTGGCCTGTTCCGCCTCAACCCCGGCAATGGCTCGGCCCAGCTCTACACCGTGGCCGACGGCATGACCGACGGTTTCACCACCAATGCCTCGGCGCCGGGCGCGGACGGCAAGCTGTACTTCGGCGGCGTGCACGGCATGACCGGCGTCGAGCCGGAGCAAGTGCGCAGCAACTCGGTGCCGCCGCAGGTGGCCATTACCGATATCAAGCTGTTCAGCCACTCGCTCAGCGAAGGCCGCTTCCGCGACCAGGCCTGGCTGGAAGGCCCGCTGACGGCACCCACCGGCCTGGTGCTGTCGTCGCAGGCGACCGCCTTCACCATCGAATTCGCGGCCCTGCACTTCACCGAGCCTTCGCAAAACCGCTACGCCTACCAGCTGGAAGGCTTTGACCCCGACTGGCAGGAAACCGATGCCGAACGCCGCGTGGCCACCTATACCAACCTCGACCCGGGCCGCTACGTCTTCCGCGTGCGCGCCGCCAACCACCACGGCAGCTGGAGCAAACAGGCCGCCACCCTGGAGGTGACGATCACGCCGCCGTTCTGGCAGACCACCTGGTTCCGCCTGGCCGCAGCCGCCGTGATCCTGGGCGGGCTTTGGAGCCTGTACCACTGGCGCATCCGGCGCCTGACACGCCTGCAGGCCGTGCTCGAGCAGCAGGTGGCCGCCCGTACCGCCGAGCTGGAAGACTCCAACCGCAAGCTCGAAGCGCTGAGCCAGACCGACGGCCTGACCGGCGTCAGCAACCGGCGCGGCTTCGACCTGGCGCTGGAAGCGGAATGGCGGCGCGCCCAGCGCACCGGCCAGCCGCTGGCGCTATCGATGCTGGATGTGGACTACTTCAAGAAATACAATGACCGCTATGGGCACCTGGCCGGCGATGCCACGCTGCGCGCAGTGGCGCGCGTGATCACCGAGCATGGGCGGCGCAGCTCGGACCTGGTGGCGCGCTACGGCGGTGAAGAATTCGCGCTGCTGTCGGTAGCCACCCCGGGCGCCGATGCGATCGGCGTGGCGCAGACCATCTGCGCCGAACTGGCGCGGCTGCAGCTTCCGCACGACGCCTCGCCGTTCGGCCTGGTGACCATCAGTATCGGCGTGGCGGTGCTTGTGCCGACCGAAAACAGCCGCCCCGAGCAACTGGTACGCCTGGCCGACGAAGCGCTCTACCGCGCCAAGCAGCGCGGCCGCAACCAGGCCTTGCTGGCAATGGAAGAATGATGGACGACACTGAAGCACCTGCCGACGACCCCAAGCCGCAACCGCCGGCCGAACCCGGCCCCGACGACTGCTGCCACAGCGGCTGCACCTGGTGCGTGCTCGACCTCTACTACGACGACCTGGAGCGCTACCGCATCGCCCTTGCCGCCTGGGAAGCTCGCCAAAAGCAAGTCGGGGTCAGGTCTGGCAATCCGCCATAAAGCGCACATTCGTGCGCTTTATGGCGGATTGCCAGACCTGACCCCGACTTTCATGTTCGTGACTTAACGGAAGGCTGCTCCTGCTCCCGCTAGCATCGGGGGCATGGAACAGCAGAGCCAATCATGGCTGGACAAGCTCGGCCCGGGCCTGGTATCGGGGGCTGCCGACGATGATCCCAGCGGCATCGCCACCTATTCCCAGGCCGGAGCGCAATTCGGCCTGGGCATGCTGTGGCTTGGGCTGTTCACCTATCCGCTGATGGTCGGCATCCAGGAAACCAGCGCGCGCATCGGCCGCACCAGCGGGCGCGGGCTGGCTGCCAATATGCGCCGCTGCTTCCCGGCCTGGCTGCTGTACTGCATGGTCAGCCTGCTGCTGCTTGCCAACACCATCAATATTGCTGCCGACCTGGCCGCCATGGGTGACGCGCTGCACCTGGTGGCGGGCGGCAAAGCGCAGTGGCATGCCCTGGCTTTCGGCTTGCTGTCGGTAGCGCTGCAGGTCTTCATCCCCTACCAGCGCTACGCGCGCCTGCTAAAATGGCTGACGCTGGCCCTGCTGGCCTATGCCGCCACGGTGCTGGTGATCGACGTGCCCTGGCGCGAGGTGGCCAAGCGCACCTTCTCGCCGCACATCCAGTGGAACAAGGAATACCTGACCACCATGGTGGCGGTGTTCGGCACCACCATCAGCCCCTACCTGTTCTTCTGGCAGGCCGCGCAGGAAGTGGAAGAACTGCAGGCAGACCCGGAGGCCGAACCGCTCAAGCGCGCGCCGCGCCAGGTGCGCCCGCAACTGCGCCGCATCAAGCTCGATACCGCTATCGGCATGGGCTTTTCCAACCTCGTGGCATGGTCGATCATGCTGACCACCGCGGTCACGCTGCATGCGCACGGCATCTTCCACGTCGGCTCGTCAGCCCAGGCCGCGGCGGCGCTGCGGCCGATTGCGGGCGAGCTGGCGTTTGCGCTGTTCGGGCTGGGCATCATCGGCACCGGCCTGCTGGCGATTCCTGTGCTGGCCGGGTCGGCGGCCTACGCCATGGCCGGTGCGTTCAACTGGCGCAGCAGCCTGGAACTGGAACCGCTGGCCGCGCGCAAGTTCTACGCCATCATTACCGCCGCCACGCTGGCCGGCGTCTGCATTGGCTTCTTGCCGATGGACCCGATGCGCGCGCTGTTCTGGAGCGCGGTGGTCAACGGCGTGGTGGCGGTGCCGGTCATGGTGGTGACCATGCTGCTGTCGACCCGGCGCGGGGTGATGGGCGAGGTGGTCCTGTCGCGCCGCCTGCGCGTCCTGGGGTGGTCCTGTACAACAGTGATGGCCCTGGCCGTTTTGGCCATGTTCGCCAGCATGGTAAGCTAGCGGACATGGACAAACGACACTTCCTGCTGGCCCTTGCGGCCGCAATGACCCTCCCTGCCCTGCCAGCGCTGGCCGCCGAGCCTCGCCCATTCCCGCCCAACGCCAAGCGCGGCAAGATTACCTTCGGCTATGCGCCGGACATCGTTGTCGACGGCAAGCCGCGCCAGCTTTCGCCAGCTGCACGCATCTTCAGCGATGAAAACCTGACCGTGGTGCCGAGCGCGCTGGCCGATGCGACCTTCATCGTCAACTACACGGAAGACATGAACGGCAATCTCAACCTGGTCTGGATCCTGACTTCGGAAGAAGCGCGCCTGCCGGCAGCCAGCGCGCGCTGAGACCGGGTCGCGACGCCCGGAGGCGCGCCATGGCACGACCGCACCTGTTGCTAGTGTTTTGCAGCGCCCTCGCTGCGGCGCCGGCTGGCGCCGATACCATCGTCAAGGCCTACAACAGTTATCGCGGGCCGCCCTACATCGACGGCAAAAGCGGCCTGGCGCCCGACCTGGTGCGCTATGTGAACCGCAAGCTCGAAGGCCGCTATACGCTGCAACTGGTGTCGTTGCAACGCCGCCAGCTCAACCAGCTGATGGAGGCATCCGGCGGCTTCGACGGGGTGGCGCTGTTCCTCTCGCCGGCCTTCATCGGCGACGTGCCGCGCAAGCGCTTTCACTGGAGTCCGCCCTTCCTGGACGACAGCAATGTCATCGTGTCGCGCATCGACAATCCGGTGCTCTACCACGGCCCGGCTTCGCTGGTCGGCCTGCGCTTTGCCGGCATTTACGGCAACCGTTATCCCGGCATCGACGAATACGCCGGCAAGAGCCTGACGCGCAGCAATGCGCCCGATGCCATGAGCAACCTGCGCAAGCTGGCGGCGGGACAGGCCGATTTCACGGTGATGCCGCTGAGTGCTTTCCGTTACCTGCGGCGCCAGATGGACAGGGAAAAGCTGCCCCTGGGGCAGTTGCATGTGGGCGACAAGCCCTTCAGCCAGTTCGGCCGCCATTTCGTGCTGGCGCGCGATGCCGGGGCGCTGGCGGCGGAGCTGGACAAGATCGCTGCCGCCATGCCCTGCGATCGCGCGTGGCGCCGCATCGCGCTGCGCTACCACTTTACCGTCGCCGACGCCGACGCTTGCCGCTGAAGCGGGCAGCGGCGCGGAAGGCAAGCAGCAACACCAGGCTCATGCCGCACAGGGCTTGCAGCGTCGGCTTGTGCGCGGAATCATCGACCGTTTCGTACTTGCTGCCCGACAGGACGTTATTGACCAGGGCCGGATCGACGTCCAGCATCATGCTGCCAAGGTTGGCCCGGGCCCGGCCCGCGCTGCCCGCCGGACTGAAGGGGAATTCCTGCTGGTCCACCAGCCGTTCCTCGAATGCGGGAGCGCCATCATCGCCGGTGCTGATGTCGAACAGTTCGGGGCCGGCGGCAGGGCCGGCGCTGCCGGCACCTAGTGCCTGGGAGCTGGACAGCAGCGCAGCGCACGCCCCATGGCTCACGGATAGCAGCAAGGCGCAAACGCCCAGCCCCAGCTTCCTCATTTATTTCCTCTAGTTAATTTTACTTAACCAGACATTAAGCAATAATCTCACCAAGCAATATAAGTTGCTGATTTTAAATGCAGCGTTTTTTCATCTGTAAAGAATTCCGACAGGCTCAGGACTTGAGCAGGCTGTCGATGAAGGCTTGCACCGCACTCGTATAGCCGCTGTCGGCGCCAAGCTGCAGGTTGATGTCGCGATGGCTCTTCGCCTGCTCCAGCACTTCGGCGCGGCTGCCGCTGGCGTGCAGCCGTTGCGCAAAATCGTGGGCCTGGCGGCAGGAGCTGTCGCGCTGGCTGGAGCACACCAGCAGCATCGGCTGCGCGCCCGTTTGCAGCGCGTGGGCCGGCGATACCTTGCGCCAGAAGGCCGGATCGCTGCCGAATGCTTCGTCGTACAAGCGCGGGTGGCGCTGTTCCATGATCTGCGGCACATCCAGCGCACCGCTGTCGAGGGCAATGGTGCCGAGCCAGCTGCTGCCGGCCGCCAGCGAAGGCTGGGCCGACAACAGCGCCACCAGGTGCGCCCCGGCTGAATGGCCCATCAGGATGAAGCGGCGCGCATCGCCGCCCCAGGTGGCGGCCTTGTCCTGGGCCGTGGCCAGCGCCAGCGCCACGTCCTGCGCCTGCAGCAGCGGATCGGCATCGGGCAGCATGCGGTAGTTGATCGAAATGACCAGGTAGCCGCGCCCCGTGAAATACGGCACCTTGTTCTCCACCACGGCCGTTTCGGCCTTACCGCCGATGCGCCAGCCGCCGCCGTGCACCATGAAAATGACGGGGGCCCTGGACGCTGCCTGCGCAGGGAGGTAGACGTCGAAACGCTGGCGGGGATCGCTGCCGTAGGGGATGTCGCGCAAGGCTTTGCCGGGGGCGGCGTCATGCGCAGTGCGGGACGCCTGGCGTTCCAGCAGCCGGTCGCGCAAGGGGCCGGCGCCGGCTGCAAGGGTGGTGGCGCCCAGCACGATGGCCAGGACGCCGGCGGGGACTCGGTGCCGCATGCTGCCTCCTTTTGACGAGGCAGCGCGGGCCGCCTCACATGTAATAGATTGCTGCTGCGAGGCCGATGATAAGGCCAAACTTGGTGAACTTGTAGACGGTCTTGTTCCAGGCCTTGAAGGCGCGGCGGTATTTGCCGGCGTAGAAGGAGACGCGGAACAGCTTCGACACCAGGCCGACCTGGTCGCCCTGCTCGTTGGGCGAGGCGGCGGCAGTCATCATGGTGCGGCCGAGGAAGCGGTTGATCGCCTGCGCCCAGCGATAGCGCATCGGACGCTCCACGTCGCAGAACAGGATGATGCGGTCGCTCTCGGAACCGTTGATGGCCCAGTGAATATAGGTTTCATCGAAGATCACGCCCTGGCCGTCGCGCCAGCTATGGCGCTCGCCGTCGACGTCGATGAAGCAGCGGTCGTCGTTCGGCGTGGCCAGGCCCAGGTGGTAGCGCAGCGAGCCGGCGAACGGGTCGCGGTGCGGATTGAGCTTGCCGCCCGGCGGCAGTTCGGCAAACATGGCCGCCTTCACCGACGGGATCGCGGCCAGCAGCGCATAGGTTTGCGGGCACAGTTCCTGGGCCGAAGGGTGGCTGGCGTTGTACCACTTCAGGTAAAAGCGCTTCCAGCCATTCTTGAAAAAGGAATTGAAGCCGGCGTCGTCGTTCTTTTCCGACGCCTTGATCTTCTGCAGGCGCAGCAGGTTTTCCGCTTCGGCGCGGATCACTTGCCAGTTGTCTTCCAGCGGCTTGAGTTCCTTGAAGGTGTCAACCGGCAGGTAGGGCGTGGATGGCACGCGCGAGAACCAGTGCATGAAGATATTGATGGGGGCCATGAACGACGAGTGGTCGAACAGTTGGCGGCCGATCGGGAGACGTACCTTGCCACGGAAGTGGATATGCAGGACGGACAGGATGTAAAAGCCGACAACAGCCCATTTCATTGCGAAACCTCGGAAAGATCCAAACCTGCGATTCTACCGCAGTCTGCAAAGTGAGTATTTGTGAATATCGCAACAATGTAAGCATGCTATCGTGGCGCGCATGACTTGTATTATTTGCTACGCCCCATTGAAGACCGGCCTGTCAGGCTGGCACCGGACCTGCCCCGGCTGCGCCTACGAAGGCGCAGCCCATTCCGCCACACCCGCGACAAGCGACGAAGACCTGCGCGAAGCGTCCCTGAATGCGCTGCGCCAGGAGAACTGCCGCACCATCGTCGCCCTCACCCGCCAGTTCGCGGCGCCGCGCGCCAACACCTTGCTTGACGTGGGCAGCGCCCATGGGTGGCTCCTGGAGTCGGCAGCCTGCGCGTTCGACGTGCTGGGGGTCGAGCCGGACGAAGTGCTGGCCCGGCAGGCGAGCGAGCGCGGGCTGCCGGTGCGCCTCGGCTACTTCCCCCAGGCGCTGGCGGACGGGGAGCAGTTCGACATCATCGTGCTGAATGAAGTGATCGAACATATCCCCGATATCCGCGCCGCCCTGCGCGACTGCCACCAGCACCTGGCCCCGGACGGCACGCTGGTGCTCAACCTGCCCAGCAGCCGCGGCCTGTGCTACCGCCTGTCCAAGCTGTTCGCGCGCGTCGGGCTGCATGGCCCGTTCGACCGGCTGTGGCAGAAAGGCATGCCTTCGCCGCATGTCCATTACTTCAACCCGGCCAACCTTACCAGGCTGGTGGAGCGAGAAGGCTTCACGCTGCGCCACAGCAGCGAACTGGCCGTAGTGAAAAAGCAGGGCATGTGGCGCTGGATGACCGTGTTTGGCCAACTCCATCCATTCAAGGCGCCGCTGCGCTACCTGGGCATGCGCTGGCTGCTGCTGCCGCTGATGCGGCTATTCCCCAGCGATATCATGGTGTGCATCTACCGCAAGCGCTAGGCATCAGGCGCTGCGCCACAGCGCCAGCGCTTCCCGCGCCACCAGGCCTGGCTGCTCCTCGGGCCAGAACAGCTTGCCGCCTTCGATGCGGCGCACGCCCTTGCTGTTGCCGAATGCCTGCTCGAGATAGTCGGCGCCGCGCGGCGGGAAGATTTCATCGGCCATGCCCCACAGCACGCGCACCGGCGCCGTGCTGGCCTTCAGGGCGGGCTTGATGCCGTGCAGGGCATTGCGTTCCAGCGCAGCGATGTAGCCGTGCAGGCGCTGCGGGTTGTCGACCAGGGGGCGCAGGTAGGTTTCGAACACCTCGTCCGCCAGCGCGGCCGGCCGGGCGTAGCAGATGCCGCCCAGGCCTTCGGGCGAGCGCGCCTTGTCCTTGTCGGCCAGCCAGGGCGCCAGCCACTCCTGCGCGAACTTGCCCTGCTTTGCCAGTTCGATCACCGGCTGCATGGCCGGCGGCGGGCAATCGAGTTCGGTGTCGCAGTTGGCAAGCAGCAGGCTGCGCACGCGCTCGGGATGCAGCACCAGGAACAGTTGCGCCACGGCGCCGCCGCTGTCGCTCGCAACCACGTCAACCTTCTCGACGCCCAGCTTGTCGAGCAGTTCGGCCAGCATGGCGACCTGGCCTTCCGGATCGAGTTTGGCTTGCGGCGCCGGTTCGCTATGGCCAAGGCCAAGAAAGTCCGGCGCGATGCAGCGGCGATGCGGCGCCAGGCGCGCTATTGCGCCGCGCCACTGGAAGCTGTTTAGCGGCAGGCCGTGCAGGAACAGCGCTGCCTGCGGGCCGCGTCCGCGCTCGACCACCGCAACGCGTCCAGCGCTGGTGGCCACAAAGCGCCGCGAGGCGCGCCACGCACGCGCATCGCGCGCCGCCTCGGCCCGCAGCGCCGCATCGGCGGGCGCCAATTCCTTCGCCGCGCCCGCGGCGCTGGCAGGGCGCGCCACGCCGGCCGCAGCGGCGAATGCAATGGCGGCTTTCAAAAGGCTTCTGCGATTCATGCTCATCTCCTGCAAGACGGGTTTCGATGGGATGCATGATCGGGCCGGGTCTGATGCGAAGCAATGACCTCCCAGGTCATGGAAGCGCAGCGCAAAACCTTGTTACCATGGCCACATGAATGCAAACCCGCTTCCGATCGCCCACGTCGGCGCCCTGCTGCGCGAGTGGCGCTCCGCCCGCCGCCTGAGCCAGATGGACCTGGCGCTGGACGCCGGCCTCTCCACACGCCACTTGAGCTGCATTGAAACCGGCAAGGCCCAGCCCAGCCGCGAGATCCTGGCGCGCCTCGCCGACACGCTGGAAATGACGCTGCGCGACCGCAACTCGCTGCTGGTCGCCGCCGGCTATGCGCCGCGCTACACGGAATCGGCGCTGGCCAATCCCGAGCTGGCGCCGATGCGGCGCGCGATCGAAGCAATGCTGAAGCAGCAGGAACCCTACCCCGCCTTCCTGATGAATCGCCACTGGGATATCGTGATGGCGAATGGCGCCGCCGTCCGCATGAACCGCTGGCTGCTGGGCGGCCGCGACAGCCCGCACCGCAATATGCTGCGCCATGCCTTCGACCCGCAGGACTTGCGTGCCGTACTCGTAAATTGGGAGGAAATCGCGGGCACCCTGCTGGCCCACCTGCACAAGCTGGTCGCCACGGCGCCCAGCGACGCGAAGGCGCGCGAGCTGCTGGAAGAAGTCCTGGCCTATCCGGGTGTGCCTGAAAAATGGCGCCAGCGCGACCTGCGCGCCGTGCCCGCGCCGCTGCTTGAAACCGTATTCGAGCGCGACGGCCGGCGCGTGGCATTCTTCTCCACCATCACCACCTTCGGCACCCCGCGCGACGTCACGCTGGAAGAACTCCACATCGAATCGTGCTTCCCGGCCGACGAAGCCAGCGCGGCATTCTGCAGCGCCCTCCAAGAGGATCCGGCAAATTAGCCGCGCTTCCGCCTGCGCAGCCCTGCGATGGCAACCAGGCCGATGCCAAACAGTGCAGGCGCCGCCGGTTCAGGCACGGCAGCCATTTCCAGCTTGCCATCCCATCCTTCCGCCTCGATCAGCGACTCGTCGCCAGTCACCGGATCGACGCTGCTGCGATCCCACTCTGTCATGAAAGTCTTCCTGGTAAAAGCCTGGCGCTGCCACAAGGAGCCTGCAAGTGCCGCATCCATGGCCGTATCGAGAGCCAGCCCTGCGCCCTGATAGCGAAATATGTAACCGGTGAAAAAGCCCTTGCGAGTGATACCGGTCGCGTCGTCAGAATCCACGTAACTGATGGTAGTGAAATTGAAGTAGCCTGTATAGCTACCATCGCCATTGACCTGGAGCCGGGAAATCAGGCCTGCACGGGGAGGTTCCGTGCTTCCCGTCCGCCGCTGGTATGCATCGTCGTACGGCGAGCGGAAGTCTGCGGTGTCCAGATCGAACCAGCAATGCGAGTTATGCTCGGTCCCGGAATAGCTGCCGAAGCAGCTCGACGGCGTCAGACTGGAGCGCATTGTCCCGCCAAATGGGGTGAAGACTTCCGAGTCTTCCAGAGTGCCCGCTCCCGTGGACGTCCAATGAACTGCGGAAGTGACGTTAAAGCTGCTTGTAATGCCAGCCTGCGCCGGCACGGCAAGCGCCAGCAGCATGGCCGGCAAAACGAAAAGTTTCATACTTTATTTGCAATTGGTAAAAAATAAAGTATGAACGGAAATTAACAAAAAGAAAACTCACTTTTGCAGAATTGCAACAGATTAATGCGCGTTCCATCGAACTTCGGCGAGACCCTGCACGCCGGGACGCAGCAGCAAGACCGAGCCGGGCCAGTCGTCGCCGGCATTGCCCGGGTCGATCGAGGTCACCAGCAGCGTGGACAGGTCGGGACCGCCGAAACTGCACATCGATGGCTTGGCAAACGGCAGTGCGATTGCCCGATCGAGCGCGCCGCCCGGCGTGTAGCGCTGCAGCAGGCCGCCGTCATTGGCGCAGGTCCAGTAGCAGCCGTCGGCATCGACGGCGGCACCGTCGGGACGGCCTTTCTGCGTGCCCAGGTCGAGGAAGATGCGCTTGTTGTGCGGCGTGCCGCTGCCGATGTCGTAATCAAAGGCCCACACCATGCGCCGCTTCGGGTGCGAGTCGGACAGGTACATCACGTCGCCGCGTGGCGAGAACGCCGTGCCGTTCTGGGTCAGCATGCCGGACACGAAAGGCGCAGACAGCCCTTCCGCGGCGGTATAACGATAGAGCTGACCGACCGCGCGTTCCGCCGCCATGTCCATGAACATGGTGCCGGCCCAGAAGCGTCCTTGCCGGTCGCAGCGGCCGTCGTTGAAGCGCATGCCCTGGCCCAGCTCGGAAGATGGCGGCGCAGCCAGGCGCTCCGCCGATACGCTGCCGTCATCCTGCAGCACGAGGTGGAAGATGCCCGTCTCCATGCCTGCGATGAAGCCGCCGCGCGCGGCGGGCGACAGGCAGGCCACCATCTCCGGGGCATCCCAGAAGCGGGTCGCGCCGCTGGCGTAATCGAGGCGCCAGATGCGGCGCGCCGGAATGTCGACCCAATACCAGGCGCCCTCGCCCGCGTGCCAGGTGGGGCTTTCACCCACCATGCAATGTACACCGCTTACTTTTTCCATCAGAGGTCAGTGATTTCCTTATGCGCCGGCACCAGCGCCTTCATGATGCACCAGGCGAGCAGGTAAGCCAGTGCGCAGAAGGTGAACATGATCATGTAGCCGGTCTGGATCTGGCCCAGCGCGTTGTAATAGTCGAACAGCTTGCCGGCCACCTTGGTGATCAGCACGCCGCCCAGGCCGCCTGCCATGCCGCCGATGCCCACCACGGAGCCGACGCTGTGCTTCGGGAACATGTCCGACACGGTGGTGAACAGGTTGGCGGACCATGCCTGGTGCGCCGAGGCGCCGATGCCGATCAGGATCACCGGCACCCAGATGCCGAGGTAGCCAAGCGGCTGCGCCAGCAGCACCGCCAGCGGGAAGAAGGCGATGGCCAGCATGGCGCGCATGCGGCCGTGATAAACGCTGGCGCCGCGATTGATGAAGAAGGTCGGGAACCAGCCGCCGCCGATGGAGCCGAACATGGTCATCGAATACAGCACCGCAAGCGGCACCACCATTTCGGTGGCCGACACGCCGTATTGGGCCGACATGAACTTCGGCAGCCAGAAAAGGAAGAACCACCAGACGCCGTCGGTCAGGAATTTGCCGACCGTGAAAGCCCAGGTCTGGCGGTAGGCCAGCAGCTTGAACCAGGAAGCCTTGCGCGCAGCGGCGCCGGCCGGCGCTGCCGCCGGAGCATCGGCCGCATCGCTGTTGATGTAATCGAGTTCCGCGCGCGACAGGCGCTTCTGCCTTGACGGCGCATCGTAGAAAACCAGCCAGAAGCCCATCCAGAGGAAGCCGATTGCGCCGATGATGATGAAGGCGGACTGCCAGCCCCAGGCCTCGGCGATCAGAGGCACCGTGATCGGCGCCAGGATCGCGCCGATATTCGCGCCGGAGTTGAAGATGCCGGTGGCGAAGGAGCGCTCCTTCTTCGGGAAGTATTCTGCGGTGGCCTTGATGGCGGCAGGGAAGTTGCCTGCCTCGCCCAGCGCGAGCACGGCGCGGCCCACCATGAAGCCGGCCACCGATACGGGTACGGCGGCAATGCCCACCGCAGCGAGGACGTTGGAGAACGTGGCGCCGATCGGCACCGAGTAGGCGTGCAGGATCGCGCCAAGCGACCATACGACAATGGCCAGCACGAAGGCGCGGCGCGTGCCCATCCTGTCGATCACGCGGCCGGCGAACAGCATCGAGATCGCGTACACGAACTGGAACACGGCGGCGATGTTGGCGTAGTCGGTATTCGACCAGCCGAATTCCTTCGACAGCGCGGGCGCCAGCAGCGACAGCACCTGGCGGTCGAGGTAGTTGATGGTGGTGGCGAAGAACAGCAGGCCACAGATGGTCCAGCGGTATTTGCCGATGGCGGCGGCCGGTTCGGCCGCCAGGCCGACGGCTTGCGGGTTGGGCTGATTCATAGTTTCTTGTATTCGAAAGCGGCCGGCGTCTCCTCCGGCCGTACTACTCAATCAAACTGCCGTGCGCAGCTCCCCATCCACGATGCGTGCCAGGCGCAGTGGATTATCGTCCTGCAGGGCGGCCGGCAGCAAGGCCGCCGGCACATTCTGGTAGCTTACCGGACGCAGGAAGCGCTCGATGGCCGTGGCGCCGACGGACGTGGTGCGGGTGTCCGAAGTGGCCGGGAACGGGCCGCCGTGCACCATCGCGTGGCAGACCTCGACGCCGGTCGGAAAGCCGTTGAACAGCACGCGGCCCGCCTTGCGTTCCAGCGTCGGCAGCAGCCGGCCCGCCAGCGGATGGTCGTCGGCCGTGCAGTGCACGGTGGCGGTCAGCTGCCCTTCCAGGCTGGCGGCAAGGCGCAGCATTTCGGCTTCGTCGCGGCAGGCGATCAGTACCGAGGCCGGGCCGAAGACTTCTTCCTGCAGCGCGTGGCTGGCAACGAAAGTCTCCGCGTCGACGCGGAACAGCGCAGCCTGGGCGGCGCAGCCGGCGCCCTCTTGCTGCCCCAGGGCCAGCAGCTTGACGCCTGCGGCATCGGACAAGCGGCCGACGCCGGATTCATACGCCTTGTGGATGCCGGCGGTCAGCATGGTGCCGGCGCCTTTCGGCTGCAGCGCAGCGGCTGCGGCTGCGGCAAAGCGGTCGAAATCCGGACCGGCCACGCCGATCACCAGGCCTGGATTGGTGCAGAACTGGCCGACGCCCATGGTCAGCGACTCGACGAAAGCGGCGCCCAGTGCTTCGGCGTTTGCAGCCAGGACCGCGGGCAGCATGAAGACCGGATTGATGCTGCTCATTTCCGCATAAACCGGGATCGGCTCATGGCGCGCGGCGGCGGTGCGCATCAGGGCCGTACCGCCCTGGCGCGAGCCGGTAAAGCCGACAGCCTTGATCGACGGGTTGGCAACCAGCGCCTGGCCAACCACGCGGCCATCGCCGTGAATCATGGAGAACACGCCTTCCGGCATGCCGCAATCGGCGACCGCCTTCTGCACGGCGCGCGCCACCAGCTCGGACGTGCCAGGATGGGCGGCATGCGCCTTCACCACGACCGGGCAGCCGGCGGCCAGCGCAGATGCGGTGTCGCCGCCCGCGACAGAAAACGCCAGCGGGAAGTTGGACGCGCCGAACACCGCGACCGGGCCGACGGCGATCTTGCGCAGGCGCAGGTCTGGGCGCGGCGGCGTGCGCTGCGGCAGCGCGGAGTCCAGCGTGGCGTGCTGCCAGTGGCCATCGCGCACGACTTTTGCGAACAGGCGCAGCTGGTTGACGGTGCGGCCACGCTCGCCTTCCAGGCGCGCTTGCGGCAGGCCGGTTTCGGCCATGGCGCGCTCGGTCAGGGTGGCGCCCAGCGCATCGATGTTGCTGGCGACCGCCTCCAGGAAGGCGGCGCGCGCTTCCGGCGTGGTGGCGCGGTAGGCGTCGAAGGCCTGTTCGGCCAGCGCGCAGGCTCGCTCCACATCCGTCAGGTCGGCCTGGCCGAACGGCGGCTGCAGGTTTTCCCTGGTCGCCGGGTTGAAGGCCAACAGCGTGCCGGCAGCGCCGCGCACCAGTTGCCGGCCGATGATCATTTCACCGGTGATCTGCATTATTGGGCACCTTGCTTCTTGATCAGGGCCAGCAGCATGGCGTCTTCTTCCGCGGTCAGGTCCGTCAGCGGAGCGCGTACCGGGCCGCCGGAATGGCCAACCAGGCGGGCGCCAGCCTTGACGATCGACACGGCATAGCCGGCCTTGCGGTTGCGAATGTCCAGGTATGGCAGGAAGAATTCATCCAGCATGCGGTCGGTTTCGGCGGTATTGCCGGCTGCGGTGGCGTGGTAGAAGTCCATCGCCAGCTTCGGCACGAAGTTGAACACGGCCGAGGAGTAGACCGGAGTGCCCAGCGCCTTGTAGGCGCCGGCATACACTTCCGCAGTCGGCAGGCCGCCCAGGTAGGAGAAACGGTCGCCCAGCTTGCGGTAGATCTGCACCATCAGTTCGATTTCGCCCACGCCGTCCTTGAAGCCGATCAGGTTCGGGCAGCGCTCGGCCAGGATCGCCAGCGAATTGGCGTTCAGGCGGCAGTTGGCGCGGTTGTACACGATCACGCCGATCTTCACGGAGGCGCACACCTGGGCCACGTGTTCGATCAGGCCGTCCTGGCTTGCCTCGGTCAGGTAGTGCGGCAGCAGCAGCAGGCCGTCGGCGCCCAGGCGCTCTGCTTCCTGCGCCAGCGCGATGGCCTGGCGGGTCGGGCCGCCGGTGCCAGCCAGCAGCGGCACCTTGCCGCGGCAGCTTTCCACGGCAACCTTGATCACCTGCGAATATTCAGGAGCGGTCAGCGAGAAGAACTCACCGGTGCCGCCGGCGGCGAACAGTGCGCTCGCGCCGTAAGGAGCCAGCCAGTCCAGGCGTTCGGCATAGGTTTTGGCGTTGAAATTGCCTTCAGCGTCAAAGTCGGTGATCGGGAAGGACAGCAGGCCGGACGACATGACTTTCTTGAGTTCTTGCGGGGACATGGACATCGTTGACTCCTAAGTGTGGTTTTTGCACGAATCGAGCGCGAGCTCAGTTGTAAGTCATCGTACAACCTAGTTTAAGCGAACGCAAGCGAAAAAAGGGGACGTACCCCTTTTTTATGCGGCGTTTTCGAAACGTTGCTGGGCCTGCAACAGGCGTTCGCGCGAGTTGGAAAGGTGGGTGCGCATGGCGGCGCGGGCAGCTTCCGGATCCTGGCGCTGGATGGCGCGGAAGATGTCTTCGTGTTCGCGGTGCACGCGTTCGAGGTAGTCGGCCGGGCGGTCCTGCGCCAGGTTGGCGGTGTTGACGCGCGCGCGCGGAATGATCGCCTGTCCGAGCTGGCCGAGGATGTCGACGAAGTAGCGATTGCCGGTAGCCTTGGCGATCACCAGGTGGAAGCGCCGATCGGCTTCCACCGAGGCGCGGCCCTGCTCCATCGCTTGCCGCATATCTGCCAGCGCCTGCGCCAGTTCAGCCACCTGCTCGTCGCTGCGGCGGGTAGCAGCCAGGCCAGCGGTCTCGGTTTCCATGCTGATGCGCAGTTCGAGAATGGCCAGTACATCGCGCACGGTGACGATGCTCTCGGCATCGATGCCCAGGCCGCCGCTGTTGCGCGGCTTCTCCAGCACGAAGGTGCCGATGCCGTGGCGGGTCTGCACCAGCCCGGCCGCCTGCAGGTGCGAGATGGCTTCGCGCACCACGGTGCGGCTGACGCCGTGCTGCTCCATGATGGCCGATTCGGTCGGCAGCTTGTCGCCGGGTTTCAGCACGCCGCTGTTGATGCTGCCGCTGATCTGTTCGACCACGCCCTGGGCCAGGGTGTGTCGCTTGCGAGGGAGAATAGTCATGGCCTCCATTATACATGCAAAAAAGATGTCAGACATCCTATCAGAGACATCTCCGGCGTTTGGCAGCTGTTGCTTTCTTGCGAAATTGGCCGGACCAAATTAAAATCGGTCGACTTCTCAAGGGACCTCGCATGAACAAAAAAACCGTTGCTACGGAGCCGAATCCAGCAGCCGAACAACGGCTGTACCGCGTGGTCGCAGCCAAGATCCAGGACCTGATCCGCGAAGAGAACATCAAGCCCGGCACCCGCCTGCCGGCAGAGCGCGACCTGGCAGCGAAACTGAGCGTCAGCCGCGCTTCGCTGCGCGAGGCGCTGATTGCCCTGGAGCTGTCCGGCATCGTCGAAGTGCGTGGCGGTTCGGGCGTGTACGTCAGCGAAAAGGCTTCCGCTCCTTCCGACGTGGCCGAAGGCGGACCGGGTCCGTTCGAAGTGCTGGCGGCGCGCCGCCTGATCGAATCCGAAGTCGCAGCCATTGCAGCCAAGATGGCGACCGATTCCGCGATCGATGCGATCCTGCGTGCGGCGGCCGAGATGGAGCAGCACCACTCTGACCGCGCCACCAATGAACAGGCCGACCGCAACTTCCACCTGGCGATCGCACGCGCTACCGGCAACACCGCGCTGGTGGGGGTGGTCGAAACACTGTGGAACCAGCGCGGCACCATGTGGCACAAGCTGAAAGAGCACTTCCAGACGGAAGAGCTGCGCCAGAACACGCTGGACGACCATCGCAATATCGTGGCGGCCATTGCTGCGCACGATGCGGCCGGCGCCCGCCAGGCCATGCGCGCCCACCTGGAACGCGTTACCAAGACCTTCTCACGCGGCTAAAATAATTTGGCCTGACCACTTGCATGCATGGTCAGGCCAAAATAGAATGAGGTGAACTTCAGGGGGAGCCTCATGCTACGTCACATCCTTTTGTCCCTGGCCTGCGTGGCCAGCCTGCCGGCTTTTGCCGCCGACCGCATCATCCTGGTCGGCGATTCGACCGTCGCCAGCGGCGGCGGATATGGCGATTACCTGTGCCGGCGGCAGCGCCCCGACACCACCTGCCTGAATCTCGCCAAGAACGGCCGCAGCTCAAGTTCCTTCCGTGCCGAAGGCCGTTGGGACGAGGCGCAGGCCTTGCTGCGCAACGGCGCAGGCTTCCGCAACACTTACGTGCTGATGCAGTTCGGCCACAACGACCAGCCGGGCAAACCGGGCCGCTCGACGGACCTGGTCACGGAGTATCCCGCCAACCTGGCACGCTATGTGGCGGACGTGAAGGCTGGCGGCGGCGTGCCGGTGCTGGTGACTTCCCTCACCCGCCGCAGCTTCCGGAATGGCTATGTCTGGAACGACCTGGCGCCGTGGGCGACAGCGGCGCGCGAAGTGGCCCAGCGCGAAGGCGTGGCCGTACTGGACCTGAATGCCCTGTCGCTGGCAGCCGTCCAGGCAATGGGACCGGCGGAAGCGGACACGCTGGCCCAGCCCAAGGGTGCGGGCTTCGACTACACCCACCTTGGCCCGAAAGGCGGCCGCTTCTTCGGCGACATGGCTGCGCGCGAACTGCTGCGGCTATTCCCTGCCCTCCGCCCGCTCGCTGATCCGGACGACACATCGCGGCAGGCAGCGCGCGAACATGCGCCGGCCGACGGCTGGGCCGGCGAGCAAGGCGGCACGCGCGGCGGCGCTGCGGCTTCCGCTGGCCACGTGCATACCGTCTCCACGCCCGCCGAGCTGAAGACTGCGGTGGCCGGCACTGCCGACGCGCGCATCATTCAGGTGCGCGGCACCCTCGACATGGCCGATGGCGCCAAGGTCGGCGTGGTGCGGCTGCCGTCCAACACCACGTTAATCGGCCTTGGGGAAGATGCCGGTTTCGTCAACGCCAGCCTGATAGTCGGCAATGTGAGCCAGGTCATCATCCGCAACCTTTCGATCAGCAATCCCTGCGATCCCGATCCGAAATGGGACCCGCAGGACGGCGCCAAAGGCAATTGGAATTCGCTGTACGACGGTATCACGGTCACCGGATCGCACCACGTCTGGATCGACCATAACAGCTTCACCGATGCGCCGCGCACCGACGGCCAGTCTCCTAAAGAGAACGGCATGCTGAAACAATGCCACGACGGCGGGCTAGATATCACTTCGGCTTCGGACTTCGTCACGGTGTCGTACAACCACTTCGCTTTGCACGAAAAGAACACGCTGGTAGGCGCCAGCGACCGCGCCACGAGCGATGAAGGCCACTTGCGCGTCACCTTCTCGAACAACTTCTTCGAGCAAGTGACGGCGCGCACGCCACGCGTGCGATTCGGTCAAGTCCACCTGTTCAACAACTATCACAAGGGCTCGCGCAAGCACGCCGAATATCCGCATGAATACAGCGTCGGCATCGCCAGGCAGGCGCGCGTGATCATTGATGCCAACGCCTACGATATCGAAGGCGCGCGCGGCTGCGGCGACGTGCTGCACAATCCCGGCAAATCCGAAGCAGGCGCCGTGCTGGACCACGGCTCGCTCTTGAACGGCAAGGCGCTGGCAGATTGCGGCTTTGCGACCGACGTCGGCTGGAGCGTGCCGTACGCCTTCCGCGCCCTGCCCGCCGCCGACGTGCAGCCCAACGTCATGACCAATGCCGGTGCCGGCCACCTCGGCAAACTGCAGCCAGCATCCCGCTAAGGCGTAATGCGCAGATAATCGATATCGGCGTAGGCGCCCTTCGCGCCAGTGGCGAACAGCCCGACCTGGGCGCCAACCCAGCGTCCCATGGCGGCCGTGAACGGCGTGCCGGCGGGTGTGAAGTTCACCCCGTCCTGGCTGTAGGAGAAGGCGGTTTGTCCGCCTGCGCCAACGTCCATGCGAAGGTGGGTGAAAGTCTTCAGCGGCAAGGCGTTCGACGCTTCCTGCCGCTCCTTGCATTTGTCATTGGCCGCCTCGCAGCGCACGTAGACAATGCGCAGTTCACCATGCTGGCGGCGCAAGCCGAGCCAGGCGTAGCTTCGCCCGTACATGGCCAGGCCGACCGTGTCGCCGTCCGCAACGGCTTGCAGCTCAAGCTTTGCCACTGCAGAAAAGACTGGTGCGGGCGGTTTCTGCGTCAGCACGGCTGGCAGGGAACGCAGCGGTGCGATCGGCGCTTCGCCATTGGCCGGCACCGGAGCAGGCTGCGCGTACAGCCGCAGGAAGCCGGCACGCTCTGTCAGCGAGTACCAGCCGGGGGCCGGATTGGCCACCCATTGCCATTGCGGCGCGAGGCGCTTCGCCCGGAATTCGTCGCCGATGTCCGGCCAGGCCGGCGCCGGGACCGACGCCGCGGCAGCCATGGTCGCCGGCTTGGCGAATTCAGCAACCGGTTGACCAACGCCAGGCTTGGCCGAAGCTTCGCCAATGATCGGCCAGCCATCGTCCTGCCAGCGCATTGGCTGTAAATGCACCACGCGGCCGAAAGCGCGCTTGTCCTGGAAGTGAAAGAACCAGTCGGTCCCGTCCTCCGCACGCACCCAGGCCCCCTGGTGCGGCCCGTTGACGGCCGAACTGCCTTGCTCCATCACGATGCGCGCCTCGTACGGTCCGTCGACATGCCGCGAGCGGAACACCGACTGCCACCCGGTCTCCACACCGCCAGCCGGCGCGAACACGTAATACCAGCCGTTGTGCTTATAGAGCTTGGGGCCTTCCAGCGTCTTGTAGCCCGGCAGCGTGTTGCCTTCGATGACCACGCGGCTCACGTCATCCAGCATGCGGCTGCCATCCGGCGCCATCGGGCGCAGGCTCAGGACGTTGTTGAAGCCAGCGCGCGACTTTGCCCATCCGTGCAGCAGCCATGCCTTGCCATCGTCGTCCCACAGCGGCGCAGGGTCGATCAGGCCCTTGCCGGCCATGAGCAGCCGGGGCTTGCTCCAGGGTCCTCCGAATCGCGTGGCGGTGACGACGTAAATGCCGAAATCCGGGTCTGGGTAGAAGATCCAGAATTTGCCATCGTGGTAACGCAGGCATGGCGCCCACACGCCTTTGCCGTGCTGCGGTGCACGGAACGCTTCCTCCGGCACCAGCCGCGGCAAGGCGTGGCCGACCAGCCGCCAGTTCACCATATCGTCGGACTCCAGCAATGGCAGGCCGGGGACGTTGGTAAAGCTCGAGGAAGTCATGTAGTAGCGCTTGCCGACGCGGATCACGTCCGGGTCCGAATAGTCGGCGTGCAGGACCGGGTTGCGGTAGCGGCCATCGCCCAGGTCCGGCGACCACGGCGCACGCGCCATTTGCGGCGCGCCAAGCGTGCGCTCCAGGAAGGCTTGCATGGCGTCGACGGCCGGCGCCAGCCAGGGATCGAACAGCCAGAACGAATGCGGCGTGCCGGGCAGATTCACGTGCTCGGTCGGGATTTTGTATTGGGCAAGGCGTTGCGCCAAGGCTTCCCGCCCGACGCTGAAGCGCGGTAGTCCGCTGGTGATGAACAGTATCGGGGCACTGCCGGGGCCTGCATGCGTCAGGGGCGAGGCATCTCGCCAGCGCGCCTCCTGTTCCGCATAACGCCCACCCAACCATGCTCCGGCTGCGGTCGGATTCCTGGACGGGTCGTCTTCATGCTTGCGCGCTTCTTCGGAAGTGAAGTCGGACAGGCCATCGATATTGACGGCCGCCTGCACGGCACTGGCCGCATCACGGCCGTTCGTCGTGCCAACCAGCGCGGCGATCTGGCCGCCCGCCGATCCGCCAGCGACAGCAATGCGCTTGTCATCCAGGCCGTATTGCAATGCCGCGGCGCGCAGCCAGCGAATCGCTTCCCTGACGTCGTCGATCGCAGCGGGAAACTGCGCTTCGCCCGACAAACGGTAGTCGACCGTGGCCGCAGCGAAACCCCTGGCCGCAAGGCGCGCCGCCAGCGGCGCCATATTCTGCCGCGTGCCGCTGCGCCATCCGCCACCGTGGACCAGCACCACCAGCGGCCAGGCACGACCGCGGCCGTCGCCATTTGGCCCGGGCAGGTAAAGGTCTAGCTGCAACGCACGCTCACCGCGCTGGACGTAGCCAAGGTCGCGCAGCACGCGCACTGGCGCCGGCGCTTCCGCACTGGCAATCGCTATGTGCGGGTACTGGCCAGCCAGCTTGGCGTATGTCGTTTCGGCGTTATATGGCGCATCGGAAGCCGCCAGGGCGCTCGGCCCGGCGCCGAGCCAGGCGGCAGCAAGCACGGCTTGCAGCGTCCTCACGCAATCTCCTCAACGGTGAAACGCACGGTACGCCGCAGGTCCTGCCCCGGCGCCAGCACGGTCAGCCCATGCGCAGTCGCACCGCCTGGCAGGTTGTGCGCATTGACCGGATGGTCCACGGGCTCGAAGCAGAAGAAGTCTTTGCCCGGCGGTACATACAGGATGTAATAGCCCATGTCCGTGCTGATGTGCAGGCGCAAGCGGCGCGATGGCCAGTCGATCTGCGCTTTGCCGTCCCAGCCGGTGAAGGCATTGTCGACGCCGTCGCTCGGCAAGGGGCGCGGCGCTTCGCCGCAGAAGTTCCACCCTGGCGGCAGCGCGCTTCGCCCGGCTGGCAACTTGTCGGCGCCGGACAGCCACACGCCGTCGGCCACGGCGCGCAGTCGCGCGTCGTCGGGGCAAGGCATCCATGGATGCAGTCCAAGGCCAAACGGCAGCGGATGCCGGCCGTTGTTCGTGACCTTGAGCGTCACACGCAAGACGTTGTCCGACAGCGTGTAAGCCATGTGGGCGGTGAATGCGAATGGCGAACCATCGCGGCGGTAGAGCGAAAGCACGACGCTGCATTCGTCCCGCGCCTCCACATGCCATGGCATGCGCCAGCCTTCGCCGTGGATCGGACAGGGCTCGCCTTCCCGCGTCGGCGCCGGCGTAATGCGGCGGTCCTGGAACTCAAAGCCGCCAGGGGCGATCCGGTTGGACCAGGGGACCAGGGGAAAACAGGCCAGCTGGCCAGGCTGCGGCTGCGCGACGCCATCGGCAAGGGGACGCAGCACGGGTACCGGCTCGGCAGCGAGGGCGCCGGCGCAACCAGGATTGCCGGCCCAGTCAAGCCGTGCCAGCCCGCCGCCGACAGCAGGCAGCACCACGGCCCGCAAGCCGCCGCTGCGCAGCTCAATCATTTGAACATCGGGCCGTCGAGCAGGAATTTGCCGCCCTGGTAGATCGTGGTGACGTCGTCCTTTTCCGGGAACTCGGACGTATCCGGGAACAGATGCGCGAACTTGGCCGATGAATCCTTCGGGCGATAACCAAGGTGCGCGGCGTAGCGGTTATCCCACCATACCGAATCGTTGTCCGACATGCCGAACACGATGGTGTGGCCCACGCGCGGCGCGAACAGCGAGCAGCGCAGCAGCTCCGTCAGGTCGTCGTAGGACAGGTAGGTCGACATCATGCGCTTGTTGGCCGGCTGCGGGAAGCTGGAACCGATACGGATGCAAACGGTTTCGATGCCGAAGCGGTCGTAGTAATAGCGCGACATCTGCTCGCCGAATACCTTGGAGATACCGTACATGCTGTCCGGACGGGTCGGCATGTTCGCATCCAGCATATCGGTCGTCTTGTAGTAGCCGATCGCATGGTTCGAGCTGGCGAACATCAGGCGCTTCACGCCGTGCTTGTAGGCCGCCTCGTACAGGTTCGCCACGCCCAGGATATTGGCCTGCATGATCGCCTCGAACGGCGCCTCGGTCGAGATGCCGCCGAAGTGCAGCACCGCATCCACGCCCTCCATCAGCTTCATCACGGCCGCCTTGTCGGACAGGTCGCACGGCACCAGTTCCTCGCCGGGACGCGCCTCGCCCATGTCCGCGATATCGCTCAGGCGCACCACTTCAGCCCAAGGCTTGATGCGGTCGCGCAGCACCTTGCCCAGGCCGCCGGCGGCACCGGTCATCAGGATGCGCTTGAATGGTTTTCCAGTTTGGCTCATGTCTCTTACTCCGTCATCAGGTTACCGGCGCCGGATTGAATAGCGCCAGTGAATTATGGATCTTCCAGTGTTCGGCCCAGGTTTCCTTGCCGCTCGCCACATCCAGCATCAGGCGGAACAGCTCCCAGCCCACATCCTCGATAGTGGCCTCGCCGCTGGCAATGCGGCCCGCGTTCACGTCCATCAGGTCGTGCCAGCGCTGCGCCAGGTCATTGCGGGTGGCGACCTTGATCACGGGTACCGCCGCCAGGCCGTAAGGCGTGCCGCGGCCGGTGGTGAAGACGTGGATGTTCATGCCAGCCGCCATCTGCAGCGTACCGCAAATGAAATCGCTGGCCGGCGTCGCCGCGTAGATCAGGCCTTTCTGCGTCAGCTTGTCGCCCGGCGACAGCACGCCGTGGATGGCGCCCGAGCCGGACTTCACGATCGAACCCATGGCTTTCTCCACGATGTTCGACAGGCCGCCCTTCTTGTTGCCCGGCGTGGTGTTGGCGCTGCGGTCAACGCCGCCGCGCTTCAGGTAGTCGTCGTACCATTGCATTTCGCGGATCATTGCCGCCGCCACCTCAGGCGTCTCCGCGCGGGACGTGAGCTGGTCGATACCGTCGCGTACTTCGGTCACTTCCGAGAACATCACGGCAGCGCCGGCACGCACCAGCAGGTCGGTGGCAAAGCCCACTGCCGGATTGGCAGTCACGCCCGAGAAGGCATCGCTGCCGCCGCACTGCACGCCCACCACCAGTTCCGAAGCAGGCACCGTTTCGCGCTGGCGCGCATTCAGCACTTTCAGGTGATGCTCCGCCGTGCGCATGATCGAATCGATCATCGAGTTGAAGCCGACGTGCGCGCCATCCTGCAGGCACACCACGTCCGGCTCACCGGCCGCCGAGTTGAGATTGGCCGACGCGATCGGGATGCTCCCGGCAGGGAACAGGCGGGTCGGCGGCAGCTTTTCGCAGCCAAGGCTGACCACCATCACCTGGTTGCCGAAATTCGGGTTCTTGCTGATATTGCGCAGCGTGCGGATCGGCACGTCGGCGCCAGGCGCATCGATCGCCACGCCGCAACCGTAGATGTGCTCCAGCCCCACCACGTCGTCCACGTTCGGATAGCGCGGCAGCAGTTCTTCCTTGATGCGCTTGACCGCGTGGTCGACCACGCCCGACACGCACTGCACGGTGGTGGTCACGGCCAGGATATTGCGCGTGCCGACCGAGCCATCGGCATTGCGGTAGCCCTGGAAGGTGTAGCCCTCCAGCGGCGGCAGCGGCGCCGGCTTGCGGGTGCCGATCGGCAGGCCATCGAGCGAACGGGCGCCCGGCATGCGCAGCACCTTTTCCGAGACCCAGGAGCCGCGTGGAATCGCCTGGTCCGCGTAGCCGATGGTCACGTTGTAGCGCGTCACGGGATCGCCTTCGGCCAGGTCGACCAGGGCGACTTTATGCCCTTGTGGCACGCCTTCCACCAGCGTCAGGCCGTCGGGGAATACCGAGCCGGCCGGCAAGCCGCCGTCATTGACCACGATGGCAACATTGTCTGCCTCGTGCATCTTGATGTAGCGTGCGAGTTTCATTAGATGTCCTTTTGATGATCCTGAACTTCATTTTCAGTATGCCACACAAAAACGACGATTGGCTAGTCCACCTTGCATATTTGGTCTGACCAAATTAGAATGGCCTGACCAGATGACGCAGTTACACCACACCTAAAACGTCGCACG
Organism: Pseudoduganella sp. R-31; assembly: GCF_049913235.1. Lineage (NCBI taxonomy): Bacteria > Pseudomonadati > Pseudomonadota > Betaproteobacteria > Burkholderiales > Oxalobacteraceae > Pseudoduganella > Pseudoduganella sp. R-31. The sequence goes on from NZ_CP183986.1 coordinate 5,861,627, forward strand.
GAGACCCATGAAGCCGACATCGTCCCTGCTGGCAGCCGCCCTGGCCTGCCTCTTCGCCCTCAGCCCTGCCCACGCGGAAGGTCCTTACCGCAATACCGACAACAAAAATCCGAACGACGCCGGTGAAGGCAGCTACCCGGTCCCGTACAAGATGCCGACCGTCGCCGAGATCACCGGCACGCTGCAGAAAGTACGCGGCTACATGGACAGCGTGACGCCGACCCGCATCGTCAGCAAAAAGACCGGCGAAACAATCACCGACCTGAAAACCCCTGTGGCCGACGCGATCTTCGAGCCGAGCAAGGGCGACTTCGGCATCCAGGTGTACGAAATGGGCGTGGTGCATTCCGGCCTGCTGCGCGCGGCCGAAGCGACCGGCGACCGCAGCTTTCTCGCCATGACCGAGCGCCACCTCAACTTCTTCAAACAGACCAGGCCCTACTTCGCCGCCCAGGAAAAGCAGTTCAAGCTGGAGCGCGGCAACAGCTTCTCGCGCTTCCTCGACCCGCGCTCGCTCGATGATTCCGGCTCGATGTGCGCAGCCTTGATGCGCGCCCGCGCCGCCAAGGTCGGCCCCGACCTGGCCGACATGATCGCCACGTGCAGCGACTGGGTCGCCAACAAGCAGTACCGCCTGAAGGACGGCACCCTGGCCCGCAAGCGCCCGCAAGCCGAATCGCTGTGGGGCGACGACCTGTACATGGGCGTGCCGGCGCTGGCCGAAATGGGCCGCATGACCGGCAAGCGCGCCTACTATGACGACGCGGTGAACAATGTGCTCAACATGGCGGGCTACCTGTTCAACCCGCAAACCAAGCTGTACACGCACGGCTGGCACGCCGGCATGAACGACGCGCCGAACTTCTACTGGTCGCGCGCCAACGGCTGGGCGGTGCTGGCCATGTCCGACCTGCTCGACGTGCTGCCGAAAGACCACCCGGGCTATCCGAAAGTGCTGGCGCAACTGCGCCTGTCACTGCAAGGCATTGCGGAACGCCAGTCCGGCAGCGGCCTGTGGCACCAGATGATAGACCGTAACGACTCCTACCTCGAGACCTCGGCGTCGGCCATCTTCACCTACGTGATCGCCCACGCCGTCAACCAGGGCTGGATCTCGCCTGCACCATACGGCTCCATCGCACAAGCCGGCTGGGCCGGGCTGCAGACGAAAATCACCAGCCAGGGCGAAGTAGAAGGCACCTGCGTCGGCACCACCCTGGCCGGCGACATGGTGTACTACTACAACCGGCCAACCAGCAAGCACGCCCTGCACGGCTACGGCCCCGTGCTGCTGGCCGGAGCCGAAATGATCAAGCTGGTCACCAATCCCAAGCTCGACATCCAGTACCGCGTCCGCACCTATCACTACCTGCCGAAAGGCGGCCAGACCGACTACCGCGAACACCACTGAGGAGCAGTCATGAAGACCACCCGCATCCTTGCCGCACTGGCCGCCGCCCTGCCCGCGATTGCCGCCAGCGCAGCGGAACGCCTGACCATCACGCTGCAGCACGACCTCGATATCGCACGCCCCTCGGAAACGGTGACCGTCCCCTGGTCGGAAGTGAACAAGGCCCTGCCGCACGCCCTGGTCCAGAAAATCGCCGTGCGCGATGCCTCCGGCCGCGTGGTGCCGCACCAGGTCACCAATGTCGCGCCGCAGGCGAAAGACCCGCAGAACGTCGGCACCGCTTACGGCGAGCTGATTTTCCAGCACAGCTTCAAGGCCGGCGAAAAGTCCGCCACTTACACGGTTGAAAAAATCGACAGCGTAGCGCCCGTATTCGCGGCGCAAACCTTTGCCCGCTACGTCCCCGAACGCCTCGACGATTTCGGCTGGGAGAACGACAAGATCGGCCACCGCACCTACGGTCCCGCGCTGGCTGCTCCCGCTCCGGCGGGCGTCGTGAAGGAGGTGCTGGTGACCTCCGGCCTGGACCTGTGGTTCAAGCGCGTGCCTTATCCGATTGTCGATCGCTGGTACAACAAGGGCCACGACCACTACCACCATGACGAAGGCGAAGGCATGGACATGTACAACGTCGGCCGCTCGCGCGGCGCCGGCGGTACCGGTGTGTGGGACGGCGGCAAACTGTACGTATCCACCAACTACGCAAGCTGGAAAGTTCTGGCCAACGGCCCGGTACGTTCCATCTTCGAGCTGTCCTACGCCGCATGGGACGCCGCCGGTCTGCCGGTGACGGAAACCAAGCGCTTCACCGTCGACGCCGGCCAGCAGCTGGACATGATCGAGTCCACCTTCAGCTATGCAGGCGACAAGCCGCTGACCGTTGCCGTAGGCCTGAACAAGACCCCAAGCGACAAGGGCCAGACCCCTCAAATCGCCACTAGGCGCGAAGGCAAGGTGCTGCTGCAATGGGTCGAGCAAGCCAGCAACGGCGCCTTCGGCACCGCCGTCGTCGTGCCGGCGGCACAAGGCTTCGCTGAAGACGCCCTGAATGAACTGATCCTCGCCCCGGCAAGCGCCGGCAAGCCACTGCGCTACTACGCCGGCGGCGCCTGGAGCCGCGCCGGCGAAATCACCACCCGCGAGCAATGGGAAGCCTACGTCGCCAACGCCGCCGCCCGCGCCGCCAACCCCGTGCGCACCGCCCTGGCGGCAAGCAAATGAGCGGCCCGCACCGCACCACCCAGCCGAGCCCGTGTCACACCCTGGGGTCAGGCCCCAAGAGTGACACGAGCCCAGCTGTATCCGCTCGCCGCGCCTTGCTCCGTGCAGCGGTCGCCGGCGGGGCATTGATCGCTTCGCAGCCAGCGCTGGCACGTTTCGCGGCGGCCGTGGCGAATGCCGCCGCCAGTGACCCGGCGGGCGGCGACCCATGGCTGCGCGCAAGGGAAATCGCCGCGCGGTTTGCCACGCCAATCGCCTTTCGCAAGCAGGATTTCCTGGTGACGGAATTCGGCGCCAAGCCATGCAAGCTGGTCTCCGTGCAAGGCCAGGTCGCATCGCTCGAACCGGGCACGCTGCAAACGCCGGCAAAAGGCAGCCATGACTGCTACCCTGCCATCACCGCTGCAATCGCCGCCGCGCACCAGGCCGGCGGCGGGCGCGTTGTCATTCCAGAAGGCGCGTGGTACATCAAAGGCCCGCTGGTGCTGCGCTCCAACGTCCACGTGCACTTGGCAAAAGGCGCGCGCCTGGTGTTCAGCGCCAATCCGGACGATTACGCGAAATACGGCGACATCGACTGCGGCAAGAACGGCAAGCTGGTTCGCAGCCGCTGGCAAGGCAACGATTGCCTGAACTTCTCCCCGCTGGTGTATGCCCACGGCCAGAAGAACATCGCTCTCACCGGCGAAGACTGGACCTCCGTAATGGACGGCCAGGGCGGCACCCCTTTCGAGAACAATCCGAGCGAATGCTGGTGGGACTGGAAAGGCCGCGGCAAGCCTGCACGCGAACGCACCGAAACAGCCATCAATCCGAACAACGCCGCGCAGGTGCAACGCGCGCCCGGAGAGCGCATCCTGATTCAAGGTTCAGGCAATCGCTGGCAGAGCGACTCGCGCTACCTGCCCGTGCTCTCCGAGTCCAGTGTCCCCGCCGATCAGCGCGTGTTCGGCCAGGGCCACTTCCTGCGCCCCTGCATGGTCGAACTGATCGAATGCGAGAACGTCCTGCTCCAGGGCTACCAGATCGTCGGCGCCCCGTTCTGGGTGCACCACCCGGTCGCCAGCCGCAACGTCCACTTCAAGGACGTGAACATGGAAAGCCTGGGCCCGAACAGCGATGGCTTCGATCCGGAAGCCTGCGACGGCGTGCTGGTGGAAGGCTGCACCTTCAACAACGGCGACGACTGCATTGCCATCAAGGCCGGCAAGAACAGGGACACCCACTACGGCCCCACCCGCAACATCCTGATCCGCCACTGCGTGATGAACAGCGGCCATGGCGGCGTCACGCTGGGCAGCGAAATGGCCGGCGGCATTGAGCACGTCTACGCCGAGCAGATCGAATTCAGGAACCTGCACTGGGCCAGCGACGCGCTCAACACCGCCATCCGCCTGAAGACCAATATGAACCGTGGCGGCTTCCTGCGCCACCTCTACGTCCGCGACTGCACGCTGCCGAACGGCGTGCAGACCAGCCCGGGCTTCTACAAGCCGCTGTCCGGCACCACCAGGCCGTCCGGTCCGGTCGCATCAAGCGCCGGCGCCGTGATCACCTTCGACTGCGATTACGCCCCTGCCGACGACGTGGTGCGCACGCGCCCTCCCGAAGTGTCGGACATCGAGATCTCCGGCCTCAAGGTGGGCAACGTGGACACGCCCAATGGCAAGGTCTCCTGCTACCAGGCCATCGTGATGCTGGGTCCTGTCGCCAGCAGCTACAACGGCCCCGCCGGCGCGGCATTTCCGCCGATCGCGCGCGTGAGAATCCGCGACTGCGACTTCGGCACCCCACGCAATGCCGGGCAACCGTGGCTTCTGCACAACGTCCGCGCACTGGTTCTCGACAACGTCACCATAGGCGGAAAGCGCTATAGCGGGGAGTTTTCCGCCGACGCCTGATCTGGACAGGCCAATTTTGCAAATAAATAAATTTGGACTGACCACATTGCAAAATTCTTAGCATAAAATAGCGCAACCGGCCTGACCACTTACAAGAGCCGGCAGCAATAATAACCAGGAGATGGCATGAAGTTCACGGATCAAACCGAGGCTTTGCGCAAGTTCGCGCTGCGCCTCGTCGGCACTTACTCAGTCACCGCGCTGGCCATGGGCCTCGCCCACGCACAGGCCACCGCACCGGCCGCGCCGGCCGCGGAACCGGAAATGAAAGTCGTGGTCACCGGCCTGCGCGCCGCGCTGGAATCGGCGCTGAACAAGAAGCGCGAGGACAACGGCATCGTCGACGTCATCAAGGCCGAAGACATGGGCAAATTCCCCGATACCAACCTGGCCGAATCGCTGCAGCGCGTGCCAGGCGTGGTGATCGACCGCGACGCGGGCGAGGGCCGCAGCATCACCGTGCGCGGCCTGGGCCAGGACTTCACCCGCGTGCGCATCAACGGCCTGGAAGCGCTGGCCACTACCGGCGGCACCGACAGCTCCGGCGGCACCAACCGCTCGCGCGGCTTCGACTTCAACGTATTCGCCTCCGAACTGTTCTCGTCGCTGACCGTGCGCAAGAGCTCTTCCGCCGACGTGGATGAAGGCTCGCTGGGCGCCACCGTCGACCTGCAAACCATGCGCCCCTTCGACCTGAAAGGCTTCAACGCCACCATCACGGCCAAGGGCAAGTACAACGACCTGTCGAAGAAGACCGACCCGCGTGTGGCCTTCCTGCTGTCCGACACCTTCGCTGACCGCAAGGTAGGCGTTCTGCTGTCCGGCGCCTTCTCCAAGCGGCAGTTGCTGGAGGAAGGCTTCTCCACTGTGCGCTGGGATAACGGACCATCGAGCGGCGGCTGGTGCGCGCCGCGAGGCGTGGCGGCCAATCCAGCCAACTCCACCGCAGCCACCTGCGGCCCTGCTGCCCAAGGAGTACCGCGCCTGCCCGCTTCGCAAGCGGCGACCGACGCCTACAACCTGGCCAGCAGCGCCGACAACTTCCATCCGCGCCTGCCGCGCTACGGCCGCCTGACCCACGACCAGGACCGCGTCGGCCTCACTGGTTCCGTGCAGTGGCGCCCGATGCAAGGCTCGCTGGTCACCTTCGACATGCTGTATGCAAAGCTCGATGCAACGCGCCAGGAAGACTTCCTGGAAGCGATTTCGTTCAGCCGCTCCGCCAGCCAGGGCGGCAAGCCGCAAACCTCGGTCGTGGAAGCGCAGTACGCACCAAACGGCAACCTGTTGTACGGTAAGTTCAACGGCGTGGACATGCGTGCCGAGTCGCGCTACGACGAGCTGTCCACCACCTTTACCCAACCGACGCTGACCCTCGACCAGCGCCTGACCGATACACTGCAACTGCAGGCGCGCGTCGGCCGCGCCACCTCGAAGTTCCGCAATCCGGTGCAAACCACCACCACGCTTGATGCGCTGAACGTGAACGGCTACACGATCGACTTCCGCCAGGACGACCGCCATCCGATCATCTCGCTGCCGTTCGACCCGGCAGCCGGCGGCAGCATGGGAATCGTCGGCGTGCCGCAAGTGGCCAGCGGCACCCAGCCGACCACCATTCCAAATACCACGAGCAGCGAAATCCGCATCCGCCCGCAAGGCGCCAACAACCGTAACGACACGGCGACCGTGGACCTGGCCTGGGAGGCGTCGGACGCGCTGACCATCAAGGGAGGCCTGAATCGCAAGAAATACGACTTCGATTCCTACGAGTCGCGCCGCGTGAACCAGAACGACACGATCTTCGCGCCGCCGGCAGGCTCCGGCAACCTGACGACCACCGTGAGCGGCTTCGGCAAGGGGCAGAACCTTCCGGCCGGGACCTATACCACCTGGCTGATTCCCGACCTGAACGCCATCGCCAAGGCCTACGACATCTACTGCAATTGCATCAAGAGCGGCCCTGCCGGCGGTCCCGGCGACTTCACCCTGTCCTCCATCACCAACGGCAATGCGCGCGGCAACAACCGCTCTGTCAACGAGGAAGACAAAGGCTTCTACCTCATGGGCGAGTTCAAGACGGAGCTGGGCAGCGTTCCGCTGCGCGGCAATTTTGGCGCGCGCTACGTAAAGACCGAGCTTTCTGCAACCGGCTACCAGGCTGCAGGTGGCGGCACTGCGGTTACCGTCAACAATGAATACTCTGACACCCTGCCGTCCCTGAACATCGCTGCCACGCTGACGCCGGATTTGATCGCCCGCTTTGCCGCGGCCAAGGTCATGACCCGTCCGCAGCTGAACAACCTGTCGCCGGGCGGCACCATCGCCACCACCGGCACGCCAAGCATCACCACTGGCAATCCGCTGCTCAAGCCCTTCCGTGCCAAGACCTTCGACACCAGCCTCGAATACTACTTCGGCAAGAACGCCTTTGTCGGCCTGGGTCTGTTCCAGAAGAACATCAGCACCTACATCCAGTCCCTGCGCACCAATATGGCGTACAATGACACCGGACTGCCCATGTCGCTGCTGCCAGCCAACTTCACCGGCGAAGAAGTTTTCCAGGTAACGGCTCCGATCAACACCGATGGCGGCAAGCTGAAAGGCTTCGAGCTGAATTACCAGCAGCCGTTCACCTTCCTGCCGGCATGGGGCAAGGACTTCGGCGCGCTGCTGAACTACACCCACGTGAAGTCGAAGATCGAGTATGTGGTTTCGCCAACCAGCGACACCCGCATCACCGACGACCTGCTCAACCTGTCGCCGCGTTCCTGGAACGCCACCCTGTACTACGACAACGGCAAGCTCAGTGCCCGCATTTCGGCTTCCTCCCGTTCCTCGTTCGTGACCCGCGTGCCGGGCCAGAACAACAACGACGTGGAAGGCAAGAACAAGTCGCTGAACGTGGACATGTCCGTGTCGTACAAAGTCAACGACAAGCTGGAACTCACGCTGGAAGGCGTGAACCTGACCAACGAAGAAAACGACCAGTTCGTGAGCCGCGCGCGCAACAGCGTGGTGGTGAACAACGTGACCGGCCGCGAATTCCTGGCCGGCCTGCGCTACAAGTTCTAAGGTGTTTCAAAGGCGTCTCTCCGCCTCTGCTTCCGGCCCCGCCTAGTGCGGGGCTTTTTTTTTCTGCGAGAATGTCCACAGTTGTTCCTTACCCCAAGGTGGACAATATGGCTAGCGATATGCAATTGACGGATATTCCCGGCGAGAGCCCGCATTTTGTACGCTCGGTCACCGAGATGGGGGATACGCGCGACGTCATTGCCAGCGAAGACATCTACGCCAGCAACGGCACCAAGATTTTGGCCAAGGGCGCCCGCATCGACAGCAAGCAGTTCGAAAAACTCACCCGCTACAAGCTCTTCGCCCCGCTCGACCAGGTGCTCTCTTCCGACAAGGCCGTCGACGCCGCCACGCTGGCGATCGAGTTCGACCGCATCCTCGAACACGACACGATTTACCGCCAACTCCTGGCGCGAGCCGGCGACCCGCGCCAGCTTAAGCACTGCACCGCCAACCTGCGCCTGCACTCGACCATCGAATTGCGCCTGACCGTCATGGCGGACAAGCACAAGGACGTGTTCGAGCACACGCTGCGTACCGCCATCATCGCCTTCGCCTGCGCCCAGCGCATGGGTGTTCCAGTGGGCGACTTGCCTGCCGTGCTGCTAGCAGCCCTGTGCCACGACTTCGGCGAGATGCACACCGACCCGCGCATTCTCGACCAGGCGCACCATGTCACGGCGGAGGAACGCCGCTTCGTGCACGTGCATCCCGTGACCGGCTACGTTCTGCTCAAGGATTTGCCCGGCTTCCCCGCCGCCGCGAGCAAGGCCGTGCTGCAGCACCATGAACGGCTGGACGGTAGCGGCTACCCCAACGCCCTGCGTGGCGCCCAGGTCGACCGGCTGGCGCGCATCGTTGCCGCCGCCGATGTCACCGAAACCGTACTGCGCCGCCTTGACATGCAGCGCCTGGAAATGCTGTACCGGATTAACAAGCCGCGCTTCGATGGCGATGTGCTGGCAATCCTGCGCGACCTGCTTCAACCGCAGTCCAATCACCCGGCTGAAACCGCCCCCTCCGGCGATCCATCGGAGCGACTGAATCATCTGTCGGAATTACTTCATGCCTGGTTCGACTTGCGGGCAATGCTGCAGGAGCGCCCCGCCGCAGACGCTCCCGGCTCGCCAATGGAATTCCTGTTCGAGCGCATGGCATCGGTCCGTTCGCTGGTACTGCAGGCCGGCTTCAACCCGGACGACATGACCAGCATGCTGGCCATGATGCAGGGCGACCCCGAAGTACTGGCGGAATTGCGCGCCATGCTGGACGAAATGGATTGGCTGCTGACCGACCTGGCCAATGAAATCGACCGCCGCTCTCCGGAGCTGGACAGCTTGTCGCAGGGTGCGCTGAAAGACCTGATGCAGCACCTGCGCCCCGATGTTCATTAACAAAACGGTTGCAAATGCTTACACCGATTACATGGCGTGATGTTTTTTGCGGGCCGCACCCACCCTATACTGCAGCCACGCGCTTCGCGATAACCAACCAAAGAAAGGGAACGCCATGAAAACCACCAAGTTGTTCGCCGCCGTCCTGGTATCGGCATTTGTCCTGCCTGCCTTCGCCCAGTCCACCCCGAACCTGGACAAGCGCGAAGAGCACCAGCAAGCCCGCATCGCCCAAGGCATCGAGTCCGGCCAGTTGACCGCCAAGGAAGCACAGCACCTGGAGGCGCGCGAAGCCAAGCTGGCAAACGACGAAGCGATGGCCAAGGCCGACGGCAAAGTCACCCGCAAAGAGCGCCACAAACTGCAGCGCGAGGCTGACCGCAATAGCGCCGCAATCCATCACCAGAAGCACGACAAGCAAACCCGCTGATCGTCCAAGTCCCTTCCCTTCGTGCCGCACCTGTTCGCGTGCGGCACGGCTCCCCTCCTCCGTCCTGCCCATCCCTCCGCTAATCCATAACGTTGTCGATATAATTTGACAACACCATTGTCTCCACGACATTGGCCTGCACGTTCGATATGGAACAGGAGATCCATCATGGCAAAGGGACCAACCCTTCAACGCTATGACGCCATCGTTGTCGGCAGTGGCCCGGGCGGCGCCAGCGTCGCGCATACGCTTGCGCGGCATGGCCAGCGCGTATTGGTATTGGAACAGGGCAGCGGTGCGCCGCTAAAGGGCACGCTGGCGCAAATGGCGGGGATCGGCGCCATTCCAGGCAAGGGAGCGTTCTTCCACCGCGATGCATCGCTACTGGTGCGCGGACTGGCTACCGGCGGCAGCTCCACGCTGAATTTCGCCACGGCGGCGGCCCCGCCGCTGGAACGCTTTGCAGCGCTGGGCATTGACCTGGCTCCTTCGCTGGCGGAATGCCGCGCCGAACTGCCGATAGGCCAGTTGCCCGATGAATTGCTGGGCCCCATGGCGCAACGCATCATGCAGGCCGCGCTGGCCTCCGGTCTCCCTTGGCAGAAACTCGACAAAATGATCCGCCCCGCCATCTGCCGCAGCGGCTGCTGGCGATGCGTCTACGGCTGCCCCTATGGCGCCAAGTGGACTGCGCGTGACCTGCTGGACGAGGCGCGCCTGCGCGGCGCGCATATCCTGGACCATGCGCCGGTCCGGCGCGTGCTGCTCGATCGAGGCCGCGCCGTCGGCATCGAATACACGCGCGACGGGGCAGTCCTCACGGCCCATGCCAGCGTAGTCATCCTGGCTGGCGGCGGCATCGGCAGTCCGCGCCTGTTGCATGCCTCAGGACTGGCGCCGCGCAGCCTGCCCTTTATCAGCGATCCCGTCGTGGCGGTGATGGGCTTCGTCGACGACATCGACGGCGGCGCCGAAGTGCCGATGACCGCCGGCATGGCGTTGCCGGAAGAAGGCTTGTCACTTGCCGACCTGACCCTGCCCAAGCCGATGTACCAGGCCTTCGCGCTGCAGGTCGGCCGCATAGACCGATTGTTCGCGCACCGCCGCACGCTCAGCATCATGGTCAAGATCCGCGACCTTGCCGGTGGCGGCATCGGCCCGCACTGGGTCGACAAAACGCTGCAGGCCGCCGACCGCGAACGCTTCAAGCGCGGTACCGCGCTGGCACGGCGCATCCTGGCCCAGGCCGGTGCGCGCCATGTATTCCAGAGCTGGCATTTCGCCGCCCATCCCGGCAGTGCGCTGGCAGTTGGGAGCGGCAGCCCGGCCGCTGTCGACAACGATTTGCGTACCTCCACTGCGGGCCTTTACGTCTGCGACGCCTCCGTCCTGCCCGCCCCCTGGGGCTTGCCGCCCACCCTCACTCTGCTTGCACTCGGCAAGCGGCTGGGGCGCCGACTACAGGATTCTTTGTAGTCAAAATACTTCAATTTAATCGCGGATTTTGCTGCGTTTACGCCACATAGCAAGCGTGTGCGTAGTCAAACTACTCCATACTTTGTCAACCAAAACAAAGAAAGGAAGGACTATGGAGACTCAACGCAACAAAGTGTTCGCGGCAATCCTGGCCGCTTTCGCCCTCAACGGGCAGGCCGCCCCGGATACCGCAGTCGGCAACAAGCAAGGCTTCAACACGGACGTGATCTATCAGATCGTGACCGACCGCCTGGCGGACGGCAACAGCGCGAACAACCCCACCGGCACCGCCTTCAGCTCCGGCTGCACGCAGAAAAAGCTGTTCTGCGGCGGCGACTGGAAAGGCATCCAGAACAAGATCGAGGACGGCTACCTGACCGGCATGGGCATCACCGCCATCTGGATTTCGCAGCCGGTGGAAAACATCACGGCAGTGCTGAACTACTCCGGCACCAACAGCACCGCCTACCACGGCTACTGGGCGCGCGACTTCAAGCGCGCCAACCCGGCCTTCGGCACCATGACCGATTTCAGCAACATGATCAACGCGGCCCATGCCCGCAACATCAAGGTGATCATCGATTTCGCGCCCAACCATACATCGCCTGCCTCGGCCACCGATACAAGCTTCGGCGAGAACGGCAAGCTGTATGACAACGGCGCCCTGCTGGCCGGTTACGGTTCCGACCCGAACGGCTACTTCCACCACAATGGCGGCACCGATTTCTCCACGCTGGAGAGCGGCATCTACCGCAACCTCTTCGACCTGGCCGACCTGAACCATAACAGCGCCACCGTGGACGCCTACATGAAGGCTGCCATCAAGGTGTGGCTGGACCTGGGCATCGACGGCATTCGCATGGACGCGGTCAAGCACATGCCCTTCGGCTGGCAAAAGAGCCTGATGTCCTATATCCAAGGCTACAAGCCGGTGTTCACCTTCGGCGAGTGGTACCTGAGCGAAAACGAGGTCGATCCGGCCAACCACTACTTCGCCAACCGCAGCGGCATGAGCCTGCTGGACTTCCAGTTCGCTCAGAAGGTGCGCCAGGTCTTCAAGGACGGTTCGGCGAACATGACGTCGCTGAACCAGATGGTGAGCGATACCGCCGGCCAGTACTCGCACGTGGGCGACCAGGTCACCTTCATCGACAACCACGACATGCCGCGCTTCCAGGTGGCGGGCGCCAGCGGCCGCAAGCTGGAACAGGCGCTGGCCTTTACCTTGACCTCGCGCGGCGTGCCTGCCATCTACTACGGCACAGAGCAGTACATGCAAGGTACCGGCGATCCGGACAACCGTGCAATGATGACGTCTTTCGCCACCACCACGCCTGCGTACGGCCTGGTGGCCCGCCTGGCCCCTCTGCGCAAATCCAATCCCGCCATCGCCTACGGCACGACGCAGCAGCGCTGGGTCAACAACGACGTGCTGATCTATGAGCGCAATTTCGGCAATAACGTCGCCGTGGTTGCGATCAACCGCAACCTCTCCACAGCGACGTCGATCAGCGGCTTCATCGCCGGACTGCCGGCGGGCAGCTATACCGACGTGCTGAATGGCCTTGGCTTCAATGGCAACAACATCACCGTCGGGGCCAACGGTGCGGTCAGCAATTTCACGCTGGCAGCCGGCGCCATCGCTGTCTGGCAGTACACTGCCACGGTGGCTTCGCCAAAACTGGGCCACGTCGGTCCGAACATGTCGATGCCCGGCAAGACCATCACCGTCGACGGCCGCGGCTTCGGCGCCACCAAAGGCACGGTGAAGTTCGGCAGCACGGTGGTCAGCGGCGCCAACATCCTGTCGTGGGAAGACACGCAGATCAAGGTGCTGGTGCCGAGCGTGGCCGCGGGCATGAGCGGCGTGAGCGTGGTCACGGCTGGCGCGGTCACCAGCGATAGCTGGGATAACTTCGAAATCCTCAGCGGCCCGCAAGTGACGGTGCGCTTCGTGGTGGGCAACGCTACCACTTCGCCGGGGGAAAACGTCTACCTGACCGGGGATAAGTTCGAACTCGCCAACTGGAGCGCCACCGCGCCGCTTGGCCCGCTGTTCAACCAGGTGGTCTACAGCTATCCGAACTGGTACACCGATGTCAGCGTGCCGGCCGGCACAACGGTGAGCTACAAGTTCCTGAAGAAGAGCGCCAACCCCACCGTGTGGGAGGGCGGCAGCAACCATACCTTCACCACGCCGGCCAGCGGCACGGCGACGGTGAACGTCAACTGGCAGCCATGAATCAGGGCTTCAGCTTCATGATCGTGTGCTGAGTCGCCACGTATAGCGCGCCCTTCCTGTCTATGGCAAGGGCGCGCAGTTTGCCTGCGTCTTCCGGCAAGCCTTTCCCTTCGGTGCCAACTTCGCCGTCCGCCGATATCTTGCGCAGCATCCCATCATCGATCAGGTAGATGTTGTTGGCAGCATCAGCCGCCGCGTGCGTAATGTTGCGGAAGCGCGCCAGCAATCCTGTTCCATTTCCGCTGCCTTTCCGTTCGCGGCTGCCCGCCGCCAGCCATTGGTAGCCGTCGGCGCCGACGCGGGTGATGTAATGGCCGTGCAGCATGAAGACGTCGTCGCTGGGGGCCACCAGCACATCGCCGCAACCATCTCCTGCCCGCAGCTCGATCTTGCGCGCGACGCCGCGGGGGCGAATGCGCCACAGCACGTTATCGGCGCAATACCAGGCCTGGCCGCTGGCATCCGCCGCGATGCGGTGCTGGCCCAGGCCGGGCAACATGAAGGGTTCCGCATCCTGGGCGACATAAGCCCAGATGCGTTTCAGCGCAGGCATGAAACCGGTCTGCTCGGGCGTCATGCCAGGCGGCCCGCTAACCAGGGAGATCAGGCCTTCCGCACTCACTCCGGCCAGCCCGCCATTGGCGGTCACAAACACGCCGGTGCTGGGCCGTGCAACCATAGAGCCGTGCAAGTCCACCTGGGCTGCCGCATGGGATTCGCGCAACTTGCGGAAACTGCCCGCCTCCAGCAAGGTACGCACAATGCCCTCCTTGTCGATGCGGCGCAACTGGTCGCCGTCCAGCACATAAAGCCCGCCGTCGCGCCCTACTGCAAGCTGGGTAATATCGCCGAAACGCGCCTGCATTGCCGGGCCATCGCGGTTCAGCGAGGCAGCGTATTGCAGCGCAAATGGCTGCTGCTGGCCGCTGGCGTCCCAGCGCATGGCCGCCAGCCGCTCGGCCAGCAGCACGTTCAGGGCGCCCTCGCGATCGCGCACAACGCCTGACAATTCGCCGGTTACGTCGCCGGTGCCCAGCAAGGGCACAATCAGGCCGTTATGTTCGATGCGGTAGATGGTGCCGGTGGCAGGCGACGTCGCCAGCAGCCGGCCCTGGGAATCCGCAGCCAACTGCCCGGCCGGCACCGCGCGCGCCTTGTCGGCAGTCGGCATGCTCGGGGCTGAATAGCGACGCAGGCATTTGCCGCGCTGGCATTCGTCCAGCGCCCCCGCCACGACACCTGCATCGTGCTCGGCATCGGCCGGCCGCGCCTCTTTTGCTTCGCGTACCGCTTTCTCGGCAGCACCGCGCACCGCCGCGATCACGCTGGCGGAGACGCGCTCAGTGGCGTTCCCCTGCTGCGTCTGCGCCTGTCCCTGGTCGGTCGACGCCCCCGATTGCGTGCCGAGCGGCTGCCATTTTCCTTGCCCATCGATGCGCAAGGCGCCGGCTGCGTCGGACAACACGATCCCCCCGCTTGCGTCAAGCGCAATGCCTTGCGGCTGAAACGGCAACCCCTGGGCCATCGTGCTGACCACGCCGTCGGCGCCGATGCGCCGCAACGCGCTATTGCCGGCATCGGCCACCAGAAGGCCGCCCGCTGCATCGAGCGCCAGCCCGGCCGGATGGTCGAAGCGTGCTGCGATACCCTTGCCGTCATTGCGTCCGGCAGTACCGGCCTGGCCCGCGACCGTGCGCACCTCGCCGGCCGGCGAGATCGCCTTTACCGCATGGTTGCCGGCATCGGCCACATACAGCGTGCCATCGCTCGCCGCCGCCAGTCCTGCCGGGGCAATGAAGCGCCCCGGCAGGGTCGCCAGCCTGCCATCCGGCTTCAATGCCCGAACCGATGCGCCATCGGTGAAATAGATGGTGTCGTCGCTCCCCACCGCGATGCCACGCGGCGTCTCCAGCTTCTCGCTGCGCAAGGCACTGGGCGCTCCCGCAATCACTTCCCAGCGTGCGGCGAAGGCGGCATGGGACAGCAGCAACGCGGCTGCAGCGGCAATCAAACTTTTCTTATTCATCCAGCGGGCGGGAGGTGGGAAGGCGCAACAGGTAAATCGTCACGCCGCAGGCAACCAGGAACAGCATGACTTTCAACGAAAGGAAAGGCACCCTGTACATCGAGTAAAACATCGACGGCCACATCATCGCCATGGCCAGGACCTTGCCGCGCAACGGTATGCCGCGCCCGTCCTCGTAATCCCGCAGGTAGCGGCCAAAGCGGCCGTGGTTGCGCAGCCAGTTGTGCAATTTGTCCGAACTGCGCGCGAAACAGGCCGACGCCAGCAACAGGAAGGGCGTGGTGGGCAGCAGCGGCAGGAACACGCCCAGGACCGCGAGGACCATGAACAGGCAGCCGAAAGTGACCAGGACGATTTTCATCGCCCCATTATAGCGGCGGGCAGGCCCTCGTATGCGCGTTGTGCACTTCGCGGCAGATCGCCGGGTCGCCGGCATCGAAGCTGGCCTTTGGGTAGGCGCAGAACAGCGGGAACGATTCGCGCTGGCACAATTGCGTCCACATATGTTCCAGCCGCATAGTGGCCCGATACAGCCTTTCTTCCCACAGCAAGGCCACCATTTCGCCGAAGGCGCGCACCGTCGGGTGCTTTTCACGTGCCTTGGCGAGCAATTCCTCGACCATTTCAATGAAACGCGATTCGGCAGGCCAGCCGTCAAACATGAATCGCGCCAGGCAGGCGCGGGCATCGCGAACGATGTACTGGCCGCTCGAGGCAGCAGCGCTGACGCTGATGCCGTTGCGTTCCAGGCGCTGGGCCAGCGCTGCCCGGTGCTCCGGGGTGGCAATAATGACGATGGCGTCGTTGCTGCGGAATCCCTCCACGACAAAAGCCTCCAGCGTATCGAGGAACGATTCTTCGGTTTCGTACATTTGCACCACGTGGTCGCAATGCGAAATATGCTGCCAGAACTCCTCTATCGCTTCCTGCTGCTGCGTCGGTTGCATTCTCTTGGCTCCGAAAGTAAAGTGACCAAGAGTAGCAAATAAAAACGGTAAAAGATGCGCGCTTTGTCACGCGCCGCGGTCGTGCAGGTGCACCGCCAGCCATAAGGCGCCATCGGACACCTTCTTCACCGTGTGTGCGGTGCGCGCCGGCAGGAACAGGTAGTCGCCAGCCTTCAACGGCACCTTGCGCCCCGCCACTTCAAGCATGGCCTCTCCGGTCAGCAAGATCACCCATTCGTCCTGCTCCTGTACGCATTCCTGGGATTCGATTTTCGACGTGCTGACGATGCGCTCGATCACCAGCCCCTTGTGCGACAGCAGCGTATCAAAGCGCTCACCCGTTGCGGGCGGCAGTGCATCCTCGTACAGATTTCCCATTTCCGTTTCCCTGGTCAGTGCGTGCCATCATGGCAGGCGTAGCATACACCTCGCCCTGCGCGTCGATCAGCATGGCTTCCTTGAGATCGAGCCGTTGCGCCATGCCGCACCAGCCCTGCGGGCCGACAACGAACAGCGGCTTGGAGTTACCATCCGAACGCAAGCCGGCATCGGCCCCACCGGAGGTGATGATGGTCACCGATGCCACCAGGTCCACCGTCTGTCCGGTGCGTGCGTCGATGATGTGGGCATGGCGCTTGCCATCCTTCATGAAGTAGCGCTCATAGTCGCCGCTGGTACCGATCGCCTCATTGTCATGCAGGGCCACGCGCGCCACCATCTCCGGCCCGCGCGGATTGCGGATGCCGACCATCCATGGCCGCGAGCCAGGCTGGCCGAGTGCAATCGCGTTGCCGCCAACATTGACCAGCGCCGCTTTGACGTTGGCCCGGCGCAGGATTTGCGCCGCACGGTCCAACGCAAAGCCCTTGGCGTAGCCGCCCAGGTCCAGCATGACGGCGCGGTTGCTGCTGGTAATGCGGTTGCCGTCGAAATGCAGGTCCGCCATGCGCGGATTGGCCTTCACCAGCCTGTCGACTTCTTCTGCCGGCGGGCCGCCAGCCGTAATATCGTTCTTCTGGAAACCCCACAACCGGATCAGCCGCCCGATTGCGGGGTTGAACGTATCGCCGGAGCGCGCCGACAGTTCGGCCGCGGAGCGCAACAGCCCCACCATTTCCTCGTCTGCGTCGAAAGGCTCGCCGCGGGCGATAGCATCGTTCAGCGCCGTGAGCTGGCTCGGTTGCCAGGCGTGGTACTTGTGGTGCAGGCGGTCGAACTCGCGCAACACGGCCGCGCCCTGCTCGCGCGCCTCCGCTTCGGAAGGCCCGTAAATGCTGACCTCCACCTGCGTGCCGAACACATGCCCCTGCACATGGTGCACCTCATCCCTGGCCGTGCAGGCCGCCAGCAAGGGCAGCAGCACGGCGCAAGCCAACAGCCGCCGGCGCTGGATCATCAGCTCTTGGCCATGAAGTCGATGGCGGCCTTCACCTCGTCGTCTTTCAGGCCAGGATTGCCGCCTTTTGGAGGCATCATCTTGAAGCCGTTCAGGCCGTGGGTGTACAGCACTTCCTTGCCCTGCTTGACACGCGGGCCCCAGGCGGCCTTGTCGCCGACCTTAGGCGCGCCCAGCACACCGGCGGCGTGGCAGGAGGCGCAGTTGGCCGAATAAATCTTCTCGCCGTTGACGCCGGCGCCCTTGGCAGGTGCGGCGGCCATGACCGCAGGCGCCAGTACGGCGGCAGCGATAGCGACGGTCAGCTTGGTAAATGTTTTCATGCTTGTCTTCCTCTTGGTTGGTGGGTAAAAAACTTCAGCGCATTGAGTCATCACGCGCGTCGTGGGCCGGCTTGGTGCCCAGCTTGAGCACGTCCGGCTTGACCTGGCTGTAATCGAGCACGCGGCCGCCTTCGCGTGCTGCGAACGCTTGCGCATCCTCCTTGCTGGCAAAGGTGCCGATAGTCGGTCCCATGGCGCCCCGCGCGCGGCTGTCGATTACAAAGAATGCGTTGCGGGCTTCGATCCAGTGGCCGCGCGGCTTGTTCCAGTCGGCCTTGCCCATGTCCTGCACGTAGCTGGCGCCTAAGCCGCGCTGGCCATCTTCGCCGAACAGCACCTCAAACAGCTCGGACAGGCTGCAGAAATAGTCGATATGGCCGTCCTTGAACACGATTTGCGCCTTGGGGCCCGGATAGTCCTTGAGGCTCATGCCGTCCAGCGCGCAAGCTGCGTCGTCCGCCGGCTCGCCGGCCGCCAGCGAGCGGGCGGCATCGCCGCAGGCGGCCAGCATCAGGACCACCACCATGGCGGCGGCATTTCGCTTGAACTTCATTTGAACCTCCACGTTGCAATGGCGAAGGGAACTGCGATCCAGGCCAGCATCACGCCAGCCAGCAGGCCCGGACTGGTCATATGCTCCGGCATCACGGTGGCCAGGCCATACAGGCCCTGCACCTGCTCGGAGCTGAAGATGTTCAGCAGGCGGAACACGTCTGCGGGATTGAGCATCAGCAAGGCGCCGAACACGCTGCTGTCCAGGGCTCCCTGCGACAGCACCAGCACCCCCATCAGCACCATGTCGAACACCAGCACGAACAGGAACCACAGGCCGATGGCCACGCCGCTGGCGCGGATGCGGTTGTGCGCCAGCACCGACAGGCACAGCGACATGCTGAGGAATGCCAGTCCCAAAAGAATGGCGCTGCCGGCGAAGCCGAGGAAATGCATGGCGTCGCGCGCATCGAGCTGGTTGGAGAGCGCCAGCAACGCCACGCCGAAGCCCAGGGCTGTCGATGCAGCCAGCGCTGCCGCCAGGCCGGCAAATTTTCCGAGCAGGAGTTCAAAGCGCGTAATCGGCAGCGACAGCAGCAACTCCAGCGAACCGCGTTCACGCTCGCCGACGATCGCGTCGTAGCCAAGGAGCAGCGCAATCAGCGGCACCAGATAGGTGACAAGGCTGGACAGGCTGACAATGGTGACGTCGATGCCGCGGTATCCCACGCTGCCCTGCTGCGCCATGCCAAACCAGACAATGGCCAGCGCAAACACCGCAAACACCAGCGCCACCGCCAGCACCCAGCGGTTACGCAGGCGGTCACGGAACTCACGGGAGGCGATGGTGGCCGCCGCCGACCAGTCAAGCCGCGCGTGCATGACGGCCTCCCATCCCGAAGAACAGGTCTTCCAGCGACGGTTCGTGGATCGCCACGTCATCGATGGAGTCGCTGAGCGTAGAAATCAGCTGCAGCATCTGGATTTTCTGCCGTGGCGCGCAGGGAACGCGAATGCAATCGCGCTCCACGCGCACCTGGTGTCCACGCAGCGCGGCAATCACGCGGCTGGTGCCGCCGGCGCGCGCCACCAGCCGTATTTCTGCCGGCATGGCCGCTCCGGCGCGCAACTGCGCCAGCGTGCCTTGCGCCGCGATGCGGCCCCCGCTCAGGATCACCAGCTCGTCGACCCGCTCCTGGATTTCAGCCAGGATGTGCGAGGTAATGATGATGGTCGCGCCCTCCTCGCGCAGCTGGTGCAGGATACGGTAGAATTCGTGGATGCCGTCCGGATCGAGGCCATTGGTCGGTTCGTCGAGGAATACCAGTTCCGGCGCCCCGAGCAGCAGCTGGGCGAAGCCAAGACGCTGGCGCATGCCCTTGGAATATCCGCCGACGCGGCGGTCCGCCGCAGCAGACAGTCCGACCCTCTCCAGGACGTTGCCGCAGGCACTGCGCGCGACTTTTTTCAGGTCGGCGAACAGGTGCAGCAGTTCCATGCCGGTCAGGTTGTCGTAGGCAACGAAGCTCTCCGGCAGGTAGCCGATACGCCGCCGCACGTCGCGAAACGCGCCGTCACTTGTCCGCACGCCGCAGATGCGCACTTCGCCGCAACTCGGTTCCAGCAAGCCAAGCATCATCTTGAACAGGGTGCTTTTTCCGGCGCCGTTATGCCCGATCAGGCCCAGCATGCGGCCGCGTCCCACGGACAGGTCGACGCCGTCGACCGCCTGCAGCGCTCCATAGCGCTTGCCCACGGCGCGCAAGTCAATCAGCTTGTCGTCCATGCCATTTTCTCCAATCGGTGTTCCAGGGCTGCATGCGGGCGTGCTTGTCGATCACGCTCGGTGCGCGCAGCAAGGGGAATTGCCGCGACACGAAGCGCAGCGTTTGTACGGCGGGGCTGCTCAGCAGGAGCTTGAGCAGCGGGTATTGCCAGTGCAGGCGGTCGACCACGTCGTTGGCCTGGTACAGCACATCGCCGTTGCCGTCGTTATCCTGGTCCCAGCCGCTGTAATTGCTCCAGTAATTGCCCTTGTTGCGGCCCCATTCGACATCCTTGGAAGCGACGAACTTGACCTGCTCCGCATTGTTGATAAAGTCGTTTCCATCCACAGTGTTATTGCTCGAACCGGCCGTCAGGTGCACCCCGGTGCGGTTGCCGATCACCAGGTTGCCGCGCAGGATATTGAATTCGGCATCGTAGATAAAGAAGCCGCGCCCATTGCCGGCGACAACGTTGTTCTCGATGACGGAATCCTGGATCGTGCGCAGCATGATGCCGTGGTCTTCGTTGCCCCGGGCGACGTTGTTGCGCACTGTGAGGTTGCGCACTTCCATCAACGCCAGCCCGGCGCGGCTCTGGTACACGGTGTTGCCTTCCCAGGAGCTGTTGTGGGTGTTCATATAGTGCGTTCCGTAGCGCACGTGGTGCACGGTATTGCCACGAAATGTGGCGCGGCGCGAGTAGTCGACGTAAATGCCGTCGCGCACATAGCTGATCGTGTTGTTGATGACCTGCGTGTCGTCGGTGTTGTAGACCTGGATGCCGTTGCCGCGCATCTGCGACATCAGGTCGCGGCGGCCGGTCACCAGGTTGCCTTGCAGGACGGCGCCGCGAGACTGTTCGAGCCAGATGCCGAAAAGGTTGGTGACCAGGTCGCAGTTGGCGATCACGATGCGGTCCGAGCCTGGCATCACGTAAATGCCGGCATTCTGCGAACCTAGGTCGGTGCCGCTGTCGCGCACGATCAGGCCACGGATTGACACGTCAGCCGATTTGACGCGAATCACGTCGCCCTCGTAGCCAGCGGCGATAGTCGGCTTGCCCACGCCCTCCAGGCGCAACGGCTTGTCGATCAGGATGCGTTCCCTGTAAGTACCGGCCATGACCTGGATCGTGTCGCCGGGGTGTGCCTGGCCGACGGCAGCGGCGACCGATTCGCCGGCGCGGACCTGGAGCACGGCCGCGTGCGCGCCTGCCGAGGCGCAGGCCAGCATCGCGGTGATGGTCGCGGCCAGAGCGGCCGCGCAAACCCTGAGGACACTCATGGTTTTACCCTGCCTTCCTTTTCAGCTCACTGCGAACCGAATCCAGCGAAATAAAGTAGCCGCGTTCATCGATAGGCGTCAGCGGCTGGCCATTCTTCTCGCGTGTCTTGCGCTCCTTGGCCAACGGCGGGCAGGCATGGTCGTCGTAGTACATCACCATGCAGTCCAGGCAAAGCAGGCATTCCTTCTGGTCGATGCGGCCCTGCGCATCGATAGCGTGCGAACCGCAGCCCTTGGCGCAGGCGGTACAGGTCACGCACTCCTGCTTGCGCTTCAAGCCGAACAGGCGGAAGAAGCTTGGCACGGCCAGGCCGGCGCCCAGCGGGCAGATGTACTTGCAGTAAGGCCGTTCGCTCAGGATCGAAATGCCGAGGATGACCGCCACGAAGGCAGCAAACGGCCAGCCGCGATTCAGCACGCCCACCAGGAAGGTGGTTTTGAACGGCTCGATCTCGGCCAGGTGTTCGGCCAGCTCCATCGAGTAGAAGGACACGCCAACCAGCACCGCGAACACGCCGTACTTCACCCATTTCAGCTTGTCGTGCACGCGCTTCGGCAGCAGTCCCTGGAAACGGCCCAGCCCGATCAGCGTGCCAAGCTTGTACGCCAGATGCTGAAGCGAACCGAAAGGGCACAGCCAGCCGCAGAACAGCCCGCGCCCCCACAGCACCACGGTGGCCACCATGAACCACCAGAAGATAAAGATGAACGGGTCGGACAGGAACAGTTCCCACTTCCACTGATAGACCAGGGAATGGAACCAGGTCATCACCTGCGTGATCGACGGCTGCGCCTTCAGGTACAGGCCAAAGAATCCGACCGCGATTACCCACAGGATGGTGCGCGGAATGCTGATCAGCGGCTTGCTCTTGCGGCTGGAGGCGCGCACCAGCCGGTCGCGTTGCGAGTACAGGCCTGCAGTGGCAAGCAGCGCCAGCACGAACAGCGTAAGTTCGCCCTTGCGCGCCAGCCAGGCGGCCTTCCAGGCCGGCACCGGACGCTCGACTTTCGGGCGGCCACCTTCCAGGTAGCGTGCCGGCGTCCAGTATTCTTCGTCAAAGTGCACGAACACCTTGGTGTGCGTCTGCATGTCCAGCTTGTTTGCCAGCAGGCTCAGTTGCCATGGCCACGCTGGGTTGAAGTTTGCCGAGCGGACGATGAAGATGGCCGACTCCTTGTACTCTGGCGCATCGGCCGGCTCCAGATGGTACAGGTTCAGGTAATCGGTATCGCGGAAGGTGAAGCGGTCCGCATCCTGGCGCACCTGGATGCGGTCATAGATGCCGCCGCGCACAAAGCCGGAACCCTTGAACGATTCCAGGCCCGTGCCGATGACGAAAATCGCATGCTCGTCTTCCTTCAGGTCCTGCATCAGGCGCGCATAATTGCGCTCGCCGAGCAGGCTGATGCCGACGGTCGGCACGTTCAGGTAGCCGAAATGCAGGTCCATGTAGGGCTTGCCGCCGGAGGGCAAGCCGACATCCGCGCTTTCCACCCGCAGGTGCTGGACCGCGCCCTCCTTGACGAGCGCGGCCCAGTCCAGACGTTCGCGCAGCGGCGTGAAATGGGCGCGCGGTTTGACCATCCCCTTGAAGATGCCCACCTGCTTGCCAATTTCGTACGCGCTTTGCGCAATGGTCTGGTTCTCGGCTATGGCAGTAACGGTGGCCCCGCTGATCGCATCAAGATCACCACCATCACGTCCAAGGCCGAGTTCCAGCTTGGCGTCGCCGGGCTTGCCGAAGTACTGCTTGACGAACTTGGTCAGCACAGTTTCGGGAATGCCCGCCAACAAAATCGGTTCGGAGTGCTTCAGGATACGCACCCCGGTAATCAAACCTTTGGTATCCATGCCGATCAGGGTGACGACCGGCTTGCCAGAGTAAGCCGGAATGTCCACCACATCGGTGGACAGGAACACATAGCCCACCATCTTCTGCTTGCCCTGCTCCAGCGCGTAGCCTTCGACGTAGGCCGGGGCGCCTTTGCGCTTGGAAAACACCGTTGCGGCAGGCAGCACGTCGCTGCATGGCGCTTCGGCACACAAATCGGGACCACCCATCAACCCCGCGGACAGCACGGTGTCGTACATCGAAGTGGCCAAGGCGGGCGCTGCGCACAACGTCGCAAGCAGCGCTGCCCAAAGCAGGGAAATCAGTCGATACAGCATGGATAAACCGCCCTCGCGGGCTTAAGCCTCCACCAGGAAGCGGCTGCGCATTTCAAGATGCAGCGCGTGGCAGAAGTGCGTGCAATACATCCAGAACGCACCGGCATGGTCAGCCTTGAAGGTGACCGACTTGGTCTCCTGCGGGTTGACGATGAAGTTGATGTTGTAGGTCGGCAGCGCGCAACCGTGGGTCAGGTCTTCCACCTTGTCATGGTTGGTCAGCGTGATCGTCACCTCGTCGCCCTTCTTCACCTTGATGACCGGCATGCTGAAGGCTGGCGCCTGGGACATCAGGCGCACATGCACCTTGTTGCCATTGCGCGTAATGCCCGCGTTATCCGCCGTCACCTTGTTCGGGAAGTCGTCCATGTTGTAGATCTGGCGCGTCTTCACGATATCGCGGCGCACGATGATCGCGTCATGCGGTTCCGGATAAGCGGTATGGTCGGAAATGATCACCATCTTGTCGCCGGTGATGTCGATCAACTGCTCCGTTTCGCTGTGCAGCGGGCCGACCGGCAGGAAGCGGTCTTTCGAGAACTTGTTACCGGAGTTGAAGTACTTGCCGTCCGCTTCCTTGGTTTCACCCATCGAAGCGTAGCCGTGGCCCGGCTGGTAGTGCACGTCCACGCGGTCCACCACCGGCTTGACGCTCTTGTCGCCCTTGAACTGCGCGATGGCGGCAGCCACGTTCCACTTGACGATCTGGCTGTCCAGGAACAGGGTGGTGAAGGCGTTGCCCTTGCCGTCGAAGGCGGTATGCAACGGGCCCAGGCCGATTTCCGGCTCCGCCACGACTGCATCGCGTTCGGTTTTCAGTTCACCATCGAACCACTTGGCGACCAGCGCCACCTCGATCACGGTCGCAGTCGGCGACAGCTTGCCGGAGCAGACCATGTACTTGCCGTCCGGCGAAGCGTTGACGCCGTGCGGGTTTTTGCCGACCGGGACATAGCAGGTCACCGCAGTCTTCGGATCGGCATTGGCAGCCTTGCGGCCGTCAACCACAGGCACTTTCGACGAGCCGATGGTGGTGAACTTGCCGGCCTTGACCAGCGCCTCCACACGCGCCACGTCGAAGAACACGCAGGCGTCGCGTTCGGCGGCCATCATGCCCGCCTGGTCAGGTGCGTTCTCGGTGTTGTACTGGTTGGAGCAGGCGAAGCGGCCGTCGTAGGACGTCGCGGTCAGGTCCATATTGCCGTCCACGCGCACCTGCCAGCGCACCTCCATGGATTCCGCATCCACGCAGGTGAACAGCGAACCCCACTTCGATGGATCATCCAGGTCGCGGCCATCGTTCGGGAACGGAATCGCGAATTCCGCGCCGCAGAACACGCGGGTGGTGTGGTTGATCGACTTGTCGACCGGGTCGCACTTGTCCGGGAAGATACCGTGGAAGCCTTGTACGTTAGGCAGTTCGGTGATCTTGTCGCATTCCATGGTGTCCATGCGGATGCGGGCCAGGCGCGAGTGGATCTTGTCGTTCACCCACAGGAAACGGCCATCGTAGGTGCCGTCCTTGTAGCTGCCGTGCACGTGGTGGGTATCACCGGTGGTGTATTTCAGGCTGCCGTCAGGCTTGGTGCCGATAATGGCCTTGGACTCGTTGGTGATACCCCAGCCAACCATAGGATCGATATTGAAAACAGGGATGCGGCGCAGCGTGCGCCCGGACGGAACGCCCATGATGCGCGCCTCGCCGGAATGCCCGCCGCTGGAGAACAGGTAATAGTCATCCAGCTGGCCAGGTTCCACATGCGCCTTGCTGGCGCCATGCGACTTGCCCGCTGCTGCTGCAGATGCTGTAGCAGAACCGGGCGCCCCCGCACCGTTCTCCTTGCAACCTGCCAGCACGCCAGCGCCGGCCAGGCCTAACGCAGCACTCTTACCCAGGAATCGACGACGGCTGTTCGTTTGCACGTCGTTTACCTCATTGTCGCTACCCATGTTTCAATACTCCTACTCTGTGTTATTCCAGTGCAGGACTGTACGGAGTTTGCGAATTAATTAAATTGATTCAGGTCAAGCGCTTTCAATTTGAGAGGATCTGCCCATGAAATCATTCCTGTCTTTTCTCGCAGCTTCGCTGCTTGCAGGCGCCGCAGCCGCGGCACCGCTACCCTCACTGCAAGTCAGCGACACGTCCGCGCAGGCGCAAGCCGGCGTGCCTGTCACCGTCGGCCACGTCTTCGCAAAGGGAGATGTGAAAGTGGGCGACTATTTCGCTGCAGCGTACAAGGGGGTCTCAATACCCGTGCAGGCCGACGTCAAGGCCAGGCACGCAGATGGCTCGGTACGCCACGCATTGATCAGCACCGTGCTGCCGCAACTCGCTGGCGGAGAAACCGCCAGCGTGCAGCTCTCGACGGTGCCATGGACGGGCCCTGGCGGTGGTGCGCGCCCCGATGCCCTGCTGGCCAGCGGATTCAGCGCCTTGGTCCGGTTGAATATCGGCGGCGTGACCTACAGTGCGGATGCTGCACAGCTATTGGCCAGCAAGCCCTATACAAGCTGGTTGTCCGGCCCCCTGGTCAATGAATGGCAGGTAGCCGGACCGGTGACGGCAAACGGCGTCGCCCACCCGCATCTGGCGGTGCGCTTTGCGATCCGACACTATCCCCTGGCGGGCGCCGGCCAGTTCGGCGCAACGCGCGTCGACGTTACCGTCGAAAACAACTGGGCCTACGAACCCGATCCGAAGAATGTCACGTACGATGCAGAAATCCTGGTCAACAACCAGGCGGTGTACCAGAAGGCCGCGCTGACGCATTACCACCACGCCCGCTGGCGCAAGCTGTTCTGGGCCGGCGCCGAGCCGAAAGTGCATGTGAAGCACGACATCGCCTACCTGCTAGGCACGCGCGCCCTGCCCAATTACGACCGCACGGTGATGCCGTCGCAAACGGCGCTGGCGAAAATGAAGACCGACTGGGAGGCGGCCGACAGCGGCCCGATGGCAATGCCCTTGGTGAACAAATACATGCCATCGACCGGCGGCCGCCCTGATATCGGCTTGCAGCACGCCTGGGCCGCACTGTATATCCTCAGCATGGATGCGCGGGCCAGGCAGGTGACAAACGGGCTGGGCGACCTGGCCGGCAGTTGGCCGGTGCATTACCGCGACAGGAACACGGACCAGGTGGTGTCCATCGTCGACTATCCCTACGTACGCGACCAGCGGATCGGCTCCGACAGCTACAACCCGGTTACAAAGAAACATGAGGACATGCCGCGCTGCACCTCGACCGAGGCCGGCGCCTGCGCCACGCCCTACACGCCGGACACGGCGCACCAGCCCTCGTTTGCCTACTTGCCCTACCTGCTGACCGGCGACACTTACTATCTCGACGAGCTGCATTTCTGGGCAAACTGGAACCTGGTCACCATGAATCCGTATTACCGCTCACTGTCCAAGGGCCTGGTGAAGGGCAACCAGGTGCGCGGCCAGGCCTGGTCGCTGCGCACCCTCGGCCATGCGGCCTACATCACGCCCGACGCGCACCCGATGAAGCCCTACTTCAACCAGGTACTGCAACACAACCTGGACTTCTACAATACGACCTTCGCCGGCGGTGCGACCAACCAGCTTGGCTTCATCGACAATACCGCCACCAGTTATGCCGTGGCCTACGGCGGTCCCACAGGCCCGAACACCGGCGTGGCACCGTGGATGGACGACTTCTTCACATCGGCGGTCGGGCACCTGCACGAAATGGGATTTGCCGGTGCCGAGCCGATCCTGACGTGGAAGGCGCGCTTCCCGATCGGCCGCATGATGGCCGGCGGCTATTGCTGGGTCGACGGCGCCGTCTATGCGCTCATGGTTCGGCCAAGCGCCACCTCGGCATATTTCAGCAGTTTCGCCGAAGCCTACCAGGCCACCATGCGCAACAACGACGGTTCACCAATGGTCAACAGCACGGGTGCACGCTACCTGGACCAGCCCTGCGGCAGCCAGGCGCAGGCCGACTGGCGCATCCAGGCAGACAAGGACGCCAAGGTGTGGCGTACGCCATGGCTGGCCGGCGAGATGACCGGCTACTCGGCTTCGTCCGAAGGCTACCCGTCGAATTTGCAGCCGGCGCTGGCGATGGCCGCCGCCACCGGCATTCCCAATGCACGGGAGGCGTGGAACCGCTTCGCCAGCCGCAGCGTCAAACCGAATTACAGCGAGCGGCCGCAGTTCGCCATCGTGCCGCGTTGAGCGGAAGCTCAAGCCGCTTCCTGGGCCCGGGTGTACAGCGCCACCTGGGCCGCCATCGCCTTCTCGTAGGCGGGGCGCGCCATGCAACGCGCCTGGTAGGCGGCAACCGCCGGGAATTCGTCCAGCAGGCCACTCGAATCCAGCAGACGCAATACGGTCGACATCATGATGTCGGCAACGCTGAACGTACCGGCCAGGTATTCGCAACCGGACAGCCATGCCTCCAGGTCGCCGAGGCGGCGCTTCGCCATCGCTTCCAACCCGGGCCGGCGCGCCTCGACCCACGATTCTCCCGCATGGAAGACGTCCAGTTCTGCGTACGCGCCAAAATACGGCTCGACCGAATTGAGCGCGGCATACAGCCACATTTCGGCCAGTTGCCGCTCGCGGGCGCCGGAAGGCATCAATCCCAGCTTGTCGCCCAGGTGGCGCAGGATCGCCCCGGACTCGAAGATAGACTGTTCACCATCCAGCAGCACCGGCACCTGGCCGAAAGGTTGCTGCTGGCGGTAGGTTGAAGACTTTTGCTCGTCGGGCCCGATGGTCTGCACGGAATACGGCTGGCCTGCCTCTTCCATAACCCAGCGCACGCGCAAGTCGCGCACGTTACCCACAGCGAAATCGGGAACGGAACGCAAAGTAACCAGGGTGTACATGTTGATCTCCTTTGGGGTGGGGTTTGAACATGTGGCCAGATTACGGAGATACATAATATGTTCAAGAACATAATTTGATTCGGACGCATAATGCGAACCGAGGAGGAGAAACACATGCCTTACACCGCTGAGCACAAGGAACGCACCCGCAGCAAGATTGTCGAATCGGCCCGCAAGCTGTTCAACCGGCACGGCTTCGAGCAGGTATCGATCGAGACCATCATGTCCGGAGCGGGCCTGACACGCGGAGGTTTCTACAACCACTTTGACAGCAAGGATGAACTGTACGCGGCAGCTGTGGCCAGCTTCGCCACCTGCAATCCCTTCCGCAAGGACGTCGCCAGGTCGCCCGCTGCCGGCCAGCTCGACATGGCGCGGCGCCTGATCAACCTCTACCTGAGCGACGAGGTACTGGAAGATATTGAAAACCACTGTCCCCTGTACGCCCTGCCGGGCGACGTGGCGCGCGCCGGGCTGTTGCCGCAGCGTGCCTACACAGACCTGATCCGCAACCTGACACGCATTTACGAACACGCGCTGAAGGATGCCAGCGACGGAGCACAGCGCGCGCAGGCGATTGTTGCGCTTTGCGTCGGCGGCATGGTGCTGGCCCGTACCACCGACGATGCCTCGCTGCGCGCAACCCTGCGCGCGTCGGCACGCCAGCAAGCCCTGGCACTGCTGTATCCAGCTCGCGTAGATTAAGGCTTGATTTCCGTCCCAAGCAATTTCAGGAACTGCGCCATCCACTGCGGATGCGCAGGCCACGCCGGCGCCGTGACGAAATTGCCGTCGGTGACCGCCTGGTCCATCTCGACCGAAACATATTCACCGCCGGCCGAACGCACTTCCGGCGCACACGCTGGATAAGCCGAGATGCGCTTGCCCTTGATGACGTCTGCCGCAGTCAGGATCTGCGCACCGTGGCAGATCGCGGCAATTGGCTTGCCCGCCCTGGCGAATTCCTGCACTGTTTCCAGCACCCGTGGATTGAGGCGCAAGTATTCCGGCGCGCGCCCGCCTGCAATCACCAGCGCATCGTATGCCGACACACGGGCCTCATCAAAGCTCGCATTCAGCGCGAACTGGTGGCCAGGTTTTTCTGTATAAGTCTGGTCGCCTTCGAAATCGTGGATCGCGGTCTTGATCTTCTCTCCCGACTTCTTGCCGGGGCAGACCGCATGCACGGTATGCCCAACCATCTGCAGCGCCTGGAACGGCACCATGGTTTCATAGTCTTCCGCAAAATCGCCCGTCAAAAACAGGATCTTCTTGATTGCCATTCCGATCTCCCAGTTAAAAACTTGCATGACGAAATACGCTCACGAAGTGCAGCGCGACTGACGAGGATAACATTGCTGGCCAACATCCGCCGCTCGTGGCGCGTATGATGGGAATACCTCCTTTCATGCCACAGGCGCTATTGTGTTGAAAATCGGCTTCCTGCTGCCGCCTGGTTTCCAGATCATGGGCCTGGCGGCGTCCTCCGCCTTCGAACTTGCCAACACCACAGCGCGCGAGCGCCTGTACGACATTGGTTTCTTCTCGGCGCTCGGCGGCCCTGTCGTCAACTCCTTTGGCGTGACCGTGGAAACGCTGCCGCTTGCCAGGCGCCGGCTGGACACCCTGATCGTTTGCGGCCTCGTCGCCCCCGCCCCAACCGACACGCAAACGCTTGAGCGCCTGCGCTCCGCCTCCCGGATAGCCCGCCGTACCGCATCCGTCTGCACCGGCACCTTCCTGCTTGGCGAAGCGGGACTGATCGACGGCCGGCACGTGACAACGCATTGGCTGTTCGCCCGTGCACTGCAGCAGCAATTTCCCGCCGCGAAAGTCGACGCGGACCGCATCTTCATCAACGATGGCCCGATCTGGACTTCCGCCGGCATGAGCACCGGCATCGACCTTGCGCTCGGCCTGATCGAAGCTGATTACGGCGCCGAACTCTCGGCATCCGTGGCGAAAAAACTCGTGGTCCACCATCGCCGCGCCGGTGGTCAATCCCAGCATTCGGTACTGTTGGACCTGGGCGCCAAGTCCGACCGCATCCAGCACGTGCTCGAATATGCGCGCAACAACCTCGAATCCGGGCTATCGGTACCTGAGTTGGCCGGCGTCGCCCACCTTAGCCCACGCCAATTCAGCCGCGCCTTCACGACTGAAACCGGCCAGTCCCCAGCCAAGGCGGTCGAGCAGCTACGGCTGGAAGCTGCGCGCCTGATGATCGAGCAAAGCCGCCACACCATCGAGGAAATCGCCGCAAAAACCGGCTTCATTGATACGGAACGCATGCGGCGGGCCTTCCTGCGCGTCTTCGGCCAGCCGCCGCAAACATTGCGCCGCATCGCACGCATGTCCTAAAAGGAGGGAAATACGACATTTACGTCATAAGCAGCGGAACCTATATTGGAGACATCTCGAACTCTCCACCAAGGATCACCAATATGTCCGCGCTCAAGAAATCAATCGCCGCAGCCGCAGCCGCGAGTACCCTGGCATTGACCGGTGCCGCCGCACAGGAAATCGGCTACGTAAAGATCAGCTCCGATATCACCTTGCGCCGCATGGTCGTCAAGAATCCCGCCGCCAAGGGCACTGTCCTGTTCCTGCACGGCTTCCCGGAAACGATGTTGACCTGGCGCGAGCTCGCGCAGGATCTCGGCCGCGACTATGAGGTCCACGCCTTCGACTGGCCGGGCTACGGTCATTCTTCCCGCCCCTCCGCCGACAAGTTCGGCTATGCGCCGCGCGACTATGCCCAGGTCGTAAAGTCCTATATCGACAAGGCAGGTATCGACAAATCGAAGCTCGTCATCTACGCCACCGACGTCGGCGCCCTGCCTCCGTTGCTGCTCGCGCTGGAGCAACCGGAAATCGCGAAGAAAATCATCGTCGGCGACTTTGCACCGTTCGACCGGCCGGAATACATGTCCGACCGCTTGCGCAGCCTGAAAGCGCCGCAAACCGCCGAAGCAACCCGCAACGCGATCAACCAGAACCGCGACGACATCGTCGAAAACGCCTTCCGTCGCGGCCTGGAAGCCAATGAGCAATTCAACCTGGCCGAGGACTTCAAGCAAGACATGCTGGCCGGCTGGACGCAAGGCAGCATGAGCACCGGCGACGCCTTCTACCATTACTACTTGCGCTTCACCCGCGACCAGCAATATTTCGAAGCCAACCTGGGACGCCTGAAGACGCCGCTCCAGGTGGTATGGGGCGAGAAAGACATCTACATCGACAAGAAGATGGGCGAGGAATTCGCCGCCAAATCAGGCAAGCCCTTCACCGTCCTGCCCAGACTTGGGCACTACCCCCACCTGCAAGCGCCACAACAAGCCGGGCGCGAAATCCGCGCAGCGTTTGATTGAGCGTCAAACTTGAGCGTCAAACTTGAGCGTGAATCGGCTGCGTCAACACTTGGCGATTACCGGCGAGCTCCCGCTGCGTTAAAGATCAACGACAGCTTGCCGCCGTTCTTTCCGCAACTACGCTTGGCCTGCTCGGGCGTCAATGTGCCGTCGACGGAAATATTTCGCGGCGAACCATCGAGCGGCAGCGTAAGGGAGACGCCATCGCTTTCGTACATGACGATCTGCGGCAGCTCCTTGCCATTCTCGTCTTCTGGATTGAAAACATCCACCTGGACCGCGTGCCCGTTCATGTTGAAGCGGCACTCGCCTGCACGCTGCTCATAAACGTAATCGAAAGCGCGCGCCCCTTTCTTGTCGATGTTGATCCGGCCCAGGCTCAAGGAATGCTCTACGCCCGCCACGGTCTGGGTGAAGCGCGTATCACCACCTATCGATCCCGAATACCAGGCCAGCTTACCGGCGGCATCCTTGGAGATAACGAACCATTGGCCCGAATTGGTATCCGCGAAGACCGGCTCACCTGGCGCCAGCTGCAATGGACTTTCTTTGCCGTTGGCAGGCGAAATGAGCGTCAATTCCGCCGCCTTGCGCTTTTCATCGCAAGGTTTGCGCAACGCCAGCACGTCCGCGCCATAGTCGCTAAGCGAACTCGTTTCGCAGAATTTGCTTGGATAGCTGCTCAGGAAAAGCTGCTTGCCCTCTGCGCTGGTCACGGCCAGCGTGGACTCGGTTTCACTGTACGCCAGCGAATAAATCGCGCCTTGCTGCGAAATGCCGGCCTCCACATGGCGTGGAGCCTTTTTGAACGGACGCATGCTCCAGGCATAACCGCCATTCGCCATCACACGCGAATTTGCATAGTCGCTGGCCAAACCGTCCTTCGCCAGTTTCGCAGGAAAGAACGAACCGGCAACCTGCAGGTTGTCGCCTACGAAGCGCGCTTTGGCACCACTCACGAAGGCCCCGGATTTCCGGACATTCAGCTTCACCTCGTTCAGGCGCCGGTCCAGCGCGAGCGTAAAGAAGGAGTAAAACTCGGAAGTATCATCCTCGTCCATGATATAGCCAGCGACCTGCACGCCATTTGCGGACACGCCCAAGGCATGGCCATAACTGTTTCGCCCCTCGATAACGAGCCGCTTCTTGCCAAGCTGCTTGCCTTGCATGTTGAACTGATACAGGTAGACGATGCCCTGGTTCAGCGAGCGCGGGAGCTGCGTATTCACGTTCGCCAGCAGGTAGACAGTGTCGCCAACGATCGCGCATTGCACTGGATACAGCGAGGCGTAATCGTCCGGCACAGGAATATGCGCCTGCGCGACCAAGATATCGCGCTTCAGGTCAAGCAGCAGCAAATCGCCAGTGCTTTGCATCGACTCCGGATCAAAACGGCCGCCTGCCAGGCAAGCGCGCGTATTGTCGGCAGCAAAGCCTACGTGATAGGGCGTGAACTTCTTGGCGCTGAATGGAAGGGATGCGGCCATGGCATTGGTGAATACAAGACCAGCCAGGGCGGCTCCAAAGAATCTGATGATATGCATGATAAGTCTTATTGGTTTGCTGGATAGCGCGCGATAGTGCGGATCAGGGTTCCCTGTTCAAACGCTTCGACGCGCACGGTTACGGTTGGCGTTACAAATCGGTTGGCTTCGACGCTCTCGTGTGAATTCTCTCCGGCGTCAGCAATTTCCAGTCGGCGGGCCTTGAGCCGCTTGCGAAGTTCGCCCGCGACCTGTTCTGGCGGCGCATCGAGAATCAAATGGTAGGCGGAACCATTACCGGTGATTCCGTACCAGAGCCTGTTCACGTTTGCACCAAATGCCCGTACCGGCTGCAAAGGCAGATAGACGTATGCCTTGGCGCATTGGCAGATTTCATGCTCCTCAATACGCCAGGACCTGCGCCATCCGCCAAGGCAGGCAACGCTAGCGCTGCCGAAGCAGTTCAGGTAACCCTTGCTGGCGTCGAGAAACAACTCTTCGAGAGCATCCGTGGCGCTGAGAACATGTTCCGAGGTAGCGATCCTTGTCAGGTCCCATTTGCCGGCAGTTGTCTTATGCCATTTGAACCGGGCATCGAACCACGGAAGGATCTGTACGATTCGGCTGCTCGTCCGTAGGCCTTGGGGAAAAGCAGGGATGGCCGGCACAGGAATCGGTTCGCCAAAATTGCCCTCAGCGTCAACCACCAGCACCACCGAAGGCTCCGCTAACGAGTCCACATAGGCAAAAGCCTTGCGATCTGGAGCAATACCAGCCGGCTCCTTGATCGAAGGCCAGTCAGGCCCTTTGGGCAGAAGCGTCTTCTCAATCGGAAAGGCCTTGAGAAGGGCTCCCCCGTACTGCGAGTCTTCGTTCTCGAAAAAGCGCAAGCCAGGACCGATGGGTTCGCCGATTTCCTTGATGTAAGTACCCATATCGATATGTTCGACGACAGCCTTCTTATTGCGTTCGTAAACGAGGAAAAGTGGGCTTTGGTCATCCGAAATATTGGCATATTGATGCACTATGACTGCCGGCTGCCCAAGGCCTTGCCACAAGCGGGCCGGATCGCCCTTTTCGATGACAACTTTGCGCTTGTACAGCACGCGATCGTAACGCTCCTGATTCGAGAATATTCGCAGCCAATCCGTAGGCTCCCGATTGATATGCAAGATCGTCAAAGGCAGTTCCTGGCTGACGGACTCCACTGTTTCATCGTTTTCAAGCCACTCGGCATAGGGTCCTTCGGGCGTGCGGCCGCAGGCAGAAAGCAGGAGGCAAAACGTTAGCAGGATGAGTTTGGACGGCAGGGATAAGTGCATGAAAGAAAGATTACCATAATAGCAATCATCTTCTGTGCACGATAGGCGACACAACAGTGCGCGATTGCCAAATCAACCAGCTTGGCCGCTGGCCGCCCATGTCTGGCAATGACAACTTCACGCATCTCGCCTTGTTCGTCTGGCTAAGGCGATAATTCCAATAGGAAAAAGCCCCGGCGATTTCTCGTCAGGGCTTGTTTTCCAAGCATAAAGCGAATTGGTAGGCCCTCGCGGAGTCGAACCGCGCACCAAAGGATTATGAGTCCTCTGCTCTAACCAAGCATGAGCTAAGGGCCCTGGGAACCCGGCAGGATAGGGCCGGTGGCCCTATCCGTCAAGTCTTAGTTACCTTCCAGGAAGCTCTTCAGCTTATCGGAGCGCGATGGGTGGCGCAGCTTGCGCAGTGCCTTGGCTTCGATCTGGCGGATACGCTCACGGGTCACGTCGAACTGTTTGCCGACCTCTTCCAGCGTGTGGTCGGTGGACATTTCGATACCGAAACGCATGCGCAGCACCTTGGCTTCGCGCGGGGTCAGCGAATCCAGCACGTCCTTCACGACACCGCGCATCGAGGCATGCAGCGCTGCGTCCGAAGGCGCCAGCGTGTTGTTGTCCTCGATGAAGTCGCCCAGATGGGAATCGTCGTCGTCACCGATCGGCGTTTCCATCGAGATCGGCTCTTTCGCGATCTTCATGATCTTGCGGATCTTATCCTCCGGCATTTCCATCTTGATGGCCAGGGTCGCCGGATCCGGCTCGGCGCCGGTTTCCTGCAGGATCTGGCGCGAGATCCGGTTCATCTTGTTGATCGTTTCGATCATGTGCACCGGAATACGGATGGTACGCGCCTGGTCGGCGATGGAACGCGTGATCGCCTGGCGGATCCACCACGTAGCGTACGTGGAGAACTTGTAGCCGCGGCGGTATTCGAACTTGTCGACCGCCTTCATCAGGCCGATATTGCCCTCCTGGATCAGGTCCAGGAATTGCAGTCCGCGGTTGGTGTACTTCTTCGCGATCGAGATCACCAGGCGCAGGTTGGCCTCGGTCATTTCACGCTTGGCCTTGCGCGCCTTCATTTCACCGGCCGCCATCTGGCGGTTGATGTTGCGCAGGTCCGGCAGCGGCAGCACGACGCGCGCTTGCAGGTCGATCAGGCGCTGCTGCAGTTCCTTGATGGTCGGGATGTTGCGGCCCAGGATCGCGCTGTAAGCGTGGCCTGCAGCGACTTCGCCATCCACCCATTCCAGGTTGGTTTCATTGCCCGGGAAGACCTTGATGAAGTGGGCGCGCGGCATGCCGCACTTGTTCACTGCCACGTCGAGGATCTGCTTCTCGATATGGCGCACTTCATCGACCTGGCCGCGCAGGGTGTCGCACAGCTTCTCCACCACTTTGGCGGTGAAGCGGATGCCCAGCAGCTCGGCGGAAATCGACTCCTGCGCCTTCAGGTAGGCTTTCGAGTTGTAGCCATCCTTCTCGAAGGCCTTGCGCATGCGCTCGAACTGGTTGGCGATATTGTCGAATTTCTCGAGGGAGGCCTGCTTCATGGCTTCCAGCTGCTCGGCGGTGTAGCCGGCTGCCGCGCCGCCTGGGCTGGCTGCTTCTTCCTCTTCTTCTTCGTCCTCTTCTTCCTCGTCCTCTTCCTCGTCTTCCTCGTCGGAAGCGGCTGGTGCCGCGGCGGCGGCTTCGCCTTCCTCATCCACCAGGCCATCGACGATTTCGTCGATCTTGATCTCATCGATGCGGATGCGTTC
The DNA here is from genome assembly GCF_049913235.1 of Pseudoduganella sp. R-31. Classification (NCBI taxonomy): domain Bacteria; kingdom Pseudomonadati; phylum Pseudomonadota; class Betaproteobacteria; order Burkholderiales; family Oxalobacteraceae; genus Pseudoduganella; species Pseudoduganella sp. R-31. Next base: position 5,897,978 of record NZ_CP183986.1, read on the forward strand.
GGACGTGGCGAGGATTTCGGCGATCGTCACCGGGCAGGCGGAAATCGCCTGGATCATGTCGCGCAGGCCGTCTTCGATACGCTTGGCGATTTCGATCTCGCCTTCGCGGGTCAGCAGCTCGACCGAACCCATTTCGCGCATGTACATGCGGACCGGGTCGGTGGTGCGGCCGAAGTCGGAGTCGACGGTGGACAGCGCGGCTTCCGCTGCAGCCTCGGCTTCGTCGTCGCTGGTCACAGTGGCGACATTATCGGACAGCAGCAGGGTCTCGGCATCAGGCGCGTGTTCGTACACGGCGATGCCCATGTCGTTGAAGGTGCCGATAATACCTTCGATCGCTTCCGGATCGACGATATTTTCCGGCAAGTGGTCGTTGATTTCAGCGTACGTGAGGAAGCCGCGCTCCTTGCCGAACTTGATCAGCGTCTTGAGCTTCTGGCGGCGGCGTTCGAGTTCCTCTTCCGTTGCCTCGGTGTCGGACGAGAACGCGTCCTTCAGCAATGCCTTTTCCTTGGCCTTGCGGTCCTTGGCTTTCGCCTTGTCCGCAGCCTTCATCTCGGCACGCTCAACAGCGTTCAGTGCTGCAACCTCGTCGTTTTCCGGCGTGAATTCCTTCGGCTTGCGGCCACGGCGTCCCGGCACCTTGACGGTTGGCAGCACATATCCGGAAGTATCGATGGCAGCCAGGGCGGCTGCGTCCGTTGTCTGACTAACCACCGGCGGTGCCTTGGTGACGCGAGTAGCCGGCTTATCAGCCGACTTCGTCGCAGGCTTGGCGGTCACTTTGCGAGGCTTTTCAGCCGCTTTGGTTTCAGGTTTCTTTGCTGGCACAGGCGCTTTCGGGAATAGTTAAGTCCACTACAAACCGCAACAACTACTACTGTAACTTACTGAAAACAAACGAAAAAACAGACCCGCTAAATATTGCAATATTTAGCATTTTATTATAGCACGCCACTTTACAATTACCAGACGGGAAGGTTTGCGTGCGTGCAGGCAATTACCTCGGACTTAAATCAGCTTCAGCTTCCTTCCGCAATTGATCTTGCTTGGCGGTAATTTCGCGGTAGCGTACACCAATCTCCTCAGAAGACAAACCTGCCGAAAATAGCTGGTCCAGCTCCTGTTTTAATGCATCCATCTTCAGGTGGCGCACCGTGGCCAGCAGCCACAAGCGCTCGCCTTCGATATCCGGCTCCGGCGCAGCGGCAATCTCGCCGATGAGCGCATCATAATCGCTGCCCGTTTCTTTCACCAACTGGCAGAACGCAGCGAAACTGCCCTGCTCTCCCAGCGATTGGGCCTGCACCATCAGCCAGACCAGTCGCTCGGCGGCTTCCTGGCCGAAGTGGCTGAAAGCCAGCAGCGCCTCGTCGTCCAGTTCCAGCGCTAGCGTCGGGTGCGTCAGCACCACGCGGATCAGCTTCAGTTCCAGCCCAACAGGCTGCTCGCGGCGGCTACGCGGCGGTGCAACCTTGCTGGCAGCCACCGGCTTGGCCAGCTCAAACAGCTGCTCAATCTCGCCCGGCGTGCTCTGCGTCATGGTCGCCAGGCCGCGCACGATCTGCAGGCGCAGCGAGGTCGGCGGCATGGCCTGCAACAGCGGCTTGGCGTCGAACTGGACGCGCGCCCGGCCTTCAGGCGATGTTAAATCATGCTCGCCCGCCGCCTCGCGCAGCAGGAACTGGGACAGCGGCATGGCTTCGTGTACCTGCTGTTCGAACGCGTGGGCGCCATATTCGCGGATATAGCTGTCCGGGTCGTGCTCAGCCGGAAGGAACAGGAACTTGATCGTCTTGTCATCCGACACGTGCGGCAGACAGGCTTCCAGCGCACGCCGTGCAGCGCGGCGGCCGGCCTTGTCGCCATCGAAACTGAAGATCACGTTGTCGGTTTGACGCAACAACTTCTGGACGTGGGTCGTGGTGCAGGCGGTTCCCAGCGTCGCAACCGCCTGGGGAAAGCCCATCTGGGCCAGCGCCACCACATCCATATAGCCTTCCGTCACCAGTACATAACCCGCATCGCGGATCGCCTGGCGCGCTTCGAACAAGCCATACAGCTCCGAGCCCTTTGAAAATAAAGGCGTTTCGGGAGAATTCAAGTACTTGGGTTCGCCCTGGTCCATGATGCGGCCGCCGAAAGCGATCACCTGGCCCTTGGTATTGCGAATAGGGAACATTACCCGCTCGCGGAAACGGTCATAGCGCTTGGTGCGCTTGCCGTCCTCATCCACGTTCTGGATGATCAGGCCGGCTTCCACCAGGACCGGGTTTTCGTAATCCGGGAAAACGGCTTTCAGACTGTCCCAGCCGCTAGGCGAATAGCCGAGCGCAAAGCGGGCCGCGATTTCCCCGGTCAGGCCACGGCCTTTCAGGTAGCCAATCGCCTGCGGCGCAAGGCGCAGCTGGGCCCGGTAGAACTCGTTAGCCTTGGACATGGCATCGGACAGCGCCATGGATTGCTGCTGCTGGGCAGCACGCTGGGCGGGCGGGATCTTGTCATCCTGCTCAGGCACTACCATGCCGACGTTCTGGGCCAGATCCTTGACGGCATCGACGAAACCCATGCCCGAGTACTCGATCAGGAAGCCGATGGCTGTGCCATGGGCGCCGCAGCCAAAGCAATGGTAGAACTGCTTGGTCGGGCTGACGGTAAAGCTCGGAGATTTTTCGCTATGGAACGGGCACAAGCCCTGGTAATTGGCGCCGCCCTTTTTCAACTGGACGTAGCGCCCCACCACATCGACGATATCGACGCGGTTCAGCAGGTCGGCAATAAATGACTGTGGAATCACGAGGCTGAACGGTATTTGTTATAAATCAGACTATACCGCCGCGCGCGATGGGCATTTGATCCAAATCAACACACGCGGCCCACGATATGGCTCAGCCCGTGTCACACCATGGGGTCACACCCCGAGAGTGACACGGCCTCAACCGAGTCATGGCCGAGGCCGTGTCACACTTGGGGTGTGACCCCAGGGTGTGACACGAACTCGGCTGTAGATTATGCGGGGGTCAGGGCCTTTTTGACCAGTGCGGACACTACGGTCATGTCGGCGCGGCCGGCCAGCTTTAGCTTGACGATGGCCATGACTTTGCCCATGTCCTGGGGACCGGCGGCGCCGGACTCGGCTACGGCTGCTTTCACTTCAGCGGCAATTTCTTCATCGGACAGGCCGGCAGGCATGTAGGCCACCAGCACGGCCAGCTCGGCCTTTTCGATGTCAGCCAGGTCGGTACGGCCGCCGGCTTCGAACTGGGTGATGGAATCCTTGCGCTGCTTGATCATCTTTTCAACGATGGCCACGGTCTGGGCGTCGTTGACTTCGATCTGTTCGTCCACTTCCTTGCGCTTGATCTCGGCCAGGATCAGGCGGATGGTGGCCAGCTTGCCGGCTTCCTTGGCGCGCATGGCGGATTTCATGTCATCAGTAATCTGGGCTTTCAGACTCATAGCTACCTCAAAAGTGTGCGTGGAAAAAGGAAAACCCGCTGCGGCTTAGACCGGAGCGGGTTGAAACTCTGGCGTGGGCATCCGTGGCGATCAGTGCGCCTGCAAGAATGCCGACGAGAGCTGAATTAGTACAGCTTCTTAGGCAGTTGCTGGCTGCGGATGCGCTTGTAGTGACGCTTCACGGCAGCTGCCAGCTTGCGCTTGCGCTCTGCGGTTGGCTTTTCGTAGAACTCGCGTGCGCGCAGTTCGGTCAGCAGACCGGTCTTTTCGATGGTGCGCTTGAAGCGACGCATTGCGACTTCGAACGGCTCGTTTTCTTTAAGGCGGATAGTAGTCATGTAAAAATTCAAACCGTTAGGGTTCAGGAAAGACAGCGATATTAGCAGGTTTTGCTCAAAAATGGAAGAGACAATAGACGCCAAACCGGCCACTCAGGCGGTTCCGAAGGGGATATCGACGTCTTTCGCGGGCAATATTTCAGCCCAGCTAACATCATGAATCCGGCGGAAAATGCGTTGCCGGAAGTGGAATAATATCAGATCGCGAGGCCAGCAGCCACTCCGGATGCCCAGGCCCATTGGAAGTTGTAGCCGCCCAACCAACCGGTCACGTCGACTGTTTCACCAATGAAGTACAGGCCGGGCACGTTCTTGCATTCCATCGATTGCTGGGACAGTTCGCGGGTGTCCACGCCGCCGCGCGTGACCTCGGCCTTGCGGTAGCCTTCCGAGCCATTGGGGGTGATGGTCCACTGGTTGACCGCGCGGCCCAGCTTGCGCAGCGTGTCGTCCTTCATGTCGGCAATGCGCGCTTCGGGGTCCAGGCCGTGCACTTGCAGCAAACCCTCCGCCAGGCGCGCCGGCAGCCATTGAGACAGCAGGTTGCCAAGCTGCTTCTTCAGCGTACCCTTTCCTTCGATCAGGGTCTGGGCCAGGTCCATTTCCGGTAACAGGTTGATCGTGATTGGGGTGCCAGGCTGCCAGAACGAGGAAATCTGCAGGATGGCCGGACCGCTCAGGCCGCGGTGGGTGAACAGCAGGTCTTCGCGGAAGCGGGCGCCGGTCGGGTTGCGGCCTTTCAGCGAGCCGGTTTCCACGTCCACTTCCAGCGAGACGCCGGCCAGCGGCGCAAACGGCGCCCATTCCTCGACGTCGAAAGTCAGCGGCACCAGGGCGGGACGCGGGTCTACCAGCTTGAGCCCAAAATGCTTGGCCATGCGATAGCCGAAGTCGGTCGCACCAATCTTCGGGATCGACAGGCCGCCGGTCGCCACCACGACAGCGCCAGCATGGATCTCGCCTCGGTCAGTCTGCAGCACGAAGCCGGCGCCATTCTGCGCCACGGCCTGCACCTTGCTCGGCATGCGCCAATGCACGCCACCATCGGCGCACTCGCTTCGCAGCATGTCGATGATCTGCTCGGCGGAGTCGTCGCAGAACAGTTGCCCTTTATGCTTTTCGTGGAAGCCGATGCGGTGCTTCTTCACCATCGTCAGGAAATCATGCGGCGTGAAGCGCGACAGCGCGCTCTTGGCGAAGTGCGGATTCTCGGAGAGGAAGTTGGCAGGGCCGGCGTTAATATTGGTGAAGTTGCAACGACCGCCGCCAGAGATGCGGATCTTCTCCGCCAGTTTCTCGGCGTGATCGAGCAGCACAACGCGTTTGCCGCGCTTGCCGGCCGTCGCCGCGCACATCATGCCCGCCGCGCCTGCGCCGATTACCGCTACATCGTACTGATTTGCCATTTCCTGCCGCCCTGCCCTGAGACCAAACCCACCATTTTACAGGAGGGCGGCGCCGGCAGCGAGCGAGCGGGCGACATCTTTGCAGTGACCCACCTGCTGGATAATCGAATCCGGCACGGGGATTTCACCACGCAGCACGGCCTGGATCCAGGCAGCGGTCGACTCTGCGCTTTTATCCTCCGGCAGCTCGGGCAGCTTTTCGACCAGCGTCTGCTTTTCAACCAGCACGGTGCGTTCGCCGCCGTGGAACCAGTCGATCTTCTGCGCCTTGTTGGCGTTGGCGACGGTCTCGCCTTCCGTGCCGCGCATCAGGAAGGCGTGGCCTTTGTTCAGGGTGAAGAATTCGCCCAGCGACTCCAGGTATTCCGGGTGGGTGTAGGACACCAGCCGCAGTGCAGGCCCGGCAAACGGCTGCATGATCTTCACCAGCGTATGGGTCGAGTTGCGCACGCCGAGGATGCGGCGCAGCGACAGCATCCACGCCAAGCGCGGCGCCAATGCGTCGATGGTGATGAAGGCCACGCGCCCATCCTCAAGCGCCGCCTCCGCCGCTGCATGATCGGGCGAAGCATGCACGCCCAGTGCTTCGAATACTTCCGCCGTGGCGACGCGCCCAACGTCGTGCGCCACGCCATGCACCAGCACCGGGACGCCCTCGCGCGCCAGCAGCAGCGCCAGCAACGCGGTCAGGTTCGCCATCTTGCGGGCGCCGTTATAACTCGGGATCACCACAGGCGCGAATTCGCCGGCCGGCGCGCGCAGTTTTTCAAACGAGGCTTCGGACGCTTCCAGGAAGCCTTCCAGCTCCTCCACCGATTCACCCTTGATCCGCATTGACAGCAGGATGCCGCCCAGCTCAAGGTCCGATACGCGGCCATCGAGAATCGCGCCCCACAATTCGCGTGCCTGCTCGCGGTCCATGCTGCGGGCGCCCTTCGCGCCCCGGCCGATCTCCTTGATGTAGGGAGCGGCCTGGAAAGGTTGTTTAGTCGTCATTCTGCCAGTTTACGGCATTTCGGCTACACTGTTAGATCCCCCAAGAAAAAACACGTTGAAAAGCAGACTGATCATGATTGCCCAAAACCTTGAAAACATTAACGTTACCTCGTTCGCATCCATGCCTACCCCAGAGGAGCTGCATGCGAAACTGCCGCTGACCGACAAGGCTTCCGAGACCGTCACCAAGGGCCGCGCCGACCTGCGCGCCATCCTGGAGCGCAAGGACAAGCGCCTGTTCGTCGTGGTGGGCCCTTGCTCCATCCATGACCCGGTCGCGGGCCTGGACTATGCGCGCCGCCTGAAAGCGCTGCAGGAAGAAGTCAAGGACACCATGCTGCTGGTGATGCGCGTGTATTTCGAAAAGCCGCGCACCACCACGGGATGGAAGGGCTATATCAACGATCCGTATATGGACGATTCGTTCCGCGTCGACGTCGGCATGGAAAAGGCGCGCCAGTTCCTGCTGGATGTATGCGAACTCGGCCTGCCGACCGCCACCGAGGCGCTGGACCCGATCTCGCCGCAGTACCTGGGCGACCTGATCGCCTGGACCGCCATCGGCGCCCGCACCACCGAATCGCAGACCCACCGCGAAATGTCGTCGGGCCTGTCGACGCCTGTGGGCTTCAAGAACGGCACGGACGGCGACATCGGCATCGCGATCAACGCGATCCTGTCGGCGGCGAATCCGCACGCCTTCCTGGGCATCAACAGCCAGGGGAATGTGTCTGTCGTGCGCACGCGGGGCAATCCGCATGGCCACGTGGTGCTGCGCGGGGGCGACGGCCGGCCTAACTATGATTCCGTGTCGGTGGCGATTGCGGAACAATCGCTGCAGAAGGCCAAGCTGCCGGCCAATATCGTGATCGACTGCTCGCACGCCAACTCGTACAAGAAGCCGGAACTGCAGCCGCTGGTGATGACCGACGTGGTCAACCAGATCGTGCACGGCAACCAGTCGATTACCGGCGTGATGATCGAGTCGAACATTGTGGCGGGCAACCAGAAGATCCCGGCCGACCTGTCCGAGCTGAAATACGGCTGCTCGGTGACCGATGCCTGCATCGATTGGGATACCACGGTCCATATGCTGAAGGAAGCGGACCGCGAACTGCGCGCCCGCCCTTGAACCGGTAAACCGGTGTCTGACCCACAGGGTCAGACACCCCACCTGCGGCCGACACTGAATTACCGGTTTTAAAAGCGCCAGCTTCCCTCAACGCGAATCGCGGACTTCACCGAGCGCGCCAGGAAGCACTCTCCATGCGCTTCATGGTGCAGCCGCTCCAGCTCCGCATCCGTCGGCGCCTTCTCGCCCGAGAAGGCGACCATCGGCTTCAGCGTCACCACGCTGATCCAGCCGTCCTCCATCTTCCCTTCCGCCGCATCGACATAGCTGTCGACCACATAGCCGTCACGCGCCGCCAGGCTAAGGAACCACAGCATATGGCAGCTCGATAGCGAAGCTACATACGCCTCCTCCGGATCCACCGCCGAAGGATCGGACAACGGCACCCGGACCACGTGCGGCGACGACGATCCCGGCACCACCGTACCGCCGTCGAAGGTCCACTTATGCAGCCGGCTGTAACGGTTATCGGTGAACTTGGCATCGTGGCGATGCCAGGCAACTTCCGCGGTATGAATGCTCATATCAGGCTCCCAAGGGTAGAAACTGCAAGCTTTTCGGTTTCGCGCAGGTGCTGCGCCAGCATGGCGCAAGCGCCATCCGGGTCACCCGCCCGCACCAGCGCGATCAGTCGCTGGTGCTCATCGTTCCAGCCGGACCGGCGCGCCTCAGGCCCCAGCTGCGCCAGGTAGAAACGCTCGACCGATGCGCGCAGGCTGGCCACCATTTGCTGGCTGCGCAGTCGCCTGCCCGGCGCATAAAGCTCGTCGTGGAACGCGCGGTCAAGCCGCAGCCATTCCAGCGGCGCCGTTTCGCCATCCAGTTCATGCTGGATGGCTTCCAGGCGGCGCAGGCTGCGCTCCGTATGCAAGGGCACTGCACGCCGCAGCACATCCGTCTCCAGCAGCACGCGCAGGTCGAACAGTTCATGCAGCTCGTCCGCGCCAAGCGTGGTGACATAAGCGCCGCGGTTCGGCTCGATCTGCACCAGGCCTTCCGCCTGCAGGGAATTGAGCGCTTCGCGCACGGGAATGCGGCTGGTGCCGAATTGTTCGGCCAGTTCGGCCTGGCGCAGCACGGCGCCGGGCGCCAGCTTGCCGCTGCCGATGTCGGCGCGCAGGGCCGCCAGGATGGCCGGGCCGCCTTGAGCACGGGGCGGAGGTGTCTTCATGCGATAAATTGTATACACGTATACCAATCAATGCAAGCGGGCTTTCCATTACAATGGCGGATTGCCCTTTACCCTTTTGTGCATTCCAATGATCGTTCTCGGCGTTGAATCCTCCTGTGACGAAACTGGCCTGGCCCTGTATGACACGCAGCGCGGCCTGCTCTCGCACGCCCTGCACTCGCAGGTGGCGATGCATGAGGAATACGGCGGCGTGGTGCCGGAACTGGCCTCGCGCGACCATATCCGCCGCGCGATTCCGCTGCTGGAACAGGCGCTGGGCAAAGCCGGCCTGCAAGCCGGCGAGATCGATGCCATCGCCTACACCCAGGGTCCCGGCCTGGCAGGCGCCCTGCTGGTCGGTTCGGCGATTGCCTGCTCGCTGGGCATGGCGCTGGATAAGCCGGTGCTGGGCGTGCACCATCTGGAAGGCCACCTGCTGTCGCCGCTGCTGGCCAGCGAGCCGCCGGAGTTCCCTTTCGTGGCGCTGCTGGTATCGGGCGGCCATACGCAGCTGATGCGCGTGGACGGCGTCGGCCAGTACGAACTGCTGGGCGAAACACTGGATGACGCGGCGGGCGAGGCCTTCGATAAATCGGCCAAGCTGCTTGGCCTGGGCTACCCTGGCGGCCCCGCCATTTCGCGCATGGCCGAATTCGGCGACCCGGAAGCCTACAAGCTGCCGCGCCCCATGCTGCACTCGAAGGATTTGATGTTCTCCTTCTCCGGCCTGAAAACAGCCGTGCTGACGGTGGTGAACAACAACGGCGGCGCTGCCAATGTCTGCGAGCAGGACAAGGCGAATATCGCGCGCGGTTTCGTGGATGCGATCGTGGATGTGCTGACAGCCAAATGCCTGTCCGCGCTGAAGCAGACGGGCCTCAAACGCCTGGTGATCGCCGGTGGCGTGGGCGCGAATGCGCAACTGCGCGCGTCGCTGAACGCGGCGGCGAGGAAGAAGCACTTCAAGGTCTACTACCCGGAACTGGAGTTCTGCACCGATAACGGCGCAATGATTGCCTTCGCCGGCGCCATGCGCCTGCAGATCAATCCGCAGGCGGCGCAGCGGGACTATTCCTTCAACGTCCGTCCACGCTGGCCGCTGGACGAACTGCGGGTCATTTGATCAGGCGAGCAGCCAGGCGCTCAGGCCCACCAGGGCCAGCAGGCCTGCTGCAATACCGGTACGCAGGCCGGTGTGATTCATCTGCTGGCGCACCAGTTCGTGGCGGTTCGGCTTGTCTTCCCGCTTTGCTTCTTTGTTAATTTCGTGCTGCTGTACTTCGGTACTCATCAAGTGTCTCCGTTTGTATAGACCACCAATGTAGCAGCAGAGTCGCCCCGCTGCCACACTTTTGCACATTGCTATGCAGCAAAACGTTGTGCCGGGTGTCCTTGTCGTTGGTGGAGGAACTCCAGAACGCTTGTCCGATAGTCAAGATACAGCGGGTCTTGCGCCAGGGCCAGCCTGTCGCGCGGGCGTTCCAGCCGTACTTTGACGACGCCGCCGATGGTGGCGGCCGGGCCATTTGTCATCATGACAATGCGATCGGACAGCAGCACGGCTTCATCCACATCGTGCGTCACCATCACCACGGTGGCCCCCGTCGCGGCGACGATGCGCATCAATTCGTCTTGCAGGTGGGCGCGTGTCAGCGCATCGAGGGCGCCGAACGGTTCGTCCATCAGCAGCACCTTCGGTTCCATCGACAGTGCGCGGGCGATGCCGACGCGCTGCTTCATTCCACCTGAAATTTCATTGGGCCGCTTGCCGCCAGCGGCCGCCAGTCCCACCAGTTCCAGCGCCTGCCAGCTGCGTTCATCCAGTTGCGCGCGCGTCTCCTTGCCGCCGAACACCCGCTCCACTGCGAGGTAAATGTTCTCGAAACAAGTCAGCCAGGGCAGCAGCGAATGGTTCTGGAACACGACCGCGCGTTCCGGCCCCGGCCCGGCGATCTCGCGCCCGCTGCAAACCAGCACGCCACTGGTGGGACGGTTCAGGCCCGCGACCAGGTTGAGCAGCGTCGACTTGCCGCAGCCCGAGTGGCCGATCAGGGTAATGAACTCACCCTGCTCGACCACCAGGTTGACGTCGCTCAGCGCGTGGAACTGGCCAAAGCGCATGTCGACCTTGCTGATATCGATGAATTTCGAAGCCATCTCATTTCTCCTCATAGCTGAAAGCTTTGGCCAGCGCGACCAGCGCCAGTTCCAACGACAGGCCAACCACGCCGATCACGCCGATGGCGATCAGGATGTGCGGCACGTTCAGGTTATTCCACTCATCCCACACCCAGAAGCCGATGCCCACGCCGCCCGTCAGCATTTCGGCTGCGACGATGACCAGCCATGCCGTGCCGATGGCGAGCCGCACGCCGGTCAGCATGTAAGGCAGCACGGAAGGCAGCAGTATCCTGGTCGCCACCTTCCATTCGGACAGGTTCAGCACACGCGCCACGTTCAGGTAATCCTGCGGCACGCGCTGCACGCCGACGGCGGTGTTAACGATCATGGGCCAGATCGAACAAATGAAGATGGCCCAGATCGCGGCTGGATCGGCCGCCTTGAACACCAGCAGGCCAATCGGCAGCCAGGCCAAGGGCGATACGGGCTTCAGCAAACTGATTAAAGGGCTGAACATGCCGTACAAAAAGCTGAAGCGTCCGATCAGGAAGCCAAGCGGAATACCCACCAGCGCCGCCAGGCCGAAGCCCAGCGCGACGCGGCGCAGCGAGGCCAGGATGTTCCAGCCAATGCCCTGGTCATTCGGACCCTTGCGGTAGAACGGGTCCGAGAACAGCTTCACCGCCTCATGCCAGGTCTCCAGCGGAGTGGGAAAGCCTGCGTTGCGTACCGCCAGGATTTGCCAAGCCAGCACCAGCAGCGACAAGCCAAGCAGCGGCGGCAGTACTTTCATGACAAAGGGCCGCAGCCGCCCACCTTCCGGCGCCAGGTGCACGCCTTTCGCCGCCAGCCGCATGCGGCGCGTTGGCCTTCCCGGCACCGCGGGCGCCGGTTGCACTGATGCTCCCGCCTTCCCAGCCTGTCCTGCCGGCGCAACGTCCACCTTCATATCGATTGCCCGCCCCACGCCAGCCGCGGCCAATGCAGCTGCAGCTGCTTCCCGCGCAGCGTCCTGCGCGGTCAGTGCGCCGTGTGTGCCAGGCGTGCCCGCGCCGGCCCCGTCTATCGTTCCGTACATAGCACTCATAAGGCCTCCCTTCACGCTCTGATCTTGAACGAATCAGCATAGGCCTTGGGATTCTTGCCGTCCCAGGTCGTGCCGTCGATCATCTTTACGCTGCGCAGGGGCGACTTTGGTACGCTCACCTTCGCCATAGCCGCGCCGTCCTTGTACACATCGATCTGGTTGATTTGCGTGGCAACTGCCAGGTAATCCGGCTCCGCCTTCAGCAAGCCCCAGCGCTTCTGTTGCGTGAGGAACCACATGCCGTCGCTGAGGTATGGGAAATTCACCGCGCCGTCATTGAAGAACTTCATGTAGTTCGGATCGTCCCAGGTTTTGCCCAGGCCATTCTGGTAGCGGCCCATGATGCGCTGGCCAATCACATCGACCGTCGTGTTGACGTAGGATTTGTCGGCAATGGCTTCCGCCATCTTCACCTTGTTCGACAGGGACGCATCAATCCAGCGTCCAGCATCCAGCACCGCAGCGATGAGTGCGCGTGCAGTATTGGGATACTTCTTCACCCACTCCGCGCTAGTACCCAGCACCTTCTCCGGATGGTCACGCCAGATGTCCTGCGTTGTCGTGGCCGTGATGCCGACGCCATCCACAATCGCGCGGTGGTTCCATGGCTCGCCCACGCAAAAGCCATCCATGTTCCCGATCCGCATATTGGCGACCATCTGCGGCGGCGGCACCGTAATGACCTTGGCGTCCGTCATCGGGTTGATGCCATACGACGCCAGCCAGTAATACAGCCACATCGCATGGGTGCCGGTCGGGAACGTCTGTGCGAAGGTGTACTCGCGCTGGTCGGTGCGCATCAGCTTCGCCAACGAAGCGCCATCGACTGCGCCTTTGTCGGACAGTTTCTTCGACAGCGTGATCGCCTGGCCGTTGTGATTGAGGTTCATCAGTACGGCCATGTCCTTCTTCGGACCGCCAGCGCCCAGGTGGACGCCATACACCAGCCCATACAGCACATGGGCCGCGTCGAGTTCACCGTTCACCAGCTTGTCCCGCACGGCGGGCCAGGACGCCTCCTTGCTCAAGACGATCCTGATGCCGTACTTCTTGTCGAAGCCCAGCACAGAAGCCATCACGACGGAGGCGCAATCGGTCAATGGAATGAAGCCGACTTTGACTTCTTCTTTCTCAGGCTTGTCGGAGCCTGCAGCCCAGGCGTAATTCGATAAGGCTGTCGCAGCGCCCGCAGCAAGCAGGCGACGACGGGTAAGGCTGAACGTGCGATCCATCTCTATCCCCGGTTTGTAAATAATGGGGATACTGCAAGCGCCGTGCCACCCCGCTTTCAGGGGGAAAGGCGGTGGAAATCCAGCACTTTGTTTGTGCACCGCACCAATTTAGCGCCGTCAACGCACCGGGCGAAGCCTCGGATCGGTGCGCAGGCGTTCGGCCATCAGGTCCACGAAGCTGCGGATGCGGGTCGAGCCCTGACGGCTGTCACGGTGGATGATATGGATAGGCACCGCCGGCGTCGCGTAGTCCTGCAGCACCTCAACCAGCTCGCCTGCATCGAGCAAGGCTGCCGCCTGGTAGGACAGCAGGCGCGCGATGCCGAAGCCGCTGCGCACTGCTTCGATGGCAGAGTCGTTATTGTTCACGCCCAGGCGCGGCTTGACGCGCAGCGATTGCGTGCCGGCGCCATTCTGGAAGCGCCAGTCCGGAGGCACGCTGGAGCCGGACGAGGCGACAATGGTGTGCTGCTCCAGCTCCTGCGGCGTGCTCGGCGCGCCATGCTTCTCTATATAGGAAGGCGAAGCGATGATCATGCGCCGCACCTGCCCGACCGGAATGGCGCGCATGCTCGAATCGGGCAGCTCGCCGATGCGGATGCCGACATCGATGCCTTCTTCCAGCAAGTTGGTCACGCGGTCGACGAAGACAGTGGAAATATCCATCGCCGGATAGCGCTGCAGGTAATCGACAATGCCCGGCACCACGTAGATGCGTCCAAACAGCACCGGCGCCGTCACTGTAAGGTGGCCGCGCGGCGCGGCGTTGATGCCGGCAACTGCATCGTCGGCCTCGTCGACTTCCGCGATGATCCGGCGCGCATCATCCAGGTAGCGCTGGCCGGCTTCCGTCACGCGCACATGGCGCGTGGTGCGGTCCAGCAGCCTGGCGCCCAGCCTTTCTTCCAGCGCCGCCACCGCGCGCGTAACGGCAGGCGGCGACATGCCGAGGCGGCGCGCACCTGCCGCGAAGCCCTGCTCCTCGGCCACAGCCACGTAGACGGTCATCAGGTAAAGGCGGTCCATTTGCGTTTCACCATGAAGTCGATAAAGTGCCGCACGCGCATCGGCATGCGGCTGCGCTGCGGATAGTACATGTAAACGGCCGCATTTGCCGTCACATGGGTCGGCAGCAGGTGCACCAGCCGCCCTTCCGCCAGGTCGCGCTCCACCATGTACAGCGCCAGCTGGCCGATGCCGACCCCGGCGCGCACCGCCTCGACCTCGCCCTCCGCCGTATTGAACGTCGCCACGCAGGGCACGTCCTGGTACACCGTGCCGCCCTGCCCTTTGAGTTCCCACGGAATCACGCGGCCCGTGTTCGGCTGGCGGAAACCGGTGCACCGATGGTGCAGCAATTCTTCCACCGTGCGCGGGGCGCCGTGGCGCTCGATATAGCCGGGCGAAGCGCAGATATGCAAAGGAATCCTGCCCAGCTGGCGCGCAACCAGGTTGCGCTCCGGCGGATTCCCCGCCCTGAAGCCGACGTCGATCTTCGCCTCGGTCAAGTCGGTGAAGTGGTCGTCGAACAGCATGTCGAAATGCGCGCTCGGATACAGCTCCTGGAATTCGCGCAGCAGCGGCGCCAGCACCACCGTGCCCAGCGAGGTAGGTGCGGCGACGCGGATCATGCCGTCAACCGCCTCGCGGCTGTTCTGAACGTGGTCCAGCGCCTCGTCCAGCAAGCGCAGGCCCGGGTTGGCCAGCTCGAACAGGCGCTGGCCTTCGTCCGTAAGACTCAGGCTGCGTGTCGTGCGATGGAACAGGCGCACGCCGAGGTATTCCTCCAGCTGGCGAATCGCCTTGCTGACCGCCTGGGCCGACAGGCCGGCATCGACCGCCGCCTGGCTGAAGCTGCCGCCATGCACGACGCCGATGAACAATGTGATGACGCGGGCCTTATCCATTCATTTACAACCAATAGTTGAAGATCAATCACCTTTACTATGGCTAGTGTAGCAGCTCTCCGAAGCCTAATATGCCCTTCACCAACTACCCACTCTTGAAGGAGCAAGATCATGGCAAACAAAGTCTGGTTCATCACTGGCGCCTCCCGCGGCTTCGGCCTGCTGATTGCCCGCGACGCACTGGCGCGCGGCGACTCCGTGGTAGCAGCCGCCCGCAACCCGCAAGCGATTGTCGACGCCCTTGGCGCGCATCCCCAGCTGCTGCCAGTGCAGCTCGATGTGACAAAGGAAGCAGCCGCCGTAGTTGCCACCCAGGCCGCCATCGAGCGTTTTGGCCGCATCGACGTGCTGGTGAATAACGCCGGCTACGGCATCCTCGGCGCCGTCGAGGAGACCTCGGCGGAAGAGGTGCGCCGCAATTACGAAACGAATGTCTTCGGCCTGCTGAACGTGAGCCGCGCGGTGCTGCCGGCCATGCGCCGGCAGCGCAGCGGCCATGTGATCAATATTTCCTCTCTGGGCGGCTACCAGGCGTACTACGGCTGGGGCGTCTACGGTTCCACCAAGTTCGCGGTGGAAGGCCTGAGCGAAGCGATGGCGCAGGAACTGGCTCCGCTGGGCGTGCACGTCACCGTGGTGGAACCCGGCTTCTTCCGCACTGATTTCCTCGACGCCACCTCGCTGGTGGAGACCGCAAGCCGCATCGAGGACTACAAGGATACGGTGGGCGCCATGCGCACCTTCGCGGCGGGCGCAAACCACGCTCAGCCAGGCGATCCTTCCAAGCTGTCGCAAGCCCTGTTGAAGCTTGCCGATGCAACGCAGCCGCCATTACGCCTTCAGTTGGGCAGCGATGCCATCGTTCGCATCAACGCCAAGCACCAGCAGGTAGAGAAGGAACTGGCGCAATGGAAGGACCTGGCCCTGTCGACCGACTTCGAACAGCCGGCCAAGCAGGCCGCCTAACTTCCCGGGAGTTTGGTTCCGCAGCTCTTGCAGAAACGCGCCGACTGCTCATGGTCTCCGGCCAGGCAGCCGTCGCAAGTGCGACTTGAGCGGCGCTGCTGGCTGATTTCGGCGCTGATGATGCCCGTCGGGACGGCAAGAATGCCCCACCCCAGCAGCATCATCACCGACGCAATGGCGCGGCCCAGGTCCGTCTTCGGCACCAGGTCGCCGAAGCCCACGGTGGTCACGGCCGAAATCGCCCAGTAGACGGCAGTCGGAATGCTGGTAAAGCCGTGTGCCGGTCCTTCGACCACGTACATCACGGTCCCCAGCAAGAAGACGACCATGAACACCACCGACAGGAAGATCAGGATCTTGCGGCGGCTGGCCAGCAAGGCACGGCCCAGCATCCCATATTCCTCGATGTACAGCGTGAGCTTGAGAATACGGAACATGCGCAGCAGCCGCAGGATCCGCACGTTGAGCAGCACATGTGCGCCCGGCACGAACAGCGCCATATAACTTGGCAATACTGCCAGCAGGTCGATCATGCCGAAGAAACTGCGCGCGTAGCGCAACGGGTGCCGCACGCACAGCAGGCGGCTGGCGTATTCGATGGTGAACAGCACGGTAAAGAACCACTCTGCCGCAAACAGCCAGTCGCCGTAGTCGCGCGCCACTTCGGCGACACTGGCCAGCACCACGGTCGTCACGCTCAGCAGGATAGCGCCGATCAGCGCGAGGTCGAACGCCATGCCGGCAGGCGTATCGGACTCGAAAATTATTGCATAGAGCTTTTCGCGCCAACCGCCTTCCGGCCGGCCGAAGCGCTGGTGCGGATCGTAGGTCTTCATTGCGGGCTCCCCAGCAAATCAGCGCGCGGCATGCCCCATCCCGGCACGCTGAAAGGGCATTCCGGTTTCGCCGCCAGCATCAAAGTAGTGAAATTCCCACGCGGCGAGGCGGAGAAGCGCAGGTCGCTGGCCTGGGCCGCATCCACCGCCGGCATGCGGGCGAAACGCAGCCAGGCAGCCAATTGGCAATCGGCTGCGGCGCGCGCGCGCAAGCCAGCCACATCGCCCTGCCATGATCCGGACACCAGCACGCCGGGTACCGTGACGGCCATCTCCTGCACCGCATCGGCCGTCAGTGCCGCCGGGCAATCACGCGGCGGCAGCAAGGAAGGCGCAAGGCTCAAATGCCCGCGCCGGAGCTGGTAAATCTTCCCGTCCGACTCGATCGAGGTAAAGCTCCAGCACAGGGGCTGGGACGGGAAAGCGGTCAGTGCAACGTCCAGCACGCGGGACTGAGGATCCTGCAGCACCAATGCCGCCGTCACCGCCTGGCGCGCCTTGAACGAGGCCGACGCCTGGACGCCGATAAATGCCAGCACCATGCCAAGGGCCAGTAGCAGCGCACGCCGGCTTTGCATATGCATGAATCGCAGCACAGCCACCACGCCACCCAGCATGACCAGCGCAGCGAACGACGCCCAGCCCAGGTAGCCATGCAGCGTCACATACAGCAGGACCACCGGCAGCACGGAAAGCAGCACAATACGCATGCGCCGCGAAGGTGCGGCCATCGCCAGCGGCACCCCGAACGCCCCCCAGAACACCGGCTCGATGATGTAAACCATATCGCCGAAGTACCAGGTTCCGCTGAAAGGATAGAACGGATGAACTCCATAGTTGTTCATGAAGTCCATCCCCAGGTGCAGCAGGAAACCCGCGGCCAGCGCTATCAGCAGCCCACGCCGTGCATCGCGGCTCTCACGCAGCAACGCCCGCGCATTCGGCCACAAGACCCATAACAGGGCAAACAGCAGCAAAGCCTGCGGCAGCAGGTACAGCAAGGTATGCGTATGTCCGCGGTGATGCAGCAGGTAGCCCAATGGCGCCGGCGCCAGCCGGGTATAAACCAGGTCGAGGTCAGGAAAATTGCTGGCAAGGGCGCAAGCCGTCAGCAGCAAACGATGCCGCGTCCTGTGACGCCCCGGATCGGCCTCCGGCGGCAGCGAGCGCTGAATCAGCTCGCCAACGCCCAGGCCAACTACGCTATGAGTAATGTTATCCATGCTTAATGAAAGTCGGGGTCAGGTCTGGCAATCGGACACAGGCTCAGCCGCAAGCGGCTGAGCCTGTGTCCGATTGCCAGACCTGACCCCGACTTTCAACAATTAATGCTGGACTTCGACGCCGTGCCAGAAGGCGATCCGGTCCTTGATGTTGTTGGCCGCTTCTTTCGGGCTCGGGTAATACCAGGCGGCGTTGGCGTTCACCTTGCCATCCACCACCACGTTGTAATAACTGGCCACGCCCTTCCATGGACACAGCGTGGTGTGCTGGCTCGGCTGGAGATAGTCCTTCCTGACCCGCGACGGCGGGAAATAGATGTTGTGCTCGACGATCTCGACTTCGCTGCTATCGGCTTCCGCAATCACGGCGCCATTCCAAATTGCCTTCGGCATGCAAACTCCTGTCCTGTTCAACCTTCCACACGGTTGCGGCCCCCGGCTTTGGCGCGGAACAGTGCGGCGTCAGCCTGCTTCAGCAGCATCTCGGCATCATCAATATCCATGTGATTGAAGGAGCCGACGCCAAGGCTGGCCGTCACCGCGACCGTGCGCGCCCCGGCGCCATGCACCTGGGCCTCGATCCGCGACCGCAACGTCTCTGCGAACTTGCGCGCGCCTTCGGGCGGCGTGTTCGGCAACAGGATACACAATTCTTCGCCGCCGTAGCGTCCGGCCACGTCGATCACCCGCACGTTTTCGCGCACCAGGCGGCCGATCGCGGCCAGCACTTCGTCGCCCAGCTGGTGGCCGAACTCATCGTTGACGTTCTTGAAGTGGTCGACGTCCACCATCACGGCCGACAGCGGCGTGCGGAAGCGGCGCGTTCGGGCCACTTCAAAACGCAGGCGGCTCATCAGGGAGCGGCGGTTATGCAAGCCGGTCAGCTCATCGGTGGTAGCCAGGGTCTCCAGCTCATCCTTCGAGTCTTTCAGCGCCCGTTCGCTGGCGTGCAGTTCGAACAGGGCCATGACCTGGCGCGCCAGTTTGCGCAGCATGTCGCGTTGGGAGGTCGACAGGCAGCCTGGTTTGGTGTCCATCACACACAGGGTGCCGATCGCGAAGCCATCCCTGCTGGTCAGCGGCACGCTGCTGTACATGCGCATGAACGGCGCAGCGACGGTCAGCGGCATGCCGGCCGTGCGGGCATCCCGGCCCAGGTCGCCGATCTCGGTGGCCGCTTCGCCCAGCACCGCCAGCGAGCAATAGCACTGGCTGCGCGGCATGGAATCCAGCGCCAGCCCGATGCAGGACTTGACGACGGCGCGTTCGCCATCGACCAGCGTGATGAAGGCATACGGAACGTCGCAGGCCTTGGCGGCCAGCTCTGTCAGGAAGGTGAAATCTTCGCTCGCTGGCGCATCGAGGGCGCCGTAGCGGTGCAGCGCAGCCAGGCGCTTGTGGTCGTCCGACTGCCCGGGGTACAGCGTTGTTATGATTTTTTCGGCGGCAGACATGCTCTCTCCCTTGTTACGGTACCAAGTGTAACAAGGTTGTTAGCAAGATAATAGTTTTATTTGGCAGCCACTATTTGCCGCAGGGCTCGCTCAAAGGCTTCCGGCGGCTGCCCGCCGGAGATGAGATGCTTTTCATTGATGATGACGGCCGGCACCGACTGGATGCCGTTGCGGTGGTAGAAATGCTCCATATCGCGAACTTCCTGCGCGTAGCGGCCAGATGACAGCACTTGCACTGCCTCCGCCTCGTCCAGGCCGACCTTGCCCGCCAGTTGCACCAGCAGGGTGCGCGAGCTTGGATCCTGGCCGCGCGTGAAATACGCATCGAACAGGGCCTTTTTCAGCTCTTTCTGCTTGCCATGTTCGCCGGCCCAATGCAGCAGCCGGTGCGCATCAAACGTGTTGTAAATCCGGCTACGCATGCCCATGGCGAAGTCGAAACCGACATCGGCGCCGCGCTGGCGGATCATTTCACGGGTCTGTTCCTGCTGGGCGGGGCTGGCGCCGTATTTCTGGCGCAGGTGCTCGGTGATGTCCTGCCCTTCCGGCACCATGTGCGGATTCAGCTCGAAGGGCTGGAAGTGGATTTGCGCCTGGACGCTTTCGCCAAGACGGCCCAGCGCCACTTCCAGGCTGTTCAGCCCGATCGCACACCAGGGACAGGAGACGTCGGAAACGAAGTCGATGCGGATCGGGGTGGTAGTCATGGTTTTCTAGGCCTTTTTCTTGGCTTTGCTGCCGATGCGGCTTTCTTTGCCAGCAATAAGGTTAGCAATATTTTTGGAATGGCGCCAAACCAGCAAACCGCTCATGGCCAGGACGGCAGCCAGTTGCGGCTCGGCGCCGAACAGCAAGCCGTAGTAGAACGGTGCGAACACGGAAGCGACCAGCGCAGCCAGCGAGGAATAGCGGAAGGCGTAAGCCACCACCAGCCAGGTCGCCAGCGTTGCCAGGCCCAGCCATACATTCAATGCCAGCAGCACGCCCAGCGCCGTGGCCACGCCCTTGCCACCGACGAACTTGAAGAATACCGGCCACAAGTGGCCAACAAACACGGCCACGGCCACCAGTGCGATGGCCTGGTCCGCCTGGTAGCCCAGGCCCAGTTGCTGCTGGAAATGGTCGACCAGGAACACGGCCAGCCAACCTTTGAAGGCATCGCCGATCAAGGTCCAGATCGCCGCACCCTTGTTACCGCTGCGCAGCACATTGGTGGCGCCGGGGTTGCCGGAACCATAGGTGCGCGGATCGTCCAGGCCGTAGAACTTGCTCACCACCACGGCGAAGGAAATCGAGCCGATCAGGTAAGCGCCAATAATCAAAAGCAGAGTAATCATAAATCCCCAGGATTCCTTGTTTTTATATGCGGCAGCGACTATACACCATACCGTCCGGCTCGGGCGGCGCGGCCGCAGGCAATCTTATCAATCCGCCAATGCGCATTGCACCGGCCTGGCCGCCAGCACCTCGGTCAGGACCGCTGGCTTGATACCAATCAGGAAGCCACGGCGCCCGCCATTGATATAAATCGTTTCCAGGCCAAGGATGCTTTCCTCGACATAGACCGGCATTGCCTTCTTGGTGCCGAACGGCGATGTGCCGCCCACCATGTAGCCGGAATGGCGCTGCGCCACCTCGGGCTTGCACGGCTCAACGGACTTGCAGCCGATATTTCGGGCCAGGTTCTTGGTCGATACCTTGCAGTCGCCGTGCATCAGCACGATCAGCGGCTTGGCCGCCTCGTCCTGCATCACCAGGGTCTTCACCACATGGTGTTCATCGACGCCCAGCTCGCGCGAAGAGACGGAGGTACCGCCATGCTCTTCGTACTCATAAGGATGTTCGGAAAATGCGACTTTGTGCTTGCGCAGCAAGGCTGTCGCCGGGGTTTCGGAAATGTGCTCTTTTTTTGCCATGCCGTGATACGCTAGTGCCAAGAGAGGAGTTTCTCATTATGCAGCAAGAAATTCGCTTTGCCACCTTCAATGTCTGCAACCTTGCCCCGCCAGGGGCGAAACTGTACGACAACCTGCAGCCTTTGACGGAGCAGGAGTACGAGGCCAAGGCGGAATGGACCGCGCAGCAGCTGGACCAGCTCGATGCCGACGTGATCGGCTTCCAGGAGATCTTCTCCCAGGCAGCGCTGCGCGACGTGCTCGCGCGGTCCCGTAAGTATCGCGATGCCGTGCATGCCGGCTTCGATCCCGATCCCCACGCCTCTCGTTTGACGCCTAATGTGGCGCTGGTGTCGCGCCTGCCTTTGGCTGCCGCGCCGGAAGTCTATGCCAATTTCCCTGAAGGCGTGCCGGCCGACTCGGGCCTGCCGGAAGCGGACCGCTTCGCCCGCGCGCCCCTGCACGCCCAGATCATGCTGCCCAACGAAGTGGTGGTGGACGTCATCGTGGTCCACCTGAAATCGCGGCGGCCGGATTACCGCAGCGGCGACACCTCGGAAGATCCGCTGCACCTGGCCATGGCCAGCCTGCGCTCGCTGGTGTGGCGCGGTACGGAAGCGGTGGCCCTGCGTGTCCTGTTAAGCAAAATGATGCGTGAAACGCGCCGGCCTTGCATCGTTCTGGGTGATTTCAACGACACAGCCGACGCGGTGACCACCACCATCGTGCTGGGCAACGGCGGCGGCATGATGCCCGGCGACGAGCGGCGCGGCCGCATGTATGACGCCAACCAGATCCAGCTGCGGCAAGACCATCTGCGCCATGTGGCCTATACCAGCATCCACGAAGGACACTACTCCACCATCGACCACGTGCTGGTGTCGGAAGAATTCAACCCTGCCTCGCCGCGCGCCATCGGCGAAGTGCTGGACGTCAGCTACTTCAACGACCACTTGCGCCAGGAGCGGCCCGAGGTTTCCGACCACGGCCAGGTGCTGGTGCGGCTGCGGCTGCGCTAGCCGGCCGTTCGTCAGTGACCACGAAGCCGATCGGCCGCTTGGCTGGCGCCTCGGCAGGCCGGGCCAGTTGCCTGAGTACGTCCACCATGGCCTTCAACTCAACTCGCGTTGACTCCTGGCCACGCGCCACCAGAGCGGCAAGCTCATCTAACCGCGCAGCAAGGCCATCGTGCGCGGCAACGAGTTCCCGAAGGTGAAGGAAGGCTCGCACGACATAAAGACCCATTTCGATTGCCTGTCCGGTGTTGAGCACATTGGATGCCTGGATTGACCCATGTTCAGTAAAGGCAAAAGGAAGGGTTCTCGCAAACTTCAGTCGCGCGAGGTGGTCACAGTTTGTGACCACCTCGCGTTTCTCAAGCGTAGTGAGCTGGAACATAAAATCTGGCGGGAAGCGACGGCTGTTGCGTCGTACGGCCTGATTAAGTGCTTTGGTCGGCACACCATACAGCTCGGCAAGATCCGCGTCCAGCATGACCCGCTGCCTACGTAAAACCAAAATGCGGCTGGCAATCGATTCACGCGTCATGGCGTCGTCCTTACTGCATTTTCCGCCAGTTGCCCCTGGTACTGGTCGCAGCCAAGCTCTCTCAGCAACTGAAGCTGGTCCTCAGTTTCGACGCCTTCGGCGATGACTGTCATGTCCAGGCTGCGCGCCATCGCAATGATGGTGCGAATGGCGGTGGCATCCGTGCCATTGTCCATGAAGGATTGGGCAATCTTCAGTTTGTAGATAGGGAATTCCTTCAACTGCATCAATTGCGAATAGCCAGTCCCGAAATCATCGATCGACACTCGCACACCAAGCTCCCGCAACGCACCAAGCTTCTCCGGCACGTCCGAGCCGCCACGCATGATGGTGTCTTCGGTCAGTTCCAGTTCCAGCCACTGCGGCGCCAGGCCACTGCCGCGCAACGCCTCAGCCACGCTGTCGACAAAATTCTTGTGCATGAACTGGCCAATCGCAATATTCACCGAAACCACCAGCGCCCCCCCATCTTCCAGCCATTTGCGCGCGCGGCTGCAGGCGCTGCGCAACACCCAGCCACCAATTGCCACCATGAGTCCCGACTCCTGCGCCACGTTCAGAAAATCCTGTGGCAACAGCAAGCCCTGCTCCGGATGGCGCCAGCGCAGCAGCGCCTCCATGCCAACCACTTCGCCACTGGCGATGTCGACTTCCGGCTGGTAAGCCAGTTCGAACTGGCCCTCGTCCAGTGCACGCCGCAGGCCCTTTTCCAGGCTGGCATGCACAACCACGCGTGCGTTCATTTCCTGTCCAAAGAACTGGTAGCGGTCGCGCCCGGCCTGCTTGGCGTGGTACATCGCGATATCCGCATGTTTTACCAGGCTGTCGATGTCCGCCCCGTCCGACGGGAACATGGCAATGCCGATTGAGGTCGAGACATGCAGCAGGTGCTCGCCCAGCACATATTCCTGCGTGACCGCCTGCAACACCGTCTCGGCCACATGCGCCGCGCGCTCCGGCCCACCAACCTCCGCCAGCACGACCACGAATTCGTCGCCGCCATGCCGGCTCACCGTGTCGACGCTGCGCACGCATTTCAGCAAGCGGGCGGCGACCTCTTTCAGCAAGCGGTCACCCACCGCGTGGCCGAGCGTGTCGTTGATCATCTTGAAGCGGTCCAGGTCGAGGAACAGTACTGCCAGCGAACTCTTGCTGCGGCGCGCTGCCGCCAGCGCCAGATTGAGGCGGTCGAGCAGCAGCACGCGGTTTGGCAGATCGGTCAAGAAATCATGCTCTGCCAGGTGGCGCGTATATTCCTCGGTCCTTTTGCGCTCCGTGATATCGGACAGGCTGCCCATATAATTCGACACCAGACCGGCCTGGTCCCGGATCGCTGTCACACTGACCCAACACGGGAAAATCTCTCCGTTCTTGCGACGGGCCCAGGTTTCGCCCTGCCAGTGATCGCTGGCTTCGACCTGGCTCCATACCTCACGATAGAACGACTCGTCCTGCACGCCGGAGCGATACAGGCTGATCGGCTGGCCCAGCAGTTCTTCCGCCGCAAAGCCGGTGGTCTGCGAATAAGCGCGGTTGCTGGCAATGATGTGGCGGCGCCGGTCCGTCAGCACGATGGCATCGCGGCTATTTTCAAACACCTGGGCCGCCAGCCGTACCGTGCGCTCGGCTTGCTTGCGGTCAGAGATGTCGCGCACAACCACATACAGCAGGTCCGACTGTCCGGGCTGCAGGGCAGTCATCAATACCTCGGCCCAGAATGCTGTGCCATCGCAATCGGTGTAGCACCATTCGAAACGGCTATTGCCATCGCTAAAGGCGACTGCTTCCCGGCTCGCCACCGCCGTTTCCGACAATTCGCCTCCCGGCTGGCGCAGCGGCGAAAAGGTATGCAAGCGGTGGCCTGCCAGGCGTGCCGCTGAGTCGCATTTGAACAGGCGCATGGCAGCGGGGTTAACCTCCACGATCATGCCGTCACGCATGATCAACACCGCATCGCTGGAACGGGCGAACATCTGGGAAAAATTTTCCCCGACTGCGCGCAGCGCCGATTCATCATCCTTGCGCTGGGTGACATCGACATCCATGCAGACAACCTGCGCCAACTCGCCGTCCTGCCAGACCGGAACCTTGGTCGAATACAACCAGAGGTCGCGTCCGGAAAATGCGCGCACATGCCAGTCGCCAAGCGGGCCTGGCTTGCCGCTGCGCCATACTTCTTCCACCATGGCGTCATGCTCATCTTGCCGTTCGGCGCGCGACATCAGTTCAGCCAGAGGCCGGCCGATCGCCTCCTGCATCGTCAGGCCAGCCAGGCTCGCAAACTGCGAATTGCAGAATGTCACCTTGCCTTCGCGGTCCAGGCTGCTGATCGCGACCAGCGGCGTCTGTTCAAGCGCCCCCACCATGCGCGCGATCAAGTCGAGCGCTGCATGGACGGGAGTCAAGTCGGCAGGCGAGGGAGTGCTCATGCCACATTTTTCGCCCGCTTCGCGTTTTTTCGTTTGCGCTATGTCAAAGGTGCCTGACAAGCGCCGCTCCATCCGCACTTTTTGCATTTCAAGTCGCCGTTTATGCGCTTTATCGCATTTACATGGCCGCTGGACTTGTTAAAACCTACAGTGTCACCATCGCAATCCGCGCCAGCGGACAACTTTGATGAAGAGACAATAATGAGCCCACAACCCGTGCACCTGAAATCCCCAAAACGCTGGCGCCTTCCCGTGATCGGCCTGGTAGTACTGGGCCTGGCGGGCGGTAGCTGGACCGTTATGAAATCGCAGGCCAAGCCGGCAGAAACGCCAAAGGCAGCGGCCGCCAAGGCCGAGCCTGTGCTCGAGCTGGCCAGTGCCGACGTGGCCGCCATCGATGCGCGGCCGCTCTCGGTTGGACTCCCCTTGTCGGGTTCACTGATCCCGGTCAACCAGGCCACCATCAAATCGAAAGTGTCGGGCCAGGTGCAGGAAGCCACGCTGCGCGAGGGCGTCTCAGTGCAGGAAGGGCAAGTGCTGGCCCGCCTCGACCAGGCCGACCTGAAAGCGCGCCTGGCCCAGCAGCAGGCCATGCTGGAAGAGGCGCATGCCAGGCTGAGCATGGCCCAGAAAAACGAATACAACGCGAAAGCGCTGTTGTCGCAAAAATTCATCTCGCAGACCAGCTTCGATACCACGGCCAATGCCGTCGAGCTGGCGCATGCCAACGTCAAATCGGCTTCCGCCATGGTCGACCTGGCCCGCATCGCGCTGAACGACAGCGTCATCCGCGCACCGATCAGCGGGATCATCTCCAAACGTCATGTGCAGGCGGGCGATAAGGTCGCGCCTGACATGCCCGTCTACACCATCGTCGGCCTGCAAGAGCTGACGCTGGAAGCGCAAGTGCCCACCACCGATATCCCGCGCGTGAAAATCGGCCAGGAAGTCAGCTTCCGCGTCGACGGCTTCGCCAAGCGCGAATTCAGCGGCAAGGTAGCGCGCATCAACCCGACCACGGAAACCGGTTCGCGCGCCATGCTGGTGTATATCTCGGTGCCGAACGCCGACGGCGTGCTGCGCGGCGGCATGTTCGCCAAGGGGAATATCACCACCGAGCGCACCAAGGAAGCGCCGATGGTGCCGCTGGCTGCCTTGCGCGAAGAGGCGGGCAAGCAGGTGGTCTACAAGGTCGCCGACGGCATCGTCGTGGCACAGCCGGTCAGCCTTGGCCTGCGCAGCGAGGACGTGGGCCTGGCCGAAGTGACCGCGGGCCTGGACAAGGGCGCCAACGTGATCATCTCGAAGCTGGAAGGGGTGAAGCCGGGCGCCAAGGTCAAGCTGGCTGCCCCGGCAGGCGTTCCCGCCGCCAGGCCGGCCATGCTGGCAGCGGCCAAAGGTTAAGGGGCGCCGTCATGTGGATCACTAAAATCTCGATCCGCCAGCCGGTCTTTGCCACCATGGTGATGGTGGCGCTGATGGTGCTTGGCATCTTCTCTTACAAGGGGCTCGGCGTGGAATCCATGCCGAACGTTTCCTTTCCCTTCGCCGCAATCGAGGTGGTGTATCCGGGCGCCTCGCCGGAAGCGGTGGAAAACGACATCACGCGCCCGATCGAGGACATCGTCAACACCGTGTCCGGCGTCAAGACCATCCGCGCCAATTCGTGGGAAGGCAAGGCCGGCGTCTACGTCGAATTCGAACTGTCCACCAATATGGACAAGGCGATGCAGGACATGCGCGACAAGATTGCGCTGGTGCGTCCGAAATTCCCGCGCGAAGCGAAGGAGCCCTTCATCGCCCGGGCCGAAGGCGAGAACGACCAGCCCATCGTCAGCCTGTCGTTCAGCTCGGACAAGCGCAGCCTGCGCGACCTGTCCACCATGACCGACCAGATCCTGGCCAAGCGCTTCCAGGGCGTGCCGGGCGTGGGCCAGGTGCGCGTATTCGGCACCACCAAGCGCCAGATGCTGGTCAGCCTGCGCCCGGCCGACATGCGGGCACAAGGCGTGGGCGTGGACGAAGTGATGCGCGCCATCCAGAACACCAACGCCAACCTTCCGGCCGGACGCCTGTCGGCCGACGTCACCGAAACCCTGGTGCGGGTGGAAGGCAAGCTGAAAGAAGCGGTGGAATTCAACAAGATCATCGTGGCGCGCCGCGCCAACGGCCCGGTCTACCTGGACCAGGTGGCCGACGTGATCGACGGCGAGGCGGAGGAACAGTCGATCTCGCGCGTCAACGGCAAGCCCGCCGTCTCGCTCGACATCACCAAGGTACAGGACGCCAACGTGGTCGAAGTCGGCAACGGCATCCTGAAGGTGGTGGAAAACCTGCGCAAGACCCTGCCGGAAGACATCAAGATCAAGGTTCTCGATTCGCAATCGGAGCGCGTGCAGGCACAGCTCGACAACGTCAAGCGCACCATCATCGAAGGCGCGATCCTGACCATGGTGATCGTGTTCTTTTTCCTGCACTCCTGGCGCTCGACCATCATCACCGGCCTGACGCTGCCGATCTCGGTGCTGGCCTCCTTCATCGCCATGAAGGCCTTCGGCTTCACGCTGAACTTCCTGACGCTGATGGCGCTGTCGCTGTGCATTGGCTTGCTGATCGACGACGCCATCGTGGTACGCGAGAACATCGTGCGCCACCTCGGCTTCGGCAAGCACCACCGCAAGGCGGCGGAGGACGGCACCAATGAAATCGGCATCGCCGTGATGGCGACCACCTTTGCCATTGTCGCCGTGTTCGTGCCGGTCGCCTTCATGGACGGCATCATCGGCCGCTTCTTCCTGCAGTTCGGCGTGACCGTGACGGTGGCGGTGCTGGTATCGCTCTTTGTCTCCTTCACCCTCGACCCGATGCTGTCGTCGGTATGGCATGACCCGGTCAAGGACCGCTTCAAATACCTGCCGTGGCTGGGCCGCATCATGGAGAAAGTCGAACATGGCGTGGAGAAGGTGCACAAGCTGTATGGCAAGGTGCTGGCCCTGGCGCTGAGATGGCGCAAGCTGACGCTCGCCACCGCCTTCGGCCTGTTCGCCGGCAGCCTGATGCTGGTGCCGATGATCGGCGGCGAGATGTTCCCG
Organism: Pseudoduganella sp. R-31; assembly: GCF_049913235.1. Taxonomy (NCBI): domain Bacteria; kingdom Pseudomonadati; phylum Pseudomonadota; class Betaproteobacteria; order Burkholderiales; family Oxalobacteraceae; genus Pseudoduganella; species Pseudoduganella sp. R-31. The sequence continues at coordinate 5,926,270 of NZ_CP183986.1, forward strand.
GAAACCGACCAGGGCCAGATTGTGCTGCAGCTCAAGGTGCCGGTCGGCTCCAGCCTGGATTACAACGACGCCAAGGTGCAGCAGGTAGAGGCGGCGCTGAAGGAGTTTCCCGAGGTCGACGCCGTCACGGCCAATGTCGGCGATCCTGCCGGCCGCCACATCTCCTTCCTGCGCATCAAGCTGACCGACGTCAAGAAAACCCACCGCCAGTCCCAGCAAAAGCTGGAAGGCGCGATCCGCAAGCGCATCGAGCGCATTCCGGGCATTACCCTGTCGGTGGGCCAGAAGCCGATCTTCATCGCCATCCTCGGCACCGACGAAGCCAAGCTGGAGCAGACCGCGCAGGCGCTGATGGCCAAGATGCGCAAGATCAAGGGCGTGGCCGACCTGGAATACAGCCAGGAAGGCGCCAACCCGTCGACGCTGATCAAGATCAATAACGAACTGGCCAGCGACCTGGGACTGAGCGTGCAGCAGATCGGCAGCGCCATGCGTCCTTTCGTCGCGGGCGACACGGCCAGCTACTGGCTGGCGGCGGACGGCCAGAACTATGAAGTCAATGTGCAGTTGCCCAAGTCCGGCCGCCAGCGCATCGCTGACCTGGCCGACCTGTCGCTCACCTCGAGCAAGACCGGCCCGGACGGCAACCCGCTGATGGTGCCGCTGCGCCAGGTGGTGGACTTTGTGCCAGGCTTCAGCCCGCAGGTGCTGAAACGCCAGGCCCTGCAGCGCCGGGTGGCCATCTACGCCGCGACCGAAGGCCGCCCCGCCGGCGACGTGGATGCCGACGTGAAAAAAGCCATGGACTCGATGACGCTGCCGGACGGCGTGCGCTTCGACGTGGCCGGCAATGCGCAGCAGATGGCCGAAACGATGAACGGCGCCATCACGGCGCTGAGCATCGCCGTGGTGTTCATTTACATCGTGCTGGCGTCGCAGTTCGGCAGCTTCCTGCAGCCGATTGCGATCATGGTATCGCTGCCGATGTCGCTGATCGGCGTGCTGGTGGCGCTGCTGGCGACCGGCTCCACGCTGAACGTGTTCTCCGTGATCGGCGTGATCATGCTGATGGGCCTCGTGACCAAGAACGCGATCCTGCTGGTGGACTTCACCAACCACGGCCAGCGCGACGGCATGAGCCAGTTCGACGCCCTCATGGCGGCCGGCCAGGTGCGCCTGCGTCCCATCCTGATGACGACCCTGGCAATGATCTTCGGCATGCTGCCGATGGCGATCGGCCTCGGCGAAGGCGGGGAAACCCAGGCGCCGATGGGCCGGGCAGTGATTGGCGGCGTGATCACCTCCACCCTGCTGACGCTGGTCGTGGTGCCCGTGGCCTACACCTACCTCGACAGTTTCGGCAAGCGCGCCAAGCGCTGGCTGCGCCGCGGCCACCACGACGACGCAGCCGCCGCCGAACAATCCAGCGTAGCCGAAGCCGCGTAAGCAGTTTCGCCCGACGGCCCGCCAAATAGCCGAGCCCGTGTCACACCATGGGGTCACGCCCCAAGTGTGACACGGGCTCGGCTATTCTGGACTGGTGGTGTCGGTCTCTTCGGTTTCGTAGCCGGCCTCGTCGGCATCCTGCTCGTCGGCTGGCCGGTTCTTGGATGCAAGTTTTTTCTGCGCTTTTTCCTCAGCCTTGCGCTTCTTTTCCAGCTCTCGCTGGCGTTTCTCGAATGCGAAATTCGTCTTTGCCATGGAAATACCTCCTGAAAGCCTACATTAGGCCGATTGGCGGCGCTGCGCAAACGAAATTATCCGCGCGGATGATGTAGCGCATGAATCTGCTTCAGACGCTCGCGGGCAACATGGGTATAGATCTGTGTGGTGGAAATGTCGGAGTGGCCTAAAAGCAACTGCACCACGCGCAGGTCGGCGCCATGGTTCAGCAGGTGCGTGGCGAAGGCGTGGCGCAGCGTGTGCGGCGACAGCGGTGCGGTAATGCCAGCCTTCAAGGCCTGCTTTTTCACCACGACCCAGAACATTTGCCGCGTCATCGGCCCGCCGCGGCCGGTGATGAAGAGCGCATCGTCCTGCTTGCCGTCGAGGATGACACCGCGCGCTTCGCGCAAGTAGCGCTCGATCCACAAGCGCGCCTGTTCGCCGAACGGCACCAGGCGCGTCTTGGCGCCCTTGCCGGTGATGCGCAGCACGCCGTCGTTCATGCTCAGCTCGAGCGTCTTCAACGCCACCAGCTCCGACACGCGCAGGCCGCTGGCGTACATCAGTTCCAGCATGGTGCGGTCGCGGATGCCCAGCGGCGTGCGCAAGTCCGGCGCAGCCAGCAGCGCTTCCACCTGCGCTTCGCTCAGGGTATGGACGAAGCGCAGCGGCTGCTTGGCCGATGCCATGCGCAGGCAGGGATCTTGCGCGATCTGGCGCTGGCGCAGCGCCAACTGGTAGAAGCGCTTCAGGGCCGACAGGCGGCGGTTGGCCGAGCTGGCCTTGGTGTCTGCGTGGCGGGCTGCGAAATAGGCTTGCAGGTCGGCCGTGCCGGCTGCATGCAGGCTGCCGACCGAGGGCCGCGCCGTTTCCAGCCATTTGGCAAAGGCCGTCAAATCGCGCCGGTAGGCATCCAGGGAGTTTTTGGACAGCCCGTCCTCCAGCCACAGGCTGTCGCAGAACTCGTCAATCAGAGCAAGGTTGCCTGCTGCCATTGATACTCTTTATGTCCTTCGTGGGCCAGCAGCCAGCGCTTCACGCCGAGGGTGAAGCCGTTCTGGTCGTCGCTGCCGGCAAAGCCGCCCAGGCTGCTGGCGCCCATCATGCGGTGGCATGGCACCAGCGGCGGGAAGGGATTGCTGCGACAAGCCTGCCCCACCGCGCGCGCCACCGAATCAAGGTGCCTGGCCAGCTCGCCATAGGTGCGCACCTGGCCGCGCGGGATTTCGCGCAGCGCTTGCCACACGCGGCGCTGGAACTCGCTGCCGCGCGTTGCCAGCGGCAGGTCGAAGGCGTAGTCGGCATCGTCGCAATAGGCCAGCAGCTGCTGCACGGCTTGTTCGGCCAGCGCATTGGTGGGCGATTTTTCCGGCGTGTCGCCGGGCAGGTAGAACATTTCCGTCACGACCGCGCCGGCCGTGCCGACGCCCATGGCGCCGAACGGGAGATGGATGATGGCGCTGAAGTCCCTGCCAACATGTTGTTTTTCGGTCACGCTTACTCCAATAAAACTGTGGCAATCATGCTACACCAGCGCGCCAGGATAGGGCAAAAAAAAACGCACCCGCAGGTGCGTCTTGAATCTTTTTTGTCACCACCCCGGCCATTTAACCCCGCTTGTGGCGGCGGCCAACAGCATACTGTCAGGCAGCGTGTCTCCTCTATGATCCGCGGCCGCGCCGCTTGTTCTTCTTCTTCACTCCCCACTAAATCCTGTGCCCTTAACCATCATGGTGCAAGTCGCACCGTTCGGGGGCGTGGCCATAGTAACCGATCTTTTTCCGAATATCGTTATTTATTTTGAGCAACTTGACAGCGGACTTATTTTGCTGTCTCGCGATTGATGGCCTGGATCAGGTCCTTGCCGATGCGCTCTTCCATCTGCTTTTGCACCGGCAGCAGGGCATTGCGCCACAGGGCCTGTTCCTGCGCGCTCAGGTTGTAGATCTGGGTCTTGCCGGACTTGCGGATCGCTTCCAGCGCCATATCGTTGTCGCGCTGGGCGATGGCTTTTTCGTAAGTGGTGGCTTCCTTCATGGCGCCTTCGAGCTTGCCGCGGATGTCCGACGGCAGGCCGTCCCAGAACTTCTTGTTGACGATGACGGCGTAGCCCAGGTAGCCGTGGTTGGAGATGGTCAGGTGCTTTTGCACCTCATGCATCTTTTGCGTGTACATGTTCGAGGGCGGGTTCTCGGTGCCATCCACGACGCCGGTCTGCAGCGCCATATACGCTTCGGAAAAGGCCAGCGATTGCGGCACTGCACCGAGCGCGCGCATCTGGATGTCCAGCACCTTGGAGGACTGGATCCGCATCTTCAGGCCCTTGAAATCGGCCGGCACGCGCAGCTGGCGGTTGGCCGACATGACCTTGAAGCCATTGTCCCAGTAAGCCAGGCCGGTAATGCCCTTGGTCTCGAGCTTCTTCAGCAGCGACTTGCCGATCGGGCCCTCGGTCACGTTGTACAGCGCGGTCTTGTTGGGGAAGATGTACGGCAGGTCGAACACCTCGAATTCCTTCACGCCGAGCGGACCGAACTTGGCCAGCGACGGGGCCAGCATCTGCACCGCGCCCAGCTGCAGCGCTTCCAGTTCTTCCTTGTCCTTGTACAACTGGCTGTTCGGGTAGACCTGGACCCTGACGCGGCCGCCGGTGGCCTTCTCCGCCAGCTGCTTGAAGCGCTCCGCCGCCTGCCCCTTGGGCGTGTCCGGCGCGACGACGTGGCTGAATTTGATGACGATGGGCGCCTGAGCGAATGCTTGGGACGTGACAAGTGCGGCCGCGCCGAAGGCGGCCAGGAGGGACTTCAAATGCATAAGGTCTCCCGGCGATTTTGGTGCATTATTATTCTCACTTTATATTGTCTTCAGCGGAATGGTGGCACACAACTGTGGAAACCCACAATACAAGCAGCAACTGGATTCGCTACCCTCGGCGCATGTTGAAACGCATATCCCTGCCCTTTTCCATACGCTGGCTGCTGCCGGTAGTCCTGGTGCTGCTATTCGTCGCCATCGTGTTCTGGCTCCCTTGGCAGGCGCGCCAGCTCGAGAGCAACGAGCGGCAGGAGCAATTGATCGCCGATACCCTGTGGGTCGAACAATCGATCCGCTTCCAGCTTGGCCGCCACGAAGAAAGCCTGCGCGGCCTGGCCAATGAAATCGCCGCCGGCCACCTGGCGCCGGCCGACGTGCAGCAGCGCATGGGGCGCATGCTGAAAAACGGCGCCGAGCTGAAAAGCGTGGTCCAGGTCGATTCCAAAGGGCGCATCGTCGTGGCCAGCGAAGGCACCCCGGCCAGTCCGGCCGGCGACGCCATGCTCGGTTCAGCCGCGCTGGCGGCGCAGGACCATGCGCGCCGCACGCACACTCCCGTCTACGCCGAACCGGAGCCGATTGGCGGCGACGCCGCGCCGGACGCGCTGAAAATGGACCTGCTGTTCCCGATCTACCGCGGCGACCAGTGGATCGGCAGCCTGGTAGCGACTTTCCAGCTCAGTAGCCTGCTCGACGAAATGGTGCCGTGGTGGTTCGCCCAGGATAACCAGATCTCGCTGCTCGACCGCGACGACAAGGTGCTGGCGCGCCGCAGTTCGGCCGGCCCGGGCCACGGCGTCTACACCCACAAGCGCGCCCTCGACCTGCCCGGCGCCACCATTACCCTGATGACGGACAGCGTGAAAAGCGAGCCGAAGCTGCTGCCCAACCTGCTGGTCGGCTCCGTCATCGCGCTCTCTCTTGCCCTGTTATGGAGCCTGTTCGCACTATGGGGCCACATTTCGCGCCGGCTGGCGGCAGAAGGCGAACTGCGGCAGCAAATGACTTTCCGCACCGCGATGGAAAATTCGCTGGTGACCGGCCTGCGCGCGCGCGACCTGGAAGGCCGCATCACCTATGTCAATCCCGCCTTCTGCCAGATGGTGGGCTACCCGGCGGAAGAACTGATCGGGCGTTCGCCGCCCATGCCGTATTGGGCGCCGGACGTCATGGAGGAATACCAGCACCGCCTGGCCAATGTGCTGGCCGGCTCGGTCACCCCCGAATTCGAAACCCTGTTCCAGCGCCCCGACGGCACCCGCATTCCGGTACTGGTGTTCGAAGCGCCGCTGGTGGACAAGGAAGGCCGCCACACCGGCTACATGGGTTCCATCCTCGACATCTCGGACCGCAAGCGCATGGAGGAATTGAACCGCCAGCACCAGGAAAAGCTGCAGGCCAGCGCGCGCCTGGCCACCATGGGCGAAATCGCTTCCATGCTGGCGCACGAGCTGAACCAGCCGCTGGCTGCCATTTCGAGCTACACCACGGGCGCCCTGAACATCCTTGCGCGCGGCGGCGATGCGGGCATGCTCAAGCCCGCGCTGGAGCAAGCCGGCGCGCAGGCACAGCGCGCAGGCCAGATCATCCGCAGCGTGCACGAATTCGTGAAGAACCGCGAATCGGAGCGGCAGGACGTGGCGCTGCAATCGATGCTCGACTCCATCCTGGTGCTGATCGAACTGCAGGCGCGCCAGCACCACGTTTCGCTGCAGATCGAGATCCCGGAATTGCTGCCGCTGGTGCGCGCCGACCGCCTCCTGATCGAACAGGTGCTGCTGAACCTGACCCGCAACGGCATCGAAGCCATGGCCGACGTGCAGCCGCTGAAACGCGTGCTGCGCGTGCTGGCGGAAAACGATCCGCTGGCCGGCATGGTGGTGGTGCAGGTCATTGACAATGGCCACGGCATTCCGCAGGACGTGGCCGAGCGCCTGTTCTCGCCTTTCTTCTCGACCAAGGCGGAAGGCATGGGCATGGGCCTCAACATCTGCCGCACCGCGATCGAGTTCCACGGCGGCACATTGACCCACCGCGACAACCCGCAAGGCGGTACCATATTCACTTTCACGCTGCCGGTCGCAGGCGGCGCCCAATAGAGCAAATTCGGGAGACCCAGAATGCTACATATCGTTGACGATGAAGCCGTAGTGCGCGATGCGCTGTCGTGGCTCGCGTCCTCGCGCGGCATCGCAGCAACCACATACGAAAGCGCCGCCGCCTTCCTGGCCTTCGCGCAGGGCGGCGCCTTCGACCCGGAAGGCGACTGCGTGCTGCTCGACGTGCGCATGCCCGAGATCAGCGGCGTGGCAGCGTTCGACCAACTGGCGGCGCGCGGGCTGACGGCGCGCCTGCCCGTCATTTTCCTGACCGGCCACGGCGACGTGCCGATGGCGGTCGATACGCTCAAGCGCGGCGCCTTCGACTTCTTCGAAAAGCCTTTCAACGACAACCAGTTGATGGACCGCGTGCAGGAAGGCCTGGCCGCCTCGCGCCTGGCCAGCGGCAAGGCAGCCGTGCAGGCGCGCCTGGCCACGCTCTCCAGCCGCGAACGCGAGGTGCTGGACCTGATCCTGGCCGGCAAGATGAACAAGGTGGTGGCCGACGAGCTGGGCATCTCGATGCGCACCGTCGAAGTGCACCGCGCCCACATCTTCGACAAGATGCAGGTCAAGACCGCGGTCGAACTGGCGGGACTGCTGAAGTGAAACAGGACGGGGCGCTGATCCTAGTGCTGGCGCAGCGCCCACTCCACGTGCTCGCGCACCAGTTCCGACGGGTGGCCGCGGCGCGCCTGCAACGCGGCCAGGATGGCCGGGTCGCTCTTGGCGCCCATGCGCGCCGCGTTGCCTAGCCCGACCGCGAGGTTGCGCAGCCAGCGTTCATGGCCGATGCGGCGGATCGGGCTGCCCTCCATGCGGCGGTTGAATTCTTCCTCGGACCACGCAAACAGCTCGATCATGCCGGCGCTGCCCAGGGCGTGGCGCTCGTCGAAATCCGGCAAGGTAGCCCGCTGGGCGAACTTGTTCCAGGGGCAGACGGTCTGGCAATCGTCGCAGCCGTAGACGCGGTTCCCCAGCAAGGGCCGCAGATCCTCCGGGATCGCGCCTTTGAGTTCGATGGTCAGGTAGGAAATGCAGCGCCGCGCATCCAGCTTGCCAGGACCGAGGATGGCCTGGGTCGGGCAAACATCGATGCAGGCCGTGCACTGGCCGCAGTGCGCGCCGGTCGGCTCATCGACGGGCAAGGGCAGGTCGACCAGGATCTCGCCCATGAAGAACATGGAGCCCGCGCTGCGATTGATCAGCAAGGTGTGCTTGCCGCGCCAGCCCAGGCCCGACTTTTCCGCCAGCGGCAGCTCCATCACCGGCGCCGAGTCGGTGAACACCCGGTAGCCGAATTCGCCGACGGCCGCACTGACCTTGTCGGCCAGCTGCTGCAGCCGCGCGCGCAACACCTTGTGGTAGTCGCGGCCGCGGGCATATACCGAGATGACGGCCTGCGTGGGATCGGACAGGCGCGCCGTTTCCCGTTCGCGCCAGCCCTCGTCGGCCGCGCCGGGCAGGTAATTCATGCGCGCGGTGATCACGCGCACCGTGCCGGGCACCAGCTCCGCCGGACGGGCGCGTTTCATGCCGTGACTTGCCATATAGTCCATATCGCCGTGCATGCCTGCATCCAGCCAGGCTTGCAGCCCCGCCTCGGCGGCGGACAGGTCGATATCGGCGATCCGCACTTCCGCGAAGCCGAGTTCCTGCCCCCATGCCTTGATGCGGCTGGCTAATTCGTCTAAATTGGCTTGGGAGAGTGGCACGGCCTTACAATGCGGGGAAATCCAAACCATCATTTTATTCGATGCAGCACTTTAAATCCCATCTCCACGACGAAGCCGGTACCGCGGCGCTAGGCGCCGCGCTGTCGCGCGCCCTGCTGCCCGGCATGGCGATCTACCTGCACGGCGACCTGGGCGCCGGCAAGACCGCCCTGACGCGCGCACTGCTGCATGCTGCCGGCCACGTGGGACCTGTGAAAAGCCCGACATATACCCTGTCCGAGCCTTACCGCGTGAAGGTCGACGGCAAGCTGGCCAACGTGGTGCATTTCGACCTGTACCGCATGGGCAGCCCGGAAGAATTCCTCGATGCCGGCTTCCGCGAGGAATTCAATCGCGAGAACGTTTGCATCGTCGAATGGCCGGAGAAGGCCGACGGCGTGTTGCCGCCCCCCGACCTTCACGTTTTCCTCTCTGTAGCCGGGTCCGGACGTGATGTAGAATTGCAGCCGTCTTCCGCTCTTGGTACGTCATGCCTGCAACGCCTCCAATTCGCTCCAAACCTGTAAGTCGCCGCACGGTGCTCAAGGCCGGCGGGACGCTGCTCCTGTCCGTGCTCGCCCCCATGTCTGCGCAAGCTGCGCAGATCCTGGCTGTGCGCGTGTGGCCGGCGGAGGATTACACCCGCGTCACGCTGGAAAACGACACCGACCTCAAGGTCAAGCACTTCCTGGTTCCCGATCCGGACCGGCTGGTGGTGGACATTGAAGGCCTGGTACTGAACTCCACGCTGAAAAGCCTGGTCGCCAAGATCGAGTCGAACGACCCGTACATCAAGGAAGTGCGCGTCGGCCAGAACCGCCCGAATGTGGTGCGGCTGGTGTTCGACCTGAAAGAGAAAGTCACGCCGCAGGTGTTCACGCTGGAGCCGGTCGGCACCTACAAGCATCGCCTGATCTTCGACCTCTACCCGGTCAAGGCAGTCGATCCGATCGCGGCGATGATCGAGAAGGGCGAGTGGTCGCAGGATGAGAAGGCCGCCAGCGCCAATCCTCAGCCCCCTGCCGCCGGATCGTCCCAGCGCCCGGCCCCAGGCAGCCAGGCCGGCACAGCGGGCCAGCCCGCACTCGCCGGCCAGCCGGCTGCGTCGGGCCAGGGCAGCGCCAGCAGCAACGCCGAGGGCGCTGGCAGCCCGTCCATCGCATCTGCCCCGCCATCCGGCCAGCCCGGCACCGCCACGCCAGCACCAGGCACCGGCGCCAGCGCGCCCGGCCAATCGCCCGCCCTCGCCGGCCAGTCCGGCAAGCTCGTTCCCGGCGAACCCGAGCCGGCGCCCGCACATCACAAGCCCGGCCAGAAATCCGGCCAGGAGAAAATGGTGCGCATGCTTACCATCGCCCTCGATCCCGGCCACGGCGGCGAGGACCCCGGTGCCATGGGCGCGCGCGGCAGCCGTGAAAAGGACATCGTGCTGGCCATCGCCAAGCGCCTGAAAGACAAGATCGAAGACCACCCCAACATGCGCGTGATGCTCACGCGCGACGGCGACTATTTCGTCCCGCTCGGCAAGCGCGTGGAAAAGGCGCGCAAGGTCGACGCCGACCTGTTTGTCTCGATCCACGCCGATGCTTTCGTGAAAACCAGCGCCCGCGGCTCCTCCGTCTTCGTGCTGTCCGAAAAAGGCGCGACCTCGAGCGCCGCGCGCTGGCTGGCCGACAAGGAAAACCAGGCCGACCTGATTGGCGGCGCCAATGCCAAGGGCCACGACCCGCAACTGGCCAGCGTGCTGTTCGACCTTTCCACCACGGCCCAGATCAACGACAGCATGAAGGTCGGCAAGGCTGTGCTGGGTGAAATCGGCGGCATCAACAAGCTGCATAAAGGCTCGGTCGAGCAAGCCGGCTTCGCCGTGCTGAAGGCGCCGGACATTCCATCGATCCTGATCGAAACCGCCTTCATCTCCAACCCGGAAGAAGAAGCGCGCCTGCTGGACGATGATTACCAGGACAAGATCGCGGACGCCATTGTCAAAGGCATCCGCCGCTATTTCGCCAAGAACCCGCCGCTGTCGAAGAACCGCCTCACATAGGGAAAGCACATGAACGAAGTCCGCATCTCCACACCCGAAGGCGCCGAAGCCACCATTTCCCTGTTCGGTGCGCATTTGATGTCGTGGAAGACTGCGGACGGCAAGGAGCGCCTGTTCCTGAGCCAGCGTTCAGCGCTCGACGGCAGCGCCGCCATCCGCGGCGGGGTGCCGGTCATCTTCCCGCAATTCGCCACGCGGGGCGACGGCCTGCGCCACGGCTTCGCCCGCACTTCCACCTGGCGCATCGTCGAGCAGGCCAACGACTGGGCCGAACTGGCGCTGGCGCAAAGCGACCTGCCGCGCAACCACTTCCAATCCTGGCCGCGTGCCTTCGAACTGAGCCTGCGCTTCGACCTGAAAGCCAACGCGCTGCAGATCCGCTACACCGTGCGCAACACCAGCCAGCAGGAATTCAGCTGGGCCGGCGCCCTGCACACTTATTTCGCAGTAGGGGAATTCGACAAGGCCACGCTGGACGGCATGCCTTTCACCGGCGCCCTGGACGACATTCGGCCCGCAACGCCGCAGCTGCGCCTCGACACCGGCGCTGGCACGCTGCAACTGGAGCAGCAAGGCTTTTCGGAATGGGTGGTGTGGAACCCGGGCGCGCAAGGCGCGGCAGCTGCCGCCGACATGGACGACAGCGACTACCGCCGCTTCGTCTGCATCGAGCCGGCCCGGGTCGACAAGCAAGTGCTGCAGGCCGGCGCCGAATGGACCGGCCTTCACACCATCAGTTTGATTCCTTGATCATGCGGCCGGAGCTGGCCTGGATCGGACGCGCATTGAACGGATACAGGCGGCTGAACAAGGCCAACTGCGCCGGCGATGCCTGCACCGGCTCCTTCATCACCAGCCACAGCACGCCTTCGGTGCATGGCGGCGTGGTCAGCGATCCCATGAAAGTATAGTAGTCGCGGCGCTGCGGCAGCATGTCGTTCGGGTCCAGCACGATGCTCGGCGTAGCCGTGTCGCCCTTTTCCAGCGGCAGGTTGTTCCATACGGTCTGGATGGTCGGCTGCGGCTTGCCGCGTTCCAGCAGCAGCGCCAGCACTGCCAGCCTGCCTTCCGGATCCTTGTGTACCAGGTGCACCACCATCTCGAAACCCTTGCCGTTGACGCGTTCCTCGGCCGGGCGATGGAAGTGGAACTGCTGCAGCTCGTAGGTGCGGCCCGCCACGCTCAGGTAGTTGCCCGGGCTGACCATCACCTGCACGGTATGGCCGTTATCGGTCACGTTGAAACCGGATGGGCGGTAATCGAAGGCGATCTGCTCCAGGTCCACCTTCATGCCGTCGCGGATATCGATCGGCGACTGGCGGCTGCCCGTCGAGCATTTCGCCCAGTCGGAGTTGATCTTGGACCAGTTGGCAGGACCTGATTCGCCTTCATACGTCCAATGGGTGCCATACACGCGCGGCGGCGGCGCCTTGGCCGCCACTTCGGCAGCGGCGGCCTTGACGGCCTTCTGCTTGCGCGCCTTTTCGGCGGCAGCCATGCGCGCGGCCTGGTTGGCACGCATTTCAGCCAAGCGCTGGGCAATCTTCTCCGACAATTCCGCTTCGGCGCGCGCTTCTTCCTCGCGCTGCGCAGCGGCGGATGCAGACGCAGTGCGATTCTTCCTTACCGGCGGAACGTACTTTGGCCCGCTGGCCGAACTGGCATCCTTTTCGACATTCGCCTTGTCAGCCGCAGCAGCTGCGGCCAGGTTCGGGCGAATATTCGGCACGCCTTTGGAAGGCGCGGTGACGGGATCGGCGGCGCCTGCTGTCCCGATGACAAGACAACAGGCCGACAGGGCGATCAAGTTACGCATGTTAAATCCGGAGGAGAGACTGTTACTCCGGTTAACGGTTGCGCTATGGGAAAACTTGAGAGGCTTAACGCTTGAGCATGCGGCGGCCCAGTTTCCAGGCGCCGCCCAGTGCCATCGGCACCACCGCCACGCCAACGCCGAACAGCACGATGGTGCTCAGGTGGTCGCGCACGAAGGGAGTGTTGCCGAAGATGTAACCCGCCACGCACAGGGACACCACCCAGGCCACGGCGCCGACGATGTTGAACAGCTGGAAGCGGGCATGGGTCATGTCCGACACGCCGGCCACGAACGGCGCGAAAGTGCGCACTACCGGCACAAAGCGGGCCAGGATGATGGTCTTGCCGCCATGCTTTTCAAAGAACTCGTGGGTGCGCCGCAAGGCATCCTTGTTGATCCAGCGGTAATCGTGGGTAAATACCCGCTGGCCGATGGCTTCGCCGATCCAGTAATTGGTGGTATTGCCCAGAATTGCGGCAGTCGCCAGCAGGAACATCAGCAATCCGAGGTTCATCTGGCCGCTGGCACAGAAGGCGCCTCCGATGAACAGCAGCGTATCGCCGGGGAAGAAAAACAGCACAACCAGGCCAGTCTCGCAGAAGACGATGGCGAACAGCAGCGCATAAATATACATGCCGTATTGCGCAATCAGTTTATCCATCGCACTGTCTACGTGCACCAGCATGTCCAGCAATTGAACGAAATCCATTTATTAAATCCCAAAAGGTTGCGGCGGGAATGATACCAAACTGTCTATCTTACAGGCTAAAATTGCCCGGCATCTTAGCACCAGCTTAGAACCCCCACAAAGGAGACCTTAGTGAAGTCCATCACGCCCGCCGTCCTTGCCCTGGCCTTACCCCTGGCCGCCGTGGCCGCGCCCTCGAAAGAATTACCGCCCAGGCCGACCGTCAGCGACATCGTCAAGGCATCGCCGCAAGCCGATTGGCGCCAACTGGATCCGGCCAACACCCTGTACATGGACCTGCCAGCCGGCCGCGTCATCATCGAACTGGCGCCGGCCTTCGCGCCCAACCACGCTGCCAATATCCGAACCATGGCCAGGGAAGGCTACTGGGACGGACTGTGGATCTATCGCACGCAGGACAATTTCGTGGTGCAGTGGGGCGATCCGCGCGAAGACAAGCCAAAGGCGATCGGCACCGCCAAGGCCAGGCTGGAGCAGGAATTCACGGTACCGATGAAGAACGACACCCAGTTCACCCGCCTGCCGGACAAGGACGGCTATGCGCCGCAGGTAGGCCACTCCAACGGTTTCCCTTCCGCACGCGACCCGAAAACCGGCCAGGCCTGGCTGGCGCATTGCTACGGCATGGTTGGCGTGGCGCGCGGCAATGAATCCGACAGCGGCAACGGCGGCACCTTGTACACGGTAATCGGCAACTCGCCGCGCCACCTGGACCGCAACATCACCGTGGTGGGACGCATCGTCAGCGGCATGCCGCTGCTGTCCGTACTGCCGCGCGGCCCGGCGCCGATGGGCATGTTCGAGAAGGAGGAGCAGTGGGTGCCGATCAAGTCGGTCAAGCTGGCAGCCGACGTGCCGGAAGCCGAGCGCTCGAAGTTCGAAGTGATGCGCACCGAGTCGGCCAGCTTCAAGTCCGTGATCGAAGCCCAGCGCAACCGCGGTGGGCCATGGACCAAGTATGCGGCCGGCCATGTGGACCTGTGCAACGTGCCGATCCCGGTGCGCGAGGCAAAATAACTTCCTGGGGTAAGCACCCGGCATGCGACACGCTTAGCGTGTTGCGTGCCGGAGCCTGACACCACCGGCTACCGTTATAATCTTGCCCATGAATGCCCCAACTCCGCCCCGCCCGATCCGGGCCCTCCCCGACCAACTGATTTCCCAGATCGCCGCCGGCGAGGTGGTCGAGCGCCCATCGGCCGTTGTCAAGGAACTCCTGGAAAACGCCCTGGACGCCGGTTCGACCCAGATCACCGTGCGGCTGGAAGAAGGCGGCGTCAAGCGTATTTGCATTACTGATAACGGCCGCGGCATCCCGCCCGACCAGATGCCGCTGGCCCTGGCGCGCCATGCGACCTCGAAAATCGCCTCGCTGGACGACCTGGAAAACGTCGGCACCCTCGGCTTCCGCGGCGAGGCCCTGGCTTCGATCGCCTCGGTAGCCGCAGTCACCCTGACTTCCCGCACTGCCGACGGCGCCCACGCCTGGGAGCTGGAAGGCTCGCACGAAGGCACCGTGGTGCCCTCCTCCGGCGCCCCCGGCACGACGATTGACGTGCGCGACCTGTATTTCAACACCCCGGCGCGCCGCAAGTTCCTGAAATCCGAACAGACCGAATTTGGCCACTGCGCGGAAGTGGTTCGCCGCATCGCCCTGGCACGTCCCGACGTATCGTTCACGCTTAGCCACAATGGCAAGACGGTCGACCATTGGATGGTCAGCGACATGGCCAGGCGCAGCGCGCAAATCCTGGGAAGCAATTTCGAAGAAGCACGCCTGGCCCTGGACGAAGGCTCGGGCGTACTGCGCATCCACGGCTTTGCCGGCCTGCCGACTGCTTCCAAGGGCCGCGCCGACAGCCAGTACTTCTACGTCAACGGCCGCTTCGTGCGCGACAAGCTGCTGGTACACGCCGTGCGCGCCGCTTACGAGGATGTGCTGCACGGCGACCGCTATCCGTCCTATGTGCTGGCGCTCGACCTCGACCCTGCGCTGGTCGACGTGAACGTACACCCATCCAAGATCGAAGTGCGCTTCCGCGATGGCCGCGCCGTGCACCAATTCGTGTTCCACGCCGTGCAGCGCGCGCTGGCCGCAACTTCGGCCACCTCGCACGGCAGCGTGCCTTCGCCGTTGCCGGCCTCCGACAACCTGCAGGCATCGGGTCCGGTCTGGCGCCCGCAGCAACAGACCAGCTTCGGCTCGATCCTGAATCCCGAATACCGCCCGACGTTCTCGCCATCGCCGTTCGGCGGCCCAGGCACGGGCACGGGCGGCGTGGCCCAGAGCACGGAACGCTACGGCGCCCTGTGGTCGAACGACCCGCGCGACAATTTCGTCCCTGGCGCGACTCCAGCGGACGGCGGCAACGGCTTCCGCGCCACTTCCGAGTACACGCTGCCGCAAGCGGCGCCGATCAGCGCCTCGCCGGCGCAGATGGCAGGCGAAGAATTCCCGCTCGGCTTTGCGCTGGCGCAGCTGCACGGCATCTACATCCTGGCCCAGAACAGCAAAGGCCTGGTGCTGGTCGACATGCACGCTGCGCACGAGCGCATCCTGTACGAACAGTTGAAGAACGCACTGGACGCCCAGATCGATGGCACCGAAATGTCGGTGCAGAACCTGCTGATCCCGGTCACCTTCTACGCCGACGCAGTGGAGGTGGGGACGGTCCAGGAACACGGCGACACGCTGAAGACGCTCGGCTTCGACATCGCCGTGATGTCGCCCACTACGCTGGCAGTGCGCGCCGTACCTGCCTTGCTGAAGAACGCCGACGCGCAGACCCTGGCGCGCGACGTGATCCGCGACGTGCGCGAGTATGGCGGCTCGCGCGTGCTGATCGAGCGCCGCAACGAGCTGCTCGGCACCCTCGCCTGCCACACCGCCGTGCGCGCCAACCGCATCCTGGCCGTGCCGGAAATGAACGCCCTGTTGCGCCACATGGAAGCCACCGAGCGCGCCGACCAGTGCAACCACGGCCGCCCGACCTGGGTGCAGATCGACATCAACGCGCTGGATAAACTCTTCCTGCGCGGACAGTAAGCAATGAACGAGCAGTTGAACGAGCGCCCGCTGGCGGTCGCCATCATGGGGCCGACCGCGTCCGGCAAGACCGCCGCCGCGCTGGCCATCGCGCAGCAGGTGCCGTGCGAAATCATCTCTGTCGATTCCGCGCTGGTGTATCGAGGCATGGACATCGGCACCGCCAAGCCTTCGAAGGAAGAACTGGCCGCCGTACCGCACCACCTGGTCGACATCATCGACCCGATGGATTCCTATTCGGTGGCCCAGTTCCGTACCGACACCCTGCGCCTGGTAGCAGAGATCAGCGCACGCGGCAAGGTCCCGCTGCTGGTCGGCGGCACCATGCTGTATTACAAAGGCCTGGCCGACGGCCTGGACGACCTGCCAGGCGCCGATGCAGCCCTGCGCGCGCAGTTGGACGAGGAAGCCGCCCGCATCGGCTGGCCAGCGATGCACGCGCGCCTGGCGCAGGTCGATCCCGAAACCGCCGCCCGCCTCAAGCCCGCCGACGCCCAGCGCATCCAGCGCGCCCTGGAAATCCATGCCTTGTCAGGCAAGCCGATGTCCGAACTGCTGGCACAGCGCGAGAAAGAGGAGCTGCCCTTCGACCTAACATCGTTCGCCCTCGAACCGTCCGACCGCGCCTGGCTGCACGAACGCATTGCACGCCGCTTCGACATCATGCTCGCTTCCGGTTTCCTCGATGAAGTGAAAACCCTGCGCGCGCGCGGCGACCTGCATCTGGGCCTGCCGTCGATCCGCTGCGTCGGCTACCGCCAAGCCTGGGAATACCTGGACGGCACCATCGACTACGCGGCAATGCGCGAAACCGGCATCATCGCCACCCGCCAGCTATGCAAGCGCCAGCTGACCTGGCTGCGTGCCATGCCGGACAGGATCGTGGTCGACTGCTGCGCCGCAGACGCTGCGCAGCAACTGCAACAGCTAGTACTCGCAGCGATCAGCAAGGCGTAAGCCGATTCTGCTAGCGCTCACGTACCGCGTGGCGCAACACCTGCGTGACCGGTTCCAGAAGGTACTGCAGCGGCGTACGCTGCTCGCCTTCGATGTAGACCTCGGCCGGCATACCAGCGAGCAATTTAAGGGCGCCAGCCTTGGCCAGAGAAGATGGATCCGCCTCAATCAGCACCGAGTAATATGGCACCTCGGTGGCGCGATCGAGCAGCCGGTCGGCCGAGATATAGATCACTTTACCGTGCACCAGCCCCGTGGTGCGGTACTTGAAGGCCGTGAAGCGGATTTCGGCCGGTTGACTTAGTCCAATCCGGCTGATGTCCTCGGTCCGGATCCGCGCCTCTGTCACCAGGCGCGTGTCGTCCGGCACGATGTCGGCGATCGTCTCGCGCGGCGGAATCACAGTGCCGGGCGCCGAATACTTCAAGCCAATCACTTCGCCGTTGGCAGGCGCCGTGATGACCTGGCGCGCCGAAGCATCGGCTGATTTGCGCTGCTCCTGCTCGATCTCCGACAGCCGCGCCGTTGCCACCTTCAACTGGTCGCTGGCCTGTTGCCGATATTCTCCTTCCAGCGTGCGCACGCGCAGGTCGATGTCCACCGTGCGCTGCTCGGCGCGCGCCAGTTCAGAGCGCCGCTCCTCAAGCTTGACGCCATAATCGGCAATCCCGCCCTCAAGCTGGGTGATGCGGGTGGCCGACACGAAGCCGTCCTTGCGCAGTTTCTTGTTGTTGTCGAGATCGGCCTGCTGGAATTTCATCGACTCGCTGGCCTGCGTGATTTGCGCGCGCAGCGCCCCAATCTCCTCCGACACCTTGTCGCGCTGCGAGTGCAGCAGCCGAACCTGCCCCAGCATCGCCTCGCGCCGCACGGCGAACAGCGCTCGCTCCTTTCCGATCTGCTCCGCCAAGCGTGGATCGCCATTCGCCGCCGCCATCACGTCCGCCGGGAAAACCAGTGCCGGCGCCATCGCCTGTTCGGCATCCAGCCGAGCCAGGCTGGCACGTTCTGCCATGACGCGGTAATCCAGCCGGTTCTTGTCGGCGTCGACCGCTACATCACCCAGCACCAGCAGTGGCTCGCCTTGCCGCACGTGCTGGCCGTCGCGTACCAGCACCTGGCGTACCATACCGCCTTCCGCGTGCTGCACCGGGCGCCGGTTCAGGTCCACCTTGACATATGCCTGCGCCACCACCGCCGAAGACAAAGGGGCGAATGCCATCCAGGCCGCCACTGGAAGCAAGCCACCGATGACCACCGCCAGGCCGCAGCGCATCAAGTGGTGCGCCTCGCCAGCATGCTGCTGGAGGGAAGCGCTCCCTGTTACGGAATATGCCATACCGTTCATGATGCCCTCCCATCCGCCGTCCGCGCCATCGCCACTACCTGCGCGCCTGTGCTGCGCTGGCCAGGCTGCATGGCCTGCATGACTTCCGCCACCGTACCGAAATGCTGTGCGCGTCCGGCCTCCAGCACCAGCATTTTGTCCATATGCTGCACCAAGGTGCTGCGATGCGTGACCACGATGACCGTCACTTTTCCGCGCAGCGCCTTCAGCGCGTCGGCGAGCGCCAGTTCACCGGCGCCATCGAGGTTGGAATTGGGTTCGTCCAGCACCAGCAGCTTTGGATCGCCGTACAAGGCGCGGGCAAGGGCGATGCGTTGCCGCTGGCCCGGCGACAGCACGGCCCCCATGTCGTCGAGTGGCGTGTCGTAGCCTTGCGGCAGCGCAAGAATCAGGGCATGCACGCCGGCAAGCAGTGCCGCCTGCACCACTTTTTCGGAATCGACCGCGCCAAGGCGGGCGATATTGTCGGCCACCGTGCCTGGGAACAGTTCAACGTCCTGCGGAAGGTAGCCCAGCCACGGGCCCAGCTCTTCACGCGGCCACTGGGCCATGTCCACGTCGTCCAGCCGCACTGTTCCGGCATTCGGTTTCCAGAGGCCGGTGAGCAGGCGTGCCAGGGTCGATTTGCCGGCGCCGCTGGCGCCGATGATGGCCAGCGATTCACCCGGCTCCAGGTTCAGGGAAACGCCGGCCAGGATCGCCCGCTCGCTGTGCGCCGGGCGGAACACCAGTCCCTGCGCTTGCAGCCGCCCGGTAGGCACCGGCAGCTTCATGCGTTCCGGCCCGCGCTCGGCTGCATCCAGCAATTCGGACAGCCGCCCGAATCCCAGGCGCGCCTCCGCCAGCACGCGCCAGCTGCCCACCACTTGCTCCACCGGCGACAGAGCGCGCCCCAGCAAGGTTGTGGTGGCGACCAGGATGCCGGAAGTGCCCTCGCCGCTGATGACCAGATAGGCGCCCAGCGCCTGCATCATGACCTGCACCAGCTGCCTGGTCATGCGCGTGACGGCCGCCATCGTGACAGACTTGCGGGCAGTCGGTCCCTGCAATGCGGTAACGCTTGCGTTCAAGTCTTGCCAACGAGCGATCAGTGCATTGCCCATGCCAAGCGACTGCACTACTTCCGCGTTGCGCATCGACGACTCGAGATAGCGGGTGGCCCTGGCAGCTTCCTTCTGCAGTGCTTCGATATCGCGCCGTGTGATGCGGTCATTAACCACTGCCATGGCCAGCATCAGCAACGACGCGCCAGCTGCCGCCATGCCCAGCACCGGATGCGCCAGCCAGATGACGGCCACATAGACCACCGCCCAAGGCGTATCGAACAGTGCCAACAGGCCATGTGCCGAAAAAAGGTGGCGCAGCGTCGCCACATCCCGCAGTCCTTCGGAGGGCACGCGCTCGGTGCGATGTGCCGACTTGGCCAGCACGACTTTTGTCACGACCGGCGACAGTTGCTCAGAAATTATATTGCCCACCACACCCTGCAGGCGGCTGCGCAGATAATCGAGCACCAACATCAAGCCGAAGGCGACCGCCATGCCCAGCAACAATACCAGCAGCGTTTCCTTGCTTTGGCTGGTCAGTACACGGTCGAACACTTGCAGCATGAAGAGCGCAGGGGCCAGCATCAATAAGTTGACCACGAAAGAAAAGCCAGCAATGAAGAACAACGGGCGCCGAAGAAGTTGAAAGAGCGGTTTCATGATGGTCACCTGTTTGCTTGGCGGCTCAAGAACCGACCTTGATATCGTTCTGGTCGAACGTATCGCCTGGATTGTTGAGCGTCAGCGTTGCAAACAGGGTGCGGTTGGCGGCACCTTGTCCATCGGCGTCGAAGTATAGATTGCCCGTCACGCTATCGTAGATCACCCGAACTGATGCATCCACGGTACCCGAAGCGCCGGTACCAGCAAATGAGACAAACTCGGAAGCTGACAAGGTGCTGCCTGCCATTGTCGTGATGCCTGCCAGTGCAGAGCGCGACAATTCGATCATGTCGAAGTTCGCCCCCGTTCCAGAAGCATTGAAGTCGGTAATCAAGTCAACCGCATTGGGCGACGCATCGAAGACAAAAATGTCATTTCCGGCGCCGCCGGTCAGCAGGTCGGCGCCAGCCCCGCCGACGATACGGTCGCTGCCATCCATGCCGTTGATCACATCGTCGCCGCCGCCGCCACGCAACTGATCGTTCAAATTCGAACCGGTCAAGGTGTCCTCCTTGCCCGTGCCAATCACGCCCTCAAACCCCGAGTATTTATCCTTACCAAGACCCGCCGCGCTTGCGTCGAAGAAGGTATTGGCGCCATTGTTCACCAGCTGGAAACTGATGCCCGCAGTACCGTCAGAGAAGTCGAGCAGGTCGCTACCGCCTTTTCCGTCGAGCACATCATCGCCGGCGCTACCGCGGATGACGTCATTGTTGCTGCTGCCATTGATGATGTCGGCCTTGCTGGTGCCGATTACGCCCTCCATGTTCGAGTAGGTATCGTTGCCGAGACCGCCGGCATTGGAAGTGCCCGTCGATGCGCCCAGCGTGAAATTCAAGGCCGTGCCGCCATCGGAGAAGTCCAGCATATCCTCGCTTCCTGCGCCACCATCTAGCTTATCATTGCCGTTCCCTCCACGTAGTACGTCGTTTCCGTCTCCCCCTGATAAATCGTC
Organism: Pseudoduganella sp. R-31; assembly: GCF_049913235.1. Taxonomy (NCBI): domain Bacteria; kingdom Pseudomonadati; phylum Pseudomonadota; class Betaproteobacteria; order Burkholderiales; family Oxalobacteraceae; genus Pseudoduganella; species Pseudoduganella sp. R-31. Next base: position 5,947,150 of record NZ_CP183986.1, read on the forward strand.
GTTACCATCGCCGCCGGAAATAAAATCGTTGCCTACGGAACCAATTAATGTATCCGTTGAATTGCTGGCACCGCCAATGATGACGTCTCCAGCGTCACCGCCAGTGAGTGAATCTGGCCCGCTGCCGCCATCGATGTAAGACGCTTGATAGCTCTCCGATGATAGGTTGATCTCGTCGTGACTATTTCCATTACCTGCATCGATCGATCGGAAATTGATTGTTACCGCCCCGGTCGATGTGCGTCCAGCGCCATCGGACACTGTGTATTGGAAGCTGCCAGGTGTCGTGCCGGCTAGACTATCAAAGGTGATCATGCCGGTGTTTGAATTCAGGTTCAAGTGGTCAATTCCAACACCGAGGTCAACGTTGGTGATTGTCAATGCGTGACCATCAATATCGGTGTCATTGCCAAGCAATGCGGCGACTGAAATACTAACTGCAGTGTTAGTCGATACGAATATCGTATCCGCCATTGCGACAGGAGCGTCGTCAGTTCCTGTGATTGTGAACTTCGCCGATTGCGCGACAGTCGCCATGCCATCGAAAACGCCGTAATTGATCACCACATCTTTTGTCTGCCCAACAGCCAGCCCTTGATAGGCGGCATGAGTAGGGTCAAGCGTGAAACTATGCGATGCGGCGATATAACTGACACCAGCCGGCAGCTCGCCCAGCGGCGGCACTACCGAAAGCATTGCACCTTGATCCACATCCGACGCGTTGGCCAGTGCATCAACCGTCACCAGCCCGCCATCTTCCATCGCCGTGCCGGTCACCTGGGCCGTCACCACCGGCGCATCATTGGTGCCGGTGACCGTGAACTTCACCGATTGCGCAACATTCGCCATGCCATCGGTCACTTCAAAGTTGACCACCACATCCTTTGTCTGGCCTTGCGCGAGGCTCTGGTAGGCCGCATCGGTGGGGTCGAGTGTGAAACTGTGCGATCCAGCGATGTAGCTGACACCAGCTGGCAGCTCGGTTGGCAACGAGGTCACTGAGAGCGTCGCTCCTTGGTCCACATCCGACGCGTTGGCCAGCGCATTAACCGTCACCAGTCCCCCATCTTCCATCGCCGCGCCGGTCACCTGGGCCGTCACCACCGGCGCATCATTGGTGCCGGTGACCGTGAACTTCACCGATTGCGCAACATTCGCCATGCCATCGGTCACTTCGAAGTTGACCACCACATCCTTTGTCTGGCCTTGCGCGAGGCTCTGGTAGGCCGCATTGGTGGGATCGAGTGTGAAACTGTGCGATCCAGCGATGTAGCTGACACCAGCCGGCAGCTCGCCCAGCGGTGGCACTACCGAAAGCATTGCACCTTGATCCACATCCGACGCGTTGGCCAGCGCATCAACCGTCACCAGCCCACCATCTTCCATCGCCGTGTCTGTCACCTGGGCCGTGACTACCGGCGCATCATTGGTGCCGGTGACCGTGAACTTCACCGATTGCGCAACATTCGCCATGCCATCGGTCACTTCAAAGTTGACCACCACATCCTTTGTCTGGCCTTGCGCGAGGCTCTGGTAGGCCGCATGGGTGGGGTCGAGTGTGAAACTGTGCGATCCAGCGATGTAGCTGACACCAGCTGGCAGCTCGGTTGGCAACGAGGTCACTGAGAGCGTCGCTCCTTGGTCCACATCCGACGCGTTGGCCAGCGCATTAACCGTCACCAGTCCCCCATCTTCCATCGCCGCGCCGGTCACCTGGGCCGTCACCACCGGCGCATCATTGGTACCGGTGACCGTGAACTTCACCGATTGCGCAACATTCGCCATGCCATCGGTCACTTCGAAGTTGACCACCACATCCTTTGTCTGGCCTTGGGCCAGACTCTGATATGCCGCGTCGGTGGGGTCGAGTGTGAAACTGTGCGATCCAGCGATGTAGCTGACACCAGCCGGCAGCTCGCCCAGCGGTGGCACTACCGAAAGCATTGCACCTTGATCCACATCCGACGCGTTGGCCAGCGCATCAACCGTCACCAGCCCACCATCTTCCATCGCCGTGTCTGTCACCTGGGCCGTGACTACCGGCGCATCATTGGTGCCGGTGACCGTGAACTTCACCGATTGCGCAACATTCGCCATGCCATCGGTCACTTCAAAGTTGACCACCACATCCTTTGTCTGGCCTTGCGCGAGGCTCTGGTAGGCCGCATCGGTGGGGTCGAGTGTGAAACTGTGCGATCCAGCGATGTAGCTGACACCAGCTGGCAGCTCGGTTGGCAACGAGGTCACTGAGAGCGTCGCTCCTTGGTCCACATCCGACGCGTTGGCCAGCGCATTAACCGTCACCAGTCCCCCATCTTCCATCGCCGCGCCGGTCACCTGGGCCGTCACCACCGGCGCATCATTGGTGCCGGTGACCGTGAACTTCACCGATTGCGCAACATTCGCCATGCCATCGGTCACTTCGAAGTTGACCACCACATCCTTTGTCTGGCCTTGCGCGAGGCTCTGGTAGGCCGCATTGGTGGGATCGAGTGTGAAACTGTGCGATCCAGCGATGTAGCTGACACCAGCCGGCAGCTCGCCCAGCGGTGGCACTACCGAAAGCATTGCACCTTGATCCACATCCGACGCGTTGGCCAGCGCATCAACCGTCACCAGCCCGCCATCTTCCATCGCCGTGCCGGTCACCTGGGCCGTCACCACCGGCGCATCATTGGTGCCGGTGACCGTGAACTTCACCGATTGCGCAACATTCCCCATGCCATCGGTCACTTCGAAGTTGACCACCACATCCTTTGTCTGGCCTTGCGCGAGGCTCTGATATGCCGCGTCGGTGGGGTCGAGTGTGAAACTGTGCGATGCGGCGATATAACTGACACCAGCCGGCAGCTCGCCCAGCGGTGGCACTACCGAAAGCGTGGTCCCTTGGTCCACATCCGACGCGTTGGCCAGCGCATTAACCGTCACCAGCCCCCCATCTTCCATCGCCGTGGCGGTCACCTGGGCCGTCACCACCGGCGCATCATTGGTGCCGGTGACCGTGAACTTCACCGATTGCGCAACATTCGCCATGCCATCGGTCACTTCGAAGCTGATCACCACATCCTTCGTCTGGCCTTGCGCGAGGCTCTGGTAGGCGGCATTGGTGGGATCGAGTGTGAAACTGTGCGATCCAGCGATGTAGCTGACACCAGCCGGCAGCTCGCCCAGCGGTGGCACTACCGAAAGCATTGCACCTTGATCCACATCCGACGCGTTGGCCAGCGCATCAACCGTCACCAGCCCACCATCTTCCATCGCCGTGTCTGTCACCTGGGCCGTGACTACCGGCGCATCATTGGTGCCGGTGACCGTGAACTTCACCGATTGCGCAACATTCGCCATGCCATCGGTCACTTCAAAGTTGACCACCACATCCTTTGTCTGGCCTTGCGCGAGGCTCTGGTAGGCCGCATCGGTGGGGTCGAGTGTGAAACTGTGCGATCCAGCGATGTAGCTGACACCAGCTGGCAGCTCGGTTGGCAACGAGGTCACTGAGAGCGTCGCTCCTTGGTCCACATCCGACGCGTTGGCCAGCGCATTAACCGTCACCAGTCCCCCATCTTCCATCGCCGCGCCGGTCACCTGGGCCGTCACCACCGGCGCATCATTGGTGCCGGTGACCGTGAACTTCACCGATTGCGCAACATTCGCCATGCCATCGGTCACTTCGAAGTTGACCACCACATCCTTTGTCTGGCCTTGCGCGAGGCTCTGGTAGGCCGCATTGGTGGGATCGAGTGTGAAACTGTGCGATCCAGCGATGTAGCTGACACCAGCCGGCAGCTCGCCCAGCGGTGGCACTACCGAAAGCATTGCACCTTGATCCACATCCGACGCGTTGGCCAGCGCATCAACCGTCACCAGCCCGCCATCTTCCATCGCCGTGCCGGTCACCTGGGCCGTCACCACCGGCGCATCATTGGTGCCGGTGACCGTGAACTTCACCGATTGCGCAACATTCGCCATGCCATCGGTCACTTCAAAGTTGACCACCACATCCTTTGTCTGGCCTTGGGCCAGACTCTGATATGCCGCATTGGTGGGATCGAGTGTGAAACTGTGCGATCCAGCGATGTAGCTGACACCAGCTGGCAGCTCGGTTGGCAACGAGGTCACTGAGAGCGTCGCTCCTTGGTCCACGTCCGATGCGTTAGCCAGCGCATCAACCGTCACCAGCTCGCCATCTTCCATCGCCGTGCCGGTCACCTGGGCCGTGACCACCGGGGTGTCATTCGTGCCTGTAACGATGAATTTCACCGACTCTGCGACAGTCGCCAACCCATCGGATACGCCGAAGCTGACCACTACCTCCTTTGTCTGGCCTGCAGCCAGACTTTGATAGGCCACATGGCTGGGGTCCAGTGTGAACTCGTGCTTTTCCGAGTTATAGCTGACACCTGGAGGCAGCGTATTCGGCACGGACACTACAGACAGCGTCGTTCCATCATCTACATCCGACGAATCGGCTAAAGCATAAAGCGTTACTTTAGCGCCGTCTTCAGCCGCCGCACCGGTCACAGTGCCAGTAACAACCGGCGCATCATTAGTGCCGGTGATCGTGATCGTCGCTCTCTGCGCGACCATCGCCCCATGGGCATCCATGATGTTGTAGCTAACCGCGATTGTGGAATGTGCCCCAGCCGCAATATGGTTGAAGGCGGTGCTCGCAGCATCCACGCTCAGTTGGCCGTCAAGCAAACTCAATCCTGGCGGTAAGCCATCGGAGATTTGCCCATCATCAATGCAGTAGCGGACGCCGACAACCTTTAGCGTAGCTGTTTCACCGCGATCTGCGTCACTTGCCCCAGCCAGCAGATTCACCGCGTAGCGCTCATTGCCTTCTGCAGCTTCCGATGCCAATGCCGCGCTAACGACCGGCGCATCGTTATTCCCCGTGATGGTGATTTTAATGAGTTGCGAAGTACCATCTGCACTACTCACGGTAAAGCTGTCAGTAATGCTGTCCCCAGCTGCCAGCGACTGTACTTGCGTGTTGGCGTTGTTCAGCGAATAGTTCCACTTGCCATGCGCGTCGACGCTGTAATTGCCGTAGCTTGCTGTGCCGTTTGCCACAGCTTGAAAGCTATCGTCGACGCCATCCAGGTCATCCGCGTGCAGAACGCCGGTGGCATTCGGAGTTCCAATATTTGCGTTGCTGACGCCTCCCGCCTCGATAACGGTTCCTTCCACATTGCCGCTGATCAGGGACGCGCGATAATCGACGGGAGCATAGTCTCCTTTAGCAGATTGAACCTCTACCACTAACTTCTCCATCATCTGCACAGTTAGCGTAGACGATCCAAAGTGGAAGATGAAATCGCTGGCCGCCCCATTCGACACTTCGCCCTGCGCGTTAATTTTCACAGTGGCGAGAAATTGAATGTAGTTTTCAAGCTCCTTGCGCACATCACAGTCGCACCACTGAGCTTGGCTCAGTTGAAGTTTTACGATGTCCACGCCAGCGCCGCCCGTATACACGTCCCTGGATCCACTCGCCATGTTCTCCACGACGTTGTATATCAACGTATCGTTCCCAACCCCGCCATTGACCTGGTCGCTACCGCTGCCGCCATCAAGAGTGTCGTTGCCAGCGCCACCGTTCAGGGAGTCGTTTCCCGTACCGCCATCGACGCAGTCGTCACCATTACCGCTATTGATGGTGTCATTCCCACAGGTCCCTTCGAGAACATCGTTTCCATTAGTTCCGGTGATGGTGGCCATAACTCTCTCCTGAATACTCCGGCGTGCCGGTAGCAATGATTATTTGTAAATATTATTACTTTTAATTCACAAAAATATCTGGAAAGGCACTCCTATTTCCTTTCCACAATTAGTATCAACATTTAACCAATGTCATCACGCTGGCGCATGAGTACGCTGTCCTCTTTCGGTTAGGACGGAAGCACCATTTGAAGGGAGCGGAAACAGGTCTTTTGTCACGTTTCCTGGGGGAACGACACCTGGCGATGAAATCAATCCTTGACAGATTGATGCCAGGCACCGATAATGCTGGCCTTGCGGTGATATAGCTCAGTTGGTTAGAGCATAGCATTCATAATGCTAGGGTCGGTGGTTCAAGTCCACCTATCACCACCAAATTAAGCTACAATGTACGACCGCGCGGTGATATAGCTCAGTTGGTTAGAGCATAGCATTCATAATGCTAGGGTCGGTGGTTCAAGTCCACCTATCACCACCAGAGATTTATCAGAAAAGCCTGAGCCGGAAACGGTTCAGGCTTTTTTGTTGTTCCGGCCCAGGTCAGAGGACGGTAAACCAGTTCGGGGTAGACAGCAGATGGAGTATCGCTGGATCCTGCGATAGCGCTCGCAAACTTAGCTGCCGGAGATCTGGCCAAAGCCTTCGCGCAACTCGTCTGCGTCTTCGGGACGCACGACGCGGGCGACTTCCTTGCCATCTTTCAGGAAGATGACCGTCGGCCACAATTTGACGCGGAAGGCACGGCCCAGCACTCGGCCGGGACCGTCTTCCACTTTGAAGTGCGGGATGTTGGCATACTCGCGGTATGCCTCGGCGATGGCCGGCTGGGCGCCGCGGCAATAGCCGCACCAGTTGGTACCGAATTCCAGCACCGCTGGTCCGGTGAGCGCATCAATGTCAGCCCGGCTGGGCTGTTCTGTCTTGTACACAGTTTCCATCATGCGACCCACCTTACCATGATCGCGCGGGCTTATGCGCCCGGCTGGATCTTGCCGTCGACTACGCGCGGCACGTTTTGCGGATTGTCGTTGGCCAGGGTCGATGGCAGCGCCCATTCCGGCGCATCCTGGTAGCACACAGGACGCAGGAAGCGGTCGATGGCGGTGGCGCCGACCGACGTGCTGCGCGGGTCGGAAGTCGACGGGAACGGGCCGCCGTGCACCATGGCGTGCGCCACTTCGACGCCGGTCGGGAAGCCATTGAACAGGATGCGGCCGGCCTTGCGCTCCAGGGTTGGCAGCAGGCCGGCGGCGATCTCGCGGTCGTCGGCGGTAGCGTGCACGGTGGAGGTCAACTGGCCTTCCACGTGCTCGGCGATGCGGCGCATATCGGCGGCATCGCGGCATCGTACCAATACCGAGCTCGGGCCAAAATTCTCATCTTCCAACGCCGGCGTGGACAGGAAGGTGTCGACGTCGGTGCTGTACAGGTGCGGTCGCGCCGCGCAGGCAGTGCTGCCCGCGCCGCCTTGCGCCAGCAGTTCCACCTTGTCCAGCGCGGACAGTTTGCCCACACCGGCTTCGTACGACTGATGAATGCCAGGGGTCAGCATGGTGGTCGATGGCTTGGCTTGCACCGCAGCCGCAGCCGCAGCAGCAAATTCGTTCAGCTCAGGGCCTTCCAGCGCGATCAGCAGGCCAGGATTGGTGCAGAACTGGCCGGAGCCCATGGTCAGCGAATCGGCAAAACCTTGCGCGATGCGCGCGGCGCCGGCTTTCAATGCGCCCGGCAGCAGGAATACCGGGTTGATCGATGCCATTTCTGCGTACACGGGAATCGGCTCCTTGCGGGCCTGGGCGATGCGCACCAGCGCCAGGCCGCCGCCGCGCGAACCGGTGAAGCCGACGGCCTTGATGGCTGGATGCGCCACCAGGTCGCCGCCGATCTGCACGTCGCCAATCACCAGCGAGAAGACGCCTTCATGCAGGCCGCAGTCGGCCACGGCTTTCTGGATCGCCTTGCCCACCAGCTCGGACGTACCCAGGTGCGCAGGGTGCGCCTTCACGACCACCGGGCAACCTGCAGCCAGTGCCGACGCGGTATCGCCGCCAGCGACCGAGAACGCCAGCGGGAAGTTGGAGGCGCCGAACACCGCGACCGGGCCGACGCCGATCTTGCGCATGCGCAGGTCGGAGCGTGGCGGCACGCGTTCAGGCAGCGCGGAGTCCAGCGTCGCGCCCAGGAACAGGCCATCGCGCACCACTTTGGCGAACAGGCGCAGCTGGTTGACGGTTCGGCCGCGCTCACCTTCCAGGCGGGCTTGCGGCAGGCCGGATTCCTGCATTGCGCGCTCGATCAGTTGCGGGCCGATGTCGAGGATGTTCTGCGCCACCTGCTCCAGGAACTGCGCGCGCTTTTCCAGCGTGGTTTCGCGGTAGGAGTCGAAAGCTTGTGCCGCCAGGTCGCAGGCGCGCTGCAGGTCGGCCGGTGTGGCCATGCCAAATGCCGGCTCGATCTCGATATTGCGGGCCGGGTCGGTGGCCTTCATTTGGCCCGCGCTGCCTTTGACGGCGGCTTGTCCGATCAACATTTCACCTGCGATCTGCATTCTTTGCTCCTTGATGTATTGGGGTCGGCAGGGCCGAAAGTTTACTTGAATTTGGCGCAAGGGTCTGTGCGCTTTTGCGCTGCAACCTTGCGGATTTCGTCATAGCTGCCCTGCAGGCCATCGGGTTCGATGAAGCCTATGGTGCGGACGGTCAGCCTGGGTTCAATAGCATTCAGCCAACGCGGCACGCCAATGTCCTTGCGCACATGGCCGTTGCCTGCAATGAGGACGACGTCGCGCGGCTGCTGCTGGCGAATCAGCTTGGCCATCCAGATATCGCGCGCCACTTGCGCATTGACCATGCCGGGCAACATCATGTCCGACGCCATGTTGCAGTGCCCCTCCTGGATCGCCTTCTCCTGGCCGCGGCGCAGGTCCGATGGCAGCGGCTCTTTCAGCTTGTAGGCTGCGACGGTGGCGGCATCAAAGCTGGAGGCAACGCCGTCGCGCACGACTTTCGATGCATCGGTGCGCGACAGGTTGACGGCGATCAGCGGCAGGTGGTTGCTCAGTGCGAGCTGGATGATGGGGTGGTAAAGCTGCCAGTCCCACCCTTTCTTGTTCATGACGTTAATCACGCACGAAGCGTCCAGGCAGCCCTTTTGCGCTTCGTCCAGCAAGCCTTGCGATTCGCGGTCGAACTGCTCCATTGCGATCGCGGGCCGCCAGCCGGCTTCCACACGCTGGCGCAAGTCTTCGAAGCGAAGCTTGTGGCCTTCCTTGTTGTCGTGCACCTCGCCCAGCAAGAGCACTTGCGGGTTGGAGGCAGTCGTGGGTGCCGTGTAGGCGACGGTTTGCTTGCTGCTGCAGCCGGCCAGCGCCAGGCCTGCCAGCAGCAGTGCGATCGTGTATGGCTTCATCGATGCGTGTTCGGGCTATCTTCGAAAGCGTCTAGTCTAACAGGGCATGGATGGCTTTGCCGATCACCTCGACGTGGGTCTCAAGCGCGAAATGCCCGGTATCCAGCAATTGCACGATCGCGTTCGGGTTATCGCGGCGATAAGCCTCGGCGCCCGGCGGCGTGAAGAACGGATCGTTTTTGCCCCAGATCGCCAGTGTCGGCACCTGCGCTTTGCGGAAGAACGCCTGGAATACGGGGTACAGCTCGAGGTTTTTGCGATAGTCGTAGAACAGTTCGAGCTGGATATCGATATTCCCCGGGCGCGCCATCAGGGCCGAGTCCAGGGTATAGGACTCGGGCGCCACGCTGGCGGGATCGGCGACACCGTGCGTGTACTGCCATTTGGTGGCTTCGGGCGTCAGGAAGCCGCGCATGACGTTCGTATTCTCTTCGTTCGGGTCCGCCCAGTGCTTGCGCATCGGAGTCCAGCCATCGCTCAAGCCTTCCAGGTAGGCGTTGCCGTTCTGCGAAACCAGGGCCGTAATGCGTTCCGGTTTGGCTGCAGCCAGGCGCAGGCCGACCGGGGCGCCGTAGTCGAATACATACAGCGCGAATTTTTCGAGCTTGATGGCTTGCAGGAAGGCCTCCATGGTGTTGGCCAGGTTGTCGAACGTGTATGTGTACTTGCGTTCAGGCGGCACCTCGGTAAAACCGAAGCCCGGCAGGTCGGGGGCGATGACGCGATACCTGGTCGCCAGCAGCGGAATCAGGTTGCGGAACATGTGGGAACTGGTGGGAAAACCGTGCATCAGGAGGATCGCCGGCGCGTCCGGAGCACCTGCTTCGCGGTAGAAGATGTTAATGCCGTCGGCCTGGATGGTGCGGTTCATAATTAACCCCTTAAAATTAGTTTAGATGGTTACAAGAATACTCCAGCCACGTAACTTGTCAAGAGTTATTTTGGTGGTTACAATGAAATCGGGAGGACAGGAAAATGATTGAGTTCTACGGCGATCACCCGGCGCTGGACCTGATGAATACCGTTGTGCAAGGAGAAGAAACCTGGCATGACGATGCTGGTGTCATGGCCTGGCTGGCAGCTGCCGGGCAGCTCACGGCGGAAGAGGAGGCGCCCGGCAAGCCAGGCGAGCTGCTGGCTGCAGCGCGCGCGTTGCGCGAATCCGTTCGCGCGGCAGTGGCGGCGCGCAAGGCCGGGCAACGGTTCGATGCCGCAGCGCTGAATGCGGCGCTTGCGCACGCCGAACGGCACCTGGTGCTGGTGGAAGCAAGTGGGGGCGGGCTGTCGCTGCAGCCCCGCTACGCGGCCCGCACGCCGCAGCAGCTACTGGCGCCCCTGGCGGAAGCCGCGGCGCAGTTGCTGGCGACAGCCGACTTCAAGCTGGTGCGCAAATGCGAGGACCATGCCTGTACGCTGTGGTTCCTGGACCGCACCAAGTCACACCGCCGCCGCTGGTGCAGCATGGCGCTCTGCGGCAACCGCAACAAGGTGGCGGCTTTCCGCCAGCGCCAGCAGGAAGGCTAGCGCACCAGGAAGTCGACAAAGCTGCGCACGCGCAGCGACAGGTGGCGCGCGTGCGGATAGATCAGGTAGAACGGCCTTGAGCAGCCGCCATGCTGCGGCAGCAATTCGACCAGCGTCCCGCTGGCCAGTTCGCGCTCCACGGCAAAGCGATAGGTCTGCGTAATGCCGCCGCCATGGACGGCCAGGGTGCCCATGCCAAGAAAGTCTTCCGCGCACACCACGGCATCGCCGCCGATCAATTCGATTTCCGAACCGTCGCGCATGAACTGCCAGGGTACCAGCCGTCCGGTACTGGGCAGCACGAACTGGATGCAATCATGTCCGGTCAGTTCTTCAAGCGACTTCGGCTTGCCGCGCCGTTTCAGGTAGGACGGCGCAGCCACCAGTACCAGCTCCGCATCTTCCATCTTGCGGGCGACCAGGGTCGAATCCTGCGGCGCACGGCCGCGCACGGCAAGATCATAGCCCTCGTCTGCGAAATCGATGTTGCGGTTGCTGATGTGGACTTCGACCTGCACTTCCGGGAATTGCAAGCGGAAGGCCGCCACGCGCTCGAGCAAGCGGTAATGCGCATAGGGCGTCGTTGCACTGATACGCAGCTTGCCGGATGGCGTGGCCTGCTGGCCCGTCACTTCACGTTCGGCCTCCACCAGTTGCGACAGCGCCTGCCGGCACTGTTCGAAGTACACCCTGCCGCCGTCGGTCAGGCGGATCTGGCGCGTGGTGCGCACGAACAGGCGCACGCCGAGGCGCTCCTCCAGGCGCGAAATGGAACGGCTCACCGCCGCCGGCGTGACGCCCGCCATCGCCGCCGCCGCGGTGAAGCTGCCCTGCTCCCCCGCCAGCACGAACAGCTCGATGCTGCCCAACTGCATATCATCGAAGTGGCGCTGCATTCATTACCCCATGTATCAAGTCAATTACCGGAAACCATATTTATCTACCAAAACGTCATAAGTATAGTGGACTCACCTCAACCAAACTCATGGAGTTCCAAATGACCAAGACAGCAATCGTGACCGGCGCTTCCAGCGGCCTGGGCTTTGCCATCGCCAAGGCCTACCTGGCGCGCGGCTACAACGTGGTCGGCAACGCCCGCACCATGGACCGCCTGCAAACGGCTGCAGCCCACCTCGGAAATCCCGCCAACTTCCTGCCGGTCGCCGGCGATATCGCCTCGCCGGCGACGGCCAGGGAACTGTTCGATAAGGCGGCTGCGCGTTTCGGCAAGGTCGACATCCTGGTGAATAACGCCGGCATCTTCATCGCCAAGCCGGCCGTCGATTACACCGAGGCCGACACCGACGCCATTGTGGCGACCAACCTGAAGGGCTTCCTGTTCCCGGCTCAGGAAGCGGTGCGACACATGGAAGCCAACGGCGGCGGCCACATCGTCAACATCACCGCCAGCCTGGGCGTGACGCCGGCCAAGGCGACCGCGCTGCTGCCCGTGCTGATCAAGGGCGGCCTGAACATGGCGACGCGCGCCCTGGCGCTCGAGGTGGCCAACAAGAACATCAAGGTGAACGCGGTAGCGCCCGGCATCATCAGCACCCCGCTGCACAGCACGGATGCCGGTACCCAGGAATTCCTGAAAGGCCTGGTGCCGACCCACAGGATGGGTACGGCCGACGACATCGCCGACGCGGTGCTTTACCTGACCGATTCGAGCTTCATCTCCGGCCATGTGCTGACCGTCGATGACGGCGCGGCAGCCGGCAACTGGTAAGCAAGGAGACTGGCATGCCCTACGTGAACATCAAGGTCACCCGCGAACAAGGCGGCCCGACCGTGGAACAGAAGAAGGAACTGATCGCCCGCACCACCAGGATGCTGCAGGAGGTGCTGGACAAAGACCCGGCCACCACCTTCGTCATCATCGACGAAGTGGAAACCGATAGCTGGGGAGTGGGATTTGAATCGGTGACCGAGCGGCGCGCCCGCCAGTCATAAGCCGCAAACGCTGTGGATATTGCTCAAGGCGACACCACCGACGATGGCGCGGCCAATGCAGCTGACTTTTTGCCAGCCATTGTCGGCCACAGCAAAGCCACCGATGACCAGGGCCACTACGACGGCGCCCAGTATCATGGCACCTCTTATCGAATCGCTAATCTTCATTGTGCATCTGACAAAATCATGGATAAGCGATTTTAGACGCTGGACGCGACAGTCGACAACTAATTATTTGCCATCGCGTGCAGTTTGCTGATGGTGCTCCAATTGCGCGAAGTGACCGCATCGCCCAGCGCCTTGCCCATCGCTGCGGCAGCGCGGCTGGTCAGCACGCCATCGGGGCACCAGATGTAGGCGGCGTGGCGGCCGAGTGCGAACGCTTCCGGCTGCCAGCTCTGCCGTGCCAGAGGTTCCAGCTTGCCGCGGTCTTCATCGGGCCTGTTGAGGACAGCCACCAGCAGCCGCGAATGGTCGCTGGCCACCTCCTGCAGGCTGTTTTCCTTGACGATCTCGGCCAACTGGGCGGCCTCGATCACGGTGACTTTGGCCGGTACGCCGAGCTTGAGCACCAGTGCTTCTTCGATGCGCGCAGCGCTGTCGGCAGCATCGGCGGCATTGCAATCAAACACGACGTTGCCGCTGTTGAGCAGCGTGCGCACGTCGCCGTAGCCCATATCGCTCAGCATCTTGCGCAGGTCGGCCATCGCAACGCGTTTTGCGCGTCCGACGTTAATTCCGCGCAACAAGGCGATCAGGCGCTGCTTATCCATGACATTCCTCCCTGCATGGCTTCAGTATGCGGCAGATGCTCCTGCGGCGGCGCTCAGCTCGCAATCGGCGCGTGCAAGGGGGCGTCCGGGTGCCTGTCCTCATTTTCATCGCCCGGCGTCACGCGCGGGATGCGGAAGACGAAACTGGCGCCCTTGCCCAGCGTGCTCGACACCGAAATGGTGCCGCCGAACTGCTTGACGACCAGGTTGAAGACGATGTTCAGGCCAAGGCCGGTGCCGCCCTGCCCGCGCCGGGTAGTGACGAAGGGGTCGAATACCTTGTCCAGCATATCCGGCGCGATGCCCTTGCCGTTGTCGACTACCTGCATCTCGATGTTATCGCCTTCCGGGATGACGTTGATGTCGATATTGCCCGCGCCATCGGGTTCGAAGGCGTGTTCGACGCAGTTCAGCGTGAGGTTGGTGATGACCTGTGCCAGGGCGCCAGGATAGCTGTCCAGAATGACGTCGTCGGGGCAGTTGATGGCGACCACGATGCGGGTTTTCTTCAGCTTCGGCTGCAGGCTGGACACCACTTCGCCAATGTATTCCTTCAGTTCGAAGCGGCGTCGCGCTTCGCTGACCTGGTCGACCGCAATCTGCTTGAAGCTGTGGATCAGGTGCGCTGCGCGGTAGGCATTGTTCATGATCAGGCGCGCGCTTTCACCGGCCGTATCGATGTATTTCTGGATCTCCGACTTCTTCACCTGGCCGGCCTTCATCGACTCGTCGACGGCCGTGGTGGCATCCATCAGCACCGAGGCGCTGGTCAGGGCGATGCCGACCGGCGTGTTGATTTCATGGGCCACGCCGGCCACCAGCGAACCGAGGGACGCCAGGCGCTCGGCTTGCAGCAGGGATTCCTGGGTGCGCTGCAAGTCGTCCAGCGCCTGCGCCGTTTCCTGCGCCGAACGGCGCGCCAGGTCTTCCGCTTCGCGGGTGCGCTTGATGATCGATTTAACCTTGCGCTGGATAGCGTTGAAGCCGCGGATCACGTCACCCAGTTCATCGCTGCGCTTTTCCGGCAGCTCCTCCACTTCATCGGAACCGCGCGTGGCCAGTTCGAACAAGCCGTCGCGCAGCTTCTTCAAGGGATCGAACACGATGCGCAGGGACAGCGCCAGCGCCACCACCAGGATCAGGTCCAGCGTCAGCACTTCCACCACTTTGCGGCGCACTTCGGCGGCCAGCGTGGCATCGATCTGGGCCCGGGTGAAATTGACCACCACACGGCCGACGATCACCGGTTTCAGGGCACTGCCAGCGGCGCCGGCGTCGCGGTAGGCCAGGTCGGCCACGACCGGCGCGCCCTGCACGGCAGTTTCGGATTCGATGGGGACGATGCTGCCGTCTTCCTTGCGGCGCTTGCCGGAAAACAGGCCGACCGAGGTGTCGTAGACGCGGATCGCAACCAGTTCCGGCGGCAGCATCTCGGCTGCCACGATATTGTCGACCTTGGCCTTGTCGAGGTCCCACAGGGCGGATGGCAGGCTGGTCTGCAAGCGGGTCAGCACGCCCTCGCGCAGGCGCTGGTTAGCTACTTCCAGTTCGTGACCCAGGCTGTATTGGGCGTAGGTGCCGGAAATGCCCAGCACGACGGTGACGATCACAACGAACAGTGCAGTCAGCCGGCCTTGGATACCAAACATTCACTCCCTCCCCATATTCCCCCCAATGTAAGGGAAGCGGTGTGACTTGGCAAGATTTTAAGGGTGATGCCTTCCCGGCACTGATGTAAGATCTGGCATTGATCTGTGGGAGATAAAACAATGACGGCGACATACCGCCACCTGCCCCTTGCCAAGGTCGAGCCTGGCATGGTGCTTTCTGACGAACTGCTGGACACGCACGGCCAGGTCCTCCTGCCGGCAGGCGCCGTGCTGACCGAACGCATGCTGGAGCGCCTGCAAGGCCACGGCATCGAGTCGCTGGCCGTGGTTGACGACACACCGCCCGACCCGGCGCAATCGGCTGCCGAACGCACTGCCCACCTGGCGCGCATCGAAGTGCTGTTCCGCCGCCACGATCCGGCCGATGCCGAAGACTCTGCGGCCAAGGCGCTGCGCACCCTGGTCACGGATTTCCGCGTTGGCAAGGAGGCTGCATGAGCGCACCGCTCAGTTATGACGACGTGGTGAAAAATCTGGACGACCTGCCTTCGCTGCCGGCCGTGGTGATGGAACTGCTGAACAGTGTGGACCAGGAAGAAATCGATATTGCCGTGCTGGCAAAGAAGGTCTCGCATGACCAGGCCTTGACCGCCAAGACGCTGCGTCTGGCGAATTCTTCGCTGTTCGGGCTGCAGGTCAAGGTGACCACGATCCAGCAAGCGATTACCTTCCTCGGTTTCCAGAGCACGCGCAACCTGATTACGGCGGCCGCAGTGACCGGCTGCTTCGCCGGCAAGCAGTGCCCCGGCTTTGACCACGGCATGTTCTGGCGCCATTCGATAGCGACGGCAGCTTGCGCCAAGGTGCTGGCGCGCCACGTGCGCTTCAACCAGGATTATGCTTTCACGGCGGGGCTGCTGCACGATATCGGAAGCCTGGTGCTGGTGTCGACCTTCCCTGAGCGGTATGCCGAGGTGATCGCCTACCAGAAGGAACACGACTGCTATACGCTGGAGGCGGAACGCGCCGTGCTCGGCATCGACCATGTCGAAGCCGGCCTGGCGTTGGCGGAGCACTGGAATTTTTCAGACACCATGCGGCTGGCGATTGCCGGCCACCACGAACCCGGAAAGCCAGGAGCCGGCTTCCTGGCTGCCATCGTGCACGTGGCCGACGCGGTGGTGCATGCGCTCGACCTCGTGCAGAAACCGGACGACCTGGTGCCGCCCGTTTCCCCGATTGCCTGGAAAGCGCTCAACCTGGGCGAAGACACTTTCCTGCACCTGTTCCGCGAAACGGAACTGCAATATGAAGAAATTGCGCTGGTGTTGATGGCCTGATGCGCAGCGCGCTTAGTGCGCGCTGGCCTGCGGCATGCCGCCCTGGGTCGAGGCGCCGACTGGCTTGTCCTCTGGCTTCGGGCGGCCTTGCGCATCCGACAGGCGATACTTGGTGCGGCGATCGCCCATCAAGTCACGCAGTTCGCGAATGCTCATGCCGGTCACTTCATGCATGCGAATCAGCAGGGATGCGCCGACTGGCAAGCGATGGTGGCGGATTTTACTGATGACGGGCGGTGCGACTTCCAGCATGCGCGACAGCGCAGCATCGTTCTTCAATTGCATTTTGCCGAGCAGGATGTCCAGCAGGTGGTTCGGGTTGTAGCTTTCCTGCGAAGCGAGAGCGTGGTGTGCCATGATTGATCCTCTCTTGACAGTGGAGTGTTGAGGAAAGGGCCTTGCAGTCTTGCTAATCTTCTTACTGCGCTGCGAAGCGAACCTTGTTCAACATCAAGACTTGGCGATGATTTGCCGAAAATCTTGACAACAATGCCATTTCAACACAGTCATTATTCATGTGTCGCACGAAAGAACCATACGGAAATTGTGTTGCGCGGATATTTCAGGCTGTAACGGAAATGATGCTGCCCGGCGCCGGAGTGCCTGGCGTGCGCTGGCTTGACTGGGCATTCTGGGCCAGCAGGTCCTGCCGGGTCAGGAAATCCTGCAGCTCGGCCGATTGTGCTTGCTCCAGGGCACGAGTCTCTTCACGGCGGGTACTGATTTGCTCGGTGCTTGCGGCCTGCTGCTCGCGGATGCGCTGCTCTTCCTGCCGCAACTGGCGCTGTTCGGCCAGGCGGCGTTCGGCAGCAGCACTGTCCACCTGCTGGACATTCGGGGTGGTCGGTCCTATTCCATTGATAGCCATGACGTAGCTCCCGCAGAAAATTGCTCTTTTAACTCTAGAGCTCGCGGGGCCGGTTTTCAAGGGACGATTGGCGATTTACGGTAAACTTGCGGGTATGCAGAAAAAAGTATTCATCAAAACCTTCGGCTGCCAGATGAACGAGTACGACTCGGACAAGATGGCAGACCTGCTCGGCGCGTCCGAGGGACTGGTACGCACCGAATCCCCGGAAGAAGCCGACGTTATCCTCCTCAACACCTGCTCTGTGCGCGAAAAGGCGCAGGAAAAGGTGTTTTCGGACCTGGGCACCTTCAAGAAGCTCAAGCAAGCCAAGCCTGAACTGGTGATTGGCGTGGGCGGCTGCGTCGCCTCGCAGGAGGGCGAAGCCATCGTCAAGCGCGCGCCGCTGGTGGACGTGGTGTTCGGCCCGCAAACCCTGCACCGCCTGCCGAAAATGATCGAACTGCGCCGCCACACCGGCAAGCCGCAGATCGACATCAGCTTCCCCGAGATCGAAAAGTTCGACCACCTGCCGCCGGCGCGCGTGGAAGGCGCTTTCGCCTACGTCTCGATCATGGAAGGCTGCTCCAAATACTGTTCCTACTGCGTGGTGCCCTACACCCGCGGCGAGGAAGTATCGCGCCGCTTCGAAGACGTGCTGACCGAAGTCGCCGGCCTGGCCGCCCAGGGCGTGAAGGAAGTCATGCTGCTCGGCCAGAACGTGAATGCCTTCCGCGGCGAGACCGCCGACGGCAGCGTCGCCGATTTCGCCATGCTGATCGAATACGTGGCCGAGATTCCCGGTATTGAACGCATCCGCTTCGTCACCAGTCATCCGAAGGAGTTCACGCAGCGCCTGATCGACTGCTACGCGAAAATCCCGAAACTGGCCGACCAGCTTTACCTGCCGGCCCAGCATGGCTCGGACAAGATCCTGGGCGCCATGAAGCGCGGCTACACTGCGCTGGAATACAAATCCATCATCCGCAAGGTGCGCGCGGTGCGCCCGAACGTGGTGATCTCTTCGGACTTCATCGTCGGCTTCCCCGGCGAGACCGACGAGGATTTCGAAGCGATGGTCAAGCTGGTGCAGGACGTCGACTTCGACAACAGCTTCAGCTTCATCTTCAGCAAGCGCCCCGGCACGCCGGCCGCCAACCTGGCCGACGACACCCCGGCCGACGTCAAATCGGCCCGCCTGCAGCGCCTGCAAGCCCTGTTCGACGAGAACACCAAGCGCCACAGCGCCGCCATGGTAGGCATGACCATGCAGGTGCTGGTGGAAGGCCAGTCCAAGCGCGGCGGCAATGAAATGCAAGGCCGCGCCAGCAATACCCGCACCGTGCACTTCGACGGCGGCGCCAATGCGCAGGCACTGATTGGCCAGATGGTCAGCGTGCGCATCACCGAAAGCCTGGATTACTCCCTGCGCGGAGAAGCGATACTTTGAAAACAAAAACCCCGGTGCAACCGCACTACTTCGTTCCAGAACCCCTGGACAACACGCGCCTGGCCCATTTGTGCGGCCCGCTCGATGAAAACCTGCGCCAGATTTCAGCGGCGCTGGACGTGACCATTTTCCGCCGCGGCGAAAAATTCATTGTCAGCGGCACCAATGCCGAACGCGCAGTGGCCATCCTCGAGCGCTTCTATGAAGTCGCCGACAAGGTAGTGCCGGTGGAGGAAGTCCAGCTCGCCCTGGTCGAGCAGCGCGCCAGCGAGGCGCCGGACGACTTTGGCCCGGGCGAGGAAGAGCCTCCTTTCCACGAACCGGACATCACCAGCCCGGTGCTGAAAACGCGCCGCAACGACCTGCGCGGCCGCACGCCGCACCAGATCCGCTACCTGCGCAATATCCTCGACCACGACATCAGCTTCGGCATCGGCCCGGCCGGTACCGGCAAGACCTATCTGGCAGTGGCCTGCGCGGTCGACGCCCTGGAGCGCGACGCGGTCAAGCGCATCATCCTGACCCGCCCTGCGGTGGAAGCGGGCGAGCGCCTGGGCTTCCTTCCAGGCGACCTGGCGCAGAAAGTCGACCCGTATTTGCGCCCGCTGTACGACGCGCTGTACGACCTGCTCGGCTTCGACCGCACGCAGAAGATGTTCGAGAAACAGGTGATCGAGATCGCCCCGCTTGCCTATATGCGCGGCCGCACGCTGAACCACGCCTTCGTCATCCTGGACGAGGCGCAGAACACCACTGTCGAACAGATGAAGATGTTCCTGACCCGTATCGGCTTTGGCAGCAAGGCCGTGGTGACGGGCGACGTGACCCAGATCGACCTGCAGAAGCACCAGAAATCCGGCCTGGTCGATGCCATGCACGTGCTGCGCAATGTGCGCGGCATCGCCTTCAGCCAGTTCTCCAGCGCCGACGTGGTACGCCATCCGTTGGTGGCGCGCATTGTCGATGCCTATGAGAATGCCCAGGAAGCCAGCGCCGAGCTGGCGCCCCTGCTGCAAACCGTGAAACCCGCTGTGAAAGCTGTGCGCAATGTCCGAAAAAAATAAGCTGGCCCTGTCCGTCCAATACGCCGACCCGCGCCTGCAGGAAGAAATCACCCGCCCAATGATCCGCAAATGGGTCAAGGCGGCCCTGTTCGCACCGGCTGAACTGACCATCCGTTTCGTCGATGCGGAAGAAGGCCAGGAGCTGAACCGCGACTACCGCGGCAAGGACTACGCCACCAATGTGCTGACCTTCGCTTACAACGAAGGCGAGGAAGTGGCCGAGGACGAGCCGACGCGCGCCGACATCATCCTGTGCACCGACGTGCTGCAGCGCGAAGCGGCCGAGCAGAAGAAAACCGTGGAAGAGCACACCGCCCACCTGATCGTGCACGGCGTATTGCACGCCCAGGGCTACGACCACGAGGATGACGAAGAAGCGGCCGAGATGGAAGACATCGAAACCGAGATCGTCACCGGCCTCGGTTACGCCGACCCGTACTAGACTTCCAGCGTCAGCATCGTCACGCCGAAGGCGCAGAACACGAAAGCGCTCAGGCGCGACAGGGTGCGCGCAGCGCTCGGCCGGCTGAGCCACGCGCGCGCCTTCGCCGCAAGCCCCGCATAGATCCCGTGGATCACAACCAGCACCATGCAATAGGTGGCAATGGCCAGGGCCAGCGGTACCTGCTGTTGCGCGGCTCCCGTGGCGCCGGCCACTTGCGGCAGGACAGACAGGAAGAACAGCAGCGACTTCGGGTTGCTCGTCTGGAGCAAAACACCGCGCAGCAGGCGCTTGCGACAGCCGTCGGCCTCTTGCGCCTGGCCCGCTGCGGCGCCTTGTCCAATGGGTGCTGGCACGCGGCCCCAGGCCTTGCAGGCGAGGTAGAAGAGGTAGCTGACGCCGCAATACTTCAGCAGCAGGAACGAGGCTGGCGAGGAACGAATCAGCAGCCCAATGCCGGCCGAAGACAAGCCGGCCATGACGGCAGCGCCGATGGCCAGGCCCAGCACTCCATGCATGGCCGCGCGCCAGCCAGTCGCGATGGCATTGTCCAGCGTCATCAACACCCCTGGCCCCGGGCTCGACACGGTGAAGACCACCATGACCGCAAACATCCAATAAGTATTGTTCATGTGCGCAGTGTGCCGCTGGCCCGACAGGCATTCAAACGAGATCTTGGTATGATGTGTTGAGTATTCCTCAACACTATCTTGCCGAGCAATCGATGACCGTCCGTCCGCCCTTCCATGCACTCCATGTTTTCTGCATCGTCGTGCGGGAAGGCGGGTTCCGCCAGGCGGCACAAGCCCTGCACCTGACGCCGAGCGCCGTCAGCCGCCAGGTACAGGCGCTCGAAGGACACCTCAGGCAAATACTGTTCGAGCGTACGGCCGGCAATGCGGCCGCACTAACCGCCGCCGGCCGGCAGTTGCATGAACAGGCCGCCGGCAAGATGGCGGAAATCGTCGGCATGCTCGAACCCGGCGGCAACCCGGGAAACCAGGCCTCGATCCTGGTCGACACCAGCGTGACGCTGGCCATGCACTGGCTGATTCCGCAACTGACGGGCTTCCGCCAGCAATATCCGCACATCCGCATTGATGTGCGCACCGCGGACGGCGACATCAATCCTTCCGCGCCGGTCGATGTTTTCCTGCGGCGGGATGGGGCGGAATTGTGCGGGATACCTTCACAGGTGTTCATGCGCGAGCACTGCGTATTGGTGTCGAGTCCATCCTTCGCAGCAGGCCTGAGCTCGCGCGAGCCGGACAACATGTACTGGCTGGCCACGGCGCCGCGCATCGGCATGCGCTCGCGGCCCGACCTGTGGCCATTATGGAGCCAGGCGCATGGCATGGATGCCAGGACGCTGGCACCGGCCATTGAATTTGACAACACGGTGCTGGCTATCCAGGCTGCCGTGCAAAGGCTCGGCGTGCTGGTAGTGCCGGAGGCCTTTGTCGCGGCAATGCTCGAAAACGGTACGCTTCAGCGCCTCCTGCCGGCCGCTATCGAAAGCGGCACTTATTCGTTTGCAGTGGGCCGCCAGCGCGCGTCGCCTCGCGTGGACCTGTTCACGCAGTGGCTGAAGGAGCGCGGAAACGCCGCCTAATCGTTACGCTGGCGGAACAGCCAGGCCCCCGCCACCACGGTAAACAGCACCACGATGCCGGCGATGATCCAGAAGCCGGCCTTGTCGTCGGCCAGCGGTACGCCGCCGACATTCATACCCAGCAGGCCGGCAATGATATTGATCGGCAGCGCCAGCACCGTCACGATGGTCAACACGTAGAGGCTGCGGTTATTGGCCTCGTTGACCAGGGCCGCAATCTCTTCCTGCAGCAGCTTGATGCGCTCCTGCAGCGCCGCCATGTCGTTCAGCACTACCGCAAATTCCTCGGTCGATTCGCGCAGTTCCTGCCGATCCGCCTCGCTGGCCCACGACGGCGGCCGTTGCAGCAGGCGGAACAAGGCCGCCGGCTCTGGCGCCAGCAGCCGTTGCAGCCGCACCAGCACCCGCCGCAGGGCGCCCAGGTCGGCGCGCTTGAATTTCAGCTTGCCCGACAGGAGGTTGTCTTCGATCCGATCCACCTTGCCGGTAGCGTCGCGCACGATGCGGGTCAGCACGTCCGCCTGGTCGCGCAACAGGTGGGTCAGCAGCACTACGCTGGAGACCAGGTTTTCGCCGCCGCGCACGGCCTGCCGCAGCCTTTCGACTGCCTGCAATGGCTTGCGCCGGGCGCTGACCACCAGCCGCCGGTCAACACTCAGGCAGACGCTGGAAATATCCGACGGCTCGAAACTGAAGTCGCGCAGCACGTCGTTGACCACGGCCACCAGGGTATCGTCGGCCTGCTCGATGCGGGTCGAGCGCGCGCCCTCTTCATGCAGGCTGTCGTAATATTCATTGGCCAGCACGGCATGTTCGCGCATCCATTTTTCGCTGGCGGTGTTGGCAAGGTTGAAATGCAGCCAGATGAACTCCCCTGCCGGGGTGCCCGTATCACGCAGCCATTGTTCGGCCTCGGATGCCTCGATCGGCACCGGCTGCGGGCCGCGCCCGAACAGGTAACCGCATACGAGGCCGCACTGGTCGGATCCATAGGTGACTGCACTGATCTGCATGAGTTTCCAATCTGATAATTTCGGCCGGGACTCGGCCGTTTAGTGTATGCTATAGCACTTCGGAACAACGGCTTTAATGCCAATTATGCAAGAGCACTCTAGTAGCGTCAGGAATGACGCTAAACCACACCGGTCGCTGTTCGAGCGACTCACCGCCCTGATTTCCCCTGAGCCCGAGAGCCGCTCGGAGCTGCTTGAAGTCCTGCACGACGCCCATGAACGCAACCTGATCGACGCCGACGCGCTGTCGATGATCGAAGGCGTGTTCCAGGTGTCGGACCTGTCGGCGCGCGACATCATGATCCCGCGCTCGCAGATGGACGTCATTGACATCACCAAACCGATCGAGGAATGGCTCCCGCTGGTGCTGGAAACGGCCCACTCGCGCTTCCCTGCCATCGAAGGTGAACGCGACAAGGTGGTCGGCATCCTGCTGGCCAAGGACCTGCTGCGCTATTACGCGGAAGAATCGTTCGACGTGCGCGACATGCTGCGCCCTGCGATCTTCATCCCGGAATCGAAACGCCTGAACGTGCTGCTGCGCGACTTCCGCGCCAACCATAACCATATGGCCATCGTGGTCGATGAGTACTCCGGCGTGGCCGGCCTGATCACCATCGAGGACGTGCTGGAGCAGATCGTCGGCGATATCGAAGACGAATACGATTTCGATGAAGAAGAAGACAATATCCTATCCATCAAGGAAGGCAAGATCGGCCCGCGCTGGCGCATCAAGGCGCTGACCGAGCTGGAACAGTTCAATGAAGAGCTGGATGCCGACTTGGCCGACGAGGATGTCGACACTATCGGAGGCCTGGTGGCCAAGCACCTGGGCCGCATGCCGCACAAGGGCGATACCTTCGACATCGCCAACCTGCGCTTTGAAGTGCTGCGCGCCGATGCGCGCCAGGTCCATGTGCTGACGGTTGAAAAACTGCCGGCATCCGTGGACGAGCAGGACTGATGCGCTGGCGTAAGACCAAGGCAGGCGAACCGCCTGCCGCGCCCCGCTCTACCCGTAGCCGCATGCTGATCGCCGCCATCTCCGGCGCGGCGGGCGTGTTCGCGTTCGCGCCGTTCGGCTGGTGGCCGCTACAGATCCTTTCGCTGGCAATGCTGGCCTACCAGGCCTTGCGCGCGGATGGCGTGCGTGCCTGCGCCCTGGTCGGCTGGGCCTTCGGCTTTGGCTGGTGCCTGGCGGGATTCCATTGGTTGTACATCGCGATCCACAATTTCGGCGGCATGCCGGCGCCGCTGGCCGCCATTTCGATCGCCCTGCTGGCGGCGGCAATGGCCTTGTATGCCTCGGGCGCCCTGGCCGCTACCGCCTGGCTGCGCAAGCGCTGGCCGCTGCCGCTGCCTGCCGCCACGCTTCTTGTGTTGCCGGCTTGCTGGGCTCTGTTCGAATTCCTGCGCGGCTGGCTTTTCACCGGTTTTCCCTGGGTGACGGCGGGCTATGCACACAATACTTCGCCGCTGGCAGGCTATGCCCCGGTGCTGGGCGTGTACGGCATCAGCTGGCTGGCCGCCATCACCGCTGGCGCCCTGCCGCTGCTGATGCATCCGTTCCGCTACAAGGCGATTACGCTGGTAGCGGCGATCTGGATCGGCGGCTTTGCGCTGGGCCGGGTCGAATGGACGACCCCTTCCGGCAATCCCCTGTCGGTGCGCCTGGTTCAGGGCAATGTCCCGCTGGTGAATAAATTCGACATCAAGCATCTCGGCGACATCCTGCGCATGTACCAGCAAGTGGTAACTGCGGCTCCCGCCGACCTGATCGCAATTCCGGAAACGGGCGTGCCGCTGTTCGCCTCTCAACTGCCGCCTGGCTACCTAGATTCCTACGGCCAGTTCGCGCGCCGCACCGGCAGCCATATCGTGCTGGGCATGCCGATGACCAATGGCATGGAATATTCGAACAGCGTGCTCGGCCTGCCGCCTTCGCTCTCCAGCAGCACTTATCGCTACGACAAGCACCACTTGGTGCCGTTCGGTGAATTCATCCCGACTGGCTTCCGCTGGTTCACCAACCTGATGCAGATCCCGCTCGGTGACCAGACACGCGGCGCTGTGATCCAGGCCCCGTTCCCGGTGAAGGACCAGAAAGTGCTGCCGAATATCTGCTACGAAAACGTGTTCGGAGAAGAGATCGCGGAACAGATTTCGCTGACCGGCGCCACGGTGATGCTGAACGTATCCGAGCTGGCATGGTACGGGGAATCGATTGCGATTCCGCAGCACTTGCAGATGTCGCAGATGCGTGCGCTGGAAACCGGCCGGCCGATGCTGAGCGCCACCAATAGCGGCGCCACGGTCGTGATCTCTCCACGCGGCGAAGTGATGCACGCGTTGCCTTATCGCCAGCCGGGCGTATTGAGCGCAACGGTACAAGGCATGTCGGGCGACACGCCTTACATCAAGCTGCAGAACAAGCTGTTCTTTGTCCTTGCCGCCCTGGCTTTGGCCGGTGCCTGGCTCTGGGCGCGATCCGTTAAACGCTAGCGGAGTGGAGCGCAAAACCGATCAGTGTTTTGCGCTCTCAATGACATCTTCGATACTTTTTGCTTCCAGCACCGCCATGATTTGACGCTCCAGGTCCTCGACGGTGCCTGCGGCGATCACTTGCTGCACATGCTCGTCCAATGGACCAAAACGCAGCCCAAGTTGGGACAGGACGATCTGGCGCAACATGCGCAGCTTCCCCTCCCGTAGTCCTTCCTCGCGTCCTTCTTCGCGTCCTTCTTCGCGTCCTTCCAGCCGTCCTTCCAGCCGTCCTTCCAGCCGTCCTTCCATCCGTCCTTCCATCCGTCCTTCCATCCGACCTTCCAACCGGCCTTCCAACCGGCCTTCCTGGCGGCCTTTGATCTTGGCACGCTTTTCAACGCGATGTTCATACGCACTCATGTAAGGCATGGCACTCCTCCCAAACAAGTCCTCCAACCTGGCATCCAGCTGTTGCTGCAATCCCCAAGGCAAGCGCATCATGCGATCGATTAACTCATGAACATCGAGAACTTTTTCCTTAGGCCAACCACAAGCATGAATTCCTGTTAGCAGACAGCCTTTGACACGCATGCGGTCCTCTAGTTCCCTGCGAGTGCGAAGGGTCGCCACATGCGCCGAAACCAGCCACGCGAAAACGTTGTCGCTCAACAGTAGTTCCGCGATCCGGTCCTCAAAGTCGATTAACTTGATCGTTTCGAATCCGAAACTCAATTGCGTGCGCCCGGAAATCATCTCCAAGCCCTCCGGACGCCAAGTTGGGCTGAGATCGCCAAGGATAGCGATACTACGCACCGGCAGGCGGAAGCGTTCATACAGGCGGTAGTAGCAGATAAACATGCGCTCCGCAAAATCAGCCTGGCTGGCGGTCTGGACTTCGATATGCCACAAGCAACTGGAACTGTCCGGTTCAGTAACGCGCATCAGCTTGTCCAGTCGACGCAGCCCAAATGCCCCATCGCGCATGCATTGGCCAAGCTCCTGCTCCAGGCTCTCGGGTGCAACTTGCCTTTCCCGCGTTTCAAGCAGGAAAAGTTCCGCAAAATCAGCCAGATAGCGCTCAGGGGCATGCTTCCACGGGGAATCAAAGTCGGCATTTGGACTATCCATGCTGCTTGGAGGCGGCTACGGGCTAGAGGTTCACGCGGCACCGCCAAGGTTTGATATGGATCAAAGGACCAGCCAGCCGGGCAAAACTCTACAGGTTCGCCGCAAAAACCGCTAAAATGAGCCGTTTTAGCGAACCGATAACGCTCGCGCCCAGGGCGCCACCAACGACCACGATGCTGACATTTCAACAAATTATCCTGACCCTGCAAACCTACTGGGACAAGCAGGGCTGCGCATTGCTCCAGCCGTACGACATGGAAGTCGGCGCGGGCACCTTCCACACCGGCACTTTCCTGCGCGCCATCGGCCCTGAGCCTTGGCGTGCCGCCTACGTCCAGCCATCGCGCCGCCCGAAAGACGGCCGCTACGGCGAAAACCCGAACCGCCTGCAGCACTACTACCAGTACCAGGTGGTCCTGAAGCCGGCGCCGGAAAACATCCTGGACCTGTACCTGGGCTCCCTGGAAGCGCTGGGCCTGGACCTGAAACAGAACGACGTACGCTTCGTGGAAGACGACTGGGAAAGCCCCACCCTGGGCGCCTGGGGCCTGGGCTGGGAAGTCTGGCTGAACGGCATGGAAGTGACCCAGTTCACCTACTTCCAGCAAGTGGGCGGCCTCGATTGCAAGCCGGTGCTGGGCGAGATCACCTACGGCGTTGAGCGCCTGGCCATGTACCTGCAGGGCGTGGAAAACGTCTACGACCTGGTGTGGACCGAGTGGGAAGAAGGCGGTGTGAAGAAGCAGCTGAAGTACGGCGACGTGTTCCACCAGAACGAAGTGGAGCAGTCCACCTACAATTTCGAGCACGCCAACACCGAGCTGCTGTTCGCGCAATTCGCCAACCACGAATCGGAAGCGAAGCGCCTGATCGAGCTGCAACTGACCCTGCCGGCCTACGAGCAGATCATGAAAGCCTCGCACAGCTTCAACATGCTGGACGCCCGCGGCGCCATCTCCGTGACCGAGCGCGCCGCCTACATCGGCCGCGTGCGCAACCTGTCGCGCATGGTGGCCCAGGCCTACTACGAGTCCCGCGAACGCCTCGGCTTCCCGATGGTCGCCAAATAAACGAATACCGAACATGAATCAGACCCTGCT
Organism: Pseudoduganella sp. R-31; assembly: GCF_049913235.1. Classification (NCBI taxonomy): domain Bacteria; kingdom Pseudomonadati; phylum Pseudomonadota; class Betaproteobacteria; order Burkholderiales; family Oxalobacteraceae; genus Pseudoduganella; species Pseudoduganella sp. R-31. The sequence goes on from NZ_CP183986.1 coordinate 5,974,622, forward strand.
CATCGAACTGCTGACCGAAGAACTGCCGCCGAAGGCCCTGTCCAAGCTGGGCGCCGCTTTCGCCTCCGGCATCGTCAACGGCCTGAAATCGCGCGACTTCCTGGAAGAAGACAGCGTCGCCACCACTTACGCCACGCCGCGCCGCCTGGCGGTGTCGATCACCAAAGTACGCGCCACCTCGCCGGACAAGCAGGTACGCGAAAAGATCCTGCCAGTCGCCATCGCATTGGACGCCGACGGCAACCCGACCGCGCCGCTGACCAAGAAGCTGGCAGCCATGGGCCTGGCCCACATCGCCGTCGCCGACATGGAACGTGCCCAGGACGGCAAGGCCGAAAGCTTCTTCTACACTAAGCTGGCAGCCGGCTCCGCCCTGCAAGCGGGCGCGCAAGCAGCGCTGGAAGAAACCATCGCCAAGCTGCCGATTCCTAAGGTGATGAGCTACCAGCGTCCAGACGGCGAGACCGTGCAGTTCGTGCGCCCGGCCCACGCGCTGGTCGCCCTGCATGGCGCCACCGTGCTGCCACTGACCCTGCTGGGCCTGACCGCAGCCAACAAGACCGAAGGCCACCGTTTCCTGACCGCACCGGGCAAGCGTGAAGTGACCATCGCGGACGCCGAGTCCTACGCAGCCACCCTGGCTGAGGCGGGCAAAGTCGTTGCAGGCTTCGATGCGCGCAAAGAGGCGATCCGTACCGCCCTGCTGCAAAAGGCAGGCGCCGACCAGGTCCTGATGCCGGAAGCGCTACTGGAAGAAGTGTCGTCCCTGGTCGAATGGCCGGTCGTGTATGAATGCCACTTCGAGGAAGAATTCCTGGCCGTGCCGCAGGAATGCCTGATCCTCACCATGCAGACGAATCAGAAATACTTCGCCCTGACCGATGCCAACGGCAAGCTGCGCTCGCGCTTCCTGATCGTGTCGAACATTGCGACCGACACGCCGGCCGCCATCATCGGCGGCAACGAGCGTGTCGTGCGCCCGCGCCTGTCCGACGCCAAGTTCTTCTTCGAGCAGGACAAGAAGAAGTCGCTGGAATCGCGCCTGCCGCTGCTGAAGAACGTGGTGTACCACAACAAGCTGGGCACCCAGGCCGAGCGCTCCGAGCGCGTCACCTCGCTGGCCGCCGCCATCGCCGGCCGCCTGGGCGGCGACAAGGCGCTCGCAGAACGCGCCGCACGCCTGTCCAAGGCCGACCTGCTGACCGACATGGTGGGCGAATTCCCTGAGCTGCAAGGCATCATGGGTACCTACTACGCGCGCCACGACGGCGAACACGAAGAAGTCGCCCTGGCCGCTTCCGAGCACTACCAGCCGCGCTTCGCCGGCGACAACCTGCCGTCTACCGCCACCGGCACCGCCGTGGCACTGGCCGACAAGGTCGAAACCCTGGTCGGCATCTGGGCCATCGGCCTGCAGCCGACCGGCGACAAGGACCCATTTGCGCTGCGCCGCCACGCCTTGGGCGTGCTGCGCATGCTGGTGGAAAAGCGCCTGCCGCTGTCCGTCTCGGCGCTGCTGGGCGACGCGGCCGCGCAGTTCGTGGCCGTGCCGAATTTCAAGGACCCGACCGCCGAAGTCACCGCGTTCATGATGGACCGCCTGCGCGGCATGCTGCGCGAGCGCGGCTTCAGCGTAAACGAGATCGAAGCAGTCGTGGCGCAGAACCCGGACCGCCTGGACGACATCGTGCAGCGCCTGGAGGCCGTGCAAGCCTTCGCCGCCCTGCCGGAGTCGGTCTCGCTGGCCGGCGCCAACAAGCGCATCACCAACATCCTGAAGAAGAACGAGGAAGCGCTGGCGCAAGCCGGCACGGTGCGCGCGGACCTGCTGCAAGATGCCGCCGAAAAGGCTCTGCACGCAGCCATGGGCCGCGTGGCGCCGGAAGTCGACACGGCATGGGCCAAGGGCGACTTCAGCGCCACGCTCAAGACATTGGCGCAACTGAAGGAAGAAGTCGACGCCTTCTTCAACGACGTGATGGTGATGGCAGAGGATATCGCGCTGCGCAACAACCGACTGGCGCTGCTGTCTTCCCTGCACGGCATGATGAACCGCGTGGCCGACATTTCCAAGCTGGCAGCCTGATATGCCTCAGACCCAGCCGACCAAGCTGATCATCCTGGACCGGGATGGCGTGATCAACCACGATTCGCCCGACTTCATCAAGTCGCCGGACGAGTGGATCCCCATCCCCGGCTCGCTGGAAGCCATCGCCCGCCTGAACCAGGCGGGCTACCGCGTGGTGATCGCGTCGAACCAGTCGGGCATCGCCCGCCAGTACTTCGACATCAACACCCTGAACGCGATCCACCAGAAGATGCACCGCCTGGCGCAGCAGGTGGGCGCCGATATCGACGCCATCTTCTTCTGCCCGCACGCGGCAGCCGACAACTGCGACTGCCGCAAGCCAAAGCCTGGCATGTTCACGGAAATCTCGAAGCGCTTCGAGATCAGCCTGAAAGGCGTGCCGACCGTCGGCGATTCGCTGCGTGACCTGCAGGCAGGCTTCATCAGCGGCTGCGTGCCGTTCCTGGTATTGACGGGCAAGGGCGAGAAGACTCATGCTACTGGTGGACTGCCGCCCGGCACGCAAGTCTTCCCCGACCTCGCTGCCACTGTAGACCACATCCTTAAGTCCGATTAATTGGAGACTGTCGTTGCGTAATTTCGTTCTGTTCCTGCGTTCCGCCCTGTTCATGGTTCTGATGGCAATTGCCACCGTCATCTGGTCCGGAGTCTGCATGCTGGCGGCGCCGCTGCCATACAACAAACGCTATTTCGTGACGTCGCGCTGGAACGTCTTCATCGTCTGGTGCGCCAAATGGATCTGCGGCATCAACTACCAGTTCAAGGGCTACGAAAACTTCCCGGATGCCCCGGCGATCATCCTGTCCAAGCACCAGTCGGCATGGGAGACCATCTTCCTGCTGGCGAACCTGCCGCGCCCGCTGGTGTTTGTATTTAAAAAAGAAATCCTGTACATCCCCTTCTTCGGCTGGGGCATTGCGCTGCTGCGCATGATCCCGATCGACCGCAAGCAAGGCAAGAATGCATTCAAATCCGTTGTTGCGCACGGCAAGCGTCGACTCAAGGACGGCCAATGGATTATCATGTTCCCGGAAGGGACTCGCATTCCGGTCGGCCAGCAAGGCAAGTACAAGAGCGGCGGCACGCGCCTGGCAGTGGAAACCGGTGCGGTGGTGGTGCCGATCGCGCTGAACTCCGGCGAGTGCTGGCCAAAGAATTCCTTTATCAAGAATCCGGGCACCGTTACGGTGTCGGTGGGCAAACCGATTTCGTCGGAAGGTAAAACTCCCGACGAATTGATGGAGCAGGTGGAACAGTGGATCGAATCAGAAATGCGCGTCATTTCGCCCCACGCCTACAGCGCTGGCTAGCCGAAAAGGCCGAAGCGCAACAGGAGGCGCCGCCGCCAGCGGCCGCGCCTTCTTCCCCGTTTCCCGTTCCCGCTCCCGCGGCAGTGAACCTGCTGCGTCCCCCGGTGCAACTGCGCCGCCCTGAACCGACCAACCCGCCACTGTCCGGCGACCAGGACAAGCGACAACTTCTTGTCGGCGAATACATTCTCGAATACGTGCTGAAGCGCTCCACGCGCCGCTCGATCGGCTTTACGGTCGACGATACCGGCCTGTACGTGACGGCGCCCAAGCGCTGCTCGCTGGCCGACATCGACAACGCCATCCGCGCCAAGCAGCACTGGATACTGTCCAAGCTTGACGAGCGCCGCCAGCGCCGCGCAGCACGCCTGGAAAAGCCGCCCATCGTGTGGGATGACGGCGCGAAGCTGCCCTACCTGGGCGAAGAGATCACGCTGCGCCTGTACCAGGCGCCGCGCAATCGGACTGAATTCGATCCGGTGGCGATGGAGCTGTCGATGGGACTGGTGCAGGGCGCCACCGAGCAGCTGCTCAAGGAACGCGTCAAGAACTGGTACAAGGCGCAGGCGGAAGGCCTGTTCCAGCAACGGCTGGACCTGTACGCGGCGCGGCTGGGCGTGCAGTATGCCGGCTTTTCGCTGTCCTCGGCCGACACGCGTTGGGGCTCCTGCACCGCGCAGCGCACGATCCGCCTGAACTGGAAGCTGATGCACTTCTCGCTGCCGCTGGTGGATTATGTGGTGGCGCACGAGCTGGCGCATATCCTCGAGATGAACCACAGCCCGCGCTTCTGGGCCAATGTCGGGCGCATCTATCCCCAGTACGAGGAAGCCAAGCAACTGCTGCGCAAGCGCGCCGCGGAATTGCCTCCCCTGTTCACCTAGTGCGCGTTCCCCCTGCCCTCCTGCTGCTTGCATCACTGGCCGCATGCGGCACGATTCGCGCCGGCGAGCCGCATTTTACGGTCATCACGGTCGATCCGCTGCGCGAACGCCTGCAACTGTTCCTGAACGATGAGCAGGGCCGTCCCTACAAGCGGCTGGAGAGAGTCGCTGCAGCGTTGGACGGGCGCGGCCAGCATCTCTCGTTCGGCATGAATGCGGGCATGTACCATGCGGACTACTCGCCGGTTGGCTTGTTCGTTGCGGACGGTGTCGAACTGTCGCCGCTGAACCTGTCGCCAGGCAAAGGCAACTTTTTCTTGCGCCCAAACGGCGTGTTCCTGGTCAGCGACGCCGGCGCCCAAGTGGTCGAATCTTCGGCCTACCCGGCCCTTGCTGGCAAAGCGCGCCTGGCAACGCAGTCAGGCCCGATGCTGCTGACCAATGGCGTGGTCAATCCACTGTTCGATCCGGATTCGCGTTCGCGCCACGTGCGCAACGGCGTGTGCGCCCTGGACGGCAAAGCCGTCTTTGTCATCAGCGAAGAGCGGGTCAATTTCTACCAGTTCGCCAGGTATTTCCGCGATGTGTTGAAGTGCCGGGACGCCCTCTACCTGGACGGCTCGGTCTCATCGCTTTACTGGCCGGCCCTGGGCCGCAACGACCGCCGTGCCGACCTGGGACCAATGATCGGCGTGATTGCGGACTAGAGCCAGCCCGCTTCGCGCGCCAGGCGGAAGGCTTCCACGCGGTTGCCTGCGTTGAGCTTGCTGATCGCTTCCGACAAGTAGTTGCGCACCGTTCCTTCCGACAGGCTTAGCTGCTTTGCGATCTCCGCGCCACTGCGGCCTTCACCGGCGAGCCGCAGCACCTGCCGTTCGCGTTCGCTCAACGGGTCTTCGCTTCCACTCCAGCTCTCCAGCGCCAGCTCCGGCGCGATGGCGCGCCCGCCGGCATGCACGCTGCGGATGGCGGAGGCCAGGGAATCGGATGGAGCATCTTTCAGCAGGTAGCCGCGCACGCCGGCCGTCATGGCGCGCCGCAGGTAGCCTGAGCGGGCAAAGGTGGTGACGATCACCACGCGCGTTGCGACGCCGCGCTCGGCCAGCACGGCAGCGAGCTCAAGGCCTGTCATCAGCGGCATTTCGATATCGGTCAGCACGATGTCGGGGCGCAGTTCTTCACAGAGCAGCAATGCCTCCTGCCCGTTGCGCGCCTGGCCGACCACATCGAGGCCGGATTCCAGTTTCAGTAGCGCAGCCAGCGCCCCCAGCACCATCGACTGGTCTTCGGCAATCAGTACGCGGATCATGCGACAGGTCCCATCGGTAAATGTAATTCCAGCGCCAGGCCGCCGGCGGCGGCGCTGGCGTGCAGTGACAGGCGCCCGCCCGCTGCCATGACACGCTCGCGCATGCCGCGCAGGCCATTGCCGAGTGCCAGCGCCCCGCGGTCAAGCGGCGCGCTGCCGTCATCGCTGATGTGGCAAACAACCTGCCCGCCGTCCTGCCGTACGCTCACCAGGCAGCGCGTCGCCCTGGCGTGGCGCAGGATGTTGGTGACGGCCTCGCGCAGCGACAGCGCAAGCACGTTCTCCACCGTTGCAGGCATGGGGAAAGGCTGCACATTTGCGTCAAGTTCCACGCCGGCCGCGGCGAGCGCGGCGCGCGCCTGCGCCAGCTCTTGCGCGAAGCCGCTCTGGCGATAGCCGGTCACTGCGCTACGCACTTCGGCCAGGGCATGGCGCGCGGTGGTTTCGATATCCTTGATTTCCTTCGCCGTCGCCGCCGTGTCGCGCTCCAGCAAGCGTCCCGCCAGTTCTGCCTTGATGGCGATCAGCGACAGCGTATGTCCCAGCAAGTCATGCAAGTCGCGCGAGATGCGTTCTCGTTCTGCGATGCGGGCAAGATGCTCGACTTCTTCCTGCTTGCGCAGCAGTTGCTGGCTCGAGCGGCGCACCCGCGCATCCATTACGCTGGCGATGCCGACTGGCGCGCCGACCGCCAATGCCGGCAGCAGGAAAGGCAGCGGCAACTCCAGCGTCAGCGCAAGCAGCGTCGCGGCGATCAGGTTGATCCCGATTCCCAGGTAAGCGTGGCGCGGCTGCTCCAACGCAGCGCACATCGAGCAGGCAAAGATGAAATAGGTGCAGGCGCCAAAATTGAACGGCGCCCAGGCAACGCCCAGCGCGATGGTCGCCAGGAGCAGGGGCACCACGCGCAGGTTGCGCAGCCAGAAGCTGGCAAGGTACATCGGCACGAACGCCAGGATCGACAGCACCAGCAAGCCAAGTTCGAGCAGCGAGGGTTTGATGTAGAAGTACTTCCAGAGGAAGAAATTCAGCGACAGCAGCCACAGGTAAGGCGCCTTGCCCAGGTGCGGAGGCAACCAGGGACCTTGCAGCCAACGTCTTGCCTGGATCATGCCTGCTCCCTTTACTGGTTAGTCAAACGCACGTCGGCGATCTGGAACTGGTAGTCGCCGATCTTGGGGCCGGCATTGAACATGATGAGCGTGATCGCACCGGTATCGACCCCGGCGAAACTGGCCATCGGCATGGCAACTTCCCGCCATTCTGCACCGGCTGCAAACGGCTGATAGACCGGGATGCGCGCGCTGCCATGCATGATCCCCACCTGGTAGCCCTGGCCGTCGCCTTTGACGCGGAAGCGCAGGGTCTTGGCGGCGCTCAGGTTCGCCGCCTGGAACGGCTGGCTGCCCGGCACGAAAGCGATGCCGGCCCACGGGAAGGCAAAGCCCTGCTGCACGCTTGCCTTCACTTGGACCGCGTTCTCGCCCGCGTACTCCAGGCTCACCGTCGATTTGCCGCCCAGGAAAGCGTCGTTGGAAGGCACCCATCCGGTGCCGAACGGGCTGGCCAGCTTTTCCTTGCTGAACAGGCTGATCATGCCGTCTGCCGGCAGCACCAGCGGCGCGCCCTTGGGCGTATTCAGTTCCCTGGCCACCAGGTCCTGCTGCGCCTTGCGGCGTGCCGATACGGTCGCGCCATCCTTCCAGACTTCGACAATATTGCGAGTGGCCTTGATGTCCCGGCTTGGATCGCCTTCGACCAGCACCAGGTCGGCCTTGGCGCCTTTGGCAACGACACCCCGGTCGGCCAGGCGGAATGACTTGGCCGGTACCGACGTGGCGGCGCGCAAGGCTTCCAGCGGCGTCAGTCCGGCACCGGTCAGCGAGAGCAGTTCGTGGTGCAGGCTGGCGCCGGCCTGGGTTCCGCCGTTGCCGGCGTCTGTGCCCGCCAGGACCGGCACGCCGGCGGTGCGCAGCGCAGCTACCACCGACCTGGTCGCGTTCATGCGCTGTGCCATTTCCTTTTTCCCGTACGGGGAATTCAGCGGCGCAATCTGGTCGCTCGTCAGCAGGGCCATCATCTGCTTGTCTTCCAGCACGTCCTCCTCCTTCAGGCCTGCTACGCTTTCCAGCACGCTGAAGGTCGGGATGATGAAGGCCTTGCGATCATGCGCCAGCTTGACGAAGGACTTGAGGTCCTGCTCCGTCATCGCCTCGCCGTTGAAAAGGTGCACCAGGCCATCGGCGCCCTCTTCCAGCGCGGTACGCGCATCCTCCGGATTGGAAATATGCACCACGGCCAGCTTGCCGCGCCGATGGGCGGCCACGATCAGCGCCTTCACGGTGGCGCGGTCCAGGCTCGGCACCGGATGTGCGGGCCAGCCAGGTTCCATCACGATCTTGATGAAGTGCGAGCCTTCCGCAATGCGGGCATCGACCCAGGGCTGCGCCTCTTCCGCCTTGGTCAGGGTAGGAATCGGCATGCCGTATTCGGTGCCATGGCCGCCCGGCACGGTTGCCAGCACGCCGGCCGAGATGATATCCGGACGATCCTTGTTCTCGCCGCGCGCCATGCGCCCGTTCATTTCCTGCAGCAGCGGCACGGCGGTGAACATATCCAGTTCGCTGGTCACGCCAAATACCAGCGGCAATTCAAGGTGCTGGAAGCTGTGGGTATGGGAATCGATCAAGCCCGGCATCAGCGTGCGGCCGGCGCCAGCGACCACTTTCGCGCCAGCGGGCGCCTTGCCCTTGAAGTCGGTGCTGGCGATCTTGCCGCCTTCCAGCAGGACGCTGCGCCTGGCATGCATTTCCTGCCCGTCGAAAACGCGGACGTCCTTGATCAGGGTAGTTTCGGCCGCCATGGCAGGCAGGGCGCCGGCCAGGCTGGCGGCTACTAACAGTTTCAGCATTGCGGTTCTCCTTGTGGTCAGGTGAACCCAGTATCCGGTTTGCGCCCGCTGCGCACCAGAACGGAATGCCACGACTTGGTCATGACATTTGTCACTTCAAATCGGGAAGCAATGCAATCGTGCGTGCCGTGGCGCCGCGGTGGGTATTGGCAAAGGTCTGCGCATGCGCGCCCATGGCGCCGCGCGCTGCGCTGTCGGCCAGCAGGCGCGCAGCCTGGTGCATCAGGCCGTCGCTGTTCGGCACGCGCACCGCGCCGCCCTGCTGCAGGCAGTCTTCGGTGGCTTGCGCAAAATTGAAAGTGTGCTCGCCGACGATGATCGGCTTGCCCAGTGCGGCCGGTTCAATCAGGTTCTGGCCGCCCAGCGGTTGCAGGCTGCCGCCGATGAAAGCCAGGTCGCAGGCCGAGTAGTAGGCAAACATCTCGCCCATCGAATCGCCCAGCACCACCTCGGTGGCCGGGTCGACCCTGGCGCCCGGCGCCGCCAGCGCTGAACGGCGCTGCAGCGACAGGCCGCGTTCTGTCACCATTGCCGCGACTTCGTCGAAGCGCTGCGGATGGCGCGGCACGATCAGCAGCAGCACATCCTGCGGCAGCGATGCGCGCGCAGCCTGGAAGGCTTCCAGGATGAGGCCTTCTTCGCCTTCGCGCGTGCTGGCGCACAGGAATACCGGGCGCACACCGAACTGCTGGCGCAACTGCGCGCCGGTTGCCAGCGCCGCTTGCGGGATCACGACGTCGAACTTGATGCTGCCGGTCACGCTCACATTGCTGGCGCCCAGCGCGCGGATGCGCAGGGCATCGGCCTCGGTCTGGGCTGCCACCAGCGTGATGCCTTGTGCCGCATCTCGGATCACCTTGCCGAAGCGTTGCGCCTTGCCCAGCGACCGCTCGCTCAAGCGCGCGTTGGCCAGGACCACCGGCACCTTGTCGCGCTGGCATTGCAGGATCAGGTTCGGCCATACCTCGGTCTCCATCAGGATGCAGACACGCGGTTCGAAATGACGAATGAAGCGCGCCACCAGCAGCGGCATGTCGTAGGGCAGGTAGGATTGCACCACGCGTGCACCATGCTTGCCGAACAGGCTCTTGCCGGTCGCGCGGCCGGTAGGGGTCATGCAGGTCAGCACGATGCGGGCCTGCGGGTATTTCTTCAACAGCGCATCGACCAGCGGTTCGGCAGCGCGCGTCTCGCCCACCGAAACTGCATGCACCCAGATGGTGGCCGGTTCATCGTTGGCGGCGCGCGCGCCATACATGCCAAGCCGCTCGCCCCAATGCTGGCGGTAGCCCGGCTCCTTGCGGCCGCGCCACCACAGGCGGCCCAGCACCAGCGGCAAAGCCAGCCACCACATGAATGTATAAAAGATCCGCATGCTCAGAGCAGGCTCCTGGACGCGGCCAGCACTTCCGCCACGCCGGGCGGCGAACCCTTGTCGCCGAGGTTGATGATGCGCGGCGACCAGTTGCCTTCGGTCTTCCAGCGCGGCGAGTCGGCATAGATTTCCACCACGGGACGCGAGAAAGCCGCCGCGATATGGGTCAGGCCCGTATCCACGCCGACCGCCAGCGCGGCGCGGCGCGCCAGCATGACGGCATCGGCCATCGACAGCTTCGGCAGCACCCGGGCATGCGGGATGCCGGCAGCCAGCGTTTCCGCTTCCGCCTTTTCCTTGTCCGAGCCCCACGGCAACAGCACGGGCATCGGCGCCAGCGCCTTGCCCAGCTCGATCCAGTTGGCAGGCGCCCATTTCTTGGCGTCGCGCGCCGTGCCGTGGAAGAACACGGCATAGGGCGCCTCCCCCATCCACTGCGGGCGCGCTTCGCTGGCCGGTACTTCAGGCAAGCCGAAATCGGCCGGATAATCCACCTTGAAGCCCAGCGCAGCGCCCACTACCAGGCGGCCGCGCGCCACCGCATGCGTGCGCGGGTCGAGCGGAATGCTCTTGCTGTGGAAGATGCGGGATATGCCTTCATAGCCCGAGCCTTCGCTGCCATTGGCCAGGCCGACCTTGTTCTTGCCGCGCGCGGCGCCCATGATGATGCCGGTCTTCAGCAAGCCCTGGGTGTCGAACACATAGTCATACTGCACTTCGCGCAGCTTGCGGAAGAAGGCCCCGATCTCGGCGCGCGTTTCCTTCTTGCCCAGGCTCTTGCGCCAGCGGCGCAGGCCCCACGGCAGGATATTGCGCACCATCGGGTTCAGGCGTACCAGGCTGACATAGCCCTCCTCCACCACCCAGTCGAGGTTCGCATCCGGGAAGTGGCGCTTGATGTCGGCCACGATCGGCATATTGTGCAGCACGTCCCCCAGCGACGAGACGCGCACGAGCAGGATATTCATTTAGAACGGCAGTTTCGCATCCGGCTTGGCGGCCAGGATCACATCGCGGAACTGGCCCTGGATGCGCGCCAGCGCCGCTGGCGATTCCGCCTCGAAGCGCATCACGATCACCGGGGTGGTATTCGAGGAACGCGCCAGGCCAAAACCATCGGCATATTCCACGCGCAGGCCGTCGATATCGATGACACGCTCATTGCCGGGGAATTTCGCCTCGGCCGCCAGCTTGGCCATCAGCGCATAATTTTCGCCTTCGTCCAGCTGCAGCTGCAGTTCCGGCGTGCTGTCCGACTTGGGCAAGGCGTTCAGCAGCGCCGAAGGATCGGCGTGGCGGGTCAGGATCTCCAGCATGCGCGCGCCGGCGTACAGACCATCGTCGAAACCGTACCAGCGGTCCTTGAAGAACACGTGGCCGCTCATTTCGCCGCCCAGCGGGGCGCCGGTTTCCTTCAGCCTGGCCTTCACCAACGAATGGCCGGTCTTGCACATCAGCGGCTTGCCGCCTGCCTGTTCTATGTACGCGGCCAGGTGGCGCGTGCATTTCACGTCGTACAGGATCTGCTCGCCCGGGTGTCGGGACAGAACGTCTTGCGCGAACAGCATCAGCTGGCGGTCAGGATAGATGACCTGGCCATCCTTGGTCACGATGCCGAGGCGGTCGCCGTCGCCGTCGAAGGCCAGGCCGATTTCAGCGTCGGTTTCCCGCAGCGCCCTGACCAGGTCCTGCAGGTTTTCCGGGTGCGCCGGGTCCGGGTGGTGGTTCGGGAAAGTGCCGTCCACTTCGCAGAACAATTCGACCACTTCGCAGCCCATGCCGCGATACAGGTCGCCCGCGAAGGCACCGGCCACGCCGTTGCCGCAATCGACGGCAATTTTGATCGGGCGCGCAATCTTCACGTCGCCGATGATGCGCTGCAAATATTGCGCGCGAATGTCGCAGGTGCCGTACTTGCCGGCGGCAGCCGCTGGCTGCAGGCCGGCTTCAATGGCGTGGTACAGGGCGGTGATGGCATCGCCATGGATCGCCTCGCCCTTCAGCACCATCTTGAAGCCGTTATAGTCCGGCGGGTTATGGCTGCCGGTCACCATGATGCCGGAACGGGTGTCGAGCACCTGGGTGCCGAAGTACACCATCGGCGTTGCCACCACGCCCAGGTCGATCACGTCGACACCGGCTGCCTGCAGGCCCTGCGCCAGTGCAGCGATCAGCCCCGGGCCGGACAGGCGGCCGTCGCGGCCGATCACCACGCTGCGCTCTCCCTTCGCGGCGGCAGCCAGGCCGAAGGCGTGGCCAACAGAGCGCGCCACGCCTTCGTCCAGCGTCTTGCCAATGATGCCGCGGATATCGTAAGCCTTGAAAATCGATTTAGAGAGAGCAACCATAGAAAAGAGAAAACAAATAGTAGAAATTGAATCGGCTCAGATGCGCAGCTGGTCGATCGACTTGCCGCCATCGACCCATTCCTTGACCCATTTCGGCTGGCGGCCGCGGCCGGTCCACTGCTCGGCAGCATTGGCAGGATTGCGATAGCGCGCTTCCACCTTGCCGCCCCTGTTGCGGGTGCCCGGGAAGCCAGCCAGCAATTCCTTCAGCGGCACGCCGGCTTGCTGCGCGATGGCGAATATCTGCTCGCGCGCCTTTTGCTTATCCATGCCTTCGCGCTGCTTTAATTCGCGCTTAATCTGCTCTTGCAGGTTGCGCAATTCAGGGGACGACAAATTCGACAGGTCCATCTTCCTATCCTTTATCAGATTTCGATGTCTGGGAATATACACGAAATCGGCTTAACGGATTTTCTTATGTCGGATCATCCAGCGCGGCGCTTTAAATCTGACGATACGTGCATATAGCCAGACATAACTCGCGATAAATAACAGGCAGAACAGCATCAGCACCCAGGTATAGGCCCAGAATACCGTGGCGGGAATCACCGCCATCAGCGAAAACATCCACAAATATGGCGAGGTCATCGAATTGCGGCGCACCAGCGCGCGCGCATCCTTGCGGCCCACCGCCCATTGCACCACGCGCCGGAAAATCAGGCTATGCAGGTGAATACCGTCCGGCATGGCCGGCGAAGTCCCGCGGATAAAGAAGCGGCGATAAACGCTGAACAGTGTTTCAAAGGTCGGATAAATTAACAGCAATACAGCATACCAAGTAGAAACTTGTGGATTGCGCATTACCAGCAACAGGGCCAATTCGCCCAGCATGAAGCCGATAAAATAGGCGCCGCCGTCGCCCAGGAATATCAGCCCGACCGGGTAATTCCAGATCAGGAAACCGGCAGTGGCGCCAGCCACCATCAGGGCCGCCACCAGCACGAACATATCGTTGACTTGAAGAGCAACATAGCCAAGCGACAGCAGCATGCAAATCGTCACCACGCTGGCCAGGCCATTGAAACCATCGATGATGTTGACGGCGTTGGCAATGCCGGCAACGGCCAGCACCGTGAGCGGCAGCGTAAACCACAGGTACGGCAGCGGCGTGGTGGAGAACATCCAGTCGATGCGGTCGATCCGGGCATCCATCAGGAAATAAGCCAGCAAGGCAGCAAACATGGTCAGCAGCAGGCGCCGGCGCGCGCTGACCTTGCCGGTATAGTCTTCGACAATGCCGCCGAGGAAGGCAAACAGGGCACACATGATCAGTGACAGCATCCAGCTGGTCATGACCGGCACGCGCCACACGGAAACGCAGGCGCTCAGTGCCACCGCCAGGAAAATCGACAGGCCGCCGATGCGGGCCACATGATGGGCATGCACTTTTTGCACGCCGCCGAAATCAGTGTCCAACGCAGGTCCATGCAAGCGCACTTCCTTGATGACCCACAGGGTCAAGAGTGCGGACGTGAAAAAGCTCACGAGGAAGGAAAACATTTGTTCTTATCAGTATAGTGAGCCAGCCGCCATTTACGCAGCGCGGCAAGAAAGATTGCTTGCGCGCTAAGCGGCGATTGTACCGTATGCACAGGGCGGGACGGGAAATTCTAGCCGATACCGTTGCGCCCAAGGTATTTCCTTACCAATTGATACCATTTGCCAAGCCGCCCGGCGCAGCGCTCCGCCGGATGCGCTGATCATGCGTTATCCTATTGCCATGAAAACTTATGTAGTGGGCGACCTGCAGGGTTGCCACGGCGAGACAGTCACCCTGGTCGAAAAGATCCTGGACACCGAGCATGCCGCCGGAAATGAACCGCCAGCCATCCTCTTTTGCGGCGACTTGATCAACCGCGGCCCCGACTCGCTGTCCACCCTGCGCTATGTGCAGGCCCTGAGCCAGGGCAGCGACGGCCGCATCGACGCCGTGCTGGGCAACCATGACCTGCACCTGCTGGCCGTGGCCAACGGCATTCGCCCCGAGTCGAGTTCCGACACCATCGAGCATATCCTGGCGGCGGCCGACCGCGACCCGCTGCTGCACTGGCTGCGCCTGCGCCCGATGGCCATCATGCGCCGCGGCCACCTGCTGGTGCATGGCGGCGTGCTGCCGCAATGGACGGCGCAGCAGGCCATGGCGCTGGCCGGCGAGGTGGAAGCAGCCCTGCGCGGCGACGAATGGGTCGGCTTCCTGCGCGAAATGTACGGCAACCAGCCCGATCGCTGGGACGATGCGCTGACCGGAGCCGCGCGCTTGCGCTGCATCGTCAATGCCCTGACCCGCATGCGCTTTTGCAGCGCCGAAGGCGTGATGGATTTCAAGATGAAGGAATCGGCGCATGCCGATCCATCGACCGGTCTGATGCCGTGGTTCGAGGTGCCGGGCCGCCGCACCAGCGATACCACCGTGGTGTTCGGGCATTGGTCGGCGCTGGGCCTGCGCATCATGCCGCGCCTGATTGCACTTGACAGCGGATGCGTGTGGGGCGGCAAGCTGTCGGCCGTCTGCCTGGACGACCGCAGCCTGCTGCAGGTGGATTGCCCGGAGTACCGGACGGTTTAGTGCTTCGACGTCCCGTCAGGCGGCGCCGAAGCCTGCGCCTGGGACTGGCCGTCGGCCTTGGCCGGTTCGCCGCCGCCTTCCGTGGCGGCGGGCGCCTCGCCTTCAGCCGGCGCTGCGGCGGCAGGCGCGAAAGTGGCCGCCATCAATTCCTTGTAGGCTTCCGATTTGCGCAGCGGTTCCAGGTTGGCGCTGCCCTTGATCGCCTCTTCATCGGTAAAACCGTTGACGATCGCCGTCTCCAGCGACGCCATGGCCGCATTCTTGCGGCCCAGCTGCGCCTGGGCCTGGGACAGAAGGAACCAGGACTCGGCTTCCTTGGGCGCCTTGAGCGTGGCCGCGTAAGCCTTGTCGGCCGCAATGCCATAGTTCTTCTGCGCCAGGCTTTCCGTGGCCTGCGTGCGCAGGGTCTTGGCGTTGGTGAAGGTGTCGCCGCAGGCCGCCAACAGCAGGCAGGCTGCCAGCACGCTGATCCTGGTCATGCTGATTGCTCCTGTAAAGTTTCGGCCTCGGGCACGATGCCCAGGGCTGCACCGATGGCAGCGTGGCTCGCGGCCGCCAGCTCGCGGCGATGGGCGCCCTCGCCCGGCATCGCTTCCAGCACCGCGAGGCGCGCGCGCACCGGCTTGCCATCGAGGATATTCACCACGCTTTGCACGAAAGTCATGTCGCCGATGAAGTCCACCGACGGATGCGCCTGGCCCGCTGCATCGACGTAGGACAAGGCGAACGGCTGCACCAGCACCTTGCCGTCCACCGCCGCCTCAAACAGGTTGGCATGAAAAGGCAGCAGCGTGCCTTGCGCGGCGGTCGTCCCTTCCGGGAAAAAGGCCACGCGCTGGCCATCCTGCAGCGCATGCACCAGGCCCTTGAAGATGTTGCGCAGTTCGCGCTTGTTGCCGCGTGCGATAAACACCGTGCCCGCCTGCGCCACCAGCCAGCCGGCCAAGGGCCAGTCGCGGATTTCCGCCTTGGCCACGAAGCGGCATGGATACAGCGCATTGATGACGAAGATGTCCAGCCACGAAATGTGGTTGCAGACGATCATGCCCTGCTCCAGCGGCGCCGCGCTGCCTGGCGCCATCTGCACGCTGACGTTGCAGATGGCCAGCAGCTGGCGCGACCAGCGCCGGACATGGCCGTTGCGCTTTGCCGTCCCGATGAAGGGGAAGATGAAAGCGCAAGTGGCCATGCCCGCCAGCAGGTGCACCGCCATGCGCCCGATGCGCAGCACCAGGCGCCAATCGAGATTGCGTTTAGCTGGCTGCGCGCTCATACGCCACTTGGCCCGCAACGATGGTCGCCTGCACCTGTCCCGCCAGCTCATAGCCGAGGAACGGGGTGTGCTTGCCCTGGCTGGCCAGCGCGCTGCCGGTGACGGTCCAGCGCGCGGCCGGGTCGAACACCACCACGTCGGCCACGCTGCCCACGCCAAGCTGGCCGGCCTGCGCCAGGCCGGCTACGCGTGCCGCATCACAGGTGACGCGCGCCACGGCGCGCGACAGCGCATCGTCCTTGCCTTGCAGCCCCGCATAATCGTCGGCCCACTTGATGGCCAGGGACAGCAGCAGTTCCAGGCCGGTAGCTCCCGGCGAAGCTTCGCCGAACGGCAGCAGCTTTTCGTCGTCGTCGCACGGCGTGTGGTCCGAGCACATCGCATCGATGGTGCCGTCCAGCAGGCCGGCGCGGATCGCCTCGCGGTCGCGCTGGGTGCGGAATGGCGGATCCATGCGCGCATTGGAATCGAAGAAGTTGATGTCGGTGTCGGTCAGGTGCACATGGTGTGCGCCGACGTCGCAGGTGATCGGCAAGCCTTCGGCCTTGGCGGCGCGCACCAGCTCCAGGCCGGCTGCCGACGACATGCGGCACAGGTGGACCTTGGCGCCGGTCGAGCGCATCAGCTCGAAGATGGTGTGCAAGGCGATGGTCTCGGCCATCACCGGTACGCCGGACAGGCCCAGGCGCGAAGCCAGCGGGCCGCTGTTTGCCACGCCGCCGCGGCCGATCCAGGCGTCCTGCGGGCGCAGCCAGATGGTGAAGCCGAAGGTGGCTGCATACTGCATGCAGCGCTGCAGCACGGTGGTGTCCTTGATCGGGGTTTCGGCCTGCGAAAAGCCGATGCAGCCGGCGCCGGTCAGCTCCACCAGCTCGGTCAGGGCCTCGCCTTTCAGGCCATGGGTCAGCGCGCCCAGCGGATGCACGTGGGCCTGGTTCAGGCCGCGCGCGCGGTGCTTCAGCATTTCCACCAGGCCCGGCTCGTCGAGTACCGGGTCGGTGTCGGGCGGGCACACCAGGGAAGTCACGCCGCCCTGCACTGCCGCCTGCATTTCAGATTTCAGCGTAGCCTTGTATTCGAAGCCCGGCTCGCGCAGGCGCGCAGACAGGTCGACCAGGCCCGGCGCCACGACCTTGCCGGCGGCGTCGATGGTGCGGCCGGCCTGGAAGCCGGCCGGCGCGCTGCCGATGGCGGCAACCTTGCCGTCCACGATGTACAGGTCTTGCTTGGAATCGATCTTGTTGGCCGGATCGATCAGTCGGCCGTTTTGGATAAGTACGTTCATTTTTATGCTTGCGTGCCTGCCAGGATGCTCATTACCGCCATGCGGACTGCGATACCGAAGGTGACCTGCGACAGGATCACCGCTTGCGGGCCGTCGGCCACGGCGGAGTCGATCTCCACGCCGCGGTTCATCGGGCCCGGGTGCATCACGATGGCGTCGGGCTTGGCCAGCGCCAGGCGCTCCGGCGTCAGGCCGTAGGCGCGGAAGTACTCGCCGGCGGACGGCAGCAGCGCCCCGCTCATGCGCTCGTTCTGCAGGCGCAGCATGATGATCACGTCGACGTCCTTCAAGCCTTCATCCATGTTGGTGAAGGTACGCACGCCCAGCTGCTCCAGGCCGCCCGGCAGCAGCGTGTGCGGGCCGATGGCGCGGATTTCCGGCACGCCCAGCGTGGTCAGGGCGTGGATGTCGGAACGGGCCACGCGGCTGTGCAGGATGTCGCCCACGATCGCCACGCGCAGGTTGGTGAAGTCCTTCTTGTAGTGGCGGATGGTGTACATGTCCAGCAGGCCCTGCGTGGGGTGCGCGTGGCGGCCGTCGCCCGCGTTCACCACGTGCACGTGGTTCTGCTTCGTATCCTGCAGGTGCTTGGCGATCAGGTAGGGCGCGCCGGACTGCGAGTGGCGCACCACGAACATGTCGGCGTGCATGGCCGACAGGTTGTCGATGGTGTCCAGCAGAGACTCGCCCTTGCTGGCGGAGGACGCCGCGATGTTCAGGTTGATCACGTCGGCCGACAGGCGCTTGGCCGCGATCTCGAAGGTGGTGCGGGTACGGGTGGAATTCTCGAAGAACAGGTTGAAAACGCTTTTGCCGCGCATCAGCGGGACCTTCTTCACTTCGCGGTCCGACACGGACACGAAAGAGGAGGCGGTATCGAGGATCTGGTTGATGATGGCCTTCGGCAGGCCCTCGGTCGTCAGCAGGTGCTGAAGCTCGCCGTGTTTGTTGAGTTGCGGATTAAGCATGGTTCTGTTCAAGAGTCAGGGAAAACTTTCCGTCGCCGGTTTGCTGCAGGCGCAGCGCCTGGCCCGGCGCGCAGCGCGTGTGCGCCGCCACGAAATCGGCAGCCACCGGCAATTGGCGTTCGCCGCGGTCCACCAGCGAGGCGAGCATGATGCGCGCCGGGCGGCCGTAGTCGAACAATTCGTTGATGGCGGCACGGGTGGTGCGGCCGGTGTAGAGCACGTCGTCCACCAGCACGATGGTGGCGCCGTTGACGTCAAAACCGATGTGGGTCGGTTTCACTTCGGCCGGCAGGCCCTTCTTCGCGTAATCGTCGCGGTAGAAGGACACATCCAGCACGCCCAGGCGCGCCGCCAGGCCCAGGTCCTTGGCCAGGCGCTCGGCGATCCAGGCGCCGCCGGAGTGGATGCCGACGATGGCGGGATCATTGGCGCCGGCGATACCGGCCTTCACCTGCTCGAGCAGGCTGGCGTACAGCGCTTCGGCGTCAAGCTGTTGGGGATCAGTGTGGGACATATTCGTCAAAGTATTGTTGGAGGATGATGGCAGCGGCACGGTCGTCGATGATCTCGCCGCGCTTGGCGGCAATCATCGCGGACGAGTAGCGCTCGTCGACCAGCACCACGGGAAGGTTGAAGCGGCCGTTCAGCTGATTGGCGAACCTGCGGCAGCGCGCCGTCATGTCGTGCTCTGCCCCGTCCGGGTGGAAAGGCAGGCCGACAACCAGCCTGGTCGGCCCCCATTTGTCGATCAGGGCCTTGATCTCGGCGAAGCGAGCATCGTTGACGGTGGATTGAATGACGGCCAGGGGGGTGGCCTGGCCGATCATTGTGTTTCCCATTGCGACACCAACGCGTTTGATGCCGAAGTCGAAGCCTAAAACAGTTTCCGGACTATGCATGACCCGCTTCAGAGTTGAGCATCAGGGGGTCGAAGCCCAGCAGCTTGATGGCGGCCTGGTAGCGGTCCTCGATCGGCACATCGAACACGATGCGCGGGTCGGCGGCCACCGTCAGCCAGCCATTGCGGGCCAGCTCGTCTTCCAGCTGGCCGGGGCTCCAGCCCGCGTAGCCGATCGACACCATCATGCGTTCGGGTCCCTGGCCGCGGGCCACGGCTTCCAGCACGTCGATGGAGGTGGTGAAGGCGACGTCGTTGGTTACCGTCAGCGAAGACGAATAGTGCGCGCCCGGGGTATGCAGCACGAAACCGCGGTCATCCTGCACCGGGCCGCCGAACATGATCGGCTCCGACTCCAGGTGGCGCTCGGCGGCGGACGACACTTCCAGGTCGATCCGGTCGAACAGCACTTCCATGGTCATGTCGGTAGGTTTGTTGATCACGACGCCCAGCACGCCGTTCTCATTGTGTTCGCATACATACACGACCGTGCCGCCAAAGATCGGGTCTTGCATGGATGGCATGGCAATCAGGAAATGATTCGCCAGGTTGAGCGCAGGGGCAGTCATAGGCGCCTTTAGCTCCTTCAGTTCACTAGTTTCCGGTAACAATCCCGGCACAGGCATGCTTCTGGTCAATTTGACTTTTTTCATGATTGCTCTCTATGCAGGACTGTTAAGAGTTCTTTACTGTAATATCCGCGCTGCAACTGCCGGATATACCCACAGTTTACTATGAATTGCTGATCCAGCCATGAAAAACGCCCTTGTCTGGTTGCGCCGGGACCTTCGCCTGTTCGATCATGCCGCCATGCATCACGCTCTGGCCTCTGCAGGGACAGTGTACTTGGCCTTTATTTTCGACCGCGCCATCCTGGATCGGCTCCCCGCTGCCGACCGGCGGGTCGAGTTTATCCACGATACGCTGGCGGCCCTTGCTGCTGAGCTGGAAGCGGCTGGCGGGCACCTGATCGTGCGGCATGGCCTTGCCGAAACAGCAATTCCCGCGCTGGCGGCCGAGCTCGATGCGGATGCCGTTTTCGCCAACCATGACTATGAGCCGGCCGCCATTGCCCGCGACGACGCCGTGGCCCGCAGCCTGCGCGCTGCCGGCCGTGAACTGCGCACCTTCAAGGACCAGGTGGTGTTCGAGCGCGACGAAGTGCTGACCCAGGCCGGCCAGCCGTTTTCCGTGTTTACGCCCTACAAGAACGCCTGGCTGCGCAAGCTGGAAGCGGATCCCTCGGCACTGGTGCCGTACACCGTGGAGCCGGGCCGCTTCGCACCGGGCGGCAGCACGCTGCCGGCGCTGGCCGATCTTGGTTTCGAGCGCACCAACCTGCATGAACTGGGCATCGGCGACGGCCCGCAGCTGTTCGACGAGTTCCTGGGCCGGATCGCCGGCTACGGCGTGGCGCGCGACTACCCGGCCATCAAGGGGCCGTCCTACCTGTCGATGCACCTGCGCTTTGGCACCGTGTCGATCCGCCACCTGGTGCGCACCGTGATGACCCTGTCGGCGCGCGGCGCGGCAGGCGAAGGCGGCGCGGTGTGGCTGTCGGAACTGATCTGGCGCGAGTTCTACATGCAGATCCTGTACCACCATCCGCACGTGGTGGATGGCGCCTTCAAGCCGGCCTACGACAGGATCGAATGGGAAACCGGGCCGCAGGCCGACCAACTGTTCGCGGCCTGGTGCGAAGGCCGCACCGGCTATCCACTGGTGGATGCGGCCATGCTGCAGCTAAACCGGACCGGCTATATGCACAACCGCCTGCGCATGGTGACGGCCTCTTTCCTGTGCAAGGATCTGGGGATCGACTGGCGCCGCGGCGAAGCCTACTTCGCGCTGCATCTGAATGATTTCGACCTGGCGGCCAACAACGGCGGCTGGCAATGGGCGTCGTCGTCGGGCTGCGATGCGCAGCCCTACTTCAGGATTTTCAATCCGGTCACGCAGTCGCAGAAGTTCGATCCGGAGGGGAAATTCATCAAGCGCTACCTGCCGCAGCTAGCCGGTTTGCCGGCCAAGGAGATCCACCTGCCGCGCAATCCGGTCGTCGACCACGACCAGGCGCGCCAGCGCACGCTCGAGCGCTACGAAGTCGTCAAGAAATAAAAAGGGCAGGCGCTGTGGCCTGCCCTTTGGTCCGCTGCTGCGCGCCTCAAGCCCGTTGAGGCAGCAGGCCGGCGATGGCGCCGAGCAGGATATCTTCCTGGAACGGCTTGCCGAAGTAGGCATTCACGCCCAGTTGCAGCGCGTAGTTGCGGTGCTTGTCCGCCGAACGCGAGGTGATCATGATGATCGGGATCTCCTTGGTGCGTTCGTCGCCGCGCACGTTGCGGGTCAGGTCGAAGCCGTCCATGCGCGGCATTTCGATGTCGACCAGCATCAGTTCCGGCAAGCGGTCCTGCAACTGTTCCAGCGCATCCACGCCGTCTTTTGCCAGCATGACGTGGTAGCCTTCGCGCTCCAGCAGGCGCTGGGTCACCTTGCGCACGGTGAGCGAATCGTCCACCACCATGACGGTGCCATGCGCGCGGGTCGGTTCCACCGGTTCGGCGCTGCCGCCGGCCGGCGCCGGCGCCGGAGTCGCGGCAGTGCGCGGCGCCAGTTCCGGATGCTGCGCCACGTGCAGCTGCAGCGCCACCGGATTCAGGATCAGCACGATCTCGCCCGAACCGAGCACGGTTGCGCCGGCGATGCCGGGCATGCGCGACAGCTGTGGGCCGATGTTTTTGATCACCACCTCGCGGTTGCCGAGGATCTCATCGACGTGCAGCGCGACACGGTCGGTACCGTTACGCAGCATCATCACCGGCGAAGAGCGTTGCAGCAGCGGACGCGCTTCCCCATCGCCCAGCAAGGTTGCCAGGTAGCGCAGCGGCACGTGCTGGCCATGGTGCACCACGGCGCCCTTGGCGGTAGCTTCGGCCAGTGCCCCTTCCTTCAGTTGCAGCACCTGCTCCACCATCAGCGCCGGCACCGCGTGGGTGCGGCCGCCGGCGGAGATCAGCACCACCTGGGTCACGGCCAGCGTCAGCGGCAGGCGGATCGTGAAGCGGGTGCCCTTGCCTGGCTCGGTGAAGGTTTCCACGCGGCCGCCCAGGGCTTGCGCCTCGGACAGCACGATGTCCATGCCCACGCCGCGGCCGGCCAGTTCGGTCAGCGTATCGGCAGTGGAGAAGCCCGGCTGGAAGATCAGGTTGGACGCTTCGGCATCGCTGACCACCTGGTCGTCGGCCAGCAGGCCGACGCTGCGCGCCTTGGCGCGGATGCGTTCCAGGTCCAGGCCGGCGCCGTCGTCGCTGAACTCCAGCACCACTTCGTTACCCTGCTGGCTGACCTGCACCAGCAGCTCGCCGGTCTCGCCCTTGCCGTGTTCAACGCGGCGTTCGCGCGGCTCGATGCCGTGCACGATGGCGTTACGCAGCAAGTGTTCGAACGGCGCGGCCATGCGTTCCAGAACGCTGCGGTCCATTTCCACGCCGCCGCCGCGGATGTCCAGGTTGACGCGCTTGTCGGTTTCTTTCGCGCCCTGGCGGGCCACGCGGAACAGACGCTCGGACACGCTGTTGAACGGCACCATGCGCACGCGCATCAGGTCTCGCTGCAGGTCACGCGTCATGCGCGCTTGCTGCGTCAAGTCGCCGGTGGCGCCGTCGATGGAACGGATCAGGCCTTCGTGGAAGGAGGCCACGTCGTTCACCGATTCGGCCATCATGCGGGTCAGTTCCTGCAGGCGGGTGAAGCGGTCGAACTCCAGCGGATCGAATTCGCGCTCGCCGGCAATCGACATGCGCGAAGCGATCTGCGACTCGGCTTGCATTTCGACTTCGCGCAGCTGGCGGCGCAGGCGATTCAAGTTTTCCTGGAAGTCCGATACCGAGGTACGCAGCGAGGTCACTTCGTTTTCCAGGCGCGAACGGGTGATCGACACTTCACCGGCCTGGTTCACCAGGCGGTCGAGGATGTCTGCACGCACACGCACCAGCGGCGAGGCCTTGGCGCCTTCCGCTTCGTCGCCGCCGCGTGCCGCCGTGCCAGGCGCTGCCGCCAGGCGCGCAGCCAGGGCGCTGAGCGAAGGCTGGGCTGCGCCTTGCGCTGCCGGCGCGCGGGCATCGGCGGCCGGTGCTGCGGCTGCCGCTTGCGCGGCGGCCATGGCAGCTGCATAGGCTTCCGGATTTTGCAGTTGTTCGAACAGCAGCAGCGCGTGGTCGTAGTGCGCCATCAGCTCGTCGAACGAGTGCTGGGAGGCGCTACCTGCGTGCACCATGTTTTCAATGTGCGTTTCGATTTCGTGCGCGTGCTGGCCCAGGCGCATCGCGCCGGCCATGCGGGCGCTGCCCTTCACGGTGTGCAGCACGCGCTGCAGGCTGTGGGCGTGGCTGAAATCGGTCGGCTTGGCGTGCCAGGCGCGCAGCGATTCGCCGATCTGCGGCAGCAGGTCGGTGCCTTCTTCCAGGAACACAGGCAGCAGGTCCGGGTCCAGTTCGTCGTGGATGTCGGACGGGCTGGCGCCCAGCAGGTGCGGGGTTTCCGGCAGTTCGACCACCTGCACTTCGCTTGCAGCGGCGTGGTCCAGGTCGACCGCATCTTCTTCGATGGCTTCGCCGGCAGCCAATGCCGTGGCATCGATGGCGTCGACTTCCATCGCGGCTTCGGCAGTGGCAGCATCGGCTTCGGCCAGCAGCGCGGCTTCCTCGATGTCCCCGGTGGCAGGTTCGGGTTCGGCTTCGGCAACGGCCGGCTCGGCAATCTGCTCGATGGCCGGGGCAGCGGCTTCTTCGACGACCGGCGCAGCGGCCTGCTCGACGACTGGTTCGGCAGTTTCCTCGGCGACCGGCACCGGGGTTTCTTCGACCAGCAGCGCATCGATCTGCTCGAGGTCCGGTGCGGCAGCTTCTTCGACCACCGGCGCGGCGATTTCCTCGACCGCCGGTTCAGCGGCTTCGGCGACGATCTCTTTGGCTTCGCCCGGCTCCACCAGGCGCAGCGTTTCTGCGGCAGGCCCGGCCTGCTTCAGTTCAGGCGCATCGAAAGCGTCATCGAAAGCGGCATCGAACAGGTTATCGATGTTGCCGTCCTGCGCGACAACTTCCTGCTTCGGCTGCTCTGCGTGTGCCGTTTCTGCCGGCGGTTCGGCGACCAGGCTGTGGTAAGTATCGCTGAACAGGTTGTCGAGGCGCTGTTCCAGCTGCGCGCTGGCTGGCTCGCCGACAATGCTGTCCAGGCGTTCGTCGAGTTCCTGGCCGACTTCCGGCGGATGCGCCAGTTCGTCGCGCAGCTTGTGCAGCGCTTCGATCAATTCCGGCTGTTCCGGCGGCAGCTCGCCGGTGGCAAAGCTTTGCAGCATCTGGCGCACGCGCTCGATCGTGAAATCGAACAGGTCGTGTTGCGCATCGTCCAGGTGCGGCGCTGGCGGTTGCAGTTCCTGCAGCGTGATTTCCAGCGCATAGGACAGCTCACGCAGCGGCTTGAAGCCCACCGTGCCGGAGGTGCCGGTCAGGGTATGCACCGCCTGCAACGCCTCCGGATTCACCGGACGCTGCTCGTGGCGCCATTCGCCGAAATCTTGCGACAGCAGGCGTACCAGTTCGTCGGTTTCCGCCATGTAGATGTTGTACAGCGGCAGCGGGATCGCCAGGCGCCCCACGAACTTCATATTGTCTTCCGCCGGCGGCTCTGGTGGCGTTGGCGCGGTAGCAGTCGGGAATTCGATGACGTTGGTTGGGCGGGCCGTTGCCGCTTCCGTTTCCAGCGCCTCGACGACCAGCGGCTCGTCCAGCGTCAGGGCAGGTTCGGGCTCGGTGACTTCGATCGCGTCCAGGTCAAAGGACAGGTCGGCAGGCAGTGCTTCGATCACTTCCTCGGCCGCTTCCGGCGCGGCTCCCTCAGCCGCCGCCTCGGCGCCGGCAGGCTCCACGACGATTGGCTCGGCCAGTGCCGGGGCCTCGATCGCGTCCACTGCAGCCTCGATCTCGACGCCGGCTGCTTGCGGCGCACTTGGCGCCGCGGCAGGCAGGGTGCCCGCAGCAGGACGCTCGAACACGCCAGTGTCCTGCACGCGCGTGGCAGCGTCGACGATCGGTTTTTCCTGGCGCGCAGAATTGCCCGTGCTGGCCAGTTCATCCACCCATGCCGACATCTCTTCGCTCGCAAATTCGAGCAGGCCGAACAGGTCTTCGGTGGCACGGCGCTCTTCTGCCAGCCACAGGTTCATCACCTTCTCGATCGAATGCGCGCCGTCGCCGAAGCGATTCAGGCCCACCATGCGGCTGCTGCCCTTCAGCGTGTGGAAGGAACGGCGCAGCATGGTCATCGTGTCCAGGCTGGAAATCTCGCTGTGCGGACGCGCCAGCGTCTCGCGCACGAAGGCCAGCACTTCCTGCGCCTCGCCGATGAAGATTTCCAGCAGTTCCGCTTCCACCGCCTCGTCGCCGGCGGCGCCGGCTTCGGGAACGGGCGCGGTCAGCACCGGCTCAGGGGCCGCTTCCGGCTCCGGCAGCGCCTCCTCCAGCACCGGGATCGACTCCGGGCCGGAGATTTTCTTGAACGGCACGGCACGGAACGTACCGTGTTCCGGATCGAAGGCGAACCGCTCGCGCGCGCCGGATGGATTCTGCGCCAGCATATCGACGAAGAAGCCCAGCGCGCCCACGTTCTGGGCGATCTCGTCGAGCGCCCTGGCTTCGTGCGCCTCATCGAACTGGCCCGATGCCAGGCGGCCGATCTCGATGCGCACGTGCGCCGCGGCGTTCATTGCATCGTCCTGGTCCAGGATGGCGCAGGCGCCGTGCAGCTGGTGCAGCACCTTGTCCAGGTCCGACAGTTCGGCGCGGCGCGCCGGGTCGGTGTAATACTCGTCCAGCATCTTCTCGACCTGGCGCAAGCCGGTCTTCATTTCCAGCGCCAGGGCGACGACGGTATCTTCTTCGTGCAGCTGGCGGGCCAGGCCGCCCTGCCACTGCGCCGGCTCCGGCGCCGCGCCGCCGGCCTGCAAGGCTTGCAGGCGCGCCGCGATGGTGTCGGCGTGGACGTTGAAATCGTCCGGCAGGTGGCGGATCTGGGCGATGCCGTGCTCGGCGAACAGCAGTGCCGTCGCCATTTCCAGCCCCAGCGCCTCGCTGCGGCGCGTGCCCACGGTATTGCGTGCCGACTCCGCCAGCTGGCGCAGCAACGCTGCCAGCGCGCCCAGGCCCAGCATTTCGCTGGCCACGGCCGCCTTGGCCAGGGACTGGCCGAAATCGTTATCGAGTTCCGGATTGTTTTCGTTCTGTTCGATGCGCTGCCAGACCGAACGCGCGTGGGCGATGCCCTCGCGCGCAGCGGCCAGCGAAGCGTCGTCAATACGGCCGTAGCGGCGCGTCTCGAAATCGTGCGGCACCATGCCGTCCAGCGCATAGCCGGCGCGCAGCTGGCGCGCCAGCGGCGGCAGGGTTTCCGGATCGGCCGAGGCGATGAAGAACAGCGCCTCTTTCAGCACATTGTCCGGCAGTTCGGGCGAACCGGCCGACAGGCGGCGCAGTTGCAGGTTGATCAGGCCGAACAGCTGCTTGACGTAGCGGTTGCTTTCCTGCTGGCCGCTCACCACCAGTTCGGCGAAGGCCTGCATGGCGCGCCAGAACACGCGCGCCTTATGCTCGCCTTGCTGGTCTGCCACGTCGGTAATGGCTGCCTGCAGCGCCGCGGCATGGATCGCCTGGCTGCCGGCGTCGGCCGCCTTCAGGTAGGGCAGCAGCGCGCGCTCGAAGCGCTGGCGCAGGGCCTTGTAATCGGGGGCGCCGCCCGGCGCGCCGGCCGATGGCAGCGCCGCCGGCAGTTCCGGCACATGCGATACGTCGGGGAAGAACAGGTCGGCCGGGTGGACCCGGTCGATGCCCAGCAAATCCTGGATATCGCGGAAGAAGGGGAACAGGCGCACCGGCTGGAACGGGGCGCCGGACAGGAGCTCCTCCAGGAACTCTACCAGCGCCTGGTACATATTGGCCAGCAGCTGCGCATGGTCCGGCGTGCATTTCAGCGTGCCGTCGCGCATGCGGTCCAGCACCACTTCCGCCAATTGCGTCAGCAGCGCGACGCCGTCCACGTCCACCATCTGCAGGGCGCCGTGCGCCTGGTGCAGGTGGGACTTGGCATGCATCAGCGCCGTGGTCTGGTCTTCCGCATCTCGCCCGCCGGCTTCGAACAGCGCCGTGCGGGAACGGGCCAGCGCTTCGCGGATTTCACCCATGACCCAGGACAGCGGGCCGGTGTCGTATTGCGGCAAAGCGGTGAACGAAAGATCAGGTTTGCTCATAGATTCTAAAAATTAAGCGGCAACTTGGGCACTAATCAGGCACTCATCAGGCGCCGACGCGGAATCGCGACACGGAGTTCTTCAGCTCCTGCGCCAGCGAGGTCAGTTTGCGAACCGAGCTCGCGGTTTGCTGGGTACCATCCTGGGTTTGCTGCGTTACCTGCAGGATGTGCTGCATATTGTGCGCCACGCCGTTTGCGGACGTCGCCTGCATGCCGGTTGCGTAGGAAATACCCTGAATCAGTTCCGCCAGGCGGTTCGAAACCTGCGAGATGTCCTGCAGTGCGGTACCTGCCGCGTCGGACAGCTTGGCACCTTCGACCACACCCTGCGTGGATTTTTCCATTGCCGCCACCGCGTCGTGGGTGTCGGTCTGAATGGTCTTCACCAGCGCACCGATCTGCTTGGCCGCTTCGGCGGAGCGTTCCGCCAGTCGCTGAACCTCTTCCGCAACCACCGAGAAGCCTCGGCCTGCCTCACCTGCCGATGCCGCCTGGATCGCCGCGTTCAGCGCCAGCACGTTGGTCTGTTCGGTAATGTCGGAAATCAGCTCGGTGATCTCGCCAATCTCCTGCGAGGATTCGCCCAGTCGCTTGATGCGCTTCGAGGTTTCCTGGATCTGCTCGCGGATCTCGTCCATACCCTTGATCGCGTTCTGCACCGCTTCCGCACCCTGGCGCGCCGCATCAACCGACTGGCGCGCAACGTCCGCCGATTCGGCCGCGCTGCGCGACACGTCGGTAATTTCGTTGGCCATCTTCACAACGGTGTTGGATGCGTCCTGGATCTCCTTCGACTGCGCTGCCGATGCTGCCAGCAGGTCGTTGGAAATACCCTGTGCGTGGGTCGATGCCGAGGTAACCTGTTCCGCGGTGATCGTCACACGGCCTACCAGGCCGCGCAGCTCTTCCACGGTGTAGTTAACCGAGTCGGCAATCGCGCCGGTAATGTCTTCCGACACGGTTGCCTGCACGGTCAAGTCACCGTCCGCCACTTCCTGCAGTTCGTTCATCAGGCGCAAAATTGCGGCCTGGTTCTGCTCGTTAATGGCCTTGGTTTCTTCTTCCTGCTGCTGCGCTTTCAGGCGCATCGCTTCCGCTTCCTGGCGGCGGCGCTCGGAAGCGCGGCCACGGTTCTGCGAATCGAGCAGCAGCACGCGGCCGATCGCCGCAGCGGAGACCAGGGTCACCGTCAGGCCAACCACCATCAGCCAGAACGAGATACCCAGCGAGTCCTGCTGCTCGCGCAGCTTGGTCTGCAGGTTGGCGAAGTTGGCACGAACGTCTTCGTTCTCGTTGAACAGCAGTCGTTCCGCGCTCTTCGCAGCGGAGAATTTTTCCAGACGGTCCAGAATGAACTTGACCAGCTTGTCGTAGTCTTCGAAGCCTTTCTTCAGCGCCTGCAGGTTTTCGCGGGTCTCGCCATCCTTCACGGCCGGCAGGCCGAGCTGGTCGCTGCCGCCCAGGAAACCGTCCACGGTCTGGCGGAACACGGTCGCGTCGCGCCCCAGCTGGAACGCGGTCTCGGACGAGGAAACGCCGCCCTCGGTCAGGAAGTTCGAAGCGCTACGGCTCATGCGCTGGGTCAGCATGCCCAGCTTGCCCAGGGCCGCCAGTTCCTTGGCGCTGCCGCCCTGCTTCAGGCGCGCCGATGCGACTTCCTCGGTCAGCGACAGCAGGTCAGGCGACATGGCGTTGAGCTTTTGCAGGGTCTCGTCCAGACCGGCCAAGTCCCATTTGTATTTGGCGATGGTGGCGGCAGCCTTGTCGGAAGCGGTCCACTTCTTGCGGGCATCGTTCAGGGTCGGCAATACCGCGCCCGGGGCCGACAACACCGAGTGGCCGGCATAGCGGCCGCCGTCGGCCAGCGCCAGCAGCGCGCGATTCAGTTCGCTGCGGCTGTCCTCCAGCTGCTTGATCGCCTGCTGGTTGCCCTTAATCGCGTTTGGCGCCGCCTTGCCGATACGCTGCGAGTGCATCAGCACGTCGGAAGCGATCTGGGTACGGGTCGACGTCACGCCGCTGTTGTACGCGTTCCACGCCACGAAGACCACCGACAGCAGCAGCGATACGCCCAGCGTGGTGGACAGCAGGCTCAGCTGGCGCGCGCTGGGCAGGTGGCCGATCAGCGGCAGCTTGACGTTGGCCGCAGCCTCGCCCACCGAGCTGGTACGCAGGCGCTGCAGCAAGCCGCGCGCGCCTTCCGCCGCTTCCGGGGTAACGCTTTCGGTCGCTGCCGGTTGTTCAGCAGTGTCAACGGCCGCCTCTGGCGACGCGCCTTCGTACTGAGAATTGTTAAAGTTGGCAAACTCCGAATTGGAACCCAGCTCGGCGCTGGCCTCCGGTGCGGAGCGCGACAAAAATTTAAATGCCATTACTACGTCCCCCGATAGCTTTCAATATGTTGCGCCTGCCCGATGGCAGCGCGAGATTACAGGCCGATTTGCAGGAACCGCGCATCGTGCACCAGTTCGCCCAGGTCCAGCCTGGTCCACTGCTGCCCTTCACGGTCTTGGAATTGCTGGCCACCCCAGGCAGCTTGCCCACTGTCCGCCGGTGCTTGTTCCACCATTTCGTCCAGGTTGCGCAAGCCAAGCACGCGCCCGGCCAGGATTGCTACATTAAAGTTGAGGTGGGTGGCAAACGTCACTAGGCGGCTGTCCGGGCCTGCCTGCGTGCCAGCCTCGCCCATATAGCGCGCCAGGTCGACCACACCGACCAGGTTGCCGCGGATATTGGACAGGCCGCGATACCAGTCCTGCGACAGCGGTACCGCCGTCACAGCCTGGAACGGCACGATTTCGCCGACCTGGGTCAGGTCCAGCAGGCAGCGGCGGCCGCCCAGCAGCACGCCCAGTTCGCGGCCGGCATTGCCCGTGCCGGCCTTGGCGGCCTGCATGCGCTCCAGCAGCGTCACTTGGTACTGCCGCAGGCGGCTGCGGCGTTCAGCGCCGGTCGGCGCCTGCTGTTCGGTCGTCATCGCTTAACCGAGTGCGGCAATCTTGGCCAGCAGCTCGGCCGCGTCGACCGGCTTGACCAGGTAGTCCTTGGCGCCCTGGCGGATGCCCCAGATACGGTCGGTTTCCTGGTTCTTGGACGAGCAGATGATGATCGGCACGTCCTGCAGCTCAGGATCCTTGGCGATGGCGCGCGTGACCTGGAAGCCGTTCTGGCCAGGCATCACCACGTCCATCAGGATCAGTTGCGGCTTGTCGGCCTTGATCTTGGCCATGGCTTCTTCGCCGTTTTCAGCGGTGGACACGGTGAAACCGCTGCGCACCAGGATGTCGGTCAGGTAATAACGCTCGGTAGGCGAGTCGTCTACGATCAGGATTCGTTGAATGGCCATGCTTTACTCTCTGTATTACGGTGTTTTACGCACTGGCGGCGGCGGTGTGCTCTCGCACCGCAGCCAGCAGGCTATCTTTGGTGAAGGGTTTGGTCAGGTAGGCAGCCGAACCGACCATGGCGCCGCGTGCGCGGTCGAACAGGCCATCCTTGGATGAGAGCATCAGCACTGGGGTCGTATGAAACTTGGCGCTCTTTTTGATCAGGGCGCAGGTTTGATAACCATCCAGCCGCGGCATCAGGATGTCGCAGAAAATCAGCGCAGGCTGCTGGTCATTGATCTTGGCCAGCGCATCAAAGCCATCCTCGGCCAGGATTACCTGGTATCCCGCCTGGGTCAGGAAAATTTCTGCGGACCGGCGAATAGTCGAGCTATCGTCGATCACCATGATTTTCAGTCCGGTTCCTTGCGGTTTTGTCGTCATTTCTAAAGTATTTCCCTATAGTCTCGCTACGATAGCACAGGGGACAGCCCTATGGCAGGATCTGCTGCTTAAAAGAAACACTTATTTATTTGAAAACTTGGAAACATTCCTTATTTGATAAGAAACTAAGTTTTCAACTACATAACGGTTTAGATGGCGACCATCTCGAAATCATCCTTGCGCGCGCCGCATTCCGGGCAAGTCCAGTTCATCGGCACATCGGCCCAGCGGGTGCCCGGCGCAATACCTTCTTCCGGCAAGCCTGCGGCTTCGTCATAAATCCAGCCACAGATCAGGCACATCCAGCTCTGGAATTCCTGGCTTGTATCATTGCTGCTCACGTTGAGTCACCTTCTAATAAAGTAAAATGCTGAATTAGGTATCTTAATCTAACCGCCGTGCAAAACCAAACATCTCCCTTGATCCTGACATTTGGCGTGGCCGATCCGGTCGGAGCGGTGGGCGTGCATGCCGACCTGGCTGTTTTCCATGCCCTCGGCTGCCGCGGCCTGTCCGCCACCACCGCCCTGCTGGTGGGCGACAGCGCGCGCGTCGAAGACCAGCAGCATGTCGATCCCGACTGGGTGGCCGACCAGGCCCGCATGGTGCTGGAAGACGTGCCGGTGCAAGCCTTCAAGGTGGGCGCGCTGGACCACCTGGAACATGTCTCCACCCTGGCCGAAATCGTTTCCGACTATCCCGACGCGCCGCTGGTGCTCGACCCCTTCGGCAGCCAGTTGCCGCCGCCGGGCGACGAAGACGATCCCGAAGAGCTGCTGACCGTGTTGCGCCAGCTGCTGGTGCCGCAGGGCACGCTGCTGATGCTGTCGGAAGTCGAACTGGCGCGCATGGCCGAAACCTGGCGCGACCTGGGCAACGGCGAAACCATGGCCGACGACGCCGAACACCTGATCGACCTCGGCTGCGAATACGTGCTGGTCACCGGCACCAACGCCGGCGGCGGGCAGCGCGCCAATACCCTGTACAGCGCCGAAGGCGTGCTGCGCCACGACAAATGGCAGCACCTGCCGGGCCCCTTCGTGGGCGCCGGCGGCACCCTGTCGGCCGCCATCGCCGCCTGGCTGGCGCACGGCCTGGCCGTGCCGGAAGCCGTGGAGCGCGCCGAACAATACACCTACCAGACCTTGCTCCATGCCCAGCGCTATGGCATGGGGCGCTTTGTCCCCAATCGATTCTTCAAGCCATGACTACTTCGAAAAACGACATCCTGTTCGAACGCGCCCAGAAATCCACCCCGGGCGGCGTCAATTCGCCGGTGCGCGCCTTCCGTTCCGTGGGCGGCACGCCGCGCTTCATCACCCGCGCCGAAGGCCCCTACTTCTGGGATGCGGACGGCAAGCGCTACATCGACTACATCGGCTCCTGGGGCCCGGCCATCGTCGGCCACGCCCATCCGGAAGTGGTGAAGGCGGTGCAGGATGCCGCCACGCGCGGGCTGTCCTTCGGCGCCCCCACCGAAGCTGAAATCGAGATGGCGGAAGAAATCTGCCGCCTGCTGCCGTCGATCGAACAGGTGCGCCTGGTCTCCTCCGGCACCGAAGCGACCATGAGCGCCCTGCGCCTGGCGCGCGGCGCCACCGGCCGCGACAAGATCGTCAAGTTCGAAGGCTGCTACCACGGCCACGCCGACTCCCTGCTGGTGAAAGCCGGCAGCGGCCTGCTCACCTTCGGCAACCCGACCTCGGCCGGCGTGCCGGAAGACTTCGTCAAGCACACCCTGGTGCTCGACTACAACAACGTGGACGCCATCCGCGCCGCGTTCGACGAGTACGGCAATGAGATCGCCTGCGTCATCGTGGAACCGGTGGCCGGCAACATGAACCTGATCAAGGGCACCCCGGAATTCCTGGGCGCGCTGCGCGAACTGTGCACCGAGCACGGCGCCATCCTGATCTTCGACGAAGTGATGTGCGGCTTCCGCGTCGGCCTCGGCGGCGCGCAGGAACTGTATGGCATCAAGCCCGACCTGACCGCGCTGGGCAAGGTGATTGGCGGCGGCCTTCCGGTGGCAGCCTTTGGCGGCTCGAAAGAACTGATGTCGAAGATGTCGCCGGTGGGCGCGGTGTACCAGGCCGGCACCCTGTCGGGCAACCCGGTTGCCGTGGCGGCCGGCATGACCACTTTGAAACTGATCCAGCAGCCCGGCTTCTACCAGGGCTTGGCCCGCAGCGCGCGCCGCCTGGCCGACGGCCTGAGCGCCGCCGCGAAAGAAGCCGGCGTCACCTTCTGCGCCGATGCCGAAGGCGGCATGTTCGGCCTCTACTTCAGCGCCACGCCGCCCAACAACTACGCCGAAATGATGGCCGGCGACCGCGAGAAGTTCAACGTGTTCTTCCACAAGATGCTGGACGAAGGCGTCTACTTCGCCCCGGCCGCCTTCGAAGCCGGCTTCGTCAGTGCCCAGCACGACGACGCCGTGATCGACGCCACCATCGCCGCCGCGAAAAAAGTCTTCGCTACGCTTTAAAAAGTCGGGGTCAAAAAGTCGGGGTCAGGTCTGGCAATCCGCCACATTTTTCGCTTTGCGAAAAATGTGGCGGATTGCCAGACCTGACCCCGACTTTTAATTCACTACTGGGGCGCAGTTGAAAGGCCGCGCGTCCATCGGGATGTCGATCCGGAAGGTGGTGCCCAGCGCCGCCGAACTGGTGACGATGATGCTGCCGCCGTGGCTCTCGGCCACGCGGCGCGCATAGGGCAGCCCTACTCCCCAGCCATCCTTGGAGCATTTGCCCCCGCGCGCGCGGCGATAGACCTGGAAGATCGATTCCAGCTCTTCGGCAGGAATCGGCTCGCCGTCGTTGTGCACGGACAGTTGCACGCGCTCGCCATGGAAGGCGACCCGGACCAGGACCGGCGTACCCGGCGTGCGATACTTGATGGCATTGCCCAGCAGGTTCTCCAGCGCGCGCTGCAGCGAGGCGCGGCACCATTGCCCCACTGCCGACTCGAATTCCACCTGCACCTGCACTGCGCTGCGCTCCATGGTTTGCTGCGCAACCTCGTAGGCCAGCAAGGCAAGGTCGAACTCCTCCAGGTGCAGCGGCAAGCGTTGCCCGCCTTCGAACACCATGCAGTCCAGCAGGTCGCGCGTCATTGCTTCGATGCGCTGCGCGTTCACCGCGATGCGCTCGGCCAACCTGCGGATGTCGTCACTCGGCGCCTTGCTTTCGATAACTTGCGCCGCCACGCTGACGGTCGACAGTGGTGTGCGCAGGTCATGCGTCAGCGCGGCAATGAACTGCTCGCGCAGCGCTGACTGGATCAGGGCGAAGGCCGTCACGCTTTCGCGGATGGCGCTGTCGATCGAGGTGGCAATCGCTTCGCGCTGATCATGGGTCAGCACCACGCTGTGCAGGTGCAGCATCTTGAACAGCACTTGCCGGAACAGCTGGTATTCGCGGATCAGGGTGGTGGTGTCGTAGCCGCTCAGGCGCGCGCGCTCGCCGCCATGCTCCTGCGCGATCACCGCCACGTCGACGCCGCTGGCCTGGTAATACTCGTGCGTCAGCAGGCGTGCCAGGTGCTCGTAAAAAGTCGGCAGGGTATTCAGCAAGATCGGGTCGGGCAGCTCGCCGGCCTTGCACAAGGTCTCCCGCGCTACCTCGCGCCAGGCGTCGATCACCTGGTCGCGCAGCGCCAGCATCGCTTGCGATGCTGGCGACAAATCGACCTCAGCCATTCAGCCTCCGGGGTAAATGTGGATTGTGAAACGAAAGAATGTGACGAAGATACTTTCGTGTCAATATGTGGCCCGAATGCTGTATATGATTGACAAGTACAAGTACTGGAGCATGCAATGGTTCGCAGCTGGAGCAGGAACAACTGGTTTTCACTGTTATTCGCAGGCGCCCTGGGCGGTCATTTCGTCCTTTACCGGACACAGGGCAACCCCTTGGGTCATCCGGAGTGGCCGCTGCTACTGGACCTTTTGGTTACATTCCCTGTTGCATATTTGCTGATTTGCCGGCCCGCCTGGAAGGATTGGCTCAGGAAATGTGCCGCCATGTTGTTGCTGGGGCTGGCGTTCGGCAGTTTCGCCATCCCCGATGCATCCAAGCTGGCATGGCGCGAGATTGACCGCTTGCGCATGGCACTGCCTGGGCTGCTCGCCATGGCGGAAATAGCCCTCGCAGCCTGGCTGCTGCTGGGAATTCGTCGCGCCCTGCAGGCCGACGCCAATCCAGACCGCGTCCTGGCGCGTGCTATCCGGCGCCGCTTTGGCAAAGGCACCACGGGCCGCCTGATGGAGTTCGAAGCACGCATCTGGTATTACGCCCTGTTCATGCGCACGGCGCCCGTATTTGAAGGCGAACAGCATTTTTCGACGGCCCGTGCAGGCGGCAACGCGAGCAACCAGCTTGCGTGGATCTGGCTGATGGCATTCGACATCCCCGTCGCGCATTTGCTGCTGCACTTCCTATGGTCTCCGGCTGCCGCCTGGGTCGCTACGGCGTTGACTGCCTGGGGCCTGCTCTATTTGCTGGCCGACTATCGCGCCACCCTGGCGCGGCCAGTGTCGCTTGGCGCTGCCGATTTGCACCTGCGCTGCGGCGCGCTGGCCGCCGATGCCGTCGTCCCGTATGCCGCGATCGTCTCAGTCGCGCGCGTGCCGCATCCGGAGCGGCGCCTGCCTGGCAAGCGCTATTTCCGCCACCAGGGTGCGATGAATGTGGAAATCACGCTGCGGCCCGGTACCGCGCTGCCAACACTCTTGGGCGGCGACCGGGCTGCCACCCACATCGTGCTTGGCGTGGACGACCCTGCAAAATTCGTCGAGGCGCTGGGCGCGCGGCTGCACTGAGCCGGGTCCGCTGCGCTACAGCGCTGGCGGCCCGGCCGGCCCAGCGCACTCGGGCGCTGACGCGCGCACGCGCTTGAGCGGAATCGACATCAGCCAGCCACGCAAGTTCCTGACCAGCGCACGGCCGCAATGCTCGCTGACCGGTACAGCGCGTTCGACTGCCTCATTCTTCCCTTCCAGGTAGCGGAAGGTGCGCTCGGCGCCGGCGTTCGGTGCGACAGGCACGAACGCATGCGCCCGCGCAATCTCGACTGATGCACGGAACAGTCCAGCGCTGACCTCCCGCAGCCGCTGGCCGCCGTCGCGTTGCCAGAATACAGCCTCGTTCTCCACTTCAACGGCTCGCGACACGACCCGCACCGTGTTGGTGTAGACCGGCTGCTCGCTTCCCGCCTGAAACACCGACACGGTATTGTCGACGATCAGCGCGCTCTGGTCCTGCGTCATGTAAAACACCGGTGAGCTGGCAATGAGCAGTCCTGACTGCGGCCGCTCATTGCTGCCGAGCCAGGATGCGCCCGTCGCCGCAGGAAAAGCACGCTCAGCCAGCTCGGCATGGCTGAAGGTATTCAGGGTCTTCCTGAAAGGCACCAGGATCCGGTCCGCCTCAGCTTCGATCTCGCTGCGCTGCTCTTTCATCTGGCCCTTGACCACCGCCGCGTGCGTCGCCAGGGCCATGATAAAACCGGCCAGGCCGGGCGTCGGATACAGCATGGTGCCCGGCGCCTGGCCGGCCTTGTCAAAATTGACCTGGCCGTGGAAGGCGACTTTTTCCTCGGCCGGCAAACTGAGCGACCAGTGGGCATCGGCCTGCGCGGATTCGGCCGCCTTCGCCGCCGGCAGGCAAGCCAGCAGTACGGCCAGGGCAATGTAACGATGGCGGGTCATTGTCTTAGTTGGCCAGCGGCTGGAGGATGGCCTGGCGGGCCGCTTCGATCGCCTGGAAATAGGCATTGCTCAAGCCAGGGAAGGCCGGCGCTTCGTCCCAGTTGCCCTGCGCGCTCTTTTGCTGCAGCAGCGGCACATACCACTCGTAGGAACCGTCCCTGAAGTCGACCATGTAGAACATGCCGCGGACGACTCCTTTGGGTTCGCCAGCGGGAATGTACGAGGAGTATGCGCGCGTGATGCCTACTTCCGCCAACTCCACCACCAGCAGCTTGTCCAGCTGGTACTGCGATTGGAGCGAGGAGTAATCCCTGGGCGCCGCGTTGCGCACTGTGCTGCCGGCCTTGGGCAATTGGCCCACCACAATCGGCTCGTCGATCACGACAGGCACCTGGCCCTTCAGTTTCAACACTGCGGCGATGTCATCCTTCAGGCCGGCCAGGTCATCCGTCGGCAAGGTCCGCGCGTGGGCCGTCAGCTTGGCGTTTGCCAGCGCGGCGGCAGCATGGCACAGCGGCCATTCGGCACCTGGGAAACTGGTGTCAGCCTTGGGCAATTTGCTCATCGCGACGCCGATGCGCAGTCCCGGCTCGGCAAATGGCCTGTAAGCCATCGAGACCGGAGCTTGAGGCGGGGTGGCGCAACCTGCCAGCCAGCCTGCGGCAACGGCAAGCAGCAGCCCAAATCCGAATCTCATCTCAGCCCTTTCGTATCGTTGGAATTTCGCGCAACCGGGAGTCGCGGCGAAATTCTACCTTTCAAACAGGGCTTAGCAAATAAATATGTTGCTTTACATCAACGCAGCCAGCCGCGGCGGCGGAAATACATCAATGGCGCGGCAGCACTGACAATCATCAGGCCCCAGGCCCAAGGGTAGCCCAGGTGCCATTTCAGTTCGGGCATGAAGTCGAAATTCATGCCGTACACCGAGGCGATCAGGGTCGGCGGCAGGAAGGCCACCGAAGCCACCGAGAAGATCTTGATGATCTTATTCTGGTTAATGTTGATGAAGCCGACGGTGGCATCCATCAGGAAGTTGATCTTGTCGAACAGGAAGGAAGTGTGGCCATCCAGCGATTCGATGTCGCGCAGGATCTGGCGTGCTTCCTCGAACTGGTCGGAATTGAGCAGGCGGCCGCGCATCAGGAACGAGACCGCGCGGCGCGTGTCCATCATGTTGCGGCGGATGCGGCCATTCAAGTCTTCCTCGTGCGCGATGGCGCTCAGGGCGTCGGCCGCGTCCTTGTCGGTGAATTCTTCCTGCAGCACGCGGCCCGAGACTTCTTCCAGGTTCTGGTAGATGCCTTCCAGCGCATCTGCCGAATACTCGGCGTCGGTGGCGTACAGGTCCAGCAGCACGTCCATGTAGTCGGCGATCGAACCGGGACGCGAACGGGCGCGCATGCGCACCAGGCGGAATACCGGCAGGTCGTCGGTGTGTACCGAGAACAGCATTTTCTTGGCCAGGATGAACGCCACCGTGACCACGCGCGACGGGCCCTCGTCTTCTTCCAGCAGGAAGTCGGTCCGCAGGTGGAGGTCGCCGTTTTCCGCTTCGTAGTAGCGGGCGGAGGCTTCGATGTCCTTGACTTCGTCTTCGCCTGGCAGGATGACGCCGTAGATGGACTTGACCCAGGCGCGTTCGTCTTCTGTCGGATCAGTCAGGTCGACCCAGACCGGCGCCACTTGTTCAAGGTCTTCGCGCGTCTCAATTGGCACCTGGTTGAGCCGGCCATTTTGTAAAACGAAAACATTGATCATAGGCAATCTCAGCCGGACAGGGGATGTAGAGCGCGGGTTCTAAAAAACTTCGCAAGTGTACCCGCAAAGGGGGGCGGGTTGCCACCCCGCCGAGGCATATTTTTAGCGCGTTGCCCGCTCAATGGCGCGGTCTGTGGCATTCGGCATCGCTTCCGGCGGCGGCTTGGGCGGCTCCTTCGGCGGCTCGATGCCGCGCGAGTCGTGGATCTCGATGACTTTGCCTTTTTCACCACATTCGGTATTGGAAATCACGGTCTTGCCGTTGATGACGCACTTGCGCATCGGTGCCGGCGGCGGCGTCACCGATGCCACCGCTGGCGCCGCCACTTCGGCCGCCTTGGCGCCGACCTTGTTCAGTCCTTCTGCAAACAGGTTGCGCTCCTGCCGCATCGAGATCAGTGCAAATGCCGCCACTGCGCCCAGCACGCCCATAATGACCGCCACCGCGACCAGGCTGATGCCCGCTTGATGTTTTTTCATGGAAGATCCGCCGAATTCATTCGTTGCATGATGATGCCGGTACGCCGCGCCAGATAGGCCGATTCGCGGTGCGCATCATAGTATTTAGGACGCGGCAGCATGACTGCCAGCCGCGCCGCCTGTTCCGGCCCCAGCTTCGACGCCGGAATCCGGTAATAGTGGCGCGCCGCCGCTTCCGCACCGTAGATGCCGCGCCCGAACTCCGCCACGTTCAGATAGATCTCGAAGATGCGGCGCTTATCCATCAGCATCTCGAGCATATAAGTGATGATCAGCTCCTGCCCTTTGCGCAGATAGCTGCGCGAGCCGGACAGGAACAGGTTCTTGGCCAGTTGCTGCGTGATCGTCGAGCCGCCGTGGATCTTGGCGCCCTTCTTCTTTTCCTGGTTGTGCTCGTAGGCTTTCTGCATCGCCTCCCAATCCACGCCTTCATGCTCGGCGAAGTTGGCATCCTCCGAAGCGATCACCGCGCGTTTCAGGTTCGCGGAAATGGCCTGGTAGCCTACCCATTGCTGCTGCACGCGCGCTTTCGGGTCCTTCTCCTGCATGGCGGCCTGCTGCTCACGCATGAAGGCCGTCATGGTCGGGTTATGGTCGACCCACCACCAGATCTGCACCAGGAAATACAGCTGCACCGCGAGGAAAATCGCGATCGGGACGATGATGAACCACTTCAGCTTCCTGATCATAGCCTGGCGCGCAACTGCTGTAGCACTTCGGCAGTCCGAGGGCGCACGCCACGCCAGACCTGGAAGGCTTCGGCGGCCTGTTCGACCAGCATGCCCAGGCCGTCGCGCGCGACGGCGCCGTGGCTGGCGGCGAATTGCATGAAGACGGTCGGCCTGGCGCCGTACATCATGTCCAGCGCCAGCGCACCCGGCGCAAAGACCGTGGCCGGCACGGGCGGAAGATCGGCGCTCAGGCTGGCGGAGGTGGCGTTGATGATGATGTCGAATGCGCCCAGGACGTCGGCAAAGCCGCAGGCCGACAACACGCCCGGCCCGGCCAGCGCGCCGAATTGTTCGACCAGGGCCTCGGCCGTGGCAACGGTGCGGTTGGCGATCACCAGCGCAGCGGGACGATGTTCCAGGATGGGCAGCACGACGCCGCGCGCAGCGCCTCCTGCGCCAAGCAGGAGCACGCGCTTGCCGGCAATCGCGACGCCGGCGTTCTGCACGATGTCGGCCACCAGGCCGGCGCCGTCGGTGTTGTCGCCCGTGATGCTGCCATCAGCGCCGAACACCAGGGTATTTACCGCGCCCGCAGCCTGGGCGCGCACGGTCAGCGAAGTGGCCAGCCTGTGCGCTTCCAGCTTGAAGGGCACGGTGACGTTGGCGCCCTTGCCGCCAGCGGCGATAAAGGCCCGGACTGCGGCGCCGAAGCCATCCAGCGGCGCCAGCCATTTCTCGTAACTCAGTTGCTGGCCAGTCTGCGCCGCATAGGCCGCGTGGATTTCAGGCGACTTGCTGTGGGCAATCGGGTTGCCAAAGACGCAGTACTTGTCCATCACTGGTTGCTTCCGTAGGAAACCTCGACCTTCTCTTCACGCGTAAAGACGAACTTCTGCACGATCACCCACAGGTCGTCGCGGTCCTTGGAGCGCATATTCGGCGGGAATTTGCCGAATGGCGCGGAGCGGCGCACGATGCTGATCGCAGCCTTGTCCAGATCCGGATTGCCGGAGCTGCGCTCGATCACGGTGCCGCCTTCCTTTTCATAGACGCTGCCGTCCTGGAAGATAGGAATGCTCAGCACCACCACGCCGTACAGCTTGCGCCCATCCTTCTGCGGGAAATTGAGCGTGCCGATATCCTCCACGCGGCGGCGGAAGGCGTTGTAATACATGGCGTAGCCGACGCCCTGCGTGCTCGGCGACAGGAAAGTCTTTTTCGGCCGCTTGTTCTGGTCGTCGATGGTTTGCGTGATTTCCGCTTCCATGCGGGCGATGGCCTTGCTGCTTTCAATCAGCTCGGCGCCAGTGCGGCTAGGGT
Source organism: Pseudoduganella sp. R-31 (assembly GCF_049913235.1). Classification (NCBI taxonomy): domain Bacteria; kingdom Pseudomonadati; phylum Pseudomonadota; class Betaproteobacteria; order Burkholderiales; family Oxalobacteraceae; genus Pseudoduganella; species Pseudoduganella sp. R-31. Next base: position 6,015,854 of record NZ_CP183986.1, read on the forward strand.
CGGTCTGGTTCTTTTCGGCCACCGGCGGGGCGGACAAAGGACTCTTCCTGACTTGGCTCAGCAGGTTTTTCTGGCGCTCCTCCAGCTCCTGCATATAGCGCTGGGAGGCCTTGATGCTGTCGCCGGTTTCCATGCGGCGCATGTCGGGCAGCGGGGATTTGGCACGGCCGGCATCGGCATTGCCGCCGCCATCCAGGTCGGCCTGCGCCAGTGCATCGGCCTTCAGCGGCTTGGATGCATGCTTGGCATTGACCAGGATGACTTCAAGGCCGGGGTCGGTTGGCTCGACCTTGAAATCTTTGGGGGCGACGAAATGCACCATCAGCGCCACGGCGTGGAAACCCACCGATACTGCGGAGGCGATGACAAGGAACTGGTTTTCTTTGAAATACTTCACGCGCTGGAATCAAAAATGATGCTTTAGAGAATCTTGAATTCTACTTCACTGTGGGCCAGGTTCGGTAACAACCGTCTCGCTGGCGAGCGAAGCTTCCTCTGCGTCGGCCTCGGTCGGCTGCGCCGGGTCGGCTGGCGCCTCTTCCTCGTCCAGTTCCGCCTCGGGCTCGGAAGGCAGGATAATCGAGCCTTCCTGCAGGCGCGTCTCGATGGCCAGGTCGACTTCGTCCCAGCGCAGCACGTCCAGCTTCACGTGTGACCCGCGTGCAACAGACGGCATGCCGGGCATGCGCACGATCAGCGGGATGTCGGCCAGGCGCAGTACTTCATCCTTCAGCACCACGGCTTCCACTTCCTTCGCATTTTCCTGGCCCAGCCATCTCAGGCACCAGTAACGCTCCATATTCGACTGGAAGTCGGCATAGGCCGCGTAGGCCGCATCGAAGGCCGACACGATGGCGAACAGGTTGGCGTCCTTGTGCTTGAACGGCGCCACCATCGGCGCGGTCACGCCGTGCGAAGCGCAGGCCAGGATCTGCCATTGGTTGACCAGGTCGGTATACCGGCGCAGCGGCGAAGTCGACCACGCGTACTGGTCCACGCCCAGGCCCTGGTGCGGGGCCGCCTGCGTCATCATGCGCACCTGCATCTTGGCGGCCCAGCCGCCCACGCCCTGTCCCTGGGTACGGTAAATGCCCGGCACGCCATGGTCGTGCATCAGCTTGCCCCAGGTGGAGTTGGCAAAGATCATCAGCTCGGCCACGATCTTGTCCAGCGGCGCGCCGCGCTTGCGGCGGGAAATGGTGACGACATCGTCTTCCACATAGAAGTTGAAGTCGACGCGGTTGTTCTGTTCCGGCTTCAGGCCGAACGCTTCGCGCTTGACCATGCGGCCTGCTTCCAGGTGCTGTGCCCAGCCCCACAGCAAGGCCAGCTCGGCCTTGCGCGGGTAGTCGCCCGCGCCGCTGGCCAGGGTTTCCTCGTTGACCAGTTCGTCCAGCGTGTTGTGGCGCAGGTTGTTGGCGATCGGAACCAGTTCAGCTATCGTCTCGGTCGAGATCACGGACCAGTCGGCCGGGTCGAGCACGGCATACAGGGACAGGGCCGGGCAAGTCTTGCCCTCGGCCAGGGTGAAAGCGTCGACGATGCTGTCCGGCAGCATGGTGATCTTATCGCCCGGCATATAGACCGTGGACATGCGGCTGCGCGCGATCTTGTCGATGGCGTCGTCCGGCTTGATGCCCAGGCCCGGGGCGGCGATGTGGATGCCCACGCGCACCTTGCCGTCCGGCTGGTGCACCACGGAGAAAGCGTCGTCGATCTCGGTGGTGGTCACGTCGTCGATGGAGAACGCTTCCACCGCCGCCAGCGGCAGCTTGGCCGGAGCGGAAGGCACCGGCAGTTCGGGGAAGCCATGGCCTTTCGGGAAATTCTCGAACAGGAACTTGGCCATATGCAGCTCTTTCGGCGACTTGATGCCGCCGGCCGACAGCATCAGGCGCGCCGGCGTGGTGTGGGCCTCGTTGGCGGCCTGCTCCAGCGCCTTGTATTCGATGGTGTTCTTGTCCGGCTTGAACAGCAGCTGGTTGACGATGTTCTGCATCGATGCCGGCAGGGTGCCAGCCTTCAGCTCCTCGGCGTACTGGCCCTGGATGATGGCTTGCTGTTTCTTTTTCTCGATGCCGGCCAGGGCGGCCTTCAGGGTCTGCTCGGGCGCTTTCTTATAGCGGCCGCGGCCCTTCTTGTGGAAATAGATCGGTGCCGAGTGCAGGCTCAGGATCAGGCCGGCCGCTTCGGCCGCTTGCGGAGCGTGGCCGAAGTATTCGGCGCCCAGTTCGGCAAAACCGAACTCCTCTTCGCCCGCCACCTCCCACAGGAAGTCCAGGTCGACGTCGGCGGCAATGGCCTTGGCCTGCTCCATCAGCTCGGCCGGCGACGGCTTGTCAAACTGCAGCATGACATCCTTGGTCTTGACCTTGTTGCGCTTGCCGCTGGCCATTTCAACCTGGTAGGCTTCGCCCGCCTGCGACAGCACGCTGCCTACTTTGAAATCGCCGGATTCTTCAAAAAATACATTCATTTCACATTATTCCGTTCAAGCTTGAGCACCGGCGGCAGGAATACCTCGGTCACAAGCAAAGTTCCTTCATGGCGCTGGTACAGGCAGCGCCGTGCATACAGTAAAGCTTCATCCGGCACCTCGGCGCCGTGCGCCGACAAGGCACTGCGGGCACGCCGGGCCAGCGGATGCGTCGCGCGCAGCCGCGCAAATTCCAGTTCGCCACGCCGCACCTGCGGGTCGCCAAACAGTGTACTGCCGAGCGAACGTTCGCCCAGGGCGCTGAACAGCGGCCAGTCCGAGGCATCGGCCGACATCGGCACCACGGTATGGGCGAAGACGACAGGCGTATTATCACACCGCAGCAAGACCTCCCGCTCCCAGACGCGGCCTGGGCGGTGGTAGCCGATGATGTTGGCTTCATCTGCCAGGCAGATTGCCGTGTCCTGGTGCAGCAACTGCACGCGGAAGGCGCTGCTGTGCGCTTTCAGCTTATTGGTCAGCGAGCCGCCGCCGGTCAGCCAGTGGCGGTAGGGGTGCGGGGCGTTTGTCGCGAGCACGTGACCGTGCCAGTTGGCCTGGCGCAGCGATTGACCTTTCATCGAGCCTCGCCCGTGATGCCGCAAAACTCGAGGACCTCGTCGAGGTAGCCGGCGTACTCGCTGATGGCGTGGTCGCTGCCCTGCACTACCTTCTGCTTCGCGCCGGCATAGTGCGCCACCATGTCGCGGTAGTCCAATACTTCGTCACCGGTGCAGGCAACCAGGAAGTAGCGTTCCGGCTGCGTAATCTTCGGCACGGCCAGCGCGCGCAGCTCCTCTATATATTCACGCTTGAATTCGAACGGCTCGTCCGAATGATAGGCGGTCGTGACGCCAACGTGCTTTTCGAGGTCAAGCGCCGCAACCACTGCGGGATTCAGCAGGACGGCGCGGCAGCCAAGCTTTTCCGCCATCCAGGTGGCGTAGTAGCCGCCCAGCGAGGAACCGACAATCGTGAGTTCTTCGGCCGGCACGCCTGCCACCAGGCCAAAGGCCAGTTCCATTGCCCGCCTGGGGCTGGCCGGCAGCTGCGGGCAGATGAATTCCGCGCTGCGGCCAAGCTGCGCCATCCGCTCCCCGGTCAGCCGCGCCTTCATCGACTGCGGCGAAGAACGGAAGCCATGCAGGTACAAAATCATTACTTCAGCGCCTCCAGCAATTTCTGGTGGACGCCGCCGAAGCCGCCGTTGCTCATCACAATAATATGGTCGCCCGGCCTGGCCTGCGCGACAATAGCTTTCACCATACCGTCCAGGTCCTCGTAGGCCGAGGCGATTTCGCCCATTGGCGAGAGGGCTTCAGCCAGTTTCCAGCCCAGGGCTTGCTCGCTGCCAAAGCCGAATACCAGGTCGGCCTCTTTCAGGCTGCCGGGCAGCGCGTCCTTCATGGTGCCCAGCTTCATGGTGTTGGAGCGCGGCTCCAGCACGGCCAGGATGCGGCCATTGCTGCCGATCTTCTGGCGCAGGCCGCCGACGGTGGTTTCGATGGCGGTTGGATGGTGGGCGAAGTCGTCGTACACGGTCACGCCGTTAACGGTGCCGCGCACTTCCATGCGGCGTTTCACGCTCTGGAAGCTTTCCAGCGCCTGGGCCGCGATCTCGATCGGCACGCCCACGTGGCGGGCTGCGGCAATCGCGGCCAGCGCGTTGGAGCGGTTATGTTTACCGGTCAGCTGCCAGTTCACAGTGGCGGCCTTGGCGCCCTTGAAGATGACGTCGAAGCTGCCGTCGGCATGTTCAGCCATGGACCAGTCGGCGCCCTCTGCGCTGCCGAAGGTTTCCTTCTCGCTCCAGCAACCGCGTTTCAGCACGCGCTGCAGGCTCGCTTCGTCGGCATTGGCGATCACGCGGCCGATGCCCGGCACGGTGCGCACCAGGTGGTGGAACTGGGTTTCGATGGCGCCGATGTCCGGGAAGATGTCGGCGTGGTCGTATTCCAGGTTGTTCAGGATGGCCGTCTTCGAGTGGTAGTGCACGAACTTGCTGCGCTTGTCGAAGAAGGCGGTGTCGTATTCGTCTGCTTCGATGACGAAGAATTCGGAGTCGGCGCCGGGGCCGGTCAGGCGGGCCGAGATGCCGAAGTTCTGCGGGATGCCGCCGATCAGGAAGCCGGGCGCGTAGCCGGCATGTTCCAGGATCCAGGCCAGCATCGCCGAGGTGGTGGTCTTGCCGTGGGTGCCCGCGACCGACAGGACCCATTTGTCCTTCAGGATGTGGTCACCGATCCATTGCGGGCCGGAGATCATCGGCAGGTTGCGGTTCATGATCTCTTCGATCAGCGGATTGCCGCGCGAGACGACATTGCCGATGACATAAAGGTCGGGATTCAGTTCCACCTGCTCGGGGCCGAAACCCTGGATCAGTTCTATGCCCTGCGCTTCCAACTGCGTGCTCATCGGGGGATAGACATTGGCGTCGCAACCCGTTACGCGGTGGCCGGCTTCCTTTGCCAGGACGGCAAGCCCGCCCATGAAGGTGCCGCAGATGCCTAGGATGTGGATGTGCATGGTGCAGATAGAAAAGAATCAAGAGCCGGATTTTACCTGATTAAAACCGATAAACCGGTGTCTGACCCGCAGGGTCAGACACCCAACGGTCTCCTGGTCGGCGGTTTTGGTTGTGCGATGTTGATCTTCTCAAAAGTCAAGGGCACAGAACCAACCCACGGCTTCGAGACCGTTCGGGGTCTGACTCTGCGTCGGATGGCCGCCCCGTCAGACCCCGAATTACCGGTTTTAGGTATGATGCATCCATGAACCCCGAGATCAAAACCGAAATCGCCGCCGCCGCCGCCCGCATGATCGCGCAGGATGGCGCCGACTACGGCAGCGCCAAACGCAAGGCCGCCCGCCAGATATTGGGCGAGTCGCAAGCCCGCGACCTGTCCGACATCCTGCCCGACAACGAACAGATCGAAGAAGAAGTCCGCCTATACCACGCTCTATATAACGCCGACACCCACCCGGCGCATTTATTCAGATTGCGCGGCCTGGCTTTGCAGGTCATGGAAATGCTGGAACAATACCAACCTTTCCTGACCGGCTCCGTCCTGTACGGTACGGCGGGCATGCACGACGACATCCACCTGCAAGTATTCGTCGACAGCGCCAAGGAAGTAGAAATCTATTTATTAAACAAGAACCTGCAAATCGAGATCTCCGAGTCGCCCCATTTTCGAGGCCCCCGTTTCGAAGATGTTGAAACGGCCAGCTTCATGTGGAAGAACGTCGGCGTGCACGTCGAAATCTATGAGCAGGACGATCTGCGCGGCGCGAAAAAGAAAAGCGGCGACAAGCTGCTGCGCGCCGACCTCACCGAATTGCGCACCATCCTTACCAATAGCTCCCACCCAGCCCAATAATGAAAAAATTTGCAATCTACGCCGTGGCCGCCGTCCTGTTTGCCGGCGCCGGCGCCTGGTACTTCCTCCACACCCAGCAAGCTCCCGCCCCAGCCCCGATCACCACCACCGCGCCAGCCGGCGTGACCAGCCCGGTGGCCGCCATGATGGCCGAGTCCTTGCCAAATGATAAAGGCGTCAAGGAAGCGCTGTCGAAATGGAAAGGCAAGAACCTGCTGGTGAATTTCTGGGCGCCGTGGTGCGCACCGTGCGTGGAAGAGATGCCGGAATTGTCCGAACTGCAAAATTCCGAGCTCGGCAAGAAGGTCCAGGTGATCGGTATCGGCATTGACTCGCCATCCAATATTGCAGAATTCACACAGAAAGTGAGAGTCGCCTACCCTGTTTACGTGGCAGGAATGAGCGGGACCGAACTGTCGCGCCAGTTCGGCAACACGCAAGGCGGGCTGCCCTTCACCGTCCTGATCGGCGCTGACGGCACAGTCAAAAAGACCTACCTCGCACGCCTGAAATTCGACGACCTGAAGGCCGACCTGGCGGCACTAAACTAGCAGAAGAACGCCGCCGAACGACCGTTCTATTAAGTTCCGACAAGTTATTTTCTCTTGCCAATGCTCGTAGATGGCGGCAAAATGCGGAACTTTCGCGGAAAATGGTCAGGGAATCATGGCATCGAACCTGCTGCTACTTAATGGCCCCAACCTGAATTTGTTGGGGACGCGCGAGCCTGAAACCTACGGCGCCAGCACGCTGGCAGACGTTGAACAGGCTGCGCAGGCACAGGCCAACACAGCCGGTGCACAGCTCGCCTGTTTCCAGAGCAACCACGAAGGAGCGTTGATTGACCGCATCCACGCAGCCCGAACCGAGGGCGTGGATTTCATCGTCATCAACCCGGGTGGCTATACCCACACCAGCGTCGCATTGCGCGATGCACTGGCCGGCGTAGCGATCCCTTTTATTGAAGTGCACATTTCGAATATTTATCGGCGGGAGGAGTTCCGCCACCATTCCTATCTCAGCGCAATCGCACAGGGGACGATCTGCGGGCTTGGTATCGAGGGATATCGTCTCGCCATCGACTTTGCTTTAAAAAGCAGTTAATCTACCGCGATCTGCGCACATCTAACGCGATGCCGCCCATAAGGTGACATCAATGTAACCGTCAACATAATAGATAGAACAAGGGAGCCAACAACATGGATCTACGCAAGCTGAAGACGCTGATCGACCTGGTAGCAGAGTCGGACATCGCTGAACTGGAAGTGACCGAAGGCGAAAGCAAGGTTCGCATCGTCAAGTCCGGCGGTCTGGCACAAAACCAGGTCGTGATGATGCCGTCGCAAGCGCCAACCCATTACGCACCCGCTGCCGCTCCTGTCGCAGCACCGGTTGCCGCGCCTGCCGCCGCCGCTCCAGCTGCCGCCGAGCCGACCGGCCACGTTGTGAAGTCCCCAATGGTGGGCACTTTCTACCGCGCTTCCGCGCCTGGCAACCCAGCCTTTGTTGAAGTGGGCGCCACCGTGAAGGAGGGCGACACCCTCTGCATCATCGAAGCGATGAAGCTCCTGAACGAGATCGATGCCGACAAATCCGGCACCATTACCCAGATCCTGGTCGAGAACGGCCAACCGGTCGAATTCGGCCAGCCACTGTTTGTGATCGGCTAAAGCCGGGCCATGGCTGCTGTGGATACCGCGGCAGCCAGCACAATCTCTCCTCCTTTCACAAACATAGAAGCTGCCATGTTTGAAAAAATCCTTATTGCCAATCGCGGTGAAATCGCCCTGCGCATCCAGCGCGCGTGCCGCGAACTGGGCATCAAGACTGTGGTCGTGCACTCCGAAGCCGACCGTGACGCCAAGTACGTGAAGCTGGCCGACGAGTCCGTCTGCATCGGCCCTGCTCCTTCGGCCCAGTCCTACCTGAATATGCCGGCCATCATTTCCGCGGCCGAAGTCACCGACGCGGAAGCGATCCACCCGGGCTACGGCTTCCTGTCCGAGAACGCGGACTTCGCCGAGCGCGTGGAAAAATCCGGTTTTGTCTTCATCGGCCCGCGCGCCGAATCGATCCGCATGATGGGCGACAAAGTGTCGGCCAAGCAGGCGATGATCAAGGCCGGCGTGCCTTGCGTGCCAGGTTCCGACGGCGCCCTGCCGGATGATCCGAAAGCCATCGTGCAGATCGCACGCAAGGTTGGCTATCCGGTGATCATCAAGGCCGCTGGCGGCGGCGGTGGCCGCGGCATGCGCGTGGTGCACACCGAAGCTGCCCTGCTGAACGCGGTCACCATGACCAAGTCGGAAGCCGGCGCCGCCTTCGGCAATCCGGAAGTGTATATGGAGAAGTACCTGGAAAACCCACGCCACGTGGAAATCCAGATCCTCGCCGACGAACACAAAAACGCCGTCTGGCTGGGCGAGCGTGACTGCTCCATGCAGCGCCGCCACCAGAAAGTGATCGAAGAAGCGCCGGCGCCGGGCATCCCGCGCAAGCTGATCGAAAAGATCGGCGACCGCTGCGCCGAAGCTTGCCGCAAAATCGGCTACCGCGGCGCGGGTACCTTCGAATTCCTGTACGAGAATGGCGAGTTCTATTTCATCGAAATGAACACCCGCGTGCAGGTCGAGCACCCGGTGACCGAAATGATCACCGGTATCGACATCGTGCAGGAACAGATCCGCATCGCTTCCGGCGAAAAGCTGCGCTTCCGCCAGCGCGACGTGATGCTGTCCGGCCACGCCATCGAGTGCCGTATCAATGCCGAAGACCCGTTCAAGTTCACCCCGTCGCCAGGCCGCATCACCGCGTGGCACGTACCGGGCGGCCCAGGCGTGCGTGTTGACTCGCACTCCTATGCGGGTTACTTTGTACCACCGAACTACGATTCGATGATCGGCAAGGTCATTACCTACGGCGCGACCCGCGAGCAGGCTATCCGCCGCATGCAGATCGCGCTGTCGGAAATGGTCGTTGAAGGCATTTCGACCAACATCCCGCTGCACCGCGAGCTGATGGTTGACGCACGCTTCATCGAAGGTGGCACCAACATCCATTATTTGGAACAACGGTTGGCAGAGATGCCAAAAGCAGGTAAGTAAAATAGGTAAGAAATAAGATGAGCTGGACTGAAATCGTCATCGAAGTAGCCCGTGAACACGCTGAGGCCCTGTCCGAAGCGTTGATGGATGCGGGCGCGCTGTCGGTGTCGGTGGAGGATGCCGATGAAGGCACCGACGCCGAAAAACCCCTGTTCGGCGAGCCGGGCATGGAGCCGACCGAAGCGGCATGGGATCATAGCCGCGTGGTCGCGCTGACCGATGACGAGGAAGACCAGGCCCTGATCGTGGCGGCTGCCGCCGGCGCGATCGGGCTGGCTCACCTGCCAAAGTTCACCACCCGCAAGGTGGAGGATGCCGACTGGGTGCGCCTGACCCAGTCGCAATTCGAGCCGATCCATATCGGCAAGAACATCTGGGTCGTGCCGAGCTGGCACGAAGCCCCCGATCCGTCGGCCCTGGTGCTGGAACTTGATCCCGGCCTGGCTTTCGGCACCGGCTCCCACCCGACCACCAAGCTGTGCATGGAATGGCTGGAAGCCCACCCGGCTCCGGGCAAGACCGTGCTGGATTACGGCTGCGGTTCCGGCATCCTGGCCATGGTGGCGCGCAAACTGGGCGCTGCCACGGTAGCCGGTGTGGATATCGATCCACAGGCGATCGTCTCGGCCAACGACAATGCGGTGCGCAACCGCGTGGAAGATATCCAGTACTTCGTGCCGGATGATTTCGCGGAATCGGCGTTTGCCTCGCAGCGTTTCGATATCGTGGTCGCCAACATCTTGTCTTCGCCGCTGAAACTGATGGCGCCGATGCTGTCCGGCCGCGTTGCACCGGGCGGTTCGCTGGTGCTGTCTGGCGTGCTGGCGCGCCAGGCAGAAGAAGTCGCTGCGGCCTACGCGCCGTTCATCAAACTGAGCGTCTGGGCTGAGCACGAAGGCTGGGTGTGCCTGTCCGGCACGCTGGCATAAGGTAGCTTCCTGACTGATGGCGCTCGCCACTAAATGCCCCCATTGCAATACGATCTTCAGGGTCGCGGCTGACCAACTGAAACTGCGCGGGGGCATTGTCCGTTGCGGCTCTTGCGCGCTGGTCTTCGACGGCAATGCTGCCCTGGTCGAACCGGCTGCCAAGCCGACTCCTGTCATTCCCGATGTAGTCGCCGAGGCGCCGCCGCCCAAGCCGGCGGTCTCCGATTACGTGCATGGCTCGCCGGTCGATTTCGAGATCGATTTCGGCGAGGAGCCGGCACCTGCTGCGCCACAGCCGCCTGTGGCCGAGCCAGTCTCGCCTGCCGTCTGGCGTACCGCAGGTACTCCGGCCCCTGTTGCCGAGCCAGTGCCCGCTGCCGCCCAGCCCAAAGCGCCCTCGCCTGACGACATCGCCATCGCCGCCGTCACTCGTGCGTTCACCCACGTGACCACGAATCCTGCGGTGGCATCGCCCGCGCCAACTTCGCCATCGCAAGCCGAACCGCCGCAGCCCGCCGCGCCTGCGCAAGCGGCAGCCTCGACGCCTGTCGCCGAGCCATCACGCCCGGCTGCCGCTCCGCTTGCCGCCAAGCCATCGCAACCGGTCGAAGTTTTGCACGCTACGGCGCCGTCACCGGCAGCTCGCGCCCCCTCGTCGCCGGCTGCGCGTTCGCTGATCGATGTAGTGTCGCCCGACGCCGCTTTCACGGCAGCTGCCGAACCATCACCTCCGCTGGTAGCCGACACTGCTGCCGCGGCATCATCAGCCAAGGCGCGGACGCCGGCTGGTTCGTCTTCGCTGGCCGACCTGGTGGCGCCCGATGCCATCTTCACGGCCACCGCAGAACCGTCGCAGCCCCTGGCACCTCCACCGGCCGCCAAAGCGTCGGCCCCGGTTGGCTCAGCCATGCTTTCGGATGTGCTGTCGCCCGATGCCACTTTCTCGGCCGCTACGCAAACAACACCAGCTGCCACCGCACCGACGACGCCAGCACCGCGCACCGCGTTCACGCCAGCGCCAACGCCAATCCCTGCGGCGGCCGCTCGGCCTCCTGTCGACGCAACCACGTCCACGGCGATGCCCCAGCCGGCAGAAAGCCTCCCATTCGGGGCCCCTCCGCCAGTCGACCGGGCGCAACCTGCTGCCCTTGAAGCCGCTCCGCAGCGGGACGAGCCACCTGCCGAGCCGGCGCAACCTGCCGATGCGAGCGCGCTCGCGCCGGAAGAAGCGCTCGAAGTCGAAGCCCCAGCGCCCGTCGAGCAGGCTGGCGCGCCTGCCGACGATACAACGCCTCAGCAGCGGGACGAAACACCTGCCGAGCCGGCGCAAGCTGCCGACGCGAGCGCGCTCCCGCCGCAAGAAGCGCTCGAAGTCGAAGCCCCAGCGCCAGTCGAGCAGGCTGATTCGCCTGCCGACGATGAAGCGCCCCCGCAGCGGGACGAAGCACCTGTCGAGCCGGCCCAAATTGCCGACCAAATCGTGCTCGCGCCCGATGAAGCGTCCGCATTCGAGGCCCCATCACCCATCGAGCACACCGATTCACTGGCCGACAATGAGGCCCGCCTCGAGCCAGCGCAGGCGGTCGAAGATGGCGATGGCGTTCAGCCATGGGACGATACGCCCGCCGGCGAAGAGCACGCGACGACGGAATCTGGCGAGCAGGCCGGCGCTTCCCTCGTGGAGGCTATCGACCAATGGTCGACCGATAATTTACATCCCGACGGCCGCGTCGAGCCCTCGCTCGACACGCCCCAAGAGCACGTGGTGGTCGCCGCCCTTGATGACGCGCACCATTTTGAAGACCTGCCGTCCGAAGAGCCGTCCGAGCCGGTAGCACCAGCAGCCGAGGCAGAGGCGAACCGCCTGAGCGAACCATCCCTGGATGCCGAACCGTGGCACACAGGCGAAGCAGAGGCGTCCGACGACGCTGCGCCAGCCAGCGAAGCATGGAGCCTGTCCGATCCCGACGAAACTGCCCAGCATGCAGTCGCAGCAGTCAACACGGATGCACCGGACGACGGCGCCTCCATCCCCGACGAAGCGCCAGCCGAACAACCGGCCAAATCCCGCCGTGAACGCGCCCTGAAGCGCGCCAAATCGCGCCGCGATGCCAGCGGTCCGTCCGCCGAACACGAAGTCTTTGCGCTTGAAGAAAACGGCCCCGCACAGGAATCGAGCGCCGAAGAAGTTGCTGCCCGCATGCGCGCGCTGGCCGGCGTCGACGAAGCAAAAGCCGAGGCCGAAGCCGAAGACCTCGACCACTCCGACCTGAGCTTCGTGAAGCGCGTCGACCGCAGCCAGAAGTACGGCAAGGCGGTCACGATCACGATGGCCGTCGGCGTCCCGATCCTGCTGGCGGGACTGGTGCTGCAAGCCGCCACCACCTTCCGCGACAGCCTGGCCGCGAATTACCCGCAACTGAAGCCAGCCCTGGCCGCCGTCTGCCAGCCGCTCGGATGCAAGATCGCCCTGCCCACCCAGCTCGATGCCCTCAGCGTCGAACCGGGAGAGCTGGCCAGCATGACTGAAAACACCTTCAGCTTCAGCACCGTCCTGCGCAACCAGTCCAAGACTCCACAAGCCTGGCCGCACATCGAACTGACCCTGAACGACAACGCCGACAAGCCGGTGCTGCGGCGCGTATTTGCCCCGCGCGAATACCTGCCCTCGCCAATCGAGCCCGAAAAAGGCTTCGGTCCGCGCAGCGAGCAAAGCATTAAACTGTACTTCGAGCTGAATGAGCTCAAAGCTTCCGGCTATCACATCGCCATTTTCTACCCTTAAAAATACTATGACTAAAACCGCGCTTGTCTGTGGCTCGCTGGCCATCGACATCATCATGCAATACGAGGGCCGTTTCGGCGACACCCTGCTGGCAGACCAGCTGCACAAGGTCAACGTGTCCTTCCTGGTGCCGACCATGCGCACCGAGTTTGGCGGCTGCTCCGGCAATATCGCCTACTCGCTGAAGATGCTGGGCGGCGACCCGCGCATCGTTGGCGTGCTGGGTCAGGACTGCGCGGCCTACCTGGAGCGCTTCCAGAAGCTCGGCATCTCGACCGACAACATCCTGATCAAGAAGGATGCCTACAACGCGCAGTGCTTCGTCACCGCCGATGCGGACCACAACCAGATCAATGCCTTCCACCCAGGCGCCATGTCGTTCGCGCACGAGAATCCGATCGAGAAAGCCGGCCCGGCCCGCATCGCGATCATCTCGCCGGACGGCCACCTGGGCATGCTGAAGCACGCGGAAGACCTGGCGCGCCTGGGCATCCCGTTCATCTTCGACCCGGGCCAGCAGATGCCGATGTTCACCGCCGAACAACTGATCGGCTTCATCGAGCAGGCCACTTATGTAACCTGCAATGATTATGAAATCGAACTGCTGATGTCGCGCACCGGGCTGACCATCCCGGATATCGCTGCCAAGCTGGAAGCATTGATCGTGACCCGTGGCGAGAAGGGTTCGGAGATTTATACCCAGGGCAAGCGGATCGATATTCCTGCCGTGGTGGTCGATTCGTCGCTCGACCTGGACCCGACCGGTTGCGGCGATGCGTATCGCGCCGGCTTGCTGTTTGGCCTGGTCAACGACCTGGGGTGGGAGTCGACCGGCCGCCTGGCCAGTTTGCTGGGTGCGATCAAGATTGTTACCAAAGGGGCGCAGAACCATGTGTTCACGCCTGCTGAAATCGCGGACAAGTTTGAGGCGGCGTTCGGTTACCGTTTCTGAAACCGGTAAACCAGGGTCAGACCCAAGGGTCTGACCCTGTACGGTCTCCCAGGCGCGGGTTGGGTTCCAGGCTTTTGACGTATTGAGAAGATCAAAAACGCACAACCGAAACCCGCGGCCGTCGCTCTGACGGGGTCAGACCCTTGGGTCTGACCCAGATTTACCGGTTTACAAGACGCGCCACATCCTCCAGCGTCACGCCGGACACTTCCAGCAGCTTCTTCTTATTGGTCTGCCCATGCGTCAGCGTCACCGCGCTGCGCGACACGCCCAAGGCTCCGGCCAGCCACTTCACCAAGGCCTCGTTCGCCTTGCCCTCGATGGGTTGCGCAGCCAGCTTGATCTTCAGGGCATCATCCAGCACCCCGATCACCTCGGTCTTCTTCGCATTCGCCTGGATCTGAACCGCCAGCCGCACGCCGCCCGGCAAGGGCGAACACCAGCTGCGGCTCATGCCACCCCGAACAGCTTGCCCAGCAGAAGTTGGAAGATCTGCAGCAGGATCACCGCCACCAGCACCGACAAGTCCAGGTTGCCAACCAGGGGCACCACCTTGCGGATAGGCCTGAGCAGCGGATCATTCAGCGCGCGCACGAAAGGCGCCAGCGGGGCATGCGGGTTGACCCAGCTGAAGATCACTTCGATGATCAGCAGTGCCATGAAACCGAACAGTATCCACTGCAGGAAGCGATACAAGGCCGCCAGCAACACGTACTCCACCGACCGTCCAATCAGGAAATCGATCGACGTCGCCAGGATTACGATCAGGAACGCCCCGATCAGGCTGGCCCAGTCATAGCCGCCCATGCCGGGAACGATGCGGCGCAGCGGGCGCACCAGCCAATCCGATAATTGAAAAGTAAACTGTGCCACCGACGAAGGCGGCCGGACGCGGATAGCCTGCATCCAGAAGCGCAGCAGCAGCACGCCGCCGAGGAGGCTCGCTATAACATCGACGATCAACTTCAGAATATCAAACACGAGTTCACTCCAAATAAAAAAACCGCTGTGCGATTGTCTCACACAGCGGTGTCTTCGCCATCCGGCACCAAGCGTTTAACGGCTTAGGAAGGACGGGTGCTGGTCGGGAACGGCCAGGCGGCTGCCGGGGCGATCACGGTTTTTGCTGCCGGAGCGGCGGCTGGAGCTGGGGCTGCAGCAGCAGGTGCTGGTGCGGCGGCTGGCTTCACAGCTTCCTTCTTGGGAGCAGCTGGTTTCTTAGGAGCGGCCTTTTTAGGGGCAGCTGGTTTAGCAGCCGGAGCTGCAGCCGGTGCTACGGCTACTGGCGCAACAGCTGGCTTGGCTGCTGGCTTAGCCGAGGCTTTTTTTGGGGCGGCCTTTTTAGCTGCAGGCTTGGCAGCTGGTTTTGCGGCGGCTTTAGGAGCGGCTTTTTTAGCAGCTGGCTTGGCAGCAGCTTTCTTGGCAGCTGGCTTCTTGGCGGCTGGCTTGGCAGCAGCTTTAGGAGCGGCCTTCTTGGCAGCAGGCTTGGCAGCGGCTTTCTTGGCAGCTGGTTTCGCAGCAGCTTTCTTGGCGGCTGGCTTGGCAGCAGCTTTCTTGGCAGCTGGCTTGGCAGCGGCTTTAGCTACGGTCTTCTTGGCTGCTGGTTTAGCTGCAGCTTTCTTGGCTGCTGGCTTAGCTGCTACTTTCTTGGCAACGGCTTTTTTAGCTGCTGGTTTAGCGGCGGCTTTCTTGGCTGCTGGTTTAGCTGCTGCTTTCTTGGCTGCTGGTTTTGCTGCTGCTTTAGCTACAGTCTTCTTGGCTGCTGGCTTGGCTGCTGCTTTCTTCGCTGCTGGTTTTGCTGCTGGCTTAGCAGCGGCTTTCTTCGCTACTGGCTTAGCTGCTGCTTTCTTGGCTGCTGGTTTTGCAGCTGGCTTGGCGGCAGCTTTCTTGGCTGCTGGTTTAGCGGCTGGCTTGGCAGCGGCTTTCTTGGCAGCTGGTTTGGCAGCTGGCTTAGCTGCGGCTTTAGCGGCCGGCTTGGCGGCAGCTTTCTTTGCTGGAGCAGCTGCTTTAGCGGCTGCTGGTTTCTTCTTAGCGGCGGTTGCCATTTTTAGTTCTCCTTCATCTGGGATGGGAAAAATTCACGCACAAATTTAAAACCCGTCCGGCCCTGCGCTGGACCAGGCGAATTATTCATCGGCACAAACAGGGTTGCGGTTTGCGCTAATGAATTCGGCACCCAGCTGAACTGCTGCACCTCCTCACAAGTGCAGCGCTTCAGCCATCGATTCCTGCGCCGGTGCTTGGCAGCGCAGGACTCAAATTCTTTGTCGCGACGATTGCGCGGGTGGGGCGTCAACTCAGCTCCTCGACCCTTCGCCGGGCCACTTGGTACGACCAGCGTTCAAAGAAAAAACCGCCCGGCCTGATCGAGTGATCAGGAGAGCGGCTTCGCTGTCGTCGTGTGGTCTTTAAGCATACTTATGCGTTTTTGGTTCCCATTATTTTTCGATTTTTGCGGTAACAACACACCCGAAAAAACAGTGCTTGCAAATTCACGCGATTTCAAGTTCGCAAAGTACACGAAAGCTTGTCGATGCGCAACCAGCACGCATGATTTTCTTCTTCTTTTTTTGCGCCGATCTGCGAGTTCGCGCACATTAAAGTGCGCATCGCGCGCCGTGCACGCGCTTCGATCCACCATCGCATGGTCGGCCACCTTCGCATAACGCCTTTAGGTAAAGGCTGTATAAAAAATGAAGCGCCCCGGCCCGCGTTTGCGCGCGGGACCGGGGCGACTGATGGCGGCGTTTGAAAATTTTTTTTCGTCGCGATTACGCGACATGCAAAATTCGCTGCATCACGCGTTCGAGATCAAGCAAACAGGTGCTGTGCGTGCAGCCATCTGTTTGCGGCAGCTCCACCACCTCATGCGATTCGGCCGACAGTCCTTGCAGCGCTGCCGAGGCCTTCATCAGCGACGGTGCAGCGAAGCGCTTGCCGTCATCGACGTGACGATGTCGGCCACCGCGTCGACCACCAGGCCGTAACGCCCTTCTTCGCGCTCGATCACCAGCACCTTGCCTGCATCTTCGCCGGCGTCCATCCCGTACAGGCGGCGCAAGTCGACCAGGCTGATGAGCTGTTGGCGCAGGTTCAGCACCCCGCACAGGTAGTCTGGCATGCCGGGCGGGTGGCTGATGTCGCCGGTCGATGATCTCGCGCACCTGCTTCAGCTCCAGCGCGAACAGCTCGCCCACCCGGAAGCTCAAGTAGACCTTGCGTCCGGCGCGCTGGCTGGCTCCCGCCGGCGCCCCGCCCTGGTCGGCTGGATACAGCCGGCGATGGCCCAGGTCCATCTCGCCGATCTCGCTGCGCGAGAAGATGCCCGCGTGGTCCAGCAGGATCACGTCCTCTTCACCGGGCCGCCCCACGCAACCGGCAAACATCGCACTGCGCTCCTTGCTCAGCAAAGGGATCGGCAGCACTTCATCGCTGGTGAAATGCAGGATGCTTTCCACTTCGTCGACCAGGAATCCGATCGTCGCCTCGCCGATGCGGGCGACCAGGATGCGCTGTTCGGCATCGGCCTGCGCGTGCTGGCCGCCGGCCAGCGCAGCAAAGTCCACCACGGGCACCTGCAGCCCGCGGAACAGCATGCGGCCGCGGCCACAGGGGACTGGCCAGGATGGATGCGGCCAGTTCGGGCACGCGAACGATTTCCTGGATCGCCTTCATCTCCATCGCGAACCGGGCGCCGGCGGCACGGAAGCTGATCGCGTGGCGGCGCTCGCCGACCACCCGCAACTGGCGCCGCGATTCGGCGCCGGCGGCGCGCATCGATTGCACCTGCGGCACGTTCTCGATATGCACCAGGCGGTCGATGTCGAGCACCTGGACCAAGCGCCGGCCGTCTTCCAGCAAGATGGTGCCGGCTACTACCCCTTGTGTCGATCCCTCCGCATAACGCAACCGGCTGCGTTGTTCGGGCCGCACGCGCAGGATTTCGCCGGTGGCGTGCACCAGCAGGCCGACCTGCGCTTCCTGGTAGTCGATGATGGCGATCTTGTCCGAAGCTGCGGCCACAGGCGCCGACGGATCGAACAGGCGGCCCAGGTTGACCACCGGGATCACGCTGCCGCGCAGCGTGAACATGCCTTCCAGATAAGATGGGGCGAGCGGCACGCTGGTCATGCGATCGGGAAAGTTGACCACTTCCCGGATGCACAGTGCGGGCAAGGCGAACTCGCTGCCGCCCAGCATGAAAGACCCAAACAGTTCGACCGCCGCCGCGGCGTCCGCCTGCGGCGCCGCCGACGCCACACGCAAGGCTTCCATGGCTTACACCACGAAACCGGCGACCAGCTTGTTCAATTCCCCGGCGCGCGAATTCAGGCTGGCGGTCGACGAGGCAATGCTGTCGCAGCTGCCGGCGGACTGCCCGGCCGCTTCGGCGATATGGTTGATGGCCACGCTGACCTCGCGCGCCGACAACAGTTGCTCACGGGCTTCGTGCGAGATCTCGGCAATGGCTTCGCTGGTCTTGCCGACGCCCTTGACGATGCGGTCGAAGGCTTCGCTAGCCTGGTGCGAGATGGCGGTGCCGGTATTGACCCGCTTGACCGACTTGCTGATCAGCTTGGAAATCTCCTTGGTCGCCTGCGAGGAACGCTCGGCCAGCTTGCGCACCTTGTCAGCCACCACCGAGAAGCCCAGGCCATGCTCACCGGCGCGCGCCGCTTCGATGGCCGCGTTGAAGGCCAGCATATTGGTCTGATTGGCAATATCGCTGATCACCTTGACGATTTCGCCGATGTCTTCCGACGAACGATTGATCAGGTCCATCGCATCGATCGAACGCGCCACGGCCTTGGCGCCCGCCTCGGCTTCGTCCTGGGTCGACTTGGCCGGCTCGTTGGCCTGGCCGGTGCTGGTGACAATCGCATCGATGGAACGGGTCAGTCCTTCGACCGTGGCATTCATCTCCTCGACTGTCGCGCCCAGCTCCTGCGAACCGCCGGCCACCACGCCGGCGCGGTTGGCGATCTCCCGACATCACCCCTGGCCGATCACGCCGCGCAAGTCTCCCATCATCTTGCCGATGCCGGCGCCCAACTGGTCGAGCGGCTCGTCGCCGGCCGGCGGCACCTCGGCCGTCAGGTCGCCCTTGGCCGCGCGCGCCACCGCATCGAGCAAGCGCTCGATCCTGGCGGCGTCGCTGGCTGCCTTGTCCTTGATGCCCTGCTCCATCAGCACCTGCTCCGTGATGTCGCTGGCGAACTTGACGATTTTGAAAGGCGTGCCGTCCATGTCCAGGATCGGATTGTAGGTAGCCTGGATCCAGATCGTCTTGCCGCCATTGCCGACGCGCTTGTAGCGGCCGCCGTCGAATTCGCCGCGGTTCAATTTTTGCCAGAAGCGCTTGTAGTCGACGCTGGCCGCGTAGTCGGTCTCGCAGAACATGCGGTGGTGTTCGCCCTTGATGTCGTCCAGCGTATTGCCCATCGCATCGAGGAAGTTGCTGTTGGCGGTGAGCACATGGCCGCCCATGTCGAATTCGATCACGGCCTGCGCCTTGTCCATCGCGCTGACCTTGTCCTCATACTCTGCGTTGCGCAGCTTGGTGGCCGTGATGTCGGTGGCGAACTTGATTACTGCTTGCCGTCGGCGTCGAACACCGGGTTGTAGGAAGCGTTGATCCAGATTTCCCGCCCGCCCTTGCCAAGGCGCTTGTACTCGCCGTGCTCGAAATGGCCGCCGCGCAGGCGTTCCCAGAATTGCTTGTATGCTTCGCTGGCCACGAACGCGCTGTCGCAAAACCTCGCGTGGTGGCGGCCCTGCACCTCGTCCAGCGTATAACCTGACCGGGCTGTTCATTTGGGTGAGCTCCTGTAGGGATTGTTGCCACTGAGAATTTTCAGTATAGACAGCGCCCTGCGGGGATACTCACGCTTGTCACCGTTGTCGACCCACAACGAAACAACGCCCGGCGTGCCGGGCGTTGTCAGTTTATTACTCCTCGTGGAAGGCTTCTTCCCGCTTCTTGCGCAAGGAAGGCGACAGCACCACCGCCAGCGCCAACACTGCCAGCGCCAGCAAGGTGGCACTGATCGGACGGTTGAGGAACACCATCGGGTCGCCATGCGACAGCGTCATGGCGCGCCGCAGGTACTCTTCCAGCATCGGCCCGATGATGAAGCCGAGCAGCATCGGCGCCGGCTCGGCATCGAGCTTGGCGCAGATATAGCCGAACACGCCGAACAGCGCCATCAGCCAGACGTCGAACTGGGCGTTATTGAGGCTGAACACGCCAATCGCACAGAACATCAGGATGGCCGGGAACAGGCGGTGGTAAGGCACGGTGATCATCTTCACCCACAGGCCGATCATCGGCAGGTTCAGCACCACCAGGAACAGGTTGCCGAACCACATCGACACGATCAGGCCCCAGAACAGATCGGGCTTCTCCGTCATCACCGCCGGTCCCGGGGTAATGCCCTGGATGATCATGGCGCCGATCATCAGTGCCATCACCGGGTTGGACGGGATGCCCAGCGTCAGCATCGGGATGAAGGAAGTCTGTGCGCCCGCGTTGTTGGCCGATTCCGGCGCCGCCACGCCTTCGATGGCGCCCTTGCCGAACTCTTTTGCGTTCGGCGACACCTTTTTCTCGAGCGAGTAGGAAGCGAAGGAAGCCAGCATCGCGCCGCCGCCCGGCAGGATGCCCAGCGCCGAACCGAGGAAGGTGCCGCGCAAGACCGGCGCCAGGATGCGCTTGAAGTCTTCCTTGTCCAGCATCAGCCCCGACACTTTCTTCATCAGGATGTGACGCTCTTCATCATGCTCCAGGTTGCGCACGATCTCGCCGATGCCGAACATGCCCATGGCCACGATTACGAAAGAAATGCCTTCAGCCAGTTCCGGCATGTCGTAGGTGTAACGTTGCTGGCCCGAGTTGACGTCGGTGCCGATCATGCCCAGGAGCAGGCCCAGGATCACCATGCCGATCGCGTTCAGCAAGGAACCGCTGGCCAGCACCACAGCCGCCACCAGGCCCAGCACCATCAGCGAGAAGTAGTCGGCCGGGCCGAACTTCAGCGCCAGGTCGGCCAGCGGCGGCGCAAAGCACGCCACCACCACGGTGGCCACCGTGCCCGCGAAGAAGGAGCCCAGGGCCGCCGTTGCCAGCGCCTTGCCGGCATGTCCCTTGCGCGCCATCTGGTACCCGTCGATGGCGGTCACCACGGAGGATGACTCGCCCGGCAGGTTGACCAGGATGGCCGTGGTGGAGCCGCCATACTGGGCGCCATAATAAATACCGGCCAGCATGATCAGCGCCGCCACCGGCGGCAGGCCGAAGGTGGCCGGCAGCAGCATGGCGATGGTGGCGATCGGGCCCAGGCCCGGCAGCACACCGACGGCAGTGCCGATGAAGACGCCCATCAGGCAGTACATCAGGTTGGTCAGGGTGAAGGCGGTTTCAAAGCCCAGACCCAGGTTGCTTAAAATTTCCATGCCCGCTCCCTAGAAACCGAGCCAGGGGCCGAGCGCAGGTATCGGCAATCCCAACAATTTAATGAACAGCACATAGGCGAAGGCCGCCAGGCCGATGGCCAGCAGTGCCACTTCTTTCCAGCGGAACTTGGGGCTGGCATACGCGCTGACCAGCACCAGCACGGCTGCCGCCGGCACCAGGCCGGCGCCGCGCATCAGGACGCCGAACAGCACCACGGCCAGCGTAACCAGGGCCAGCGGCTTGAGGTGCAGCTTTTCCATCGGTTCGCCGTGGCGGAAGAAGGAACGCAGCACCCCCGCCGCGCCGATCACGGCCAGCAGGATGCCCAGCACGACCGGGAAGAAGGCCGGCCCCATGCGGAAGGAAGTGCCCATGTTCAGGTCGCCGCGCGTGAACACGGCGCCCAGCCCAATGGCGATGAAGATCACCCCGATCCAGAAATCCTTCGGGTGACGAATTGCGGAAGACATCAGAGACTCCTTGGCCGGCGCTTAGTCGGCGTAAACACCGGCTTTGCTGATGATCGGGCCCCAACGGTCGATATCAGCCTTCAGGTGCGCACGCAGGGCTTCCGGCGTGGCGCGCTTGGTTTCCACCGGCTCGGTGCCGAGGTCGGCGAAGCGCTGCTTGACGGCCGGATCCTTCAGCGCCACCTGCAGGGCGCCAACCAGGGTGTCGATCACTGGCTTCGGCGTGCCTTTCGGTGCGTACATGCCGTGCCACACCGCCACTTCAAAGCCAGGAACGCCGGCTTCGTTCAGGGTCGGCACGTCCGGCATCGACGGCACGCGGGTCTTGGTGGTGACGCCGTAGACCTTCACCTTGCCGCTCTTGATCTGGCTGGTGGTGTTGGTGGTCTGGTCGCACATGAAGTCCACCTGGCCGCCCAGCAGGTCGTTCATGGCCGGGCCGGTGCCCTTGTATGGCACGGTGGTCAGGTCAGTCTGGATGGCGGACATGAACAGCATGCCGCACAGGTGGGACGCCGAACCGAGGCCGGCGTTGGCGTAGGTCACCTTGGCCTTGTTGGCTTTTACATAAGCCAGGAATTCCTTGAAATCCTTGGCCGGGAAGTCCTTGCGCGCCACCAGGGTCATTGGCACGTCGGTCACCAGGCCGATCGGCTCGAAGCTGTCGATGGCGTTGTAGCTCAGCTTGCGGTACAGGGCCGGCGCGGTGGAATGGCCGATGTGGTGCAGGAAGATGGTGTAGCCGTCCGGAGCCGCCTTGGCGGCGCGCGCCGCGCCAATGGTGCCGCCGGCGCCGCCGACGTTTTCCACAACGATCTGCTGTTTCAGCTTGGTGCCCATGGACTGCGCCAGCAGGCGCGCCACGGTGTCGGTCGGTCCGCCGGCTGCGAACGGCACGATCAGGGTGATCGGCTTGGTTGGGTAGCTCTGTGCCTGCGCGAGGCCGGCGCCGAACAGGGGCAGGCATGCCATTGCGGTGATGAGGGCGCGTCGTTTCATGTGGTTCTCCAGTTGCTGATTAATTGTTGGATTTGCGCTACTAGTAATGTTGTACCAGCAATTATTGGAGGACACAAGTCGGGCCTGTCAGTTTGATTGACTTCGCGCCTCAAGACGCACATGATTGGCTGATCATGGCTCCCAAGCTGCACCTCGCCGCATCGTTCCTGGCGCTGCCTTTGGCGGCATCGGCCGGCTCGCTCCAGCTGTTTACCGAGTACACGCCGCCCGACATCATGCGCGATGGCGAACGAGTCGTCGGCATCTCGCCGGACAAGGTGAAGGAAATCATGGCGCGCGCCGGCATCAGCTACACCATCGAGATCATGGCGTGGCGCCGCGCCTACGAACTGGCGCTGCGCACGCCGGCTTCCTGCGTATTCTCCACCTCCCGCACGCCGGAGCGGGAAGCCCTGTTCAAATGGGTTGGGCCGCTGCGCGAAGTGGACTGGACGCTGTACGGCCTGGCCAACCCGCCGTTCCGGCTCGCCACGCTGGATGACGCCAGGCACCTGCGCATTGGCGGCTACAACGGCGACGTGCGCGCCCAGTTCCTGCTGGACCGCGGCTTCAAGGTGGATATTGCGCCCGACAATTTTTCCAACCCGCGCAAGCTGCTGGGAGGCCGTATTGACCTGTGGGCGACCAGCCACCAGCTGGCCAACGGCGTGCTGGCGCAGGAAGGCCTGCTCGGCAAGATCGTGCCCCTGCTGACCTTCCACACCTCGCGCGCCTACCTGGCCTGCAACAAGGCGGTGCCGGACGCGCAGGTTGCCGCCATGTCGGCGGCCATGGCGGAAATGGTGAAAGACGGTACCTCGACTGCGATCGACCGCAAGTATGCCAACTGGCGGCCAGCGCCCTCACCCACCCGCTGACCTGGGCAAGCGCAAGCGCCGGAAGCGGTGGCGCCGGTGCTCCTCGTTGTCGAGCGAAAGCGAGGACTTGACCAGGTCGCTGCGGCTGATCACGCCCACCAACTGGCGGCTGCCGGCATCGGCCACCACCGGCAAGCGCTCCAGTCCGTGCACCGCCAGACGCACCGCCACCGTGCGGCAAGTTTCGCCGCGCAGCGCCACAATCGGGGCGTTCACGCCATACAGCTCGCGCACGTGCACGGCGTGGCTGGCCTGCACCAGGGTCGCGCGATCAAGCATGCCCAGCACCGCGCCATTGCTGGTGACCGGATAGGCGCGGTGGCGCTGCGCCGCGCCGAAGTGGGACGCCAGCACGTCGGCAACGCGCGCATCCGCGTCGATCGACACCGGGGCGGCCGTCATCACCTCCTCCACGCTATGCCGCTCCAGCGGATCGATGCCGTATTCGCGGTAGATATGGTGGCCGCGGCGAGCGATCTTCTCGGTCAGGATCGAACGGTGCATGGTGATGACGGTGAAGCCATAGGCCACCACCGAGGCTGCCAGCACCGGCAGCAGCGCATTCGCATCGTGCGTCAGCTCATAGGCAAAGACCGTGGCCATGATCGGTGCGCGCATCATGCCGCCCAGGGTGGCTGCCATGAACACCAGCGGCCAGACCGCTGGCGAGCCGCCCGGCAGGTAGGGCGCCAGCAGCGTTCCCAGGCCGGCGCCCAGCATCAGCAAGGGCGCCAGCACGCCGCCCGACGTGCCCGAGCCGAGCGCGATCAGCCACATCACGGCCTTGGCGGCCAGCAGCGTCGCCACCACGCCGGCGGCCAGGTGATTTTGCAGCAGGTCGCCGATCACGTCATAGCCGACGCCCAGCGCGCGCGGCTGGAAATAGCCGCCGATGCCGATCGCCACGGCGCCCAGCGCCGGCCACCACATCCAGTGCAGCGGCAGCTTGTGGAAGCCGTCTTCAATGCGGTACAGCGCGGTCGACAGCAGCCACGCCATGGCGCCGCACAGCACTCCGGCCACGGCGCAGGACAGCAAGGCTACCGGCGGCAGCTGCGGGCTTTGCTGCGGGAACAGCGGCCCCGCTTCCATCAGCAGCGGCCGCAGGAAACCGGCCACGGCGCAGGCAATGGCGACCGGCAGCAGGCTGCGCGGGCGCAGTTCGAACAGCAAGAGTTCAACCGCCAGCAGCAGCGCCGCGATCGGCGTGCCGAAGACGGCCGTCATGCCGGCCACCGCGCCCGCCACCAGCAGGGTCTTGCGCTCGGCATCGCTCAAATGGAAATGCTGCGCGAACAGCGAACCGACCGCGCCGCCGGTCATGATGATCGGCCCCTCGGCGCCGAACGGCCCGCCACTGCCGATGGCAATGGCCGAGGCCAGCGGCTTGAGCACCGCCACCTTGGGCGACATCGCACTGCGCTTGAACAGGATGGCCTCGATCGCCTCGGGAATGCCGTGGCCGCGGATCTGCTCCGAACCATAGCGGGCGATCAGGCCAATCACCAGTGCGCCAATCACCGGCACCACGATCACCCAGGCGCCCAGCGCATGGGCGGACGGCGCTTGCGGCGCGGTCGACAGGGACTGGAAAAAGAACAGGTTGGTGAACAGCGAAATGGCCTTCAGCAGCAGCCAGGCGGTGCCGGTGCTCAGCATGCCGATCAAGGCAGCCATGGCGCCAATCTGCAGCAGGCGCGCGTCGCCGCTGAAATCGCGGCGTGGATCGTACGGTTTCATGGTGTGGCGGGCAGGTTGGGAACGGTGAAGACGCCGTGCAGCGATTGCAGTTCGGCGCGGTGGATGGCAGCCAGGCGCAGCAACACTTCTTCGCCGGCGGGCAGCAGGTGGACTTCGACCCGGCGCCGGTCTTGCACATGGGGGCGGCGCTGCACCAGCCCGGCCGCCTCGCAGCGGCCCAGCAATGCGACGACGCCATGCTGCTGCGCCTGCAGCCGTTCGGCCAGCTCGCCGACGGTGGCCCAATCGCGGCCGGGAAAGCCCTTGATATGCAACAGCAGCAAATACTGCAGTGGCGTGATGCCTTCGGCCTGGGCCGCGTTCTCGGAAAAGCGCTCGAAGCGCCGCATCTGGTAGCGGAATTCGGACAGGGCCATGAAGTCGGCCTTGGCCAGGGTATCTGGTGGAGACGGCATTTTTATATCACGATATGATGTAATTAGCCGGTCATGATACCACCGTTTTTCTATCTGCAACCAGGCCGGCCAGCGCTGCCTGTCGCGGGATCACGCCGCCGGCTTTGACCTCGCAGGCGCCACGATGTGCGGTTGCTGCGGTTCTTGCGTGAAGTGCGGCGACATGATCTGGACGCCTTCGCGATTGAAGACGTCGACCACCTGCTGGTGTAGTAGGCTGAGCAGCTCGGCACGGCTATTGGGCGAGCTCAGTACCGAGCATGCCACGAGCTTGTATTCGATATAGAAATCGGACAGGGCGCTCTGGATCACATACGGCCGCGGTTCCGCAGCAATGCCCTCGGTGGTCGCAGCCGCTTCCTCCAGCATGGCGTAGACCTGGCGCCAGGGCGTGTCATACCCGATGGTCACGCTCGTATCGACCACATAAGCGCCCGGCACGGCGCGCGAGTAATTCTTGATCGTATTCGACAGTACCCAGGCATTCGGCATTGCCACATCCACGCCCATGCCGGTGCGCACGCGGGTATCGAAGATCCCGGGTTCAACCACCGTGCCCTGCACGTCGCCGATGCTGACGTAGTCGCCCTTGCGCAGCGCCCGCGTATACATCAGGATCAGGCCTGCCGCACCCTGGCCGACAATGCTGGAGGCGCCGATCGACAGCATCAGCCCAGCCAGCACCGTCACCCCCTGGAAGGCCGCCGTGTGCGAACCGGGCAGGTAGGGGTAAGCCATGGCCAGCGCAAACAGCCAGATCACCACCTTGCCCAGGCGGCGCGTCGGCACTGCCGTATCGCGATCGAGCCAGCCGAAATGCAGCTCGCCGCTTTCGATGCGCTTGAAAACAGAGGCCAGCGTGGCGCTGGCAAGGCGCGCCACGACAACAATCACGGCAACGAGCAGCAGGCCGGGAATCGCATCGGCCACGTTGCCGGCGATTTCAGCGGCGGTATCGAGCAGGAATTGCTGCAAGCGTTCGCCCCAGTTGCGCGCGAACGGAATCCGCGCGAGCACAAAGGCCAGCCAGACGTAAGCGGCCAGCAGCCCCAGGAACCAGGCCGCAACATCCATGGTGAGCCGCATGAAATGGACCAGGTGTTCCGCATCGAGCACGCGCACGTTGCGCACCCGGACCTGCGCCAGGCGCCGCCCCAGGATCGCCTCCAGCCGGCGCCGGCCCTGGCGGCGCAGTGCCGCCAGCACCCACAGGAACAAGGCCAGCGCGCAGCTGGCCAGGGCGCACAAGGCCAGCGCTTGCGCGATATAGGCCGGGCTGCGCTGCTCGCGGCGTTCCAGCAGAGCTTTGTTCAATTGCGCGGCGCTTTCATGCGCCAGCAGCTCGGTGGTATCACCCGCCAGGGCGTTGACGTCGCCGGGAGACACCAGGAACAGCAGCGAGCCGTCCAGCAGGACTTGCGTACCCTCGGCGATCGAACGGGTGCTGGCCTGCTGCGGACCGCCTTGCGCAAGCGCGCGTTCGAGGCGTTTCTCTGCAGCTTCGGCGCGGTCATGTGGGGGATAGCCGCTCAGCATCGCGCGGAACACGAAGACTGTCCGGTTGCCGACGGTGAGCCGCGCGAGCGGCGCCTCTGGCTGGGCCGCCGGCGTGGCACTTGGCAGTGCGTGGCTCAACTGGCTGAACGTCAGCAGAAAAAGACAGAAAAGCGTGCGTAGCAGCATGGGTTCCTTCGTGTCAATTTGCGTGCCATCATTGCATACAATGCTGTACAACTCAATCCATGCGCTCGCCACCGCCAAGCATGAAAATGTTACGACTGCTCGTCCTCAGTTGCCTGCTGCTGTCCGCACCGTGCGCAGGGTGCGGCGAACTGGTCGTGCTGGTCGACCGGGCGGCCGACATGCCCATGGCCCGCATCGACAATGGCCGGCTGGCGGACGGCGTGCACAAGATGCTGGGAGAGGCGCTGGCCCGCGGCACGGGGCGCGAGCTGCGCTTCCTGCTGCTGCCGCGCAAGCGCATTGCCAGGGCCTTGCAGCAGGGCGAGGCCGACATCCTGTGCGGCTATACGCCGGAATGGATCGAAGGAGACTATCTATGGACGGAGCCGGTGTTCACGGCGGAGGAAGTCCTGGTCACCGATGCCCGCCATCCGCAACCGCATTCCATCGCCGACCTGCGCGGACAGGCCATCGGCACCATCCTCGGCTACCAGCATCCTGAAATCGAAAAGATTCTCGGTGCCGGCTTTGTACGGGACGATTCGCCCAATATGGAAACCAATCTCGAGAAACTGGCGCGCGGCCGGGTGCACCATGTGCTGATCGCGCGCGCTGTCCTCGAATACCGGCAGCGCCTGCGGGCCTTTCCACTGAACCTGCACCCGCCCCTGACTGCGGCGAGCTTCACGACCCGCTGCGCGGTTTCACGCAAAGGCCATCTCAGCCTGGAAGAAGCCAATCGCGCGATCGCTGCCGCCGCCAGAGACGGCACGCTCGCGCGGATCCTGGCGCAGTTTCGTTAGGCGCCTGTCCGGCTTCACGTGTCGATGTTTTCAGCTCGTTTGGCAGCAGATAGGTATAGCTCTTTGGATCGAACATTTCCTTCCAGGTTTTCGTGCCCACCTGGATTCCTTCCTGCATGCCGGCCTTGCGTGTGATATACAGCGGTGTGAACGTCGAGTCGCTTACCGGGTCGGTGCGATAGGACCACTACAGTTGGTTGCAGCGGCGCGGAACGATGGCGTACTCCTCGTCCGCCTCCTCGCTCGACGCTTCCGGCGAACCCTCACCCTCGGCAGGCGCAGTCTTCTTTTCGTCCTTGTTTTTTCCCAGTCGGCATACGCGCTCTCGGTTTCCTTGCAGTTGCCGGCCCCAGGACCTGGAACGCTGCCGTGAACTCGGTCAGCACGACGATCTGTTCATTGCGCTGCGCCAGGACCACGTTGCTGGTGGTGGTGAAGTGTTCGCCCACGGCGGCTTCATTGGCGGTAGTCTTCAGCCCCCCCGGCATCGACGCTCAAGGCTTCGAACGAATCCTGGCCATCCTTCGATTCGATGGCGAGGCCGCTGGTGACCAGGTAGAGCTCATCGCCTCCTGGCCGTCGACTTTCTTTTGCTGTACGACCGTGATGGAGTAAGTTGCGTGGTTCATTTCGTCAACGTAGAGCCAGCCTTTCCGCGACTCCGAGTACTTGCCATAGTTGCGCCTCATGAGCCCGTCGATCGGAACGGCGATACCCTGCTTGCGGTCCGCGCTCAGCGCTTCGTGTCCACCTTCAATGAACCTGCAACGGGTAACAAACTGCTAATGTGACGGCCAGCAAAGCCGTGTACACCAGCGAAGCCATAAGCAATGAGCTGCGCAGTAGGTACCCCGCCCCCAATGAAGTTGCGCCACTTGAAACCAGTCTGTAGGCGAAACCATTATCTGCCGGATTTCAGAAATAGCAATGCACGCTCAAGCACTTCATCCTGTTGCGCCCGCAGTCCCGCAACAGTAGGGTGGACCGTGATATGAGGTTGAATACCTATTTGTTGCAAACGAGTGCCATTGGCGCGGGTGATTCCGATCCCAGAATAGCTTACAGTGACTTTGCCCGGAAGTGTCATGAGGCGAAGGTCGCCGTTCGTGCCAACGCTCGGGCTGCCAATAAAGGTGACAGGCGCCACCGACTCAAACAAGAGCGCGGCATGTTCCGCCTGGCTCATGGTTCGAGCATCGATCAGGACCACGACCGTACCGGAATAGATCGGGCCGTCGGCACGGCGAATTGGCTGCGGATGATACAGGCGGAAAGCTGTCGACGGTAACAGGCCACTGCCGAAAAACTGGTGTATCCCGGGGCCGCTGGCGGCGCCCTTGACGTTCAAGCGGGCGGCAATGGCCAACGCCGTACTGCGCGGATAACCCCGCAAGTCAAAGATTACGCCCGACGTATCCGCAATGAACGAGAACATGGCGGGGACCGCATCCGGTTCCAGGCGGTCGAGGTCCACATAGGCGATACGGCCTTCAAATCTTTGCAAGACGGGTGAGGATGCCCGTTGAATCGTCTCGGCGGTTACAGCTTTCCGGCCCAGCGTGGCTTCATACTCACCGCGCGCACCGAGTAGCTTCAGCCTGGCGACCGAAGCCGGCTGGCCTCGCAGCAAGGTGCCCAAAACGCCAAATTCAATGCCAGCCGCCGTGGCAGCTGAAGTCCGGGACGCAAGCATTGCCATTCGCGTTGAAATTGGCTGGTCATCGATTGCAATGAGCTCATCGCCGGCACGAATGAATTCTGCTTGATCGCCGCCAACGCTGTCTGCGGTGGCGATAACCTTTCCGTCGATCAATGCAAAGCGCAGGTCCAGGTCTCCCTTTCCATAAAAGGCATTCAGTGCCCGGCTCGATACCCAGACATGGTTGTCCCCCATCTGAATTGCCATCGTCTCCAAGGCTTGGGCGTACTCAAGGCTGTTGCTGACCATCGTCATTTGTTGCAGACACGTGGCCAAAGCGTCATTCCAGGCCTCGCCAAGTAACTCCCGATAAGGATATTGGCGATCTATCGTGGCCCACATTTTAATGGCGGCGAGAAGCCGTTGCTCCAGCGCGGGGAATTCGGCCTGATCAGCCTGGTGGTGCTGGCGTGCCATTATGGGCGCTGGATGCTGGGCGGGAGCAGGACGCCAATGGCCGTGATTTTTCAGCATTTGTATTGCCGCTTGCACGAGTGCCTTCTCGGCATTGCCGTCGCCTGCAGCGGAGATGACCTCATTGGGGCGAAAGCCGATGATTCCCTGAGTTGTCACCAATCTGGCGCGGCTAAACTGAACCGTTATATGTTCGCCGATATTCAGGTGCTGCAATGGCACCGCATATGCAGGCAAAATTCGTCCCACTGCAATAATTTGTGCCGCGCCCCTTGTTTGCAGGGCCACGGCAACCTTGGGAACCGGGAACAGATTGTCGACTATAAATACGATGGGTTTGCCGCGCTGCGAGGGCTGCGGCGTAACCGAGCGCATATTCATCGTCAGCAAGCCGCCGACAGCAGCGCCGTCGTCCGCCGTGCCGGATGGCAGCGCGTCAGCATAAAACCGGTATTGCTCAGTTGGCAAGGCCAGCGGCGCCGTGATGACGCGGGCTGCAAGCTGCTCCAGATAGGGAGCTTGGTTGGGAACTTGCCAGGATGTGCTACGCAGATCGATGACCAGACCGCGCACGTTTGGCAAATGCGCCAGAAATTTCGCCCAGTCCGCCGGCGACACCGGGCGGCCGCCATGCAGTCGCAGCAGGCAATAGCTAGCCGGCAACTCTTGCCACAGAGCTTGGCCCGACGGGAGGGCGAGCGGCCGGCTCTCGCTCTTATCCCAGATGCGCAACGCAGAATCATGCAATGGTTGCATCAGCCGCTCGATGGCAAGCATGCGCGCGCCGTCATCCTGCGCAGCGAGCATTGCCGGTAACGCATCGACCAGCGCCTGATCCCAGTCGACTGTCCCGTCACCCAAGGCTGGATGAAGGTATTGCACATCGCGCCAGATGCGCGCCATGTCCGGCAGGTCGGCCTGTGCAGCGACAGCCGCTGTAGGCAGGCAAATTAACAGGCTGGCCAAGCAAAGCAAGCTGGCCCACCTGCGCCGAATACCTTGCCGCAAGCTCATCCATGACATCATGGTTGGGCTTGCGCTACGGCATGCGTCAACGGCGCGCGCGCGTGTTTGCCAATGATGTCGCGCAGCAGCAAGTCGTTAAGTGTCCACAGCAAGGCTTCGTGTTTAATGGCAGGATGTGCAGCCTGCAGCGCCTGGAAGCTGATCGGCTGTGTGGCATTTGCAATGGATTCCGTGACCGCCTGGCCATGCGGCGTGCGTAAGGAAGCGCGGCCATTGATCGTGCGCGCCTTGAAAATGGCGCGACCATCGAAGCGCGAGTGCAGGATGAAGCGACTCTGTTCCAGCTCGTCGTAAGCGTCTGCCCGGAAGGGACGTGCAATGTCGAAAGCACTTGCCGTGCGCTCGTTGCGGACCAGCTGCGTTTGGTAAGCCGAGAAGGTCTCGTCACTAAATAGGACTTCCAACAGCGTCTCCTTTGCCGCAGCGATGATGTGCCGCGATTGCTCATTCGCGTGAATTGAGTGTCGGCACGAAAAATGGTCGGGCAATACGTTCTTGGCCACCCATTCCACGTAGTTCGCGACGACTGGTGGGTGAACGCCGATGGCAACGTGGAATGTCTCTTCCCGCAATGGTATTGCAGTGTGCCACCATCCGCGCGGAATATAAAGGATATCGCCTGCTTCCAGTATCTCATCGAAGAAGGGAGTAGCGGGGCAATCGGCTTTATGGTGCAGGCTGGTTTGACCAGGCAGTGGCAGGGAGAACGTGGGTTCATAAACAAGCCACCGCTTGCGTCCGATCAACTGTACTGCAAACACGTCGTGCGTGTCCCAATGGTTGCCAAACGTCTCCTTGTCACCAAAAGAAATATAGCCGTTTGCCGCTGCGGG
The DNA here is from genome assembly GCF_049913235.1 of Pseudoduganella sp. R-31. Classification (NCBI taxonomy): domain Bacteria; kingdom Pseudomonadati; phylum Pseudomonadota; class Betaproteobacteria; order Burkholderiales; family Oxalobacteraceae; genus Pseudoduganella; species Pseudoduganella sp. R-31. Next base: position 6,047,894 of record NZ_CP183986.1, read on the forward strand.
CGCGCCGGTGAATCGGGCGACCTGATTGCACAGATCGCGAATGGGTACGGATACCCCTTCCATCCGGTTGTAAATGATCGAGGCACCGTCTTCCAGCAACTTGGCCAGTTCGGCTTTGATGATGCGTTTGCGAACCACGCCGAGGTCGGAACAAAGTTCCGTATATTTCGCTTCATCGATGAACCCCCCCTTGTGCACGCGCAGATTGGCATCGGTGTTCTCACCGACAAACAGGGCGCGATCCACTTCGTCCCAGCCGACAGCAAGCGCGGCGTAACCGCCACGCTGAATAAAGGGACGCTTTTCGTGCAGTTCGTCAAAGAAGGTCTGTTTCGATATTCCAAAGTCCAGCATGAGTACTTCTCCAATTGTCGTATAGGAATGCAGTCAAGCACTGCGTAGATGGCTGGCAGGCTGATCGTTCGCGACCCGGCCGTGCTCAATGGTCAGAATCCGGTCTGCGGAGGCGATGGTCTCAAGCCGGTGCGCGATAATAATGCGCGTTATCCGCAGCGCACTGATGGCAGCGTTCACCTGCTTTTCGCGTGGTACATCAAGGTGGCTGGTAGCTTCGTCCAGGAACAATATTTGAGGACGCTTGTACAAGGCACGCGCCAAAAGGATGCGCTGCTTCTGCCCGCCAGATAACACCGTACCCATATCGCCAACCAAGGTATTGAATCCCATCGGCATAGCCCGGATATCGTCCAGTACGGAGGCGGTCGCGGCACACTGCTCAACCCATAGCGGATCGGCATCGGCGTCAAAGAAACTGATATTGTCCTGAATCGAGCCAGCAAACAGGACGTCATCCTGCAGTACGGTACCGACCATCGAGCGAAATGCATTGACGCCGAGCTGCCGTATATCGGTGCCGCCAATGGTAATGCTTCCTTCGTGGGGCGGACGAATTCCCAACAGGACAGATAGCAGAGTACTCTTGCCGCAGCCCGATGCGCCGACGATGGCCAGCGACTCTCCTGCTGCCAATTCGAAGCTAACGCCGTTCAACACCCATGGTTCCTGTTCGCCATACCGGAATCGTAAGCCGGCCACCCGTAACGATGGCGCCGTGCGGTCGGTGGCGCCAGCCATATGTTCGGGCCCATTTTCTTCGGGTGCCGTCAATACAATATCGCCCAGCCGTTCGCTCTGCAATTGAAGCATTTTGAATTCCATCGTCTTATCGATAAGGGAGGCGGTACGATTGATAAACTGCGTCTTGTACGCCATGAAGGCGAGCAGAATGCCTACGCTGAAACGGCCCTCCATGACGAACAGCGCGCCGAGGCCAGTCAGCAGCAGGTTTTCGAGACCAAAGCCAAGACCATTCACCACACGGAAATACAGATTCAGTTTTTGCAGCCGAAGATTGGCGTTGATCTGGTCGGAGGACAGCGCCAGCCAGGCTGCGCGCCGCTGTTCTTGCTTGGAAAACAGTTTGATCGCCTTGACTCCCCGCACCGTTTCCAGGAAATGTGTGTGTTGCTTGGCACCGCAGTTAATTTCCCTCTCGCTGGCGGCACGGGTAGGGTAATACCATGCCCACCGCAGCAGTGCGTATAAGGCAACCACGGCGATGCTGACCGCAGTCATGGCAGGACTGTAGTAGCACATCAGCATTAGTGTCACCAATGCCATCGTGCCATCAAGCAGCGCTTCCAGGAATGAGGTAGTGATCGTGCGCTGAATCTGGTTGACAGCGTCGAACCTTGAAATGACATCGCCCAGGGTGCGCTTCTCAAAGTACGGCATGGGCAGCCGGACCAGGTGGGAGAAGATATTCGATCGCCACTGCAGGCTGATCGACGTGGACATATAGATCAGCATCCAGCTACGCGCCGTACTGATACCGGTCTCCAGCAACAACAGCAATGCAAAAGCTGGTACGAGGACGTAGAGCAGCGGCTTGTCGTTGGATGGAATAACCGAGTCGACAATCCAACCCGTAAAGAATGGGCTGATCAACGATAAGACTTCCAGGGCCGCGGCCAGGAGCAGGATTTGGCCAGCGGCACGGCCGAATCCACGCGTCGTGCCTATCAGTTCACGGAACCGGACCCGAGGCGTTTCGACTCGTGGCTGGAACTCCGGCTTGGGCCAAAGCTCCAGGGCGACCCCGGTAAATGATCGCGACACCTCGGCAAAGGTCAGCTTTCGCTCGCCAAACGACGGATCCTGGACTGTAATGCCGCGCTGATCGACCTTGGTCAGTACCACGAAGTGATTGAAATTCCAGTGCAGGATGCACGGCAACTGCAACTGGTCCATGTCTTCCAGCTCCAGGCGCAATGGGCGTGACCCCAACCCCATTTTTTCCGCAATATGAATCAGTTGGCCAAGGGATGCTCCTTTTAAGGAGATGGCGAAACGTGCTCGCATTTCCGCCAAATCGACGCGGTGCTGGTAATAGGAGAGCACCATGGTCAAACAGGCCAGTCCACATTCCGCAGCCTCAATTTGAAGAACCAGTGGGACGTTTCGCCCACGGGCGAATAGCATTTTTTCAAAGGACTGCATTATTTGCGATTTTTCGGAAGCGAAGAGGAGGATGAAGCTGCTTAAGGCTTAGTGGCGCCGACCAGTGCATTGAGCTCGCGGAATGGCATGAACATCCATTGGTAGAGACTACGCGTTTCTGACAACACGTCGGCCTGCAAGTTCATCCCGGCCGGAAGCTTGCGCATCTGGCCTGCGACCTGAATATCCTGCTGGTCCAGTTCAACGATGATTTCATACTGAGGCGTGCCAATGCCGCCGTTTGCCGCGCTCACCGCAGTGCCGACGACGGCCGGGGCCTGAGTGACTGAAACAACGTTGCCGCCAGCTTGACCAAAGTGCTGATAGGGATAGGCGTCATAGCGCAGGAGCACGCGCGCATTGGGACGGACGAAACCGATGGCATTGCTAGGGGCGTACAAGCGCGCCTGCATCCGGGAAGCTTGCGGCAGCAAGCTTGCAAGTGTACTGCCTGCCCCCACGGCCTGGCCTGTATCCGCCAGGATCGCCGTGGCGACGCCGTCGCGTGGTGCGACTATGAGTTCGGTGAGCTGCAATTCATTTTCACTGAGTTCCTGCTTGTTCGACGATAGCTGGCGGCGCAACGCTTCCGCGTCACTGGCATGGCGCAGCCGTGCTGTGGCCAAGTCATCTTGTCGTTCGTTGATATTTCGCTCGACTTCCAAACGCTCGCGTTGCAGTGCAGCCAGGCGATTCCTGTGCTCAAGCAGTTCAGACTGCTTTTGCTTGAAAGATTCGTCGGAGACATAGCCGCGCTCATGCAGGTCCTGGAATCGTTGGTGGCTCCCCTGCTCCAGCGTCAACAGCTTGCTTTGGCTGGCAAGTTGCTCATCCAGCTTTGCCAGTTCCTCTCGCAGGGTACGCAAGTGCAGTACCGTGCGACGCTCCTGATCCTGCAAATACTCGGCCTTGAGACTCAGTTCGTGCTGGAGCGAATCTGACCGCGACTGCAGTTCGTGTGCAGCGGTCTGGCGTGTAGGGGCCAGTGCACCATTTTGACGTTCGCTGGAGATGACATACATGATCTGCCCGGCCCGCAGGGTATCTCCTTCGGCAAAGCGGCGCTCAAGCACAACGCCGGCCTGGTTGGCCGCCACCTGGATAAGACCGCCAACCGGGACAAGTTTGCCGGACACCGTTGTCCGGCGCGTATACGTGCCCAGCGAGAGCAGCAAGACCAGCCCCACCAGCACGCAGGCAACCAAGGCGGACACGAGACGTGCCGAGGGCGGTTGAATTACGATAATTTCGCCAAGCCATTTTGGGCGGCGGGCGGCATAGGCTTCCCGCCTGAAAAGCTCACTCATGCGGCGACTTTCCTTGTGTTGGCGCGTTGCCGGCCCAATGCCGTGCGATAAATGCGTTCCAGTGCATCGTAGGCGATGACTTCATACGAGCGCGGATGCTGGCTGAACAAACGTATACAGCACATATGCAGATGGCTCTGCACGATCTCATCTGCCAACGGCTGCACCGTGCTCAACAACGCGCGACGTCGTTCCAGTCCGCTGGCGGCAGCCAAACGATAATTCGCGTCCCATCCCTTGGCGTCGGCGGTATCGTCGAGGATGCAGTTCAATTGGCTGGCATGCGTGCGGAAATTTTTTCCCAGCAAATCGCGCTGATAGGAGCTCACGCTGAACTCGGCGCGGTATTTGTTTGCCATTGTGGCTACGATGCGGTGACGAGCCTCGATAGAGTAGCCCAGGTCGGCCAACAGGGTGTTGCAGGACCAGACGGCAGCATGACAGCGCTCTTCTTCTCCTTGTCCGGCGATGCCCAGCAAAGCGATGGCAATATCGCTGTCGGCGCAGAACAGTTGCTCGCTCAGTCCCATCAGTTGTGCACCGCCATAACGGATCAACTCGCGCTCATACTGGGCGAAATGGTAATGGCGAATGCGCTGCTTTTCATGCAGCGAATCGAGAACTTTGGTAACTTCGCGCACAAGCGGTCCTAACTCGGGGCTCAGGAATCGAAGCCGCAAGTGATGGTTCGGATCGGCGTAGCGGATAAAGAACCAGTCGCTGGCCAGTCCGGCGCCGCGCAGACGGCGCACCAAGGGTTCGATCACGTCCAGCAGCAGCGCGTCGACCTCGGTGGGAGCAAGATATATTTTGGCATACAGAACTTCGTGCATGGCCACGAGGGGCAGATCGCATTGATCCAGCTTTCGTACCTTACCATGTGACACTGCCGCTGGGACGGCATCCGGTCCAAAGGGCAGCAGCACCTCGTGCCTTGTCAGCAGCGGCGCACCGTTCGCGGGCGCTGCCTGCGAAACGACTTCGCGCAGCACGAGCCGGCGGCTCTTCCGGTATATGCGATAGAGCTGTTCCATATCCAACTCATCGGTGCGGTCCAGCAGCAACGTGTTGTCGAACTCTTTTAGTTCGGTCAGTGCCGGGAGACCGCGTTGTGCAAGGTAAGTTGCAAACGCCCGCCTGTTCTCCTGCTCGGACAGTGCCTTGTCAGGTACGAAATCCCCGGTTTGGATCAACCAACGGGCCGGCGCAAGGATAATATTGGCATATTCCAGACGTGGAAGATAAGGATAGCTCCTGAAGAAATTGCTCCATCCAAAATGCGCGAAATACGCTGGATGCAACTCAAGGCTACGCAGGAGAGAGTAGGCCTTGACATTGCCAAAATGCTCGCTGTTATGAGCGGACGACATATGCGGAATCACCCGTTTGCCGTGCCGACGCGAGTACAGCTGCACCTCGCCGCCGACCACGGTCACAAGCAGGTCGTTCAACGGAATTTCGTTGTCGCTACCGCGCAGATCCCCTTCAACCAGATTGATGCGGTAGGGCCAGATGTCGGCCCGAGACATCACATTGTTGAGTTTGCCATATGGCATGTAACAAATTTCCGCATGCAGGACTTCGGGATCGTTTTGCTCCGTTGTCCTTGCCATATCGCGCAGAGCATTGCCGATTGCCGGATCGCCATAAGCGAAGCGGCCGGTCCAAGCCCCCAGGCTGGAATTGGAAATACCCTGCAGCCAGGTACGCGTACCCTCGGCTGTTGGGGGCAGCACGGTCATGATCGCAAACAGGCTATCCGGGAACTTCCTGCCGCGGCGTTTGAATGTCCGCACTTCTTCCGGCGTAATGCGCAATACAGTATTGCTGCCAACGGGAGCGGCCAGCAACTTCCCGACCAAGAACTTGTCAAATTCACGCAGAGTGTCTTGCGCATTGCCGTTATGGCCACTCCCCTTCGTGAGGCCAAATTTTCGTAGCAAGTCGCAATTGTAGGGATCGCTCCCGGCCCCAAACAATTCTTCATCGTCCAGCAGTTCAGTCAGTGGCACGACGCTCTCGCCGTAGCGGTGCGAAAATGCCTGGGCCAAGTTGTTGAAGGACGCTTCCTCTTCGCAGAAGCGAGAAATCAGCAGACCTAAATCCGCCAGCAGCTCGTCGCAATACTGCCTGGACAGACTGAACGCTGCATCCGGACGGAAACAATCGACTCTTACTTGCGGTGCTTTCGGCGCTGGTTCGCAAAGTGCGGCCAATTCTGCTCCTATGCGCTGGTATTGAGCCATGGGGAAGGCCTGGACGTCGGTCAGAACGTCCAATTCGTCCGCCGCCCGCAACAAGGCTCGGCCAGCGGCGCTTGCAGGAGAAGCCAACAGTGCAGCTGCCAGTGCACGGGCAGGATCCGGGGCCAGCAGGTCGATTGTTAATGCTGGCAGTAATAGCCGGGCTTCGATGAGGTCGCCAATCAGGACCTCAAGGACTGCGTTCGGCACCTGCGGGAATTTGCCGGCGACGCGTTCGCACACCTGTTGCGGCAGCAATGGGGCTGCGTCGCAAAGTGCCAAAATTGCTTCCACTACCGGGTGCCGATCAACCTGGGCCAGTTGGTAATTCCGTCCGCCGGTGGAGGTGCTGGACCAATCCGTATATTTCAGGAACTCGCCGCTGACATATGCCGAGCGATTTGCGAGGTAGGGAAGTTGTTCGCGGTGCCGGATCACCATCTGGTCGCAAAGAATTTGTAGAAAGCCGGCATCGACGCGGGCGCGCCGTACGCCGCTGCCATCGCCTTCCAACTGAGCGGGGCCATGATAGCCATCACTAGTGATGCGACCGATGGCTACGGTGGAAAACATCCCAAAAGGGGTCGACCGCAGGCACATGCGGTTCAGGTAGCGCTCGAACGTCAAGAGAAGCTTGCGGCTGTCCGCTCGCGCGCTATCCCAATCGGATGACTGAAGCCGATGGTGCAGCTCGCCGCTTGCCAAGTAGATCGCTTCACTTACCGGGGCGCGAGCGAACAGTTCACGCGCCGCGCCCATGCGCTTGGTCCAAAGAAGCTCGGCTGGATCGGCAGCGCCAACTGCAGTATTGTGCCGATATTCCAGCCAGACTTTGGCAGGCAGAAATGGCGCGCGCAAAATAAAGAAATCGCGATGGGTGAAGCGGAGATCAGTGGTCATGAGTGTCAAAGTTTGCGGTACAGGGCATATGGCCAGCGTTAATCAGAAACCGAATGTCAGGCAAACATCCCAATGGTGGCGCCCGCGCGAATGTCGATCTTCCATTGCCAGCAATACGCCGCAGCTGCCTTCAAGCAGGCCTGGCTGCAGGGCATAGTGATCCCGGCCATCACCTAGCAAGTCCAGACGCGTGCGAAGGAACTCGGCGTAGCGCGGAGCCGGCGCGGCGGCATTCAGTTTGTGTACCATATGTAGGGCTCCCCCATGTCCGTGGCAGAGTGTGTTGTCACTGAAGCCGAACGATGCCTCAGGTTGCGCAAGGCGCGACAGGACAATTTCGTGGGCTTGCGAGGCCAGGGCCGGTTGCACGAGGGCCGTCGCGGCGCCGTGCAATGCAAATCCTGCACTCAGGTCGCCATAGCACCAGCCCAAACGGCTGGCTTGCGACAACTTCTGGCTCGTGTAATAACTGTAGCGACTGCCTTTCACTGGGTCCGACTGATACTCCAGCAGCGCAGCAACTGCCTCCTGCAGCAAGCCAGGAGTCGCGCTGGTGCCCAGGCCGTGATAGTGAGCACCTGCCAGCAGCAGCACTACGCCGGGCAAGCCGTGAGCGATGCCCAGGTCGGTATGGCCATTCTCGCGCGCGGACGCGGGGGCCAGCGGGCCTAGGTGTATGGGTTGAGTGTGCCAGGTACGGCCTGCGGTAGTCCTTGTAGACATCGCCACCAGGCTCGCCTCGACGATTGCATAAAGGTTACGGGCAGCTTCAAGGTTAGTGCGCATCAGTGCATATGCACCAATACCTGCGACGCCAGAAATGAGATCGAAATGTAAGGTGGTGGCCCGGCTCCTGATGTAATCGCCGAGCTGGGCATCCATTTCGTCAACAAAATCTGCTACTGCGGCTGGTAGTATTTCCGGTGCGCTGGCGCGGACGAATTCGAACGCATACAGGATGCCTACCAGGCCGGACCACAGGTTGACCTCCAATGGGTGTTTTTGAATTGCATTGATTAGCGCTTGCAGTAGCTGCTCCAGCCTCGCGCGCCGCTCGGCTGTTGGGTGGACCGCGTAGCGCTCGGTTTGCATGAGCAGCCCGCCGGCCAGCCCACCGGACAAGTATGGATAATTAGGGTTGCCCATCAATTGCGTCAGGTTCTGGCGTTCAGTTTGATCGTGCGCGGCAAACATGTTGGTCACTTCAACAGGAAAAGAATAGGGTGCGGAGCTGGCTCATCCAGATGGAAAATTGCCGGCCCAAGCGTTCTGGAGCCGGCAATCTTTCAGCGTTTTTTAGTCACCAGTGTTTGGACAGCAACGAACGTTCCTCGAGGTGCCCGGAGGGCATCTGTCGGACGGCACCGGGCACAGTTCAGTCGGGCACGGGCAATTCGTTGGCAAGGTGTCTGGCTTTGGCTTTTGTTTGGAACCATCTGGATCCTCGTCACCGTCTTCGCTTGCGCCTCCAACAAGCTCCAGCTCACTCAGGGTTAACGTACGCAAGGTACGCTTATTCAACTCAATTTTTTCCATTATTTTAAAAATGATAAATTAATACTCCGCGATATAAGAGTGCCATAACGCACGGTCTACACCGTCAATTATCAGGCACTCCGATATAATCGCAACCTACCCCAAATAAATCTGGGATAGGAATAATAATTATCATTTTAAAAAAAGTAAATACAGGGAGAATGATTTTATCGCAGCAAAAGACTAAATAATTCCAGGCGAAAATATATGCGGATGGCGCCACACCCATTGCACGATGCGCAATAGGCGTACATAAGGCGCCGCCATGTCGCTTTCAATATTTTGGGGGCAAACCTATTTTGTCACCCGTGGCTGGCAATTACTCATGAGCGTACTGGCGAAACCATTTTGTCATTATCCATTTTTCACCGCTTTGCACCGGGTCGCCCGCATGCAGGGTGCCGCATTGCACGGTTGGCGTTGGATAAGAAAAGAAGAGCGCGCTGCCCTTTCTTGGCATCACGCGCACGCCCAAGTTAGCCATAAACGTGGCGCCACCGCGCTCCGGCTGTTTTAAGTAAACGATCAGGGTCGCCAGGCGCTGCCCGCCATTCTGGACCGAATTTTCAAAATATTCGTTACCTTCCAAGAAATAATCATAGTGAGGCTTGAAGCTGCCGTGCGCGCCATAGCGTTGGATCTCCAGCGGCTCGCCCCAAGCCTGCGGCCACCCTGTCAGCGCTTCGATACGCCTCTCTATTGCCATTGGCAGTGGCTGTCGCGCCGCATCCAGCCTGCATGTGTCCGACTTGCGGTAATCATCAAATTGGATGCCGTGCTCGTGATTAGCATGCAGCACCATTGCCGCCTCAAGCGAGTCATGGGCGAGCTCGCACAGGGCGTCGCACTCCTCTTCAGACAGGAAATCATCGAGCAATACCAGACGCGGCGCAAATTGTTCCATTGCGATACGTACCCGGCGATCTGGCAGTTCGACAAACAGATCACCCTTGCCGGTGTCTATGGCGGGCAGGGCCTGCCCATGTAATCTTTCATCGCTGACTGCCTGAAAGTCGTTGGCGCCATGATCGAGCACGGTTTCCACAATGCGCTGCGCGAAATGCGCCGCATATCCCCCGGTTACCACCAAATTCATGACGATTTGGGTAAAGGGAGTGCCTTGGGCATGCAGTTTTTCAATGTGAATTTGCAAGTTTGCAGGGAATTGCACAGGTAACCTTTTTGAATCAATGGAAATGCGCCTGGGTTGCCCTGCTTTGCCTTGGCTAAACCGTATCTTTTTTCGGCATACAACATACGAAAGCGATGCGGCTTATTGAGGCTGAGCATGATAGCGCGTTTTTTTAATTTGTCAACACCATCAATATTAACTTGCAAATAGCAATCTAGTGTTGCAGCAAGACATCCGACAGTGTTCAATTTTATAATTTCCTGATAACATTTTGAGTTTGCCGCGACACTCCCGGCTGAAACAGGGAAAATGCTCACACAAGGAATTAAATGAATTACGCAAGAAAAAATCTATCCCCACACACCGCCTTTCGCCTTATTAATGAAGAACAGGGGGACGTGAGTTCAAAGCTGGGCGTTGTCGTACAGGCGATGGCAAACCTTATTAACGAAAAGGGTGGATTATCCGAGGCAATTTTGGCCGCTGCAGAGTTGCCGAACTTCGAGCGTTTTTTTGAATATGACGCCGCTGCCCCCGCAGCATCGTTTGCCCCGCGTGACAGCCTGCTGTTCCCTCCGCGCTATCCATTGGACACCTTTATCGTTTCGGTAGATGAAAGGCGGGAAGACTCGTTTGCCGAACAGTATTTGATGAAAATGCGAACCCCTGAAGGCGTGAAGATGGTGGCTGACACGCTATTATGGATAGCTGGTGACCAGACTGACGACCCCCCATCGGATGAGTTGATAAAGCGGCTCGACGAGATAGGTTGCTTCAGTGAGGCGGCAGACGAAGCCGACACGATTGCCGCGGCATTCAGTCAGGACGGCATATACAGGCTGCAGCACGCATCACTGCTCTATGTCCATCAAGGGCAATCGGTGCTCATTGATCCAGTGCTGCATACCGTCGGCTATGGCGTTGGCACCGGCGATTTGCGCCTGTTGATCGCCTCGCGCACGTGCTCTGCAATTCTGATCTCGCATTCGCACGGCGATCATTTTGAGCCCTCGTCCCTGGCCTTCTTCCCACGGGATATTCCGATTGTCGTCCCGACAGTCCGACGCACCAACATTCTGACTTCATCGTTTGTTGAACCGCTCAAAGCGATGGGGTTCATTAACATCATTGAGGCCGATTGGTGGAGTAATCCGCTGAACGTCGGGGATATCAAAATCACGGCTTTGCCCTTTTATGGTGAGCAGCCACGCTCGACAGGATATGTGCGCAATCCTGAACTGCGCAACATTGGCAATACGTACTTGATCACAACCCCAACCGACAAGACCTGGGTGGTCGTTGATACGGGCAATGAAGTGGAACACAAGATGGTTCATGTGGCGGAGGCGATAGCGGCCAAGTTCGGAAAAATCCGGCACATTGCCTGCAATCTGGGAAGGTTCACTGCCCATACTCCGCACTATTGTTCGGGCTCAGGCAGTTACTGGGCATGCTTGAGCAACGAGGATATGGCCAATTTTTCGCAACTTCGCTCAGAATGCGTGACCTTGGGGCCCAAAGGTGTCGCGGAAATCATTGCAGCCAGTGGTTGCGAAAGATTCATTCCCTATGCTGACTGGTGGGGCGAAATGGATCAGCCATCCATGCAGCAGGAGAAACTGACAAAGGCATTGCAGGAACAACTCAAGGGCTTGGGGTCCGCTTGCTCAATTGCAGACGTCAACATTGGTGGGGTCGTGAGGTTGCCTTAAGCGCCGGCAACCCATACGCCGATTTGGTCCACCAAATTCGCTAACAAAAGCCCGTGCCAGGCCCAATGCCTGGTGCCGGCGATTCGATGCACGGGTCGATCAGCTCATTGAGCGTCTCGGCCAGGTGCTGGCACCACACAAGCCCCTGGCCAACGCATGTCTTCCGTTTCCGCGTGAAGTCGAAGAATCAGCTGCTGATGCGGCAAGCTTGGCTTCGATTTGAATAAGCTGACCGCCGGCAGCAGCAAAGAGCTGGAGTTACAGCGACCTGCATCGAGAAGGGAACACGTTTCGTTTTGCAATCAGTACGCTCCGTGTGTTCTGCTCGCGTCCGCTTCCCGAAGGGAAAAATCAAGGATGGCAGCTATTTTGCGTAAGATAGCTGGGGCAATTAGTTCCTCAATATTGTGATCGAGTTTGCAGCCCCCCAGGTCTTCCGCTCGACCACGGTGTTGGTATTGACCTCGGCTTGAAGGATGTCGCCATGCCCCGGTACGTGAAAGTGGACGAACGCTTTACCACCCAGACCTGCTCGAATTGCGGAACCCCGATCCACGATCGAGCGCCAAGGTGGGACCGAAAGGTATCGCAGGCCTTGGAATAAGAGAATGGGAATGCAGCGAACGCGGTGTGATACATGAACGAGATCGTGATGCTGCGTTAAACATTCTCCGCCGCGGACGTGCGACGCTGGAAGCAGGAAACCCCAGCCTTTAGTGCGGGGAGGAAGTAAGCATTGCACACAATGCAGTACAACTCAATCAGTGTCCTTGCGACCGCTGCGTATGAAAACGTTTTACCTGCTCGCCCTCGTCTGCTTGCTGTGCGCGCCACATGCATGGGGCGGCGAACTGGTCGTGCTGGTCGACCGTGCGGCCGACATGCCCATGTCGCGCATTGAGAATGGGCGCCTGGCGGACGGCGTCCACAAGATGCTGGGAGAGGCGCTGGCGCGCGGCACAGGGCGCGAGCTGCGCTTCCTGCTGCTGCCGCGCAAGCGCATTGCCAGGGCCTTGCAGCAGGGCGAGGCCGACATCCTGTGCGGCTATACGCCGGAATGGATCGAAGGGGACTATCTATGGACGGAGCCGGTGTTCACGGCAGAGGAAGTGCTGGTTACTGACGCCCGCCAACCGCAACCGCATTCCATCGCCGACCTGCGCGGACAGGCCATCGGCACCATCCTAGGCTACCAGCATCCTGAAATCGAAAAGGTCCTGGGCGCCGGCTTTGTACGGGACGATTCGCCCAATATGGAGACCAATCTCGAGAAGCTGGCGCGCGGCCGGGTGCACCATGTGCTGATCGCGCGCGCTGTCCTCGAATACCGGCAGCGCCTGCGGGCCTTTCCACTGAACCTGCACCCGCCCCTGACCGCAGCGAGCTTCACGACCCGCTGCGCGGTCTCGCGCAAGGGCCATCTCAGCCTGGGAGAAGCCAACCGTGCGATCGCTGCCGCAGCCAGGGACGGCACGCTCGCGCGCATCCTGGCCCAGTTCCGCTAGGGCCTGTGCAGCATCACATGCCGACGTTCTTCAACTCTTCCGGCAGCAGGTAGGTATAGCTCTTCGGATCGAACATCACCTTCCAGGTTTTCGCCGGGACCTGGGCACCGCCCTGCATGCCCGCCTTGCGTGTGATGTACAGCGGGGTAAAGGTCGAATCGCTGACCGGGTCGGTGCGATAAGACCATTGCAGCTGGGTGCAACGCGGCGGAACGAGTTCGAACTCCTCCGCCGTCTCCTCGTTCGAAGCTTCCTGCGCGCTGTCAGCCTCGGCCGGAGCAGCCTTTTTTTCAGCCTGGGCTTTTTCCCAGTCAGCGTACTGGCTTTCGGTTTCCTTGCAATCGCCTCCGCCCAGAACCTGGAATGCCGCAGTGAACTCGGCCAGCTCCGCGATCTGTTCGTTGCGCGGCGCCAGGACCACGTTCCTGGTAGTGGTGAAATGTTCGCCCACGCCGGACTCATAGGAGCTGGTCTTCACCACCCATCCCCATACATCGGCACTCAAGGCCTCGAAATGCACGCGCTCCGGAGTCACCGGATCGACATCGCTTGGGCGGCGCGGATCGCTGTATTCATACAGCTGGCCGTCGCGGTAGCGCAGTTGGAACACGCCGTAGAATGAATCGTCCTCGTCCTTGTTTGCGATGGCACGGCCGCTGGTGACCAGGTAGAGCTCATCGCCCTCCTTGCCGTCCACTTTCTTTTGCTGCACCACGGTCACGAGGTAAGTGACGTGACTCGTTTCATCGACATACAGCCAGCCTTGCTGGGATTCCGAGTACTTGCCATAGTTGCGCGTCATGACGCCGTCGATGGCTTCGTTCGCGTCGAAGGTGCGCGGCGCCTGCGGCTTGGATTGCAGCGCCATCACGGCGATCAACACCGAGAACAGTAGCCCGACTGCGGCAAAGATGTAGATGGCGATGCGGCCCAGTTTCCTGGTGCGCTTTGGTTGTTCCGGGGTAGTGGCTTCTTCCATGTTGTAATATTGCAATATTAGTAGAAGCGCAATTATACAAAAGCCAAAGAAACATGATTTCAGCCGTGCGCGGCTGACTGTTCCCTACGCATCCTGCCCACCTCAGTCGGAATAGCCTTGCGGCTCCGGTCCTGCATCGTGGCGCAATCCCCACCAAGGCAGGAATGCGTTGCCCCCGCCGCGGGCTCGGAACCACGGCGCGTTCGGATCGATCGGGCGTACCTTGGCGGGTGGGCTCACCACGACTGCCGTTGGCTGTTCGGCGTCGGTGGTGCCTGCCACCAGCACGTGCTTGCCCAGGTGATTGGCGTAGGCGATGCCAAGTGCAACGTTGGTCAGCGCCGTGCCAGCCCCCATCTCGCCCAATAGGGCCGAAGTATTGAAGGCCTGCTTCTTGAAATCGAAGTCCACCAACTCAGTGGTGAGTGTTTGAGCCAAGGCGCTGATGCGTTCAGAAGAAGCAGAGTGAGTCTTGTTGGCATCATGAATGACGTAGCCAATGTCGCCATTTAGCTTGCCAACGTTACGTGCCGCGGCTTCCATAGTCGCCCTCCAAGCCTGGACTTCGCGAGACGGCTGTCCTTCCTGGCCTTCGAAGTCCACCACGTTCGTGGCGGCCGGATGGCCAATCCAAGCCAGCGGTGCACGCTCCGTCTTGTAGTTCGGACCAGCGAGCACCAGCAGCACCATATTCTCGTTAATCTGCGCGTCTTTTGGCGGGAAGCTCGGGGCGTCCCAGTTCATCACCCAGACCGTTTCGTTTGGGTGCGCTTGCAAATAGTCGAGACCAGCGGCCAACGATGTGAATCCAGCATTGGCACCGCCCATCGTTACACGTACGTCTGGCGGGGTACTCCGGCTCCATGCGGCGGGGAAGTTAGGATTGCCAATATCAAACGTATCAACGATGCGCTCTCGTGTGTAGGTTGCCGCCTCGATTGGATCCAGGCGCCCCTCGGGCAATGCATACTCGACGTGAATGCCAGCCAATTCTCGCCACGTTTTCTTGTCCTTTAAGGAGTGGACATTATAAAAATATGTCGAACTTGAAAAGTAATTCTTGTGAAATCTTAGCGTCAGTGAATCAACGTACTTGTGATGAAATCCATTGAAGGTTTCCACCCCATCATTACCGCTCGCGATAATGCCTATCGCCCGGAGCTCCGAGAATGACTTGGGATCTGACTTAACCATGTCATCGTCGTTGTTAGGCTGAACAAGCCCCAAGGTCCAAAGCAATTGCCACTCGGTCGGATAATCCCGCCGTTGCAGCAGGTTAAGCCATTGCAGCCCAACGACTTGTGCCTGAAATGGTTTGGCTTCCTGCAGCGCCCCCATCGCGGCGGCAGGCTCAGACCGGGTCGTACTGCACGCGCCAAGGTTAAGCAATGCCATGACACTCGTGCTAAAGAGGGCAGGCAAAAGTAAGAATCGATTCATAGTCAGCATCTGTTGGGAAAAGGGCGACGACTGGATAGTCACCTTGGCTGCACTGCCACCGATACTCCCCTGCCGCAACTACTTCGCGCACAAAATCTGCCGCGACAATGCACTGCCCACGTTATCCGCGGGTGCTCTTCGGGGCAGTGGTGATAAGGGTCGCGCCACAGCTGGTTTTATGACCGTCAAATGCCACTGGCACACCGTCGATCAGCACTTTGGGGTCACCTTCAACAATCACGCAAACGCCATGACCAGGCACTGGGCAGGTACAGCTGTCACCCTTGCGGGCGACAGCGATTCCATGGACCTTGGAATTAGGTGATGCACTGATGACGATGCCACCATGGCTGGTGGGGTCGTTCAGGCGGATCACGCCGCGCATGTGACGGCCTTACTCATCGCGAATAGCCTTGCGAGCCAGGCTTGGCGTCGTGACGCAGTCCCCACCAAGGCAGGAATGCGCTGCCGCCACCCCGAGCCCGGAACCAAGGAGCGTTTAGATCGATTGGCCGCACTTTGGCAGGCGGGCTTACAACGACTGCTGTCGGCTGTTCCGCGTTGGTTGTACCAGCGACCAGCACGTTCTTGCCAATATGATTGGCGTAAGCAATACCAAGTGCGACATTGGTTAGCGCCGTGCCGGCGCCCATTTCGCCCAGCAGCGCAGGAGTATTGAAGGTCTGCTTCGTGAAATCGAAATCCACCAGTTCAGTCGTCAGGGTTTGAGCCAGTGCGCCGATACGCTCGGATGAGGCGGAATGGGTATTGTTGGCGTCATGAATAACGTAGCCGATATCGCTATCCTGCTTGCCGACGTTCCGAGCGGCGGTTTCGACTACTGCCTTCCAAGCTTGGATCTGGCGCGGCGGCTGGCCTTTTTGCGCTTCAAAGTCCGCCACTTTTTGCGTGGCAGGGTAACCGATCCAGGCCAGTGGCGCGCGCTCAGTGCTGTAGTCTGGGCCAGCAAGAACCAAAAGCACCATGTTTTCGTTTATCTGCTCGTCTTTCGGCGGAAAGCTCGGGGCATCCCAGTTCATCACCCAGACTGTTTCGTTTGGATGTGCTTGTAGGTAGTCGAGACCTGCAGCCAGCGAAGTGAAACCGGCGTTGGGGCCGCCCATCGTTACGCGTACGTCAGGTGGCGTGTCGCGGTTCCATGCTTTGGGAAAGTTCGGGTTTCCAATGTCAAACGTATCAATAATGCGTTCCCGCGTGTATGTTGCGGCCTCGATCGGATTCAAGCGACCTTCTGGCAGCGCATACTCGACGTGGATACCAGCCAACTCACGCCATGTCTTCTTGTCTGTGAGCGAATGGGCGTTGTAAAAATACGTTGGACTGGAAAAATAGATGTCGTGAAAGAGCTCGGTAAGGGCATCAACGTACTTGTGATGATATCCCTTGAATGACTCCCTTCCATTATTGCCCGAGGCGATAATTCCTATCGCTTGAACCTTCGAGAATTTCTCAGGCTTTAATTTAACCATGTCATCGTCCTTGTTAGGCTGCACAAGCCCTAAGGTCCAAAGTAATTGCCACTCGGTCGGATAATCCCGCCTCTGCAGCGGGTTAAGCCATTGAAGGCCAACGACTTGAGCCATAAAGGGCTTTACTAAATTTGGTACCGCCGACTCAGCCGCTGCGGGCACCGGCTGGGCGGCTGCATGTGTGCCGAGGCTTAACAAAGCCAGTACGCCAGCTCCAAACAAGGCGGGAAAAACCAAGAAACGTTTCATAAGGTCACCATCAGATAGCAAATTTGGCGAGGATTCAGCGGCTCCTCTCGTAATTACGAAGGCCGCAATGACTGCAAGAACAAAGGCGAATAAGGCACAGGCGACTCGGCGCGTACGCGTCTCAGACAGAAATTTCATTGTGCCCCCTTGGGTACTTTGGCAAAGAAGCCTCGTTGATTAACGATCTTAATAGGCATGCTGCCTTCAGGATCGTTTTCCGCCCAAGTGTGAACAGCTAATTTCTTGAACTTCCCTAATTCAAAATATTCCTTGAATCGCTTGTTAGAATTATCGTCATCAAGACCACGAAGGAATCGCCAGTCTGCAGCCTTTCGTAACTCGGTAAAATCTACTGCTTTGATATAGCAAGCGCCAACTGCCACGTCGTAGGCAAGCGCCTTTTGTGCATGCATGCCGTTAGTCATAATCGTCGAATGGTCTGTCGCATGTGTGTCGATGTTATCAGCCAGGCTCTCTTTGATTTTCTTGGTGCGCCAAGCATTGTATTCTGCACTGGCAGTACTTGGATCGTCTTCTTCCATCGCTTGATCTCCATTTTTATAGAGGCCCTCCCGTTTCGCCTGCATGCGTAGCATGGCATGGTGCTCATAACGCAAGCCGGCCTCGGAAGACTGATCACCTTCTGCCGTATCGGTACCCTTGCGTGTCGAACCCTCTGAGCCACCACGCGGAATGGTCCGGTCGCCAGCATAAGCGTCACCTTCGTTGCGTTCACGATTCTTGTCGCGCGAGTCGCCCGGAGCATCGTAGCTCTGATCGAAGTCGGCGCACGGCTGGCCAAAACGCAGCGCAACTGGCAAGAACGAATCTGGCAGGTTTGGTGCGGTAAGTGGCGTCTTCCAGTTTTCTGGCGGGCTGCCATTGATGCGTGTACGAGCCAGCGATGTTGCTACCACTACCAACGGAGCGCTTACAAGCGTCATCACTTTGCCAAAAATATTCGTGTTGGCCGCAAGGCCTTTTGAAATGGAATATTTTGCTATCGGCGAAGGCGGGTGCCAGAACTCCTTAATGCCGCGGTCTTTCATCGCCTGTGCAAAGTCGTATTGCCCCTGCTCACCAACTTTGAATCCTTGCGCGAACACCCTTTGACTGAACACACCGTGGCCGCTGGTGGCATTGATCTCTTGCTGGCTCAGGCCACGCCAGCCTATGCCTTGAATGGTGGAGGATGAAATTACTTGGTCGTGCGGATTGAAATACAGGGTTACGCGTCCAAACGTTGTCAATTTGTCGCCATAGCCATACTTGTTACGGTCGCTTCGCGCATCGAAACCATGCGCTTCGTTTTTCATGAGTTCATCAACGACAGATGCTGGTTGCTCGTATGCCGCCTGCTTCCGTATGATGTCAAAGAAGGCGGCCAGCGTCTTGTAGCGGGCCTCGCCACTTGTACGCCCCCTACGCCCCTCTTCGTCTTTCATCCCGCGCTCGGCCCAGGTCTGGGTAGCGTTCTCTTGCAATAAGCTGTAAGGCGGATTGCACAGCACGTAGGTATCTGCTACGCAGTTGCCAGTTTTACCGGTCGCGTCACTGACGGGATCGAGCCGATCACCGAGAAATGCAGCCGCAATGCCGATCATATTGCCTTGGCTATGGCAGACGATAGTAATCGGGGTATCGGCCTGCTTCTTACGGATCGATTCGACCAGCTTCGCCAGGCGCAACGCGGCCAGCACGTAGTAAGGCCGGGGTGGGCAGGAATACACCAGTCGATCATTGGTCGGGTTCATGTGTTGGATGTGCAGCCACAGAAACAGAGTGTCGTCGATGCCGCTTCCCCATAGGTCGGGCAGCGATGTGCACCCGTTGGCAAATGGCCCACCTCCCCAATAGTTCTTTTCATTGAGGTAAATGGAATCGCCAAACTTCTGCAGTTCTTCGCTGCTAGCCTTATACCCCCAGCGGAAGTGAATCACCGGAGAGAAACTACCCGCACAATCAACAAAAGAATTTTCGTTCAGCTCGGGATTAATGAACCCATCCGGCGTCAACTCCTCCATATATTTGGCTGGCCGTAGCTGGCCGCCTTCCGGCGTAGCATGAACAATCTGTCCCTCATTGCGTTTGAGGCGGTCGTTCAGGCCTTTGCAGATGCCATCTTCCGTCTGCGTGTACCACTCGCCATCGGAATTCACTCCGTGCACGAAAATGGTAATGCCCGGCAGCGGCATCTGGGCGATCACGTCGAGGTGTTTGGGGTCGACCAGGCAGACGCCACTCTTGGCGCCGACGATCAGGTTACACGGGTCCTCAACCGGACCGTCAAAAGTTAATGGCTTCGTCATTGATGCGATTTCCTGGCTGATACGGGAGTGCACTTCATTTGCGCGGACGATAGAAAATGGCCTTGATCTGCTGCAGGCGGTCGGCGACGATCTTTTCGCCGGTACCGGCACCATCGCTGACGCCCTTCATCGCGCTGTCGCCGACGCGCTCGACGTGCAGCTGCATGCCTTCCACCGGCTTGCCGTCGGTGGCGCGCAGCAGGCGTGGCACGCGGCCAAAATCGCCCGATTCAAACTTGGGCAGCTCGGTCGCGGCGCTTGCGGGACCGTTCCAGTGGTGGCCATCCGTTTTCACGGTGAGTGGTCCCGGACCGCCGATTTCGGCATTGCCGCCTTTCAGCGTCAAATAGGCGCCACCACTCACCATCAAGGTCACTTCTTCTTCGGCCATGATGATCAGGCGCTTGGCAGCGGTGACCTTGATGTCCTTGGCCGAATTGATCTGCATGTCATCCAGTTGGCTTTGGAGCAGGAACTTGCCCTTGTGCGCCACCTGGGTGATGCCGTCCATGTGCGAGAACAGCGAAATGCCCTTCCCCGCATTGAGATTGAAGCGTTGGCCGCTCGTGAACTGCATATGCTGCTGGGCCACCGTGTCGACGTTCACGCCGGCGTAGCTGACCAGCGTTTTCGGTGTACTGAGCGCGATTCCGGCCGGCGCCGTCATGCTCAGCGTCGGCTTGCCGCCGTCGCGCTGGCGATCGGTATTGCTGCCGCCGGCGGCGGCGTCCACATGGTCTTTGAGTTCCGCTTGCGGCTCGGCATCCAGCGCAAGGCCCTGGTGTTCGGCGGCGTACTGGCCAAGGGACTTGAACAGGTCGAGGCAGTCCTGCATCAGGGCCAGGTGTTCGTCGCTGCTTAGCTGGTTGCCGCAGGCGTCCAGCCGCTTCCAGGCGGAGATCAGGAGCGACTTGGCGGTACGAATGGCGCCGCTGTCGTTGGTGGCCAGCTCGAAGCCCTCGCCGCGCGGGTCGGCTTCGCCGTCGCAGCGCGGATGGGTCAGATAACCGAGGTTCAACTGGCTGTGTCCATGTTCACTGGCCAATTGGGCGCTGATCTGGCCGGGCGTATCGTCCATGCGCAACTGGTTATAGCGCTGCGCCTTGACCTCTTTGCTCTTGATGCCGGACAGGTATTTGTCGCCGGGCAGTCGGCTGCGGTGGCTGAATGATGGCGGGTTGGTCTTGCCGCCATGTACGCGGCCGATGATCAGTGGCTTGTCCGGGTCGCCGCCGAGGAAGACGCAGATCACTTCGTCGCCGGCGCGCGGGAGGGAGATCGCGCCATACTGGGCGCTGGCCCAGCCGCTGGCCACGCGCACCCAGGCCGAATCGCGCTCGCTGTCGGACGCGCCGGCGCCGTTGGCGTGCTCATGGTCTTCGTTGCGGCAGCCGGCAAAGCGGATCTTGACGCGGCCCAGCGCATCGCAGTGGATTTCTTCGTTGACGGGGCCGACCACCGTCACGCTCTGCGCCTCGGTGCGCGGCAGATCGATGCGTGGGTCGTAGCGCGGCACGATGGGAATGCCGCGCCTCACGCAAGTAAAGCGATTGGTGTAGCGCACGCCGCGTTCGGCACTGGCCTGCTCCATGCCATTGCTGTCGGTACGCCAGTGATTGAGCGCGAACAGCCGGCGCACGCGGTCGTCGAATGCTTTGGGCAGGTTGTTTTCGGCCTCCACACGCAGTTCGGTGATGACAAACTCACGCTGCTCTTCCGAATGCGACTCCAGCTCCGGATGGCCGCTCACACGATTCCACTGGCCTACGCACATATTGCGGTCGCTGCCCTCGCCCTGGAAGAACTTGGACTCGTATTCATGCCGTTGCATGCGCAGGGTGCCCAGGCTACGGTAATCGGCGTCGTTGTCACCCGCATGCGGCACATCGACCAGGTAATCATCAAGGCCACTGGCGAACTGGTTGCCAAGCTTGCCCTGGTCAGCCTCGCTGAGGTTCTGGCTGCCCATGGACCAGGCCTGGGCGTAATCCCAACTGCGGCGGCTCACGCTGCCGGCGCTCAGTTGCCGCACTGCGTGCCATGTCGTGATGGTGTCGCGCTGTTCGGTACCGTCGTCACGGTGGTAGCGAATGGTGCCGGCCGCGTTCTCTTCCAGCGACATGGCATCGTCGAACAGCACCAGCGTGTGGGCCGGCGCTTCGTCGCTGCCGTGTTCACTCGATGCGCCGGGACGGATGAACCACGCAATGCCGCGGCGCTTCCAGAGGCGCTGCAGGAAAGCGGCGTTCGATTCGTTGTACTGCATGGTGAATTCGCGCGCCAGGTAGGTTTTCAAGTGACCCAGGTCGAACTGGAATGCGCGTGCCACGACGGGATTGGAGTCACGCCATTCGCGCAAGATGGTGTTGGTGATATCGATTTCGCTGGCGTTGCGGAACACCCGCGTATTGCTGGTTTTGTCGAGCAGCGACAGCGCGTCGCGCACGATCAGCTGGTAGGTGGCCAGGCCGCCATCGCCCTGCCCTTCAATGGCCGAGGCGACGATGCCGCACACGGAGCGCAGGCCGCCGCTGTCGGTAACGAACTGCAGTTCAACCGGATTGGCCATGAACTGCTTGAGCGGCAGTCCGGCTTCAGACGAAACGCAGAGCAGGCTGTATTCGATACCGCCGCAGATGCTCTCCACACCGCTAACGTGCTTGACCAGGAGTTTGTCGTCAGCTGTCCCCTCACCGCGGAACAGGCGCAGGCGGATCGGGCGATTGGCTTCGGTGAGCCCGGCCATTTCAAGGCCGGCGAGGCGTGGGGACATGCGAGCACTCCTGAAAATCAAGAAAATTCGGAGTGGAAATTATATTTTATTTAACACTTCATTGATGCACGATTGAATTTTTTTACATTGACAAGGTGCGGTCTGTCACTTTCTTTCAGACCGGACGCAACTGGTCGGCAAGGCTCCGCGTTTTTGTCGTAACTTCGGTACCGGTATGAAGCGTCGATTTTCGTTCGATCAGCATGATATGGCACTCCTCAACAGCGACGGGATTGTGCCTGACGCCTTTCGGAACGACGAAAGCCTCCCCTTCACGGAGCACCACCGTTCTGTCTTCCATCTCGATAGTTAAAGAGCCTTTGAGAATATAAAAAAGCTCGTCCTCGTTATCGTGGCTGTGCCAGGTGAGCGAGCCAAGTACCTTGGCAACTTTGACGAACGAGTCGTCCAGTTCTGCCACTACGCGGGGCGACCAGTGTTCAGTAAGGCCTGCCGCGATCTGGTTCGGAGAGACAACGTTGGTCATTGCATACCTCATTTAGGAGAACAT
Source organism: Pseudoduganella sp. R-31 (assembly GCF_049913235.1). Classification (NCBI taxonomy): domain Bacteria; kingdom Pseudomonadati; phylum Pseudomonadota; class Betaproteobacteria; order Burkholderiales; family Oxalobacteraceae; genus Pseudoduganella; species Pseudoduganella sp. R-31. The sequence goes on from NZ_CP183986.1 coordinate 6,070,500, forward strand.
CTTATTTCCTGGCTTCAGATACAAAAAAGCCCGGCAGTGCCGGGCTTTCCAGGTAGCAGGGTTTAATCCCAGCTCAACGCGCCGCCGGTCTGGTACTCGGTGACGCGGGTTTCGAAGAAGTTGCGCTCTTTCTTCAGGTCGATCATTTCCGACATCCATGGGAATGGATTCTCGTCCTGGTCGAACAGGGTTTCCAGGCCGATCTGGGTGGCGCGGCGATTGGCGATGAAGCGCAGGTAGCCTTTGAACATGGCTGCGTTCAGGCCCAGCACGCCGCGTGGCATGGTGTCTTCCGCGTAGCGGTATTCCAGGTCCACGGCTTGCAGGAACAGGCCCTTGATCTCTTCCTTGAAGGCCGGGGTCCACAGGTGCGGGTTTTCCAGCTTGATGGTGTTGATCAGGTCAATGCCGAAGTTGCAGTGCATCGATTCGTCGCGCAGGATGTACTGGTATTGCTCGGCGGCGCCGGTCATCTTGTTCTGGCGGCCCAGCGCCAGGATCTGGGTGAAGCCGACGTAGAAGAACAGGCCTTCCATCAGGCAGGCGAACACGATCAGGGACTTCAGCAGTTGCTGGTCGGTCTCGATGGTGCCAGTCTTGAAGGCCGGGTCGGTCAGCACGTTGATGAACGGGATCAGGAACTGGTCCTTGTCGCGGATCGACGCTACTTCGTTGTAGGCGTTGAAGATTTCCTGTTCGTCCAGGCCGAGGGATTCGACGATGTACTGATAGGCGTGGGTGTGGATTGCCTCTTCGAACGCCTGGCGCAGCAGGTACTGGCGGCACTCAGGGGCGGTGATGTGGCGGTAGGTGCCCAGCACGATGTTGTTGGCTGCCAGCGAGTCGGCGGTGACGAAGAAGCCCAGGTTGCGCTTGACCAGGCGGCGCTCGTCTTCGGAGAGGCCGTTCGGGTTCTTCCACAGCTCGATGTCGCGCTGCATGTTCACTTCCTGCGGCATCCAGTGGTTGGCGCAGCCGGCCAGGTATTTGTCCCAGGCCCATTTGTACTTGAACGGGACCAGCTGGTTGACGTCGGTCTGGCCGTTGATGACGCGCTTGTCGTCGGCGTTGACGCGCAGGGCGACTTGCTCGGCGGTGGCTTCGGCGGTGGCGCCCAGTGGTGGGGTTTGGCGCGGGGCGGCCGCGGCTTCATCATCCCAGGATAGCATTTGTTTTTTCCTCTTAGATTTACTCTTTTTTAACCGGTAAACCGGTGTCTGACCCATAGGGTCAGACACCTTCTGCTCGACCGCCGACGGTATTGTTACAGCCGAGGACTTTGTGCAGACGGGGTCTGACCCAGCGGGTCAGACCCCGGTTTACCGGTTCTAACTATGACTATTGTATTACTGGCAGGCTTCGCATTCCTCGAAACCTGGGTCACCAGGACGCAGGTAGCAGGCGGCGCCTTCGGTTACCTCGGCAGTCACTGCCGCCGGGGCATCCGGCACGTTCGCGGACACGGCGTTCAGGGCGCCGGTGCGGGTGGTGGATTTCTCCATGTGCGACGCTGCAATGGTGCGCAGGTAGTAGGTGGTCTTCAGGCCGCGCAGCCAGGCCAGCTTGTAGGTTTCGTCCAGTTTCTTGCCGGAAGCGCCTGCCATGTAGATGTTCAGCGACTGTGCCTGGTCGATCCACTTCTGGCGGCGCGATGCTGCTTCCACCAGCCAGGTTGGCGACACTTCGAACGCGGTGGCGTAGATGTCGCGCAGGTCTTGCGGAGCGCGGTCGATCTTGCTCAGCGAGCCGTCGAAGTACTTCAGGTCGGCGATCATCACTTCGTCCCACAGGTCGCGTGCCTTCAGGTCGCGCACCAGGTAGGCGTTGATCTCGGTGAATTCGCCGGACAGGTTGGACTTCACGTACAGGTTCTGGAAGGTCGGTTCGATGCAAGCCGACACGCCGATGATGTTCGAAATGGTTGCGGTCGGGGCGATCGCCACGCAGTTCGAGTTGCGCATGCCGAACTTGGCGATGCGTTCACGCACCGGGGTCCAGTCCATCGCGGACGACAGGTCCTGTTCCAGGTAGCCGCCGCGCTGTTCCGCCAGCAGGCGCACCGAGTCTTGCGGCAGGATGCCACGCGACCACAGGGAGCCTTCGTACGACTCGTAACGGCCGCGCTCTTCCGCCAGCTCGGTCGAAGCCAGGTAGGCGTAGTAGCACACGGCTTCCATCGAGGTATCGGCGAAGCTCACCGCTTCCATCGAGGCGTATGGCACGCGCATCATGTGCAGGCAGTCCTGGAAGCCCATCACGCCCAGGCCGACCGGACGGTGGCGCATATTGGCGTTGCGTGCTTTCTCAACTGCGTAGTAGTTGATGTCGATCACGTTGTCCAGCATGCGCATCGCGGTGCGGATGGTCTTCTGCAGCTTGACGTGGTCGATCTTGCCCTCTTTCATGTGGGCCGGCAGGTTGACGGAACCCAGGTTGCAGACGGCAATTTCGTCGTCATTGGTGTTCAGGGTGATCTCTGTGCACAGGTTCGACGAGTGCACCACGCCCACGTGCTGCTGCGGCGAACGGATGTTGCACGGATCCTTGAAAGTGATCCATGGGTGGCCGGTTTCGAACAGCATGGACAGCATCTTGCGCCACAGGTCCAGCGCTTCGATCTTCTTGAACAGGCGCAGTTCGCCGTTGGCTGCCTTGGCTTCGTAGCCCAGGTAGGCTTCTTCGAATTCCTTGCCGAACTTGTCGTGCAGGTCAGGCACGTCGGATGGCGAGAACAGGGTCCAGGTGCCCTTTTCCATCACGCGCTTCATGAACATGTCCGGAATCCAGTTCGCGGTGTTCATGTCGTGGGTGCGGCGGCGGTCGTCGCCGGTGTTCTTGCGCAGGTCGAGGAATTCCTCGATGTCCATGTGCCAGGTTTCCAGGTAGGCGCAGACGGCGCCTTTGCGCTTGCCGCCCTGGTTCACTGCCACGGCGGTGTCGTTCACCACTTTCAGGAACGGCACCACGCCTTGCGACTTGCCGTTGGTGCCCTTGATGTGGGCGCCCAGTGCACGCACCGGGGTCCAGTCGTTGCCCAGGCCGCCGGCGAACTTGGCCAGCAGTGCGTTTTCCTTGATGGCGTCGTAGATGCCTTCCAGGTCGTCGGACACGGTGGTCAGGTAGCAGGAGGACAGCTGCGAACGCTGGGTGCCGGAGTTGAACAGGGTCGGGGTCGACGACATGAAGTCGAAGGTCGACAGCAGGTTGTAGAACTCGATGGCGCGCGCTTCGCGGTCGGTTTCGTTCAGGGCCAGGCCCATGGCGACGCGCATGTAGAAGGCCTGCGGCATTTCGATGCGCACATCGCGCACGTGCAGGAAGTAGCGGTCGTACAGGGTTTGCAGGCCGATGTAGCCGAACTGCAGGTCGCGGTCGGCCACCAGGGCCTTGGCCAGCTTGGCCAGGTCGAACTTGCCCAGTTCTTCGTTCAGCAGTTCAGCGGCGATGCCCTTGGCGATGTACTGCGGGAAGTATTCGATGTAGGCGGCAGCGGCGCCGGCTTGCGGAACTTCCTTGCCGAACACTTCCTTGCGGATGGTGTGCAGCAGGATGCGGGCGGTCACCTGGGAGTAGGCCGGGTCCTTTTCCATCAGCGCGCGGGCAGCCAGGATGGCGGACTTGTGCAGTTCTTCGACCGGCACGCCGTCGTACAGGTTCTTCACGGTTTCGGCCAGGATGGCGTCGGCATCGACGTGCTTTTCCAGGCCCTTGCAGGCGGCGCCGATCAGGTCGCGCACTTCCTGCATCACCAGCGGACGGGATACGCCGTTCTCGGTGACGTTGATCTGCGGCTCAGCGGTCGCGGTGGCGCCGGCTGCCTCTTTCTTCAGGCGGCGTTCTTCCATGTGCTTGGCGCGGTACAGCACGTAGGAGCGTGCCACGTCGTGTTCGCCGGAGCGCATCAGGGCCAGTTCAACCTGGTCTTGCACGTCTTCGATATGGAAGGTGCCGCCGGCTGGCTGGCGGCGCATCAGGGCGCTCACCACGTTCTTGGTCAATTCTTCCACCAGTTCGCGGATGCGGGCGGAAGCCGCACCCTGGCCGCCGTTTACTGCCAGGAAGGCCTTGGTCATTGCCACGGCGATCTTGGATGGCTCGAAAGCGACCACGGCGCCGTTGCGGCGGATGATGCGGTAGTCGGCCATTTGGCTAGCGGAAACAGCGACGCCGCCAGCGGTTTCGCCAGCGGAAACAGGCACTTGAGGCGCCTGAGTGGTGGAAATATCTTGAGTAGATTGCATTTATGCTCCGCGTATTCAGTATTTGTTAATGGCCACTATATCTAGTGGACCATCGAATTCTGTCCACTAATTGTAGTGACGTGATTCGGATCGTACAAGGTGAAATTTTTTCGTTTAGACCACGTTTTCTTATTGACTTTTGATATCCCCCATCGCTACAGGCGATCGGCGGTGAGCGAGCACTAACACAGCTTTTTGCGTGCTGATTTAATAAGCAATGTTGCGGCGCAGCACACGGTTGTGCGTTGGCGAAAACGCTACATCAATCAAGGGGATTTTCGCGGCGGACCGGGATTATAGACCAATCGGGCGGCGGGCGCCCCGCCGCCGCGAACTGCTAGCCTGGGTCCTGGATGTTCAGCTTCTGCATCTGGTAGCGAAGCTGGCGGTAGCTGATGCCCAGCAGCTGGGCGGCCTGGGTGCGGTTGTAGTTGGCCTGGGCCAGGACACGCGTGATGATGTCGCGCTCGACCGCTTCCAGGTAGGCCGGCAGGCTGCTTGCCTGGACATTGAACGCCGGCAGCTGCGGCATGGCCGGCGCGCCGCCTGCTGCGGCCGCCCCTGCAGGGGCTTCGGCCGGCAAGCTTGCCACCGGCGCTGGCGTGGCGGCCGGGCTGGCCGGCTGGGCGGCAGCCTGGCTGGGCTCCGGGCTGGCAGGAGCGGCTGGCGCGGCCACGGGCGCAGGGCTTGGCACTGGCGCCGGCAGCGAACCGCCTTTCAGCGCCAGGTCTTCCGCCGAGATCACGCCATCATTGGAAAATGCCAGCGCGCGTTCCAGGATATTCTCCAGCTCCCGCACATTGCCCGGGAAGGAGTAGCCTTTCAAGACGTCCAGCACGCCGGGCGCCAGCACCACCTTTTGCTCAAAGCTCCCCAGCCGCGCCAGGATGGCTTCGACCAGTTCGTCCAGGTCGTCAAGCCGCTCGCGCAAGGGCGCCAGGCGCAGTTCGATCACGTTCAGGCGATAGAACAAGTCCTGCCGGAACAGGCCGTCCTCCACCAGCTTTTCCAGATTCTTGTGGGTGGCTGAAATGATGCGCACGTCGACCGGCTCCTCGGCCGTGGCGCCGATCTTGCGCACGCGCCGTTCCTGGATCGCGCGCAGCAGCTTGACCTGCATGGCCAGCGGCAGGTCGGCCACCTCGTCCAGCATCAGGGTACCGCCGTTGGCAGCCTGGAAGAAGCCGTCGCGCTCGTCGGAAGCGCCGGTGAACGCGCCCTTGCGGTAGCCGAAGAACTCGGCCTCCATCAGGGCTTCCGGGATGGCGCCGCAGTTGACGGCGATGAACGGCTTGTCCGCGCGCGAGCTCTGGGCGTGGATTTCGCGCGCCGCCAGCTCCTTGCCGCTGCCCGACTCGCCACTGATGGCAATCGGCGCCATCGAGCGCGCCAGCCGGGCAATCTGGGCGCGCAGGGCCTGGATCGCAGCCGAACTGCCGCGCAGCCTGCCTTGCGCCTGTCCGCGCGCCCGGGCGGCAGCCGGGGCGCTGTCGCTCAGCTTCAACGCCGACTGCACCAGCACGCGCAACTGCTCCAGCTGCACCGGCTTGCTCACATAGTCAAAGGCGCCCGCCTTCAGCGCCACCACGGCATTTTCGGCACTGCCGAAGGCCGTCACGACTGCAATCGGGATATTCTTGCCGCTGGCCGCCACCTCGCGCACCAGGTCCAGCCCAAGGCCGTCGGGCAAGCGCATGTCGGTCAGCACCAGTTGGAAGTCTTTTTCGGCAAACAGCTGGCGTGCTTGCTGAAGTGTTTCGGTGCTGTCCACGTCCAGCCCCATCTTCAGCAGGGTAATTTCCAGTAGTTCGCGCAGGTCGGCTTCATCGTCGACGACCAGGACACGTGGAGAAGTCATGTGTTTTTCGCAAATGTAATCACAAAACGGCCGCTCGATTTGCGCGCACCGCCCTCTGTCACGCTGGCTTCGAAGCGGTGTTCGTAGTCCAGCATGGCTTCGTTATTCGAGCACAATTCACGCGCCAGATACAGCCCCAGGCCCGTGCCTTTGCTCGACGTAGTATAAAACGGCTCGAACAGGTGGGCCCGCACCTGCGGCGAAATGCCGGGGCCATCGTCCTGCACGTGCAGTTCCAGCGGCCGGCCGGCCACCTGCACGATGAAGACGCGGATGCTGGCCGGCGTGCCGCTGGCGTAGCGCACCGCGTTGTTGAGCAGGTTGATCAGCACTTCGCGCAGGTGCAGCGGATCGAAGCGCACCACCACCTGGCGCATGCCGCCCAGGCAGACGATCTTGCTGTCCAGCTTATGGGTTTCGTCGAATTCCGCCTTCAAGTCATTGAGGAAGCTTTCCAGCTCCATCGGCTCATGGTGGTTTTGCGCCTTGCGCGACAGTTGCAGGATGTCTTCCACCATGCGGTTCACGCGTGCCACATTGTCGGCGATGATCTTCAGCAGGCGCTTGTGCACGGGCGCGTGCAAATCCTCTTCCAGCAGCGAATTGGCGTGGCCGATGGCCGACAGCGGATTGCGCACCTCGTGCGCGATACTGGCGGTCAGGCGGCCCATCGAGGCCAGCTTGAGCTGCTGCGCCTTTTCCTCGATGCTGGTCACGTCTTCCAGGAAGATCACGTTGCGCTCCACGTCCAGGCCGTTGGTATCGGCGGCGGCGAAACGCAGTTTCAGGTGCAGCGCCACGTCGCGCCGCGAATTCCAGGCAGCCGTCATGTCTTCCTTCTGGGGGTCCTCGAACGGCTTGACGGTGATGAAGGCGCTGGCCTGATGCGGGTCGTTGCGCCAGGTTTCGTAAGCGAGCGCAATCGGCTGCAGGGCTGCGCCATCCAGCATCTGCGCGGCGCCGCCCAGCATCTGCTGCGCTGCCGGATTGCTCATATGGATGGTGCCGTCCGCTCCCACCACCAGGATGCCGTCGGCCGAATGCGCGATCACCAGGCGGTTGACGGCCTGCTGCACGCCGATTTCAATGCCGCGCTGCGCCGCCAGTTCTTCCTGGCCGATCAGGCGCGCCGCCATGCGGTTCACCACCAGCGTCACGGCAAACCAGGCAACGCCGTACAAGCCGGCCTGCAGCACCGATGAATCTTCCCCGGCAATGGCGAAGTAGGCGCTATGGGCCAGCATGAACAGCGTGGCCAGCGAAGCACTGAACAGCGACAGCACCAGCGGCGCCAGGATGGCGCAGCCGGCCAGCGGGAACAGGTACAGGATGGCCAGGCCGGAGCGCAGGCCGCCCGATGCAAGGTACAGCAAGGAGATGCAGGTCAGGTCGCAGGCCACCTGCGACATCAGCTGCAGCATGAAATGGCGGCGCCAGCGGATAGCCAGCACCTGCATCCCCACCGCCAGCAGCAGGTAGGCGATGCACACCTGCACCGACAGTTCCGGGAGCGTCAGCTTGCCGGCGCTGAAGTACAGCAGCAAGACCAGGGCAATGACGATGCGGGTCGCGCCCAGCGCCTTCAGCGAGCGCCAGAAGGTGTCGCGCGAGGCGGCCGACAGGGTATGGAGACGGGCGAACACGCTGCGGCTTAATGCGGGGCGTGCGCCGCGCAGCAGTAGTCACGGCCGTTGGCAGGCACGTTTTCGGAGGCAGGGAAATGCACGCCGCAATGGGCGCATTGCAGCATCTTCTCGGCCTGTTGCGGCTCGGCCGCGCGCGGCTGTTGCGGCGCAGGCGAGCTACCGTCCTGCGGCGGGCCGCTCATCTTGCGCAGCTTGCTGCGGACGGCGGCGATGACCAGGAAGATCAGCGCCAGCCAGAACAGGAGTCGTGTCATGCCAAACCTCGACGTAAAACCACTTCCAGGACAAAACGGCTGCCGACATAGGCCAGCAGCAGGGTCGCAAAACCCGCCAGCGTGAAGCTGAGGGCCGTCTTGCCGCGCCAGCCGCGGAAATGACGCCCGGCCAGCAAGGCTGCGAACAGGACCCAGGACAGCAGGGTGAACACCGATTTATGGTCCCACTTCAGCGCCCGCCCAAACAATTCTTCGCTGAAGACGATACCCGACAGGACGGTCAGGCTCAGCAGCACGAAGCCGAAGGCGATCAGGCGGAACAGCAGCTTTTCCATCGTCAGCAGGGCCGGCAACTGGTCCAGTGCGGCGGCGAAAAAGCCGGGACTGTCGCTGCGCGTATGCAGGCGCGACTCCTGCAGCGCCATCAGCACGGCATGGAAGGCGGCGATGGTCAGCGTGCTGTAGGCCAGCGTGGCGATGGCAATGTGCCAACCCAGCATGGTGGAACGGCCCGCCATCGGCACCAGCGAGCCGGGAAAGCCGGCCTGCAGGGCCACCGCCAGGGCAGCCACCGGCATGACGATGCGGCGCAGGCCATCCAGCGGGTAATTCTGGTTCTCCAGCCAGTAGGCGCCGACCGAAATCCATAGCGCGGACGACAGCATGGTAGCAAAGCCGATGCGCAGCGAGCCTGGCACCATCACGTCGACCCACAGCGCCGCCCCGTGCAGCAGCCAGGCGCCGGCCGTCAGCGCGGCGATAGGCACGGATTTACGCGACGGGAGAAAACCACAAATCAGGTAAAGCAGCGTTGCTGCGAGCAGGAAGTAAGTTTGCATCCGGTAAGTTTAACACCTGAACACCATGGGGTCAGGCACTGACATGCAACACGCTGCGCGTGTCACAGGTCAGTGCCAGACCCCTGCTAATCCACCGCCGCCGCGCGCAACTCGTCGTTGTGATGGCGTTGTTGTTCTTCCATCACCAATTGCCCCAGCTCGCGCTTCAGGGCATTGAATTCCGGCGACGACGGATCGCGCAGGCGCGGCATGTCGACCAGGATGTCGCGCTTGACCGTGCCGGGGCGGTAGGTCATGACCACGATGCGGTCGGCCAGGTAGATCGCCTCCTCGATGCTGTGGGTGACGAAGATGATGGTCTTTTTCTGCTGGTCCCAGATGCGCAGCAGCTCGTCCTGCAGGTCGCGCCGGGTCAGCGCATCGAGCGCACCGAATGGTTCATCCATCAGCATGATCGGCGAATCGAGCGCCAGCACGCGCGCGATCGCCACCCTTTGCCGCATGCCGCCCGACAGGTCTTTCGGGAAGCGGTGGCGGAAGTCCTGCAGCGACAGGGTCTTGAGCAGCCTGTCCACGGTGGACGCGATCTGCTCCTTTGGCATGCCCTTGATCTCCAGCCCGAAGGCCACGTTGTCGGCCACCGTCATCCACGGGAACAGCGCGTACTCCTGGAACACCATGCCGCGCTCCGGGCCCGGGCCGGCCACCGGCTTGCCGTCGGCGACGATGCTGCCGCCGGTGGGCGGGGAAAAGCCGGCGATGGCATTCAGCAGCGTCGACTTGCCGCAGCCGGAAGGCCCCAGCAGGCAGACGAACTGGCCGCGCGGGATCTCCAGGTCGATGCCCTGCAGCGCCACCACCGAGGTGCCGAAGACCTTGGTGACGCCCTTGACTTCGATATGTGCAGCGCTCATTCAGCTCTCCAGGCCGCGGTGCCAGCGCAGCAGGTGGTTGTTCAGGCGGTCCATGGCGACGTCGATGGCCAGGCCGAGCAAACCGATGGTGATCATGCCGGCGATGATCTTGTCCGACCAGAAGTACTCGCGCGCCTCGCTGATGCGGAAGCCAAGGCCGTTGTTCACTGCCACCATTTCCGCCACGATCACCACGATGAATGCCGTGCCGATGCCGATGCGCACGCCGGCCAGGATGGAAGGCACGGCGGCCGGCAGGATCACGCGCAGGAACATGGTGGGTCCGGAGGCGCCGAGGTTGCGCGCGGCGCGCAGGTAGATGCCGTCCACCTGGCGCACGCCGGCGATGGTGTTGATCAGCACCGGGAAGAAGGCGCCCAGCGAAATCAGGAAGATGGCCGGCGGGTTGCCCAGCCCGAACCACAGCATCGACAGCGGGATGTAGGCGATCGGCGGCACCGGGCGGATGATCTGCACCAGCACATTGAACAGGCGGTAGGCGTGGGCGCTGGCGCCCATGGCCAGGCCCAGCGGCAGCGCCAGCCCGCCGCCGATGGCAAAACCAAGCAGCACGCGGTACATGCTGCCGATCGCATCGTGGATCAATTCGCCGGAGAAGGCCCAGGCCAGCCAGTTGCCGCTGCCGTCATAAGGCTGCAGCGGCAGCAGGTACTCCACCCATTTGCGCGCCACCGCCTCCGGCGACGGCAGCGCCTGCGGATTGACCCAGCCGCGGTAGGTCACGAGATGCCAGGCCAGCACCAGCATTGCCGGCACCACCAGGCCGACAGCGACGTCCCGCCATGCGACCTTCATTTGACGCCCAGCGATTTCTTGGCCTGGTCCAGCAGATCAGTCTTGACCCAGTCCTTGGCCACCGGCGGCTTGGCCATCTTGCCCACGCCGGTCTTGACCATGATGTCGGTGGTGACCTGGATGTGCTCAGGCGTCACGTCGTACGAATACGGCGAGTTGCCGATCGCGTCCTGGAAATCGTCGCTGGTGATCTGGCCCTTGAACACGGTGTCGCGCACATATTTTTCCGCGGTGGCCGGCTGGTCGATGAAGGTCTTGGTCGCCTCCACGAAGCAGCGCATGAACTTCTCTGCCACCGGGCGGCGCTCCTTGTAGAACTTCTCGGTCATCACCATGGTGCGGATCGGCTCGCCGATCGGGGTGTTGTAAGGCTTGAGGATCTCGGTGCCGTAGCCTTTGTTGATGGCCTGCGACGACTGCGGCTCCGACTGCATCATGGCGTCGATATGCTTGCCGAGCAGGGCCTGGTTCAGGTCCGCATAGGCCAGCAGCACGGTTTGCACGTCCTTGCCCGGCTGCTCGGAAACCGTCAGGCCGGCCTGCTGCAGTTCTGCCAGCAGCAGCACTTCCTGGATGCCGCCGCGCGTCACGCCGACCTTCTTGCCCTTCAGGTCCTTGACCGACTTGAGATTCAGGTCGCTGCGGCCCACCAGGCGCGCCCCGCCCTTGGCGAAACCGGCCACCACGTAGATCGGGGCGCCGCCGGCGCGGCCGGAGATGGCCGCCTCGGAAGCAGTGGCGCCCACGTCAAGCTCGCCGGCCAGCACGGCGGACATCACGTCCAGGCCCTTGGCGAACACGCGCTCTTCGACCTTGATGCCGCATTTCGGCGCGATCTCCTTGATGTACGACACGGCGCCGTAGTGGGCGAACTTCAGGTTCCCCAGCCGCACCACTTCCTGCGCCTGCGCGCTTCCAGCAGCCACCAAACTTGCCAGCGCCACGAGGGCCGCCGCCTTGCCGATACGTTCCAGTTTCATCCAGGTCTCCTTAGTGAATTTTGGCCTGCGCGGCCGCGCGCCCATCATACATTGAAGGCAGTGGCGCTTAAAGGGCGCTGCGTTCGCGCTGTTGCGCCAGGCGTTCCGCGCACGGGGGATGGATCGCGAGGTAGGCGCGCTCGGCGCCGGGCATGCCGGTGGTGCCGGTGGCGCCGGTGGTGCCGGCCGCGCCGCTGAGCGCTTCCTGCACTTCGGTCAGCAGACGCAAGGACAGGCCGTTATGCTCCAGCAGGTCGGCGGCGTAGTTGTCGGCTTCGATTTCAGCTTGTTGCGGCCACTCCAGGTGCGGCGCCCGCGCCGCCATGCTGGAAACCAGCCAGTTGGTGTCGCCCAGCACCACCGCGCTTGCCGCCGGCAGCATGGCTTCCTGCACCAGGCGGCGCAGCATGTGGCGCTGCTGCTGGTGGCCCAGCTCGTGCGCCAGTACCGCCAGCACCGCGCCATCGTCGGGCAGCGCCAGCACCAGGCTGTCGGTCAGGATGATGTCGCCCGATGGCAGGGTGAAGGCTGCGGCGCCCAGTTGGCTGCTGCGAAACAGCAGGCGGTGGCGCGGCGCGCCCTCATGCGGCGCCTGCAGGCTGGCGAAGGCCCCGCTGATGCGGGCCCGGTGCGTTTCCGACAGCTCGCTGGGCTGCAACGCCTGCCTATCGAGTTCGCGCAGCATGTCCTGCCCCAGCCGGGTTTCAAGCGTTGGCGGGAAAGCCTCGGCCAATTGGTCGACGATGGCGGGACGCGCCAGCTGCCAGCCGATGTACAGGGCGACGCAGGCCGCTGCCGCCAGCGCAGCGAGGCGCCAATGGCGCAGTGCGCGCCGCCGGCCGGGCGCGAATAGATTGATCAGGTCTGGAACGGCCAGCGTCTGCACAAGGTTTATCCATAAAATTAATTTATGAACAAGATGCACGTGGGTCGCATGTCTTGTCAAGAAGAAACTTTGTTTATTTCGCAAATTTGTGCAAGATAGTGACATTTCGTGAGAGACCCGGGGTCACCGCCGGACGCTGCCGCCGAAGCCGGCTCCTAAGGTAAAATGGCGGGATTTTCCGCTTATCGCGCCACTCTCTATTAATTAGTAGGCCACCAATGCTAGACAACCTGACTACGCGCCTTGCCAAAGTCGTCAAGACGATGCGCGGCGAGGCCCGCCTGACCGAATCCAACACCGCCGACATGCTGCGCGAAGTGCGCATGGCGCTGCTGGAGGCCGACGTCGCCCTGCCGGCCGTGCGCGAATTCATCGCCAAGGTCAAGGAGAAAGCCCTCGGCGAAGAAGTGATTTCCTCGCTGACCCCGGGCCAGGCCCTGGTCGGCGTGGTGCAGCGCGAACTGGGCGCCCTGATGGGCGCCGACCTGGGCGTGGAAGCCTCCCAGCTCTCGTTCGCCCAGCAGCCGCCGGCCATCATCCTGATGGCGGGCTTGCAGGGCGTGGGCAAGACCACCACTGTCGGCAAGCTGGCCAAGTACCTGAAAGAGCAGAAGAAAAAGAAGGTGCTGACCGTTTCGGCCGACGTCTACCGTCCCGCCGCGATCGCCCAGCTGCAATCGGTGACCGGCCAGGTCGGGGCCGACTTCTTCCCTTCCACCGCGCAGGACAAGCCGGTCGACATCGCCCTGGCTGCCCTCGACTGGGCCAGGAAGCACCACCATGACGTGCTGATCATCGACACCGCCGGCCGCCTCGGTATCGACGAAGAGATGATGAAAGAGATCGCCGCCGTGCACGGCGCGGTCAAGCCGATCGAAACCCTGTTCGTGGTCGACGCCATGCTGGGCCAGGATGCGATCAACACCGCCAAGGCCTTCAACGATGCGCTGCCGCTGACCGGCGTGGTGCTGACCAAGCTCGATGGCGATTCGCGCGGCGGTGCGGCGCTGTCGGTGCGCCACATCACCGGCAAGCCGATCAAGTTCGCCGGCGTGTCGGAAAAACTGGACGGCCTGGAAGCGTTCGACCCGCAGCGCATGGCAAACCGCATCCTGGGCATGGGCGACATCCTGGCCCTGGTCGAGGAAGCGCAGAAGAACGTCGACGCCAAGGCGGCGGCCGAGCTGGCAGCCAAGGTCAAGTCGGGCGGCAAGTTCGACATGAACGACTTCAAGGCGCAACTGGCGCAGATGAAGAAAATGGGCGGCATGTCCGGCCTGCTCGACAAGCTGCCGGCCCAGTTCCAGCAAGCGGCGGCCGGCGCCAACATGGACCAGGCCGAAAAGCAGGTGCGCCGCATGGTCGGCATCATCGACTCGATGACGCCGCAGGAACGCGCCAAGCCGGAGTTGATCAAGGCGGCGCGCAAGCGCCGTATCGCGGCCGGTGCCGGCGTCCAGGTGCAGGAAGTGAACCGCATGTTGACCCAGTTCGAACAGATGCAAACCATGATGAAAAAACTGTCCGGCGGCGGCATGATGAAGATGATGCGCTCGATGAAAGGCATGATGCCGGGCATGCGCTAAGCCCCGCCAAGCCGCAAAAAGCCGCCTTCGGGCGGCTTTTTTTGTGTTTAAGTCTTGTTTCCCCTAAAAAACCCACAAAAACACTTGCACAAGCTGCAAACCCCCGCCAATATTAGCCGTGCGATAGTATTGCGCAATTATCCATTTGTTTGTTAAGGAGGCTCGAATATGGCAACAGCCAAGAAAGCAGCACCAGCAGCAAAGAAAGCCGCCGCCAAGCCAGCAGCAAAAAAAGCTGCACCGGCCAAGGCAGCCGCCAAGCCAGCAGCAAAGAAAGCAGCCGCACCAGCCGCACGTAAACCTAACGCAGCCTTCATGAAGGCGATGACACCATCGAGCGCACTGTCCGCCGTAGTCGGTTCCGCACCGCTGCCGCGTACCGAAGTGACCAAGAAAGTCTGGGACTACATCAAGAAACTGAACCTGCAGGACGCCGCAAACCGCCGCATGATCAATGCGGACGACAAGCTGAAAGCTGTCTTCGGCGGCAAAGCCCAGGTTTCCATGTTTGAAATGACCAAGCTGATTTCCGACCACCTGAAATAAGCTGCTTCTGGCTGTTGCAGCCATTCGAGGAGCCCCGACGCCACGCGCTCGGGGCTTTTATTTTTTATGCACCCACGCCTTCACACTGCCCTGTCGCTCGCCAGCCTGGCCGCCCTCGGCCCGCTGGCCTTCGACGCCGTGCTGCCCGCCTTGCCGGCGCTCGGCAAGGAGCTCGGCCTGTCCCTTCCCGCCACCCGGTCCTTGCTGGCTGTGTACATGGCAGCCCTGGCATCGTCCCACCTGCTGTCGGCCTGGGCCGCCAATGCGCTGGGCAAGCGCACAGCACTGCTTGCCGGCGCCTTGCTGTTCGGCGCCGGCGGCGCCATGTGCGCGCTGGCCCAGGCACCGTGGGAATTGCAGGCCGGGCGCATCCTGCAGGGCCTTGGCGTGGGTGCGGCGGCGGCCCTGCTGCCCCTGCTGATGCGGGCCCATTCAAGCCGCGGGCTGCGGCTGCTGGCCGATGGCGCCATTCCGATCCTGGCGCCGGCGGTTGGGGCGCTGTTCGTGCTGTGCGCCAGCTGGCGCCAAGCGTTCTGGCTGGCGGCAGCGGCGGGCCTGCTGCTGCTCGTCCTGCTGGCGTCCACCCCGGCCGGCAGCATCAGTGCCGGCGACAGGTTCCAGTTCGGGGAGTTGATGGGAAACCTTGCCTACCTGCGCTATGCCGCCTGCCATGCCATGTGCTTCGGCGCCCTGGCGGCCGGCGCAGCTGCCCTGCCAGTCATGGCCTCCATGGACCTGGGGCTTGGCGCCGGCCACATTGCACTGCTGCAGGCCGCCGGCGCTTCAATCATGTTGCTGCTGTCTTACAGCAGCCCGGAGGGGCCGACGAGGCAACGGGTCACAGGCGGCATCGCAATGATGATCATGATGGCCGTTTTCATCGTGGCCTGGAACGAACTGGAGAAAGGGGTCGATCCCTTCTACTACCTGCTCGGCTGCTGGGCGATGCTCTGCGGCGGCTTCTCGACCTGCGCAATGCCGCTGGCTGCGGGAGCGCTGAAAGCGGCGGGCCAGCAGGCGCGCGCCGGACTGTCGCTGCTGCAGTTTGCCAGCCATGCCGTCGCCGCCGCCGCCATCCAGTGCACGGCCAGGGGCAATGTGGAAGACACGGCACTCATCACGTTCGGCACTGCCGCCCTGATGGTGATTGCGGGAGCAGCCGTGCTGCCCTTCTTCATCTGGCGCTCCGCCCATGTTGAGCATTAGCCGGCCGCCATGCAAGCACTCCACCGCCTCGCCCTTCCCCTCGCCAGCCTGACCGCACTGGGCCTGCTGGCCTCGGACCTGTACCTGCCCGCCATTCCGGTGATGGCCGCGGAGCTTGGCGCCTCGATCCCTTCCGCACAGGCGACCATGGCGCTGTTCATGGCAGCGCTGGCCCTGTCGCAGCTCGCCTGGGGCTGGGCCGCCGATCATTTCGGCGACCGCCGCACCATCATGGCGGGCACCGTCCTGCTTGGCGGCGGCAGCCTGGTGTGCGCCATGGCGCCGGGGATCGACTGGATGCTGGCGGGCCGCCTGCTGCAAGGACTGGGCGCAGGCGCGGCCACCGTTGCCGTCCCCGCACTGATACGGCGCCGCTTCAACGAAGCAAACGCCGTCAAGGCGCTGGCCATGGTCGCCATGGCCGAATCGACCATTCCCGCCGTGGGGCCGGTAGCCGGCGCCGCGATCGTGCTGTACGCCGACTGGCGCACCACGTTCTGGCTGATCGCCGCCATGTCGCTCCTGCTGCTGCCGCTGGTCGCGCGCATTGTCGGCCGCCCGCCGGCCCCGGCATCGGCGCATCCCGCCGCGACGCCCGCCCAGCGCGGCTATGCCCCGCTGCTGCGCAACCGCCGCTACCTGCGCTACGCCTTGAGCTACGCCCTCATGTTCGGCGCCCTGCTGATGTATGTCGCCAGCGCGCCGGTGCTGGTCACGCATGCCCTCGGGCTGGGAATCGAAGCCTTCGCCATCTTGCAGATCTGCGGCGTGCTGGCCTTCATGCTTGGCGCCTCGGCCGCGGTAAGGCTGGTGAAGCGGCTTGGCCAGCAATGGCTGGTGCGCAGCGGGACGCTGCTGCAATTCCTGGCAGGCGCGGGCTTGATGGGAATGGCCCTGGCGGGCCTGGCCGGCACGCGCGGCCTGGTGGCGCTGGCCGTGCTCGCGGCCCTGTTCTGCGGCGGCCTTGGCCTGCGCGGCCCCGCCACCATGGGCGGCGCGCTGCATGCGGCCGGGGACGATGCCGGCAAGGGCGCGGGCCTGCTGATGTTCCTGGCCTTTGCCTGCGTTGCGGGCGCCACGCAACTGGTGGCGCCCTTCCTGCATTACGGCTTGCTGCCGCTGGGCGCCCTGCTATTCGCGATGGTCAGCGCCAGCGCGCTCTTGCTGCCGCGTTAATTGCCGCCGATGGCGGCACTCTTGATGAAGACCAGCCTGTCGGCATCGTCTGGCCCGGCGATGCGGCCATTATTGCGTTCGGTGGCGATGCGGGCGCTCACCGGCTTGCCGCGCAAGCTCGGTTTCAAGGTCACCACGTCGTCCTTGTCCGGCTCGGTAAACCAGTCGCCGCAGTGGGTCGTGCAATAGGCCTGGATCTCCTTGCCGTTCTCCGTGCGGATCTTCAAGGAATAGTTATCGAGGCCGCCGCCGCCGACCAGTTTGCCCTTGACGAGTTCGGTCGGGACGGGCGGGCAATACGCGGGCGCATCATCGCCCAGGATCTTGCAGCCTCGCTTGATTTCATCGGTGATCATCTCGCAGCTGTTTGCGGCATTGCATGGCGGACGCGTGGCGGGAGAGACATTCTTGCATTGCTTGACCAGTTCGGCGGCCTTTGCCTTGCCAAGCTGCTCGTCACAGGACAATGCCGCGGCATTGCCGGCAAAGGCCAGCCAGGCCAGGGAAATCAGGATCTTATTCAATTGCATGGTTGCGCACCTGCGTGTGTTGGAGAGGCGCAAAGTGTAATCGCCGCCGCCCGCACACATATGCACGGAATGTCACGCACGCGGAACTTTGACGTGGCGCAGCAGCTTCATGCGGCTTCCGGTCCATTCGAAAAATGAAATGCCGCGCCGTTTCTCGTCTTCCTCAGGCTCGCCGATCAGGATGAACAGGCGGCTGTCGACGCGATAGCGCAGCATGCCGCCGCTATCGAACAAGGGACCGTCGATATTGATGACGATATTGGTTTCGACACCGGCCGGATGAAATACCTTGCCGGTGCGGGCATCGATGATCTTGTTCATCACGCAGCTGCTGCCGCAGCCCCATTGCGCCACGATGAAATGGCCGGCGAAATCCGGGCGCTGCTCCTGCGCCGCCTTCTTCAACATGGTGCGGTACAGGCGCGCCTGCGGGTCGGCCCGCCAGCGCACGGCCGCAACCGGGCCCGTATAAGGCCTGGCGGGATAATCCTCGAAACGCGGCGCATCGGCCGGATAGTCTTCCTGGCAGATGGTGAGGCTGTCCTCCTCGCCGGGCGGATCGCTCTTGCACGCCAGCGCCAGCGACGGCGCCGTGCAGGCTGCCGCCGCCAGCAGCATGCCAAGCCGGCGCAAGACGGCTACAGCTTCCATTTGTTCCACGCCGCCAGCACCGCGTTCGGATACTCAGGCCGGCCGCGGCTGCCGTTGTAGCGGCCAAGGGCCAGGTAGAGGTTGCCCTGCTCCATGTCGATATACATGCGCAGGATCGAGCAGCCGTAGCGCAGGTTGGTCTGCATATTGAACAGCTTGGAGCGGTCGCGGTCGCCGATCACATTGGTCCAGAACGGCATCACCTGCATGTAGCCGCGCGCGCCGACGATCGACACCGCATATTTGCGGTAGGCCGATTCAACCTGGATCAGTCCCAGCACCAGGCCCGGGTCCAGGCCGGCGCGGCGCGCCTCGTACCACGCGGTCTCGAGGAATTCGCGGCGCGTGAATTCGTCCGGCAGCTTGCGCTTCAGGCGATCCGACATGGCCGCATACCAGCTGTCGTACTGTGCGCGGTCGGTGGGGTTGAGGAACACCGGCTTGGGCGGCCGGGCATCCATGATGGCGTTGGACAGCGCCAGCCGCACGCTGTCGGCCAGCGCCTCTTCTTTCTGGTTGCCGGCAAAGCCGAACGGCGCGCACAGCACGCCGGTGGCGAAGGCCAGCGTATGCCACCAGCGCAGGGGACGCGCCCACCAGCGGCGGCGGTCACGTCCCTGCTTTGGCAAATCCCTTGCCATGGCGATCACTTCTGGATCTTGCCCTTGATGAAGGCCAGGGCATCGGCGACCGGCACGGCAGTCGCTTCGGTATCGCGGCGGCCCTGGTATTCCAGGTTGCCTTCCTTCAGGCCACGCTCGCCGATCACCACGCGGTGCGGCACGCCGATCAGTTCCCAGTCGGCGAACATGGCGCCTGGGCGTTGGCCGCGGTCATCCAGAATGACGTCGATGCCCGCTTCCACGGCCGCGTTGTACAGCTTCTCGGTTTCTGCCTTGACCAGCTCCGAGCGGTCCATGCCCATCGGGCACAGCACCAGTTCGAACGGCGCCAGGGAAGTCGGCCAGATGATGCCCTTGTCGTCGAAGTTCTGCTCGATGGCGGCGCCCAGGATACGGGTGATGCCGATGCCGTAGCACCCCATCTGCAGCGGGGCAGGCTTCTGGTTCTCGTCCAGGAAGGTCGCCTGCATCGATTCGGAGTAAGCGGTACCGAGCTGGAACACGTGGCCCACTTCGATGCCGCGCTCGATCGCCAGCACGCCCTTGCCGTCCGGCGAAGCGTCGCCTTCGACCACATTGCGCAGGTCGGCCACGATGGCAGGTTCGGCCACGTCGCGGCCCCAGTTGGCGCCGGTGTAGTGGTAATCCTCTTCATTGGCGCCGGTCACGAAGTCGGACATCAGCGCCACGGTGCGGTCGGCCACCACGGTCACAGGGCCCTTGGCGCCGATCGGCCCCAGGTAGCCAGGCTTGCAGCCGTAGATTTCCAGGATTTCGGCTTCGGTGGAGAAGCGGTTCTGGGCCAGGCCGGGCACCTTGCTGGCCTTGATCTCGTTCAGCTCATGGTCGCCGCGCAGCAGCAGCATGAAGTGCTGCTTGGAGCCGTCTTCCTTGTCGGCGGTCAGGGCGATGGTCTTGACGGTCAGCTTCAGGTCGATGCCCAGCAGCTTTGCCACATCTTCGCATTTGGCAGCTTTCGGGGTCGATGTCTTGGCCAGGGCGGCGCCGGCGGCGGCGCGGGTGCCGGTGGCCACCGCTTCCGCCGCTTCCATATTGGCCGCGTAGTCGGAGGTCGGGCAGTACACCAGGGCGTCTTCGCCGGTGGAGGCGATCACGTGGAATTCATGCGAACCGGTGCCGCCGATGGCGCCGTTGTCGGCCGCCACCGCGCGGAACTTCAGGCCGAAGCGGGTGAAGATGCGGGTGTAGGCGTCGAACATGATCTTGTACGACTTTTGCATGCCTTCCAGGTCGCGGTCGAAGGAATAAGCATCCTTCATGGTGAATTCGCGGCCGCGCATCAGGCCAAAGCGCGGGCGGCGTTCGTCGCGGAACTTGGTCTGGATGTGGTAAAAATTCAACGGAATCTGGCGGTAGGATTTAATCTCGCTACGCACCACGTCGGTGATCACTTCCTCGGAAGTCGGCTGGATCGCGAAGTCGCGGCCGTGGCGGTCCTTGACGCGCAGCAGCTCCGGACCCATCTTGTCCCAGCGCCCGGTTTCCTGCCACAGTTCCGCCGGCTGCACCAGAGGCATCAGCAGCTCAATAGCGCCGGCATTATTCATTTCTTCGCGAACGATGGCTTCGACTTTACGGATCACTTTCAGGCCCATCGGCATGTAGGTATAAATGCCGGAACCGAGGCGTTTGATCATGCCCGCGCGCATCATCAACTGGTGGCTGACGATCTCCGCGTCAGATGGAGCTTCCTTGAGGGTTGAAATAAAAAAACGAGATGCACGCATATCGGTGAATTCTTTTTAAAAAGAGAGAGTTATAATCGACCTAATTTTAAAGGATTAGCTGGCCCGATGCGTCCAAACTTTATACAAAGAGCGCTATTGCAGTTGGATTTGTAGTCAAAAATATAAGAGGACGCCTCGGCCACAGAAAGTTTGAGGTGCAATATGCTCGATCGTGAAGGGTTTCGCCCCAACGTCGGCATCATCCTGCTCAACTCGCATAACGAGGTGTGGTGGGGCAAGCGGGTGCGCGAGCACTCGTGGCAGTTCCCGCAAGGCGGGATCAAGTACGGTGAAACGCCGGAGCAAGCAATGTATCGCGAGCTCGAAGAGGAAATCGGCCTGCGTCCGGAGCACGTCAAGATTATCGGCCGCACGCGCGACTGGTTGCGTTACGAGGTGCCTGATCACTTCATCAAGCGGGAAATCCGCGGCCATTACCGTGGCCAGAAGCAGATCTGGTTCCTGTTGCGCATGTGCGCGCGCGACAACGACGTGAACCTGCGCCTGACCGACCATCCCGAGTTCGACGCCTGGCGTTGGCATGATTACTGGGTTCCGCTGGACGTGGTGATCGAATTCAAGCGCGAAGTCTACCAGCGCGCCTTGCAGGAGCTATCGCGCTTCCTGACCTGGCCGGCGCATGGCGACCGCCGCCATTCCTCGCGCTACCTGCGCCAGCCGCATGGCCAGCGTGGACAGCGCAGCAGCGACAAGCCGCAGCAGCCCGCGGTGACGCCGCCGCCAACGGAACTGGTAACGAAAGAATGAAGAAGCTGCCCGAGAGGGCAGCTTTTTTTATGGCTGGCGCAAGGCCCAGCGCTGCGACACATAGTCGATCACCAGCAGCTTGCCCAGCAAGTGGTGCAAGCCCACCACGCCGGCGAGAGGTTCGCCAGGCTCGAAGCCCAGGCCCTCGCAATAGCCGGCCAGGAAGGCGGGCAGCTTGATGCTGTCGCCGATCTCCAGGGTGCGCGGCGCCGTTCCCATCACGCAAGGCAGCTGCCTGCCCCACGCGTTGGCAGAAAAGCGCCGCTCGTCGCGCAGCGCAGTGCCACCGGTCAGCGCGGCCATCGCCTGCGCCGAATGGCCGTTCAGGCCAAACGCCGCGGAGCCGGTATCGAGAAGGGCAGCCTGCGGCTCGCCGCCGGCCACGCGCACCGTCACCAGGGGCTGGCCGCCCGCCCCGCCCCAACGCGCGTAGCGCATGGCTTGCGCGTCCGCTGCCTGCTGCAGCGCCGCGCCCTGCTGCCAGCGGTAGCGCGATCCGGCCAGGTCGAGCTCCAGCGTGCCCTGTTCGAAGAATTCGTTGCCGATGGTGGCAATCACGCCTTCGGTGCAGCGCCCCTGCTCCAGCAAGGCAAGGCTGGCGGAGCTCGCGGCGACCGCACGACGCAAGCCGGCAAGTTCGAGCGTCACCTCCTTGCGTCCCTCGCCGCCCTCGCTATGCCAGACGACGGCGCCCGCGACACCGGTGTCGAGCTGCGCATAGCAATCGACGCCCTCGACCTTCACCGGCAGCACGATGGCGGCCGGCACCTTGGGCGCGCCTTCATAGAGCGCATGGTCGACAAAGAAAAACGGCAGGAATCCCGGCATTATCAAAAAAGCAGCGAAGAAAGGGGCGCAGGATACACCCTGGCGCAGCAAGGTACAATGGCGGCATGTTTACCCCGTCTTCCCACGACGTTCGCCGCTTCTTCTGCGACGTCTACCGCAAAGCCAACGCCAACGAAATCATGGACCCGATCGAACTGATCGCCCGCGACTGGATCATGGCGCACCCCGAGTACCACGACCAGTTGAAGGATGTGGAAGCGGCCATCGCCCGCGACTACTCGGTCGAAGGCAGCGAAGCCAACCCTTTCCTGCACCTGTCGATGCACCTGTCGATCACCGAACAGCTGTCGATCGACCAGCCGCGCGGCATTCGCGAAGCCTTTGTTGGACTGGCGCGCAAGCTGGGCACCGAACACGCCGCGCACCACGAAATCATGGAGTGCCTGGGAGAGATGATCTGGAATTCCCAGCGCCGCGGCGTGCCGCCGGACGGCGCGGCCTACGTGGAAGCGGTCAAGCGCCGGATTTGAGGAGCAGGCGCGCGGCGCCCGCCAAGCCATAGCCCGCAGCCAGCAACAAGGCGTAGCGCACGTCGGACATGGTTCGCGTCAGCTGCCACACCACCGCGGCCAGCAGCAGCATGATCGCTGCCGTTCCGAACAGGCCCAGCACAGCGCGTTTCCGGCTTACCGCCCGCGACTGCCAGATCCCCAGGGCCGCCAGGCAGAAGGCGGTAAAGTAAGCGATCACGCCTCGTCCACGCGGACGATAGGCATATGCCAGATCAGGGCGAACACCAGCGGGCTGGCGACTGCCGCGAAAATCACCGAGCGCACCAGGTGGTCGGAACCGGCTGCCAGCGCCGGGCCGACATTGATCAGCCACGGCAGCGTCGCAGCCAGCAGGGCTTGCGACTTGCGTCCCAGGCGGGCGATCAGGCACAGCATCAGCACTGCCACCCCGGCCAGCAATGCAGTAAGCAAGTACACCATCTCTCGGCACCTCCGCGATTTCTTGATACGGCCATGATAGACCACAGGTTCCTCGCGGAAACTATCCAATAATCGCAGTGCAGCAAATATTTATGCCGGCTTCCTGAACACGCAATAGCCGCCTGCCAGGCGGGCATCCGGCGCCGCGGCCAGGTGGCCATCGGACAGCAGGTAGATGCAGGAGCCTGCGCAGGCTTCCAGGTGCGCCAGCATCTCAGGCAGCGTGGCCTCGGCCGCAAAATCATCCCACGCCGTGCCGGCGCCCGCCCCGGCGCGCGGCGTCACGATGGCGTGGCTGGAGCCGAAGGCAGATGCCAGGCGCAAGGCAAGGCCCGCCAGCGCGGCGCGGCTGCCCATGCGCTGCAATACGCAAGGCCAGCAGAAAACGTCGTCGCGCAACTCAAGCGCCACCATATGCTGGCTGGCCTGGCGCGCGCTGGCCGGCAGTCCGCCAACCCGGCCCAGCGCCTTGTCGACGCGCCGCAACAGGCCGCGCGCTGGCAGCGCATGGCTGACGTAGATTGTCGAAGTTTCCATGTTGATTTCCTCCAAGCATCATGCTTTCCTTTAGCATAGACCATGAATGCCACATGGAAACTATCCAATCATTGCAGCCGCAGCCCGGCCTTGATCAAAGGCAAATCGGTGTAGCGCCGGCCGGTGGCGGCAAACAGGGCATTTGCCAGGGCCGGCGCCAGCGGGCCGACCGCTTCCTCGCCGACACCGCCGGGCGCCTCGTTGCTGTCGATGACCACGACGTCGATCTGCGGCGTTTCAGCCAGGGACAGCAGCTTGTAATCGCTGAAGTTCGACTGTTCCACCGCGCCATCCCTGACCGTGATTTCGCCGTAAAAGGCCGCGCTCAGGGCGAAGATGATGCCGCCCTCCACTTGGCCGCGGATGTTGCGCGGGTTGACCGCAATGCCGCAGTCGAGCACCGTGGTGACGCGGTGCAGCCTGACCCGTGATTCCGCGTCGACCGACAGTTCGACCACCTGGCCGATATAGGTGCCGTTGGCCCAGGTGAAAGCCATGCCGCAGTGGCGCCCGGGCAGCCTGTCGCCGCGCCAGCCGGAACGCGCTTCCAGCTGGTCGAGCACCGCGCTTTCGCGGCTGCCTGCCTTCATCAGGCTGCGCCGGTAATCAAGCGGGTCCTCCTTGGCGCGCAGGGCAAGGTCGTCCACGAAGGACTCGGTGGCGAAGACGTTCTGCGACGCGGCGACCGAACGCCAGTAGCCAAGCGGCACGCCGGCGTCGATGGTGTTGGTGCGGTGAGCGAAGCCGGGCAAGCCGTAGTGGCGGGTCATCAGCACGCCGACTGCGCTGCGGTCGAAAGGCCTGGCGTACTGCCTGTCCGCGCCGAATCGCGAGTAGTTGAACAGGGTGTCGCTCGCGCTGTCCATGCGCACGGCGGCCAGCGCACCGGCGGCGTCGAAGCCGGCGCGCAGGCGCAGCACGGCGGCCGGCCGGTGGTAGCCGTGGCGCATGTCTTCTTCGCGGCTCCACAGCAGCTTGACCGGCACGCCGGCTTCCTTCGCGATCAGGGCTGCCTGCACGGCGAAATCGGCCTCGATGCGGCGGCCGAAACCTCCGCCGCTTAGCGTCGTGCGGATCGTGACCGCTTCCGGCGCGATGCCAAGCGCCTGCGAGACATAGGTGCGGGCCGTGTCCTGCGCTTGCGTCGGCAGCCACAGTTCCGCCTTGCCGTCCCTGACGCTGGCGGTGCCGTTCATCGGCTCCATGGTGGCATGCGCCAGCAGCGGCACGCTGTAGGTCCGTTCCAGCCAGGCGATGGACCTGGCCACGCCTGCGTCGTGCGCGGCGCCGATGTCTTCGGCCTTGCCATTGCGCGGCACGACCAGGTCGCCCTCTTTCTGCACTGCCTCGCGCAGCAAATCGCGGTACGGGGCGCTGGAGTGCTTGCTGGCAGCGGCGAGGTTCCATTCCGGCTTGAGCGCATTGAGCGCTTGCTGCGCGCGCCAATAGCTGTCGGCCACGACAGCCACGGCATCGGGCAGGCGCACCACTTTCTTCACGCCGCGCTTTGCCAGCGCCGGCTGCGGGTCGAGCGCCGCCAGCTTGCCGCCGAAGTGCGGGCACTGCATGATCGCGGCATGCAGCATGCCGGGCACTTTCACGTCGATGCCGTAGACCGCGCTGCCATCGGTCTTGGCGGGCAGGTCGAGCCGGGCCACGTCCTTGCCCATGTAGCGCCAGCGCTGCTTCGGCATCAAGGGCGGATCGGCCGGTACCTGCTGGGCTGCCGCCAGCTGCACCAGCCTGGCATAGGGCAGCTTGCGGCCGCTAGGCTTGTGCAGTACGGCGCCAAGCTGAGTGTCGCATTCTTCGGACGGGACTTTCCACTCCGCGGCAGCCGCACTCACCAGCATCGCGCGCGCCTGGGCGCCGGCCTTGCGCAGTTGCGTGAACTGGCGCGCCACGCCGCCGCTGCCATAGGTCGCATATTCGCCCCAGCCGGCGTTGATGAACTGCTTTTCGAGCGGCGCCATTTCGATGCGCACGGTTTTCCAGTCCAGGTCCATTTCGTCGGCCAGCAGCTGGGCGATGGCGGTGCCGGTGCCCTGTCCTATTTCACTGGTGTTGGAGAGGATGGTGACGCTGCCGTCCGGCGCAATGCGCACCCAGCCCGGCGGCGGAAGCGGCGTCTCGGCCGCCGCAGCGACGGCCGGGCCGACGGCGAGCAGCAGGCCGCCGGCCGCCAAGGTCTTCAGGAAGTCGCGGCGGTTGCTCATGCCACCTCCTCCACCTTCATCCCCGCCGCACGCCTGATTGCGCGCCGCACGCGTGGATACGTGCCGCAGCGGCACAGGTTCGTCATCGCTTCCGCAATCTGCGCATCGGTCGGCCTGGGATGGGATTTGAGCAGCGCCGCCGCCGCCATCAGCATGCCCGACTGGCAGTAGCCGCACTGCGGCACCTGCTCCGCGATCCAGGCCTGCTGCAAGGCGTGCGAACGATCCGGCGACAAGGCTTCGATCGTCCTTACCCTACTCTTGCCGACCGCGCTGACCGGCATCACGCAGCTTCGCACCACCTGACCGTCGATGTGCACGGTGCAGGCGCCGCAAACGCCCGCTCCGCAGCCGTACTTGGTACCGGTCAGCCCCAGCGTATCGCGCAGCACCCACAGCAGCGGCATATCGCCCTCGACATCGGCCGTGCGGGCCGCGCCATTGATATCCAGCTTGTAAGCCATCGTCTCCTCCAAATGTTGGAGGAAGCTTAACAGCGGCCAGTGCGCGCGGCTCGGCGCTGTGACGAACGCCGGCAACCGTGGTTTAAAAATGCAAAAAGCCCGCACAGGGCGGGCTTCTCTTCAAGCAGCGCTGAATCAGCGCTTCAGGACCAGCGAACCTGGCAGCGAGTGCAGGTAGGCGGCGATGTCCTGGATGTCCTTGTTGGTCAGGGGCTTGACCTGGCCGGTCATGATCGCGTTGGAGCGGCCGTTCGGCGCGTCGCCGCGCTTGTAAGCGGTCAGCGCATGCTGCAGGTAATCCTTGTGCTGGCCGGCCAGCTTTGGATAGCTCGGGTCGATCGGGGAGTTGTAATCCTTGCCGTGGCAGGCAGCGCAGCTGTATTTTTCAGTCAGGGCCTTGCCATTTTCGATGCTGCCGCCAGCCAGGGCGCTGAACGAGACTGCGGAGCAGAACAGAGCGGTAATCAGTTTTTTCATGGTTCAGGGCCTTATTTCTGCTGGGAGTAGAACGCGGCGATGTCGGCGATGTCCTGGTCGGACAGGCTGACAGCGATACCCTTCATGGTCGGGTGCTTGCGCTCACCCTTCTGGTAGCCCTTGAGCGCGTTTTCAATGTACTTGGCAGATTGGCCGCCGATCATCGGCACCTGGAAAACTTCGGGGAAAGTCGCTTTGTAGCCTGGAATTGCATGGCAACCGATGCACATCTCGATCTTGCCTTTTGCGTTCTTGGCGTCGCCGACGATGTCCGCGGCGACGGCTGCCTGCGCAACTGCGGTCAGCGCGAGGAGTGCGAAGATTTTTTTCATAGGTGTGGGCTTTAGTCAGTTGAAATCGGACACTGCATTGCGCAACAAAACCGCTCCTTTGCGCCCTCAACCTGCGATTTTACCTTAGAAGTTGGCCAATCGTCCATAAGATGGAACAAGCAACAGCCTGAAACTGTGGTTTGCCAGGGCTTGCCATAACAGCAAGCCCTGGCTGGGCCTTAATAGCCGGCCGGATAGCTGGCAGTTGCACTCATGGTGACCGGCTGCCCCACGCCGCTGCCCGAGCTGATCAAGTCATTCATCGGGAAGAACAGCTGCGCTGCTGCCGGCAGGTTGTATGCCGCCACCTGGGCTTCCGCTGCTGCGCTGACCGTGATGCCCCACAGCTTGAACATCGGACGCATGTCGCGGCCAATCAGGAAGGAGCTCGAGACCAGCATGAAGTCGTTGCCGTCCATATTGGAAGGGTAGCTGGCGTAGGTGCCGAAGCCATAGCCCGATGCCACGCTGGCCCAGTTGCCCGAACTGGCGCTCATATTACGGTCCAGCAGGTATTGCAGGGTCGGCAGCTCCCAGCCGTCGACAAAGCTGCTGTTGTAATAGCGTGCGTATTCCACCAGCTGGCGATAGAACATGATGCGTACCGAGTTGTTGGCGGCGTAGCTGCTGTCGGACCAGGTGCTGTTGAACATGGCGTTGGCCGGATCGGCGGCAGCCAGCGCCGTCTTCAGGGCGCTGAACGCGGCGAAGCCGGTATCCGGGCGCGCCTTGAGCGGGGCGGCAATGCCTGCAGGCGATTGATTGAACTTGATCATCTTATGCACCGGGAAGATGTTGTTCGACACTTCCGTCGACTGGCCGCCGTAAATCTTCATGCGCCAAACCTGCAGGTTATGCCCGATCTCGTGCGACTCGCCCCAGCCAAGCGGCTCGAACGGCCAGTCCTGGTCATAAGGATTGCCGGAGCAGCCGTTGCCGCAAGCGGCATGCGAATCGGCGATCACGTTTTGCATGGTGTCGCGGCGGTGCTGGGTGCCGGTGCAGTCCCAGCCCAGGCTGTCGCACTTGGCCTTGACGCTTGGCGCCAGGCCCAGGAAGCCGCTGGAGGCGTTGAAGCCGGCCAGCTCGTAAGTATCCTTGATGGTGTACTTGAAGGTGGTGTCCGCCAGCCGCACCATATTGCCCTGGTAGTTGGAAATGGTGCGCTTGAACTTGTCCTTCTGCGACTGCACGGTCAGCGTATCGGTGGCAAAGACCACCCAGCCGGTCGGCGTCGTGTTGACGGCATCCTGGAAGGCCGCCACCTGCACCGGGTCGTAGGCATTGCGCAGGATAGGATGCGTAATCACGCCATCGACCTTCACGCTGACCGACTGTTCGCCGGCCACCGGCGCATCGATGAACAGGATCAGCGGACCGCCGTAAGGGCTGCTGATCACGACCGGCTTGTTCGGCTCCAGCGCGAAACGCGGCGAGCTGATTTGCGACGGACGGTCATAGGTGTTGAAGACCCAGGTGGTATCGCGCAGCATGTTCAGGCCGAAGCGTACGGTGTTGCCGCCGTTGTCGGTGCGGGTCAGGGTCACCTTCGTTCCCGGCATGACGTACAGGCCGGTCATGTATTGCTTGGTGCCGCTGCTCGGCAGGCCCGTGGTAACGGTGCTGGACACGGTCGGCGTGGTCGCCGGGAACAGGTCCGAGAAATTGCCCAGGTTCTTCGCGACGGTCGTGACGCTGCGGTTGTACATCACCGTCATGTCGGAGAACAGGCCGCGGAAAAAGTCCTGGCGGTTGGCGGTCCTGGTCATCGGGTAGGACAGGGCCGCACGGTATTTGTCGCCCAGCAGGACCAGCAGCTTCTCCAGCTGGTAGCCGGTCTGGGCGAACAATGGCGCCTGCGGGTTGTCCAGGTCCCGGATCACGTCCTGCACATCCTTGACCGGATTGCCGAATTCCGCCATGTACGCAACGTCATCCGAGCAGTCGATGCGGCCGCCGCTCGTGCAACCGCTCCAGCTGGTGGTGAAGTTGTTCTGGTTCAGGCGGTTGAGCAGGTTCTGGAACTTGCTCAGTTGCGGCGAATTCGCCGGCAAGGCCGCCGGGTCGAAGGACAACAGGCCTTGCTTGCTCCAGTAATTGGTTTGCTGGCTGAGACCGAAGTAATTCAGCAAGCGGTCGGACAGGTCGTCGCTGTCGCGGTAGTGGTGCAGGTACAGCACCGGAATGCCGCGCTTCTGGGCGTCGGCCACTGCCTGCATCACAGCCGCGCCATCATAGGCGCCCGGCCCCTGCTCGCGGCCAATCACCAGCAGGTCCGCGCTCTGCAGGCAGCCTGCCAGCGCAGCGCCGTCGCACACATTGTCTTTTTGCGTAGCGCCAGCCGCCAGGCCGTTGACGGTTGCCGTCGGCGACTTGGCAAAGAACCAGTCGCGCACCTTCTTCTCGTAAGGGAACCAATAGGTCTCGGTACCAGGCAGGTGCGCGGTAACGACCTTCAGGTTGGCCAGGCTGCTGCGCGCGGTCAACCAGGTCGCCAGGTTGACCATGAACTGGTCCATATTGGCGTTGCCCGGCACGCCCAGCGGATTGCCGCCAAAGGCGGCGTAGCGCGCATTGCTGCCCGGTGCAACGCCGGCGACCGCCAGGGCGGAACCGTTACCGGCGGCGCTGTCGCTATAGCTCCAGTTGGAAGGCAGGATAACGTGGTTGCGCGAGTTGTCGCCTACGCCGAAAACCGACGAATCATGGGTCGGGTTCCAGTCGATGAGCCCGACGCTGGAACTGGTCCGCTTGCCATCCGCGCCGAGCTGGAACAAGGCCTGCTTGAGTTCACCGTACTTGGCGGCCTGCCCTGATATCAGCGCCTGCGCCGCCTGCATGATTTCATCGGTCGTGGCGTACTGGGCATCACCGGCCGTCAACGCTGCGCTGACCCCGGTTTGACCGCTGGTCTGGCCGCCGGAAGGAGGCGTGGATGGCTGGCTGCCACCCGTTGCAGGATTGCCGCTACCGGTCGAGCCACTGCCAGGCGCACCGCTGGCGCCACTGTCGGAGCCGCCGCCGCAGCCAGCAAGGCCCGCCAACAAGGCGACCAGGGGAATTAATTGGAATAGGTTCTTATTCACACCAGCCCTTTATCTGAAGAATATTAGCAGTCGAAAAAATGTTGCCATATGGAAATGGCGGGAAGTATATCTCAAAAGGCAAGAGATATATCCGGCTAATTTTCGAGGGCACCCTCATTAGTGAGTAATTAGCAACAGAAGGCGGACATTTTGGCCAGAATCGGCAGAAATCATCGGGCAAATGCACGCTTGGCGGTGCGCCCGGCAGCAACCGCGAGTTTGCAAAACAATAAATACGCATTAACGCAATAGCATCAAATAAGAATATAAAAGTGCAACGGGATAATATAAAAAAGTTAATTGAAATCCGAGGACCGCGGCACCGCGCCAGGCCGCTCTGGCATATACTTCCATTGATCAACTCACTGGAAATTTTCTATGCACGCACCGCAACGCTTTGAAGGCTCGGACAACTACGTCGCCACCAATGACCTGAAGCTGGCCGTCAACGCCGCCCTCACCCTGCAGCGTCCCTTGCTGATCAAGGGCGAGCCGGGCACCGGCAAGACCATGCTGGCCGAAGAAGTCGCCGCCGCCCTCGACATGCCGCTGATGCAGTGGCATATCAAATCCACCACCAAGGCCCAGCAAGGGCTGTACGAATATGACGCCGTGTCCCGCCTGCGCGATTCCCAACTGGGCGATGAACGCGTGCGCGACATCCACAACTACATCGTCAAGGGCGTGCTGTGGCAAGCCTTCACCGCGCCGGAACCGGTGGTGCTGCTGATCGACGAGATCGACAAGGCCGACATCGAATTCCCGAACGACCTGCTGCGCGAACTGGACCGCATGGAGTTCTACGTCTACGAGACGCGCGAGATGGTCACCGCCAGGCACCGCCCGCTGGTGATCATCACCTCGAATAACGAGAAGGAACTGCCGGACGCCTTCCTGCGCCGCTGCTTCTTCCACTACATCAAATTCCCGGACAAGGACACGATGGAAGCCATCGTCAAGGTCCACTACCCTCACCTGAAGCAGGAATTGCTGGCCACCGCCCTGCAAACTTTCTACGAAGTGCGCGACGTGCCGGGCCTGAAGAAGAAGCCATCGACCAGCGAATTCCTCGACTGGCTGAAGCTCCTGATGGCCGAAGACATCCCGCCGGAAGTCCTGCGCGGCAAGGACCAGAAGGCGGCTGTCCCGCCGCTGCACGGCGCCCTGCTGAAAAACGAACAGGACGTGCACCTGTTCGAACGCCTGGTATTCATGTCGAGGACCAACCGCTGATGGACGCACCAACCCCGGTCACGCTGGAAGCCAACGGCCTGCGCCTGGAGCCGCTCGGACCGCAGCATGCCGACGCCCTGCGTGAAGCCGCGCAGGACGGCGAGCTGTGGAAGCTGCGCATCACCTCCGTGCCGGAACCGCACAAGGTGGCAGCCTACATCGCCACCGCCCTGGAAATGCGCCCTTCCCGGCTGGCCTTCGCCGTGGTGGATGCGGCCAGCGGCCAGGTGCTGGGCACCACCAGCTACCACGACATCGTGCCCGCCATCGACCGCGCCGAAATCGGCTACACCTGGTACCGCCGCAGCGTGCAGCGCACGCATGTGAACACCACCTGCAAGCTGCTCCTGCTGACGCACGCCTTCGAAACGCTGGGCTGCGCCGTGGTCGGCTTCCGCACCGATAACTTCAACCATGCCTCGCAGGCCGCCATCGAACGACTCGGCGCAAAGAAGGACGGTGTGATCCGCCACCACGCCGTGCGCCGCGACGGCACCGTGCGCGACACGGTCATGTACAGCATCGTGCGCGGCGAATGGCCGGAAGTGAAGGCGCAACTGCGCTACCTGCTGGCGCGGAGGGAAACGGCATGCTGATCGACTTCTTCTTCACGCTGAAAGACGCCAGGATCCCGGTCACGATCAAGGAATTCCTCACCCTGCTGGAAGCCATGCAAAAGCAGGTGCTGGAGCCATCGCTGGACGACTTCTACTACATGAGCCGCCTGTGCCTGGTGAAGGACGAGGCCAACTACGACAAGTTCGACCGCGCTTTTGGCCAGTATTTCAAAGGCATCAACGCCGTCTTCGACACCACCAAGGAGATCCCGCTCGACTGGCTGCTGCAGCGCATGAAGCGCGAGCTGACGCCCGAGCAGATCGCCGCGCTGGAGAAATTCGGCTACGACAAGCTGATGGACCGCCTCAACGAACTGCTGAAAGAGCAGAAGGAACGCCACGAAGGCGGCAACAAATGGATCGGCAGCGGCGGCACCTCCCCGTTCGGCAATGGCGGCACCAATCCCGAAGGCATCCGCATCGGCGGCAAGGGTGGCAACCGCACCGCGGTCAAAGTGTGGGAGCAGCGCACCTACAAGGACTACGACGGCGAGCGCGAACTGGGCACGCGCAACATCAAGGTCGCCCTGCGCCGCCTGCGCAAGTTCGCGCGCGAAGGCGCGGCCGAGGAACTGGCGCTGGACCAGACCATCCGCGCCACCGCCAACAATGCCGGCTACCTCGACATCAAGATGCAGCCCGAGCGCAAGAACAACGTCAAGGTGCTGATGCTGATGGACGTCGGCGGCACGATGGACGACCACATCGAACGCGCGGAAGAACTGTTCTCGGCCGCCAAGACCGAGTTCAAGAACATGGAGTTCTACTACTTCCACAACTGCGTATACGACTACCTGTGGCGCAGCAACCGCCGCCGCAACGCCGAACGCTTCGCCACCTGGGACGTGCTGCGCAAATACCCGCCCGACACCAAACTGATCTTCGTCGGCGACGCCACCATGAGTCCCTACGAAGTGCTGCAGCCCGGCGGCTCGGTCGAATACAACAACGAGGAAGCCGGCGCCGA
Source organism: Pseudoduganella sp. R-31 (assembly GCF_049913235.1). Classification (NCBI taxonomy): domain Bacteria; kingdom Pseudomonadati; phylum Pseudomonadota; class Betaproteobacteria; order Burkholderiales; family Oxalobacteraceae; genus Pseudoduganella; species Pseudoduganella sp. R-31. The sequence continues at coordinate 6,103,400 of NZ_CP183986.1, forward strand.
ATGGCTCGGACGCTTCACCTCGCACTTCCCGAAGTTCATCTGGCTCAACCCCGAGCCGGAAGGCCTGTGGCAATACCGCCAGTCGATCAGCGTCATCAAGCAGATCATGCAGAACCGCATGTTCCCCATCACCATCGAAGGCCTCGAGCGGGCCATGCGCATGCTCTCGAAATAAAAGTCGGGGTCAGGTCTGGCAATCCGCCACATTTGTGGCGGATTGCCAGACCTGACCCCGACTTTCAAGTTAATTGGAGGCGGTAGCCGACGGCGGTTTCGGTCAGCAGGTATTGCGGCTGGGCGGGGTCGTCTTCCAGCTTGTGGCGCAGGTGGCCCATGTAGATGCGCAGGTAGTGGCTGTTGTCCGATTGCGCGGGGCCCCAGACGGCGCGCAGCAACTGGGGCGCGGTCATCACGCGGCCGGCGTTGGCGACCAGCACGGACAGCAAGCGGTATTCGGTTGGCGTCAGGTGGACGTGCTCGCCGCGCTTGGTGACGCGGCGGTTCGGCAAGTCGACCACTACTTCGCCAAATTGCACTTGGCCGGCGCTGTCGGCCTGCGGTTGCCGCTGGCGGCGCAGGGTGGCGCGCACCCGGGCCAGCAGCTCGCCGGTACCGAATGGCTTGCTGAGGTAATCGTCGGCGCCGGCGTCGAGCGCCTTGATCTTGTCGGCTTCGTTGACGCGCGCCGACAGCACGATGACCGGCACATTCGACCATTTGCGCAGGTCGGCGATGAAGTCGTTGCCGTCGCCATCCGGCAGGCCGAGGTCGAGGATCACCAGGTCGGGCCGGCGCGTTCCGGCGTCGATCAGGCCACGCTGCATGCTGGCCGATTCGTGCACGTGCCAGCCTTCTTCCTCCAGTGCGGCGCGCACGAAGCGGCGGATCTGGGGTTCGTCTTCCACCAGCAAGGCGGTGGGGACAATCTCGGATTGTTGGGTGTTCATTCTTCCTCGATTTCAGGCAGCCCTGGCGGCGTGCTGACCGGCAGCGTGAAGACGAAGGCGGCGCCGCCGAGCGGAGACTTGTCCGCCGCTATCGTGCCGCCATGTGCTTCGACAATGGCGCGGCAAATTGCCAGCCCAAGGCCGACGCCCGGCTTGGCCGATTCTTTTTCGCCGCGGGTGAATTTTTCAAAGATCGCTTCTTCGCGGCCACGCGGCAGGCCCGGGCCGTTATCGTACACCATGACCCGCACGAATTCGCCGCGCTGCACGGCGTAGATCACGATGGATGCGCTGGGCGGCGTGTACTTGGCGGCGTTTTCCAGCAGGTTGCACAGCACGCGTTCGATCAGCACCGCGTCGAAGCGCAACAGGGGCAAGCCGAGCGAGAGCTGGGTGCTGACCTTGTGCCCTGTCAGCTGCAGTCGGCTAGAACGCAAGGCGCTGCCCACTACTTCTTCCAGCGGCTGCCATTGCAGGTTGAATTTCAATTCGCCGCTTTCGATGCGTGCCATGTCGAGCAGGTTGGCGACCAGGGCGCTCATGCGCAGCGCTTCGGCATGCAGGGAGCTGGCGAGGGACAGCTGCTGCGCCGACAGCGCCGGGCGCGAACCGGCCAGCGATTCGGACAGGCCGACCAGTGAAGTCAGCGGCGTGCGCAGGTCGTGCGACAAGGCTGCCAGCAGCGAATTGCGCAGCCGTTCCGATTCCATATTGACCAGCGCCTCCTGCGCCACTTCGACGTAATGCACCCGCTCCAGTGCAATCGCGGCCAGCGCCGCGAAGGTGTCGAGGTGCTGCCGCTGTTCGGGAATCAGTAGCCAGCGGCGCTGCGCCGGCTCAATGGCCAGCACGCCACGGGTGCGCATGGGCGCTACCAACGGCATGTAGAACAAGGGGCTGGCCGGAAGCGTGTCCGTGCACAGGCCAGCGCTTTCGGCATGGTCGAACGCCCATTGCGCCACGCCCTCGTCAAGCGCAGGCACCGGAGCGGTGCCTGGCGGCAGGTGCAGCCTTCCGTCGGCATCAGGCACCAGCAGCGTTGCCTTGGCATTGAAAGTCGATTGTACGAAGCGCGCCGTGGTCTCGAACACTTGCCCGGTCTGCAGCGCCCCGGACAGCTCGCGCGCGAATTCGTACAGGGCGCGGGCGCGTGCTTCACGATAGGAGGCCACACGGGCCTGGAAGCGCAAGCCCGCGGTCAGGTGGCCGGTGATCAAGCCTACCGCCAGCATCACGGCAAAGGTGATGGCGTATTGCAGGTCCGAGATCGCGAAACTGAAGCGTGGCGGCACGAAGAAAAAGTCGAAACACGCCACGCTGACGCAGGTCGCCAGCACGGATGGCCCGCGCCCGTAGCGCACTGCCACCAGCAGCACCACCAAAAGGAACAGCATGGCAATATTGGCCAGGTCGAAGTATGGCAGCAGCGGCGTCGCCAGCATGGCCATGCCGACGCTGGCGAGGCCAGCCACCGCAAAGCCCTTCGCCCGCCGCCTGAAGCGCAGCGCATCTTCGTCGGCGTCGTCCGGCGCGGCGGTGCCGGCTGCGGCTTGCACCGGATGCGCTTCGACCTCGCTGCCGGACACTTCGATCAGGTCGATGTCGGGCGCATGCGCCGCCAGGCTGCGGATATGCGAACGGCGCCATGGCCAGTTGCGGTGCGCCCGCCCCATCGCAATCTTGGACAGGTTGTGGCTGCGCGCGTACGCGGCAGCCGTGGCGGCGATATCGCTGCCGGACAGCACGGCAGTGGTGGCGCCCAGGTCCTGCGCCAGCTTGAGCATTTTCAGGACGCGCTCACGCTCCCCGGCCGGCAGGCGTTGCAAGGCCGGCGTCTCGACGTAGATGGCGTGCCATTGCGTGCCCAGTTGTCCCGCCAGGCGTGCGGCGCTGCGCACCACTTGCTCGCAGCCTGGGCGCGGGCCGATCAGCGCCAGCACCGATGCGCCGGTTTTCCAGATGGTGTCGATCGACTGCTCGACACGATAGGCGCGCACATCGTCTTCGATACGGTCGGCAGTGCGGCGCAGGGCCAGTTCACGCAGCGCGATCAGGTTCCCTTTGCGGAAGAAGTTTTTCGCGGCCCGTTCGGCCTGCTGCGCCTGGTAGACCTTGCCGCCTTTCAGGCGCGTCAACAGTTCGTCGGCCGGGATGTCGACCAGCACCACTTCGTCGGCGGCGTCGAACACGGTATCGGGCACGGTTTCATTGACCTGGATGCCGGTGATGCCGCCCACCACGTCGTTCAGGCTTTCCAGGTGCTGCACGTTGACGGTGCTGAAGACATCAATGCCGGCTTCCAGCAGTTCTTCCACGTCCTGCCAGCGTTTGGGATGGCGCGAGCCCGGCGCGTTGGAGTGCGCCAGTTCGTCGATCAGGACCAGCGGCGGGCGGCGCGCCAGGGCGGCATCGATATCGAACTCGTTCAGGATCTTGCCGCGATAGGCAATTGCCCGAAGCGGCAGTACGTCCAGCCCTTCCAGCAGCGCCGCCGTTTCGCTGCGGCCGTGGGTCTCGATGACGCCGACCAGCACCAGCTGCCCGGCCGCCTGCAACTTGCGGGCGGCCGACAGCATGGCGTAGGTCTTGCCGACGCCGGCCGACGCGCCGAAGTAGATGCGCAGCTTGCCCCGCGCCGCCTTGCGCTCCTGCTGCATTTGCGCCAGCAGCGCGTCGGGATCTGGCCGGTCGTCGTCGAGTGGAATCATATCAGCGAGTATGCGGCGTTTTCTCGTCCAGCGCCAGATTCAACGCCAGGACGTTCACGCGCGGCTCGCCGAAGACGCCCATGACCTTGCCCGACGCATGCTCGGCGATCAGCGCCCGCACCTTGTCCGGTGCGATGCGTCGCTCGTCCGCCACGCGCCGAAGCTGGTATTCAGCAGCGGCCACGCTGATCTCCGGATCGAGCCCGCTTCCCGAGGCCGTGACCAGGTCGACAGGGATTGGCGCCGTGTTGCCCGGATCGGCAGCCTTGAGCGCTTCGATGCGGGAGCGCACAGCATCGGTGAAGGCGGGGTTGAGCGGGCCCTGGTTGGAGCCGCCGGAGCCGTTGGCGTTGTAGGGCATCGGGCCGGTGGCCGACGGGCGGCCCCAGAAATACTTCGCCGAGGTGAATTGCTGGCCAATCAGCTTTGAGCCGACTGGCTTGCCGTCCACTTCCAGGATGGAACCGCCAGCCTGGGCCGGGAAAGCCGCCGAGGCAACGCCTGTGACGGCAAGGGGATAGATCACGCCGCAGGCCAGGGTCAGTGCGCCGAACAACACCAGCGCGGGACGAATAGTCGAAATCATCTTGTTCTCCAGCTTAAACGAAGTTGAACGCTGCCAGCAGCATGTCGATCAATTTGATGCCGATGAACGGCAGGACCAGGCCGCCGGCGCCATACACCAGCAGGTTGCGGCGCAGCAGAGCGGTGGCGCCGATGGCGCGATAGCGCACGCCTTTCAGGGCCAGCGGAATCAGGAACACGATGATCAGCGCGTTGAAGATCACGGCGGACATGATGGCGGAGTTGGGGCTGGCCAGGTGCATGACGTCCAGCGCCTTCAGTTGCGGATAGGTGCCGACGAAGGCTGCGGGGATGATCGCGAAGTATTTGGCAATATCGTTCGAAATCGAGAACGTGGTCAGCGAGCCGCGCGTCATCAGCATCTGCTTGCCGATCTCCACGATCTCCAGCAGTTTGGTCGGATTCGAATCCAGGTCCACCATATTGCCTGCCTCCTTGGCAGCCTGGGTGCCGGAGCTCATGGCCACGGCGACGTCGGCCTGGGCCAGCGCGGGCGCATCGTTGGTGCCGTCGCCGGTCATGGCGACCAGGCGGCCGTCGGACTGGTAGCTGCGGATAAGTTTCAACTTATCCTCAGGCGTCGCCTCGGCCAGGAAGTCGTCGACGCCGGCTTCTGCCGCAATCGCAGCGGCGGTCACCTTGTTGTCGCCGGTGATCATCACGGTCTTGATGCCCATGCGGCGCAGCTCCGCGAAGCGTTCCTTGATGCCGCCCTTGACGATATCCTTGAGTTCCACCACGCCCACCACGCGGCCATTGTCGGCCACCACCAGCGGCGTGCTGCCGCGGCGCGATACATCCTCCACAGTGCGGCCCACTTCGGCAGGCCATTGCTGGCCGGCCGCTTCCACATGCTTGCGCACTGCGTCGGCGGAGCCCTTGCGCACTTCACGTCCCTCCATGTCGACACCGCTCATGCGGGTGTTGGCCGAGAACGGAATGAAGGAGGCATGCAACGGCGACAGTTCGCGTTCGCGGATATTGAACTTCTGCTTGGCCAGCACCACGATGCTGCGGCCTTCCGGCGTTTCATCCGCCAGCGAGGCCAGTTGCGCCACATCGGCCAGTTCGCGCTCGGTGACGCCCGGTGCCGCGAAGAAGGCCGACGCCTGGCGGTTGCCCAGGGTGATGGTGCCGGTCTTGTCCAGCAACAGCACGTCGACATCGCCAGCTGCTTCCACCGCGCGGCCGGAGGTGGCGATCACGTTGGCCTGCATCATTCGGCTCATGCCTGCCACGCCGATGGCCGACAGCAAGCCCCCGATGGTGGTCGGGATCAGGCACACCAGCAGCGCAATCAGCACCGTAATGGTGATCGGCGAACCCGCCTGCGCGGCCGCCACTGAGAACAGCGAGAACGGCAGCAAGGTCGCGGTCACGATCAGGAACACGATGGTCAGCGCCACGAGCAGGATCGTCAGCGCGATCTCGTTCGGCGTCTTCTTGCGCTTGGCGCCTTCCACCATGGCGATCATGCGGTCGAGGAAAGTTTCGCCCGGGTTGGCGGTGACCTGTACCACCAGCCAGTCGGACAGCACGCGGGTGCCGCCGGTAACGGAAGAAAAGTCGCCGCCCGATTCGCGGATGACCGGCGCGGACTCGCCGGTAATGGCGCTTTCGTCCACCGAGGCCACGCCTTCGATCACGGTGCCGTCGATCGGTATGATGTCGCCGGCCTCCACCAGCACGTAGTTACCCTTGCGCAGGTCGGTGGCCGGGCATGGCAACCAGGCGGTGCCATGTTGTGGCGCCGCGAGGCGCTTCGACATCACGCTCTGCTTCAGGCTGCGCAGCGAAGCCGCCTGCGCCTTGCTGCGGCCTTCGGCCAGCGCTTCAGCAAAATTTGCGAACAACACGGTGAACCACAGCCACACGGCTATGGCAAGGATAAAGCCGGAGCTGGCCTCGCCCACGCCGTTCAGCGCCTGGATGTAAAGCAGCGTGGTAATGATGCTGCCGATATAGACGACAAACATCACGGGGCTGCGCAATTGGACCGCGGGACTCAGCTTGCGGAACGCATCGGCGATGGCAAGAACCACCAGTTGCGAATCGAGCAGCTTGAGGCGCTGGCCTGGTTGGGCGAGTGGAATCGCCTGGGATTGCGACATGGTGTGCACTCCTTATTTATACAATTGCAGGTGTTCGATCACCGGGCCAAGCGCCAGCGAAGGAACGTAATTCAACACGCCCACCAGCAGCACCACGGCTACCAGCAGCATTACGAACATCGGGCCATGGGTCGGCATGGTGCCGGCGTTGGCCTGAAGCCGCTGTTTGGAGGCCAGCGAGCCGGCTATCGCCAGCACCGGCACGATCATCGCGAAGCGGCCAAACCACATGGCGACGGCCAGCATGATGTTGTAGAACGGCGTATTGGCGGAAAGCCCGGCGAAGGCGCTGCCGTTATTGTTGGCGGCCGAGCTGAAGGCATATAGGATCTCGGAGAAACCATGCGCGCCCGGATTGGCAACGCCGGCCTTGCCCGCTTCCAGCATGACGGCGATGGCGGTCCCCACCAGCACCAGGGTCGGCGTCACCAGGATGGCGATCGACGTCATTTTCATTTCATACGACTGAATCTTCTTGCCCAGGTATTCCGGGGTGCGGCCGATCATCAGGCCGGCGATGAACACCGCCATGATGGCGAAGACCAGCATGCCGTACAGGCCAGAGCCCACGCCACCGAACACCACTTCCCCCAGCTGCATCAGCAGCATCGGCCCTGCACCGCCCAAGGGCGTGAAGGAATCGTGCATGCCGTTCACGGCGCCGCAGGATGCAGCCGTGGTCACGGTGGCGAACAGGCTTGTGGCGGCGATGCCGAAACGCGTTTCCTTGCCTTCCATATTGCCGCCAGCCTGCAATGACGTGGCTGACTGGTCGACGCCCATTGCTTGCAGTGCCGGTTGCGCGGCCTGCTCCGCAGCGGTGATGCCGGTAGCTGCGACCACGAACATGATGGTCATAGCGCCCAGCACGGCCCAACCCTGGCGGCGATCGCCCACCAGGCGGCCAAAGGTAAAGCACAGCGCGGCGGGGATCAGGAAGATGGCGAGCATCTGTGCGAAGTTGGACAGCGGCGTCGGGTTCTCATACGGGTGCGCCGAGTTGGCGTTGAAGAAGCCGCCGCCATTGGTGCCCAGCATCTTGATCGCTTCCTGCGAAGCGACTGGGCCCATCGCGATGGTTTGCGTGGCCACGCTCTGGGTTTGGGCAGGGGCCTCGGGCGTGGCGCCCGGGACGGTATAAGTCACCGGTTCCACCAGGTTCACTTCCTTATAGGCGGAAAAGTTCTGGATCGATCCCTGGCCGACCAGGAATACTGCAAAGACAAAGGACAAAGGCAGCAATACGTACAGCACGGTGCGGGTCAGGTCGACCCAGAAGTTGCCGATCGACTTTGCCGAGCGCGCGGCGAAACCGCGGATCAGGGCAAAGGCCACGGCAATGCCGGTGGCCGCCGAGAAGAAGTTCTGGCCGGCGAGCGCCAGCATCTGGCTCAAATAGCTCATGGTCTGTTCGCCCGCATAGCCTTGCCAGTTGGTGTTGGCCACAAAGCTGACGGCGGTATTGAAGGAGGAGTCCGGACTGACGCCAGGCAGGCCCTGGGGGTTAAGCGGCAGCCAGGCCTGCAAGCGCTGAACAGCGTAGACAAACAGGGTGCCAACGAGATTGAAGACCAGAAGTGCCTTGGCGTAGGCCTTCCAGCCCATGCCTCGCTGCGCTTCGTCGCCCGGCACGCCAGCGGCACGATACAGCAGCCTTTCGACTGCAGCCAGCCAGCCAAGGCCAGGGATTTTGCTGCCATCGGCCACGCGAGCCAGCAAGGCGCCGAGCGGCCACGCTGCGGCGACCAGGACCAGCAGGAAGACGGCCAGCAGCAGGAAGGATTGGGGGGTCATATTACAGGTCCTCCGCTTTCAGAAGGGCAGCCAGCAGGTAGACCAGCAAGCCGGCCGTGGCGACGGAGCCGATGAGATAAAAGATATTCATTGCTTCCCTCCCAGCTTGTCGCAACCGGCCGCCATGGCGACAACCAGCACGAAAAAGGCGACGATTGCGCCAATAAAAACGATGTCCATCAGGTTCCCCGAAAGGTCTTGTTTGCATGCGAACCAGCTTATCGAGACACGCCTAAATTCGGTGTAAAGACTCGGCAAAGCGGTGTAAACAAGGTGTAAAAATCAGAAGGTCCGGCTGACCGTGAGCTGCAAGGCGCTCTTGCCCAGGAACTTGCCGTTGGCTGGCGAGGCGTAGGCTGCCTTGCCGGCATTGGTGCCGACGGCAGCCAGCTGCACGCTGGCGATGCCCAGGTCTTTGCTCACGCCCAGCTTCCAGTCGCTGTAGTCGGCGACGCCATTGTTTTTCACGCGCTGGTGGCCAGCGTGCAGGTTGATGGTGTAGCCGGCGCCCGCATCGACATTTGCGCCCAGGTCCAGGTAGCCGGAGTTTTTGCTGTCGGCGAAGCCGAACAGGCTGGTCACGGAATGCGAGTATTTCAAGGTCGCCGGGCCGTATCCAAGCTGGCCGTGGATCTCCGTCGTGTCAGGGTTATCGAGGCCTGGGATGCGCCCCTTATAAACATAGGTCAGCACGCCCGCGTCGTAGCTGACATCTGCCGTCAGTTGGCCGCGCTTGCCGCCGTAGATATCCAGCTCCACGCGGCCGGCCCCACCGGCATCGCGCGTCCAGTTGATGGCCGATGCCCAGGCGCCCGCGTACCAGCCTGTCCCCCTGTCGGCAAGATCGGCGCCGGCCTGCAACGCGGGCTGCAGGCGCGATTGCGAGATCCCGCGATAGCGGTAATCGCTGGCCAGCGCAGCGTTGAAGCTCAGATCATTGGCAAAGGCAGGAGCGGACAGCATCGCCGCCGCCAGGAATAACGCGTTCTTCATACATTCGCTTTCGTCAAAAAGAAGGTGACGAAAGCGTATCGATCGGCGCGTAAAAACGGTCTAAATAGAAGGCAGCGACAAATCAACGCCGCATAAAAATACCTACAGCCGCATGAATTTGCGCAGCACCGCCTGCACCTGGTGTTCAGCCAGCGGCTTGTCCAGCATGCCGGCGGCGCCGGCGGCACGTCCGCGCGTCAGGTCGTAGTCGTGGGCCGACTGCACCAGGAAGATCACTTCGGGTTGCGCCTCCAGGCTGCGCAGTTGGGCGCACAGCAGGTAATGGTCAATGATCGGGGCGGCGAAGTCGATCAGTACCACAGCCACCGGCTGCTGGCGGCAATGCGTCAGCGCTGCCACACCGTCCACCGCCCACAGCACCGCAGTGCCGAACTGTTTCAGGGACTGGCCCAGCTGCTCGCTGAAATTGGCGTTGGCATCGACGCACAGCACGGCGCCCTCGCGGCGCGGCTTGCGCATCTTTTCATAGACAGCGGGATCGGTCAGATCGAGGTCGAGCCGCTCGCGGCGCCGACGCTCGGGTACCAGCGAATCGACGGAAGCCGACAGGCCGGCCAGCACGTCGGCGCGGCGCTGGAGCAGGCGGCCCAGTTCCGCATACATGGCGCTCCACTGCACTGGTAGCGGCAGGTTCGGATATGGCAGGAGCACGCCGGTCGCTCCCAGCACCAGCGCCGGCCGGATGTCGCCTGCAGCCAACGATGCGATGGCTGCCAGCGCTTTCAGTTCCGTGCCGTTGGCCAGGTAAATATCAGGGTCCTGCAGGCTGTCTTCGGTCAGGCAGAGATAGGCCGGTCCGTCGGCGGGCGCCTTGGCCAGTCCCAGCGCGAGCGCGCGCTCGGCTTCCTGGGGGAAGCCGACCAGCCTGACTGCGAACGGGCGCCGATCTGTAGTCATAAAACCCATTTTAACGCTGCGATTCCCTTGCGCCACCGGCCGTAGCGGATAGAATGCGCAAGCATGCGATCCGTCAAACCGGAAAATACTGTATACAATCACAGCACTTTGCATTACCAATAACACGTATGGCCACTAAAAAACCAGTTTCCGACTACAGCGAATCATCTATCCGCGTCCTCAAAGGACTGGAACCCGTCAAGCAGCGCCCGGGCATGTACACCCGCACCGAGAACCCGCTGCACATCATCCAGGAGGTGATCGACAATGCCTCGGACGAAGCATTGGGCGGCCATTGCAAAAACATCATCGTGACGCAGAATGCCGACGGTTCCATCACCGTCGAAGACGACGGCCGTGGTATTCCGGTCGGCTTGCATCCTGAAGAAAACGTGCCGACGGTGGAAATCGTCTTTACCCGCCTGCACGCGGGCGGCAAGTTCGACAAGGGCTCGGGCGGCGCTTACGCCTTCTCGGGTGGCTTGCACGGTGTCGGCGTATCCGTCACCAACGCGCTGTCCAAGCGCCTGGAAATTGCAGTGTGGCGTAAAGACGACGCCGGCAACGGTTTCCACCAGATCGCCTTCGAACACGGCGACCTGGTCGAGCCATTGAGCTCCCAGCCGGCGCCGAAGGATGGCAAGAAGTCCGGTACCCGCGTGACCGCCTGGCCGGATGCGAAGTATTTCGATTCGCCGCTGATCTCGCAGGTCGAGCTGCAACGCCTGCTGCGCTCCAAGGCCGTGCTGCTGCCCGGCGTATCGGTCACGCTGAAGAATGCCAAGACCGGCGACGAACAGACCTGGATGTACAAGGACGGCCTGCGCGGCTACCTGAACGAGCAACTGGCGCAAACCACCTCCGGCGGCGAAACCCTGATCCCCCTGTTCGAGGGCGAGCAGTTCGCCACCCCTGATGCGGAAGGCTTTGCCGAAGGCGAAGGCGCGTCCTGGGTGGTGGCATGGACCGAGGAAGGCGCCGTGGTGCGCGAATCCTACGTCAACCTGATTCCGACCCCGAACGGCGGCACCCACGAATCGGGCCTGCGCGAAGGCCTGTTCGGCGCAATGAAGAACTTCGTCGAGCTGCACTCGCTGCTGCCGAAAGGCGTGAAGCTGCTGCCGGAAGACGTGTTTGCCCGCGCTTCCTTCGTGCTGTCGGCCAAGGTGCTGGACCCGCAATTCCAGGGCCAGATCAAGGAGCGCCTGAACTCGCGCGATGCGGTGCGCCTGGTATCGACCTTCTCCAAGCCCGCGCTGGAACTGTGGCTGAACCAGCACATCGACTACGGCAAGAAGCTGGCGGAGCTGGTGATCAAGCAAGCCCAATCGCGCCTGCGCTCCGCGCAGAAGGTCGAGAAGAAGAAGTCGTCAGGCGTGGCTGTATTGCCGGGCAAGCTGACCGATTGCGAATCGGACGAAATGACCCGCACCGAATTGTTCCTGGTCGAGGGCGACTCGGCGGGCGGTTCGGCCAAGATGGGCCGCGACAAGGAGTTCCAGGCCATCCTGCCGCTGCGGGGCAAGGTGCTGAACTCCTGGGAGACTGACCGCGACCGCCTGTACGCCAACAACGAAATCCACGACATCGCGGTGGCGATCGGCGTCGATCCGCACAATCATGGCGATTCGCCTGACCTGTCTGGCCTGCGTTACGGCAAAATCTGCATTCTCTCCGATGCGGACGTCGACGGCTCCCACATCCAGGTGCTGCTGCTTACCCTGTTCTTCCGCCACTTCCCTGCCCTGATCGACAAGGGCCACATCTGCGTGGCGCGTCCGCCGCTGTACCGCGTTGACGCACCGGCGCGCGGCAAGAAGCCGATCCAGAAGCTGTATGCGCTGGACGACGGCGAACTGGTGGCCATTGAAGACAAGCTGCGCAAGGACGGCTTGAAGGAAGGCTCCTGGACCATCTCCCGCTTCAAGGGCCTGGGCGAGATGAACGCCGAGCAGCTGTGGGAAACCACCATGAACCCGGACACCCGCCGCCTGCTGCCGGTGTCGCTGGGCGATTTCGACCACAGCTACTCCTCCTCGCGCTTCAATATGCTGATGGGCAAAGGCGAAGCCGCCGCCCGCCGCGCGTGGATTGAAGAACACGGCAACGAAGTGGAAGCGGATATCTAAAACCGGTAAAGCAGTGTCTGACCCGCGGGGTCAGACACTGGTACGCGACCGGTGCGGGCCTGGTGTCTGACTCCGCGGGTCAGACGGGACGGCCACCCGGCCGAATTACCAGTTAGAAAGTAAAAACTATGACTCAAGCAAATCTCTTTGACGAACCAACCCCGGAACTGCCGCCAAATGGCGGCAGCGGCGGTGATGACGGCGGCGAATCGCTGACCCTTTCGACCTTCGCCGAGCGCGCCTACCTGGATTACGCCATTTCCGTGGTCAAGGGCCGCGCCCTGCCGGACGTGTGCGACGGCCAGAAGCCGGTGCAGCGCCGCATCCTGTACTCGATGAATGAACTGGGCCTGGGCCCGACCGCCAAGCCGCGCAAGTCCGCCACCGTGGTCGGCGACGTGTTGGGTAAATTGCACCCGCACGGCGACCAGTCGGTGTACGACGCGCTGGTGCGCATGGCGCAGGATTTCTCGCTGCGCTATCCGCTGATCGACGGCCAGGGTAACTTCGGCTCGCGCGACGGCGACGGCGCAGCGGCAATGCGATACACCGAAGCCCGCTTGACCCCGATCTCGCGACTGCTGCTGGACGAAATCGACCAGGGCACCGTGGACTTCATCCCGAACTACGACGGCTCGTACGAAGAACCGGCCCTGCTGCCGGCGCGCCTGCCGATGGTGCTGCTGAACGGCGCCTCCGGTATCGCTGTGGGCCTGGCGACCGAAATCCCTTCGCACAACCTGACCGAGGTGGCGAAAGCTGCCGTGGCGATGATCCGCAATCCGAAGATCAGCCACGCGGAACTGATGGAACTGATCCCGGGCCCGGACTTCCCTGGCGGCGGCCAGTTGATCACTCCGCGCGCGCAACTGGACGACATGTACGCGTCCGGCCGCGGCTCGATGAAGGTACGCGCTCGCTGGAAGATCGAAGAACTGGCGCGCGGCCAGTGGCAGGCAGTTGTATACGAACTTCCCCCAGGTACTTCATCGCAGAAGGTGCTGGAAGAAATCGAAGAGCTGACCAATCCAAAGGTCAAACTGGGCAAGAAAGCCCTATCGCCGGAACAGGTTGCGCTGAAGGGCCTGCTGCTTGGCCAGCTGGACAAGGTGCGCGACGAATCCGGCCGCGAGGCCGCTGTGCGCCTGGTGTTCGAGCCTAAATCGAAGAACCAGAACCAGACCGAGTTCATGCACATGCTGCTGGCGCACACCTCGCTGGAGACTTCAGCGTCGATGAACCTGGTGATGATCGGCGGCGATGGCCGCCCGCGCCAGAAAGGCATCAGCGAAATCCTGGGCGAGTGGATTGAATTCCGCTTCGCCACCGTGACCCGCCGCACCCAGTTCCGCCTGAACAAGGTCGATGAGCGCATCCACATCCTGGAAGGCCGCCAGATCGTCCTGCTGAACATCGATGAGGTCATCGCCATCATCCGCAATTCGGACGAGCCGAAGGCGGCGCTGATCGAACGCTTCAAGCTGTCGGACCGCCAGGCTGAAGACATCCTGGAAATCCGTTTGCGCCAACTGGCACGCCTGGAAGCGATCAAGATCGAACAGGAACTGGCCGAGCTGCGCAAGGAGCGCGAAGGCCTGCAGGACGTGCTGGACAATCCGTCCACTCTGCGCCGCCTGGTCATCAAGGAAATCGACGGCGACGCCAAGACTTACGGCGACGCACGCCGCACCCTGATCGAGGAAGCGCAGAAGGCTGTCGTTGAACAGAAGGTGGCCGACGAACCGGTCACCGTAATCATTTCCGAAAAAGGCTGGGTGCGCGCACGGTCCGGCGTCGGCCACGATCCTGCGCAGTTCACCTTCAAGGCCGGCGATTCGCTGTATGGCGCATTCGAGTGCCGTACGGTCGATACCCTGCTGGGCTTCGGCGACAACGGCAAGGTGTATTCCGTGCCCGTGGCCGCCCTGCCTAATGCGCGCGGCGACGGCGTACCGATTACCACGCTGGTCGACCTGTCGGGCGGCGCCCGCCTGCTGCACTACTTCGCGGGCAATGGCGACAAGCAGCTACTGCTGGCGTCCGATGCGGGCTATGGCTTTATCGCCAAGGCCGGCGATATGGTGTCGCGACTGAAGGGCGGCAAGTCGTTCATTACGCTGGATGAGGGCGCGAAGCCGCTGCCACCGACCGTGGTGGCCGATGGCGCGAGCGCGGTGGCGGTCATTTCCGAGAAATCGAACCTGCTGGTGTTCGGCATGGACGAGATGAAGGTGCTGTCCAACGGCGGCCGCGGCGTGATCCTGATGGATCTGGCCGACAAGGAGAAGCTGGTTGCTGCTTGCGCGATCACCGACAAGGGCGTGACCGTGCAGGGGATTGGCAATGCTGCGAAGGCGAAGGAAGACCGCATGGGGCCGACGGCACTGGCGCCGCACTTCGGCAAGCGCGCTCGCAAGGGCAAGCCGATGCCGGTGCGGATCAAGCCGACTGGGTTGGCGCCGAACACCTGAACCGGCAACCTAGTGTCTGACCCGCAGGGTCAGACACTGTAACGCGGCGGCCGCAGGCCAAGTGTCAGACCCTATGGGTCTGACACTGGTTTACCGGTTTAGCGCGGGGCGTACAAGTCAATTGTCTCCTGCACCGCATCGCTGCACACCGCGCAAAACTCCTCGCTGCGGTCAAACATCAGGCACTGTTGCTGCGAACGATAGTAGCCCGTCGCTTCGTAGTTCGCTCCTTCGAACGCTCCCACGGCCTTGCGGTTCGGCGCTTTCGAGAACAGCGCATTGGTCCAGGCCAGATCCTCCTTGAACAACTTGCTCATCTCCGCTTCCGGACGATTATCCTTGCGCAGTTGCGCTCGAATCTTCTGGTACTCGCGTGAATGCGCCTCGTACTCCGCCTTCGGCCAGGCAGTCGGCAACGCAGTCCCCGGCGTCACAAACTTCTTCCACTTCACATTGGCCGGATCCAGCAAGGCCGTCACGTTCGGCTCCCATGGCTCCATGCGCACTCCGCCCGTGGCATAAGCCACCGGCGAGGTGTAATACTCATCCGCCAAGCCCGCGAAGTGGTGGCCGAATTCGTGCACGAACAGATAGTTCGCCCAATCGTTATCCGCGGCGGCCGTGCTGAATTGCCCGTAGATGCCGCCACCGCCGTAAGTATCGTTGTTGACCAGGATCTCGATGAACTCATACGGCGCGTGCTGCGCAATCTCGCGCAGCGCGCGGTTGTCGATGGTCAGCACATAACGTTCGCTGCCGAAGATGTCGTAGCGCGTGCCCAGCTTCGATGCATGGTGGCTGTTGGTGGAAGGACGCGACACGCCGCTCTCCTGCGTCGGCACCGCCATCGCCCATACGTTGAAGTCCTTGGCCCGCTCCTTGAACGGCGATACCGTGAACAGGTATTCGGACAGCTTGCGTGCCCGGGCTTCGAATTTGGCCATGTCGGCTTTGGTGTAGCCGTCGCCCAGGATCAGCAAGTCGACCTTCTTCTCGCTCGGCCCGTTGACACGGATCGGGATCGGCTTGGCGGGCGCCGCATCCTGCTTGCGCACCACATCCATCGCATCGGTATCGACGTCCACGCTCCACACCACGGAGAATTCATTACGCTCATCACGCTTCAGGATGCGCACCTTGACCGGGCGGTCAGGCTTGGGGAAGCGCACCGACTCATGGAAGCCGCGCGTCAGCTTGGCCGCCTCCTCGGTCGACTTCCACTCAACAAAGATGGTGGAGAAGGTGCGGGTGTACAGCACCTGGCCGGTCTTGGCGTCCGCCACTTCAACCTTGTTCACGCCGCGGTTAGTGGTATCGATTGTCTTGGACATATCGCCGGGCCATGGCAACGGCTCAATCACAACTTGTTCGATCGCATAACTTTCGTTTAGCGCGTTACCGGTGTGCATATAGTCAAGGCGCACGGTCGCAGGTTGCGCCGCCAGCGCAAGGCCGGCCGCGGTGCTCAGCGCCGCTCCCGCCAGCAGTCGGTTCAGGTACGACATGAAGTCTCCAGTGTGGTTTTGGTGGCGGTTATTGTAGCTTTGCTTTGCGGAATACAGTAGACCGCCCCGTAAGCCCGGCATAAGATGGCCCCATGCCCATCGAACCCGAACAGCTAAGAACATGGCTGGCAGCGGCCGGCCGCCAGGATGCCGTGGCGTTTCGCGCGCTGTACGATGCAGCCGCGCCGAAACTGTTTGGCTTTGCCCTGCGTATATTGCAGAAGCGGGAACTGGCCGAGGAAGCGCTGCAGGAAGGCTTCGTGTCGATCTGGCACGCGGCGCCGCACTACCAGGCCGGCCTGGCAGCGCCGCTGACGTGGATGGCTGCCATAGTCCGCAACAAGGCACTGGATATCCTGCGCCGCACGGACGATACGGTGGAATTGGACCATGAAGCATTTCGCGACGAGTACACAAGCTCACCCGCCGAGGCGAGTGAAATGAGCAGCGACGCCCGTGCGCTCATTGCTTGCATGGCGCGGCTGGAAGGCTTGCACCGGCTGGCGATCGGCCTCGCCTTCTTCCATGACCTGTCGCACACCGAAGTGGCGCAGCGCCTGTCGCTGCCGGTCGGCACGATCAAGACATGGATCCGGCGCGGCATGGAAAAGCTCAAGCATTGCCTGTCGCAAGGAGAAGGCCCATGAAGATCCGCGGCAACGATGCCTTGCGCGACAAGCTGGCCGCCGAATACGTGCTTGGCACCTTGCGCGGCGGTGCACGCCGCCGCTTCGAAGGCTGGATGTACACTGATGCCGCCCTGCGCATGCTGGTCAAGGAATGGGAGCGCCGCCTGCTGCCGATGCATGAATTCGTGCACACGGCCGAGCCATCGCCCCAGCTCTGGCGCAATATCGAAATGCGCCTGCACCTGAAGCCGGAACGCAGCAGCTGGCATTTCTGGCGCGGCTTCGGGCTCGGAACGGCATCAGCCACAGTGGCGGCGGGGCTGGTGGTGGCGATCAGCTTGCAGCAGTTGCGCGGGCCTAGCTACGACCTGATCGCGACATTGACCGACCAGCAAGCGCAGCCTGCCCTGCTGGTGAAGGCCGACACCAGCAAGCGCCTGCTGCAGGCCCATATCGTCGGCGGCGCACCGGTGCCGGTCGACCGGTCATTGCAATTGTGGGCGATTCCGAAGAAAGGATCTCCACGTTCGCTGGGCGTACTGGGAAGCGATGGGCGTGCAACGTTCTCGCTCGCGTCGGGCGCTGTCGGCGACGACGTCGTGATGCTGGCGATCTCGCTGGAGCCGCGCGGCGGATCACCCGATCCGAACGGGCCGACCGGGCCTGTGCTGTACAAAGGCCCGTGGGTACGGGCCATGTAATTACACAGTAGCCCGTTCGACGATCCACAACATGGCCAGCACGGCGATGCCGGCCGAGCCGGCCTTCACCATCAACTGTTTGTAGATCCAGCTGCGGCGCATGGCGAATGCGAGCGGCAGGAAGGCCGCCACAATTGCCAGCTGTCCCAGTTCGACGCCCGCGTTGAACGCTGCCAGCGCGAGTACCGCCGAGCCTTTCGGCAGGCCAAGGTCGCCAAGCACTCCCGCAAAACCGAAGCCGTGCAGCAGCCCGAAAGCGAAGGCGGCCAGCCAGCGCCTGCCTTGCACCAGAGGCCAGATGTTGTTCAGCGCCGCGACCGCGACCGAGGCCGCGATGGCGGTTTCGATCAGGCGGCTTGGCAGCGCGACCACTTGCAGCGCCGCGAGCGAAAGCGTGATGGAGTGTGCGAGCGTGAAGGCCGTGACGACGCGCAGCACATCCACGCCAGCCGGCCGCCAGCCTTTTGCCAGCACCGCCGGCAGCAACAGGGAAAGCAGGAACAGGATGTGGTCGTAGCCGGTCCAGATGTGCCAGATGCCGTGGTGCAGGTAGCTGCCGGCCTGTTGCCACGCGTTGCCACCGCCATCTCCCCCGCCTGCGGCGAGCCCCGTGCGCTCACCGCCCAGCACGGCCGATTGCGTGCGGCCGTCGACCGTAATGCTGGCCATGCCGCGATGCTGCGCATCCAGGTCGGCGAACAGCTGGTAGTCGATGGCGAAGGCGGCGCCGCTTTCGCAATCGCCTTGCAGCAACAGGACGGAGTAAGCGCCGTCAGTATGGCGGTCGATTTGCTGGCCTGTCACGCGCAGCCGGCAGCCCGGCGCCAGGCCGAGGCGCGGCATGGCATAGGTGGCAATGTCAGCATGGCGGGACCGGACTTCATCCCACGTCAGCTTGCCGTCACCATCGGCATCCAGCCCAAGGGCGAAATCGAGGTCGCGCAAGGCAATGTCCCAACGGCCGTCGACAAGGCGCAGCTGGCGCGCCGCCGCCGGGACGGCAGCCGCCAGGCGCAGCGCCAGGTAGCTATCGCTTGGCTTGTGGGCGTGCGCCGTGCCGGCGGCCAACAGTAAGGTCAGGAAGATCAGTCCGGCCAGCCTGCATGCGCGGAATTGTCGGGCGATCATGGTGCGCCTCCCTCCAGCTGCCGTGCCAGCGAAGCGACCAGGCTGTCCTCAAGGCCATGCCGGCGACGCCATGCCAGCGCCGGGCGGGCAGCCTCTGGATCGCGCGCCGCGAGTGCCGCTTCCAGCAGTATGCGCAGGTCTGCAGGCTCTTTCTGCACTTGCCAGTTGGCCAGCGCCAGCTGCAGCGCAGCGCGCGCGTCATGGCGCAAATGCAGCTCAAAACGGGCCTGTTCACGCTGGTGGATCGCGTCGCCACGGCGGGCAGCCGCATCGAAGCGCGCCTGCAAATCTGCAACGGCGCTTGTCACGGCCGGCGCGGCCGGCGCGGAACGCGACGCGGCGATGGTGTGCCGCAGCAGCAGGCCATCGATGCGAAGGTGCTTGCGCAGCAGCGCCTGCACTTCCTCGCCGCGTCCCTGGTCCAGCAAAAGGTCGGCATAAGCGCCAAGTAAGTAGCTATCGCCCGGCGCCAGGCCGAGCCCCAGGCGAAAACGCTCTTCTGCGCGCACGGCATCGGCGCGCCGATATGCCAGTTCGCCGAAAAGCGTCAATGCCCAGAGCCGCAAGCCGGCGTCCGATGCGGACGATGCGCCCTGGCCCCTGCCCGAGCGTTCGATGGCCAGCGCCAGCAGGTGTTCGCTGGCTGCAAGCTGGCCGCTGGCGGCGCGGGCGTTGGCAAGGCAGGCCATGCCGGCCAGTTGGCTGGCCAGCGACGAGAGCCGTCCGCAGCTGCGAACGGCCGCGTCGTACTCGCCCCGCACCACCTGCACTGTCGCCAGCGTCAGCCAGGCCTGGGGGTTGGCCGGGTCTGCGCGCGTGACGGCGCCCAGGTCGCGGATCGACTCGGCGAAGCGATGGCTGGATTGCAGCAGCGTCGCGCGCAGCAGCAATACCTGGACCGGCGGCGCAGCAGACTTCCACCAGGGAGCCAGCACCGCTTGCGCGTAGCCGAAATAGCGTGGATCGCCCGACGCGCGGCCACGCTCGATGTACTGCCGCGCGGCTTCTGCGGCAAGGACAGGATCGTGCGGCGCAGCGGCTATCTGCGCACGCTGGCGGCGCAATGCCGCATCCGGGGCATCGCCCCAGCGCGGCAGCGTCTCCAGCACCTGGGCGCCGGATTGCGGCACAAACGGCGCGGCCAGGCCGGGCAGCGGGAGCGCCGTGGCTGCAACTGCGGCGAGGGCCGAAGCGGCAGCGCGGATGATGCAGGTATCGGGCTTCATGCCGGCCTCACTCCAGCGCGACCGGCTCACCGCCGTCAGGCTGGCCCAGCGCCGTGCCATCGACATCGGCAGGCTCGGTGGTTTCAGGCGCGCTGCGGACCAGCGCAACGAGGGCGGAGGTGAAGGTGTCGCCGGGCGGCGGCGGGGCCGGCACCGGATCGGATATCGACATCGTCGAAGCGGCATCGCCACCACCGCCGCCGCAGCCGGCGAGCAGCACGGCCGCCATGGCAAGACAAAGGCGTTTCATGATCGCGCCCCCTATTGCTGCGGCGAGCCGGGAATCGGCGTCTTCAGGTAGGGGAAGCCAGCGCTGAAGAAGCTGTCGTCCAGGAAAGCGCCATCGGTGAAGCGGATAGCCCCCGCCGGCGCGTCGCCGGGCGCGCAGCCGATGTTCAGCGTGCACAGCTTGCCCATGACGACACGCAAGGCGATATCGACCACGTCGTCGCCCGGCCGGCGTCCGTTGGGGAAGCCGGCGTTATCGCCATCGATCACGCCCAGCCGTTTCTGCGCGCCCTTTTCAACCGGGGCGATCGAAGTATTCAGGCGCAGCATCTCCGATGCCTTCACGCGCGCAGGCTGGTTAAGCCCGGGCACGCCGGTAAGGAACACCGTTACCAGGTCATTGCGCGGGAAATTGACAGGCGCCTTGGCGCCCGCGCTGCCGAACAGCACTTCAACCAGTGCCGGCAGGGTTGGATTGGTGACGTAGTCCGCAAACTGCCCATCCTGCACTGGCTTGCTGTGGTTGAAGCGGTCCTTGTCCTTCAAGCCGATCACCACCTCATTCACCAGCGGCATGCCGAGCCGCGACACCTGCGTCCATGCCCCGCCCTCCTTCGAGCCGCCGTTCGGATTGATCAAACGTCCCTGGCGCAGGCTGGCCGTGGTCCAGCCGCCAATCACCGCCTCCGTGCCGGAAGTCAGGCAACGGGCCGCCACTTCCATCTCGATGGATGTCACGTTCTTGTCGTCCAGGTCGTCGCGCGCATTCTTCTCCGCATTGGCCAGGAATTCCACCGCAGGCGCCTTGATGTTGATCAGGTCAAAGGTTTCGCCCAGGTTGACCACGAACGAATCCTTGCGCTGCCCGACAAACAAGCGCGCCGGCACCTCGCAGCCGGGAATACTCACGGTGTAGACATGCTTGCCCGCATACCCCGCATAATCGGGAATCGACTTGTTGCCGATATTATCGATTGGCTTGTCGAACACCGTGGCGCCGTTGCCCGCCATGCGCACCGCCTGGCGCACGCCGCGCCGGTCGCCGCGCACCACGCCCACCGTATAGGTCTCGCGCACGTTCAGCCCGGCCGCATTCACCTCGTTAATCGGCCCGCCATTGATCACCAGCGGAATCGGCACTTTCTTGCCGCCCACCGTGAACGCCGCATTCTTGAAAGTATTGGTGAAGCGGAACTGGAAAGTCAGGTCTTCCCGCGCATCGCCATTGTTATCGATGTGGATCTCGTACAGCGCATCCGGATCCATGGTGAAGAAATTCGGTCCGCCATACGCATCCTGCAAGGGCACGTAATTGGCGATCAGGGTCACGAACTGCTCGCGCCCCGGCTCGTAGCTGCGGAACATGTAGAAGTCTGTTCCGTCGACCTTGGGTTCGCGCGTAATGAATGGCGCTTCGCGGTGGCTCGATGCCTGCGCCGCCGGCGCCAGGGCCGACAGCAGGGCTAACTGAACAGCAGCTTGCTTGATGGGTGCCATGGTTTCCTCCTCTGTGGTTGGTTGCCATGGCATATACGCGGCTGCGCCGCCGCCGGATTCAGGAAATCGTCATTTATATTTGTATAGCGGCCGCGTGATTTCGATAGGCCGGATATCGAGGCGGATATTCAGCACCGAATACGCCTCAGCCACGCTGGAGACATAGCCCACCGTCTCTGGCGTCTTGGTGAAACGGAACTCGAAGCCGACCTCGGTCCCGCTGGCACGCGGGTTACCGCTGGCAATGCCGATCGCCTCTTCCTGGTTGCTGTCGATCAGCCGTTCCATCAGGTCGATCACGGCGCTATTGCCCAGCACGTCATTGCTGAACACGGCCCCGCGGCCCAGGGTGCGCGTCGGGTCGATGCGGCCGCCTGCCTTGTCGTTGGACGGCAAAAACATATGGGTGCCGATATTGAATTTGTCGCCCCGGTCGAGATAGCTGATCACGGCGTTGCGCACGCCGAAGTGCGGCGCTTCCTTGTCCCACTCGGCGCGCGACAGGTCGATCAGCAGCGCCCCCTTGTAGCCGATGATTTCCACCTCGCGCTGGGCATTCACCACCATCGCGCTGTCCTCATCGATGCCAAGGCCGATCTGGTACCCCTTGGCCAGCATGGCCGGGATCATGCGCGCAAAGCGGCCGCGCACCAGCAAGTGCTGGTCCACGAACACGTCGTCGCCGATGAAGCCAAGGCCCGGTCCCAGCTCGCGCCCATCGGCAATGCCGGTCTGCAGCATCGACAGGACGGCTTTCGGATTGGCGAACATGGTGCTGCTCATGATGGCCGCACCGGCCGAGGAACCGGCAATCACGCCGCCGCGGCGGTACACGTCCCACACCGCCTCCAGCACCGCGGTCTGGGTGCCGTCCTCCCGCAACAGCGCCTTGGTAATGCGCCCCTGGTCGCCGCCGGCAAAATATACGCCGTCCGATTCGCGGATCCTCTTCGCCAATGCTGCGTCGTCGGCGTTCTTCCGGTAATCGCTGCCAGCCAGGCGCACCGCAACCGGCACCAGGAAGGCATCCGCCCCCCACTTGCGCAGGTAGCCGATGATGGTCTGGGCCGAACGTTCCGGATTGCCCGCGGCAGAAGGGAAGACGGCGATGCGCGAGCCCTTGCCGCCCGCCAGTTTCACCACGCGCTGCCACACGTCGGCATTGTCGCCGCGCAGGCCGCCGCCGATGATGACCAGCGAGCCCTGGTGCGCCGCCACGGGAGAAGGTGCGATGGCAGCCGATCCGCCGCTGACGGTAGCGCTGGCGCCCGCCACGATGCGCACTGGGGCGACCGTATCGGGCAATGGGGCGGGAGTCGAAGGCGGCGCCGCCGGAGGCCTGGACGGCGCGTCGGGCGGCGGCGTGGTGCTGGTGCGCCCGGTCGTTGCCGGCACGGGATTCTTGGGCGGCGCTTCGCGGGCGTGGATAGGAAGGCCGCAGGCGGCTAGCAAGGCCAGGCCCAATCGGGCCAGGCCGGCGGGGGAGTACAGCTTCACGATGGCCTCCTGTTCTGCTTGCTCACTGGCATCGCTGCTAGACATCTGGGTAATACCTTTCCGACAGTGTAGCCGGACGCAACGGTGGAGTAAAACCTTATCGCGCGCCGGCGCACACTTTGTTTATTGCGGCTTCAGGTAGCGCTCCGGCAGCGGGGTCTTTTCGCCCTCCGGCTGCCACAGGAGTTGCGAAATCCACCAACGCTTGCCGTCATTGACGAGCTGGATCGAATTGATGCCGCGCACAAAAGGCTTGTCCGCCGGCGCGTGGCGCGCCTCATAGGTACTGAAGACCTGGGCAATCTGTCCATATTCCTCGCCCTTGCGCGCGAGTTCGGATTCGTAGAAGCCTTCCTTCGCAAACACCGGCGTGACGCGGGTAATGTAGTCTTCCAGCGACAGTACGCGGGTATTCAGCGCCCCATCCTTGCCGGTGCTGTGCACCACCATGCGGCCATCGTTGCGGAACAGGGAACGCAGGCGGTCCCAGTCGCGCGCCTTGCCGGCGGGGCCGGAAATGGTGTCGTACAGGGCGGCCACGATGCCGTCCACGGATGCCACGTCGGACGGACGCGCACCCTGCGCGAAGGCGCTACCGCTGGCCAGCACCAACAGTAGCAAACTTGCTAACTTCTTCATTGACTCTCCTACTAATTTATAATCGTTTGAATTTCTCGTGCAAATCTCACCGCAAAGCCACTATGACAGATCAATTCTCCAAGAAGGCGGAAGCCTGGTCCGCTCGCTTCTCCGAACCTGTTTCCGACCTCGTGAAACGTTACACCGCCTCGGTGTTTTTTGACAAGCGCATGGCCAAGGCCGACATCCAGGGTTCCCTGGCGCACGCCGACATGCTGGCTGCCCAAGGCATCATCCCGGCCGCCGACCTGGCTGCGATCCAGAAAGGCCTGGCCCAGGTCAGCGCCGAGATCGACGGCGGCCAGTTCGAATGGCAGCTCGACCTGGAAGACGTGCACCTGAATATCGAAAAACGCCTGACCGAGCTGGTTGGCGACGCTGGCAAGCGCCTGCACACCGGCCGCTCCCGCAACGACCAGGTGGCCACCGACATCCGCCTGTACGTGCGCTCTGCGATCGACGACATCACCGGCCTGCTGCAGCAGTTGCGCGGCGCCCTGGTCGACCTGGCCGAGAAGAATGCGGACGTGATTCTGCCCGGCTTCACCCATATGCAGGTGGCGCAGCCGATCACCTTCGGCCACCACATGCTGGCCTACGTTGAAATGTTCGGCCGCGACGTCGAGCGCATGCAGGATTGCCGCAAGCGCGTGAACCGCCTGCCGCTGGGCGCCGCCGCACTGGCCGGCACCACCTTCCCGATCGACCGCCTGCGCGTGGCCAGGACCCTTGGCTTCGACGATGTGTGCCACAACTCGCTGGATGCCGTGTCGGACCGCGACTTCGCGATCGAGTTCACCGCCGCCGCCTCGCTGCTCATGATGCACGTGTCGCGCATGTCGGAAGAACTGATTATCTGGATGAGCCCGCGCGTCGGCTTTATCGACATCGCCGACCGCTTCTGCACCGGCTCCTCGATCATGCCGCAGAAGAAAAACCCGGACGTGCCGGAACTGGCGCGCGGCAAGACCGGCCGCGTGTACGGCCACCTGATGGGCCTCCTGACCCTGATGAAAGGCCAGCCGCTGGCTTACAACAAGGACAACCAGGAAGACAAGGAGCCGCTGTTCGACACCGTCGACACCGTGGTCGACACCCTGCGCATCTTCGCCGACATGGCGGGCGGCATCTCCGTCAAGCCGGAGGCGATGCGTTCGGCCGCGCTGCAGGGCTACGCCACTGCGACCGACCTGGCCGACTACCTGGTGAAGAAGGGCTTGCCGTTCCGCGATGCGCACGAAGCAGTGGCGCATGCGGTGCGCGCCTGCGACGACCTGAAGATCGACCTGGCACAGATGTCGCTGGAGCAGCTGCGTGCCTTCTCGCCGCTGGTGGGCGAGGATGTATTTGCGGTGCTGACGCTGGAAGGCTCGGTGGCGGCGCGCGACCACGTTGGCGGCACGGCGCCGAACCAGGTGCGCGCGGCGATTTCCCGCGTGCGTCAGCAGTTGGCAGGTTGAGCCTTGCGGGCGTGGCGGATGCTGTCCGCCATGTCCCGCATGACGAAGCGGTGCATGGAGCGGATCACGAGGTCCACGAGCAGGCGCCGCAAAGCGCTTTCCGATCCTTTGGGCTCGTAGCTGGTGGCCATGCTCACCAGCGTCTGGCTGCCGGACAGGCGGGTCAAATGGATGCTGCCGCCCTTCAGCGCGAGATGGCGCTGGAACTGTTCGCTGGCTTCGGTCACGCTGAATTCAAGCGCAGCATTATGCGTCGACTTCGTGATGCGCTTCATGATGTACTGCCCGTCCCCATACTCGCACCGGCACAGGGTGCCTACCGTCTTGTGGTCGCCGACTGTCCTCACGGGCAGGGGCAAGGTCCAGCGCAGGAACCAGTTCGGCCTGGCTTTCACTTCCTCGTAAAAGCAGACTTTATCCCATACTTCCGCGATGTCGGCGTCGATGATGCGTTCCGTTTGAGCGATGTTCATCTTGTAGCATCCTTATGGTTTTTGGCAGTGAAGAAAGCGTTACATCCAACCAGCCAGACTTCGACCTGGCTGAATCGTTGCGATAATTCGGCGTGCAGGGCGTCCAGCGAGTCGTCCCGGTTGTCCACCACTTTCAGCCAGTTCATGAAGCCCATCAGGGCCCTGGCGTACCAGGACATCGGCGCATCCTTGCCCAGCAGCGTGTAGCCGAACAGCGTCGTCCCGGGTGCGCACAGCGGCGCAATGGCGTCGAAAATGCGGCCCTTGTCCCGCATCGTCCCCGGCGCGCAGTGAATCAGGCCGCCGATACAGATTGAATCGACCGTGCTGCCGATGGAAATGGGTTCGAACGCGTTGCGCACATGACAATCGGGGACGTAGCGCTGCAGGCGCTGTGCCGTGTGGCGCAGGCAGTTCGGATTCAGGTCGATCAGGGCAATCTGCTGCCTTCCCTCGTCAAGCCCGGCATGGTCCAGGAAGTATCCGGTGCCCACGCCGATGTCGGCATGGCGGCGCCCGGCATGCCGGCGGTAGATGTCGATATAACGCTGCCCCTCGCACTTCCAGAAATACCTGGTAAAGATGCCGATCACCAGCAGGTCGTAGCAGTGAAGGAAGAAAGGCGTGTAGGCCTTGACTCCGTTGCGGTATGCCCCAACGTCCATGCGTTGCCCCTTTAAGTCAAAAAAAGCGTGCAAGAAACCATGGCCCATGAAAGGCCATCATTGCGGTCTGCGTGTACTGGCGATTTACGCTTCGCCGGCCTTTTTCCTGGCCTTGCTTTCGCGCTTGATTGGACCGGCGACCGGGCACAGCGCAAAGGCAAACTGCGTCAGCGTATTGACGAGGTTGTCGGACATCAGCTTGTAATAGACATACTGGCCGCGACGCTCGCTGCTGACCAACCCTGCACCTTCGAGGACGGACAAATGACGGGAAACCGCAGGCGCACTCATTTCAAAGCGGGCAGCCACCTCCCCGGCCGTCATCTCCTGCTCAGAGAGATAGGCGAGGATCAGTCGACGTGGCGTCGATGCCAATGCTTCAAATACTTTGTCCGACATGCTGGTTTTCTGTTGAGGGGCACCGCAACGCGGCGAGGCCTCTAGTCTATACCCGACGGGCGCTCCAGCCAATGCCGGAGTACTACTTTTATTTAATTAAGCATTTAACGAATATCTTAAATGCTTAATTGTCACCTGTCCAGTTTTTTCGTGGCGAAACGTCAACCGTCGCCGGGGAGCGATTCAATTCGGGGGGATTCTCGGCTAATATCCTTGCAATAAATAATCCAATCACCAGGAGACGCAATGCAGGAGTTTCTTCGCCTGTCGCATTGGCTTGACCGCCTTGGCTACCGCTGCGGGCAGCTGGCCAATGTGATGATTCTCGCCTCATGCTTCATCAGCGCCAGCAACGCCATGATCCGTTATGGCTTCGACTGGAGTTCCAACGCCCTGCTCGAAATGCAGTGGTACCTGTTTGGCGCCGCCGTCATGCTTGGCGCCAGCTACACCTTCCAGCGCAATGAGCACGTGCGCGTCGACCTGGTCTACGGCCACGTCTCCGAGCGCAAGCAACTCTGGATCGACGTCTTCGGCATCATCTTCTTCCTGTTCCCGGCCTGCATCCTGTTTGCCTGGCTGTCGTGGGAATCATTGTTCCTGCCTTCCTGGGCCATCATGGAACAATCGAGCAACGCCGGCGGCCTGGCGCGCTGGCCGATCAAGTTCGTGGTGCCCGTCGGTTTTGCCCTGCTCACCTTGCAAGGCATTTCTGAACTGATCAAGCGCATCGCCCACCTCGCCGGCCAAGCCAACCTGGACAGCAAATACGAAAGGCCAGTGCAATGATTCCGTTGGAGATGATGCCGCCGCTGATGTTCGGTGGCCTGGTCGTATTCATGCTGGTCGGCTTCCCGGTAGCGTTCTCGCTGCTGGCGGTGGGCCTGTTCTTCGGCTTTATCGCGATTGCGCAGGGCTTCTTCGGCGTGCCCTTCCTGCAGGCAGTACCGCAAAGGATTTTCGGCAGCGTGCTGGCCAACGACCTGCTGCTGGCGATCCCCTTCTTTACCTTCATGGGCGCGGTGCTGGAAAAGTGCCGCCTGGCGGAGGACATGCTCGACTCCATGGGCCGCCTGTTCGGCGGCGTGCGCGGAGGCCTGGGCTACTCGGTGATCATCGTCGGCTTCATCCTTGGCGCGATCACCGGCACGGTGGCGGCGCAGGTGATCGCCATGGCCATGATCTCGCTGCCGGTGATGATGCGCTACGGTTACCACATGCGCTACGCCACCGGCGTGCTGGCCGCTTCCGGCACCATCACCCAGCTGGTGCCGCCGTCGCTGGTGCTGGTGGTGCTGGCCGACCAGCTCAAGACCCCGACCGCTGCCGCCGACGTCGGCAGCATGTACCTGGGCGCCTGGGGCCCTTCGCTGGTGCAGATCGGCCTGTTCGCGCTGTACACCTTCATCCTGTCGCGCGTGAAGCCGCAATGGCTGCCGCCGGCGCCGCAGAACGAATTGGGCCCGCGCGGCTGGGCGCTGTGGAAGCAATGCCTGCAAGGCATCGTGCCGGCCGCTGTGCTGATCTTCATGGTGCTGGGCACCATGATGCTGGGCGTTGCGACGCCGACCGAATCGGGCGCCATGGGTGCGCTGGGCGCGGTGATCCTGGCAGCCCTGCGCCATCCGGAATTCAACGGTCGCGACAAGATATTCTTCCGCATCGGCATGGCGGCCCTGGCGGCCGCGGCATTGCTGGGCGCCTTTGTGGAAGGCGCCAAGCCTGTCGTGCAGGGCGCGCTGGCCGTGCTGTACGTGTGCGTGGCCTGGATCGTGATCCGCGCCAGCCAGATCAAGTCCTTGCGCGACCTGATCGTCCTGAGCTACCAGTCCACCATGCGCCTGACGGCAATGGTGGTGTTCATCCTGATCGGCTCCACCTGCTTCTCCGTGGTGTTCCAGGGCGTGGACGGCGGGCTGTGGGTGGAGCACCTGTTCAACGGCATCCCGGGCGGCTGGATCGGCTTCCTGCTGGTGGTGAACCTGTTCGTGTTCTTCCTCGCCTTCTTCCTCGACTTCTTCGAGATCGCCTTCATCGTGGTGCCGATGCTGGCGCCGGTGGCGCAGAAGGTGCTGGCGCCGCAACTGGAGCCGCTGATGGGCAGTCCGGAGGCGGCGGCATCGGCGGCGCTGGTATGGTTCGGCGTGATGCTGTGCGTGAACATGCAAACCTCCTTCATGCACCCGCCTTTCGGCTTCGCGCTGTTCTACCTGCGCGGCGTGGCGCCGAAAGAAGTGAAGTCTTCGGATATCTACTGGGGCGCCCTGCCCTGGGTCGGCCTGCAAATGCTGATGGTGCTGCTGGTGGCTGCGCTGCCGCAAACCGTCACCGCCTTCCTCGACCGGGGCACGGGCGGCAAGGTGGAGTCGGGCGACCTGCATATCGAGCAGCCGGCGGCTCCGGAATCGCTACCTGCGCAAAAGCAGGACGACGAACAGCAGCCCGAGCTGAACTTCTCGCAGCCTGAGGAAGAAAAGAAAAAGTAATCTGGGCAAACCTGATTATTTTATTGCAAGATTGCCATGAAGTAATTATCCTGTGGTGACCGGTCCGTTTCCGGGGTCAATACCACAGGATAATCATGTACAAGAAACTGCTATTCCCATTGGCCGCCAGCGCAATGCTCGGCGGCTGCGCCAACAACGCCCCGCTGATCGCGCCGGACCAGCTGGCAACGCCGGCCAATATCACCTGCATCCAGCTGCCCGAGGCCATGACGGCCGTCGATGAAGCCGGTATCCTGAAGCTGGTGACCGAAACCCGCCTTGAGCGCGGCCCCTACGTTTCGGAAAAAGTGGATGCGGACGGCACCTACTACCGTGCCCCGCAGGGCGGCATCTCAATGTTCCAGCCCGGGAATCCCGGCGCCAAGCGCGGCTACAACGATGGCGGCTTCTACATCCCCAACGATCCGCAGAAGATGCCTTACATTTACATGTACACCACAATGGACGGCGTGCCGCACGAAGCGCCAGCCGCAGGCGTCGGCTGCGCCGATGTCGGCTATGCCAAGGACCCGGTCACGAAAAAAATCAGCGTCGGCCTGATGGCAGCCGTTGGCGGCGCAGGTGGGGTGGCTGGCCGTGCCGCCGTCAAACATAGCAGCCTCAGCTACGGACAAGCGGCCGCCGGCGGCGCGATCGCTGGGGCACTGGTCGCTTACCTGGTCAATCAGGACATGGGCAAGATCAGCCCTGTCACGCTGGTCAAGGACAAGGCCGTGCTGGGCAAGCTGCGTGAAATGTCGCTGCAGGCCGTTCCGGTCGCGCCGCAGCAGGGAGCCGCTACGTCCCCTGCCGCCGCCGCACCGCAATAAGACAGCGCGGCGCAGCGGCCCCTCAGTCGAGCGGGCCGCAGGAGGCCTTGGTGTATTGGGCCTCCAGCTTGTCGATGTCGTCCTGGGTCTTGGCCATGGCATCGAGCTGGGAATTGCGGCGGTTCTCATTGCGCCGGCCGTACAATTCTTCGCGGCGGGAACGCAGCGAATCGCAGCTGCTCTTTGCCACTGGCGCACTGGCGGCGGCCTCCTTCGACGCTTCCTCTTCCTCCTTGGCCTGTCTGGCACGCGCTTCGCGGTTGCGCACGACAAGTTCGTCCACACGCTCGCGGTCTTCCTGCGCGCGCGCCTGGGCCGCCTTTACCTGGGCGGCCGTCGGCGGCGGCGGGTAATCGAGCGGGGCGCCGCCCTTGGCGCATGGCATGGACTGGTAGGTCACCTTGCCGTCTACCGTACACTTGAACAGCCCTTGCGCGCCGGCCTGCGACGCGGCGGCCATGCCAAGTACTGCGAACAACAGCGCTTTCTTCATTGCGCTTACTCCCAATGGGTCTGGGTCAAAAATTTGAGCCGGTTGTTATCTGGATCGAGAACGGACATCACGCGCAGGTCCGCTCCCAGGTCATTGTTCGGCGCTTGCTCGACGTTCACGCCGTACTCCAGGAAGTCGTCGTACAAGGCGTCGACGTCCGGAACATAAAAGTGTACCAGCCCGCCCGGTTGGCAGTCGCCCGAATGTTCTGATAGGAAAATTTCCATGCCATCGAGCATCATCGAGGCAAAGGTCGGCATGCCGGGCTCGAAGTGGTGGGTCCACTCCTCGCGAAAGCCAAGCGACTCATAGAAAGGCTTGCTGGCGGCGTAGCTCGCCACCCGCAATGCCGGCACTACCCGCTGCGTGTCTTTCAAGCCCATGCGAACTCCCTGTAAGTTCTCCTTACAGGGAAGTGTACATCAGTGCTTGTGCGCGATCATGTTGGAGAGGACGCTGAAGGCGGCGCCCGTGTGTTCCTTCTCCAGCAGCAGGGTGAGCTCGGTGTGGGTCGAGATCAGGTTGATCAGGTTGACCTTGTCCCACGCCAGCTTCTTCAGGATGGCGTGATAGATGCCCGGCGTGCGCCAGGAATCGGCGGTCAGCTGCAGCGTGACGGCGTTCAGGTTCTCCAGCCGCGCCAGCAGGCGCTCGCCGGCGAAGATCTGTTCGACCAGGCCGATGAACGGGCGGCTGCAGATCACCACCACTTCCTCGCTGCCGCGGGTGACGGTCAGGTACAGGCCGTGGCCCGTGCCCGAACGCTCCAGCAGCTGGCGGTGGCATTCATCGATGCGGTCCGAGCGGCGGAAAGTGAATTCGACGAGGTCGGTGCGTGCGGTCAGCTGGCCGGACTGCTGGGCCAGCACCAGTTCCTGTGCATCCTTGTCCGGCAGGCGCCCGGCCACGCGGCGCAAGGCCATGACCACGGCCGCCTGGCCGACGGGCTTCCACAGGTCGTTCTGGAGCTGCGGCTGCAGCTGGCGCGCCAGTTCCGACAGGTTGATCAGGCCACGGCGCAGACCTTCGCTCAGGAAGGGCGACTCCGTGACGATCCTTTCGACTTTGGTAGATATAGACAACATGAGTGATGCGCCCTCACTAAGTGGTACGTCAAACAAATGACGGGCTAGTGTAAAACGCAAAATTCAACTAGTGCAACATGAGTGTGACAATTTGATACATATTTGTGTTGCGTCAAACACGAAACTAGAAAAACACCTCTATTTCGTTGTAACTTCCCTACAAATCGCGCCAATCGTGCGCCATTTCGTCGCGAGGCAAGCTAGTTCAACAACCACGCAAATGTAATCAAATGTCTAAAACTGAACAAAAAGTGTAGAAACGACTTATTTCGCAACTTTTTTGACTTGCATAAAGAACAGGCATAACTTCCCGCTCTCCCTAAACCCCAACGCTCACAAGGAGAGCTGATGAAACTTCGCAAAAGCCTGCTGGCTGCAGCTGTAGCCGCCTCTTTCGCCCCCGCATTTGCAGGCGTCCTGCCAGAAACCATGATGGCCGCGCCGGCCCGGCCGATGAGCCTTGCAGCCAAGGCCAACCTGGCTGCGCGCCTGGACGAGCGCCGTTCCGCCGCAGGCCTGGACAGCGAGCACGGCTACAAGATGCGTGAACAGCACCCGGGCGCCAACGGCCAGCGCATCCTGCGCGCCGACCATACCTTCCAGGGCCTGCGCGTGTTCGGTTCCGAGTCCGTCGTCGTCACCGACGAAAACGGCGACATCGTCAGCGAGTCCGCATCCGACCGCCGCAACGGCCTGGACGCGCATCGCTCCGCGCGCGCCACCGGCAAGGGCGCTCCTGATACCACGCCAGCCTTCAGCGCCGACGAAGCGATCCGCGTCGCCGTTTCGCGCACTGCCGGCAAGACCCACCGCGTCAAGCCGGAAGCCGAACTGCTGATCTGGCCGGTGGTCAAGACCCAGCGCACCGCCGCCGCCGCCAACAAGGCGGAAAGCGCGCTGAACGCGATGGACGTGGAAGACGTGGTCGACCATTACGAGCTGGCCTACCTGGTCAAGACCCGCATGAACAAGGACGGCCGTCCTGTGTTCCGCGATACCGTGATCAACGCCGCCACCGGCGCCGTGATCAAGCAGTGGGATGCGCTGCAGACCGTGGTCGGCGTCGGCCACAGCCAGTACAACGGCGACGTGCCGATCAACACCACCCTGTCCGGCTCCACCTACAAGATGCTGGACTCCACCCGCGGCGTAGGCGGCACCTTCGGCGGCATGGCAATCACCAACGCCAACCACTCGCCGGAATCCAACCCGCAGGCCGGCTCGATCTACACCAACAGCACCAACACCTGGGGCGACGGCCAGCAGTACATCAGCGGCGGCAGCACCACCAACGCCAACGGCCAGACCGCCGCAGTGAATGCGCTGTGGGGCCTGATGAACACCTACGACACGCTGAAGAACGTGGTGGGCTGGTCCTCGCTGGACGGCAACAACACCGCCACCTACATCGCCGTCCACGTCGACAACAACTACGACAACGCCTTCTTCGATCCGAACTGCAAGTGCATGTACATCGGCGACGGCTCCAGCTTCTACAGCCTCGGTTCGATCGACGTGATCG
This sequence comes from Pseudoduganella sp. R-31, assembly GCF_049913235.1. Taxonomy (NCBI): domain Bacteria; kingdom Pseudomonadati; phylum Pseudomonadota; class Betaproteobacteria; order Burkholderiales; family Oxalobacteraceae; genus Pseudoduganella; species Pseudoduganella sp. R-31. The sequence continues at coordinate 6,136,519 of NZ_CP183986.1, forward strand.
GCCACGAAATGGGCCACGGCGTGACCGACGCCACCTCCAACCTGACCTACTCCGGCGAATCCGGCGGCCTGAACGAGTCCAACTCCGACATCACCGGCGAAATGGTGGAAGCGTATGCCCGCAACGGCGGCACCGGCAGCACCATCCCGTCCGGCAACGACTGGATGATGGGCAAGGAAATCGCCAGGAACGGCCAGCCGCTGCGCTGGATGTGGAAGCCTTCCAAGGATGGCTCGTCGAAGGATGCCTGGAGCAGCACCCTGGGCAACCTGAACGTGCACTACTCCTCGGGCCCGAACAACCGCATGTTCTACTTCCTGTCGCAAGGCTCGAACTCCTCGTCCTCGAGCGAGATGTACAGCCCGTACCTGACCAAGCAGCCGCTGGCCATGACCGGTATCGGCAACGACAAGGCGTTCCGCATCTGGTTCAAGGCCAACACCACCAAGTTCACCGCGTCGACCAACTATGCCGACGCGCGCAACAAGGTGATCCAGGCTGCGGAAGAACTGTACGGCGTGGGCAGCAAGGAATCGATCGCTGTCAAGCGCGCATACGCTGCGATCAACGTCGGCACCGACGTCGACGAAGCAGGCGGCACCGGCGTGTCAATCTCCACCCAGCCGAACAACATCACCGTGGCTGCAGGCGGCACCGCCAGCTTCACCGTAGGCGCAACCGGCGGCACTTCGCCTTACAGCTACAAGTGGTACCGCAACGGCACCCAGATCTCGGGCGCCACTTCGGCTACCTACTCGTTCACCGCGCAGGCGGCCGACAACGGCGCCGTGTTCAATGCCGTGGTCACCGACTCGTCGTCGCCGGTGAAGACCGCGACCTCGAACAACGCGACCCTGACCGTGGGCACCACCCAGCAATCCGAGCTGGTCGTGAACGGCGGTTTCGAGTCCGGTACTACGCCATGGGCCGGCAGCACCGGCGTGATCGGCAACTACAGCGGCCAGTCGGCGTACGAAGGCACCCGCTTCGCATGGCTGGGCGGTAACGGCGCCACCGCGACCGAAACCCTGTACCAGACCGTGTCCATCCCATCGACCGCGACGTCGGCGAACTTCTCGTTCGCGCTGCATATCGACACCGCGGAATCGGGCAGCACCGCGTACGACAAGCTGGTCGTGACCGTGAAGAACAGCTCCGGCACCACCCTGGGCACCCTGGCGACCTACAGCAACGCCAACGCCGCCAGCGGCTACCAGGTCCGCAGCTTCAACCTGCTGCCGTACAAGGGCCAGTCCGTGCGCCTGCACTTCAACATGACCGAAGACTCGTCGCTGCAGACGTCCTTCGTGGTTGATAAGGTCAGCCTGCAAGTCAAGTAACAGGCGGTAACCGGCAGTCAGGCGGGGGCGGCTCACCAGGCCGCCCCCGTTTCTTTTGGTGACTATAAAACCGTAATCTATTGTCTAAAAATATACAAAATAAGTAAAAATGACTCATTTCGCAAGTTTGTTGACTTGCACAAAAAACAGGCATAACGTCATCTCTCCCCACCAACCCAAGTTCCCAAGGAGAGTCGATGAAACTTCGCAAAAGCCTGTTGGCCGCAGCCGTTGCCGCCTCGTTCGCCCCTGCATTCGCAGGCGTCCTGCCAGATACCCTGATGGCCTCTCCTGCTCAACCGCTGAGCGTTGAAGCCAAGGCGAACCTGGTGACGCGCCTGGATTCACTTCGCTCTGCAGCCGGCCTCGATAGCGAGCATGGCTACAAGCTGCGCGAACAGCACCCGGGTGTCAACGGCCAGCGCATCGTGCGCGCCGACCACACCTTCCAGGGCCTGCGCGTGTTCGGTTCCGAGTCCGTCGTTGTCACCGATGAAAACGGCAATATCGTCAGCGAGTCCGCATCCGACCGCCGCAATGGCCTGGACGCTTCGCGCGCCGCCAGGGCCTCGGGCAGGGGCGCACCGGAAACCACTGCTGCCTTTGGCGCCGACGAGGCGATCCGCATCGCCGTATCGCGTACACCGGGCACCCAGCATCGCATCAAGCCGGAAGCCGAGCTGCTGATCTGGCCAGTAGTCAAGACCCAGCGCACCGCCGCCGCCGCCAACAAGGCCGAAAGCGCGCTGAACGCGATGGACGTGGAAGAAGTAGTCGACCACTACGAGCTGGCCTACCTGGTCAAGACTCGCATGAACAAGGACAACCGTCCGGTGTTCCGCGACACCGTGATCAGCGCCAAGACCGGCGCCGTGATCAAGCAGTGGAACGCCCTGCAGACCGTGGTCGGCGTCGGCCATAGCCAGTACAACGGCGACGTGCCGATCAACACGACCCTGTCCGGCTCCACCTACAAGATGCTGGACTCCTCGCGCGGCACCGGCGGCACCTATGGCGGCATGGCCATCACCAATGCAAACCATTCGTCGGCCAACAACCCAAGCCCAGGCTCCATCTACACCAACAGCACCAACACCTGGGGCGACGGCCAGCAATACAACGGCGGCAGCACCACCAACGCCAACGGCCAGACCGCCGCTGTGAACGCGCTGTGGGGCCTGATGAACACCTACGACACGCTGAAGAACGTGGTGGGCTGGTCTTCGCTGGACGGCAACAACACCGCGACCTACATCGCCGTCCACGTCGACAACAACTACGACAACGCCTTCTTCGACCCAAGCTGCAAGTGCATGTACATCGGCGACGGCTCCAGCTTCTACAGCCTGGGTTCCATCGACGTGATCGGCCACGAAATGGGCCACGGCGTGACCGATGCCACTTCCAACCTGAACTACTCAGGCGAGTCCGGCGGCCTGAATGAATCGAACTCCGACATCACCGGCGATATGGTCGAGGCCTATGCCCGCGCCGGCGGCACCGGCAGTACCATCCCGTCCGGCAACGACTGGATGATGGGCAAGGAGATCAGCAAGTCCGGCCAGCCGCTGCGCTGGATGTGGAAGCCTTCCAAGGACGGCGCATCGCGCGATGCCTGGAGCAGCACCCTGGGCAATATCGACGTGCACTACTCCTCGGGTCCGAACAACCGCATGTTCTATTTCCTGTCCCAGGGCTCGAATTCCTCGTCCTCGAGCGAGATGTATAGCTCCTACCTGAACAAGCAGCCGCTGGCCATGACCGGTATCGGCAACGACAAGGCGTTCCGCATCTGGTTCAAGGCCAACACCACCAAGTTCACCTCGTCGACCAATTATGCCGACGCGCGCAACAAGACGGTGCAGGCCGCGGAAGAACTGTACGGCGTAGGCAGCCCGGAATCGATCGCGGTCAAGCGCGCATACGCTGCAATCAACGTCGGCAGCGACGTGGACGAAGCCAATCCGAATACGGTAACGATCACCACGCAGCCGAACAACGTGACGGTCGCTCCCGGAGGCACCGCAACCTTCACCGTGGGTGCCAGCGGCGGCACAACGCCTTACAGCTACGCCTGGTACCGCAACGGCACGCAGATCTCGGGCGCCACTTCGGCGACCTACTCGTTCACCGCGCAGGCAGCGGACAATGGCGCCGTGTTCAAGGCCATCGTCAGCGACTCCTCGTCGCCAGCAAAAACCGCCACCTCGAACAACGCCACCCTGACCGTGGGCACCACGCCGCCGCAGAGCGAACTGATTGTCAACGGCGGCTTCGAGTCCGGCACTTCGCCATGGGCTGGCAGCACCGGCGTGATCGGCAACTACAGCGGCCAGACGGCCTACGAAGGCAGCCGCTTCGCATGGCTGGGCGGTAACGGCACGACCGCTACCGAAACCCTGTACCAGACCGTGACCATCCCGGCCACCGCAACGTCGGCCACCCTGTCGTTCGCGCTGCATATCGACACCAACGAGTCGGGCAGCACCGTGTACGACAAGATGGTCGTGTCCGTGAAGAACAGCTCCGGCACCACCCTGGGCACCCTGGCAACCTACAACAACACCATGCCGGCCAGCGGTTACCAGATCCGCACTTTCAACCTGCTGCCGTACAAGGGCCAGACCGTGCGTATCCACTTCAACATGACGGAAGACTACTCGCTGCAGACTTCCTTCGTTGTTGACAAGGTAAGCGTGCAAGTCCAGTAAGACTCGTCATCCCGGCCGGTATGCGGCTATCGTCATCCCCCGATACGATAGCTGCATAGCCGGCTTTTTTCCGTCCTTGCGGTGCTATGATGTTTCCCTTGTTTTTAAGGAGGCAGCATGGGCATTGGTATCGGCGGCAAGACTATCGAAGAGGCATTGGCATCCCTGTCGGACATGACGGCGGGCGCCACGCCGATCGGCAAGGATGAACACCTGGCACGCATCGACAAGGCGCAAGCCTACATGCGCCAGCAAGGCATTGCCGCCATCTATATCAATGCAGGCTCCAACCTGCTCTACTTCACCGGCACCAAGTGGTACCCGAGCGAACGCATGGTCGGCGCCATCCTGCCAGCCAGCGGCGCCGTCGAATACATCGCCCCCGCCTTCGAAGAAGATACGCTGAACGACTTCATGCTGGTGGAAGGCGCCGTCAACTGCTGGCATGAGCATGAAAGCCCATATGCGCTGTTCATCGCGGTCCTGAAGAAAATGGGCATTGTGCCGAATGCCGCACAGCCGCCGCGCGTCGGCATCGACGAAAGCGCCGCCTTCTTCATCTTCGACGGCATCCGCCCCCTGGCCGAAGGCTATGCGCTGGAAAACGCGCGCCCCGTCACTGCCCATTGCCGCACCCGCAAGTCGAAGGCGGAAATCGCCCTGATGCAGCGCGCCAAGGACATGACCCTGGCCGTGCATATCGCCGCCGCCAGCATCCTGCGCGAAGGCATCACCACCACCGAGGTGGCGGAATTCATCGACAAGGCGCACCGCAAGGTGGGCGCGCCGGCCGGATCCTACTTCGTGATCGTGCTGTTCGGCGTGGCCAGCTCCTTCCCGCACGGCGTCTCTTACGTGCAGACGCTGAAGCAGGGCGACACGGTGCTGATCGACACCGGCTGCAAGCTGCACAACTACATTTCCGACATCACCCGCACCTATGTGTACGGCGAAGCGAGCGAGCGCCAGCGCGCCGTGTGGAATGCGGAGAAAGCGGCGCAACAGGCCGCGTTTGAAGCAGCCCAGCTGGGCGTGCCGTGCGAGGAAGTGGACATGGCCGCGCGCCGTTCACTGCAGGCGGCCGGCTTCGGCCCGGAATACAAGCTGCCAGGCCTGCCGCACCGCACCGGCCACGGCATCGGCCTGGACATCCACGAATGGCCATACCTGGTCGGCGGCGACAAGACGCCGCTGGACGTCGGCATGACCTTCTCGAACGAGCCGATGATCGTGGTGCCAGGCGAATTTGGCGTGCGCCACGAAGACCACTTCTACATGGCGGAGGACGGCCCGCGCTGGTTCACAAAGCCATCTCACTCCATCGACGATCCATTCGGATTGCAGGCTTGATCAGTTGGACTTTGGCGCGCCGGTGAAGTTCAGGGACGGCAGTTCCCTGCGGGCTTCTTCGGCGCTGACCAGTTCCGGCACCACGCGGCCGACCTTCTCCTCAAACTGCGCCTTGGTGCGCACATACCTGGTCTCCCCGGGTTCAAGAACGAAACTGAGCTTTCTGGTAACCCTGGTAGCGGCGGATACTTCGTGTTTGCCCGGCGCTGCATCGACATAGAAGTAGCCGCCTGGAAGAGAGTCGCCCACCACGATCCCATCCAGCTTGACCGGGGCCGTCATCCCGCCGCCCTGTGAGCGCGTCAACGCGATAGAAGTACACGCGGCCCTGGCCGGGCGACAGCTTGGGCATGCCAGCCTCCTGCTGCGCAAACCTGGTTCCGGATACCGAAGTGCAGCCCGTCAGCAGGGCCATGGCGGCAATTGCCGCCAGCGATATGAATTTCATGCTTACCTTAAGAAGTTAAGAGCGGCGCAGCCCGCAGTGTAGCGAATCCATGTCCGCTTGTGGCATTTCATAATCGCTTCATTCTGAGCGCATACAGGCCATCTAAAGTACCGCTCATGAACATCTCTACTTCGATGCAGCGCGTCATGTACGCCCACCTCCTTGCGGTTAGCTGCGCCGCGCTCACCTTCGTCTTCGGCAACGAGCTGTGGGACTTCGTCGTGAACGGCGATAAAACCTTCCGCTTTCCCCTCGCTACACTGGTACTGGCATGGATCATGGCTTTCGCCGCCTCGGTCCTGCCTTTTGCAGGTGCGATGACGCTGGCCGTGCGCCGCGGCATCCGCAGCCCATGCTTCTTCATCGGCGGTGCAGTCCTCACCGCCATGGCATTCCTGCCGCTGCTGGCATGCGCCTATTCCGCGCGTCATCTGGTGCGGCTGGCCCCGATGCTTTTCCTCGCCGGACTTGCAGCGGGCAGCGCTTGCTGGCTTATGCTAAAGTCGGCGCACAATGAAGATATTGTTCCTGCTATTTAGTGCGCTGCTGGTGGCGGCGCTAGTGACCGACCGGCTGCGGCAATGGCGCGGCGGAAGGCGTAATGAGCGCGGTACCTGCGCGCTCTGCGCTGCTGAAATCAACTGGAATACCTATGAAGAGCTCCCGCTGGCAAGCGGTGGCGGTGCGAAAATGCGGGTTTGCCAGCGCTGCCATGCACGTCATTACAAGTTGAAGTGGTCGGCCGTGGCGCTGATCATTCTGGCGTTTGCAGGCGTGATCTACATAATGACGATGTAGCTGCGTTTCACAGCAGGTTCATACTGGCCGCACATTCGCCCGCTACAGTGCGGGACATGAAAAACACAATCACCTTTCGCCACGCAAATGTGGCATACCTCGCCGCTGTCACTGCTGCAGCAGCATGCGGCACCTTTACCTTCACCATGCAGGTCGGCGTCCAGATCGTGGGTGCCGTCATGCTTTTCGGGACCTCCTGGCTTTGCGCCTTTGTCAGCGCCCTGTTTCCGTACGTACTGACCATCCAGGTGGCCAACCGGCTGGGAACACGCCGCTGGAGCTATTTCGCCTCAGCGGGTGTCGTGACGGCCCTTGCTGTCTTCGGCACCGTGCTGGGGGTCGACGCTTATGCATGCGACGACGGCCCTGTGATGCAGGCCTGGAACTACGCCCTGCACATGGTGGCAAGCGGCGCCGCCGGCGGCACCGCTTGCTGGCATATGCTGGAACGTCAGGCGCGCTTGGATACGAGAGTCAGGATGTCGTAGCTTGCAACCAGTTCGTCGTTCTGGTTGGTCACCTGCACGTCCCACGCCACCACGCCCTGGCCACGGCCTTTGTCGTCGGTACGGTTGCGGTCGACCTTGCGCTTGCAGGTCAGGCGGGCGCGGATGGTGTCGCCGATCGCTACCGGGGTGATGAAGCGCAGGTTGTCCAGGCCGTAATTGGCCAGCACCGGGCCGGGCGCAGGGGACACGAACAGGCCCGCCGCCGCCGACAGCACGAAGTAGCCGTGGGCGATGCGCTTGCCGAACTGGGTGTCCTTGGCGGCGATCTCGTCGAAGTGCATGTAGAAGTAGTCGCCCGAAATGCCGCCGAAGTTGACGATGTCGGCTTCGCTCACGGTGCGGCGATGGGTCAGCAGCGAATCGCCGATTGCCAGGTCTTCAAAGCACTTGCGGAACGGATGGATGTCACCTTCCTTGACCGCGCCACCGCGCACGTACTCGCCGGTGATGGCAGTCAGCATCGTCGGCGAGCCTTGCACCGCGGAGCGCTGCAGGAAATGACGCACCGCGCGGATGCCGCCCAGTTCCTCTCCTCCTCCCGCGCGGCCAGGACCGCCGTGCTTCAGTTGCGGCAGCGGCGAGCCGTGACCGGTGGAATCCACCGAAGCTTCGCGATCCAGCACGTGCACGCGGCCATGCGAGGCAGCCGCGATCGGCACGGCGTAGGCAGCGGTTGCCGGGTCCTTGGTCACCAGGGTCGACACCAGCGAACCCTTGCCGCGCGCAGCCAGCTCCAGCGCCTCGTCGATGGAGTCGTAGGTCATCATGGTGCTGACCGGGCCGAAGGCTTCCACGTCGTGCACGGCATCGTTGGTCAGGGCGTTACGGCACAGCAGCAGGGTCGGCGAGAAGAAGGCGCCGTTCTCGACGCCTTCGCCCACCAGCTTCAGCGATCCGGCGCCACCGAACAGGATTTCATTGCCTTGCGCCAGCTGGGCTACTCGCTCGGCCACGTCGCGCTGCTGGTCTTTCGAGGCCAGTGCGCCCATGCGAACGCCTTCCACCGAAGGATCGCCCACCACGACTTTGCCCAAGCGTTCGCGCAGTTTTTCCGCCACCGCGTCCGCATGCTGGTGCGGCACGATGATGCGGCGCACGGCGGTACATTTCTGGCCCGCCTTGGTGGTCATTTCGCGCTGCACTTCCTTCACGAACAGGTCGAACTCGGGATCGTCAGGCGTGACGTCCGGCGCCAGGATGGCGCAGTTCAGCGAGTCGGCTTCGGCCGTGAACGGGACTGAGTTGGCGATCAGGTTGCGGTTGGAGCGCAGCTTGGCCGCGGTGTCGGCGGAACCGGTGAAGGTCACCACGTCTGCACCGCCCAGGCGGTCCAGCAGGTCGCCGGTGCTGCCGATCACCAGCTGCAGCGAGCCTTCCGGCAGCAGGCCGGAATCGTTGATCATGCGGATCAGGGCTTCCGTCAGGTAGGACGTCGCGCTGGCAGGCTTGCCGATGCACGGCATGGCGGCAAGGAAGGAAGGCGCGAACTTTTCCAGCAAGCCCCAGATCGGGAAGTTGAAGGCGTTGATGTGCACCGCGATGCCGCCGCGCGGCACCAGGATGTGAGTACCGGAGAAGCCGCCGCGCTTGCCCAGCGCCATGGCCGGGCCTTCATGCAGCACGTTGGATGAAGGCAGCTCACGGCTGCCCATGCTGGCGTAGGCGAACAGGGTGCCAATGCCGCCTTCCACGTCGACCCAGCTATCCGGGCGGGTAGCGCCGGTCAGGTGCGAGATCGCATACAGTTCTTCCTTGCGCTCCATCAGGTACATCGCCAAGGCTTTCAGGCGCTGGGCGCGGGTCTGGAAGTCCAGCTTCATCAGGGCCGGGATGCCGGTCTTGCGGCCGTAGTGCACGGCTTCAGCGAAGTCCAGCTGTTCGGCGTGGGTGTGGTAAATGACGCGGTTGTCCAGGGCGCTGTGCAGCGCGGTCGCGGCTTCCTTGCCTTGCCAGCGGCCGCCGATGAAGCTTTGCAGGGTGTGTACCATTTGTAGTCTCCGATTACTGTTTATTGTCGAATGCCTGCTTGTGCAGGTGCATAGGCAGCGAAGTGTCCCATTGCATGCGCTGGCGGCCCGGCGCAGCCTCGGTGTCGGGCTGGCACTCCACCATCGTCTGCATCGAGCGCACGGCCAGCTCATGATACTGGCCGGTGCCCAGCGTCTTCCAAGTGATCTCGCTGTCGCTGACCTGGCGCAGGATCTTGGCCGGCGCGCCGACCACCATGCTGCGCGGCGGGATTTCCATGCCGGCTTTGACGAAGGCTGCTGCACCGACGATGCTCTCTGCGCCCACCACCGCGTTATCCATCACCACCGCGTTCATGCCCACCAAGGCATTGCGGCCGATGCGGCAACCGTGCAGCACTGCACCGTGGCCGATGTGGCCATCCTGCTCGACCACCGTGTCGCCGCCGGGGAAGCCGTGCATCACGCAGGTGTCCTGCACATTGGCGCCCTCTTCCAGGATCAGGCGCCCGAAGTCGCCGCGCAGCGAAGCCAGCGGCGCCACGTAGCAGCGCGGGCCGACAATCACGTCGCCGATCAGCACCGCGGTCGGGTGCACATAGGCCGTAGGATGGACCACAGGCCGCACGCCATTGATCTCGTAGCAAGGCATGGTCAGACTCGCTCGATCACCAGCGCGATGCCCTGGCCGACGCCAATGCACATGGTGCACAGCGCGTAGCGGCCGCCGGTGCGTTCGAGCTGGTTCAGCGCGGTGGTCACCAGGCGCGCACCCGACGCGCCCAGCGGGTGGCCGATGGCAATCGCGCCGCCGTTCGGGTTGACGCGGGAATCGTCGTCTTTCAGGCCCAGGTCGCGGGTCACTGCCAGGCCCTGCGCGGCAAAGGCTTCGTTCAATTCGATCACGTCCATCTGTTCGATGGTCATGCCCAGTTGCGCCAGCAGCTTTTTGCTGGCCGGCGATGGACCGAAGCCCATGATGCGCGGTGCCAAGCCGGCAGTCGCCATGCCCAGCACCTTGGCGCGCGGCTTCAGGCCGAATTTGTCGACCGCCGCGGCGGATGCCAGCAGCAGCGCGCAGGCGCCGTCGTTCACGCCGGAGGCATTGCCGGCGGTGACCGTGCCATCGGGCTTGACCACGCCTTTCAGCTTGGCCAGCGCCTCAATGGTGGTGTCCGGACGCGGGTGTTCGTCGGTGTCGATCACCTTGGGTTCGCCTTTTTTCTGCGCGATGGTGACAGGCACGATCTCGCCCTTGAAAAAGCCGGCGGCATGGGCGGCTGCCCAGCGCTGCTGGCTGCGGATGGCAAAGGCATCCTGGTCGGCGCGTGCAACGGACCATTGCTCGGCCACGTTTTCCGCGGTCTCCGGCATCGAGTCAATGCCGTACTGCGCCTTCATCAGCGGGTTCACGAAGCGCCAGCCGATGGTGGTGTCTTCGATCTTCGCGCTGCGGGAGAACGCGCTGTCGGCCTTGCCCATGACGAAAGGCGCGCGGGTCATGCTTTCCACGCCGCCCGCAATCACCAGTTGCGCCTCGCCCGACTTGATGGCGCGGGCCGCGATGCCGACTGCATCCAGCGAAGAACCGCACAGGCGGTTGATGGTGTTGCCCGGCACCTCCACCGGCAGGCCGGCGAGCAAGCCGGCCATGCGGCCCACGTTGCGGTTGTCTTCGCCGGCGCCGTTGGCGCAGCCGTAATAGACATCGTCCACCTGTTTCCAGTCGACGGAAGGATTGCGCGCCATCAGCGCTGCGATCGGGATGGCAGCCAGGTCGTCGGCGCGCACCCCTGCCAGTGCGCCGCCGTAGCGGCCGAACGGTGTGCGAACGGCGTCGCAGATGAATGCTTCGGTCATTATTATTCCTTGGGTCGTTTATCGATTACTCTTTTGGCCTTGCCGGTCGCGGTGCGTTCGATGCCGCCCACGCCGACCAGCGTGACGGTGGTGCTCACGCCGACATTGGTCTTGATGCGCTGTTCCAGTTCGCGCGCGACATCGCCTGCGTCGGCGCGCGCCAGTCCGGCGCGCAGCTCCACCAGCACTTCCAGCTTGTCGAGGTGGCCGTCGCGGGTTACCACCAGCTGGTATTGCGGTTCGAGCTTGGGCAGCTTGCAGATCTGCTCCTCGATCTGGGTCGGGAACACGTTCACCCCGCGGATGATCAGCATGTCGTCCGAGCGGCCGGTGATTTTGCCGATGCGGCGCATGGCGCGCGAAGTCGGCGGCAGCAGTCGCGTGAGGTCGCGCGTGCGGTAGCGGATCACCGGCATGGCTTCCTTGCTCAGGGAAGTGAACACCAGTTCGCCCTCTTCGCCATCGGGCAGCACTTCCCCTGTCTCCGGGTCGATGATCTCGGGGTAGAAATGGTCCTCCCAGATCACCGGGCCGTCTTTCGATTCGATGCACTCGCTGGCGACGCCTGGGCCGATCACTTCCGACAGGCCGTAGATGTCTACCGCGTCGATGCCGGCACGCCGTTCGATCTCTCCGCGCATGGCGTTGGTCCAAGGCTCGGCGCCGAAGATGCCCACCTGCAGCGAGGACTTGGCGCAGTCCAGTCCCTGGCGCTGGAATTCCTCGACGATGTTCAACATGTAGGACGGCGTGACCATGATGATCGATGGCTTGAAGTCCTGGATCAGCTGTACCTGCTTTTCGGTCTGTCCGCCGGACATCGGAATCACGGTGCAGCCCAGGCGTTCAGCGCCATAGTGCGCGCCCAGGCCGCCGGTGAACAGGCCGTAGCCGTAGGAGATGTGCACCATGTCGCCGGCGCGGCCGCCCGCTGCGCGGATGGAACGGGCCACCACGTCGGCCCACATGTCGATATCGCGCTGGGTGTAGCCCACCACGGTTGGCTTGCCTGTAGTGCCGCTGGAGGCATGCACGCGCACGACTTTTTCGCGCGGCACGGCAAACAGTCCGAAGGGATAGTTGTCGCGCAGGGTCTTCTTGTCCGTGAACGGGAACCTGGCCAGGTCAGACAGGGACTTCAGGTCGTTCGGATGCACACCCTTCTCGTCAAAGGCCTTGCGGTAGTGCGGCACGTTCTCGTAAGCGTGCATCAGCGACCATTTCAGGCGTTCCAGCTGGAGCGCCTGCAATTCGTCACGGCTGGCGCGCTCGATCGGCTCCAGGTCGGAAGGGGCGGGAATGCGTTGGACCACGGTGCTACCTCCATCAACTAGCTATGGGTTGGAACCACCTCTCCGGCGACGCGGTGCGATTTGCCGCGGAAAGTGGCGATCATCTTGCCCTCCTGGTTGCTGACGGTGACATCGTAGATGCCGGTCTTGCCGACCAGCGTTCGTTCAACCGCCTCCGCCGTCAGCAAGTCATCCATCCGCCCGGGGGCGAGGTAGTCGATCGTGCAGCCCGCGCCAACCGTCGTGTGGTTATGGCTGTTGCACGCGAATGCGAAAGCACTATCCGCCAACGCAAAGATAAAGCCGCCGTGGCAAGTCTGGTGCCCGTTCAGCATATCGCTCCGTACCGGCATGGTCATGCGCGCATAGCCGGGGCGGATTTCTACCAACTTCATGCAGAGGGCCTGGCTGGCGGCATCGCGCGCGAACATCGCCGCGCCTGCCGCTTCGGCCAGGGCCTGCGGGTGCATCTTTGGGTCATGCATGGATCCTGGCTCCGCTCTGTTCGCGGCGGCGCAGCAGCGGCGACACGCGGTAGCGGTCTTCCCCGTAGCTGGTTGCCAGGTTCTCCAGCACTGTCACGATGTGCCTGACGCCCACCATGTCCGCCCAGGCCAGCGGGCCGCGCGGATAGTTGACGCCCTTTTGCATCGCCAGGTCGGCCGCCTGCGCGCTGCATACCCCCTGGTTGACGGCGTCGGCCGCTTCGTTGGCCAGCATGGCGACCGTGCGCATCACGGCCAGGCCTGGCACGTCATCCAGTCGCGTCACGGTGAAGCCGGCAGCCTGGAACATGCCGATGGCCGATGCCATGGCGCGCGGGCTGCACTGGTCGCTGCACGCGATGGCAATGCGCGGCGAAGCATTGAAGTCGAATACCAGGTCGTACACCACCATGTCGTCATGCTTGTCGTCGCGTGCGCGCTGGGTGGCGGTGCGGCCGTCGGTCAGGTAGATGGCGGCGCCGTTGGTATGGAAGGCAGGTGCTTCGGACGAACGGTGACCTTCGGCGGAATTGCGCTTGGTGACGGCAACGCCGCGCGCCTTCAGGCGCTCGATGAGCGTGGTCGCGATCGCGGTGTGGTCGCCCGGCTCGAAGCTGTAGCCGATGTACTCCGGCAGCGGCTGCGGCGCTTCGGAGCGCGGCAGCGGTGCTGCCGCGCCTTCGCTGTAATCGTAGAAGCCGCGGCCGGACTTACGCCCCAGGAAACCCGCGTTCACCATTTCCTGCTGCAGCACGGACGGCGTGAAGCGCGGGTCGTTGTAGTAGGCACGGAATACGGATTCGGTGACGGAGTAGTTCACGTCGTGGCCGATCAGGTCCATCAGCTCGAAGGGGCCCATGCGGAAACCGCCTCCTTCGCGCATCACCGCGTCGATGGTGGCGGCATCTGCGGCCTGTTCGTTCAGCAGGCGCCAGCCTTCGGCGTAGTACGGGCGCGCAACGCGGTTGACGATGAAGCCCGGCGTAGACTTAGCGTGCACCGGGTTCTTGCCCAAGGCGATCGAGGTGTCGTACACGGCTTCGGCCACGGCGGCATCGGTGGCCAGGCCGCTGATCACTTCCACCAGCGCCATCAGCGGCACCGGGTTAAAGAAGTGCATGCCGACCAGGCGCTGCGGTTTGCGAAGCTTGGCGGCAATGGCGGTGACGGAAATCGAGGAAGTATTGGTGGCGAGGATGGCGTCGTCGGCAACGATGCCTTCAAGGTCGGCGAACAGGCTGCGCTTGACGTCCAGGTTTTCGACAATGGCTTCCACTACCAGCTTTGCATCGGCGACGTCCGCCAGGCCGGCTACGCCGTGCAGGCGACTGCGCGCGGCGTCGGCATCGGCGCCGGACATCTTGCCTTTTTCAACCAGCTTGCCGTACACCTTGCCGATATCGGCAATCGCCTTATCCACCGCTTCCGCGCGGGTGTCGAACAGTTTGACCGTGTAGCCGGAAGCCGCTGCGACCTGCGCGATGCCGGAACCCATTGCCCCGCTGCCGATGATGGCAACGACACTGCCTTTCGCCAGAGCCGCCATGCTTATTCCCCCTTGAAGTTTGGAGTGCGCTTGTTGATGAAGGCGTCCACGCCTTCGCGGTAGTCGTGGCTGTAGCCAAGCTCGCGCATCATTTCGCCTTCCAGCTTTAGCTGGTCGGACAGGGTGTTGCCGTAGCTGGCTTGCAGCGCGTGCTTGGTGAAGGCCAGTCCCTTGGTCGGGGCGGTAGCGAAGTGCTTGGCCATGGCCATGGCTTCGCTCATCAGTTCTTCGTCGGGAACCGCTTTCCAGATCAGGCCCCATTGCTCGGCGCGTTCGGCGGACAGCTTTTCGCCCAGCATGGCGAGTCCGGTGGCGCGGGCGTGGCCGATCAGGCGTGGCAGGTGCCAGGTGCCACCGGTGTCCGGGATCAGGCCCAGTTTGCAGAAGGCTTCGATGAAGCTGGCGGATTTGGCGGCCAGCACGATGTCGCAGGCCAGGGCCAGGTTGGCGCCGGCACCGGCAGCAACGCCGTTCACGGCGCAGATGACGGGCATCGGCAGTTCGCGCAGCGCCAGCACCAGTGGGGCGTAGAATTTTTCGACGGATTCGCCGAGGTCCACTGCTGCGCCGCCTGGTGCGACTGCGCGGTCGCCCAGGTCCTGGCCGGCGCAGAAGCCGCGGCCGGCGCCGGTCAGCACCAGCACGCGCACGGATTTGTCGGCGCGCAGCTGGGACAGGGCTTCGCGTACTTCCAGGTGCATGGCCTGGGTGAAGCTGTTCAGCTTATCAGGGCGGTTCAGGGTCAGGGTGGCGACGCCTTCTGCGATTTCAAACTTGATGTTCTCGTAGCTCAATTCATGTCTCCTTTTTAAACCAGGTAAACCAGTGTCAGACCCGCAGGGTCAGACACTGATACGCGGCGGTCGCGGGCCGGGTGTCGGACCCTGCGGGTCTGACACCGGTTCTCCGGTTTTATTCAGCCTGATCGAAATCAATAATCACTTTATCAGTGACCGGAAACGCCTGGCAGCTCAATACAAAGCCACGTGCAATCTCGTAGTCTTCCAGCGCGTAGTTGACGTCCATGTCGACTTTGCCTTCCACCATCTTGCAGCGGCAGGTAGAGCATACGCCGCCTTTGCAGGAGTAACGCATATCGAGACCCGCACGCAAACCGGCATCCAGGATCGACTCCTTGTCCTTCTCCATGGTGAACGAAGCCGCATTCCCGTCCATGATCACGGTGACTTCCGTCAGGTGCGGTGCTGCATCGGCCTGCACGCGCGGCTTGTGCTGGTGCTTTGGAATGCTTGCAGCGAACAGCTCAATCTTGATGTTCGACTTTGGCATGCCAGCCTCCTGCAGGGCAGCGGAGACACCAAGCATCATGTCTTCCGGTCCGCAGATGAAGGCGGTGTCGTAGTCCTTGATGTCGATCCAGTGCTGCAGGAACTGCTCGGTTTTTTCCTTTGTGATGCGGCCGTTGAACAGCTCAATATCCTGCTGCTCGCGCGACATCACATAGACAATGTTCAGTCGTTCAAGATAGGCATCCTTCAGCTCCATCAGTTCCGTCTTGAAGATCACGGACGAGGAAGCGCGATTGCCGTAGAACAGGGTAAATCGGCTGGTCGGCTCGGTCATCAGGGTAGTTTTGATGATCGACAGGATAGGCGTAATGCCGCTGCCTGCCGCAAAAGCCAGGTAACTCCTGCTCTGCCCCGCATCCAGCGGCACGTTGAAGTGGCCCATGGGCGGCATCACTTCGATGGTCGCACCGGGCTTCAGCGCTTCGTTGGCCCAGGTCGAGAACATGCCGCCCGGCGTGCGCTTGATCGCCACGCGCAGCGCGCCGTCCTGCACGGCGGAGCAGATCGAATACGAGCGGCGCACGTCCTCGTTATTGATGTTCGTGCGCAGGGTCAGGTGCTGGCCTTGCTGGTATTTGAAGCTTTCCTGCAGTTCGGCAGGCACGGCGAAGGTGACGGCGATGCAGTCGCGGGTCTCCTGCTGCACCTTGGCGACGGACAGTGGATAGAATTTGCTCATGGTGTCAGTGGCACTTGAAGTAGTCAAAGGGCTCGCGGCAATCGAGGCACTTGTACAGCGCCTTGCAGGGCGTGGAGCCGAACTGGCTGGTGATTTCGGTGTGGCTGGAGCCGCAGTGCGGGCAAACGACTTTCGGCGCCGACACCGCGCCGCGGGCAACTCCGGCCTTCAGCGGATCCAACGGCGCGGCGGAGGGGCGCGGGGCGCGCAGGCCGCTGATGTCGACCACGCGCTGTGCCGGCGGCGCGATGCCGTAGCCTTTCAGCTTGGCCTTGCCCGAATCGCTCATCCAGTCGGTCGTCCAGGCGGGCGACAGGCGGGTGATGATGTCGACCTGCCTGATGCCCGCATCGTGCAACGCGCCTTGCACCGCGTCGGCGATCACTTGCATGGCCGGGCAGCCCGAGTAAGTCGGCGTGATCGTGACCGCGCAGGACGATGCCCCGGTGACCTGCACATCACGCACGATGCCGAGGTCCACTACGGAGATCACAGGGATTTCCGGATCGGAGACCTGCTCCAGCAGCGTCCAGACACGCGCTGCGTCCATCACCACTCCGAACCCGGGTAAGCGCGCTGCAGGAACTGCATCTCCGCCAGCAGGTAGCCCAGGTGTTCGGTATGGCGGCCTTGCTTGCCGCCCTTCTGCATCCAGGCGTCGGCCGCTGGCATGGCCAGCGTCGCTTCTCCGAGGATATCCGACACGTGCGACAGCCACTGCTCGCGCAGCATGGCAGCCGGGGGCGCAACGCGTTCCGCAACCATGGCTTCATCCACCGCGTCGTAGTTGAACACCTCGCCGGTGTACATCCACAGTTCGTCAATCGCCGTCTGCGTGAACTGGTGCGACACGTCGGTGCCGTCGCCCAGGCGCACAATCAGGTCGCCGCTGCGGCGCAGGTGATAGGTCACTTCCTTCAGCGACTTCTCGGCGATCTCCGCGATGCGCGGGTCGCTGCTCTTGGTCAGCGCGCCGATCAGGAAGTAATGCCAGGTATCGAAGAAGAACTGGCGCACCAGGGTGTGTGCATAGTTGCCGTTCGGCTGCTCGACCAGCAGCACGTTCTTGTAGTCATGCGCGTCGCGCAGGTAAGCCAGCTTGTCCTCGTCGCGGCCCGCGCCTTCCAGTTCTGCGGCGTAGGTGTACCACATGCGGGTCTGGCCCAGCAGGTCCAGCGACACGTTCGACAGCGCCATGTCCTCTTCCAGCGCCGGGCCCTTGCCGCACAATTCGCACAGGCGCTGGCTCAGCACCATGGCGTTGTCGCCCAGGCGCAGCAGGTAATTGACCTTGTTATCCATAGCAGGAAGCCTTACAGGTTCTTCACTTCTTCCGGCATCGGGAAGAAGGTCGGGTGGCGGTACACCTTGCTGTTGGAAGGCTCGAACAGCGGGCCCTTGTCGGCCGGTGCGCTGGCAACGATATCGGAAGCGCGCACCACCCAGATGCTCACGCCTTCGTTGCGGCGCGTGTAGACGTCGCGCGCGTTGTTGATTGCCATCTCCGCATCGGGAGCATGCAGGCTGCCCACATGCTTGTGCGCCAGGCCGTGCTGGCTGCGAATGAAGACTTCCCACAGTGGCCATTCTTTGCTCATCTTGTCTCCTCTCAGGCCGCAGCCTGCTCCTTATTGTGTTTGTCGGCGTACGCCACCAGCGCGTCGCGGAACCATGCGCCGTCTTCATAAGCCTTGACGCGGGTGCGCAGGCGCTCGCGGTTGCAAGGGCCGTTGCCCTTCAGGACCTGGTGGAATTCTTCCCAATCGATTTCGCCGAAGTCGTAGGAGCCGCGCTCCTCGTTCCATTTCAGGTCAGGGTCGGGGATGGTCAGGCCCAGGAATTCTGCTTGCGGCACGGTCTGGTCGACCATGCGCTGGCGCAGTTCGTCGTTGGAGAACAGCTTGATGCGCCAGGCGCTCGATTGCGCGCTGTTGACTGAGGCCGCGTCGGACGGGCCGAACATCATCAGCGACGGCCACCACCAGCGGTTCAATGCATCCTGCGCCATCGCCTTCTGCTCCGGCGTGCCTTTGGCCAGCGACATCATGATGTCGTAGCCCTGGCGGGCGTGGAAGGACTCTTCCTTGCAGACGCGGATCATGGCGCGCGAATACGGGCCATAAGAGCAGCGGCACAGCGGGATCTGGTTGATGATGGCCGAGCCGTCCACCAGCCAGCCGATGGCGCCCATGTCGGCCCAGCTCAGCGTCGGGTAATTGAAGATGGACGAGTACTTGGCTTTGCCGCTGTGCAGGGCCGCCAGCAATTCGTCGCGCGACACGCCCAGGGTTTCGGCGGCGCTGTACAGGTAAAGGCCATGACCGGCTTCGTCCTGGATCTTGGCCAGCAGGATGGATTTGCGTTTCAGGGTCGGGGCACGGGTCACCCAGTTACCCTCAGGTAACTGTCCAACAATTTCGGAGTGGGCATGCTGGGAAATCTGGCGGATCAGGGTCTTGCGGTAAGCCTCCGGCATCCAGTCCTTTGGCTCGATCTTGATGCCGGCGTCGATGCGCGCCTGGAATTCGCGCTCCTGCGCGTCCATATCTTCTGCGGTCTGGACCTTTTTCAGGCCAGTTTCCACCATTTGTGCGTACATAAGGAGGGCCTCCTTGTTCGGGATAGCTTCATAATACGATACAAAAACTGCTTTGCAAACGAATTTTGTGTGTCATTTAAAAATTCTGTATCTAGATCAATGACAGTGTATAAAATCGGTCTATGCAAAAAAACCAGAAAATCAATGGCTGGATCGAAGAATTCCTGGCCAGCGACCCGCCGCGCTCCAAATCGCTGGTGATGACCATCTTCGGCGACGCCATCGTCCCGCACGGGGGCATGGTGTGGACGGGCAGCTTGATCGAACTGCTGGCTCCCTTCGGCGTCAACGACCGCCTGCTGCGCACCTCCGTATTCCGCCTGGCGCAGGAAGGCTGGCTGGGCGCCCAGCGCGACGGCCGCCGCAGCAGCTATGCCATCACGCCCGACGCCATGCGCCGCTTCAGCCGCGCCTTTCGTCGCATCTACGCGCCGCTGAATGTGCACTGGAACGGCCAGTGGACCCTGGTGCTGGCCGCCGATGGCCTCGACGCCCCGGCGCGCAGCCAGTTGCGCAAGGAGCTGTTATGGGAAGGCTACAGCGTGATCGCGCCCGGCATCGCCGGCCATCCCGCCGGCGATGTGGAGGCGCTGGAAGCCCTGCTGTCGCGCCTTGGACTGCTGCAGAAGGTATATGTGGTACAGGCCAGCGAAGTGCCCGGCCTGCGCGCACGGCCGCTGGGCGAGATGGTGGCCGAAGGCTGGGACCTGAGCGAAGTGGCCGCCGGCTATGAGAAGTTCGTCGCCAACTTCAGCACCGTGCCCGGCCTGCTGGCCGAGGCAGGCGAAATCGATCCCGAGCAAGCCTTCGTGCTGCGCACTTTGCTGATCCACGCCTACCGGCGCGTACAGCTGCACGACCCGCAACTGCCAATCGAACTGCTGCCCGAGCCCTGGCCCGGCGCCCGCGCCTACGAACTGGCCAGCCAGCTCTATCGCCAGCTTTCCGGCCCTGCCGAAAGGCACATTCTCGCCGCCCTGCAACGCGAAGATCCAAGCGCCCCGCAACCCGAAACCAGCTTCCACCAGCGCTTCGGCGGCCTGCTATCATCAGCTTGATCACCGTGGAGGTAGGATGGTCCGGCCTATCGGGATTGCCAGCCTGCTGTTGTCCTTACCCCTGGTTTGCCGGGCAGGGCCCAATACGAGCAGCGCTGGGGAATGAAGCTGCCGGACGACCTGGCGGCTGGGGCCTGGCTGACAGGATGAAAGTCGGGGTCAGGTCTGGCAATCCGCCAAAATGGCGGATTGCCAGACCTGACCCCGACTTTCATTCGGTGTATCATGTCGGGCTTCGCGCGACGGCGCTTCATTTTTCCGACAGGACACACAATGTCTATCAAGATCAGCAGCCAGTTCGACGCTGGCGCCATCGATGTGGTCAGCGTTACCTCCGCTGGCGATATCGATGTCAATATCCGCAAGGACTCGCATGCGGACATCATCCAGTGGTTCTATTTCCGTGTGCAGGGCGCGCAGGCCGTGCCGCTGACCATCCGTTTCCTGAATGCCGGCAAGGCTGCCTATGCCGAGGGCTGGAAGGGCTATAACGCCGTTGCGTCCTACGACCGCGACAACTGGTTCCGCGTCCCGACTTCCTTCGATGGCGAAGTGATGACCATCGAGCACGCGCCGGAACACGATTCCATCTACTACGCTTACTTCGAGCCGTATTCGTGGGAGCGCCACCTGTCCCTGCTGGACTCCGCGCAACTGCACCCGCTGGCCGAACTGGTCGACCTGGGCAGCACCGTGGAAGGCCGCGACATGAACATGCTGGTGATCGGCGACCAGGCAGCCGAAAAGAAGGTGTGGGTCATCGCGCGCCAGCACCCTGGAGAGACCATGGCTGAATGGTTCGTGGAAGGCATGGTCGAAGCCCTGCTCGACGCCGCCAATCCATATGCCCGCCAATGCCTGCAGGATGCCTGCTTCTACATCGTGCCGAACATGAACCCGGACGGCTCCGTGCGCGGCAACCTGCGCACCAACGCCGCCGGCGCGAACCTGAACCGCGAGTGGAACGAGCCGACCATGGAGCGCTCGCCGGAAGTCTTCTTGGTCAAGGAGAAAATGAAGGAAATCGGCTGCGACTTGTTCCTGGACGTGCACGGCGACGAAGGCCTGCCTTACGTCTTCGTGGCCGGCAGCGATGCCCTGCCGAACTTCACCAGGGAGCAGAAGGCCGCCCAGGACAAGTTCATCGCCGACTTCAAGCTGGCGTCGCCGGACTTCCAGTCCGAGCATGGCTATCCTGATTCGCCATACACCCCGGAAGTGTTGACCATGGGTTCGCCGCACATCACCCACCTGTTCGGCTGCCTGTCGCTGACCCTGGAACTGCCGTTCAAGGACAACGCCAACGATCCGGATGAACTGGTTGGCTGGAACGGCGCCCGTTCCGCCAAGCTGGGTGCGGACGTGCTGCAGCCTGTCCTGCGCACCCTGCGCCGTTTCTAAACTATCGCAGCAGCGCCCGGAATGCCTTCGGTATCCACGGGCGCGCTGCCAGCATGATGGTCACCGCGCGGCGCTGTTCCCACGGCAGCCGCGCATCATCCTGGTGCTGCAGCGAGAATTCGTCCGCCACCTGCTTCAGGCGATCCAGCAAGGCGCGTGTCGATTGCTGCGACAACATCACGCTCACCAGCCGCTGCACCTCATGATGGCCGTCGAAGCGGCTATCGAAATAATCGCTGTACGCTTCGTCGCGGAAAAAGCCCTGGATCGGGCCATTCGGCAGCCAGCTGAAAGTGCGCGCCACCAGCAGCTTCACCTTGTTGTTCGGCTTGAGCATCAGGAAGCCGATCTTGTCGAGCCTTAGCAGGCAGCCCGTCGCTTCGGCGGCGCTGATCTTGTAGTTCTTCACCACTTCTTCGATCGGCACCTGGTTCAGCGCCAGCACAGCCACCACCAGCAGCTTGGTGTCGCTGATGATTTCTTTCTCCTGCGCGTAGGTGAGTTGCGAGATCAAATGCGGCGTATCGGCGCTGGCTTGCGCCAGTTCGGCAAAATCCATCTCCAGCACAGCCAATACCTGCTCCAGCCGGTCGAGCGTGAAATTGCGGGCCGCGAACATGCGCTTGATGCTGGGTTCGGAAAGACCGATCTTCTGCCCCAGGGCGGCGTAAGTAATGCCGCGCGCCTTGAGCTGGCGTTTAAGCGCGTCGACCAGGCGGATGACGTTGGACATGCTTGAATTTCCTGCAATAAAGTATCGCAATATGATACCACCAGCATGGCGCGGCGCTACAGTGCGCGAAGCAATTGCCCTGCCCCTGGCAACGCAGCAAGATGGCCGCTCCTTTAACCTGTGGAGCAAAAAATGAAACGCACCCTGATCGCCGCCTTGCTTGCTGTCGCTTGCGCCAGCAGCCAGGCGGTGAATGGTTCGCAAGCCCTGAGCCTCGGCGGCCTGTCCGCCGTGGTTGTCGTGGCGGGATCCGTGGTGACAATGATGACCGGCAACTCGCCGGTAGTCGATTCCGTCGAGACGGTCGGCGAAAGCGTGTTGGTCGTGGTCAAAGCGGTAGGCGACGGCAGCAAGGCTACCTTGCAGTTCAGCGGCAAGGCGCTGGAAGGCGTCTCGATGGTTGCCGGCACCGCGATCAGCGTTGTGGCCATGTCGGCCGGCCATGCGCTGGTAGTATCGGGCAAGGTGATCGCCTTCATCCCGAACGAGGCGGGCAAGGCACTGCTGCATCACAGCCAGGTGAGCTAAGCCATGCGACGCCTGATCCTTGCAGTGTCGTTGGCCGGTGCAATGGCCGGCGCGGCCCACGCGGGCCAGAGCTGCGAACACAAGCCCATGTCGGTGGAAGAGGTGAAACGCGGCCTGGACCTGGCCCAGCGCAGCATGCAGGCGCTTGACGCCAGCGGCGCACAAGTGGCCGTGATTGCACGCGCCGGGCAGGACCTGTCCAAATATGGCTTGCATTATTCCCACGTCGGCCTGGCATGGCGAGATCATCCGGCAGGCCGCTGGGTGGTGGTGCAGTTGCTGAACGAATGCGGCACGGCCGATTCAGCCCTGTTCAACGATGGCCTGGGGAACTTCTTCCTGTCCGGGGTGCACGAGTACAAGGCGCAGCTGATGCTGCCTGCGCCGGAAGTGCAGCAACGGCTGGCGCAGGTGCTGGCTTCGCGCACGCCGCTACGCCTGCACCAGCCGCACTACAACATGCTGTCCTACGCCTGGTCGACGCGCTACCAGAACTCCAACCAGTGGGCGCTGGAGACGCTGGCGGCAGCCAGTGCGGATGCCGGCCGCGTCGAAACACGCGCTGAAGCGCAGCAGTGGCTCGGCCAGGCCGGCTTCCGCCCGCAGCCGGTGGAAATCGGCGCCCTGACGCGGCTTGGCGGCCGCATGTTCCGCGCCAACGTCGCCTTCGACGACCATCCGATGGGCCAGCGCATGCAAGGCCATATTACGACCGTGACGGTGGACGGCATTGAGCAGTTCATGCACAGCCGCGGCGCGCAGGTGATTGAGCTGTGACTATTTTCGGCTGAGTTTCCGCACGCGCGTCACGTGCTTGCGGCGCAGCCGTTCAAGCTCACGCGCCTGCGGATAGCCCGGCTGGCCGGGCGCGCGCAGGTGCGGCGGGATGAGGGACGGCGCCTCCGGCTCGAAATACAGCGCGGGAAGGCGCTCGCTTTGTCGTTTGCTGGTCATGCTTCATGTTAGGCCCAGCCCCCGGAAGTTGCCAGTTTTGCGCCGGCGCAAAGGCCGTGCCGCGATCTGCGCCGATCATGGGCCTTTATGGAGGCGAATATGAAGCTATTTATTCCCCTGCTGGCTTGCGCCTTGCTCGCCGGCTGCACCTCGATGCCCTATCGCCCGGCACAGGCGGATGGCGCCTTTCCCGGCCTGGCGGACTTTGCCGCCACGGCGCCGGGGCATAGCGTCGACGTGCTGCTGGTGCATGGCATGTGCACCCATGACGCGCGCTGGGCCGATGAAACAGTGGCGCAATTGGGCAGCGCACTCAAAGCCAGGGCGCCAGGCCCGTCCAGCGCGGTGCGCGCTATCGCAAGCGCGGATGGCATAGAGATAGTCGAGCGCACCATCACGTTGCGGCAAGGCGAATTGCGCATCAAGGCCCTGGTGTGGTCGTCCCTGACCACGGCCCTCAAGCGCCAGCTTGAATATGACCTCAGCACGCGCCTGCCGGCCACGCGCGCGAAGCTCAATGCACAGGCCAAGGACAAGCTGCTGGACGATTGCATCCCGGACGCCCTGATCTACCAGGGTGTCGCGCGCGACACCATCCAGCAGCGCATGGCGCAAGCAATCCTGCACGCGACCAGGGACGCCGCGCCGGACGCGCCGTTGCTGGTGCTGTCGTCCAGCCTTGGCAGCAAGATCCTGTTCGATACCCTGCTGCGCATGGAGGCCGCAGCCCAGAGCACCATCGACCGCATGGCCTACCTGGTGATGGCTGCCAACCAGATTCCCCTGCTTGCGCTGGCCGACCAGCAGCTGCCAGGCGCCACGCCAGGCTTGGCGGCAACCGTGGTGCAGCCGCCCGACAGCCTGCGAGCCGTCCTGCTGAAGCGCCGCGCGGGTCCAGCGCCGCGCAGCAGCAGCACGGGCAGACTGAACCTGGTGGCGTTCAGCGATCCCAACGAGCTGCTGTCCTATACGCTGGAGCGCGAACGCTATGCCGGGCTGGGAGTGGACGTGGTGAATGTGCTGGTATCAAATGCGCCGACATGGCTTGGCCTGCTGGAGCGCCCCGACCACGCGCACACCAATTACCTGCTCAACCCAGACGTTGCCCGAATGGTCGCGTGTGGTGAGCCGCGGAGTGCGCGCTGCGAATGATTTCGTAGACCTTGCGCGCTTCGGCGATCGTGTCGAAGCGCGGCAGCTCTTCAACCCCAGGCCAGGAAGCCAGCCCGCTGAACATATTTCCCGCAGCTGATATGCCGAAGGCAATGGTGCCCTCGCCATTTCGGTTTTCGGTCAGCGAGAACTCGCCCATTGCGCGCAAGTTCAGACTTTTCATCCTGCGCTTGAAAATGCCGGAGCGGATGATGATGCGTTCATCGGTAACCGCGTACTCGGTATACGCGCGTTGCCACGCTTCGACCACAAAGCGGCCGGCAATCATGTAAAGCCCGACCAGCACGAAGGGGATGCCCCACAGGCGAAACAACAGGGGCGCAGCTGAATTGAAGACGGAGTATTCCCAGAACAGGGCAAAGCCGCCCCACATCAGGCTGAATGGAATCATCAGCAAATCGGAAGCGCGCAGCATCAACCCCTGTCGCGGGGCGCCGCTCCATAAGACGCGTTCATTGATCGACAAGTTATCCATGCCGCCATCTTACCCGGCAGGAGTGCCTATAAATCTGGCAGATTGTCACTTCCAGAAAATCAGTAGGCGCTTCCACCAGCTTCGACCCGTTGGCGCTGCGTCATGTACGTTGGGAAGCACCGCGAAGTCGGTCACCAGGCTGGCCACGCGGCCATCCGCGCCATAACCGAAGTAGGAGGCGTACGGGCCGGCGCCTGCGCCGGCTGGAAAAGAGACGACGCAATCCGGGCCGGCCTGCGGGTCCATGAAACAGGCGCTGCCCGATTCCACGCTGTAGCCGAAGATCTCACCCGGCTTGAGCGTGCGGGCGTCCTGCGTCGCGACCAGCGCTGGGTACCAGTGGGCGACCGGCGTGTCGGCAAGCTGCACACGGGCATAGGCGATGCGCTCCTCGCCATTGTCGCACCCCGCCATCGCCAGCGTGACGGGATATTCGCCGTTCGGCACGCATTGCGTAAACGGCTGCAGCCCGGCTTCGGCCTGCGGGTCGCCAGCGGCGATCTTGCCGGAGATGACTGCCAGCCGGCCAGCTTCGGCCAGCGTGAACTGAATGGTGGTCTCTTCAAACGTAAAGCGCTCCGCGGCAAAGGCGGAGCGCAGTCCTTCGGGATTGGGCGCATAGCTCATGCGCCCATCATATTACTTTTGAAGGCGTGCCAGCAATTCCTTGCCCACCAGCGGTGCCGACGCAGGATTCTGGCCGGTGATCAGTTCGCGGTCGGTCACCATATTGCCCTGCCAGTTGGCAGCCTTGGAAAACTGCAGGCCAGCCTTCTGCAGCGCGGTTTGCGGGTAGAACTTCATTTCGCCGCCGCCCAGTTGGGACTTGGACGCCTCCTCTTCATCGTTGGTGAAGACAGTGACCTTGTAGCCGGAGTAGATCCATTTCGGCTGGGCGGGCGTGGCGCCTTGCGCCAGCTTCATGGCGAAGCCCTTGGCATCAGGCATGGCCGACAGCAGTGCGATCGGACCGTGGCATACCAGCGCGGTCGGCTTGCCGTCCTGGTGGAAAGCAGCCAGCACCTTGCCCAGCGCGGGACTGGCCAGCAGATCCTGCATCGGTGCGTGGCCGCCAGGAACGTAGACCGCATCGAACTTGCCGTAGCCCTGCTGCTCCACGCGCGCCAGGCTGACCACTGGCGAATTGGCGCTGTCGGTCAGGCGCAGCTGTTCCAGCAGCTTGCGGTGCGCGTCCAGTGCCGCCTGGTCGCCGCCGAAGAACATGGCGTTGACCGAACCCTGGTCCAGCGTCGGCGCCTTGCCGTTCGGGGTGGCGAAGGTCACCGTGTGGCCTGCGTCCAGCAGCATCTTCACCGGCTGCATCAGCTCATTGAGGTAAAAGCCGGTCTGGAAGGTCTTGCCGGCTTTGAGGTCCAGCGTGGCCTCGTCGGACAGGACGACCAGCACGTTGCCGGCATTGGCGTGCATTGCCGCAGCGGCGAGCGCGATCGCAGTCAGTTTCTTCATCATGGTTTGCTCCTTGTGGAAGTTGATGGCGCTACTTTATTCGAACCTCCAACAACGATAAACTACCTTAAAACCAAACCATTTTTCCCTTAAAGGCAATAATGAGCCGAAAATACGACCACCTGGGCGACGTCGAAACCTTCGTCACCGTCGTGGAGCGCGGTTCGCTGACGGCGGCCGCCGTCGCCATGTCCACCACACCCTCGGTCGTCAGCCGCGCACTGGCCCGGCTGGAGGCGCGCCTCGGCACCCAGCTCCTGCGCCGCACCACGCGCAGCCTCGGGCTGACGGACGCCGGCCGCCTGTACCTGGAGCAGACGCGCGCCGCGCTGTCCCTGATCGACGACGCCGAACGCGCGGTGCAGGCCGAAGGGCGCGAAGTCACCGGCCGCATCCGCATCAGCGCCCCGACCACGTTCGGCCATTACCGCCTGCCCGCCCTGCTGCAGCAATTCTCCGAGCGCTATCCATCGGTACGCGTGGAGCTGAACATCACCAACCGCAACGTCGACCTGGCGGCGGAAAATTTCGATTTCGCCATCCGCCAGGGCACGCTGAAGGACAGCAGCATGATCGCCCGCAAGCTGGAGGATGCCCAGCTGGTGCTGGTCTGTTCGCCCGCATATGCGAAGCGGCGAGGCATGCCGCGCGACCTTGATGCGCTGGCAGGGCATGCGTGCCTGACATTCCAGCTGCCAAGCACGGGGCGCTCCTTCCCCTGGCAATTCCTGCGCGATGGCGAAGAGCTGGACTGGCCGCCGGCATCGGCGCTTGAAGTGACGGATGATGCGTTGGGAACGGTATCGCTGGCGGAGGCAGGCCTGGGCATATGCCAGACCTTCCGCTTCATTGCACAGGACCGGCTTGAACGCGGGGTGCTGGTGGAAGTACTGCCGGAACTGAAGGGCCGCAGCCGGCCCTTCTCACTGATCTACACGCCGCAGCGCCGGATGACCGCTGCGGCGCGCGCCTTCAGTACATGCCTCCTGGGACAGGCGTAATGGCTGATAAGCAATTTTGTTTGTTACAAAGAAAGTAACGTATAATTCCCGCCTTTACAAACCTGTCGTTCTGTCAACAATTCCGGATGGCAAGCGACCATCATCATGGAGCTCATATGGCTGCATTCCCTACCCGCACGCTGCTGATCGGCGCATGCCTCACCTCGGCCCTGTTTGGCTGCGCAACCGAAAGTTCGCGCAGCCTCGAAGTCGCAACCGTGGCAAGCGCCAGCCGCCCTTACGCCGGCCCGCGCAGCCTGATCGCAGTGGGTCGCTTCGACAACCGCTCCAGTTTCCAGCGCGGCATCTTTTCCGATGGCGTTGACCGCCTCGGCAGCCAGGCCAAGACTATCCTGATCTCCCACCTGCAGGAGACCAACCGCTTCAACGTGCTGGACCGCGATAACCTGGAGCAGTTGAAGCAGGAAGCAGACTTCAAACGGGAAGGCCAGTCCATCAAGGGCGCCGACTTCGTCGTGACCGGCGATG
The DNA here is from genome assembly GCF_049913235.1 of Pseudoduganella sp. R-31. Taxonomy (NCBI): domain Bacteria; kingdom Pseudomonadati; phylum Pseudomonadota; class Betaproteobacteria; order Burkholderiales; family Oxalobacteraceae; genus Pseudoduganella; species Pseudoduganella sp. R-31. The sequence goes on from NZ_CP183986.1 coordinate 6,164,692, forward strand.
TGACGGAGTTCGGCCGCAAGGAAGTGGGCGACAAGCAGTTGTTCGGCCTGGCCGGGCGCGGCAAGACCCAGGTAGCGTACGCCAAGGTGACGCTGAATGTTGTCAACATCAAAACCTCCGAAGTCGTTTATACGGCGCGCGGCGCCGGCGAATTCAGCCTGTCGAACCGCGAAGTGCTCGGCTTTGGCGGCACCGCCAGCTATGACGCCACGCTGAACGGCAAGGTGCTCGACCTGGCCATGCGCGAGGCGGTGGAACGCTTGGTGGCCGGCGTCGAAAGCGGCGCACTGACGCTCGCCAAATAAGGACAGGCTGGGCATGAAACATATCTTCGTCAAAGCATCGATCATGATGCTCGCAGCCGGCGTGCTCGCCGGCTGCCGCACCAGTAATCCTGATCTTTACCAGTGGGGCTCGTACCAGCCGCAGGTGTACCAGCATTTGAAGGGTGAGAGCCCGAACGATCAAATCGCGGCGCTGGAGAAGGACTTGCAGCGCATGAATGCCGCCGGCAGGAAGGCGCCGCCGGGCTTCCACGCCCATCTTGGCATGCTGTATTCGATGGTCGGCCGAAGCGATCTGGTTGCGGCTGAATTCCAGGAGGAAAAAAGGCTGTTCCCGGAATCGACAACCTACATGGATCGCCTGCTTGGAACCATGAGCAAGGGTAGCAATTAAGATGTTGAAAAAAGTTTTCAAACTGGCCGCGGTATTTGCGCCGGCCGTCCTGATGGTCGGTTGTGCGACCCACACCGTGAAGCCTTACGACTACAAGGCATTCGAAGCGAGCAATCCGCGTTCGATCCTGGTGCTGCCGCCACTGAATAATTCGCCGGAAGTCGGGGCTACCGAGAGCGTGTATTCGAGCGTGAGCTACCCGTTGGCCGAAGCTGGCTATTACGTCTTGCCCGTTTCCCTGGTCAGCGAGACCTTCAGGCAAAACGGCTTGACCACCCCGGCTGACATCCACAACGTCGACACGGAAAAATTGCGGGAGATTTTCGGCGCCGATGCTGCCTTGTACATGACGGTGGAAAAATACGGCAGCACCTACAATGTTCTCAGCAGCGTTACCACGGTCTCTGCCAGTGCCAAACTGGTGGACTTGAAAACCAGGGCGCTGCTGTGGGACGGCAAGGCGACCGTCGTCGACGATGGCAACCGTGGCGGCAACAACGGGGGCGGCCTTGCCGGCTTATTGATCAAGGCCGTTGTCACGCAAATCATGAACTCCTCGACCAATCGCAGCCATGAGGTTGCCGCCCAGACCAATGCGCTCTTGCTGGCGGGAGGCAATTCGCAGGGCATTCTCTACGGCCCTCGCTCCCCGAAATACACGGGCCGCAATGGCGTCGCTCCGGGCGTCGAGGCAAATGCCGCGCGCGCCCAGCCGACCGCAGCGGCCCCGGCACCGGTTGCGCGGACGTCCCCCGCCCCAAGCGCCGATGCAGTTCAGCCAGTTGCCGCTGTGAAGCCCGTTGCAGCCATCAAGCCGGCAGCTGCCCCAGTCCAGCCAGTAGCGGCCACGGCGCCAGTTGTCGCGCAGCCTCAGCCGGCGGCGACAACGCCTGCGCCGGTGCCCGCGGTGCAGCGTAGTGCCGCGGAGCAGGGCTATGCGGATGCGCTGTCTCGCGCACAGTCCAGGTATCAGTCCCTCGATCCTGGCTCGCCATGGTATCGACAGGAGCTGTACGATTGGGTCATGGCGCGTAAAGATGAATTCGTCCGCGCTGGCAAGGCGCCTGAAGCCGCACTGAAGCTGGCACTGGCCTCCATGGAAGGCCGCTAATCGCGGCGCACGCAAGAAAAAATGCCGTTCAGCCTGCGCTGAACGGCATTTTTTTTGAACTACTTGCCTCCTCGGCCTGCCTTGATCAGGAAGTTCTGCATGGTCGATTCCGCCACCGAGGCCCACTGGTTCTGGTCGTTGCGGAAGCGCTTCCACGGTTCGTAGATCTTGGCGAACTTGGCGTTCTTCGAAGCTTCTTCCGCCATCAGCTCATTGGATGCCTTGTAGGCCGCTTCCATGATGTCGTTGGAGTAGTTGCGCAGCTTGACGCCGCTCTTCATCAGGCGGCCCAGCGCGGTCGGGTTCTTGAAGTCGTACTCGGCCTGCATCACCACGTGGGCCTCATAGGCGGAAGCTTCAATCGCGGCCTGATACTCCTTCGGCAGCTTTTCCCATTCCTTGATGTTCACGTACAGGGTGAAGGAAGCGCCCGGCTCCCACCAGCCCGGGTAGTAGTAATACGGCGCCACCTTGTGGAAGCCCAGCTTTTCGTCGTCGTATGGACCGACCCATTCCGCCGCATCGATGGTGCCCTTTTCCAGCGCCGGGTAAATGTCGCCGCCGGCCAGCTGCTGCGGCACGGCGCCCAGGCGCTCCATCACCTTGCCGGCCAGGCCGGCGATGCGCATCTTGGTGCCCTTCAGGTCGGCCACGGATTTGACTTCCTTGCGGAACCAGCCGCCCATCTGGGTGCCCGAGTTACCGGCGATGAAGTTCATCACCCCGTAGTCCTTATAGAAGGCGCGCAGCAATTCCTTGCCGCCGCCCTGGTCGTACCAGGCGGTCTGCTGGCGCGAGGTCAGGCCGAACGGCACCGCGCAGTCGAAGGAGAACGTCGCGTCCTTGCCGTAGTAGTAGTACGAGGCGCTATGGCCGCATTCCACCGTGCCTGCCTGGACCGCGTCCAGCACCTGCAGGCCTGGCACCACTTCGCCGGCCGCAAACACGCGGATATTGAATTTGCCGCCGGTGAGCTGCGCCACGCGCTTGGTGAAGGTGTCGGCAGCGCCGTAAATGGTGTCGAGGGATTTGGGGAAGCTGGATGCCAGGCGCCAGGTGATGGCGGGCAGTTCGGCGGCGATAGCCGGTGCGGCGATAATTCCTGCGCCCGCACCTGCTGCGGCCTTCTTGATAAAGGAACGACGTTCCATACGTACTGTCTCCTTATGAGGGTTTTATCTCGGGACAGTGTATGGAAATATTTAGTTCCCGGCAACCACCATCTTTTCGATCAGGATCGAGCCTGTTTGCTTGGTGCCACGCACCAGGACATCGGTGCCGATGCCGACGATGTCCTGGAACATGTCCTTCATATTGCCGGCGATGGTGATCTCTTCCACCGGGTACTGGATCACGCCGTTCTCCACCCAGTAACCGGAAGCGCCGCGGCTGTAGTCGCCGGTCACATAGTTGGTGCCCTGCCCCATGAGCTCGGTGACCAGCAGGCCGGTGCCCATCTTGCGCAGCATGCCTTCGAAGTCGTCGTCCTTTTTCGTCTGCGAGGACGTGATGGACAGGTTGTGCGAGCCGCCGGCATTGCCGGTGGTTTTCATGCCCAGCTTGCGGGCCGAATAGGTCGACAGGAAATAGCCCTGCAGCACGCCGTTCTTTACCACGTCGCGCTTGTGGGTGCGCACGCCTTCCTCATCGAACGGCGCTGAACCGATGGCGCCCACCACGTGCGGGTCTTCCTTGACCTGGATGTGGGACGGGAAGATGTCCTTGCCCAGCGAGTCGACCAGGAAGGAGGACTTGCGATACAGGGCGCCGCCCGAAGTGGCCTGGACGAAGGCGCCCAGCAGGCCGGCGGCCAGCGGCGCCTCGAACAGCACCGGGCAGGTGCGGGTAGCCAGCTTGCGCGCATTCAGGCGCGCCAGCGAACGTTCTGCGGCATAGCGGCCGACGGCTTCGGCGCTGGCCATTTTCTTCGGATCGCGCACCGAGGTGTACCAGTCGTCGCGCTGCATCTTGGCGCCCTTGCCGGCGATCGGGGTCACCGACAGCGTGTGGCGCGAGTAAGGATAGCCGCCGATGAAGCCGCGCGAGTTGGCCGACACGAAGTGCGACTGCTGCACGTGCACGCCGGCGCCTTCGCTATTGGTCACGCGCGGATCGACCGCGAAGGCCGCCGCTTCGGCGCGCTGCGCCAGCTCCACAGCTTCTTCCGTGGAGATGGCCCATGGATAGAACAGCTTCAGGTCCTGCGGATTCTTCTCCAGCAGCTCTTCTTCCGCCAGGCCGGCGCAATCGTCTTCCGCCGTGAAGCGGGCGATGTTGTAGGCCGCTTCCACGGTCGCCTTCAGCGAAGCCGGGGAGAAATCGGAGGTGCTGGCATTGCCGCGTTTCTGGCCGATGAAGACCGTGACGCCGATGCCCTTGTCGCGATTCTGCTCGATGGTTTCGATCTTGCTCTTGCGGACCGAGACCGAAAGACCGCTGCCTTCGCTGATTTCGACGGCAGCATCGGTGCCGCCCTGCTCGCGCGCGTACTTCAACACGTCGCGGGCAAGCTGTTTCAACTGGTCCTGGGAATAGGAGAAGGCGGATTCGCTCATGGGGTCTTTTTGGGGGGCTGGGCGTTAAAACAGTTATCATAGCAGCCGTTTACCGTTTTTACAGGTAGGGTGTGACAGCCCCTGCCCCTCCTATCATGCCTAATCCAAACCGTGGCTCGTGCGGCTTCCAGTCCAGCGAGTTCGAACAAGAATACGAACGCCCATCCAAAACCGAAATGAAACGCCAGTCCGACGCCCTGCAAGACCTGGGCCGGGAACTGGTGGAGGCCCCGCGCGACCGCGTCAAGCGGGTGCCGATGCCGGAAGACGTGCGCGATGTCATTCTGGAATGCCAAAACATCAAGAATCACGAAGGCCGCCGCCGCCAGATGCAATTCATCGGCAAGAAGATGCGCACCCTGTCCGAAGAGGAAGTGGCGATCATCAAGCGCACCATCGAAGGCTGGAAAGGCGCCTCCAAGGCCGATACCGCCGCGCTGCACGCGCTGGAACGCCGCCGCGACAAGCTGCTGGCCGACGACAAGGCCCTGACCGTCCTGCTGGAAGAAGCGCCGCACCTGGACGTGCAGCACCTGCGCACCCTGATCCGCAACGCCCGCAAGGAACAGGCCGAGAACAAGCCTCCCAAGGCCTACCGTGAAATCTTCCAGATCCTGAAGGACCTGGACAAGAAGTCCGCCGCCTCCGAGCCATCGCCTGGTCCGGACGTTGACGTCGATGCGCCCGAAGGCGACGAAGATGAGTGACGAAACCCTGCTCGTTGGCCTGGTGTCGATCTCCGACCGCGCCAGCGGCGGCGTCTACCAGGACCAGGGCATCCCGGCGCTGGAAGATTGGCTGCGCAGCGCCATCGCCACGCCGCTGCGCTTCGAAACCCGCCTGATTCCCGATGAGCGTGCGCAGATCGAAGCCACCCTGGTGGAGCTGGTCGACCAGGTGCGCTGCCACCTGGTGCTGACCACCGGCGGCACCGGCCCCGCGCGCCGCGACGTGACGCCGGAAGCCACGCTGGCGATTGGCACCAAGGAAATGCCGGGCTTCGGCGAGCAGATGCGCCAGGTCAGCCTGGCCTTCGTGCCGACCGCCATCCTGTCGCGCCAGGTTGCCGTGATCCGCGAAACCGCCGACCACGCTGCCCTGGTCATCAACCTGCCGGGCCAGCCGAAAGCCATCAAGGAAACGCTGGAAGGCCTGAAGGATGCCGACGGCAAGCAACTGGTAGGCGGCGTGTTCGCAGCCGTCCCTTACTGCATCGACCTGATCGGCGGCCCTTACGCTGAAACCAACGATGCGGTGTGCAAGGCATTCCGTCCCAAATCCGCCATTCGCAAGAAGGACAACGCATGACCCACCTGCTGGATTCCATCGTCATCGACACCAAGCCCAATCCTGAAGTCTCCGTGATCTGGATGCACGGCCTGGGTGACAGCGGCGAAGGCTGGGCGCCTATCGTCAATGAGCTGAACCTGGCCGGCCTGCCGGGCATCCGCTTCATCTTCCCGCATGCGAACACCATGCCGGTGACGATCAACGGCGGCTACGTCATGCGCTCGTGGTACGACATCGTGCATACCGACCTGGGTCGCCAGGAAGATGAAAAAGGCTTGCGCGAGTCGCAGATCCTGGTCGACGCGCTGATCGAACGCGAAATCGCACGCGGCGTTGCGGCCAACCGCATCGTGCTGGGCGGCTTCTCGCAAGGCTGCGCAATGACCTTGCAGGCAGGCCTGCGCTATCCGAAAAAGCTGGCGGGCCTGATGTGCCTCTCCGGCTACGTGCCGCTGGCCGACAAGGTGGCCGCCGAGCGCCACGCCGCCAACCAGGAGACGCCGGTCTTCATGGTGCACGGCCGCATGGACCCGGTGATCCCGATCGAGCGCGCAGTGGCATCGCGCGAGCTGCTGGTAAAGCTGGGCTACCAGGTCGAATGGCATGACTATCCGATGCAGCACTCGGCCTGCGCCGAAGAGCTGGTGCATGTCTCGGCATGGCTGAAGAAGGTGCTCGCCTAAAACTGCGCCGATCTCGCCGTTGCGGAACCCCGACGGCCCGCTGGTCGCCAAACCGCAAGCGTGAACGCACACGGCGTAGACCTGAACCGCAATTCTCCCGCCCTGCTGGCAGTACGAAGCGCCTCGCTACTGGGCCAAAGTCACTCGCAGCGACCCACGCCGCTTCTCCGGCAAGGCACCACTGTCGGAGCCGGAAAGCCGCTGGGTGCACGAGACCATCGAACGGTTTCCAGCCTGACCTGATCGTATCCTGCATGCGCCCTTCGTCGTGTTGGACTTCGACGGCGAGGCCGAACAGCGGCCAACACAAACAAAATGCCCGTGAACACGGTTAAATAGCCAGACGCCCAGGCCATGCCGATGGATGCGGAAATCCAGCGCATCTGGCTCGACATGATGGACTGGATCCGGCAGAACGTGAATTAGAGCCGGGCACTCAGTCCGCCTGCTCTGCCTTTTTCAGGTTGGCCTCGTAGCCGGCCAGCGCACCAGCATCCATCCCTTGCGATCGCCCAAGCGCCAATGCACGCTGGAACTGGGCCTTGGCCAGTTTCGTCTGCTTCATTTCGAGCAATGCTTCGCCATAGCTGTCATACGCGTTGGCCGACTCAGGGAAATTCTCGACGTTGAACTTCATCAGCATGGCCGCAAACTGAACCTTTTGCGGCTGTCCGAGCAGAGAGTAGGCCAGAGTGTTGATATCGGCTTCGCCAAGCTGGCTCGCTTTCAGCTGGGCGCCGACCAAGGACTCCGCTTCCCGCGCCCGTCGTGCCAGCACCAGTGGAGCTGCCTGGTCGACAGCCTTGAGCACACCTTCACGCGCCAACTGGCGGGCCTTGCGTTGTGCATGGGAGGTGGCACTAGCCATCACTTGCTCGACTGCACTGACCACCAGCTCCGGCTCGTCCAGCTGAATATAGTGGCCGCTGTTTGCCGTGACAATATGGCTGCCGTTGGAGAACTGCTTGAAAAACTCGTCGTGCAAGGTGCGCCAGGCTGACATGCCCGCTTGCGTATGCAGCACGAACTCGGGGTGTTCGTAAACCTTGGCGGAAGTCAGCACCACGGTTGGCACATCGGGCAATGGCGCGCCCTGCGGCAAGCTGCCCGCATCAAAAATTTGCTGAACCAGTCTGTATTCAGCCTTGTAAGGTGCGGGTATGAACGACTCGATTGCCTTCTGGTCTTGGGCAAACTTGGCCGGATCAATTTTCTTAAGTGCTGCGTCCAAGCCTTCAGCGCTGGCGTCGACAAATACCATACCCGCAACGTCGGCTGGGTGGTGCGCAGCAAACTGCCTCACCAGTAGCCCGCCATACGAATGGCCAACCAAGATGAAGGGCGGCTTGAGCTGGGCGGCCTTGATCATCTGCTCCAGTTCAGCGCCACTCTGCTCCAGTGTGCGCGGCTCCGGGCGAACATCCGACTTGCCGATGCCTGCGCGCGAATATGTGACGACCTTGGCCGACTTCGATAACGCCGGCGCAACCTTGCGCCAGACACTCAGGTCACCAGCAAATCCCGCTTCAAAAATAATCGTGTACGGCCCGCTGCCCGCGGTTTGTACATCCACGGAGTAAACACCAACACGCAGGCCCTCGGCCTGGCACACCGGGATAGTCATGCCCATCGCGAGCGACAAGAGGGAAACCTTCAGCAACTGCCTGGAGAGAAAATGCATAAACGACGCTGACCTTCTATTCGGGTTGAGGAATTTGCTTGCATATAATAAATTACAAAAAATGCAAACCACAACTCTATCTCACCCGCCGAACCTTGAGGGACCGAATCACCGCAGACTGGCTGGATCACCTGCCTGGCTTTGTTGGCTGTGAATTGAAGTCCGCCAAGAGCTCGTCAATCACTGGTGTGAGCTTCTCTTGCGTACGAGCCCATGTTCCTGAGCCAATTACCCTGGAATTTTAGTTGCGCACCAAGATCTAGACATTCATGTAATTAAAATTCGAGGAGATTGCGTGGATTTTTGTAGGAACAGGTCGGGCTCTCAGGGCGGAGTCACCTCGACCGCATCTAGCTAAGGTTGCGGCTCAACTTGTCGAGGCCCGCCGCCAGACGCTCCACGTCGCTGGCAGTGATCGCGCACGCTTCGGCGATCTGCTCGCTCACCTTCAACCCTGTAGCGCGCAGCTTGCGGCCTTTGTCGGTCAACGTCAGCACGAGGTTGCGTTCATCATTCGCATCGCGGCCGCGGGCAACGTAGCCTTCCGCCTCCAGGCGTTTGACCAGTGGCGTGATCGAGCCAGGGTCCTGCTGCAGGCGCTCGGCCAGCCCCTTGATGCCCAAGCCCTCCTGCTCCCACAGCACGACCATCACCAGGTATTGGGGATAGGTCAGGTTGAGCGGCGCGAGGATGGGCTTGTAAAGCTGGGTCAGCTTCAGCGAAGTCGAATACAGCTTGAAGCAGAGGTGCTGGTCCAGCGTAGGGGGCATGCGGTTTTCCATGGCGCGTACTGTAGCACAGCCCCCTGTCGGGATTAACGTTTGACCGCGGCCAGGATCACCTTGGCCACAGCTTCCGGTTGCGACGCCATCGGCACGTGGCTGCTTGGCAGCGTGGTGGTGGTCGCGTTGATCTTGGCAGCGAAGGACTTCTGCAGGCCCGGATCGATCATGCGGTCCTTGGAAGCGACGATGTAGTAGCTGGGCTTGGTCTTCCACGCAGCCACGTCCACCTTGTCGCCAAAGGCGCTGGCCTTGATCGGGCCCTGGGTCGCGGTCATCAGGCGATGCTCGGCAGGAGTCAGGTCCTGGGCGAAGTTGACTGCCATCGATTCGGCCGACAGGTAGATAAAGCCGTTGTTGTCGGGCTTCAGCGATGCGATGCCAGGTGGCAGCGGGAAATCCTTGCCCAGTTCACCCACCACTTCGCCCTCCGACGGCGCGAAAGCAGCCACGTAGACCAGGGATTTCACTTTGTCGCTGGCGCCGGCCTGGGTGATCACCGCGCCGCCCCAGGAATGGCCCACCAACACCACCTTGCCGCTCTGCGCATCGATCACGCGCTGGGCAAAGGCCACGTCGTCCGCCAGCGAGGTCAGAGGGTTCTGCACCGACACCACTTTCACGCCCTGCTTCTGCAGGATCGGGATCACCTTGTTCCAGGCGGAGCCGTCGGCGAAGGCGCCGTGTACCAGCACGACGGTGGTGTCTTCGGCAGCGTGGACAGGAACCAGGGCAGCGCCGGCAACCAGGGAAGCAGCAAACAGGGCGGATTTGATGGACGATTTCATGGCAAAACTCCTATAAATAGTGTGTTAATGATTAGCGCGCTCAACGCATGAGTGAAACTATAGCGCACAAATAATTAGTGCGCAAACTATTTTTTCAGCACGGTCGTTCGCCTGCCAGGATTGCAGGCGTGGCGCACCACTCACGGTTCCCCGGAGCGCCGGTTCTTCCTGACGATCGCCACCAGGATCAAGCCGTACTCGACCAGGCGCAACAAATAGGATGGCGGCGCATCAGGGCCGTCGGCCGGCCAGGCTTGCAAAAGCCGATGCACGCCTTCGAGCACAAATGCGATTGCAAAGTAGATGAAGAGGCTGTCGCGCGATTGCCGCCAGTAGCGGACAAAAAACAGGGCGATCACCATCGCCGCCATGAAGATTGCCCCATTCAGCCAGGAGTTGATTTGCATCACTCGCCCTCCCATACCAGGCCATACAGCAGCGGAAGCAAAGCGACCAGGCCGGCCACCAGGCGTACTGTGGATAAATCGGTGTCCGGGAGGATCAGGCGGTCAATGATCAGGAGCACGTTGGAAAGAAACATACCGCCAAAACACAGGCCGCTCCAGAAAAGCAGGCGATGCCGTGTCGTCCGATAGCTCCGCAGCACGAGGATGGCGCATGCCAGGGCGGTCGCCGCACACATCAGGTATATGACACTTGCCATCTACTTACCCTTTCGCCAGACAAACGCATCGGCCAGCATCTGTGCTTTGCCGCCTGGTTTGGTATGAATGAGCGTACTGACTTCGATCAAATGGTGCGCATACACTACCGCCAGCCTGGTCCACAGTTCGTCCAGGTCCGCGGAGGCCGGGCTATAGCGCAGGCCGCCGGCATCGCCGGCAATGATGCCATCGGCCTGCATCCTGGCCAACAGGCGCTGCGTGTCATCCTCGCTGAGGTAAAGGCGGCGCGCAAGGGCATCCGGCTGCCACGCATGCCTGCCTTCACGCATCAGCAGTACCGCTTCGATATAGGGTACGGACGGCACGCACTGCACCAGGTAACGCCGGATGTCATCCGGAATCGGTGGAGAAACCATGGTCAGGCGACCGCCCTTGATCGGAGAGAACAGGATGTTATGCGCATGGAATTTATATTGCACCATCCATATTTCGCTTGCAAGAATACAGCCCCAACCGTGCGCGACGCGCGGCGCCCGACAGTCAGTCACAACAGGCGGAACCAGAAAATCACACCAGCTTGTCGAGAGTAATCGGCAGGTCGCGCACGCGCTTGCCGGTGGCGTGGTAGACCGCGTTCGCCACTGCGGCGGCCACGCCGACGATCCCGATCTCGCCGATGCCGCGCGCGCCCAGTTCATTGAAGCGGGTGTCATTGCCCGGCAGCGCCACCACGTCGATGTCGCCCACATCGGCGTTCACCGGCACGTGGTAGTCGGCCAGGTTGGCATTGGCAGCACGGCCGTAGCGCCAGTCCATCTCGGTCTTTTCCATCAGGGCCATGCCCAGGCCCCACACGATGCCGCCGATGAACTGGCTGCGCGCGGTCTTCGCATTCAGCACAGTGCCCACGTCGTAGCAGGCCACGATGCGCGGCACACGCACTGTGCCAAGGTCAGGATCCACCTGTACTTCAACAAACACCGCGCCGAAGGAATGCATGGAATATTGCTTCTTTTCCTCGCCCGGCATGGCTTCCGCGTCGCCGGTAACGGCTTGCCCGCCGTTGCGCGCGATCACTGCCGCCATCGGTTCGCCGCGCTCCGGCGTGACGCGCAGCCGCAGCCAGCCGCCTGCCGTCTCCACTTCGGCCGCATTGAAGCCATGCATCGGCGATGCCTTGTCGGCCACCGCCATCGTCACCAGCTTGTCGCGTGCGGCCGTGCAGGCGCGATGCACGGCCGGTCCTATGCTGGCCGCCGTCATCGAGCCGCCCGATACCGGCGCTTCCGGCATTTCCGTGTCGCCCAGCTCGAAGCGTACTTTCTCCAGCGGCAGGCCAAGCGCGTCTGCCGCCACCTGGGTCATGATGGTGTAGGTGCCGGTACCTATATCCTGTGAGCCGCAGCGCACCAGCGCCGTACCGTCGGGCGCAATGCTGGCCCAGGCCTTAGCCGGCATGCGGTTGGCCGGATAGGTGGCCGTGGCCATGCCCCAGCCGACCAGCGTGCGGCCGGCTTTCATCGAACGCGGCGCGGAGGTTCGCCTGGCCCAGCCGAAACGTTCCGCTGCAACCTTGTAGCACTCGCGCAGCTGCTTGGCCGAGAAGGGGATGTTCTTCTCCGGATCTTGATCGGCGTAGTTCTGCAGCCGCAGCGCGACCGGGTCCATGTTGAGCGCATAGGCCATTTCGTCGATGGCGCATTCAAGGGCAAAGCTGCCCGTCGCCTCGCCTGGCGCGCGCATATAGGTCGGCACGCCAACGTTCAGCGTCGCCAGTTGCTGCGTGGTTTGCAGGCTGTCGCTGGCGTACAGGACGCGGGTTGGCGAACTGCATGGCTCCGTAAAGTCGTCCTGCACGGACGTGTGCGAGATCGTGTCGTGCACGACCGCGAGCAGGCGCCCATCGGGGTTGGCGCCAATGCGCAAGCGCTGTTCCGTCATCGGCCGGGCCCCGACCGGTGCGAACATCTGTATCCGCTCCAGCGCAAGCTTGACAGGACGTCCCACCATGCGCGCGGCCATTGCGGCCAGCACCACGTGCGACCACATATTGCCTTTGCAGCCAAAGCCGCCGCCAACGTAGGGCGACACCACCCTCACCTTTTCCGGCGGGATGCCGAGCGCACGGGCGCAATTCTTTTTCACGCCCGAAATGTACTGCGTGGCGTCGTACAGCGTGAGGTGGTCTCCCTCCCAGGCAGCGATGGTGGCATGCGGTTCCATCGGGTTGTGGTTCTCGACCGGCGTCGTGTACAGCACGTCGATGCGCTGGGCGGCTTGCGCCAGGCTGGCCTGCACATTGCCCCGCTGCGTCTGCATCGGCCGGTCCGGCTGCTCCTTGGGCTTGCGCAGCTTGCGCTTGGCGGCCTGGAAGTCCAGCAGCGCCGGCTGAGGCGCATAGCGCACCTTGATCGCGCGTGCCGCATCCTGCGCCTGCTCCAGCGTTTCCGCTACCACCACCGCAATCGGCTGGCCGTTGTACCTGATCTCGTCGTCCTGCAGGAGGTTCAGCTTGGGCGGCGGTGGTTTCTGCTCCTCGCCGCCCGGCTTTTCGCGCGGCAGGCGCGGGGCATTCTTGTGCGACATGACGGCCAGCACGCCGCGCATGCCGCTTGCCCGTGCCGTATCGATCGCATTGACGCGGCCCTTGGCGATGGTGCTGAGCACCAGCACGGCGTGCGCCACGCGCGGCAGGGCATGCTCGGCAGAAAAGGGGGCGGCGCCCATGACCTTCAGGCGCCCATCGGTGCGCGGGATGGCTTGTCCGACCTGTTTCATACGCCCTCCCCTGCGATGCGTAGCGCGCGCACGATGGCGCGCTGCGCGAGGTCAACCTTGAAGCGGTTGCCTTCCAGCGGTTGCGCCCCTTCGAGCAGGCGCTGGGCGGCGGCGCGGCACTGCGCCTCGTCGAGCGGGCGGTCCCGCAACAGGGCTTCGGCTTCAGGGCGGCGCCATGGCTTGTGTGCCACGCCGCCCAGTGCAATGCGCGCTTCGCGCACCGTGCCACCGTCCATCGCCAGCGCGACCGCCACCGACACCAGCGCGAAGGCATAACTGGCCCGGTCGCGCAGCTTGAGATAGTGGCTGTGGCGCGCCATGCGCGATGGCGGCAGGTCGATGGCGACGATCAGCTCGCCGGGCTGCAATACCGTGTCCCGCTGCGGCGCATCGCCCGGCAGGCGGTGGAAGTCGCCCAGCGCAACTTCGCGATCGCCTTGCGAGCCGCGCAGCAATACCACGGCATCCAGCGCCGCCAGCGCGACGCTCATGTCGGAAGGATTGACTGCCACGCAGGATGGGCTGGCGCCCAGGATCGCATGCATGCGCTGGTAGCCTTCGCGGGCATCGCAGCCCGAGCCGGGCTGGCGTTTGTTGCAATGGCTGAAGGCCGTATCAGTAAAGTAAGGGCAGCGGGTGCGCTGCATCAGGTTGCCGCCCATGGTTGCCATGTTGCGCAACTGCGCCGAGGCGCCGGACAGCATGGCTTGCGCCAGCAAAGGATAGCGCTCGCGCACCACGGCATGGCGTGCCGCATCGGCATTGCGGACACTGGCGCCGATGCGCAGGCCGCCGCCGGGCAATTCCTCGATCCGGTCCAGGCCCGCGCGGCTGATGTCGACCAGCCGCAGCGGGTGCTCGACGTCGCCCTTCATCAGGTCCAGCAGGTTGGTTCCGCCGGCGATGAAGCGCGCACCGTCCTGCTGCGCCAGGCGCAAGGCGTCCGCCGCATCGCGGGCACGTTCATAGTAGATGGATTGCATGGCGCGCTCGCTCAGCTGCGCCGCAGCGCCACCTCGCGGATGGCGGCGACGATATTGGGATAGGCGCCGCAGCGGCAGATATTGCCGCTCATGCGCTCTCGGATTTCATCATCGGTGAAACCTGCCCCGTCGGCGCGCACCTCCTCCAGCAAGGCCGTGGCGGAGCAAATCTGGCCCGGCGTGCAGTAGCCGCACTGGAAGGCGTCGTGCTCGAGGAACGCTTGCTGCAGCGGCGACAGCGCGTCGCCCTGCGCCAGCCCTTCGATCGTGGTGATGCGCTGGCCTTCATGCATGACGGCCAGCGTCAGGCAGGCGTTGATGCGGCGGCCGTCGACCAGGACCGTGCAGGCGCCGCATTGGCCGCGGTCGCAGCCCTTCTTGGTGCCGCCCAGGCCGATATGCTCGCGCAACGCATCGAGCAGCGTCACGCGCGGCTCAAGCGAAAGGCTGTAATCTCGGCCATTGATGTTCAGGTGGACCGGCCGCGGTGGCGCAGCGGGTGCCGCCGCGGCGGTGGGCGGCGCTGCGCTCGTCGCGGCCGGCACTTGTGTGGCGCCGACGACGGCCAGCGCGGATTGCAGGAAACTTCGGCGGTCAGGCATCGTTCGCTCCCCGGAAAAAGCAGCGCTATCGATGGTGCCGCGCCAGGCGCCGGGCTTCCGTTAGCCCGCGCACACAAAGGCTATATTGCGAGGGGAGTTGCGGTCGACGGCGGCGCTGCCGAGCGCGCGCCATTCATCACCATGGCCAGCAAGGTGTAGTAGCCGTTGATGCCCATCAGGTCCGTCACGCCCTTTTCGCCGAATTGCAGCATGGCCGCCGCCCAAGTGGCGTCGCTGACTTGCCTGGTGCTGTGAAGTTCATGGCAGAAATCATAGACCGCCTGCTCGTCCGGCTGCAAGCCGGCCGGCGCCTGACGTGCTGCGATGGCGTTGATCACGGCTTGCGGAATCCCTGCCTGCGCGGCAATCGGCGCGTGGATCGCCCATTCCACCTGCTGGTCCCACTGGCGCGAAGTGACCAGGATGGCCAGCTCGGTCAGGCGGGTGCCGATCGCGCTGCGGTAGCGCAGGTACTCGCCGAGCCGCTGGGTGCAAGCCATCAGTTCGGGACTGTGCAGCAGCGGCACGAAGGGGCCATACAACGCGCCGCGCGGGCCATCGATGACTGCCTGCGCGGCGGCGCGCTGCTCGGCTGTCATCTCCGATGGGGGAATAGGTCCTAGTCGTTCACTCATAGCCACAAATGGTCGCACAGGACAGGAGAAAAATCAAAACACGGCCGCGGCACGCGCGCTAATGTCCTTGGACGACCAATCCTGCGAGGAGCCGCCATGACCCACCTGATCCACCGCGACCTGCGCCGCACGCCGCCCGTAGCCGTCTGCGCTTTCGGAATGCAAGTGCGCGACAGCGAGGGCAAGACCTATCTCGATGCCAGCGGCGGCGCCGCTGTCTCCTCGCTGGGGCATAGCCATCCGGACGTGCTGGCGGCCATGCAGTCGCAGCTCAAGGTGGCAGCCTATGCGCATACCTCTTTCTTCACTACCGAGGTGGCGGAAGAACTGGGCGAGCGGCTGGCGCAGGATGCGCCCGGCGACTTGAATTATGCCTATCTGGTATCGGGCGGATCGGAAGCCATCGAGGCAGCGCTGAAACTGGCGCGCCAGTATTTCGTCGAGCATGGCCAAACGGAGCGGCGCGTGTTCATCGCCCGCCGCCAGAGCTATCACGGCAACACGCTGGGCGCGCTGGCCCTGGGCGGCAACGAGTATCGCCGGCGCCATTTCGAGCCGATGCTGATGGACGTGGCGCGCGTATCGCCCTGCTTTGAATACCGCGAGCGCCGCGCCGGGCAGGATGTGCACGAGTACACGGCCAACCTGCTGCAGGAGCTGGAGGCCAAGATTCTCGACCTGGGGCCGCAACACGTAATCGGCTTCTGCGCGGAGACGGTGGTGGGCGCAACCAGCGGCGCGGTGCCGCCGACGCCGGGCTATTTCAAGGGCGTGCGCGCGCTGTGCGACAAGTATGGCATCCTGATGATCGCCGATGAAGTCATGTGCGGCATGGGACGCACCGGGACCTTGTATGCCATCGAGCAGGAAGGCGTGGTGCCCGATATCGTGGCGCTGGGCAAGGGGCTGGGCGCGGGCTACCAGCCGATCGGTGCGGTGGTTGCGCGTGACCATATCGTGCAGCGCCTTCGCTCAGGCAGCGGCGTGTTCCAGCATGGGCATACTTATGTGGGACATCCGGTGGCGGCAGCGGCGGCGCTGGCGGTGCAGAAGGTGATCCGGCGCGATTCGCTGCTGGGGGCGGTGACTGTGCGCGGAGCGTCGTTCAAGCGCATGCTGCGCGATGCGTTCTCGTTGCATCCGAACGTGGGGGACATCAGGGGGCGCGGCATGCTGCTGGCCCTGGAGCTGGTGCAGGATCGGGAGGGCAAGCGGCCGTTCGATCCGGACTTGCGGCTGCATGCCGCGGTGAAGGATGCCTGCATGGAGTGCGGGTTGATGGTGTATCCGATGGGGGGCACCATCGACGGCCGGCGGGGGGATCATGTGCTGCTGGCGCCGCCGTTCATTGCGACAGAGGCGGATTTGCAGCAGATTGTGGCGCGCTTGAGCGATGGGCTGGAGCGGGCCTTGCTTCGCGTGCGGCCGGCTTAAAACCCGCAAGACGGTGCCTGACCCGCAGGGTCAGACACCGATTCGCGGCCGTCGCAGGCCAAGTCTTTAGAACTCCTGGTAACCGATGACGTCCTGCTGCTGCTCGCCAAGGCCTGCAATTCCAAGGCGCACGAAGTCGCCCTTCTTCAGGAAGCGCTTGCGCGCCAGCCCAACGCCGGGCGGGGTGCCGGTCGCGATGATGTCGCCCGGCTCCAGCGTCATGAAGCGCGAGATATAGGCCACCAGCTGCGGCACCTTGAAAATCATGGTCTCCGTGCAGCCGGTCTGCATGCGCTTGTCGTTCACCTCGAGATAGAGGTCCAGCTTGTCCAGGTCCCACACCTCATCGCGCGTCACCAGCCACGGGCCGACCGGGCCGAAGGTATCGCAGCCTTTGCCCTTGTCCCAGGTGCCGCCGCTCTCGAGCTGGAACTCGCGCTCGGACACGTCATTCACCACGCAATAGCCGGCGATATGCTTCTCGGCGTCTTCCTCGCTGACATTGCGCGCACGGGTGCCGATCACCACGCCCAGTTCCACTTCCCAGTCGGTCTTCTTCGAACCTTTCGGCAGCATGATCGGATCGTCCGGGCCGGACAGGCAGGTAATCGCCTTCATGAAAATAATCGGTTCGCTCGGAATCGGCAGGCCGGCTTCCTTCGCGTGGTCGGCGTAGTTCAAGCCAACGCCGATGAACTTGCCCACTTTGGCAACGGGCACGCCAAAGCGCGGATTGCCGCGCACCACCGGCAGCGTTTCGGGATCGATCCTGGCCAGCTTGCGCAGTACCTTGTCGGACAGGTTGGCGCCGGCGAAATCGCTGATCTCGCCGGACAGGTCTCGCAGTTTGCCGAATTCATCGATCAGGCCAGGTTTTTCTTTGCCTATACGGCCGTAACGAACCAGTTTCATAAATCTTCCTTCGTGTTGAAGGCGACATTCTACCGGAAGCGTCGGAGCAGGTAGCGGCACAGGCCCGGCAACTGGATCAGCACCAGCAAAGCGAAAGCGCATTGATAGGCCAGGGCCGGGTAATTCCCCAGCGGCGATGGCCGCCACAAGCCGATCACCTGGCCGAAGCCGGCCTGCACGATGAAGGCGCCGATGAAGATCAGCAGGTTGAGGCAGGTCGAGGCGCGCCCCGTCAATGCTGGCGGCATCGCTTGCGCCACGATGGAATATTCCATTCCGGTGACGCAGCCGACCAGCATGAACAACACCGGCAGCACCTGCTGCGCCGGGCGCCAGCCTGATGCGAAAGCACATTGCAACAGCACGAAGACCAGTATTCCCGCAGCCGCAATATCGAGCGTGCGCCAGCCTCGCTTTGCCGCCCATTCGGTCAGCATGCCGACCGCGATCGAGCCGAAGATCACCGCCGCCATCCCAAGGTAGAGCAGCCAGGCGATAGCTTGCTCGCCGTAGCGGGGCACATCGGCCAGCCAGCGCGCTATCCACAATCCCTGCACGCCAAAGAAGACCGTGTGCGGCAGCAGCACCAGCATCGCGGTCTCGCGGAATACCGGGTGGGTGAAGGTTTCCACCAGTGCGCTGCGGGTGAACGGGCGCGGTGGCGCGGCCGGCGGGGTCGGAGCGAGAAACAGGATCAACAAAGCGACCGCGATGCAGGCACCGGCCAGCGCGATCATCAGCCATTGCCAGCTCATATGGTGCAAGGCCAAGCGCACGGGCAAAGTGGCCGTTGCCGCGCCCAGGCCGCCGGCAGCGATCAGGTAGCCTTGCACAGAAGGCAGCTTGTGCGCCGGCAGCCAGGTGTTAAGCGCCTTGATGGCCGACATGAAACAGGCCGCCAGTCCAAACCCCATGAGCGCGCGTGCAATCGCAAGGCCGGCGAAATCCCTGCCGCCCGCAAAAGCCAGCGTGCCGATGGCTGCGATCAGCAGCAGCACGAACTGCACGCGGCGCGGCCCGTAGCGGTCCAGCGCAATGCCGATCGGAAGCTGGGCGAACGCGAAGGCGAGGAAGTAGGTACTGGTCAACATGCCAAGCTGCGACGGCGTCAGGTTTGCCTGCGCCACGAGCTGCGGCGCCAGCATGGCGTTCACGCTGCGCAGCAGCCAGGAGATATAGTGTCCCAGCGCGAAGGGAATGAACACCAGGAACAGCGTGGCGGGACCGGACAAGGTGCCCGGCACCCGCTCGCGCCCGCACCACCAGCGCGCAGGCGCTCTCGCCCATCGCCTGCGCCAATCACCGGGAAGCGGCGCTGCCGCTTGCGCATCGCGAGTGGCGGCGGGCGCGCGCATCGCATGCTCCTATGCGACCAGCGGAATCACCCGGCGCGGCAGCACCGGCACCGTTGCCACACCCGGTACATGCCCGGCTCCCTGCTCGCCCTCCTCGAAGAAGAACTTGTCGCGTCCGAACGCCGGCCGGAGCTGGTCGAACCAGGTCGCGGTCGGGTCGTACTTGGCGTAGAAGGGCTTGCGTACCCAGTCCGCATTGCGCGCCTGCAGGAACTGCAGGGCAAACACCTTCTCGCCGCCGACCTGGGCCACGCCGTCGATCACCACCTTGCCGGGAAATGCACTCATGGAGGGGCCGCGCACCGTGCGCGCCAGTCCGGACACCATCTGGTAAGCCTGCTGGAACACCTCGTGCGCACGCGCCAGCGGCAACTGGAAATACTCGCGCGGCCCCGTATCGCGCTCGACGAACATGTAATACGGGATCGCTCCCAGCCTCACGCCGGTGCGCCACAGCTCCGCCCAACTGGCCGGGTCTTCGTTGATATGCCTGATCAAGGGCCCTTGCATGCGCAAGGTGGCGCCGGTGCCGACAATCCTCTTGACCGCCTGCTGCGCTACTTCCTGCCGCAACTCCACCGCGTGGTTGTAGTGCCCCATGATCGCCATGTTCTTGCCCGCTGCGACAACGCGCTCGAACAGGCGCAGCAGGTCGTCGGCATCGCGGTCGCTGACATAGCGCTGCGGCCAGTACGACACGGACTTGGTGCCGACGCGGATGTTCTGGATATGCTCCAGGCCGGGCGCGAGCAGGGGGGCGATGATCTCCTCCATCGAGCGCGTGTTCATGATCATCGGATCGCCGCCCGTGATCAGCACGTCCGTCACGTCCTTGTGCATCTTCAGGTACTCCACCAGCTGCGTGGTTTCGCGCGCGTCGAACTTCATGTCGTCCATGCCGACGAACTGCGGCCAGCGGAAGCAGAAAGTGCAGTAGGCGTGGCAGGTCTGGCCCGCGCTGGGGAAGAACAGCACCGTCTCCTTGTACTTGTGCTGCAGGCCGCGCAAGGGGGCATCGTTCACGCGCGGCACGTTGTGCGTCATCTGCCCTGCCGGGTGCGGGTTCATGCGCAGGCGGATCTGCCGCACCAGCTGTTGCGCGGCTGCGTCATCCTGCCTGACCAGGACCAGGTCGCGCAGCTGCCAGTATTCGTGCGCGGGCAGCATGTCGCGGTGCGGGAACACCAGGCGGTAGATCGTATCGTCCGGGATATTGTCCCAGTCGATCAACTGGTCCAGCACGTACTGGTTGGTGCGAAACGGCAGCACATGCGAGATGACCTGCACCGCTTCCTGCTGCTCGGGCGTCAGCAGTTCCCACTGCGGCGCCTGGCGGATGGTTTGGCGGGTGTATGGCTTGAACTTGGGCAGGGCATCGGCGGTCATGGCGTACTCCTGGGTGGGTGGGCTAGGACTTCATGATGGTCCGATTAAGAAACGGCCTATTGCCGTAGCTCAATGCCCAGCCGGAAAAATCCTACGAGCTTGCGTTTGCGCAATTGCCGACCAGGTGTGCAGACGTACAGTTGGGCTTCCATCCCAGCCAAGGAGACCGGCATGAAACACATCCTGCTAGCACCACTGCTCTTCCTCGCCATGGCGGCGCCCCAAGCCAGCGAGCCGACCGAAAAGGACGCCATCGCCATGGTGGAAAAAGGCGCGGCCTTCATCAAGCAGCATGGCAAGGACAAGTTCATCGAGAAGATCTCCGCCAAGGATCCTGAATTCATCCAGGGCGCGCTGTACGTCGATATCCGCGACCTGCAGTCGGGCATCGTGCTGGCGCACCCGGTCAATCCCACCATCGTCGGCAAGGATCTGACCGATGTGCCCGATGCCAGCGGCAAGAAGTACCGGCGCGAGATCATCGAACTGGCTGCCCGCAAGGGCAAGGGCTGGGTCGACTACATGTACAAAAACCCCACCACCGGCAAGATCGAGCCGAAGACCACCTACATCCAGCGCGTCGGCGATGCGGTGCTGGAAGCAGGCATTTACAAAAAGTAGGAGGCGGCCATGCTGAACCGACTGCGGATTGGACCCAAGCTGTTGTTGGCGCCGGGCGTGGTACTGGCGCTGCTGCTGGCGACAGCGGCATGCGCCTGGTTCGGCATGGTAAGGCAGAACGCATCGATGGAAAACCTGGTGCAGCTGCGCGCGGCGCGGCTGCAGGCGGTGGCCGACGTGGCGGGCGAGGCGCGCATGGCGCATGCCAATATCTACCAGCTCCTGGCCTGGATCAACGGCAGCTTTGCGCAGGCGCGGCTGGACGCACTGACGGCGCAGCTGCGCAACCGGCATGCTGCAGTCGGCACGCGGCTGGAGCAGCTGGGGCGCGAGGCGGCGCCCGACGAGCGCGGCTTGCTGGCAGGCTCGCAGCAGGCACTGGCGAGCTATCGCAAGGCGGTGCAGGAGACCATCGAACTGGCGCAGGTGGACCAGTCGATCGCGACCAATGCCATGGCCAAGGCGGAACGCCAGTTTGCGGCGCTGGACCTGCAGCTGTCGCAACTGGCTGCGCTGGAAAAAGCCCTCAGCGAGGCTGCCTATGTCGGCGCGCGCCAGGAGTTCCGCCTGCTGGGCATGGCGATGGCCGGCTTGCTGCTGCTGTCGGTGGCGCTATCGCTGGCGGTGTCGATGCTGGTGCGGCGCGCGCTGTTGCGGGACATCCATGCCATCGGCGATGGCGTGCGCAGCCTGGCGTCGGGCCGGCTGGTCGCGCGCCCGCCGGCGCGCGGTCGCGATGAAATTGCCGATACGGCGCGGGCGCTGGACGGAAGCGTGGCGCAACTGAACGGCACCATCCGCGCCATCCGCGGCGCGGTGCAGCAGATCGACCTGGCGTCGCGCGAGATCGCGACCGGGAATATGGACCTGTCGGCACGCACCGAGCTGCAGGCCAGCTCATTGGAGGAAACGGCCAGCGCCGTCGACAGCCTGGCGGCGGCGGTGCGCAGCAATGCCGACCATGCGCGCGAGGCTTGCCAGGTGGCCGCCAATGCCAACGAACTGGCGGCGCGCGGCGGCGCGGCAGTGTCGGATGCGGTGCAGACCATGGAGGCGATTCGCTCTTCTTCCCGCAAGATTGTCGAGATCATCGGCGTGATCGACGGGATTGCGTTCCAGACCAACATCCTGGCGCTGAACGCTGCAGTGGAGGCGGCGCGGGCGGGCGAGCAGGGTCGCGGGTTTGCGGTCGTTGCGGCGGAGGTGCGCACGCTGGCGCAGCGCAGCGCCACGGCGGCGCACGAGATCAAGGCGCTGATCAACGCTTCGGTGGCGACCATCGACCGCGGCGCGGAATCGGTGGGCGTTGCCGGGGGCAGCATGGGGGATATCGTGGCCTCGGTACGGCAGGTTGGCAGCATTATCCAGCGCATCAGCGATGCCAGCGCGGAGCAGGCGCGCGGGATCACCGAGGTCAACCAGGCGGTGGGGCAGATTGATGACGTCACCCAGCAGAATGCGGCCCTGGTCGAACAGGCGGCTGCCGCCGCCGCCAGCCTGCAGGAACAGGCGGCCGGGCTGGCGCAGGCGGTCGCCGTGTTTGAACTGGGCGACGAGATGGCGCCCGGCTGGGGCGAAGCGCACGGCAGCGAAGGCGCCGCAGCGGGCAGTGGCGGCGGTGCGGAAGCGATCGGCTTGGACGACTGGCGCGACGTGGCGCATGGCGGCGAGCGCCGCGCGGCGGGCAGCCCGATGCGCGCGCGGCAGGGCTTAGCGGAATGGGCGGCTGACAAACGGCGAACCAGCCAGGCCGAAACGCCAGGGAACATCCACCGCCTTTGAAATGCCGATGCGCGGCCCGACCACGACCTGCACCCGCCCCTTGCGCGGCAGCAGTTCGAACGGCGCCGCGCCAAGCGACTTGGCATTCAGTTCGCGCGTCACGCCCATCGCCTGCGCCAGCCGGCCCGGCCCGGAGCACAGCAGCCGCACGTCGTCCATGCCGCGCCGCGCCTGCATCTGCCGGATGCCCTGCAGCGGCTCGATGGCGCGGATCAGCACCCCGGCGCCGTGCCCCTCTTCCCGGCACACAAAATTCATGCACCAGTGGATGCCATGCGAGAGGTAGACATAAGCATGGGCAGGGGGACCGAACATGGCGAAATTGCGCGCCGTTTCGCCGACAAAGGCGTGTGACGCCGGATCTTCCCGGTCATACGCCTCCACCTCGACAATACGTCCCCCAACGCCATTGACGAGCACCGTCACGCCGATCAGGCGGCGCGCCACTTGCTGTGCGGGAGCGCTGAAATCAATACCAGCCAAAATGTGAGAAGACATGCTATCGATTGTAGCAATCCTGTTATTTATGCATGAAAAAAAACTCATTCGTGCCCCGGGTTGCAGGCAAAAAACAGGCGATAATGACGGGGCCCGCCAGCAGAACAACATTCGAAGCAAAATGACAACAGCAGCAGCCCGGCTCCCGGCCCACAATACGACCGCAGAAGACGCGCTGTTGCGCTCCATCCGCATCCCGCCGCGTCCCAGCCTGCTGGTCGACCTGCAGCGCGAACTGGCGCAGGACGACCCGTCGCCGCGCGCCATCGCCCGCATCATCGGCAACGACGTCGGCATGTCGGGCGCCCTGCTGAAACTGGCCAACTCGCCGTTCTATGGCGCCACGCGCAAGGCCAAGTCGGTCGAGCAAGCCATCAACTTCCTCGGCATCAACCAGTGCGCTGCCATGTTGACCGGCATCCTGGCGCGCGAAGCGGTCGGCGCCAACAACCCGGCCCTGAACCAGTTCTGGGAAGTGTCGTCCTGCCGCGCCCAGGCCCTGGTCTTCATTTCCCGCAAGCTGCGCCTGGCGCCGCCCGATATCGCCCATACCTTCGGCCTGTTCTGCGACATCGGCATCCCGATCCTGATGGCGCGCTTTGAAGACTACGGGCAGACGCTGGACATCTGCAACGGCGCCGCCAGCCGCAAGTTCACCGAGATCGAAGATGCCCGCCACACGACCAACCACGCCGCCATCGGCTGCCTGCTGGCGCGCAACTGGGGCCTGTCGCCGGACGTGTCCTGGGCCATCCTGCACCACCACGACTACGAAGTGCTGTGCGACGACGCCACCGACGACGCGATCCGCTCCCTGGTCGCCGGCGCGGTGCTGGCCGAACGCGCCATCCAGCGCTATCACGGCAACAGCGCGTCGCTGGAATGGGAAAAAGGCGGCGAGGCCGCCTGCCGCCACCTCGGCATGAACGAGGACGAAACAGCCGACCTGCTGGACGAATTGCACGAAACCTTCCACATTGAACACTGAGCCGCATGCAAAAGACAAAGAACAAGCGCCCAGCACCACGCAAGCCCAATACACCTCCAGCCGACAAAGATGAAACCCTGAGCCAGGAACTGTTCAGCCTCGCGCTGGCACAGGAAGATGACCTGCGCCACGCCGTGCGGCGCTACCTGCGCCAGGGCAAGGACGCCATCCTGTATGGTGCCATCGAACTGGCGCGTGGCGAGGATGTCGCTGCCTATCGCACGCTGAAGGAGGCGATCGAAGAAGACGCCGGCACCGTCCTGCTGCGCAAGGGCGATGGTCCGGAAATGGAAATCAACGCCTTTGCCATCCCCGTCTTCGTGCACAGCCAGGGTGGCTTGCGCGAAGCGGAAGGCTTCCTGGACGAAGCGGCGTATGCTGCCCTGCTGGACAGCTTTACCGGCGCCGGCCTGGAAAGCCCGAAAGCCAGGGTGGTGCTGGTGCAGCACGCCTACGACCTGGCCGAAATGGAACGCATCAGCGCCAGCCAGCTGAACGCCATGGTGCACGAAGCGGCAGCGGCCATGATGGACAAGAAAGTCGCCGAAGCCCCGGCCCTGCTGCGCAGCATCGCCGGCTGGCAGCCGGCCGCGTTCGGCGCCGACGACGAAGCTGTCGAGCTGCGCTTCCTGCTCGGCTTCGCCCTGAAGCGTGCCGACGACCCGTTCTACGCCATGCCGGCAGCCGGCAAAAAGCAGGACGCCTGGTTCGAAGCGCGCATGCAGCGCTACCAGGACTGGACCGTTTCCGCCGCGCCGCTGGTGCAGCGCTGCCTGGCCGGCGCCGGACGCGCCGGCGAACTGCGCCTGAACTTCCTCTACCAGGACCTGTTCCATGGCGCCCTGCAGCAAGGCAAATCCGAACACTGGATGCTGGCCATGATGGCCGAATTCGGCGCCGCGCTGGACGGCCAGGGCCCGGCCCGCGCCATCATCACGCTGGTGGAGACCGAGGACGATGCGGCCCTCGGCGTGCAACTGATCGGCGCGGCCGGCGAGCTGGCGCACGCAGACCGCCGCCTGGACGTGGGCGACGAGGTGGAAGCGGAGATCGACGACCTGCGCGACGCCCTGGCGACCCTCGGGATCGACGACATTACCGTCGAATTGACAGCCCCCTGAGACGCGCACATACTTGTTTCATAGAGGTGAGGAGACGCCACCATGAAACTACTGTCAACATTGATTTTCGCTGCATTGCTGGCCGGCTGCGCAAGCGGTCCGCCGGCAGTTTCAACGCCTGAACGCGCGCTCTTCACCGACGCAGCCTTCCGCAAGCCGGCCGACATGATCACGCCGGAGCAAGTCTTTGAACTGTCGCCGGAAATGAAGGCCTATGCGAATAGGCTGCGTTCATCGCTAAGCGGCAAGTCGAAGCACCAGGCTCTGTATGAAGCGCTGTACCAGCGCGACCAGCTTCGCCTCGAATACGACTCCGAAACAACGCGCACGGCCGCCGAGGCCTTTGCAGCGCGCGCCGGCAATTGCATGTCGCTGGTGATCATGACGGCCGCCTTCGCCCAGGAACTGGGGCTGGAGGTGCAATTCCAGCGCATCACCAGTGAAGACACCTGGAGCCGTTCCGGTTCGCTGTACTTCAGCAGCGGCCACGTCAACCTGGTATTGAGCAAGCCAAATCCTGTATCGGAGCGTACCTACGATACCATGCGCTCGATTGTCATCGACTTCCTGCCGCCGCCGGATGCCGAGCTGATGCCGACCGAAATCATTTCGCAGCGCACCGTGGTGGCCATGTACATGAACAACCGCGCCGCCGAGACGCTGGTACAGGGCAAGCTGGACGAGGCTTACTGGTGGGCCCGCGCCGCCATCGAATACGAGCCCAACTTCCTGATGGGGTACAACACCCTGTCCACCGTCTACCAGCGCCACGGCGACATGCAGATGGCCGAAACGACGCTGCGCTTCGCCCACCAGCATGATCCTCTGAATACGGTGATCCTGTTCAACCTGTCCGAAGTCGCCAATGCGCTGGGCAAGAAGGACGAAGCGGCCAAATACAAGGCCGAGCTGGCACGGCTGGAACCCTACCCGCCCTTCTACTTCTTCCACATCGGACAGAAAGCAATGGCCGAAGGGGACTACCAGAAAGCGCGCTCGATGTTCGTGCGCGAAGTACAGCGTGCTCCGTATTACCACGAGTTCCACTTCTGGCTGGCCAAGGCATCTTTCGCACTGGGCAACCTGAAGGAAGCCGACAAGCATATGTCGCTGGCAGTAATGAACAGCACCACGCGCGGCGACAGCGCCATCTACGCCGGCAAACTGGCCGCCCTGCGCCTGTACGAATCGCGAGCCCGTCTTCGACCGGGAGAAATCTAAGTAACCCCGGTGCCAGCTCCTGACACGCGCAGCGTGTTGGGCCCTGGCACCGGCATAATAAAGGAATCATGCTTTCCAAACTCAGCCCCCTCGCCCTTTCCCTTGCACTGGCCTTCGCAGGCGCCGCCCACGCGGCGCCTGATGAAAAGCCGGACCTGCGCTCCTCCTACACCAAGTACGAATTCCGCATCCCCATGCGCGACGGCGTGCGCCTGTTCACGGCCGTCTACGTGCCGAAGGATGCCGGCAAGTCCTATCCCTTCCTGATCGAACGCACGCCCTACAGCGCGGGCGTGAATGTCGACGGCCAGCTCCAGTACGGACCTGACTTTTTCCCGCGCCGCCTCGGCCCTTCGGCCGATTTCAGCGACGCCGGCTACATCTTCGTCAAGCAGGACGTGCGCGGCCGCTACATGTCCGAAGGCAAGTGGCAGGAAATGACGCCGCATGCCAAGACCGCGCTGGAGCCGGGCGAAGGCAATGAAAGCCGCGACATGCACGACACGGTCGACTGGCTGCTCAAGCATGTGGCCAACAACAACGGCAAGGTCGGCATCTACGGCATCAGCTATCCCGGCTTCTACACAGCAGCCAGCATCATCGACTCGCACCCGGCGATCCGGGCCGCCTCGCCGCAGGCGCCGGTCACCGACCTGTTCATGGGCGACGATTCCTACCATGGCGGCGCCTTCATGCTGGCGGCTAACTTCGACTTTTACGCCGCCTTCACGGAAGAAAAGAACCCATCACCCCTGCCCAAGAGCTGGAGCGATTTCGATTACGGCACCACCAGCGGCTACGACTACTTCCTGCAGCGCCTGACCATGTCGAACATCCTGGCCGGCATGCAGCCCAAGCAGCTGGCCTACCTGAAGCCGACCATCGACCACGACACCTACGACGAATTCTGGAAGTCGCGCAACCTGGCGCCGCACATGAAGAACGTCAAGGCCGCCGTGATGACCGTCGGCGGCTGGTTCGATGCGGAAGACCCGGCAGGACCGTTCTCGATCTACCGCGCCGTCGGCAAGAACAACCCGGGCATCTACAACGGCCTGGTAATCGGCCCATGGTCGCACGGCGGCTGGGCCAGCGGCGAAGGCAAGCGCCTGGGCCACGTGAAATTCGACAGCAAGACCAGCGAGTATTTCAACAAGAAGCTCTTGTTCCCCTTCTTCGAGGAGCAGTTGAAGGGCGTCAAGCCGGCGCAGCCGATTGCCGCCGTCAACACCTTCGAGACCGGTACCAACGTCTGGCGCCAGTACAGCGCATGGCCGCCGGTGCAGGCCAAGGCGAAGATGTTGTACCTGGGCCCGAACGGCACCCTTGGCTGGACCCAGCCTGCTGCCGGCGGCGGCTTCGACGAATACATCAGCGACCCGCGCAGGCCGGTGCCTTATATCGGCTATCCGGCGACCGGCGTGCCACGCGAGTACATGGTTTCCGACCAGCGCTTTGCTTCGACGCGCCCCGACGTGCTGGTGTACCAGAGCGAAGTGCTGGAAGAAGACGTGACCATCGCCGGCCCGGTGACGCCCAAACTGTTCGTCTCCACCACCGGCACCGACAGCGATTTCGTGGTCAAGCTGATCGACGTCTACCCGAACGACTATCCGCAGGACAAGGAAGAAGAAAAGCACACGGACGTGGCGCCGCCGTCAGTGAAGATGGGCGGCTACCAGCAACTGGTGCGTGGCAATCCGCTTCGCGGCAAGTTCCGTAACAGCTTCGAAAAGCCCGAGCCTTTCGTGCCGGGCAAGGTGGAGCCGCTCAGCTACCAGTTGGGCGACGTGCAGCACACTTTCCGCCGCGGCCACCGCATCATGGTGCATGTGCAGAGCAGCTGGTTCCCGCTGGTCGACCTGAACCCGCAGACCTTCGCCAACATCCCGAACGCGAAGCCGGAAGACTTCGTGAAGGCCACCCAGCGCGTCTACCATGCGCCGGGCACGGCGTCGGGCCTGCAGCTGATGGTGATGCCTTGAGCGGTGCCTAGCAGTTCTCGTACTTCCAATGCCGCTTCTTGCCCTCGGCAATCCACTCGACCGCCTGGGCCATGCGCTTGTCGCGCGTGGCCTCGGTCTTTGCTTCGGTCAGCCAGTCGCAGTAATCGCGCTTGGCGCTGGTTGAAAACTCGTTAAAGACCTCATATGCAGCCGGATTGGCTTCCAGCGCGGCGATGAAATAATCCGGCACCACCAGTTCGCGCGGCGCTGCCTTCGGACGCGCGACCTTGGTCCCCTGTTCGTTGAGCTTCATGGCCTTCTTGATGTAGGCCGTGAGCTCTTTCTTCGGCGGCAAGTCCTTGATCGAGGTAATGCGGCCAAACTGGCCCATGGCTTCCTTGCCCTTGTCATTCTCGGCCGCAATCAGCAATTCAGCCTTCCAGAAGTTCAGGGCGCAATGCTGCTTGAAGGCGGCAAAGCTGCAGATGATTCCGTGGTAGTCGAAGTTCGGCATGCTCCACTTGATGGTTTCCTTCACCTCGGGACAAGCCGCGTGGATCACTTCCCGCAGGTGGGTCAGGATGGGCTGGGCGAATTCGGCCGACTTGGCGATGTACTCGTCGACGCGCGGATCAATGGTGGGCATGGTCATCCTATCAAGTGTGTTGCCGCAATCTGACATCGGTGCGTTGCTTAACGCAGTTTGCTCAGCATTAGGAGCATACTAAGACACATGAACAATTCACGCAAAGTGGCCGCCGCCGCTGGCGCCGTGGGTTTTGTCTGGGCCGGATTGACGGCCCTCCTCATGGCCGGCCAGCGCAAGCTGCTGTTCAATCCCACCGTCAAGCGCGAGGTGCAAAGCCCGCGCAGCAGCGGCCACCGCACACGTGCAATCGTGTTGCGCGGCGACGACGGAACGCGCCTGGCGGGCTGGCTGATGACGCCGCGCGAACCGGGCGTGCGGCCTGCCGTGGTGTATTTCGGCGGGCGCTCGGAAGAAGTGTCCTGGCTGGTGCGCGATGCCGGCAACCTGTTCCCCGGCATGACGGTGTTGACCCTGAATTACCGCGGCTATGGCGATTCGCACGGCGAGCCCGGCGAAGAAATGCTGGTTGCCGACGCCTGCATGCAGCTCGACTGGCTGTGCAAGCACCACAAGGTCGACCCGACCCGCATTGCGGTGGTGGGGCGTAGCCTTGGTTCCGGCGTGGCAGTGCAGCTGGCGATGCAGCGGCGGGTGCAGGCCACGGTGCTGATCACGCCGTACGACTCCATCCTGGCGCTGGCGCAGCGTAAATTCCCTGCGCTGCCGGTGTCGATGCTGCTGCAGCATCGCTTCGAATCGGTCAAGCATGCGACGCAACTGGCGGCGCCGACCTACGTGCTGCGCGCGGCAAGCGACGATATCGTGCCGCATTCGCACACCAATGAGCTGGTCAGCAAGCTGACCTGCCTGCACCACGACGAAATCATTCCCGATTCCGATCACCTGAACATCCCTTACCTGCCGACTACCCAGCAGAAGATCGCCTGCTTCCTGCAGGCGCAGTTCACGCAGCCGGCTTGAATACCGAGCGGAAGGCGCGCATCGCGCCCGGGTGGCCGATCGTCATATGCGTTTCTTCCAGCATTGGCGCCATTTGCCAGTGCAGGCCGTCGAGCTGCACGCTGCCCAGCGCCTGCTCCAGCTGTTTCGCCAATTCCGGCTGGCCTTTCTCGCCACTGGTGGCGATGAACAGGGTCTTGTCCAGGCGCTTGCGGGCGCGCAGCGCGCCGGCGGCGGTTTTCAGGATCTGGCGGTTGTTCCACCATAGCGTCGGGTCAATGGCGATAAAGGTGTCGAACATCTCCGGCGCCTGCAGGAAGGTTTCCAGCACGAACATGCCAGCCAGCGATTCGCCTATCAGCGCGGTCTCTCCAGTGGTGTTGTAGCGTGCTGTCACCTGCGGCATCAGTTCTTCGCGGATGAAGCGGCGGAACGCGGCAGAGCCGCCGACCACGGGGGCAATCTTCCTGTCTTCCGGGTTTTCGGTAGGAGCGGTCATGTCGCGGCGCCGCTGCGTATTCTCGATCCCCACCAGCATGAAGGAGCGCATCACCAGGCTGGCCACCGATACTTGCAGCAGGCCTGCCGTGTGCACGAAGTCTTCCGCCACGCCGCCGTCCAGCATGAACAGCACCGGCAGCGGCGCATCCGGCTTCACGTTCCAGGCCCGCGCCGAGTAGACGTTGATGCGGCGCATTTCGCCGAGGATTCTGGACTCCATCGTGAACGTTTCGCCAATCGCCAGCGGTGCAGCAAGCGCGGCGCCAGCCGCCCCAGCTTCCGCCGCCCCCGCCCGCGCCACCGCGGACGCCAGCACGCCCGCTGCCACGCCCAACACCTGCCTCCTGCTTGCCATGCTTTCTCCTCTCAAAACACCAGACAGCCCCGGTACGCGCGCGGCGCGACCACGGACAGATAACCATGCACCGCCTGCCGCACCAGGGCCCGCAGCGCAGCCGCATCGGGCCGCTCGCTGCGCGCCATCAAGGTCTGCGACACCAGGCTGTAAGCGATGGCATGCGCGGCAAAGGCGGCATCCGCCAACGTTGCGCCGGCCGGCCAGTCGGCGCCCGCGCCCAGGCCGCGCTCCCACGTGGCTACGAACTCCCGGTAAAGCTCACGGAACGCCTGCGGCTTTGAAATCTGGCGCTCCAGATGAAACAAGGCCGCCCACTGTTCGGGTTCCGCCAGCGGCGCCTGTAATTGCGCTTCCAGCAGCGCGTCTACCCGTTCCGGCAGCGGCAGGCCGGCCGCCGCCTGCGCCGACTGCTGCAACGCATCGGCAATGGCCCGCACCCGCTGGCGGATGCTGACTGCGGCCAGCGCTTCCTTGCTGGCGAAGTACTCGTAAAAGCTGCCGGCGCCAACGCCAGCCAGCGCCAGCACCTGTCGGATGCTGACCTGCGCATAGCCTTTCTCGACGAGCAGTTGCACGAAAGCCTGCTCGATGGCCTGCGCCGTGGCGCGGGCGCGCGACTGTGTCGGTTTTCGCCGCTTCGGCGCGACGGGAAGTGGTGCATGCATGGTCGGAATCCGAACACCCGGGAAAGCGCCGAGCATTACACTTTCTTGCACATTAATCAAGGAGCTGCGCCGCAATGGACAACCTGCCCCACGAATTGCAAGGCTATAACCTGTACACCAGCGACCTCGCGCTGCAGGAAGGCATCTGCCGCGCCGGCGCCGGCGCCCATGAAGCCGAACTGGAAGCCTATGGCGCGCTGCTGGGCAGCGCGGCCACGATCCGGATGGCCGAAGACGCCAACCATTTCAAACCCGAACTGCAAACCTTCGACCGGCAGGGCCGCCGCATCGACCGTATCGAGTTCCATCCGGCCTGGCACGGCATGATGCGCATGGCGCGCGAGCAAGGCATGATCACCCAGCCCTTCTCGGACCCGCGGCCCGGCGCCTGGGCGGCTTACGCGGCCGCTTTCTCGATGCACCACCAGATCGAGTCCGGCAGCCAATGCCCGCACTCGATGACGCTGGCCTGCGTGCCCGTATTGCGCCAGGAGCCGGAACTGTTCGAAGCGCTGGCGCCGAAACTGTTCTCGCGCACTTACGACCCGCGCGACATCCCGCTCGAGGAAAAGGATTCGATCCTGGTCGGCATGGGCATGACGGAGAAACAGGGCGGCTCGGACCTGCGCACCAACACCACGCGCGCCGAAGCCGTTGCCGGCGGCTACGAGCTGACCGGACACAAATGGTTTTTCTCCGCGCCAATGTGCGATGCGCACCTGGTGCTGGCCCGCACCGAAGGCGGACTGTCCTGCTTCTTCGTGCCGCGCTACCGGCCGGATGGCAGCAAGAATGCGGTGCAGGTGCAGCGCCTGAAGGAAAAGGTCGGCAACCGCTCGAATGCCAGCAGCGAAGTGGAATTCC
The DNA here is from genome assembly GCF_049913235.1 of Pseudoduganella sp. R-31. Lineage (NCBI taxonomy): Bacteria > Pseudomonadati > Pseudomonadota > Betaproteobacteria > Burkholderiales > Oxalobacteraceae > Pseudoduganella > Pseudoduganella sp. R-31. Next base: position 6,197,085 of record NZ_CP183986.1, read on the forward strand.
ATGGCGCCTGGGGCCGCATGGTGGGCAAGGAAGGACGCGGCATCCCGACCATCATCGAGATGGCCAATATCACGCGGCTGAACTGCGTGATGGGCGCAGCGAGCCTGATGCGCCAATGCGTGGTGCAGGCCATCCACCATTCGCGCCAGCGGTACGCCTTCGGCAAACGGCTGGTCGAACAGCCACTGATGCAGAACGTGCTGGCAGACATGGCGCTGGAAAGCGAGGCTGCCACGCAGCTGATGATGCGCATGGCCGAAGCCTTCGACCGCGACGACAGCCCGCTGGAGCGCGCTTACCAGCGCATCGTCACCCCGGCAGGCAAGCTGTGGACCACCAAGCGCTCGATCGAACTGTCGGCGGAAGCGATGGAAGTCTTCGGCGGCAACGGCTATATGGACGAAGGGCCGATGGGACGCCTGTACCGCGAAACACCGGTACTGTCGATCTGGGAAGGTTCCGGCAACGTGATGGCGCTCGACCTGCTGCGCGCCATCGGCCGCGAGCCGGAAGCCATGGCCGCACTGCTGGCCGACCTGCAGGATGGCTGCCACGCCGACGCCGTGCTGCGCCCCCATCTCGCAGCGCTGGCCGGCCTGTTCGACGGCGGGCCAGCGCAGGAGGCGCCGGCCCGCCGCAACGCGCAAGCGCTGGTCCTGCTGATCCAGGCCCGGCTGCTGCGCGAACGCGCCCCGGCCGCAATCGCCGACGCCTTCATCGCCAGCCGCTTCGACAGCGCGCACGGCCGCATCTACGGCACCCTGCCGGACGCCCGCGCCCTGCCCGCCATCATCGACCGCGCCTGGCCGGTGTAACGCGAATCGCGGTCCGGCTTCCGGTATAATCCTGCCCCATGAACGATACTACCCGCCCAGAACTCCCGGACCACCTGTCGATCGACCCGCGCAGCCCGCACCACGTAGCTGCCGTGTTCGAGCACGACATTGGCATCAAATTCAACGACAAAGAGCGCTTTGACGTTGAGGAATACTGCATCAGCGAAGGCTGGATCAAAGTCCAGCACGCCACGGCCAAGGACCGCCGCGGCCAGCCGATGCTGATCAAGCTGAAAGGCAAGGTAGACGCCTTCTACCGCTGATATTCCTCCCCGGGCCAGCTTTCGCTGGCCTTTTTTCCGGCCAGCGCAGTCGAATCAAGGCGTCGGCTGCGAAGTTCGATTTGCCGCACCGCTTCCGCGACGCCATTCTCCTGCCGCATTCCTTCGCCAATCCGGCGTGCCCGCTCGCCCATCTCAGGATTTTCGCGCACATGGCGAATCTGCGCGGCGATGCCGGCTGCTGTCGCATTGCGGCGTTTGACGGTCTTGCCTGCGACGCCGATGCGTTTCAGCTCACGGCCCCAATGCTCCTGCTCACTGAGATTGGCGACCACGATCGAAGGCTTGCCCGCCAGCGTAGCCGACTGCGTCGTCCCGGCGCCTCCGTGGTGAACAATCGCCATGCAATGGGGGAAAATCCGGTGGTGCGGCGCCGCCGCGACGTACAAGATACGGTCGTCAGAGCTGAAGCCGCATGCATTCCAGTCGCTGCACTGGATGATCGCACGGCAGTTTGCCTCGCGCGCAGCATCGGTCAGCAAACGCAGGGCCGCCGTTTGCCCCTTGAGATCCTTGGGCATCCAGCTGCCAAAGGTCATGTACACCGGCGCTTCCCCAGCCGCAAGGAAGCCAGACAAGGAGGGCGGCAAAACTCCTTCCAGTTCACAGTTCGGCCGGTCAAGGAAACCGCAGACCTGGATCGAGTCGGGCCAGTCGGGTTGACGCGGGCAGATTTGCGGGCTGACGGCCACCAGCGCCAGGTAGCGCGATACCCAGACGTCCGACACGATGTCGCGCATCGGCGCCATGCCCAATTGCTTGCGCAGCCGGTCCGGGTAGTGGCGCACAGTGCGATTCAGGAGGGTGCGGGTCAGCCACCATAACAGGCGATTACCGTGCCTGCGGACCATCGGCAAGCCGAGAGGATTGACATGATCGCTTGGCACGCCGCCATGCGACAAGAGCACGCTAACGTAGGGCAGCCCCGCATGTTCCGCCGCAATCTGCAACGGGTGCATGAAGTAATGCCCAACCAGCAGGTCCGACTCCGCGCTCAGGCGCCGGGCCGCCTCGAACATGGCGTCCTCCGCCGGCGCAAACGCCAGGCGCAAGATCTCGGCCATCTGCTTCAGCGGATCACGGATGCGATAGGCAGCCTGGCCGACGGCTTCGGCCTGCTCGGCGTTGAAGGTGAGCGGTGTCAAGACGGTGATTTTCGCCCCGGCAGCGGAACGCACCTTGTCGTACGTTTCGGCTTCGAGGCTGGTAATCACCAGGTGGACTTCATGGCCGGCGGACTGCAAGCCATCGGCAAGCGCAAGAAAGGGACGGATATCACCGTGGCTGCCCCAGGTCAGCATTCCAATTTTCATCGTGCCTCCGGAATCTCCGTCAGGTCGTGGTACACCAGCTTGCCGAGTTTGCGCGCCGCGGCCACCATGGCATCCACCCCGGCGGAGGCGCCGCCGATGCGCAAGACGGCGTTGCAGTGGGAAAGTAAGCGCTCACAATGTGGATGGAAAATCTCTTTATAGACAGTATCACCGACGGATGTCGAGCCAGCGGCATGCAGCACAGGCAGCGCCAGCCACTCGCCCAATACCGGCGTGTGGCCCTTGCGATACAGCGGCAGAACATAGGCCGCCATGGCGGCCATGTTCGCTGCCATGCGCTCCGGATCATCGCCCGTACCCGAACGGTATGGACCTGCGACCAGGATCATCATGCTACGCGGCGGCAGCAAGTGCAGATGCAGGTACTGCAGCAGCATGACGGTCTTGGCGTCCTTGATCTCGCCGCTGGCCGTCATTGCCAGCGCCTGGTCGGCATCGAGTTCGAGGACCTCAATGTCTTCGCCCTCTTCCTCCAGCCCGCCGCCGCTGCCGATCTTCGACTGTGCGTCATATTCGCCGACGAAGAAGTGCAGGCGCTCGGTGACGGAGCCGGGGCTCATGAAGACATCGAACACCGGCCGCAGCTTGTCCACCTTGTAGCCGGTTTCCTCTTCCAGCTCGGCATGCATGCGCTGTTCCGGATGCGCTTCATCCAGCAGGCCGGCCGGGGCTTCGATCAGGTAGCCGTCATGCTGGTTGACGTAGGCGGGAAAGCGGAACTGGCGCGTCAACAGCACCGTGCGGCGCTCCAGGTTATACAGAAGGGCAACGGCGCCATTGCCGCGGTCGTAAGTTTCCCTGCTCATGGTCTGCCAGCGGCCGTCGCGGCGTTTCAGATCGAAGGTGGTGGTCTTGAGGACGTACCAGTTATCCGACAACAGCTGGACCGACTTGATGCGGACATACTCGTGCATGATTTTCTCCACCCGGTTTTCAATTCATGCATAATCATGCAAGATCAATTAAAAACATGCAAGCATGCTGACCTCCCAACGCAAACTCCTCCTGCTGGAGATGCTGAACCGCGAGGGCAAGATCGTCGCCACCGGCGCCGCCCAGGCCCTTGCCGTTTCGGAAGACACCATCCGCCGCGACTTGCGCGAACTGGCGCGCGAAGGCCGCCTGCAGCGCGTGCACGGCGGCGCCTTGCCGGCGTCGCCTGCGATGGGTGACTTCGCCGCCCGCCAACAGATAGCACCCGACGACAAGAGCGCGATCGGCCGCGCCGCCGCCGCCATGGTGCAGCCGGGGCAGGTCGTGTTCATCGACGGCGGAACGACCTCGGCCCAACTGGTGCGCCAGCTTCCGCCTGGGCTGCAAGCTACCGTGGTCACGCACAGCCCATCCATCGCGCTGGAACTGGTGTCGCATCCGACGATCGAGGTGATCATGCTGGGCGGGCGCCTGTTCAGGCATTCGGTGGTGAACGTAGGCGCCACGACTGTCGACGCGATCCGGCAATTCCGGGCCGACCTGTATTTCATGGGCGTCTGCAGCGTGCACCCCGAGGCCGGCTTATCGACCGGGGATTTCGAGGAGGCTGGCGTCAAGCGAGCCCTGAGCGCAGCGGCCGCCGAAACCATCGTCCTCGCTTCGCCAGAGAAGCTGATGACGGCCTCACCATACCAGGTGATTCCGCTAAGCGAGCTATCTGCCCTGGTAACGGTTGCCAGCGTGCCGGAAGAAACGCTGTCGCCCTACCGCCAGCGCGGCATCACGGTCCACCTGGCGTCGCGCATCCCCAGCCACAGAACGCCTGCAACTGATGAATATCATCAGATGATATAGTGGTCTAATGAAGGCGGCGTCCTGCCATGGACACGCTGCTGGACCCGATGGACTGACGGTAAAAAGTGATGAAACCAATTTTTATTGGCATCATGCTTCAAGAGCGAATTCGCGAACGCGTGCTGGCGATCGCTCGTGGCGACTACGCCTCCAAGTCAACTGAACCGAATATTTGGTTTGCGTCGATGAAATCGCTCGCATAGGTCCTGAGTGATGACAACCGCGCCCTTCTACATGTCATCATGGACATGAAGCCGGAATCTATTTCAGCGTTGGCAGAGGCTACCGGCCGCAAACCTAGCAAGCTATTACGGACCTTAAAGACCATGTCCAACTATGGCATCGTGGAATTGAAGCGAGAGCGAAATTATGTGCGTCCGATTGCAAACGCTGCAGAGTTCCATATTGTCGCGGGATAGCTTTGCGTCAAGGCGCTGACGCCTAATCCAAGCCAACAGCTTCATTGGCAACAGCCCGAGATTACAATTCTGCCAAGGGGCCATAAGGCCAGCCACTGCCTCACTTTATCTGCATACGACAAAATATAAGCGGGGTCTCGATGGCAGGGTCAAGACCTGGTACAAGTCCCCTCGCATGCCCAGCACTTTGTCGCCCAACTTACCCGTGCCACAGTTGAACACAATCGCCTTGATGTTTGGGAAGCGTTCAAGCAAGCCAAGCAGATCGTTGCCGTTACGGTTGCGGATGACTGTCGAGGCTTCCCTTGCGATGTGCCTCCGAAACGACGTCCCACAAGCCGATGTCAGGCTCGAGCAAGTTAGCCAGGTGGGCGTCGTAAGACATGGAGCGCAAGTCGGCCTCGATCACTGCGCCGAGCAACTCCGAGAATTTGTTGATGTTTTGGTCAATTTGACACCACATGAATCGCTTCAGACTCCGACATTGGTCAATTCCATGTTCAGGTACTCGTGCAATGCTTGTTTGCTCAGTTCCCTTGCGACGTTTCGCTTATAAGCTAAAATGTACACTATCCTTCATTATCTGGATGCTCGTGGCAAGGACTACTTCCAAGAATGGCTGGATGCCCTGGGTGATCGGAATGCAAAGTTAGCAATCATTCGGCGAGTGGCACGATTGGCCGCTGGCTTAGCAGGTGACCACCAGTCGCTCCGCGAGGGAGTTCAAGAGCTTCGAATCGATATCGGTCCCGGATACAGGGTGTACTTTGCATTTGTTGGCAAGGCGGTCGTCCTTTTGACGTGCGGCGGCAGCAAACGAACACAAGACCGAGATATTGCATCCGCAATAGAAATGCTACGAGATTGGAAGAACAGAAATGACAAAATCCCACCGCTCACATGATGATGCCACTGTCGAGATGTTTCGGAAGGATCCAACTCTGGCCGCGGACTATCTTAACGACGTTCTCGCAACCGGTGATGAAGTGGATCTGATGATGGCGCTTAGGTATTTGAGCACGGCCTTCGGCGGCGTGCAGGAAATTGCTCGCCGGGCGGACGCCAATCCAAACACGATGTACCGCACGCTGTCTGAACATGGCAACCCGTCGTTAAGGACTTTGCGAGCCATTCTGAGCTCCATGGGATTGCGCCTAGCAGTTCGGCCTATCTCTGCGGGAGAAGCATAGTCTTTCGCTAGGCTTTGCCTGCCGACTGCTTCCGCCCCTTTGCGGACATTCGGTCAGCAGATCAGCTACCTCGTTTGTTCAAGATGATCAAGCGCCAATAGCAGACGGGTTCTATCACTTCTCGCAACATCTTGCCAATGTCGACCAGTAAGGGCGCCTTCTAGAGCCCATAAAAGATTCAGGCTGACAGGCTCGCCAGAGAGCTTCACGATTACAAACACTTGGACTGAACCCAGAGTGCGCAAATTCTCCGCCGTGGCAATGCCGGCACGTGTGAGCATCTCAGCCGTTTTGGGGCCTAATCCTTCTAAATCTTCTATTCGCATAGGTCAGTAACTCACTTCAAAAATCACTTCGCTTGTTTTACCTGAGAACGGCTACTCCGGCCGTTTTCGTCAGGCTTACAGGCGGATTGGGCGGCCGGTCGTTTTAGGGAGTCCTAAACGGCGCGCAGCTTCATCATTTCCATGAAGCGTTGATGGCTTTCGTGAAATTGATCATCGCTCACGTATTTGGCAAAGTACGCAGCTTGCAAACTAGCCTGAGCGGCGGCGTCATCCTCTCCTGGACACGTAATTCCAAGCTCACCGGCCATCCAATTATAGACATCAGCAGTATCGCCGCCATACCTGCCGGCACCATAGATTGAGGTGTACTGTCAATAGTGGACACTCTCGTCTCAAGCTGCCAGCACTTCCTTGTTGAAGTCTGCCGCAAAGCGTGCCGGCGATTTGTAGCCAAGGCGCGAATGACGCCGTTGGCGGTTGTAGAAGATCTCGATGTACTCCGTAATGGCCGCCTGCGCTTCAGACCTGCATGCAAAGCGACGATGATGAACCAGCTCATTTTTCAAGCTGCCCCAGAAGCTCTCCATCGGCGCGTTGTCGAAGCAGTTTCCCTTGCGCGACATCGAAGTCTTCATTCCGAATTGGTTCTGCAGTTTCCTGTATTTCTCGGCGCAGTATTGACTGCCGCGATCAGAATGATGGATCAATCCCGCCGCCGGTCTTTTGTTGCGCACAGCCCGCCACAAGGCTTGCGCCGTCAAGTCCTGCGTCATGCGTGGCCCCATCGCATACCCCACCAGCTCGCAGGTGAAAACGTCCTTCACGCCGGCCAGATAGAGCCAGCCTTCCTCAGTCGCGATGTAGGTAATGTCTGCCACCCAGGCTTCGTTTGGCCGCGTCGGCAGGAACGTTTGGTTCAACAAGTTCGGCGCGACCGGCATGTCATGCCCGGAATTGGTGGTGGCCTTGAACTTGCGCTTTTGTCTGCAGCGCAGACCAAGTTCTGTCCGCAACCTGGCGACGCGATCACGCCCGGCCTCAAATCCTTGCTCCTGGAGTTCAGGATGAACGCGCAGCGTGCCATAGGTTTCGCGCGATTGCTGATGCACGGCCTGAATCGCCACCTTCAGCTTGGCGTCCTCCTGAGCGCGGCGCGACGGCTTGCGCCCCTGCCATGCGTAAAAGCCGCTGCGAGAGACATTGAAGACCCTGCAAAGCAAATCCGTCGGGTATCCGTCGAGTCGCACCGACTTCATGAACGCGTACCTGGCAGCGACTCCCTTGCAAAGTACGCCGTTGCTTTTTTTAGCACTTCCTTCTCCATGCGTTCAACGGCCAATTCTTTGCGCAGCCTAGCCACTTCCGCTTCAAGCTCCGCCACGCTGCGACTACCGGGAGCAGCCCCAGTATCATTGCTTCGCTTTGCAGCGTTAACCCAAGTCCCCAGTGTTCCCTTAGGAATGTCAAGCCGCTGCGCGGCTTCCTCCAGTGTCAGTCCCTGTGCGAGGACTAGTTTGACCGCCTCTGCCCGGAACTCCGGTGTGTATGTCTTCGATTTCATAAATGCTTCTCCCGTTGCTAAGTTTAACAAACGAGAGTGTCCGAAAAAGTCAGGTTACCTCAGATGAATCTCCCAATCCTTTCGTATTTAACTTCTGGCGTCATAGACTTTTCCCTTCAGAGGAGTTCATTTGATGTCGGCTAGTGGCCGAATACGGCATTACGGCTACGCATCCGCCGATTTGATTGGGAGCGAAGGTTCTAGTTCTCGAAGACGTACACCAACTGACAACCAAGGGCGTAAGTCAAACCTCTCACTCAGTTTTTGCAAAGCAGCGCTAGGTTCTTGCGCAGCCGCAATGGCTTCGACAGTGCGCTCCCAGTTATATGCAAGCTGCTCAAGACTAAAATAGCCGTACGCACTGCCTAACGACAAGAACTCCTTGATATCCGATCCCACAACGAAATTCGGATTATCGAAGGCCATAGGCACGGTCATTATCACTGGTCCAGCGGCTCCATCAGGAACACTGAAGTGAACTCCATCTCCCCCGGTTGATGCAAATGCAAGGTACCCCTTCGGCGAAGAATCGTACCCGCCTGGCATGGGGGATTCATCGACTCGAAGTCCTTCGTCGTAAAGTTCTTCCCGGTCTTCTGCGACCAGATGCTTCACGTAATGAATCAGATCATCAACACTCATATCGCTATTTGTTGCTTTCATTGTCGGAACTCTTAATCCTCCGTCCGTTCTTGGCCGACTACGGAACTAAGTAATTTCAAGCTTTGGCCCATATTAGCCCCTTGGTGAAGTGATTAGCCTCAGTCGGTGGGCTATCACATTCAGTGAAGCTAATGTTAGCGGAATCTGGCTCAAGCTGGTTTACAAGCTCAAACAGTGGTAGCGATTTGAGTTCATCAATAAAAATCTCGACATCAATCTTATTCCAGCAATCGACAACCGACTTAGGAGCATTGAGTTGAAAGAACTCAAGGGGCGGCTTGTAAGAAATCGACAGGCGGAGCTTATAGCCAGGCACCCACTCCCAGAAATTTGCACCGTCGATTGGCGGGAAGCGCAGAATACGATTAATTCCGAACTCTAGGGCTGCCCCACGTCCCCTATTCACCAGCTCAAAATAGCCTACCAAGCCGTCACCCTGCGTTGGTCTTAAGCCATCGACTTCGGTTGACTGCCAATGCTCAGTAGCAAAGCGCAATACATCCGGTGCGTGAAAATCTTTCAGCTGCCGACCTGCGGAGCGCAACGACTGGCGCAGTGACTTTTCTAACTCAGTGGCAAGCATCCCCAGCCAATCCTAAAATTTGAAATATTTATCTAGTTTCCCAGCATGCGCAACGGCTGCTCTTGGCCGATTGCGGCCTGCGTCTAATAATCATCGAACCGTCACATTATCGGCTGTAATGCTAGCCACAGTTTAGCTTTACCTGCGTAAGGCAAAGTGTAGGCCGGGCTACTCGAGGGCAAAGTCAAGATTTGATACGCAACAGCTCGGGAACCAAGCGCTTTGATGCCTAATTTCGCTGCCGTGCCGCCGTTGAACGCGATCGTTTTGATCGTCGGGAAGCGTCCGAGCAATCCGAGAAGGTCATTCTCGTTGCGGTTGCGAATTGCGCTATCCAGGCTTCCTCGGCGATGTGCTTCGGCGACGACGTCCCACAAGCCGATACCGTGTTCGCGCAGCGTTGCGAGTCGTGCGTGGTAGGTCATAGCGCGCAGGTCGACGTTGATCACCTGCCCCACCAGCTCCCAGAACTTGTTCTGAGGATTGCCGTAATACTCCTGCACCGCCAGCGATTTATCGCCCGGCAGGCTGCCCAGCACCAGCAAGCGGGTGCGATGGTCAACCACCGGGTCAAAGCAGCGCTTGCGCGCATCCTGGCATGTGTCGAGGTTCGTCATGCCAGCCATTCTATCAAGCGGGCCGGGCCCGCTTCCAGGCTTCAGGCCTTGCGGCGGCGTACCAGGCCGAAAGCCCCCAGGCCCAGGCCGAACAGTGCCAGCGAAGCCGGCTCAGGGACGTCGGCAGCGGCGTTACGGCCTTCCACGGTGAAGGACACGAAGTCGGCGCCGCCGACCGCGTACGAGTCCACCATCGAAGTGTTTTGCCAGCGCACATTCAGTACATTGTCGGCTGCAAACTGCGCCCACTGTGCTGCGGTCAGGGCGATGGTGCCGGTGATGGTGTAGTCGTAGTCAGCCACGTTGGTCACGACATTGGAAGGGCCGCCGTTGGTGCTGCTCCAGTGGGTCAGTTGCACATTATCGAGGAAGAAGTTCAGGTATTCGTCGAAACCAGCATAGTTGGTGCCGTAGTCGCCCTTGGCGGTGATCGACAGGATGACGTCGCTTTGTGCAGGGCCGCTCAGGTTGAATGCATTGGTATAGCTTTGGCCAGTCGTCGTAATTGCAGTGGTGTTGCTAGCGATTACACCGGCGAAAGCGCTGGTGCTGGATGCGGCGGCGATCAGGGCTGCAGCGATCAGTTTCTTCGACATCAGTCTTACTCCATAGTGGTAAATAATAAACAGAACTGCTCATTAAGCAATATTGATGCCAGAGTGCATGTTTTGTTTCCAATCAATAAGTTAGGTTGAAAGCGAAACAAGAGGTGTAAAAAAATCCGACACCAAATGCCGATTCCTCAGGTGTAGAATCGAACGGTAGTGCTAAACAAACAACCACACTGGAGACCGCAACCATGAGCGAGCAGCGCGCCATCGTCACCCTGCTGTTGAAGTACAGCGAGAGTCACCTGAACCCCACGAATGAAGCGATCCACTGCGTGTGCGTGCCGCTGATCGTCTTCAGCCTGCTGGGACTGATCTGGTCCATTCACCCCTTGCTGGCGGTGGCGCTGGCGGCGGCATCGATGGTGTATTACTTCAAGTTGTCGCGCAATTTCGCGCTCGGCATGCTGCTGATGGCGGGCTTCATGCTGGCGGTGCTGAGCGCGCTGCCGCCGGCTGCGGTCCTGCCACTGAGCGGCTTGATCTTCGTCCTGGCATGGATCGGCCAGTTCATCGGCCACAAGATCGAGGGCAAGAAACCGTCGTTCTTCGACGACTTGCGCTTCCTGCTGATCGGGCCCCTGTTCGTCCTGGGCGTGCTGTATCGCCGCCTGAATCTCGCCTACTAAACCAGGGCGGCGCTGCCATGGCCGGGACTTGCGCGTCGCCGGCCGGCGCACTGCGCCGCTTCGAAGAAACACTTATACTGGCGGGATGCCTTCATCGATACTCTTCATTCTCGCCTGCCTTATCTGGGGTTCCACCTTCTTCGCGATTACCCTGCAACTGGGCGACATCGCTCCCGCCGTTTCCATCGTCTACCGCTTTGCACTGGCCTCGAGCGTTCTGTTCGCCTGGTGCCTGCTGCGCGGCGACAAGCTGAAGCTGTCGTGGAAGGCGCAGCGCTGGACTATCCTGCAGGGTTGCTGCAGCTTTGGCTTGAGCTATATCGGCACCTATAACGCGGAACAGTACGTCGTTTCGGCGCTGGTGGCGGTGCTGTTTGCGCTGATGGTGTTCTGGAATCCGATCCTGAACCGCATTGCCTTTGGCACGCCGCTGACCTGGCGCACCTGGGCTGCCGGCAGCGCGGCAGTCGGGGGCGTGGTGCTGCTGTTCTATCATGCGATTTCCGAGTCGCTGCGCGACGTGATGGCGGGCGGCCAGGGGCATTTCATCCTGGGCCTGGCCCTGGCGCTGGGCGCGACCATTGCGAGCTCGGTCGGCAATACGCTGGTGGTCAAGGTGCGCCAGCATGAATCGAATGTGCTGCTGACCATGGCCTGGGGCATGTTGTGGGGCACCCTGCTGGTGGCCCTGTGGGCGCTGGTGCGCGGCGATGCCTTTGTCATGCCGGCCACGGCTTCATACTGGGGCGGCTTGCTGTACCTGTCGCTGCTGGGTTCCGTGATCGCGTTCGCCTGCTACTTCACGCTGATCGACCGCATCGGCACGCAGAAGGCGGTGTATATCGGCGTAGTGACGCCGGTGATTTCCGTCTTGCTGAGCATTCGCCTTGAACATTACCGGCCGGGTTGGATGGAAGTCCTGGGCATGGTGGTGTGTATCGCCAGCGTGGCCTGGGCGCTCAAGGCGCCGTCGATGCCGGCCAGCCGCATTCCTGTTGACCTTAAACCTTTGAAGAAAGCTTCATGAGCAATTTGACTATCCGCCCTGCCCGTCCGGAAGACGTGGCGTCCATCATGGCCATGATCCGCGAACTGGCTGTTTTCGAAAAACTGGAACACCTGGTGGTGGCTGACGAGGCCATGCTGCATGAGGAAATGTTCGGCGCCAAGCCAGGCGTGGAGGGCATCGTCGGCGAGGAGTCGGGTGAAGTGGTGACTTATGCCCTGTTCTTCCACAATTTCTCGACCTTCCTGTGCAAGAAGGGGCTGTACCTGGAAGACCTGTACGTGAAGCAGAACCGCCGCGGCGCGGGCTATGGCAAGCAGATGCTGGCGGCGCTGGCACGGATCGCGGTCGAGCGCCAGTGCGGACGCTTTGAATGGTCGGTACTGGACTGGAATGTCAATGCAATCAAGTTCTACGAACAGATGGGCGCCGACGTGCTGCCAGACTGGCGCGTTTGCCGCGTTACCGGGCCGGCGCTGCAATCGCTGGCCAAGGCCTGAGACAAAAAAAATCCCTCGCGGCTCGTGTGTGGTCGGGCGAGGGATACTAAACCCAGGTGTCAGTTGGGAGGGGAGATGAATCGACGGTTTCAATATAGTCGCCCTGCCCCGACCGTGCCTCGTCACTTACAAATTCTTACCTGGCTTACATTTGATCTAGCTCAATACATTCTTCGGAGAAACTCCCAGAATGGATAGTCCCGCCTCGGTGGAGACTGACGATGTTCAAAGCTGTTTATCGGGTTTATCTGCGCCTTTTGCTGGACCGCTACACGCGGGAATTGCAGGTGCTGGCGGCGCAGCGGGCCAATGATGCATTAGCAGAGCAAGTACTCACGCACGAAGCCGAGCAGGTGCGCGCGCGGCTGCTGATGCTTTGAATCCCCTTTCCATCCATTCGAACAGCCCCTGCGTGAGCAGGGCCAGGAGGGCTGCCGGCAGCGCGCCGGCCAGCATCAGGGTGTTGTCGTTCAGGGCCAGGCCGGTGGTGATGCGTTCGCCGTAGCCGCCCGCGCCGATGAAGGCGGCAATGGTGGCGGTGCCCACGCTCATCACGGCTGCGGTTTTCACGCCGGCCAGGATGACTGGCGCAGCCAGCGGGAGTTCGACTTCTTTCAGGCGCTGCGTGCTGCGCAGGCCTAGCGCTGCGGCGGCTTGCTTCAGGCCTTGCGGTACGCCGCTGATGCCGGTGCAGGTGTTGCGGATGATCGGCAGCAGCGCGTAGACGAACAGCGCACACAGGGCTGGCATGGTGCCGATGGTGCCCAGCAGCGGAATCAGCATGGCCAGCAGGGCCAGCGAAGGGATGGTTTGCAGGGTTCCTGCGACGGCCATCACTGGTTCGCGCAGCCTTGGGCGGTAGGCGGCGAGGATGCCAAGCGGGATGCCGATGGCGCTGGCCATTGCGACCGACAGTGCGACCAGGAGGATGTGCTGGCGGGTCAGGGGCCAGAAATCGTCAGCAAAAAGGCGTCGCCAGAATGTCGGGACGCTGGCTGGCGCGCCCGGGGCCGGGGCCGCGGCGGCGTGCGATGCGCCGGCCGCGCTAATGGAGGCCGGGTGGCGCCCGAGCCAGTCGCTGGCGATGGCGGCGAACGGCTGGCCGTGCAGTTCGGCGGCGGCGTTCATGGCGATCATGTCGGTGGCGCTGATGCGGCCTTCGAGCGCGCGCAATGCCTTCCAGGCGGCAGGGAAGCGCTGGGCAGCGTCGAGGCGGTACAGCAGGACGGCGTCGTAGCGCGGGAAGTAGCCGCGGTCGTCCTCCAGCACGCGCAGGCCGTATTGGCTGATCTTGGCATCGGTGGAGTAGATGTCGATGACGTCGACTTGCTTCTGCGCCAGCGCTTCATAGGCGATGCCGTGGTCAAGCCCGCGCGGCGCGGCGCCAATGCCGTACTGCCTGGCGAGACCCGGCCAGCCGTCTGCGCGGCCGATGAATTCATGCGACAGGCCGTAACGCAGGCCGCGCCGTGCTGCCAGTTCGCTCAATTTGCGCGGGCTGCCCGCGTCGCCGCGCACCGCCAGGGCGTATGTGTTGTTGAAGCCAAGCGGGATGGCCACGCCCAGGCCTTGCGCGGCCAGTTCGCGCTGCATCTGCTCCAGCGTGGCGGGCTGAGTGTGTTTCAGGATTTCCAGGCTGATCGTGCCGGTGTACTCGGGATAGACGTCGATGCTGCCGGACTTCAGCGCGGCCAGCACGATCGCTGTGTTGCCAAGGCCTTGCCTGTGCTCGACCCGCGCCTGCGCCGCAGCGGTTTGCGCCAGCAACTCGCCAAGGATGTAGGACTCGGTGAAGCGCTTGGAGCCGATGCGCAGCGTGGCGCCGGTGGCGTCGGCGGCGCCGGTGTTCGCGGCGCCCGCTGCGCTGCAGGCAACGAGGGCGGCGGTCGCCAGGGCCGGCAGGACTGTGGCGGCGCGGCGCAGCAAGGTCAGGCGCCTGCGGCGGCAGCAATGGCTGGAATGCCGACCACGGGGTCGCGCCAGACGCCTCGGTTGACCACGGCGACGCAGGGGTTGAAACCGAAGGCGTAGCACAAGTCGGCCGGGCGGGCGATCTGCCACAGCGCGAAGTCGGCGCGCTTGCCCACTTCCAGTGTGCCGACCTCGCCATCCAGGCCCAGCGCGCGGGCGGCATGGATGGTGCAGCCGGCCAGCGCTTCGAGCGGCGTCAGGCGCCACAGCGTGCACACCATATTCATTGCCAGCAGCAGGGACGTCATCGGCGAGGTGCCGGGATTGTTGTCGGTCGCGACTGCCATCGGTACGCCGGCAGCGCGCAAGGCGGCGACCGGCGGCGGCGTCGTGTCACGCAGGAAGTAGTAGGCGCCCGGCAGCAGCACGGCCACGGTGCCGGCGGCTTCCATGGCGGCGATGCCGGCAGCCGACAGGTGCTCCAGGTGGTCCGCCGACAGGCCGCCAAAGCGCGCCACCAGGGCCGCCCCGCCCTGGTCGGACAACTGTTCGGCATGCAGCTTGACCGGCAAGCCATGCTCGCGCGCGGCGGCGAAAATGCGCTCGGTCTGGGCGGCAGTGAAGCCGATGCGCTCGCAGAAGGCGTCCACCGCATCGGCCAGGCCTTCGTCCGCCAGGGCGGGAAGCATGCCGATCACGGCGTCGACGTAGTCGTCGGGCCTGTCCTTGAATTCGGGCGGCAGCGCGTGCGCGCCGAGGAAGGTGGTGCGCACCGACACCGGCATGACCTGCTCCACGCGGCGCGCCACGCGCAGCATCTTGCTTTCGGAGGCGAGGTCCAGGCCGTAGCCGGACTTGATTTCCAGCGTGGTCACGCCTTCGGCCAGCAGCGCGGCGATGCGCGGCAGGGACTGGCGCAGCAATTCTTCATCGGAAGCGGCGCGGGTGGCGCGCACGGTGGACATGATGCCGCCGCCGGCACGGGCGATATCCTCGTAGCTGGCGCCGTTCAGGCGCGCCTCGAATTCGTCGCTGCGGTTGCCGGCGTGGACGATGTGGGTGTGGCAGTCGATCAGGCCCGGCGTCAGCCAGCAGCCGCCGGCATCGTGCTCCAGCTCCGCGCTGCCCGCCGCGGCCGCATCCTGGCGGCGGCCGATCCAGGCGATGCGGCCGTTATCGACCGCAATCGCGGCATCGCGGATTTCGCCATAGCCCTCGCCCGCCATGGTGGCCAGGTGCACGTTGGTGATCAACAGGTCCCACTCTACTGCCATGTGTTTTTACTCTTCGTTCGGGAAAATATCGACAATGAACACGGTGGCGTGGCCCGCCTCCAGCGTCCACACGTCATCCTTGTCCAGCACCACCGCATCATAGCGCACCAGCGAGATGCGCTCGCTGGTGCTGGCCAGGTTCAGGCTCTCTCCTTCGGCCAGGAACACCACGGTGGTCGGGCTGCGCCGCTCCAGCGTGGAGAAGTCGCGGATGGTGCGCCGTTCCAGCTGGTGGTTGCAGACCGAGCGCCGCGTCATGACGTTGAAATCGGTGGTCGGCGCGCCTTCCACGGTGGCAGTGACGGCGTTCTCGCCCGGGAAGGCGATCACCGGCTCGCGCTCGGACAGCGCCACGCGCCGCTCGTTGCCCACGTCCAGCACCACGCCGCCGCCCTCGACCAGGGTCAGGGTGCGGTCGATGCCGGGAAACACGGAGAACGGTCCGCTCTGCGCGATGGTGGCCAGCGACAGGCGCCATTCGAACTCGTCGAAGCCGGCGCCCGGCGGCATCACGCACAGTTCCGTGGTGCTGCCGCCGCCGTTTTTCCAGGGCGTGGCGTGCAGGCTTGCATACTGGATGATTTGAGTCATGCTCGTAGCTCGCGCAGTTCGGCCAGCGTCTTTTTGAAGCGCGTGGTGATGGCCGGTTGCGCCACGTGCTCCCGGTTGCGCACCACCCAGTGGCCGCCAACCATCACATCCCTGACAAGATTATCATTTCCGCTGAAAACCAAGCATCCCAGAATGTCGGCTGCGTCGATTCCGTCAAGATTCGGGTGGTCGTCGTCCAACACTATCAGGTCGGCACGCTTGCCGGCCGAGAGCGCGCCCACCGGGCGGCCCGCCGCCTGGGCCCCGCCGCGCAAGGCAGCTTGCCACAGGAAGTCGCCGACGCGGCGCTCGCTTCCGGACACCGCGATATTGCGGCGCTGCTGCGCCAGGCGCTGGCCGTATTCGAGCCAGCGCAGTTCTTCCACCGCGCTTTGCGAGACGTGGCTGTCGCTGCCGACGCCGAAACGGCCACCCTGCGCCAGGAAGCTTTCAAGCGGGAACAGGCCGTCGCCCAGGTTGGCTTCCGTGGTCGGGCACAGGCCCGCCACGGCGCCGCTTTGCGCGATGGCCGTCACTTCGTCGTCGCTCAGGTGGGTGGCGTGCACCAGGCACCAGCGCGCGTCGACCGCCAGGTTGTCGACCAGGTACTGCACCGGGCGCTTGCCCGTGTAGTCCAGCGACTGCTGCACCTCGCCCTGCTGCTCGGCGATGTGGATGTGCACCGGGCGCGCCTTCGGCAGGTGGTCCAGCACTTCGCGGATCTGCGCCACCGAGGCGGCGCGCAGCGAATGCGGCGCCACCCCCACTTCCACCTGCGCGTCGCGCAGCGGCTCCAGCTCGCCGATGATCTTCAGCACGTCGCGCGCATCGGTGCGGAAGCGCGCCTGCTCCGGCTTCAGGGGCTGTTCGCCGAAGCCGGCATACGAATACAGCACCGGCAGCATGGTGATGCCGATGCCGGCCTGGCGCGCGGCGGCAATCACGCGCTGCGCCGTTTCCGACGCCTGCGGGTACAGGCTGCCGTCCGGCGCGCGCTGCACGTAGTGGAATTCGCACATCGAGGTATAGCCGTGGCGCAGGCATTCGGAGTACAGGTGGGCGGCGATGGCCTCCATCTGCTCCGGCGTGATGTTGCGCGCGAAGCGGTACATCAGGTCGCGCCAGGTCCAGAAGCTGTCCTGCGCATCGCCCGCGACTTCGGTCAGGCCGCCCAGCGCGCGCTGGAAGGCGTGCGAGTGCAGGTTGACCATGCCCGGCATGACCAGGCGCGCGCCCGGGATGCCGGGCGCCGCCACGGCGTCGGGCTGCACGGCGGTGAAATTGCCGCGCTCGTCCCACTGCAGCAGGACGTTCTTGCGCCAGCCGTCGGCCAGCAGCGCGTGGTGCGCGAACAGGGCTTTCATGGGCGCACCCCGCGCACCCAGTCCGCGGCGGTTTGCACCAGCCGGCGCAGCAGCGGCTCGATCTCGGCAGCACGGTCGGCGCGGTAGCCGAACGGCGCTGCTTCGTCCATATAGGTGGACTGGCACATCTCGAGCTGGATCGCGTGCACGCCCTGCTCCGGCTTGCCGTAAAAGCGCGTGATGTGGCCGCCCTTGAAGCGGCCGTTGACGGCCACGGTGTAGCGCTCGTCGCGGCGCGCCACGCCGGCGATGGCCTCGGTCAGGGCGGCATCGCAGCTGGCGCCGTCGGCGCTGCCGAAATTCAGGTCCGGCAGCTTGCCTTCGAAGAAGCGCGGCACCACGGAAGCGATCGAGTGGGCGTCCCACAGCACCACCTTGCCGTGCATCGCCAGCAGGCGCTCCAGCTCCGCGCGCAACTGGGTGTGGTAGGGCTGCCAGTAGGCGGCCAGGCGGCGCTCGACCTCGGCCTGCGAGGGCTGCTGGCCTTCCAGGTAGAGCGGCTCGCGGTGGAAGGTGTCGACCGGGCACAGGCCGGTGGTGTCCTGGCCGGGATACAGGTTGGTGTTTTCCGGCGGGCGGTTCAGGTCGATCACATAGCGCGACCAGCGCGCCGACAGGGTGGACGCGCCCAGCGCGCCCAGGAAGTCGTACAGCTGCACCAGGTGCCAGTCGGTGTCGGCCTTGCCGCTCGCCGCTGGCGTCATCGCCGCGGCGATATCGTCAGGGATGTCGGTGCCCACGTGGGGCATCGACACCAGCAAGGGAATACTGCCTGCTTGGAAGCGGTAATCCATGGAACCTCCTTACGGATGCAGGGCGCTGAACAGGCTCTTGCAAGTTGCGCTCAGGTCGCCGTTCACCACCATCTGCTTGGCTGCCTCGATGTCCGGCGCGAAGAAGCGGTCGGCGTCGAAGAATGGTACCTTGGAACGCAGCTGGGCGTGTACATGTTCCAGTTGCGCCGAGGTTTTCAGCGGACGGTGGAAGTCGATGCCCTGCGCCGCAGCCAGCAGCTCGATGCCGAGGATGGTCGCGGTATTGTGCGCCATATCGTGCAGGCGGCGCGCGCCGTAGGTGGCCATCGACACGTGGTCTTCCTGGTTGGCGGAAGTCGGGATGGTGTCGACCGAGGCCGGATGCGCGATCGACTTGTTTTCCGAGGCCAGCGCGGCGGCGGTCACGTGGGCGATCATGAAGCCGGAGTTCACGCCCGGGTCGCGCACCAGGAACGGCGGCAGGCCGGACAGGGTGGCGTCGATCAGCAGCGAGACGCGGCGCTCGGAAATCGAGCCGATTTCCGCGATGGCCAGCGCCAGCGTGTCGGCGGCGAAGGCCACCGGTTCGGCGTGGAAGTTGCCGCCCGAGACCACTACCGGGCCGTCGTCGTTCTGGAAAATCAGCGGGTTGTCGGTCACGGCATTGGCTTCGATCAGGAGGGTGCGGCCGGCGTTGGCGATCAGGTCCCAGCAGGCGCCCATCACTTGCGGCTGGCAGCGCAGGCAGTACGGGTCCTGCACGCGCTCGTCGCCCACCAGGTGCGAGGCGCGGATGGCGCTGCCGGAGACCAGCTCGCGGTAGATGCCGGCGGCGGCGATCTGGCCCGGCTGGCCGCGCACTTCGTGGATGCGGGCGTCGAACGGCGAGTCGGAACCCTTGGCGGCGTCCAGCGACATGGAGCCGGTCACCATGCCCGCTTCGAGCAGGCGTTCGGCCATGAACAGGCCGTGCAGCGCCAGCGCGGTGGAGGCCTGGGTGCCGTTGATCAGGGCCAGGCCTTCTTTCGCGGCCAAGACCACGGGGGCGATGCCGGCGGCTTTCAAGGCGTCGGCCGCCTGCACCAGCTCGCCCTTCACGCGCACTTCGCCCACGCCGAGGATGGCCAGGGTCATGTGCGACAGCGGGGCCAGGTCGCCGGAGGCGCCGACCGAGCCCTTGGCCGGGATGGCGGGCATGATGCCCTTGTTGTACAGGGCGATCAGGGTGTCGATCACGATCGGGCGGATGCCGGAGAAGCCGCGCGACAGGCTGCTGATCTTGGTCAGCATCAAGAGGCGCACCACTTCGTCGGACATCAGCTCGCCGGTGCCGACCGAGTGCGACAGGATCAGGTTGCGCTGCAGCTGTTCCAGCTTGTCATCGGGGATGCGGGTTTTCGCCAGCAGGCCGAAGCCGGTGTTGATGCCGTAGGCGGCGTCGCCTTTCGCGACGATGTCCTGTACGGCTTTGCAGGAGGCGTCGATGGCGCTGTAGGCTTCTTGCGCCAGGGCGATCGGGGTGGGGGCGCTCCAGACGGTGCGCAGGTCGGACAGGGTCAGTTTGCCGGGATTCAGGGTCAGGTGGGTCATGGTTTTGTGTCTCGTGTTCGTTTGCTCTTCAACCGGTAAACCGGTGTCTGACCCGCAGGGTCAGACACCCGATACGCGGCGGTCGCGTGGCAAGGTGCCTTACCGGTCTTACTTGATCATCGGCAGGTTCAGTTTATTACGCTTGGCGCATGCGATGGCGGACTCGTAGCCGGCGTCGGCGTGGCGCATCACGCCCGAGCCGCAGTCGTTGACCAGCACGCGGCCCAGGCGCTTGGCGGCGGCTTCCGTGCCGTCGGCCACGATCACCACGCCGGAGTGCTGCGAGTAGCCCATGCCGACGCCGCCGCCGTGGTGCAGCGAGACCCAGGTGGCGCCGCCGGCGGTGTTGAGCATGGCGTTCAAGAGCGGCCAGTCGGACACGGCATCGGTGCCGTCGCGCATGCCTTCGGTTTCGCGGTTGGGCGAGGCGACCGAGCCGGTGTCGAGGTGGTCGCGGCCGATCACGATCGGCGCCTTCAGTTCGCCGTTCTTCACCATTTCATTGAAAGCCAGGCCGGCGATGTGGCGCTCGCCCAGGCCCAGCCAGCAGATGCGCGCCGGCAGGCCCTGGAAGGCGATGCGTTCGCGCGCCATGTCCAGCCAGCGGTGCACGTTGGCGTGGTGCGGGAACAGTTCCTTGATCTTGGCGTCGGTCTTGTAGATGTCTTCCGGATCGCCGGACAGGGCCACCCAGCGGAACGGGCCGCGCCCTTCGCAGAACTGCGGGCGGATGTAGGCCGGCACGAAGCCGGGGAAGTCGAAGGCGTTCCTGACGCCCTTGTCCAGCGCCACCTGGCGGATGTTGTTGCCGTAGTCGACCACCTTGGCGCCCAGCGCCTGGAAGTCCAGCATGGCCTGCACGTGCACGGCGCAGGAAGCGGCTGCCGCGTCGACCAGGCGCGCATGCTGCGCCGCGTCGGCCTGAGCCGCCTTCCACTGCGCGACGCTCCAGCCTTGCGGCAGGTAGCCGTTGACCAGGTCGTGGGCCGAAGTCTGGTCGGTCACCAGGTCCGGCACCAGGCCGCCGGCCTTGGCGCGGCGCACCAGTTCCGGCAGCACGTCGGCCGCGTTGCCCAAGAGGCCGATGGAAATGGCGTCGCCGTTGGCCTGGTGCTGCTTGATCATCTCGATCGCTGCATCGATGCTGGCGGCCTGCTTGTCCAGGTAGCGGGTGCGCAGGCGGAAATCGATGGAGGACTGCTGGCATTCGATGTTGAGCGAGACGGCGCCGGCAAAGGTGGCGGCCAGCGGCTGCGCGCCGCCCATGCCGCCCAGGCCGGCGGTCAGCACCCAGCGCCCTTTCAGGTCGCCGCCGAAGTGCTGGCGGCCCGCTTCGGCGAAGGTTTCGTAGGTGCCCTGCACGATGCCCTGGGTGCCGATATAGATCCAGGAACCGGCCGTCATCTGGCCGTACATGAACAGGCCCTGGCGGTCGAGCTCGTTGAAATGCTCCCAGTTGGCCCATTTCGGCACCAGGTTGGAATTGGCCAGCAGCACGCGCGGCGCGTCTTCGTGGGTCTGGAACACGCCGACCGGCTTGCCGGACTGGATCAAGAGGGTTTCATTGGCTTCCAGCTTTTTCAGGGAAGCGAGGATCTGGTCGAAGCACGCCCAGTTGCGGGCCGCGCGGCCGATGCCGCCGTACACCACCAGGTGTTGCGGGTTCTCCGCCACTTCCTTGTCCAGGTTGTTCTGCAGCATGCGGTAGGCCGCTTCCGCGCCCCAGGTTTTGCAAGTCATTTCCGGGCCGCGCGGGGCGCGGATGTCGCGGGTGGCGTCGTAGCGGGGATCGTTGGCAAGGCTGGTAGGCATGGCGGCTCCTTGAATGGTTGATGGCGCCACTCTAAGTTGTATATACAAGCCAGTCAACTGATTTTTAGCGGCTTGCAGAGTCAATAGTTAGTAAGTACACTACTTTTCTTTCACGTTTACAATTCCCGCCTGGCGCCATGCTTCTCGACCACCCCGACTTCCCTTTGATCGACCTGGCGGGTGAAGCTGCGGCGCAGGCCTACCAGCTGATCCTGGCCGGCCAGCCCCTGCCCTTCACGCTATACCAGCGCGACCACGTTGGCCAGGCGCGCAGCACGCAGCCGCGCGGGGCGCTGGCCGAAGTGCGCGCCCAGCTGCATGGCGCCGGCGCCACCGGCCAGGTGCTGCTGTTCGAGATGAATGCCCGCTTCGACGATTGCCCGGCCGAGCGCGCCCTGTTCGTGGAATTCGGCGCCGCCAGCGGGCTGATGCACGGCCTGGTGCTGGCCCTGCCCTATACCAGCAACCCCCAGCGGCGCTGCATTCCGGGCATGATCCAGCTGCAGCGCTGCCCGGCAGGCCTGCGCCACCTGGCCGACGACCTGCTGCCGCGCTTCACGCGCGCCCTGCGCAAGAGCCCCAGCGGCAGCGCCTGGCAGCAGGCGCGCGAATACGACCGCCTGGCAGCGCCGTCGCTGGAAGCCTTCGAGGCCACCCGGCGCGCGGTCGACGCCTTTTGTCCCGCGCTGCGCGCCGACGACCCGGCCGGCGACAGCAATGTGCTGGCCAACCGCCACGTCGACGCCCTGATCGAACGCTACCCCTTCGAGCACGGCATCGCCTACCGCAAGGCGCTGTACCAGCTCGGGCTGGACCTGTCGGCGGCCAGCCTGCTGCGCATCGACAACCTGCTCGAGCAACTGCAGCCCAGGCTGGAGGTCAGCGATGCGCAATTCCTGGCGCATCCGGCCAAGCGCAATTTCCTGCACGTGCTGGCGTTCTACATCGGCACCGTGGTGGCGCAGGAGTCGGGCGCGCGCATCGACTGGTTCACGGCGCGGCAGTTGCAGCAGGCCCACGCGATCGCGGTCGACGCCGTCGGCCAGCCGCGCCTGGCGCTGGCCGGACTGCTCAACAAGAGCGAGGTCTACTTCCCGCTGCACATGCTGCTGGACCGCCTGTTCGGGCCGTGCAGCGGCGCCCAGTTCCGCGCCACGCTGAAAGAGCTGGGGCGCATGGCCGCCGCCTCGCGCGCGCCGCGCCTGCAGGACGATATGGAGCATGTGCAGCGCCGCATCGACCTGGCGCGCAGCACCGATCCCGGCTACCTGGTGCCGGCGCGCCCGTCCTGGGTCGACGGCGACAGCATTGACCTGTGGTTCCAGAACGTCGGCGCCCTGTTCCTCGGCGGGCGCCTGGTATGGGGGCAAATCACCCAGGCCAATAGCCTGATGTGGCAGGAAGGCGACGCCAACTGCCCGGGCGAGGTGCTGTACGACCTGCGCGGCATCCCGACCGGCGAAGAACTGGGGCCGATCGCCACCACCATCTTCGACTACAAGGGCACGCGCCCGCTGGACCACCGCCTGGCCTTCCTGTCCGACCACCTGATGCACGAGAGGACGCGCAGCTTCGGCCTGCCGCTGCCCTTGCGCCTGTCAAGCTCGGACTTGCGCCTGACCACCATCTTCTTCGACCGCAAGCACCTGCCCGGCGGCTACCTGCAAAGCGGCCTGGTGCCGCTGCTGATCCACGACGCATATCCCGGCATCGTGACGGTGCTGCCGGAGCGTTTCTGGACGGTCGAAGTCCAAGCCCATGCCCGCCGCAATGGCTGGCCGGTATAAGGCAAGCTCACCATGACCATCTGGCACACCCTCGGCATCGCGCCGACCAGCGACACGCGCGCCATCAAGCTGGCCTACGCGGCCCGCCTCAAGCAGATCGACCCGGAGCAAGACCTGGCCGGCTTCCAGGCCTTGCGCGAAGCGTACGAGCAGGCGCTGGCCACGCCGCAGGCGCCGGCGCCGGCGCCGGCGGCCGGCGATTTTCCGGCACTGCTGGCATTCGATAGCATCGGCGCGGCCCCAGTGCCACTGGTGCCGCCCCTGCCGCCGCCGCGGCCGCGGCGCCAGCCGCCGGCAGCGGCCCGCACGCCGTTCTCCAGCCTGCCGGCCCTGCCCGAACTGCCGCTGGACGCGCCGCTGGCGCAGCCGCTGGTGCTCGACCTGGAGCCGGAGAGCGAGGCCGCGCTGGCGCAGCAGCACAGCCAGCGCTGGCTGCCCGGCCCGCGTCCCCAATCGTATGCCACGGCGCGCCCGCAACTGCGCCCCGGCCCCCAACCGCCGGCGCCGCAGGCGGCAGCGGCCATGCTGTGCCAGGCGCTGGAGCACTTGCCGGCGGAGCAGCGCGGGGCCGAACTGGCGCGCCGCTACCGGCAGCCGGGCTGGGGCAACGGCGCTTTCCGCGCGGGCCTGGAAACGGCCATCGTGCGCGCGCTGGAAGAAGATTTCGAACAGCGCTGGCAGCTGGTGCCGGCCTTCTCCGGCGCCCTGGCCTGGACTTCGCGCGGGGGCGAGGACTTGCCCGACCAGGCGGCCATCCAGCGCCTGCTCAATCGCTACGCCGCGCGCAAATGGCGGCGCCAGTTCGACCAGTGGTCGCAGGAAGACCCGATGGTGCGGGCCTTGCTGCTGGTGTCCGGTCCGGTCGACGAGGCGCGCTTCACCACGTTTGCCCGCCACCGCAGCCACGTGGAGGGCATGCAGGAAGTATTGCGGCACCTGGCGAAAACCCCGTTCCTGGCGGACTACGAATTCAACGCCGCTGCCGTCCAGTGGTGGACGGACTACTGCCGCAATGCGCCGCCGGCGGCCGCGCCCGCAACAGCCAGGGCCAGGCCGGCCGCCGCGCGCGATGCCTGGCAGCCGCGCCAACGCTGGTACACCGGCCTGTCGTTCACCAAGGTGCTGCTGGTACTGCTTGTGCTGCTGTTCTGGATCGCCAGGCTCGCCGACTACGTCCGTACGAGCTGAGCGCGGCCGGCGCGCTTACTTGCGGAACACCTGCTTGCCGCCGACCCAGGTTTGCAGCACGCCGACCTTGCCGATGTCTTCGGCCGGCACCTGGAACAGGTCGCGGTCGGTGACGATGAAGTCGGCCCACTTGCCCCGCTCCAGCGAACCGACCGACTGCTCCTGGTGCGCCGCCCAGGCCGCGTCCAGCGTGAAGCAGCGCAAGGCTTCGGCCAGCGTCATGGCCTGCTCCTTGTGCCAGCCGCCGTTCGGCATGCCTTGCATGTCCTGGCGCGTGACGGCAGCGTGGATGCCTTGCAGCGGATTGGGCGACTCGATCGGGAAATCGGAACCGCAGGCGATGCGGCTGCCCTGCTTGAGGAAGGTGCGCCAGGCATAGGCGCCCTTGATGCGCTCAGGACCGACGCGCTGCTCCGCCATGTTCTGGTCGGAGGTGGCGTGGGTCGGCTGCATCGACGGCACGATGGCCAGCTGCTTGAAGCGCGGGATGTCGGCCGGCTGCACCACCTGCGCGTGCTCGATGCGGTGCCGTTTGGCCGCCAGCGGGTACTGCTTGCCCAGTTGCGCGAAGCTGTCGAGGATCTGCTTGTTGCCAGCGTCGCCGATGGCGTGCACATTGACCTGGTAGCCGGCCTTCATGGCCTTTTCCATCTTGGCGCGGATGGCGGCGTCGCTGTTGAACAGCAGGCCGCGCGTGTAAGGTGCGTCGCTGTAGGGGTGGACCAGGGCTGCGCCGCGGCTGCCCAGCGCACCGTCCGAATACAGCTTGACGGCTGCCAGCGCGTAATGGCCGTCGGCGTATGAAGGCAGCGGGCCGTTCTTCGACAATTGCTCGAAGTCGGGGCCCACGTCGCCGATCATGGCGTACACGCGGGTGGTCAGCTTGCCCTGGTCGGCGTACTCGCGGAACAGGCGGTCGGCGCCCGCGTCGATGCCGGCATCGTGCACGCTGGTCAGGCCGACGCTGGAGAGGATGCCCAGCGCGCCATCGAGCATGGCGCGCGCTTCGGCCTCGCTTGGTTTCGGCAGCACCTTGTAGACGAATTCCATCGCCGTGTCGACCAGGATGCCGCTGGCATTGCCGTTGGCGTCGCGCTCGATCTTGCCGCCTTCGGGATCTTTCGTGTCTTTCGTAATGCCGGCCGCTTCCAGCGCTTTGCTGTTGACCCACATGGCGTGGCCGTCGATACGTTCCATGGCGGCGGGACGGTCGCTGACCACTGCATCGAGTTCGGCGACATTCGGGAAGCGGCCCAGCTTCCAGGTCTCCTGGTTCCAGCCCTTGCCGATCACCCATTTGCGCTGCGGGTTCGCTTGCGCGAACCTGGCGACGGAAGCTTGCGCAGCCTGCAGCGAAGGGGGGCTGTACAAGTCGGCACTGGTGGCGACTTCACCCAGGCCGAACACGTGGCCATGGGCGTCGATCAGGCCTGGCAGCACGGTCTTGCCTTGCAGG
The DNA here is from genome assembly GCF_049913235.1 of Pseudoduganella sp. R-31. Taxonomy (NCBI): domain Bacteria; kingdom Pseudomonadati; phylum Pseudomonadota; class Betaproteobacteria; order Burkholderiales; family Oxalobacteraceae; genus Pseudoduganella; species Pseudoduganella sp. R-31. The sequence continues at coordinate 6,223,115 of NZ_CP183986.1, forward strand.
TCGATGCGCTTGAAACCCTTGGCCTTCGCCGCTACTTCGTGCTTACTGCCGACCGCCACCAGCTTGCCGCTGTCGTCGAAGGCCAGCGCCTGGAACCGCAGCAGCTTGCCTTTGGCGTTCAGCGTGTAGCCGTTGGCATTCTCGATCATGGTGCCGGCGCTGGCGGCAGTGGCGGCCAGCAGCGCGGCGGCCAGCAGGGTGCGGCGGAAGTGCATGGGCATGTCCTTTCGAATTTGAAAGCAAGATTTTTTCCGTAGCAGAGTGTACCCGCAGACTCGCTTGCATTAAAGAGCAAGATTCGGGGTGTGGCGGGAACCGGCTGCTGGTCCAATGTGGCTTTTCCTGTTGGAGTTCCGCCATGCTGACGCTTTACGATTACCTGCCTTCACAAAACGCTTACAAAGTCCGCTTGCTGCTGTCGCATCTTGGCTTGCCTTATCGTACCGAGATGGTCAGCATCTTCGAAGGCGCCGGGCAGGATCCTTCCTACCTTGCGCTTAATCCGACCGGTGCGGTGCCTGCTTTGCGCCTCGATGATGGACGGGTGCTGGCGGAGTCGAATGCCATCCTCACCTATCTGGCTTCCGGCACGCGTTACCTGCCTGCCGATGCTTTTGCGGCGGCCAAGGTGCAGCAGTGGATGTCGTTTGAACAGGACTACGTGCTGAGTATCGCTTCCCTGCGCCATTGGACCATGACGGGCAAGCTGGCGCGCCGGCCTGCCGCGCTGGTCGAGATGCGGCGAGCGGGTGGCTTGCGCGCACTGCAAATCCTTGAGCGCGAGCTGGCGCTGCGGCCTTTCATCACTGGCGACACCTATACCATTGCGGATATTTCGCTGTTTGCCTATACCCACCGGGCCGAAGAAGCGGGCCTGCCTTTGCGTGAGTTCCCCCATGTTTGCGCCTGGATAGGGCGCGTGCGGGCGCAGCCGGGTTTCCTCGACGAGCATTACCCGTATTCCATCGATCCGCATTCCTCTGGCGAACTGCCTTGAGCGCATTCGGAAAGGGTTTTCGATTCAGGGGTCAAAACAAATTGTCTGAAACCGTGTCTGAAACTGTCTGAAACCGTTCTGAAATTGTCTGAAATGCCTAATCGTCAGGCAGGATGTCAGTCCGCCGTTCCAACTTGCCTTGGCGGCGGCTGGCTGCCTTCTCGATCAAGGCGAGGGCATTGCGCAGGCTCTGCGCCATGACGGCTGGGGCGGCAACCGCGTCGTGAGGCCGGAATGCCGGGGCCGGTTCCGGGCGCGGGCCCCGCAGTTGATCACTACGAATAAAGGCCGCATTCTTCCAATAGCGCTGGCCCGGCAAACGCAACCATAGGTCGCGCCAGGCGTTGCGGGCCGTGCCCGCCACTTCGGCTGCAAATTGGTTCGGACTCATGGGCCTGCCATCGTATAACACCGCATCGCCGACAACCTTGGCAAAAGCATAGTGACCACGGTATTGCATTTTCAGTTCCGTGCCTTCAGGCAGAAACAGCTGCTTCCACTGGAAACCTGGCGCTGGGCCATCGCCAGCGCTCGTCTCGCCGCGAGCGACCGCAAGCCAGGAAGCCAGAGCGCCCTCGACTACTTCAGCCGGATCGCGCTCGTCACCGAACTCCTGCAGATAGTTCGCCAATTCGAGGAACAGTTCACTCGAGATTTGAACAGAAACAAGTTTACGGCCCATGATTTCCTCCCGCTTGTTCAAGTACGTCTTTGACAAGCGAGAGAAACCTAAGTTCAGACAATTTCAGAACGGTTTCAGACAGTTTCAGACACGATTTCAGACAATTTGTTTTGGCCACCAAATCGACAACCCGTTCCGGATGTCCTCAATCAGCATCATGGAAAATGATCCCGAGCGCATGGCGATGGCCGCTGCGCAGGCGGCTGACGCCATGGCGCATGTTGACGCGATAGGTGCCGCGCGTTCCCGCCAGCGGCCGGTGGAAGACCGGGAAGATCACGCAGTCACCTTGCTGCAAGGGCACCACCTCCACGCGCGACTGCATGCGCGGACGCTGTTCAGTCAGCACGAATTCACCGCCCTCGAAATCGCGGCCCGGCTGCGACAGCAGGAAGGCCGCTTGCAGCGGAAACACATGCTCGCCATACAAATCCTGGTGCAGGCAGTTGTAATCGCCCGCACCGTACTGCAACAACAAGGGTGTCGGCCGCAGTTGCCCGGCCGCATGGCAGCGCGCGACAAAGTCCGCATGTTCAGCAGGAAAGCGCGGTGCCAGCCCCATCGCCGCATACCAGCGATTGGCGATGGTCGCCAGCGGCGGATACATGGAACAGCGCAATTCCGCGACCAGATCAGGCAAGGGATAGCGGAAGTACTGGTATTCCCCCTTGCCGAACCCATGCCGCTGCATGACGACCCGGCTGCGATAGAGCTCCGGCCGGCAATAGCCCGCCACCAGCCCCGCGCACTCGCCAGGCGACAAGACACCCCGCACCAGCGCACAGCCGAATTCATCCAGGTCGCCGGCAATGCGCGGCCAATCGAAAGCCGCGCGCGCCCCGGCCGCCGCAGCCAGCGGCGGCGCAAACAGGTCGCCCATCATGCCGCAGCCTCGGTGGCCGCCTCCGCCTCGCGTTCCAGCAAGGCCGCCTTGCGCTCCACGCCCCAGCGATAGCCCGAGATCGAACCATCGTTGCGCACCACCCGGTGGCAGGGAATCGCCACCGCAATCGCGTTGGCCGCGCAAGCGCCCGCCACCGCCCGCGCCCCGTTCGGCGCGCCCACGCGCTCGGCCAGTTCGGCATAGCTGACCGTCGCGCCGGCCGGAATTTCGCGCAAGGCTTGCCAGACGCGCTGCTGGAAGGCCGTGCCACGCACATCAAGCGGCAGGTCGAGCCCGATCCGCGGCGCCTCGACGAAGGCAATCACACGCGCCACCACCTGCTCGTAATCTGCCTCCGCGCCGCGCAACTCGGCCTGCGGGAAGCGGTCCTGCAGGTCGTGCGCCAGCGCCTGCGGATCGTCGCCCAGCAGGATGCAGCAGATGCCCCGTTCGGTGCTGGCCACCAGGATCGCCCCCAGCGAGCACTGGGCGATGGCAAAGCGGATCACCGCCCCGCGCCCGCCCGCGCGCCAGGCCGACGGCGTCATGCCCAGCGCGCCTGGCGTGGCGGCGTAGAAGCGCCCGCTGGAATTGAAGCCGGCGGCGTAGATGGCATCGGTCACGGAAGCCTGGTCGGCCAGCCCCTGCTGCATGCGCCGCGCGCGCGCCGCCGCGGCATAGGCTTTCGGCGTCAGTCCGGTCTGGGCCTTGAACACGCGGTGGAAGTGGAAGCGGCTCATGCCGCCGGCAGCAGCCAGCGCGTCAAGGTCGGGCGCCACTTCCGAAGCATCGATCAGGCGGCACACCTCGGCCACCATGGCCGCGTGGCGCTCGGCCAGCGGCGGCTGGTCCGGCTTGCAACGCTTGCAGGGGCGGAAGCCGGCCGCCTCGGCCGCCGCGATGGAGGCATGGAAGGCCACGTTCTCGCGCAGGGCCGGCCGGGCGCCGCAGGAAGGGCGGCAGAACACGCCGGTGGTGCGCACGGAATAGTAGAACTGGCCGTCGGCCGCGCTGTCGCGCGCCTGCACGGCGGCCCAGCGCTCGTTGTCGGTCAGGAAACGGGAAATCGGCTTCATCGGGTTCATCGCAAGCTCCAGTCGGTAGTATGCCACCATGGTAGGCAGCCGTCCGGCCGGCGGCACTCCGCCGCTTGCTATTGAATTCCCGAATGCTACAATCGGCGCACTCATCCGGAGGACGGCTTGGAAGAACACCAACAACACGACACCCCCATCTTTCAACGCATCAAGGACTTCCTGCTGGCGCAAATTGCCGCCGGCGCCTGGAAGGAAGGCGCCGTCATCCCTTCCGAGCAAGCCCTGGTCAAGCAGTTCGGCGTCTCGCGCATGACCGTCAACCGCGCCGTGCGCGAACTGACCGCGGAAGGCGTGCTGACCCGCCGCCAGGGCGCCGGCACCTATGTCGCGCCGCAAAAAGTCCAGGCCACCCTGCTGGAAATCAAGAGCATTGCCGACGAGGTCAGGGCGCGCGGCCACGCCCACCGCAGCGCCTTGCAGCTGCTCGAGCGCGGCAAGGCCGGCGACTTGCTGGGCAAGGCCTTCGACTTGCCGCCGGGCCAAGAGCTGTATCATTCCGTCATCGTGCACTTTGAAAACGGCGTGCCGATCCAGGTGGAAGACCGCTGGGTCAACCCGCTTTGCGCCCCCGACTACATGACGCAGGACTTCAGCCACACCACGCCCAATGAATACCTGATGCGGGCGGCGCCGCTGCAGGCGGCCACTTACAGCATAGAAGCGCTGGTGCCGCCGCGCGATATCGCCGAGATGCTGGCGATGGATGGGCGCCAGCCCTGCCTGGTGCTCAAGCGCCAGACCCAGTCGGCCGGCCGCGTGGCCTCGCTGGCCACCATGTGGCATCCTGGCCATCGCTACCAATTTGGCGGCAGCGTCCCCGCCTGAGCAATGCTATAGTTGTCCGCACGCCAGCGCCCCCGCGCTGGCCAGAAAGGGAAGCCTTGTCGCCATCGAGCCAGAAAGCCGCCCCGCCTGTCCTTGCCCGCGTGCGCGCCCGCGCGCGCCGCCGCTGCGCGCGCGCCATCGCAGCCCCGCTGTGCGCCGGGCTGCTGGCGCTGGCCGCCCTGCCGCTGGCGCCGGCCGCCAGCGCCGCCGAGGCCGTCACCGTCCAGCTCAAATGGCGCCACCAGTTCGCCTTTGCCGGCTATTACGCGGCCCAGGCCAAGGGCTATTACCGCGACGCCGGGCTGGACGTGACCTTGCGCGAAGCCCAGCCCGGGCAAGACCCGCTGCAAAGCGTGCTCGACGGCGGCGCCCAGTATGGCGTGGGCAATGCCTCGCTGCTGCTGCGGCGCGCCGCCGGCGCCCCGGTGGTGCTGCTGGCCTCCGTGTTCCAGCATTCGGCCACGGTGCTGGCCGTGCGCCTGGACCAGCAGGGGCGGCGCCGCCCCTGGCCCGGCAGCCGCGTCGCGCTCGGCCCCGACACCGAGGAATTGCGGGTCTACCTGCAGCGCGCGCAGGTGCCGCTGGCCCAGCTCACCATCGTGCCCGGCAGCCACGGCACGCAAGACTTGCTGGAGGGCCGGGTCGACGCCATATCCGCCTACCTGAGCTCGGCGCCCTACGCGCTCGAGCGCGCCGGCCTGCGCTATGAGATCCTGCACCCGCGCAGCGCCGGCATCGACTTCTACGGCGACAACCTGTACACCACCGAGAGCGAGCTGCGCGAACATCCGGCGCGCGCGCGCGCCCTGCGCGAAGCGACGCTGAAAGGCTGGCGCTATGCGCTCGAGCACCCGAACGAGATTGTCGACCTGATCCGCGCCCGCTATCCCGAGCGCAAGGCGCGCGAAGAGCTGCTGTGGGAAGCGGCCCAGCTGGCGCCGCTGCTGGAACAGCACCTGATCGAACTGGGCTACAGCAACCCGCTGCGCTGGCAGGGCATTGCCGCCAGCTACGCCGGCGCCGGCCTGCTGCCGGCCGACTTCAAGCTGGACGGCTTCCTCTACCACGAGGCCCCCGCCACCCCGGCCTGGCACTACGCGCTGGGAGTGGCGCTGGCGCTCTTGGCCGGCGCCGCCCTGTGGCGCCTGCTGCGCGTGTCGCGCGCCCTGCGCGGCGCCGAAGTGCGGGTCGGCGACGCCGAGCGCATTGCCAGCTTTGCGCTGGAAGGCGCCGGCGAAGGTTCCTGGGACTGGCAGCCGCAGCGCCCGGCGCTGCACCTGTCGCCGCGCTACTGCGAAATCCTCGGCTATGCGCCGGGCGCGCTGCGCCCGGCCAATGTCGAGCAGTGGCTGCAGCTGGTGCACCCCGACGACCGCGCCCGCATCGCCGGCGAGATTGGCGCGCTGGACCAGCCGGACGTCGGGCGCACCCCGTTCACCATGGAATTTCGCATGGCCTGCCGCGACGGCAGCTACACCTGGGTGCTGGCGCGCGGCATGGTGCTGGCGCGCGACGCCGCCGGCCGGCCCTTGCGCATGTCTGGCACCCTGGGCGACATTTCCGACCGCAGCGCGGCCGAACTGGCGCGCATGGCCGCCATGCTGGACGCCCTGCCCGGCGCCCTGCTGGTGGCCGACCGCGGCGGGCGGGTGCGCCAGGCCAACGAGGCGGCCGACGCGGTGTTTGCCGCCGACGCCGGCACGCTGGCCGGCGCCAGCATGGAACTGCTGATCCCGGACGTGATGCGCGACACCCCGGGCCGCCCGCGCGAACTGTTTGCCCGCCCGCGCATGCCGGGCCGGGTGCTGACCGCGCGCCGCCTGGACGGCAGCCACTTCCCGGCCATGGTGCACCTGGCGCCGATCCAGCTGGCCGGCCAGGGCCTGGTGGTGGTGTCGCTGCGCGACATGACCCAGCGCCAGCGCGCCGAGGAAGCGCTGCAGGCCTCGTCCGAGCGCTACCGCCTGATCGTGCAGACCGCAGCCGAAGGCATCTGGATGTGCGACGCGGCCGACCAGACCAGCTTCGTCAACCCCACCATGGCGCGCATGCTGGGCTACGAAGTCGAGCACATGCTGGGGCGCCCGATGGCCGACTTCATGGACCCCGACTGCCCGGCCCTGCAGGCGCAGCGCCAGCCAGGCGGCGCCGCCGCCACGCCGGCAGAACCGGCCGAAGGGCGCTTCTACCGCCAGGACGGCTCTTCGCTGTGGGCCCTGCTCTCGACCACCACCGTCAACGCCGACAACGGCAGCTACGCCGGCACGCTGACCATGGTCACCGATATTTCCGACCGGCGCCTGGCGGAGCTGGCGCTGCGCCACTCCAACCAGCGCCTGGCCTCGGTGTTCAACGCCGTCACCAACGGCCTGCTGGTGTTCGACGCGGCCGGCAATATCGTCGAATGCAATGCCGCCGCCAGCCGCATGCTGGGGCGCGCGGCCGCGCGCGGCGCCGGCCAGTGGGACGGCGTGCACGAGGACGGCCGCCGCTTTTCCGCCCCCGAGCACCCGGTGGCGCAGGCGCTCTCCAGCGGCCAGCCGGTGCGCGACGTGGTGATGGGGGTGCCGGCCGCCGCCGGCGCCGGCAGCGACACCTGCTGGCTGTCGGTCAACGTCGAGCCGCTGCGCGACGAGCACGGCCCGGGCAGCATGCTGGTGGCCAGCCTGACCGACATCACCTACAGGAAGCGCAGCGAGGACGCGCTGCGCCAGGGCGAGCAGCGGCTGCAGGAAATCATCCAGATGATGCCGATCGGCCTGTTCATCAAGGACAAGGACAGCCGCATGCTGCTGATGAACCGCGCCTGCGAGCAGCAGTTCGGCTACACCTTCGACGAATTGAACAACGGCGACTACAGCGTGTTCCACGCGCCGGAAGAAGCGGCCGCCTTCCGCGCGCGCGACCTGGAAGCGTTTGCCGGGCGCGCCCTGATCGACTTCGAGGAAAACATCTGGAACCCGGCCCTGGGCCAGACGCGCCAGCTGCGCACCTTCAAGAAGCCGGTGTACGACGCCCACGGCGCGCCGGCCTACCTGATCTGCATGTCGATCGACATCTCGGACAGCAAGGCCAACGAGCGCGCCCTGCGCGAACTCAACGAGCACCTGGAAGAGCGGGTGGCGCAGCGCACCGCGCAGCTGGACGAAGCGCGCCAGCAGGCCGAGGAAGCGTCGGCCGCGAAAGGCCAGTTCCTGGCCAAGATGAGCCACGAGATCCGCACCCCGATGAACGGCGTGATCGGCATGGCCTACCTGGCGCTGAAGACCGAACTGGAGCCGCGCCAGCGCGACTACCTGGAAAAGATCCGCTTCGCCGGCGAGCACCTGCTGCGCATCATCGACGACATCCTCGACATCTCCAAGATCGAAGCAGGCAAGCTGGAAATCGAAGACGTCGACTTCTCGCTCGAGCACGTGATCCAGACCCTGACCACGGTGGTGGCGCCGAAGGCGGCCAGCCGCGGCCTGCGCCTGGCGTTTGACATCGACCCGGCGCTGCCGCCGGTGCTGCGCGGCGACCCGCTGCGCCTGGGCCAGGTCCTGATCAACTACGTCAACAACGCCATCAAGTTTTCCGAGCAGGGCAGCATCGAAGTCAGCGTCAAGCAGCTGCTGGCCGACGACATGGCCTGCCTGCTGCGCTTCGAGGTGCGCGACCACGGCATCGGCCTGTCGGACGCCGAGCAGGGCAAGCTGTTCCAGGCCTTCCAGCAAGCCGACAGCGCCATCACGCGCGAATACGGCGGCACCGGCCTGGGGCTGGCCATCTGCAAGCAGCTGGCGCAGCTGATGGGCGGCGAAGTGGGCGTGCACAGCGCGCCCGGCGCCGGCGCCACCTTCTGGTTCACCGCCCGCCTGGGCGTCTCGCCGCGCGGCCTGCCGGACGTGATCAACGAAGTCAACGCCGCCGCCGCCGCCCTGCTTGACAGCGCGCGCAGCACGGCCGCCATGCAGGCGCTGAAGGACGCGCGCATCCTGCTGGTCGAGGACAACACCTTCAACCAGCAGATCGCGCTCGAGATGCTGGAAGAAGCCGGCTCCTCGGTGTGCCTGGCCAACAACGGCGCCGAAGCGCTCGACCTCTTGCACCAGGCCGCCTTCGACTGCGTGCTGATGGACGTGCAGATGCCGCTGATGGACGGGCTGGAAGCGACGCGCCGCATCCGCGCCGACCCGGCCCTGGCCGCCACCCGCGTGCTGGCCATGACCGCCACCGCCACCAAGGACGACCGCGAACGCTGCCTGCAGGCCGGCATGGACGACTTCATTGCCAAGCCGATCCAGCCGGCCCTGATGTACCAGAAGATCGCCAGCTGGCTGCCCGAGCGCGACGCCGGCGCCGCCGCCAGCGAGGCCGCCCTGCCGCGCGGCGCCGGGCGCGCCGCCTTCCGTCCCACGCTGGCTGGCGACCCGGCCATCATCGACCTGTCGGTGCTGGCCCAGCTCCTGGGCTACCAGCCGCACAAGATCCGCAAGTTCGCCTTCAAGTTCCTGCAGACCACCGAAGCCGGCTTTACCGAAATGGAAAACGCGCTGGCCGCCGGCGAGCTGCAGAAAGTGCGCGAGCTGGGCCACCGCATCAAGAGCAGCGCGCGCGCCGTGGGCGCGCTTGGCATGGCCGAGCTGTGCCTGCAGCTGGAACAGCTGGCGCCCGAAGCCGAAGCGGGCGCCGCGCGCGCCGTGCTGGACCGCCTGTGGCCGCTGCTGCATGCGGTGAGCGAGCACATCATGACCAACACCACCTTTGCCGACGATGACTGAGACCCCCACCACGCCGCTGCGCATCCTGCTGGTCGACGACGACCCCTTCATGCTGAGCATGTTGTCCGACATGCTCGAAGAGCTCGGCCAGCTCAATGTACGTAGTGAAAGCGACGCCCGCCAGGCCCTGCTGGTGCTGCCGCAATACCGCCCCGACCTCCTGGTGTGCGACCTGTCGATGCCCGAGATGGACGGCATAGAATTCCTGCGCAAGGCCGCCGACAGCCACTTCGGCGGCGCGGTCGCCCTCTTGTCCGGCATGGACGCCGGCATCCGCCAGGCCGCCGAAACGCTGGCGCGCGCCCACGGCCTGGCCCTGCTCGGCACGCTGGCCAAGCCCGCCACCCCCGCCGCCCTGGCCGAGCTCCTGGCCCAGGCCGCCACCCGCCGTGCAGGATGAAAGTCGGGGTCAGGTCTGGCAATCCGCCATTTTGGCGGATTGCCAGACCTGACCCCGACTTTCGCCTTTCAAGCAGCGTACACAGGCTGGAAAAATCGGTTATTATTTGGGCCATTCCCGCCCTGATTCCCGCTTGACTTCCCAGTATTGAATTAGCGCAGTTCGTCGCCAGATGGGCGATAACAGCAAGGGATATTCCCGGGCGAACACTCAACTAAGGAAAAACATGAGCGACCTGATCAAACACATTACCGATGCCTCCTTCGACACCGACGTGCTGAAGGCCGACCGCCCTGTGCTGGTGGACTTCTGGGCCGAATGGTGCGGCCCTTGCAAGAGCATCGCGCCGATCCTGGAAGAAGTGGCCAAGGAATACGACGGCAAGCTCACCATCGCCAAGCTGGACGTGGACAGCAACCAGGCCGTGCCGGGCAAGTTCGGCATCCGCGGCATCCCGACCCTGATCCTGTTCAAGAATGGCGTGCCAGCCGCGCAGAAAGTCGGCGCCATGGCAAAAGGTCAACTGACCTCTTTCATCGACAGCAATATTTGATGTAATATAGGCGGTGCTGCGCCCGCAGCCCGCCTGATTGGCAGGGAAAGCGCCCAAAAACCTTTCCCTTTAATTAAAAGAACCCACGTAGTTCCCTCCCCTACCCTTACTTTCCCGTCACGGGACACTCAAACAGCTATGCACCTTTCTGAACTTAAGGCTATGCACGTTTCAGCTTTGCTGGAAATGGCAATCAGCCTCGATATCGACAATGCGGCCCGCCTGCGCAAGCAGGAACTGATGTTCGCGATCCTGAAAAAACGCGCCAAGGCCGGCGAACAGATTTTCGGCGACGGCGCCCTGGAAGTCCTGCCTGACGGCTTTGGCTTCCTGCGCTCGCCGGACGCCTCCTACATGGCGTCGACCGACGATATTTACATTTCCCCGTCCCAGATCCGCCGCTTCAACTTGCACACCGGCGATTCGATCGAGGGCGAGGTGCGTACCCCGAAGGATGGCGAGCGTTACTTCGCCCTGGTGAAGGTGGACAAGGTCAACGGCGAATCGCCGGAAGCGTCCAAGCACCGCATCCTGTTTGAGAACCTGACCCCGCTGCACCCGAACGTGCCGCTGCGCCTCGAGCGCGACATGACCGGCACCGAGAACATCACCGGCCGCATCATCGACCTGGTGGCGCCGATCGGCAAAGGCCAGCGCGGCCTCTTGGTGGCTTCGCCAAAATCCGGTAAATCGGTGATGCTGCAGCATATCGCGCACGCCATCACCACCAACCACCCGGACGTGACCCTGATCGTGCTGCTGATCGACGAACGTCCTGAAGAGGTTACCGAGATGCAGCGCTCGGTGCGCGGCGAAGTGGTGGCTTCCACCTTCGACGAACCGGCCACCCGCCACGTGCAGGTTGCCGAGATGGTGCTGGAAAAAGCCAAGCGCCTGGTGGAAATGAAGAAGGACGTGGTGATCCTGCTGGACTCGATCACCCGCCTGGCGCGCGCCTACAACACCGTGATCCCGGCGTCGGGCAAGGTGCTGACCGGTGGTGTGGATGCCAATGCGCTGCAGCGTCCGAAGCGCTTCTTCGGCGCCGCCCGTAATGTGGAAGAAGGCGGCTCGCTGACCATCGTCGCCACCGCGCTGATCGAAACCGGTTCGCGCATGGACGATGTGATCTACGAAGAATTCAAGGGCACCGGCAATATGGAGGTGCACCTGGAGCGCCGCCTGGCCGAGAAGCGCGTCTACCCGGCCATCAACCTGAACAAGTCGGGCACCCGCCGCGAGGAACTGCTGATCAAGGCCGACCAGCTGCAGAAGATCTGGATCCTGCGCAAGCTGTTGTACTCGATGGACGAGATCGAGGCGATGGAGTTCATTCTCGACAAGATGCGCGCCACCAAGAACAATGGCGAGTTCTTCGAGATGATGCGGCGCGGCGGCTGATCCACCAAAACCGGTAAACCGGGGTCTGACCCGCAGGGTCAGACCCCGTACGGTCTCACGGCCGGGGGCAACCCTAATCCCCGGCTTTTGCACACCTGGGGTCCGACCCTTGGGTCGTACCCCGCCTTACCGGGTTTGATGTATAATCGCGAGTTCCGTTAAACCCTGGCAAGTGATCGGCAATCGGGTCGAGAGGCAGTAAGGACCGACGAAGTGCTGTTTGGCTACCAACATTGAGAGAAAAGCATGAAAGCTGATACCCATCCAGATTACCGCGAAGTCCTGTTCCACGACGTGTCCTGCGACTTCAAGTTCATCACCCGCTCGACCATCCAGACCCGCGACACCGCGACCCACGAAGGTAAAGAGTACCCACTGGTGAAGATCGAGGTTTCCTCCGAATCGCACCCATTCTTCACCGGCCAGCACAAGATCGTCGACACCGCCGGTCGCGTGGAAAAGTTCCGCCAGAAGTTCGGCAAAGTCGGTTCCAAGACCGCAGTTGCAAACGGCTAATCCCCGTCGCAGCGAAAAAAAGGCAGCCGCGGCTGCCTTTTTTCTTTTTACCCGTCATACTCCAGCTTTCCAAAGAATAAGCCCTGACCGATGAAGCCAGTCCGTCTTCCCGCCGCCGCCACCCGCACCCTGCCCCGCTGGGCGTTTTTCGCCCTGGGCTTGCTGTACATCCTGCCGGGCCTGATCGGGCGTGAACCATGGAAGAACGATGACGCGGCCAGCTTCGGCGTGATGTGGACCATGGCGCATGGCGCCTGGCAAGACTGGCTGTGGCCGAACATCGCCGGCCTGTCGGTGACCGATGAAGGGCCGCTGGCGTTCTGGCTCGGGGCGCTGGGCATCAAGCTGTTCGGCTGGGCCATCGGCGACGTGCTGGGCGCGCGCGTGGCCACCCTGGGCGTGTTTTTGCTGGGCGTGATGGCGGTCTGGTATGCCACCTTCAACCTGGGCCGGCGCCCGGAAGCGCAGCCGCTGCGCCTGGCCTTCGGCGGCCAGCCCGAGCCCAACGATTTCGGCCGCACCCTGGCCGATGCGGCCGTGCTGATCTACCTCGGCTGCCTGGGCTTGCTGGTGCACAGCCACGAGACCACGGCCGAACCGCTGCAGGTCTCGCTGCTGGCGCTCACCCTGTACCGCAGCGTGCGCTACATGGAACTGCCTTCGCTGCGCAATGCCGCCCTGGCCGGCCTGGCGCTGGGCCTGCTGACCCTGACGCGCGGCTGGGTGGTGCCGGCCGCCCTGGTGGTCGCCCTGTTTGCCTGCACCCGCTTCCTGGCCATGCCGGCCGCCCGTTCGCTGCGCGACCTGGCCTTTGCCGTGGCGGTGGCTGCCGGCGTGACCGCCGTGTGGGCCGTGCCCGCCCTGCTGACCCGGCCTTACGGCCAGGCGCCGCTGGCTGCCTGGATGGCCTGGAACGAGGCCCAGTTGACGGTGGCCGGCTTCGAAGGCTTGCGCACCTTCTTGCGCGTCGGGGTCTGGTTCTTCTGGCCGGCCTGGCCGTTTGCCGCCTGGGCCGTGTGGGCCTGGCGGCGCCAGAGCAACCTGCTGCACATCGTGGTGCCGACCACCTTCGTCACGGTAGCCACCCTCCTGGTGCTGATCAACCCGGCCCCCGAGCAGGGTCACCTGCTGATGCTGCTGCCGCCCTTGGCCATCATGGCCGCCTTCGGCCTGCTGACCATGAAGCGCGGCGCCATCAACGCCATCGACTGGTTCAGCGTAATGGTGCTGACCCTGTGCGCCGCCGTGCTGTGGATTTTCTATTACGCCCAGCTGACCGGCTGGCCGGCCAAGCCGGCGCATAATGTGCTCAAGCTCTTGCCGGGCTTCACGCCGGAAGTGAGCTGGCTGTCGCTGCTGGTCGGCCTGTGCGCCAGCGCCGGCTGGTTCGTGCTGGTGCACTGGCGCCTGTCGCGCCGCCCGGCCGTGCTGTGGCGCGCCGTGGTGCTGTCGTCCGGCGGCCTGATCCTGATCTGGATCCTGCTGATGACGCTGTTCCTGCCGCATGTGAACTACAGCAAGAGCTACGCCAGCGTGGCGCGCGAGGCGGCGGCAGTGCTGCCGCCCGGCACCGATTGCGTGCAGAGCAACGTCACCCCGGCCCAGCGCGCCTCCTTCGCCTTCTTCGGCAAGATGCCGTTCAACGGCGTCGAACAGCGCCGCTGCGAAGTGATGCTGTTGCAAGATAGCATCAAATCTCGTGCCTACCAGCAACAACCGGGCGCCGAGTGGGAACAGCTCTGGGAAGGGCGCCGCGCCTCGGACCGCAGCGAGCGTTTCCGCCTGTTCAAGCGCCGCACGGTTCAAGCCAACTGATTGTCCGCCGGCCCGCCTCCCTGCTATCCTGTGGTTGAGGATAGCAAAGAGGTAGGCATGGTATCAGGGCTGGCGATTCTGACAATGTTGATGGGAACTGCCGCGGCGCTGGCAGCCCCGCCCCTCGTGATCACCGCCGAGCATTCGCCGCCGGCCAGCATGAAGGTCGGCGACCAAGTGGTCGGGCGCGAGGGCGAAAAAATCCGCGAAATGCTGGCCCGCAGCGGCTATGCCTACACCATCGACGTGCTGCCGTGGAAGCGCGCCTTCACCATGGCGCAGCGCGATCCCTACACCTGCGTGTATTCCACTTCGCGCACCCCGGAACGCGAAAAACAGTTCAAATGGGTCGGCCCCACCGATGAAGCGGAATGGGTGCTGATGGGGCGCGCCGGCCGCAAATACGATGTGCACAGCCTGGACGATGCGCGCAAGCTGCGCATCGGCACCTATCACGGCGACGCGCGCGACGAATTCCTGCGCGCCCGCGGCTTCGAAGTCGATGGCGCGCCGGACAACGCTTCCAACCCGAAGAAGCTCATGCTCGACCGCATCGACCTGTGGGCGGTCGGCGTGCGCAACAACGACCTCAGCGCCCTGGCGCAGTTTGCCGCGCCGGAAGCGCTGGTGCCGGTCCTGACTTTCCATCACGTGAAGGTCTACCTGGCTTGCAACCCGAGCGTGCCGGACGCCATGATTGGCCGCATGAATGCAGCGCTGGATGCCATGCGCAAGGACGGCACGTTTGCAAGATTGGAAAAGAAATACGATCAGTGGCAAGCCGGCAAATAACTTGTCGATTATTACTGTTGCGCAACTAAAGTTTTTTTGAGGCGTGGCGAACGCGTGCTTGGATTACGCGCTATAGTCACCATATGTGGAATGTTGCCGTACGGCATTCCTGACAACACTGGGGCCAGCCGAGGCATACGCCGCCGGCCATAGGCCCACCACAAAACCTTGCGTTTGAATGGCCTATGTTCAATATCTACAAGCTCCAACTCGCCCTCAAGAACCCCCTGGTGCGCATCACCCTGGTGCTGCTGGCTACCGCCGCCCTCGCCTTTGCGCTGCTGCGCGGCGACGTGGCGCAGGATGCCGCGCCGGTGCTGCGCTCGCAGAACATCGGTGAAATCACGGCCCTGGTGGCCCAGCGCGACAAGCTGGACTACCTGCTGATCGCCCGCCCGCTGGCCGATTCGCCGCGCTATGTCTACAAGTTCAAGGGCGACGCCACCCTGCACGTGGTGGTGGTGCCCAGCACCTCGCACCAGAGCCTGGAGCGCGAAGTCCTGCTGCGCAATAACATCCCTTACGCCATTGCGAAAGAAGACTACCTGGCCGCCCACAAGGGTGTGCTGCTGGACGACGGCGGCCAGTGGGCCAGCGTGCAAGCTTTCCTCAAGCGCCATGCTTTCGACATCTTCGTGGTGGGCCTGGTGCTGTTCGTGCTGAAGTGGGGCGTGCCGGGCATGGGCATGAACGCGTCGGTGATCACGCCCGACCAGCTCAAGGGGTCGATGGACGACCTGATCGGCATGGAAGACATCAAGCAGGAAGTGCTGCACCTGGAAGACATGATCCGCAACCGCGAAGTCTACAAGCAGCACAATATCGACAAGCCCTTCAACGTGATGCTGACCGGCCCGGCCGGCACCGGCAAGACCAAGCTGGCCGGCTACCTGGCCAAGCGCCTGGGCTATCCGCTGATCCAGGCTTCCGGTTCGGCGCTGGAATCGGGCTACGTCGGCGGCGGCTCGAAAGCCCTGAATGCGCTGTACAAGAAGGCTTGCGCGCGCGGCAACTGCATCATCTTCCTGGACGAGGCGCAGGCGCTGTTCATGCCGCGCGGCCGCGGCGAGAAGAAATGGGAAGACGATACCGCGAATACCCTGCTGGGCTTGCTGGACGGCGTGAAGAGCGAACAGGGCCAGGGCGTGATCTGGATCGTGGCGTCCAACTTCGACGATGCCTCGACCGCGATGGATGAAGCCATGCTGCGCCGCTTCAGCGTGAAGATCAACTTCCGCCTGCCGAACAAGGGCGAGCGCCGCGCGCTGCTGGAATCGTTCCTGAAGCGCAAGCAAGATGGCCTGGTGGACTGGAACGCCATGGACCTGGACCAGGTGGCGGAAATCACCGCCAACCTCAGCCCGGCCCTGCTGGAAACCGTGGTCGACCGCGCCTCCATGATCTCGATCCAGGAAAAATGCGTGATCAATACCGACCTGATGTTCCGCGCCTTCGAACGCGCCACCATCGGCCTGACCGACCGCGCCACCACGGCCGAGAAGACCCGCCAGCGCGAGCGCATCGCCCTGCACGAGCTGGGCCACTTCTTCATGCAGATCGACCCTTACCTGCGCGCCGGCATGCCGCTGGCCGAGGTGAAGGAAAAATCGCACCTGCTGAAGATTTCCACCGAAGCGGTGTCGAAGATGAACGCGCTGGGCTATGTGCTGTCGGCCGGCGACGACATGTCGCTGCGCACGCTGGAAGAGATGGAGCGCGACGTCATGCAGCTGTACGGCGGCGTGGCGGCGGAAGAATTGTTCTACGGCGCGCGCGGCATTTCCGTGGGCAGCCAGAACGATATCGAGAAGGCCACCAAGATGCTCAACATGATGGTCAACCGCCTGTCGATGTATTCGCGCTCCAAGCTCGATTACAGCCAGTTGCGCGGCGAGACCGGCGACGAGCACACCCTGGTGCAGGTGGAAGCCAAGGCGGACGAGTTGTACAGCACCACACTGGCCGCCATGCGCGACTATCGCGCGGTGATGGAATCCATCAAGGATGACCTGATGGAGCGCTATGTGCTGTCGAAGGATGCCATCTTCGCGCTGCTGGAGGAGCGCCTCGATCCGGCGCCCCTGCAGCAGGCAGCGTAAGCCGCGTCAGCGCGAAGCGATGACTGTGATATTGCGTTCGCCCGGGGCGGCAGCCAGCGACAGTTT
The DNA here is from genome assembly GCF_049913235.1 of Pseudoduganella sp. R-31. Taxonomy (NCBI): domain Bacteria; kingdom Pseudomonadati; phylum Pseudomonadota; class Betaproteobacteria; order Burkholderiales; family Oxalobacteraceae; genus Pseudoduganella; species Pseudoduganella sp. R-31. The sequence continues at coordinate 6,240,004 of NZ_CP183986.1, forward strand.
CTCGAAGTTGCGGATGGCGACATCCGCGCCGTCGCTGCTGAATTCGACGCGCGTCCCGGCAGCGGTCACCAGCGCACCCGGCGCGACCGCGAACATCTCGGTCTTCGGCTGATCGTCCCCCGCCAGGGCGGAAGCGCTGCACAACAAGGCGAGCGACCGACATCGGCAGGCGCGCGTCCCGTGGAATAGAACGCATGCTGCGCGGACGAACTGCAATCATGGCCTGGAGGACTTGCCGTCAGTGCGACATGGCAGTCCGGGGCGCGCCCTGGCCCGAATCTGGGAGGACGCCCGGGGCCGTGGCGGCTGGGTGCACCCGCATCGGCAGTCCAAACCTGGTGCCCTGCGCTGCGGCCGGTAGGCTGGGCGCCGTGGGAGCAAGCTTGCGGCGGCCCCTGTGGCGACCGCCCTGTCTCTTCGACTTGGTCCATCCTACGCCCCGCTGTTTCCCTTGGAAAGCTGGCCGGGCGCTCATTTTTTTCAATTTGGACACCGCAGCCCATAGCTTAAATATTTGCTGCAGGGTTGCCGCGCGGTGGCAAATCGGTAATAATGCGTGTCGCGTTAAGTGGCCCGAGTGGTGAAATTGGTAGACGCAGCGGACTCAAAATCCGCCGCCGCAAGGCGTGCCGGTTCGATTCCGGCCTCGGGCACCATCTCTTCTTACTAACGCCTGCTTCCCTATACGCTTCGGCGCACGCCGTGGCATCCGCAAGGCTTCCCGGATTCCAGCTGTTCCCTCCTTTTTTGCTGCAGCACCAGGCGCGCCAGCCAGGCCATCGCCGGGCAGCGGCACCATATCGCGCAAGCGGGACGTATTGCGGCCCGGGCCGGACCGGTCCAGGGTACTGCCGCGTATCGGCGTTCAGGCGTAGCCGTAGCCACGCGCCATGGCGGCGGCGGCAATCGGCAGCAGGGCGAAGAGATGGATCTCGGTCATCAGGGTTTTGCGGACCGCACGGATTTCCACCTCCTCCGGTGCAAAGCCGGCGTCGGCCGACTGCGCCTTGCGCCAGCGCAGGAAGGCGCGGGTCGGCTTGATCGACAGCAGGCCGATGACGGCAAACAGCACCACCTTGGTCCAGAACACGTGGTTGTGGAGGTAGAACGCAGCCCCCTTGGCGCCGAAGAACACGCGCGCAAAGCCGATCGCCACCAGCGACAGCGACATGATGCCGAGCGCGATGTCGTACTTGGCCGCCAGCTGCACGGCCGGCGGCTGCATGCCCGGCCGCACCAGCACCAGCTGGGCCGTGATGGCCGCGGCGATGCCGAAGGCCAGCAGGTGGTGCACTACCGCGAGCAGCAGGTCGACCATCATGGCCGGCCTCCTTAAGCGCGTTCCGACACCGCGTCGACCACGCACAGCGCCGTCATGTTGACGATGCGGCGCACGGTGGCGGACGGGGTCAGGATGTGCACCGGCGCGGCGCAGCCGAGCAGGATCGGGCCGATCGCGATGCCGTTGCCGGCGGTCTTGACCAGGTTGTAGGCGATGTTGGCGGCGTCGATGTTCGGCATCACCAGCAGGTTGGCGTCCTGCTTCAGGGTGGTGTTGGGCAAGAGCTTGTGGCGCAGCTTGGAATCGAGCGCTGTGTCGCCGTGCATTTCGCCGTCCACTTCCAGGTCCGGCGCGCGCTGGCGCACCAGGTCCAGCGCGGCGCGCATCTTCTGCGCCGATTCGCTGTTGGAGGAGCCGAAGTTCGAATGCGACAGCAGCGCCGCGCGCGGCACCAGGCCGAAGCGCTTCATCTCTTCCGAGGCCATGATGGTGATGGCGGCCAGTTCGTTGGCGTTCGGGTTTTCGTTGACGTGGGTGTCCACCAGCGCCAGCTGGCGGTCCTGCAGCACCAGGATATTCATCGCCGCGTAGACGCAGGCGCCCGGGCGGCGGCCCAGCACCTGGTCGATGTAGTGCAGGTGCAGCTGGGTGGTGCCGAAGGTGCCGCAGATCATGCCGTCGGCATCGCCCTTCTTGATCATCATGGCGCCGATCAGCGAATGGCGGCGGCGCATTTCCAGCTTGGCGTATTCCTGCGTCACGCCCTTGCGCGCGGTCAGCTCGTAATAAGCCTTCCAGTAGTCGCGGTAACGCTCGTCGAAGTCCGGATTGATCACGTCGTAGTCGACGCCCTGCTTCAGGCGCAGGCCGAATTTCTGCACGCGCGCATCGAGCACGGCGGGACGGCCGACCAGGATCGGGCGCGCCAGTTTCTCGTCGACCACCACCTGCACCGCGCGCAGGATGCGCTCTTCCTCGCCTTCGGCGTAGACGATGCGCTTCATGTCGGCCGGGGTCTGCTTGGCCACCGCGAACACCGGCTTCATGAAGGTGCCGGAACGGTAGACGAACTGCTGCAGGCTGTCGGCGTAGGCTTCCAGGTCCTTGATCGGACGGGTGGCCACGCCGGAATCGGCCGCCGCCTTGGCCACGGCCGGCGCGATCTTGGTCAGCAGGCGCGGGTCGAACGGCATCGGGATCAGGTATTCCGGGCCGAAGGCCAGGTTGGCGATGCCGTAGGTGGTGGCGACGATGTCCGACTGCTCGGCGTGGGCCAGGTCGGCAATCGCGTGCACCACGGCGATTTCCATTTCGCGGGTGATGGTGCTGGCGCCGCTGTCGAGCGCGCCGCGGAAGATGTACGGGAAGCACAGCACGTTGTTGACCTGGTTCGGGTAGTCCGAACGGCCGGTGCAGATGATGGCGTCGCCGCGCACCGCCTTCACGTCCTCCGGCAGGATTTCCGGATTCGGGTTGGCCAGGGCCAGGATCAGCGGATTCGGCGCCATCTGCTTGACCATGTCCTGCTTCAGCACGCCGCCGGCGGACAGGCCGAGGAAGATGTCGGCGCCTTCGATGCAGTCGGCCAGGGTGCGGTGCGGGGTGTCGCGTGCGAAGCGTTCCTTGTCCGGGTCCATCAGTTCGGTGCGGCCCTTGTAGACCACGCCGGCCAGGTCGGTGACCAGGATGTTTTCGATCGGGAAGCCGAGGTCGACGATCAGGTCCAGGCAGGCCAGGGCCGCCGCGCCGGCGCCGGACACCACCAGCTTGACGTTCTTGATGTCCTTGCCGATGTATTTCAGGCCATTCAGGATGGCGGCGCCGACGATGATGGCGGTGCCGTGCTGGTCGTCATGGAAGACCGGGATCTTCATCTTCTCGCGCAGCTTGCGCTCGATGTAGAAGCACTCCGGCGCCTTGATGTCTTCCAGGTTGATGCCGCCGAAGGTCGGTTCCAGCGAGGCGATGATGTCGACCAGCTTGTCCGGGTCGGACTCGTTGATTTCGATGTCGAACACGTCGATGCCGGCGAACTTCTTGAACAGCACGCCCTTGCCTTCCATCACCGGCTTGGACGCCAGCGGGCCGATATTGCCCAGGCCCAGCACGGCGGTGCCGTTGGAAATGACGGCCACCAGGTTGCCGCGCGCGGTGTATTTATAGGAGTTGGCCGGGTCGATGACGATTTCTTCGCATGGCGCAGCCACGCCCGGCGAATAGGCCAGCGCCAGGTCGCGCTGGTTGGTCAGTTGCTTGGTGGGGGAGACGCTGATTTTGCCTGGCTTGGGGCACTCGTGGTATTCGAGTGCGGCGGCGCGCAGTTGTTGGCGAAGTTCTTCTTTTTTGTCAGATCCCGAATCCATGCTGTACTGCCCCTTCTATCCTATGTCCGAAAGCTTCCGATTCTAGCAGATAGAGGGATTGCTCTAACGTAGGTATTTTTACCAATCCCGAATTTTCATCGGTTTCCATTGCCTTCCGATTAAGAATCGTCTTGCGGCCCGGGATTTTTCTCCCAATCAAGCTAATAAACTGTCGCCCCGGCGACAATGCTGACTTGCGGCACGAGACCTTAAAATCTAGTTGCGCCAAATCGCATTTGCTTGCAATTTTCGGCGAAAGCAACTTTACATATAGCATTTTTCTGCATAGACTGGATTTACTGGCACTTTACGGAAGGAAAATACCATGCGTGATGCAATCTGGCATTCCTGGTCCCGTCTGTCCGGCGTCCTGTTCCCTGCGACTGCCGTCGCCCTCTTCTTCACCCCGCAAGATTCCAGTTATGTTGCCTTGCTTGCCATGGCGGCACTGGCTTCGGGCGGCACCTGGATTTACCTGCGCGACAAGCCAAACTAAGGACGAAGCCCGGCTACCCCGCTAGAATGGCGGGATGCTTTCCGAATTCGACCTGATCAAACAATACTTCGCCCGTCCCTTGCCCGGACGCGCAGCCCTTGGCATCGGCGACGATTGCGCCTTGCTGGGGCCGTCGCCGGGGATGCAGACGGCCGTTTCCTGCGACATGCTGGTCGAGGGCCGGCATTTCTTTGCCGGCGAAGATGCACAGCGCCTTGGCCACAAGAGCCTGGCCGTCAACCTGTCCGACCTGGCCGCGATGGGCGCCCGTCCGGTGGCTTTTACCCTGGCCCTGGCCCTGCCGGCCGCCGAACGCGCCTGGCTGGAAGGTTTCTCGCGCGGCCTGTTCGCGCTGGCCGACCTGCACGGCTGCGAACTGATCGGCGGCGACACCACCAAGGGGCCGCTGAATATCTGCATCACCGTGTTTGGCGAAGTGGCGCCGGGACGCGCCCTGCGTCGCAGCGCTGCCCGTCCCGGCGACGACATTTGGGTATCCGGCACCCTGGGCGATGCGCGCCTGGCCCTGGCCGGCTACCTGGGTGAACTGGCGCTTCCCGCCGAGCAGCTGGCAGCCGCCGGAACGCGCATGCATACGCCGACGCCGCGCGTGGCGCTGGGCGCGCTGCTGGCCGAGCGCAGCCTGGCCCATGCCGCCATCGATATCTCGGACGGGCTGGTGGGCGACCTTGGCCACATCCTCGAGAAGTCGCGGGTGGGCGCCACCCTGAATGCCGACGCGCTGCCGGCCGGCCCGGTGCTGGCGACCCAGCCGCAGGCGCTGCGCCGCGCCTTTACCGCAGCCGGTGGCGACGACTACGAGATCTGTTTCACCGCGCCCGCCTCGCGGCGCGAGGCGATCCTCGCCGCCGCCGCAGAATGCGGCACCCCGGTCACCCGCATCGGCCGCATCGAGGACGCTGCCGGCCTGCGCTGGACCGATGCATCCGGCGCGCCGTTGGCACTGGAGCTGTCCAGCTTCGACCACTTCTCCACCTGAACAATGACCTTCCGCGAACATTGCCAACGCCTCGATACCGAAGCGCTGCTGGGGCACCTGCGCCTTGACCTGCGCGACGACGCCAAAGCTGTCGTGATGCAGCTTCTGGCCGCGCGCGGCGTCACGCCCGCCACGATCGAACAGGTACTGGCCGACCAGGCGGCCCGTGATGCCGACGCCTTCGCAGAGTCCGAACGCATGGCCAGCTTGGGCGAGCGCATGCTGGCCTTCGGCATCGACTTCGCGGCCTGGCTGCTGGCGGCCGCCTGCCTGCTGGGGACACGCGACGGGGAAACTGCCGCCCTCCCGGCAAGCAGTTTTGAAGTCCTCAGCTGGACCTATTTGCTGCTGCGCGATGCCGGCCCGGGCCTCAGCCCAGGCAAGCGCCTGCTGGGGCTGCGGGTCGTCCGCGCGTCGGACGAAGGCCCGATATCGTTGCTCAGCTCAATACTGCGCAACGCCACGCATCTGATCTTCATTCTCGATGCTCTGTTCATCCTGGGCGAGCGCCGCAGGCGGCTCGGCGATAAGCTGGCCCGGACTATCGTGCTGCGGGCGGCGGCAGTTGGCGCAAGTATTCCCCCGGCGGCTTGCCCACCAGCGCAGCAAAATCCTTGATGAAGTGGGCCTGGTCGTAATAGCCCAGGCTGAGCGCGAGCTGGGCCAGCGCCGGGGCGGTGCCGGCCTGCAGCCGGGCCACGGCTTCGTGCATGCGATAGCGCTTGATCACCCATTTCGGACCGACGCCAACGTATTGCTGGAACAGGCGCTGCAGGGCGCGCTTGTTGATGCCCGCCTGTTCGGCCAACGCGTCCACCGTCAGCAGCGCCGGATTGCCTGCCACGGCAGCCACCAGCGCTGCGGCGCGGCCTGCGTCTTCATCCGCCCGGGGCAGGCGTGCCAGGAGAAAAGCTTCCGCCAGGGCAGCCATCGCAGAGGGCGCCGCATCGGCGGACGTTGCGCAGGCGCGCAGCTGCTGCGTCAGCTGTTCGCCGCCGGCGCCGAACAGCTGCGCCAGCGCGACACGCCGGTCGGACAGTTCCGCGACTGCGCGGCCGAAGAAGGGACGAAAACCGCCCGGCCTGAACTTGATGCCGAACGCGAAGCCCTGCCCCGCAAGCAGCTTGGTGTAGCGCGCCGTATGCACGCCGTACACGCCGTCCGTATCATTCTCGATCACCAGGTGCACATTGGGATGCGGCAGCGTTTCCTGCTGCTGCGGCGGATGGCCCTGCATGTCCCAGCCGACGAACCAGTAATGCTCGACCCATTCCGCCAGCGCGGCGCTGGGCGCCATGCGTTCATGGCAGAATGAGCCCACCTTGATATGCGGCACCAGGATGCCGCGCGGCTCAGTTTCGATTTGTCGCGTTTTTCCAATCATCAGGCGATGGAGACTACCATAATGGCGGCCATGAAAACACTGATCCCCCTACTATTCGCATTCGCCGCCGCTGCGGCCAATGCAGGAGACAAGCCCATGCAAATCGAAGGCACGTTCGACGTCAAACTCACGCCGCAGCCGGCGGTGGAGGGCCAGCCCTGGGGCCGGCAAACCATTAGCAAGACTTTCCACGGCCCGCTCGATGGCACCAGCAAGGGCGAAATGCTGGCCGTCATGACTGCCGTGAAAGGCTCGGCCGGCTATGTCGCTCTGGAACAGGTCAGCGCCACGCTGGAGGGCCGCAAAGGCAGCTTCTTCCTGCAGCACTCCGGCCTGATGAACAAAGGCACGCCGACACTGAACGTCAGCGTCGTCCCCGACTCCGCCACCGGCGAACTGGCCGGCCTGCAAGGCACGATGACCATCGACGTGACCGGCGGCCAGCACCGCTACACTTTCAACTACCAGCTGCCGTCACGCTGACCTGCCTCAATATCGCAGTCCGCCGTGCCCCTATGCTTGAAGCAGCGGCGCAACGGGGATAGCGATGGCAAATCTTTCCGAGGAAGAAGCACTAGCATTAATGACTGTTCGCAGCCACTGCGATGACTTATGCAACTGGAAGCTCGAGCGAGAGCGAAGCGTAACCTGGGAAATCTCGTCTGGCGTGCCAAACACAATTGGCATCAGAAAGGACCAGTTCATCCAATTGCAGCTCCCATGAACATTTTGGCTGCAGTCGCCGGGAAGAACAGCCTGGATGGCAAAGCTGGGACTTTGAATTGGCGCTTGCACACTTCTGCCAAAGGGCTAACATTTACCTGATGCCCATCCCAATGGATCCACGTTCGGCGTTCAAGGAGAAGGGATATGCTAAAAAACATCATTGAGGCCGCAACAGGCCTGAGCTGTGAAGTGGATGAAAACGACGAAAGCGCAGTAGTCTTCGCTCCACGCCCCTTTAAAGACGAACCGGAGTACTTTCTCTTGATCGAGAAGAGGGGCGACAAACTGCTGCTGACGGACGAAGGCGGAGTAATGCTTCATCATGGCCGCTGCGCAAAAGTGGTTAAAGAGATTTCTGCCATCGTGCGGGGCAGCGACCTGGACTTCACGAATGACGCCATTGAGTTACGCTGCGATGTCGACGAACTGGCTCCCGCAGTAAAAAAATTTCTCGCCACGATGTCAGCCTTGGCCGCACATGAACAGGAGTTCAACGAGATGTGGTGGCAAAGCTGGCAAGAATCAAAGGCAATTGCCGCGAAATGATGTCATGAAGTGGTCACAAGCAGCGACTATTATCCTGCCTGTCTCCACATTCATACCACTCCCGTGAATGTTTTCCAGCCGCCCCCATCGTGGGCGGCATTTTTTTATCCGGTGAGCGCGGTATGGTCTTCGCCCGGTTCCCCGGCGCGGCGGCCGCTGCCGTGCATCAGCCAGTAGTGGTGGAAGGCCAGGCGGATATTGTCGCGCAGCTGGGTGTCGTCCCACGGCTTGGTGTAGAAGCGGTAGATCGCGCCGCGGTTGATCGAGTCGAGCACCGCTTCCAGCCCGGTGTAGCCGGACAGGATGATGCGGATCGTGTCCGGGTACATTTCCTTGACCTTGGCCAGGAATTCGGTGCCGCTCAGGATCGGCATGCGCTGGTCGCACACGATCACCTGCACCGGATACAGCGCCAGCAGGTCGAAACCTTCGGCCGGCGACTCCGCCGTCAGGATGCGGTAGCCGTCGCGGCGGAACAGGCGGTGCAGCGAGGACAGCACGTTGACGTCGTCGTCCACCAGCAGCAGGGTTTGCGGCGGCTCGGCCGCCACATTGGGGTCGGGCGGCAGGCTCTTGCCCGATTCGGCCAGCGCGCCCATCTCCGGCGCGGCCAACGGACGGCTGAAGAAGTAGCCCTGGATTTCGTCGCAGCGGTTGCGGCGCAGGTATTCCAGCTGCGGCCGCGTCTCCACGCCTTCCGCAATCACGCGCAGCTTGAGGCTGTGCGCCATGCTGATGATGGCCAGCGCAATCGCGGCATCGTTGGGATTGGTCGTGATATCGCGCACGAAGGCGATGTCGATCTTCAGCTTGTCGATCGGGAAGCGCTGCAGGTAGGCCAGCGAGGAATAGCCGGTGCCGAAATCGTCGATCGCCACCTTGATGCCCAGTTGCTTGAGCGCCGTCAGCACCTGGATGGTGCGCTCGGCATTGGACATCAAGGCCGTTTCGGTCAATTCCAGCTCCAGCAGTTCGGGCGGCACATTGTGCCGTTCCAGCGCCTGCCGCACGTCGTTTTCCAGATCGCCCTCGACGAACTGGCGGCTGGCCACGTTCACGGCCACGTGCACGCCGCCAACCGGCGTGCGCAGCCAGGTCGCGATCTGGCGGCAGGCGGCATCGATGATCCAGCTGCCGACGCGCACGATCAGGCCCGTCTCTTCCAGTACGCCGACGAATTCCGCCGGATAGACCAGGCCATAGCCCGGCCGGTTCCAGCGCAGCAGAGCCTCCGCGCCGCTGATGCGGCCCGCGGTCAGGTTGACCTTGGGCTGGTAGTGCAGCTCCAGTTCGTTGTTGTCCAGTGCGCGCCGCAGCGCCATCTCCAGGTCGAGGCGCGCCAGCACCTGCACGTTCATGCCGGCGGTGAAAAAGCGGTAGCCGTCGCCGCCGGCCTCCTTGGCGCGCTCCATGGCGGTGTTGGCATACTTGACCAGCGTCTCCGGATCGTTGGCGTCGTCCGGGTACATGGCGATGCCGATGGAGGCGGTCAGCGTGGCCTGGTGATCGTCCAGCTCGAAGGGCGAGCGCAGGGCATCGCGCACTTCGTTTGCCACCAGGACCGCGTCCTGCTGGTCGCGCGTCATGGTCAGGATCAGCGCGAACTCGTCGCCGCCCAGGCGGCCCACCGTATCGCGCAAGCGCACGCATTGCACCAGGCGGTTGGAAAATTCGTGCAGCAACTGGTCGCCCATGGCGGCGCCCATCGAGTCGTTGACCTTGCGGAAGCGGTCCAGGCCGATGAACAGCACCACGATGCGCCATTCCTTGTCCTGCGCCAGCTCGATCGATTCGCCGAGGGTCTGGAAGAACAGGGTGCGGTTGGGCAGGCCGGTCAGACGATCGTAATGCGCCATGTGGCGCAGGCGCTCTTCGGCCAGGCGCCGTTCGGTGATGTCGCGCGCCACGCAGATCAGGGTGCGGTGTGCCGACTCTCCTTCGCTTTGCAGCAGCCAGTAGACTTCCACGGGCACCGTGGCGCCATCGCCGCGCTGCAGTTCGATTTCCATCAACTCCGGCGCGCGGTGCGGCGCCGCCTTCGCCTGGCCGGCGCGCTCGGCCTGCGCCGACAGCGTATCGCGGCCGCCAAGCCCAAGCCGGGCCGGCTCCAGCGACAGCAGTTGCGCGCGCGGGTGGCCCAGCATGCGGCAGGCGCCTTCGTTGACGTCCACCAGCGCCAGTGTATTGGTGTCGATCAGGAAGATGGCGTCGGCGGTGGCGTCCATGGCGCTGCGAAAGCGCTGCAGGTCGGCGGTGCGGGCGCGCACGGTCTGCTCCAGCACCTCGTTGTAGTCGCGCGCCTGCTGGTGCAGCAGCCGCACTTCCAGCATATTGTTGATGCGCGTGAGCACCTCGACCGGGTCGAAAGGCTTGCTGACGAAGTCGCGCGCGCCGGCATCGAGCGCCGGCAGCTTCTGGTCCGGCTGCGCCGTCACCACCAGCACCGGCAGGTATTCCGGCTCCAGCGGCTTGAGCGCCTCCATCACGTCGAAGCCGCTCATGCCGGGCATGTGCAGGTCGAGGATGATCAGGTCGTAGCGGTGCTCTTCGTGCCAAGGCGCCACCATGCGCGGGTCGGTGGTGGAGCTGACGTTCACGTAGCCGCTGGTCTGCAGCAGGTATTCCAGCAACTGCACATTGACCGGCTGGTCGTCCACTATCAGGACTTTGGCGTTCAGGATATCGTCGCGGCTGATCACTTGGACGTACTCCCTTCTTCCTCCCTGCGTGCCAGGAAGGCCATGGTGCTGTTGATCGCTTCCGTGAACTCGTCGATGTTGATCGGCTTGATCAGGTAGCGGAAGAAGCCTGCCGCCAGGCCTTTTTCCACGTCGCGCGGCATGGCATTGGCGGTCAGGGCGATGACGGGGATGTGCGCGGTGCGGGGATCGCTGGCCAGCAGCTTGACGGCGTCGATGCCGTTCAGGCCCGGCAGGTTGATGTCCATCAGGATGATGTCCGGCTGGTGGGCGCGCGCCAGCTCGATGCCAAGGTGGCCGTCCGGCGCGGAAATCAGTTTCAGGTCGGGGCGGAAGCTGATGATCTCTTCCACCAGCTTGAGGTTGGCCGGGTTGTCTTCCACATACAGGATCATGGCCGGCTCGCCTTCCGCGTGGCGCTGTTGCTGGGGCGGCCGCTCGGCATTGGGGTCGATGCGCGACGGCGTCGGCTCGGTCGATTCCAGCTCGATCCAGAACATGCTGCCCACGCCCTGGCTGCTGGTCACGCCGATGGTTCCGCCCATCAGCTCCACCAGGCGCTTGGTCACCACCAGGCCGATGCCGGTGCCCTCCTCCGCCCCGCTTTCCTGGCCCAGGCGGTTGAAGGGCTGGAACAGCTGCTTGACCTGCTCCGGCCTGAGCCCCATCCCGGTATCCTGCACCGAGACCCGCAGCAGGCTGGTGCCGCTCGGGCTGCAGTCGACCACCACGGCGCCGCCATCGCGGTTGTACTTGATCGCGTTGGACAACAGGTTGAGCACGATCTGCTTCAGGCGGGTGCGGTCGGCCGTGACATGGGAGGTGCAGCCGTCCGGGAACAGCAGGCGGATGCCGCGCGCGCTTGCCAGCGGCGCCACCATGCCTTCGCACTCGTGCAGGATTTCGTTGAGCGCCACCGGTTCCAGCGACAGCGCCACGGCGCCCGACTCGATCTTGGCCAGGTCGAGGATCTCATTGATCAGGGTCAGCAGGTGGCGTCCGGATTTCAGGATGTGGTTGGCAAATTCGCGTTTCTGCACCAGCGTGGAAGGCAGTTTTTCCGAGGTCAGGATTTGCGCGAAGCCGAGGATGGCGTTCAGCGGCGTGCGCAGTTCATGGCTCATGGAGGAGAGGAAGGCCGACTTGGCCTGGTTGGCGCTCTTTGCCTCCTGCATTGCCATGGCCAGCTCGCTGTTGGCCTGCTCCAGCTGCAGGGTGCGTTCGTGCACGCGCTGCTCCAGTTCCTCGTTCAGGCGCATGACTTCCTGCTGCGCCTTGCTGCGCTGTTCCGCCTCGCGCGCGATTTCGCTGTTCGAGGTTTCCAGCTCGCGCGTGCGGCTTTCGATCTCGCCCAGCATCTTGTTGAAGGCATCGGCCAGCTCGGCCACCTCGTCGTTGCTGGTACCCGGCGCACGGCGCGAATAGTCGCCGGTCGCCATCACCTCGCGCGCGACGTCGGCAATCGCCAGCACCGGCTGCGTGACGACCTTGTTCAGGGGCCGCATCAGCAGGTAGGCAATGCCCATCGCCAGGAAGGTGGCGACGATGGCAATCATCATGTAGTCGCCGAAGCGCCCCAGGAGTTCATAGTCCGACTGCAGGTAGACGGTGCCCAGCAATTCGCCGTTGTCGCGGATGCGGCGGAACAGCATCATCTTGCCGTCCTCGAAAGCCACGCCCTCGGCCTGCGGCGCAGCCGGCACGCTGATATCGATGCCCGGCGCCACATAGGTAGCGAACAGCTGGCCGCGCGCGTTGTAGATGGCGCCGGCATTGACCTTGGGCCGCAGGCGCAGCAGGGCCAGGTTCTCCTTGGCCAGCCGCGGATCGTCGAACGTCAGCGCCGGCGCGCTCATATGCCCAAGCAGCTCGGCCTGGGTCGTCATGTCGGAACTGAGGGACTGGTGGTAGGCGCGCAAGTCGTACGCGATGATGGTGCCGAGCGACACCAGCAGGGCCGCCAGCGTGACCAGCATCACCACGCCAAGCAGCTTTTGCGGCAGGGAGCGGCGGCGCGTCATCATCCCGCCACCTGCTGCACGCGAAGGGCGGCCGACAGCATGCGCGCGCTGATCTTCAGGCGCGCTACGGCCGCGTGTTTCAGGGAGACTTCAAAACGCAGCCTTTCGTCGGCGATGACGAAATTGATCATGCTGCCCATGCCGAAAGTCTCGTCGCCATCGGTGACGGTCAGCACCGGCTGGCCGCGGCTGGCGGCCAGCAGCTCCTGCGCCAGCGCCCTCTCCTGCGCCGGGATGAACAGGATGTGGACGCCGGCCAGGCTGTCGCCGCGCTTGATGCGCCTGACCTGCAGCGGCCGGCCGTTGGCCGTATGGCCGGCAACCGTCTGTTCCAGTTGCTCGGCCAGCGGGTCGGCGCCGGCAACGCCGATCACGATTGGCGCATCCGGGCGCGCAAAGCTGCCCTCGGGCCATTCAACGAAGCCGGCAAACTTGTACAGGTAGGCAGCCTTGACCTGGCGCTCCAGGCTGGAGCCGGATTGGGCATGGGCGCACAGGGGCAGCAGCGCAGCCAATAGCAGCGCAACCCAGAAAACGGGACATCTTCCTTGGAGAGTCCTCACCACCGTGCCTCGCGAACAGGGGATTTGGGGCATTCTATCGCTGAGTACCCGACAGCGGCGCAATTATTGGTTTATCGCACCACAAAAGCCTTCCCCGGCTTGCAAGTTAGTCGTGACGCCACATTATTGCGGTGCAGCGTGGTCAATCTGCACAGCAGCGCGCTAGAATGGGTTCAAACGCTTTTGTTTGCTAAAGGAGCCACAAGTGAGTACAGACATCAACGAACTGGCCGCCCAGGTGGGTAAGGCCTTGCAAGACAAAGGCTTGCTGTTGGCAACCGCGGAATCGTGCACCGGTGGCGGCATCTCCACGGCAATCACGGACATTGCCGGCTCCACCGGCTGGTTCGATTGCGGCTTTGTCTGCTATTCGAACGCATCTAAGACCGAAATGCTGGAAGTACCGGCCGCCATGATGGCGCAATTCGGTTCCGTCAGCGAAGAAGTGGCAGCCGCCATGGCGCAAGGCGCGCTGGGCTCCAGCAATGCGCATGTGGCGGTATCGGTCACCGGCATTGCCGGCCCCACCGGCGCGGTGCCGGGCAAGCCGGTCGGCACGGTCTGTTTTGGCTGGGCCAACGCCGATACCGTGCACACCGAACGGCTGGTGTTCTCCGGCGACCGCCAGGCGGTGCGCGCGCAGACCATCGAGCATTCGCTGAAAGGCCTGCTGCGCTTTATTAACTAGTTGAGCAAGCGGCTGCGGCGCTCCGCTGCAGCCGGTTCGAACAGGGTCAGGCCGGCGATGGCGCGGCTGATCGCCACGTACAGGTAGCGCCGTTCTTCGGCGTATTCATCGCCATTACGGGTGGCGCGCGGGAACTGGCCTTCTTCCATATACGGCAGCAGCACCTGCTGCCACTCCCTTCCCTTTGCCGACTGCACCGTGGCCAGCGCCAGCGTCTTACTCGCTGTACCGCGTGCCGCAGGCTTGCCGCGCGTTGCCACCTGGCGGCGGCGCAGTTCTTCGAGGAAGGCCGGCGCCTTGGCATCGCCCTGGCGCTGGGCAAAATCAAGGAAGGCGCGCAGGGTGCGCAGCACGGAGTCGGCGTGGGCGCGCTTGACGAAAGTGCGGCGGGTAGCGGCCGGCAGGTCGAGGCCCGTGCTGGCCAGTTCCAGCAATTGCGCAGCGCTGGCCGTCGGGGCCTGCGCCTTCAACTGCTCCAGCACGGCGGCCAGGCGCTGCTTCCAGCGCCGCGTGGCGCCGCTGTCGTAAGGCTGTTCGGCGCACAGCAGGCCGCTGAACATGAATTCCAGGGTTTCCGGGTCGCGCACCACGGCGTCCTTCTGCTGCTGGTAGGCGTCGCCAGAGCCGTACATGGCGTGGCTGGCCTCGTAGTCGCGGCGATCGCCCGACACGGCGAAATAGGTTTGCAGGCCGTCGACCATCAGCTCGCAGCTTTCCTTGTCCGCCTTCAGCGTGCTGTAGTCGCCGCTGGCCACGTGCAGCAGGGCGCGCAGGGCCATGATCTCGGGGCGCTTGAGGTAGGAGGCGAAGCCGTCGCAGTTGTAGGGCAGGCCGGCGTCCAGCAAGGCGTTTTCGATTTCCACGCTCTGGTCCACTTCACGCAGGATGATGGCCAGGTCGGGGCCGAGCGCCAGCTCTTTCGCCTTGGCGACGACAGCCCGGGCGCAAGCTTGCGGATCGGCGTGCTCATATTCGACGTGGCGCACTTCCGAGTAGGTGTCCGGGTGCGATTCGAAGCCGCATTTCGGCAAGGCGCGTTCCAGCAGTTTTTTCAGCGACACGCCGCAGCGGCGCGACTGCGACAGCGGCAGGCGTTCCGCGTCCGGGAAGGCCAGCTCGAAGCCGCCGCCCGAAAAGCGCGGGTCGGCGCCGCGTTCGGCGTTGATCACCTGGTGGCGGTCGCCCACCACCACCAGCCGCGCGTTGCGGCGGAACAGTTGCAGCAACTCGAATTCGGCGGCATTCACGTCGTGCCATTCGTCGACCAGCAGCAAGTCGGCCTGCGGCATGTCGTGCACGGCTTCCTGAAAGCGGCGCAGGATGGACACCAGGTCGGTCGCGTAATCGACCGGCGCCTGCCACAGGATATGCCCGGCCTGCGGCTGGCGGCGGCGCTCGAACTCGTGGAATATCTCCACGATCTCGCGGTCTTCCAGCTGGAACTCATTGCACAATTCGTCGAAAGTGAAGTCGTCGAAGACCTCATCCTCGAAGCGCAAGGTGGCCAGGGTCGCCTTCATCTGCGCCAGCAATTGCAGCATCATTTCCACGCGCTGGGTGCTGCGCTCGAAATCGAAATCGAATTCCGTATAGCGGCCCTCGTGGCGCTGCCAGACCGTGTTGGCGGCTGCCACCAGCATGGGGCGCATCTGCTCCAGGCTGGACCAGCGCTCGGGCAGGTCCAGCCAGTTGCCGTGCTCCGCGATGCGCGTGAGCTGCGAGCGCGCCAGCGCTTCCACCGTCAGCACCTGCACCTTGCGCTCCGGGCATTCCAGCGCCAGCTTCTCGTAAAAGCGCTGGCGCGCCCCTTCCGAGAAACACAGGCCCAACACGACGCCCGGTTCCTGTGCCGCCAGCATGGCCAGCGTGGTAGTCTTGCCTGTCCCTGCGCGGGCCTCGATCATCAAGGTCCGGGCGCGGGACTTCAGGATCGCTTCCTGCTCGCTGGATGGTGAAACTCGCATGCCTGTTCAAATGGTGCCAATGAAAACACGCATTCTACCTTGGCTGGCCGTCGCAGCCGCCCTCTCCGCTCCAGCCGCCGGGCATGCCGCACGCCCCCTGACGGTGTACGCCGCCGGCGACATCGCCGACTGCCGCTACAACCGCGCCGCCGACTCCGGCGCCGCCGGAACCGCCGCCATCATCGCCAGGGGCGACCCCGAGGCCCTGATCCTCACCCTGGGCGACCATACTTACCCGAATGGCGCCCCGGCCGAATTCAGCGACTGCTACGCCCCTACCTGGGGCCAGTTCAAGGCGCGCACCCGGCCTACTCCCGGCAACCACGAATACACCAGCGGCAAGGCAGCAGGCTATTTCGACTACTTCGGCGAACTGGCCGGTCCTGCCGGACGCGGTTATTACAGTTTCGACAAGGGCGGCTGGCACTTCATTTCCCTGAACAGCGACCTGAAAACCGCCGAGCACCAGCGCCAGCTCCTGTGGCTCAAAGACGACCTGGCAGCCAGCAAGGCGCGTTGCGCCCTCGCCTACTGGCACGCGCCCATGTATAGTTCTGGCGGGCACACCCCGACCAGGAAGATGCAGGACGTCTGGCGCGCCCTGCATGCGGCAGGCGTCGAACTGGTGCTGTCCGGGCATGACCACGACTACGAGCGACTGGCGCCGATGGATGCAGACGCGCAGCCCGATCCGGCACGCGGCGTGCGCCAGTTCGTGGTCGGCACCGGCGGCGCCATGCTGACGCCCTTCCTCTGGCTCAATGAGCAGAGCGAGGCGCGCTCCAACTGGCGCACCGGCGTGCTGAAACTGGTATTGAAGGAAAACAGCTACGAATGGGAGTTCCTGCCGGTCCAGCCGAAGACGGCGCCGGAACGCCCGCAGCAGGAAGCCCGTGACAGCGGCACGGCCAACTGCCACTGATAACAGGAGCATCAATGCAAAACACGGTTCACTTCGTCCTGCAGGGCAAGGGCGGTATCGGCAAGACGTATGTATCGACCATCCTCGCGCAATGGCTGAAAGCCAAGAGCGAAGGCCCGCTGCGCTGCTACGACACCGACCAGGAAAACACCACCTTCTCGCGCTACAAGGCACTGGACGTGAAGCACGTGCCGGTGATGACCGAATCGCGCACCATCGACCCCAAGCGCTTCGACGCCCTGATGATCGACATCCTGGAAGAAGACGGCAACTGCGTGGTCGACAACGGCGCCAACACGTTCTCGCCGCTGATGGCCTACCTGATTGAGAACGACTGCTTCAACCTGCTGGAAGAATCGGGCCGCAAGGTGTACATCCACACCATCGTTGGCGGCGGCGACACGCTGCACGATACCGCGATGGGCTTCGTCACCACGGCCAAGTCGACCCAGGTGCCGCTGGTGCTGTGGGAGAACGAGCATTTCGGCCTGCTGCAATCGGCGTCCGGCAAATCCTTCCTCGAATCGCAGACCTACGCCGACAACTCGCAGCGCGTGCGCGGCCGCATTGTGCTGAGCGCGCGCAATGCGGACACCTTCGGCGCCGACGTGAAGAAGATGAACACCGGCCGCCTGACGGTGGACGAAGTGAAGGCCAGCGACAAATTCAATGTGATGGAAAAGCAGCGCATCAAGGTCGTGTTCCGCGACCTGTTCGAACAACTCGACCTGGTGAACTGGTAAATGGCCCTCGACCCGCAGAAACTACGCCTGCACGTGTTCGAAAAGACCGGCATCAAGGTAGATGTCGACGACCCTATCTTTGCCCTGGTGGCCTTGAACGAAGCGGTACTGGAAGAAGCGGTCGAGCGCCACCTGGCGCGCCTGGACGGCGCGCATGCCCCAGCGGCAATGCCAGGCGCCGCCTACGTCCCGCCCCCTGGCGCCCGCCCCATCCCCACCTCGCACGAGCCCTTCTCGCGCCGCGAACTGCGCCTGCTGGCAGCCGCCGCAGGGGTAGCAGTCCTGACCGCCGCCCTGGTGTTGATCGGCCAGGCCATGTTCAGCAAACCGGCCGGCATCCCGCCCGCCAAGCTCGAGCGCGCCCTGCAAACCCTCGACGCCAAGACCCGCACCGCCTTCGAAGCAGAACTAGCCAAATAAAAGTCGGGGTCAGGTCTGGCAATCCGCCACCAATTTCGCTATGCGAAATTGGTGGCGGATTGCCAGACCTGACCCCGACTTTCATGCTAACATGTGAATACCTATTCATTTGTTTGCTATGGCTATCTATTCTGACAACGATGCTTCCGTCGCGGAGCTGGCGGACCTGTTCCATTTGCTGGGGGATTCGACCCGGCTGCGCATTGTGCTGGCTTGCCTGGAGCAGCCGATCGCAGTCAGCGATATCGCGGGTTCGCTGCAACTGAGCTCTTCGCTGGTCAGCCACCACCTGCGCCTGCTGCGCGCCGCGCGTATCGTCAAGTCTGAGCGCCAGGGCAAACAAGTCTTCTATTCCACCGCTGATGCCCATATCAGCGGCGTCCTGCGCGATATGCTGGAACATATCGCCGAACCATCCAACGGTAACGAACAATGAGCGCCCATCATCATCACGGACATGGCCACGACCACGGCCATCATCACCACCATCACGGCGAAGTAGGCCACGGCCGCGCTTTTGCCATTGCGATCGCGCTCAACGCGGTGTTCGTTGTCATCGAGTTCTTCTACGGTTTCCTGGCCAATTCGACGGCGCTGATGGCCGACGCGGGCCATAACCTGTCGGACGTATTGAGCCTGATCCTTGCCTGGGGCGCGGCCATCCTGGCCAAGCGCGAGCCGTCCGGCCGCTATACCTATGGCCTGCGCAGCAGCTCCATCCTGGCTGCGCTGTTCAACGGCATGCTGCTGATGGCGGCCACCGGCGCGATCGCCTGGGGGGCTTTCCAGCGCTTGATGGAGCCTACGCCTGTGGCGGGGTTGACCGTGTCCGTGGTGGCCGGCATCGGTATTGCCGTCAACGGCATTTCGGCCTGGCTGTTCATGAAGGGCAGCAAGGACGACCTGAATATCCGCGGCGCCTACCTGCACCTGGCGGCCGATGCCGCCATCTCGCTGGGCGTGCTGATTGCGGGCCTGGTGGTCATGTACACCGGCTGGGCGTGGATCGACCCTGCCGTGTCTCTGGTGATCGTGGTGCTGATCATGAAGAGCACCTGGTCGTTGCTGCGCGAGGCGCTGGACATGACGCTGGGCGCGGTGCCCGGCAACGTGGATGCCGGCGAAGTGGAAAAATTCCTGCTGGCCAGCCCTGGCGTGGCCGGCGTGCACGACCTGCATATCTGGTCGATGAGCACCACCGATGTGGCGCTGACTTGCCACCTTGTCATGCCGGGCGGCTACCCGGGCGATATGGCCATCGACGACATTGCGCGCCAGTTGAAGGAGCAATTCGGCATCCACCATACGACATTGCAAACCGAGCAAGGTACCACCCAGCATGAGTGCTGCCTGCAAGGCCAGGGGCATGCGCTTGAGGACAAGCATGACCACGACCATGATCACCAGCACGATCACGATCACCACCATGGTCATGCGCATTAAGCCAAGAAGTCATACACAGCCTCTCCACGCCGTCCAAGTCCTGGGACTGTAAAATTGCCAGCCGGCATCATTAGTATGCCGGCAGGCTTATAAATCAAGCACTTACCGGAATCCTTCCAACGGGCACACAGCTTGCTGTTGTCCCGGGACCCCGCCACACACGCGGGGACCTACACAACGGAGACCGGAATGCAAAAGAAGCGCCCCCTTACCCTCTACATCCTGTTCGCGATGCTGCTAGGCATCGCCGTCGGCTACGCCTGTCACACGGTATTCCCTGACAAGAAACTCACCGCCGACATCTCGGCCCACATCTCGCTGGTGACCGACATCTTCCTGCGCCTGATCAAGATGATCATTGCGCTGCTGGTGTTTTCGACCCTGACCGTCGGCATCGCGAACCTGAGCGATGGCAAAGCCGCCGGCCGCATCGGCGCCAAGGCTTTCGCCTGGTTCATCGTCGCTTCGCTGGTCTCCCTGGCGCTCGGCATGCTGCTGTCGAATGTGATGCAGCTCGGGACCAACCTGGGCCTGCCGCTGCCCGCCCTTGACGCGAGCACCGGCCTGAAAACCTCGGCCTTCACGCTGAAGGATTTCATCACCCACGTGGTGCCGAAGTCGCCAATCGAGGCCATGGCCAATAACGAGATCCTGCAAGTGCTGGTGTTTTCGATCTTCTTCGGCTCCGCGCTGGGCGCGCTGGGCGAATCCGGCAAGCGCCTGCTGGACGTGGTCGACGAGCTGGCACAGGTGATGTTGCGCATTACCGGCACCATCATGGGCCTGGCCCCGCTGGCGGTGTTTGCCGCCATGGCTTCGGTGGTCACCACCAATGGCCTCGGCATCCTTGCCACCTTCGCCAAGTTCATGGGCGGCTTCTACTTCGGCCTGTTCTGCCTGTGGGCACTGCTGATCGGCGCCGGCTTCGCCGTGCTGGGCCCGCGCGTCCTGCGTTTGGTCGGCCTGATCCGCGAACCGTTCCTGCTGGCCTTCTCCACCGCCAGCTCGGAAGCGGCCTATCCCAAACTGCTGGTCGCGCTGGACAAGTTCGGCGTGCAGCGCCGCATCTCCAGCTTCGTGCTGCCAATGGGTTATTCCTTCAACCTGGACGGCTCGATGATGTACTGCACCTTCGCCGTGCTGTTCATCGCCCAGGCTTATGGCATCGACCTGTCGCTGGGCACCCAGATCACCATGCTGCTGCTGTTGATGCTGACCTCGAAAGGCATGGCCGGCGTGCCGCGTGCTTCGCTGGTGGTGATCGCCGCCACCCTGACCCAATTCCACATTCCTGAAGCCGGCCTGCTGCTGTTGATGGGCGTGGACCAGTTCCTCGACATGGGCCGCTCGGCCACCAACGCCGTCGGCAACGCCATCGCCACCGCCGTCGTGGCGAAGTGGGAAGGCGCGCTCGGCGAAGAAGAACAAGCGGACGAACACAGCTACATTCGCGCCGCATAAGAACAACAACCTCAGGAGAACACCAATGAAATACACTGCCACCACCCTGCTGGCCCTGGCCTGCTGCAGCGCGCACGCGCAATCTTCCGTCCAAGTCTATGGCGTTGCCGATGCCGGCATCGTGCTCGAACGCGGCGGCGCCGCCGGCAATACCTCCAATGTGAGCAGCGGCATCGCCTCCGGCTCGCGCATTGGATTCAAGGGCACCGAAGACCTGGGCAATGGCCTGTCGGCCAGCTTCGTCATCGAGAGCGGCTTCGCCATGGATACCGGCGCTTCCGGCCAGGGCGGCCTGACTTTCGGCCGCCAGTCCTACGTCTCGCTGGCCAGCCCGCTGGGCACCATCAGCGCCGGCCGCCAGTACTCGCCGTACTACAAGGCCTTGCGCGACATCGCCGATCCCTTCGCCGATGGCCTGGCCGGCCAGGCTGCCAACCTGATGGTACCGAACCGCCGCATGGACAACTCGCTGCGCTACGCCTCGCCCAAGCTGGCCGGCTTCTCGACCGAGCTGGCTTACAGCGCGGGCGAAGTGGCCGACGACAATACCCGCAAGCGCGCGCTGAGCGGCGCCCTGAATTACGACGAAGGCCCGCTGGCGCTGTCGCTGTCGCACTTCCGCCGCGAGAGCGCCACCTCCGGCCTGCATGCCTATAACACGCTGCTGGCAGCGCGCTACAAGCTTGGCAACTACCAGCTGCACGCTGGCTATGCTTTCAACCGGGGCATGGGCACGGTTGGCGGCGGCGGCAGCAGCACCCTGTCGAACGGCAGCAGCAGCCCTACAGGCACCGTGACCAGCGCCACCAGCGTCATCACCGCCGGCACCATCGGCATTCCGGGCGCCTCCAGCCGCGACCTGGTGCTGGGCCTGTGCGCCACCTTCGGCCCACACAGCTTTGCCGGCTCGGTGGTGCAGCACATGGACCGCAGCGCAGCCAACCAGGATGCGCGCCAATACGGCATCGCCTACCTGTACGGCCTGTCCAAGCGCACCGACCTGTACGCCGCCTACGGCCGCATCAATGGCCACAACGGCGCCCCTTTCACTGTCGGCAACGCCACCGACGACGGCAAGGGCCAGCGCGCCTTTAACCTGGGGTTGCGCCATCAACTGTAACTGAGGTTTGCTATAGTTGGCTGTAATGCCAGTCCAGCCCAACATCACCGCAATGCCCCAGGCGCAACCGCGTCCGACGCAACACGTCCGTACTTTGCTGGGCCTGGTGCTGCTGGCAGGCCTGGCCCTGCCCTACCTGGCCTACTGGTGGGCCGACAGCGCAACGACCGAGCGCCTGCGTGAAGCGGGCGCGCAAAGGCTGGAGGTGTATGCCACCAGCCTGGAAAACCTGCTCGACAAGTACGACCTGATCCCGCGCATGCTGGAGCTGGACAAGGACGTGGTCCAGCTGCTGGAACATCCCGGCGACGAGGATGTGCGCAACAGTGTCAACGAATACCTGGAAGGCTTGAACAAGAAGGCCGAGTCCAGCAATATCTACATCGTCAACCTGCAGGGCCGCACCCAGGCCGCCAGCAACTGGCGCCAGAAGGACAGCTTCATCGGCGACGACGTCAATTTCCGGCCCTACATCCGCAATGCCCTGCGCGGCCGCCCCGGCGGCTTCTACGGCGTCGGCACCACCAGCCTGGAGCCGGGCTATTTCTACGCCCACGGCATCTACAAGGACGGCCGCATGCTGGGCGTGGCGGCCATCAAGGTCAGTATCGAGAACCAGCAGCGCAGCTGGACGCAGGGCAGCGACAAGGTGGCCCTGGTGGACCCGAATGGCGTAATCTTCCTCAGCTCGGATCCGGAGTGGAAGTTCAAGGCGCTACGGCCCCTGTCGGCAAACGTACGCGCCGAACTCGAACAGACGCGCCAGTATTTCGCGCAAGCGCTGCCGCCGCTGACGCTGAAGCATGACGAAGCGCTGGCCAATGGCGACCGCCTGCTCGCGATCCGCAACAGCAATGCACCGGGTGCAGCGTCGACGCCCCTGATGCTGGCGCAGACACGCTCCCTGGCGCCGCGCGACTGGATCTTCATCTACATGTCCGACCTGAACGCGGCGCGCGACAATGCCAGCCTCGCCTTCCTGTTCGCGCTGCTGGCCTATGGCTTCCTCATCCTGCTGTTCCTGTACTGGCGCCAGCGCCTGCGCGCCAAGGAAGAGCTGGAACGCATGGTGGCCGAGCGTACCGCCAGCCTGGCGCGCATGACGCAGGACTTGAGCAAGGAAGTCGATGTGCGGCGCCAGGCCGAGCAGCAGTTGCAGATCACGCAGAACGAGCTGTTCCAGGCCGGCAAGCTGGCGGTGCTGGGGCAGATGTCGGCCAGCATCACGCACGAGCTGAACCAGCCGCTGACGGCGCTGCGCACCATGTCCGACAACGCCGTGCTGCTGTTTGAGCGCGGCCGCATGGACGATGTGCGCAACAACCTGAAAACCATTTCGCAGGTGGTGGCGCGCATGGGCACCATTACCGGCAAGCTGAAGGGCTTCGCCCGCAAGTCGAATGCGGAACTGGGCCCGGTGTCGATCCACACCTCGATTTCGAACGCCCTGGTGCTGGTGGAGCGCCGCATCCAGCTCGACAAGGTCACCTTCCAGCTGCGCATCGACAAGGCCGATATCTATGCGCTGTGCGACAGCAACCGGCTGGAACAGGTGCTGCTCAACCTGATGACCAATGCCCTGGACTCGATGGCCGGCTGCGCGGTGCGCGAGCTGGTGCTGGAGGTGAGCAGCAAGCCAGGCCGGGTCCTGATCCGCGTGGCCGACAGCGGCCCGGGTCTCAGCGACGAAGCGCGCGAGCGGCTGTTCGAGCCGTTCTACACCTCCAAGCCGCAAGGCGAAGGCTTGGGTCTGGGGCTGGCGATTTCAGAACAAATCATCCGCGATTTCGGCGGAAGCTTAAGAGCGGAACAGGCCAGTACCGGCGCCTGCTTCGTGATCGAATTAAAAGAAGCGCAGGAGACGTAATGAACAACATACAAGTGCTACTGGTCGAAGATGACCCGACCGTACGCGCTGGCAGTGAACAGGCGCTGGAGCTGGCCGATTTCTCGGTGAGCAGCTTCGAAAGCGCCGAACCGGCAGCCCAGCTGCTGCAGGCGAACAGCCCGGTGGTGCTGGTGAGCGATGTACGCCTGCCCGGCATGAGCGGGCTGGAATTGCTGGAAGCGGCGCGTGCCATCGACCCCGAACTGCCGGTCATCCTGGTCACCGGCCATGGCGACATTTCGATGGCGGTGCAAGCCATGCACGACGGCGCTTACGACTTCCTGGAAAAGCCCTACTCTTCGGAGCAACTGGCTGACGTGGTGCGACGTGCCGTCGACAAGCGGCGCCTGCAGCTGGAAGTGCGCGCGCTGCGCCAGAAGCTCGAGCACAGCGAAGGCATCGAGGCCTGCCTGCTGGGCAATACACCCGCCATGCAAGCCTTGCGCCAGGTTATCCTGGACGTCGCCGGACAGCCGGCCGATGTGCTGATCTATGGTGAAACCGGCACCGGCAAGGAACTGGTGGCACGTTGCCTGCACCAGTTCAGCGAGCGCGGCAGGCATCACTACGTGCCGGTCAACTGCGGCGCCATCCCGGAGACGATTTTCGAGAGCGAACTGTTCGGCCACGAGCAAGGCGCCTTCACCGGCGCTGCCAAGCGCCAGGTCGGCAAGATCGAGCACGCCGATCACGGCACGCTGTTCCTGGACGAAATTGAAAGCCTGCCGCTGGCGATGCAGGTCAAGCTGCTGCGTGTGCTGCAGGAGCGCTCGATCCAGCGCCTGGGTTCGAACGCCCCGGTAGCGCTGGACATCCGTGTCATTGCTGCGTCAAAAGAAGACCTGAAGGAGTTTTCCGACCAGGGCAAGTTCCGCAGCGACCTGTATTACCGCTTGAACCTGATCGTGCTGCACATCCCGCCGCTGCGCGAGCGCCGCGAAGACATTCCGCTGTTGTTCGAGCATTTCATGATGGATGCGGCAGCACGCTACAAGCGTCCCTGCCCGGTCGTACCGCCCGCGCAGATGCAGCAGCTGATGGCGCAGGACTGGCCCGGCAATGTGCGCGAGCTGCGCAATGCGGCCGATCGTTTCGTGCTGGGGTTGTCAGCCTCGACGGAGAGCGCAGCGCCTGCTTCGCTGGCGGACCAGGTCGGCGCTTTCGAGCGCATGCTGATCGAGCAGGCGCTGCGCGCGGCCGGCGGCAACGTCGCCACCGCCTGTACCGCGCTGAGCCTGCCGAAGCAGACCATGTACCACAAGATGCAGAAGTACGGCCTGGCGGCCGAGGACTACCGCTGAGTTATTTGACGTCCACCAGCTCGACGTCGAAGATCAGGGCCGAGTTGGCAGGAATGCCCGGCATGGAGCGCGAGCCATAAGCCAGTTCCGCCGGGATGATCAGGGTGCGCTTGCCGCCCACCTTCATGCCGACGATGCCCTGGTCCCAGCCCTTGATCACTTTGCCGGTGCCCAGCTTGAAGTCCAGCGGCTCGCCGCGCGGGATCGAGCTGTCGAACTGGCGGCCGCGCTGGTTCTTGGCCAGCGGACGATACAGCCAGCCGGTGTAGTGCATGAAAACGGTGTTGCCGACATTGGCTTCGGCGCCCTTGCCGATCTTGTGATCGGTGACGATCAGTTGCTCTGCGGCTGGTCCCGGCTGGGCCGAACCCGGCACGACCGGTCCTGGCTGGGCCGGCGCCGCGGCTTCGGCTTGCGCCGCTGGTGCGGCCGTCGCGGCTGGCTGCGCCGGGGCAGGTTCTTGGGTAGGCTGCTGTGCCTGCGCCAGGCCGGCGGCGCACAGGAATGCGAACAGGATCGAAGTGCGTTTCATGTATATTCGTTAAGTGGTTTTAAAGCGGCTGCCATGATAGCAAAACAAGCTGTGCACAAATTGTTTTTTGCGCTCTGGCCGGACGAGGATGTTCGCCAGGCTTTGCTGCGCCTGCAACAGCCGGTGCACGGGAGGCTGATTCCGCCCGAAAAACTGCACCTGACCATGGCATTTCTTGGCCAGCAGCCGGCGGAAGCCTTGCCTGTCTTGCTCGACATCCTGCATGCAACGCATGTGCCGCCGTTGCAGTTGACCGTTGATTGTTATGGCTACTTCAAGCGGCCGCAAATTGCCTGGGCGGGGATGAGTGCTGTGCCTGCCGGGCTGCTGGCCGCACAGGGGGAACTGATGGCGCGGCTGGAGGCGGCGGGGTTCAGCGCCGCGACGCATGGGGAATTCAAGCCGCACATCACGCTGGCGCGCGAGGCGAAGGAGGCGCCTGCGGATTTCAGCGGGGTGCCGGTGTTGTGGAATGTGCAGGGGCTTGCGCTGGTGGAGTCGATGCCGGATGGGCGGTATTTGCCGTTCGCCCAAAACCGGTAAAACGGTGTCTGACCCGCAGGGTCAGACACCGGGCTGCTGCGGCCGCGAGTCAGGTGTCTGACCCTGCGGGTCAGACACCGGTTTACCGGTTTCAGCCTGCTCAGCCAGTTTGCGCAGCAAATGCCCCGCCGCCACCATCCCAAACGTCGCGGTCACAACCATCGCCGAGCCAAACCCCGCGCAGTTGATACCGGTCAGCCCAGGCTTCGCAGCCTTCTCATCGCCATCGACAGTGCAAGCCTCCCCCGTCTCAGGAAACTTCAAAGGCTCCATCGAAAACACCGCATCGACCCCCAGCTTGTTCTTGGAATTCGGCGGATAGTTGTACTGGCTGCGCAAACGCCGCCGCACCTTCTTCAGCAAGGGCTCCTGCTCAGTCTTGGACAAATCGCGCACCTCGATCCGGGTCGGATCGGTCTGTCCTCCCGCACTGCCAATCACGATCAGCGGAATCTGCTTGCTGCGGCAATAGTGAATCAGCGCCGTTTTCGATTTGGCTGAATCAATTGCATCCACGACATAGTCGAATTGCTGCGCCCCCACCATCTCATCCAGGTTATCCGGCGTGATGAAATCCTCCACCTGCACCACTTCGCAGAATGGATTGATCTGGGCAATGCGCTCCGCCAGCGCGGTAATCTTGGCCATCCCGATCGTGCCGGACAAGGCCTGGATCTGGCGATTGATATTCGACTCGGCCACATTGTCGAGGTCAATCAGGGTCAGCTTGCCAATGGCAGAGCGCGCCAGCGCCTCCACAATCCACGAGCCGACGCCGCCCACGCCAATGACGCAGACATTTGCGCCACGGAAACGTGCGAGCGCTTTTTCGCCATACAAGCGGGCGATGCCGCCAAAACGGCGGTCAAAATCGATATCTTCCAGAACTGGATCAACTATTTGCGGGGAATTCATCCCGTCATTTTACCGGACCCGGGCTACAATGTTTTCTCTTGCCAAGTTCACCAGACCTGCACCATGAGTAACTCCTTGATCGATACCGCCCCCGGCTATGAGCAGCCGATCGCTGTCCTGAAACACTGCCACGACAAGATCCGCAAGCAATTGCAAACCTTGCAAAACCTGCTGAGCCACCTGCCGCAGCACGGCGCCGATGCCGCCGCCCAGCAGGCCGCCCAGGCCGTGCAAAAGTACTTCAACAAGGCTGCCCACCTGCACCACGCCGACGAGGAAAACGACCTCTTTCCCCTGTTGACGGCGGCGGCGCAAGGCGACGATTCGGCCCTGCTGGCCGAGCTGGGCCCGCAGATCCTCGCTCAGCACAAGCAGATGGACCAGGACTGGGCTATACTCGATTCGCAACTTGATAAGATTGCCAACGGTTCCAGCGCAGCCTTGAATGCCGCCGACGTAGAACGCTTCGTGCAAGCCTATACCTCGCATATGGAAACCGAAGAGGCGCACATCGCGCCCATGGCCAAACGGATACTCAGTCCCGCCCAGATGACCATCCTGGGCGAGGCCATGCAGCAGCGCCGCGGCATCCTGCCGGCGGCCATCGCCGGCGGAATCGCCCTGGCGGACCTGCGCATGGATTATGGCCGCGCCAGCCTGTCGGAAGCCGACACCCTGGCCGACCCGATTGCGCAGTTTGCCAAGTGGTTCAATGAAGCCATGAAGGCGCAGGTGAACGAGCCCAACGCCATGAGCGTGGCCACGGTCGGCAAGAATGGCCGCCCGAGTTCGCGCATCGTGCTGATCAAGCAATACGATGAGCGCGGCTTCACCTGGTACACCAATTACCAGAGCCAGAAAGGCCAGCAGCTCGCGGAGAATCCGCACGCGGCAATCCTGTTCTTCTGGCCCGAGCTTGAACGCCAGGTCAGGATCGAAGGCCGGGTCGAGAAAACCTCCGCCGAAGAGAGCGACAAGTACTTTTACAGCCGCCCGGTGAAGAGCCAGCTGGGGGCCATTGCTTCCCAGCAGAGCCGGCCGATCGCCAGCCGCGAAGCAATGGAAGAGAGTTATGCCGCCGTCGAGGCGGCCAGCGGCGGTCAGCCGCATCGGCCCGAGCACTGGGGCGGTTACCGCCTGGTCCCGGACCGCGTCGAGTTCTGGCAAGGGCGCGCCTCGCGCTTCCACGACAGGATAGTCTATGACTTGCAGGACGGTAGCTGGAAAAAGGAACGCATCCAGCCCTGATCCGTCCTTTCACAGGGAAGGGGCAGGCGCATGTTTGTACAAAACCGCATCAACAGCTGGATCAGCAGCATTGCCCCGCAAGTCGCCCTGCCCCTGAGGATCGAGCTGTGGAATGGCCGCAGCTTCGACTTCTCGCAAGAAGCGCCGCGCGTGACGATCCGCGTCCCCAGCCCAGCCGCGGCGCGCTACCTGCTCAAGCCCTCGCTCTCCAGCCTGGGCACCGCCTATGTCGAAGGCGCCATCGAAGTGACCGGACGCGCCGTCGACATGATCAAGGTGGTCAACGCCCTCGCCCGCAGCTCGCTGAATGACAGCAGCAGCCTGGCCCGCATCGCGCGCAGCTTCCACCACAACCGCAAGGGCGATGCGGAAGCGATCCGCTACCACTACGACGTCTCCAACGAGTTCTACCAGCAGTTCCTCGATCCGAACATGGTGTATTCCTGCGCCTACTTCGAAAATGGCGACGAGGACCTGGCTACCGCGCAGATCAAGAAGATCGACCATATCCTGGCCAAGATCCGGCTGCAGCCGGGACAGACGCTGCTCGATATCGGATGCGGCTGGGGCGCACTGGTGATCCGCGCCGCCCAGAAGTTCGGCGCGCGCTGCACCGGCATCACGCTGAGCGAAAACCAGCATGCGCTGGCGCAGGAGCGTGTGCGCGCCGCCGGGCTGTCGGACCTGGTCGAGATTCGCTTGCAGGACTATCGCGACGTGCAAGGCAGCTTCGACCGCATCACCAGCGTCGGCATGTTCGAGCACGTGGGCATCAAGCACCTTGTGGAGTACTTCGGGATTATCAACAGGCTGCTGGCCGACGATGGGCTGGTGATGAACCACGGGATTACGTCGACCGATCCGGATAACGGCGAGACACCGTATGGCGGAGGCGAGTTCATCGAGAAGTATGTCTTCCCGCACGGCGAGCTGGCCCACATCGGCCAAGTGCTGAAAGCCATGCAGCAAGGCCAGCTCGAGGCCTACGACGTGGAAAACCTGCGTCGCCACTACGCCCGCACCTGCGCCATCTGGACCGAGAACTTTGAAGAACACGAGGAGAAGGTGCGCGAACTGGCGGGCGACAAGCGCTTCCGCATCTGGCACGTCTACCTCGCCGGCTGCGCCTATGCATTCGACCAGGACTGGATCAGTCTTTACCAGATCGTGTGCGGCAAGGCGGGGCGGCATCCTTCTTCGTTTCCCTGGTCGCGGCGTTACATCTACGACGACCACTGATCCCGGCTGGCCGGTTGCACTCGGTTGGCTGGCCAGGTTCCCCTGTAACTCGTTCAATTCCTGCTCTTTGGCCTTTCCGCGATAAACTACCGCCGTTTGTGCAAACTAATCGCAGCATTTTCACAAGTGTACCGGCACAAGAAGTTGCGTCTTACGCTATTAGACGTCATGATTGTAATTTTGAACATGCCAGTATGACGTCTTATGCACGTTGTTAGGTTTATCTGTACGCGCCCATGGCAAGGCACTGGAAAGAAAAACCAGATCCGAGCAAGCACCGCGACTTTATGCGGGATTCACTTCGACGCCTACGGCGCGCCTGCATTAACGCGTTAAGCCGGCACTAAACTTTATGGACATCCAAGAAGAACTTCGCAAGTCGGTAGCGTTGGCAGTTCGTCGATCAGCCGCGACGCTAAAGACAGATGGCCCGCTATTTGGATTCGCACTTGCGACCGATGACGATGTAAGAACTCTTTACCATGTCGCGTGTACCGTCGACTGGGTTCGGGAAAATGAGCTGTCCTACCCTGACATTGGTTTCATCTTTGTCGAGTGGCCTGATTCCGCGCACGATGATCTTTTCTCTCCCATAAGTTCACGCTTGGCTACCCTATCCAATCAAACATCCATCGAACATGCCGCTTGGTCTTCCGCTAGAGATCAAAGATTCAATGCATTGGTACTGGCCCTGAAGGACTGTCGGGACGCAGGAATATTTGATGAGGAAACACTACTGGTTGTGGGCAGCACCGATCCAAGCGAACACCTTCAGGCTCTTGAGATGCGGGCAGCAAAGTTACTCAATAGATCCAAAATCATTAGCGAGTATGCGAGAGCAATTGGGTCGCCCATGGGGTCAACTTAACAATGCATTCAAGCCGACGCCCTGCCTCCACGCTGCGCGCTTCGGCTGCCAGTTACTAGCGAGATACGCAATCACTTATGGATACTCCTTACATTTGCCCCCGCTGTCGCTCGAACCAGTTTGGAGCATTCGTGCAAGGTGGCAGCTATTTCACTCGTTGTTTGAATTGCGGTGATGGTGGGCCAGTGACTAGTTGGCTCGCGTTGTCCGCTCGGCTTACCAGTGAAATACGCGCCGTAGTGGTGGATGAAAATCTCAACGAAATTGAGGTGTTGGGCCAAGCTGCGGGACCGCAAATCAGTAAGGTAATTTCGGAAGCTGCCTACCAAGGGAAGCTGGTCCGTCTAATGAAACCGATGTGACGCAAGTGCCCGCCCCACCCGGCCCAACTGAAGATCCTTGGCGTCACGCCGCAACCTTCCGATCACAGCCTCAACATTCCATTGCCATGACAGCGTGCTAGAATTTTCCGCCAAATCGCAGCATAAGGCCTTGTTTCGGGAGAGTGATCGTGTTGTTGGAAATTGCCTTTGGTGACGCCTATGGCGCAGGTTTCGAATTCTGCAGCCGCGAGAAGATTGAGCGCCACAATAATCTGGCTTCCTATGTGTCCCACGAGTGCGGGATGGCGCCTGGCCGTTATACCGACGATACGCAAATGAGCATGGCAGTTGCGGAAGTCCTGCTGGCATCCACTGACTGGACCAGCGATGCTTTCGCCGACGCGTTTGTTCGCTGTTATAAGCGCGATCCCAGAATGGGTTACGCCAAAGGCCTGCAAAGCTTGCTGGACGACTGTGGCAGCGGCATCGAATTGCGGAAAAAGATCCATCCAAATAGTGCCCGCAATGGCGCTGCAATGCGTTCGGTCCCATTGGGGCTTATCCCAGACAAGCATCTGCTATTGGCGACAGCTCGCGAACAAGCTGTGGTCACTCACGATACGCCAGACGGTATTCTGTCATCACAAGTTGTGGCATTGATGGCGCATCATCTGGTGCATGGACGCGCCACCCTCGAGGACTTGCCACGCATGATCCGAACCGATACTGGGTTCGAGTTGAGAACAGATTGGGCCGGCAAGGTCGAATGCGACGCCATCCAGACAGTGCATGCTATGAGTACCGCATTGCTCAGGAACAGGCGCATGTCCGACTTGATGCGCGACTGCGTGAATTTTGGTGGCGACGTCGATAGCGTGGCAGCCATTGCCATGGGGTTGGCATCGCTGACTGAGGAATATACGCCTGATGTTCCATCGCAATTGCGACTTGGCTTGGAATCCGGGAAGTATGGTTCAAATTTTCTGGCACAGCTGGATACGACTTTGGCTGCCCATTTCTCGCGATGAACTCCACCGCTCACCACATATCGCCACACGTCCAAGCCTTAAGCGCCGAACATGCGGCGCAATATCGCGCGCTTGTGTTGCACGGCTATGAGCAAGAGCCGGATGCTTTCACGGCTACGCCGGAAGAACGCGCTGGCTTGCCCTTGTCCTGGTGGGAGCAGCGCATCGGCGGCCCCGGCCAGGACATCATTGCTTTTGGCGCGTTCAACGATGCACAACTGATCGGCGTGGTGGCTGTGGAATTCTCAGTCCGGCCGAAGACCCGTCACAAGGCTCACTTGATTGGCATGTACGTGGAAAAGGTATGGCGCGGCAAGGGCCTCGGCCGCCAATTGGTGGATATCGCCCTCAACCAGGCCAGGCAGCGGCCTGGCCTGGCAGTCGTGACGCTGACCGCCACCGAGGGCAACGCCCCCGCCATCGCCCTCTATGAAGCAGCAGGCTTCCGCAGCTTCGGGATCGAGCCGATGGCAATACGAACCGCGACGGGATTTCGGGCAAAAGTTCACATGTGGCTCGCGCTATAGTGTTTACACTATCGATTTCATGAAAACAATCAATTAGATCAATCCATACTCTTGCTTTAGCCTAAGGTTTCCCTGACAACAACAAGGAGAAACCGTGATGAGCAATCGCAAACTCGCCGTGCTGGCCATGCTGGCAGGCCTTCTTCCACTCTTCGAACCGCAGCTCGCCTACGCCGCCGACAAGGTAGCCGGCGGGCAGAACTGGTGGCCCGAGAAACTGGACCTCCAACCGCTACGCCAGCATTCCCCCGAATCCAATCCCTACGGCGCAAACTTCAACTACGCCAAAGAATTCCAGAGCCTCGACCTGAAGGCAGTCAAAAAAGACATCAACACAGCCCTGACCAATTCCCAGCCCTGGTGGCCGGCAGACTACGGCAACTACGGTCCATTCTTCATCCGCATGGCATGGCACAGCGCCGGCACCTATCGCGTAGGCGATGGCCGCGGCGGTGCGGCCAGCGGCCAGCAGCGCTTCGAACCGCTGAATAGCTGGCCCGACAACGTCAGCCTGGACAAGGCGCGCCGCTTGCTGTGGCCAGTCAAACAGAAATACGGCCGCAAGATTTCCTGGGCCGACCTGATGGTCCTGGCCGGCAATGTGGCGATGGAAAACATGGGCTTCAAGACCATCGGTTTTGCCGGTGGGCGCACCGATGCCTGGGAAGCCGACAAGGTATTCTGGGGCGCCGAAAACAAATGGCTGGGCGCCGACCGCTTCAGCGGCAAGCGTGAGCTGAAAGGCGCGCTGGCCGCCACCCAGATGGGCCTGATCTACGTGAATCCTGAAGGCCCCGAAGGCAAGCCTGATCCGATCGCCGCCGCAGCCGATATTCGCCAGGCTTTCGGCCGCATGGCCATGGACGACGAGGAGATCGTCGCCCTGATCGCCGGCGGCCACACCTTCGGCAAGGCGCATGGCGCGCACAAGCCCGAAGAATGCGTGGGCGCAGATCCTGCTGGCGCCGCGCTGGAGCAGCAAGGGTTGGGCTGGCAGAACAAATGCGGCAAGGGTAATGCCGAGGATTCGGTGACCAGCGGACTGGAAGGCTCCTGGACCTCGAACCCTATTGCATTCACCACGCAATACCTGGACAACCTGTTTGCCTTCGACTGGGTGCAAAGCAAGAGCCCCGCCGGCGCCACGCAGTGGGTGCCAAGCACGCCGGATGCAGCGAACCTGACGCCGGATGCACACATCGCCGGCAAGCGCCACGCCCCGATCATGTTCACCACCGACTTGTCGCTGAAGGAAGACCCCGAGTTCCGCAAGATCGCCAAACGCTTCCAGCAAGATCCGAAGTTGTTTGCCGACGCCTTCGCCCGGGCATGGTTCAAGCTGACCCACCGCGACATGGGCCCAAGCGCCCGCTACATTGGCGCCGACGTACCGAAGCAGGCCTTCCTGTGGCAAGACCCGATTCCCGCGCCAAGCTATGCCGCCATCGGCAGCCAGGATGCGGCACAGCTGAAGGAGAAAATCCTGTCGTCCGGCCTGAGCACGCAGGATCTGGTCAAGACGGCGTGGGCCGCCGCTGCCAGCTACCGCGGCAGCGACAAGCGGGGCGGCATCAACGGCGCCCGCATCCGTCTCGCGCCGCAGAAGGATTGGGCGGTGAACGAACCTGAGCAACTGGCCAAGGTGCTGGCCAAGCTTGAAACCATCCAGGCCGATTTCAACAAGGCCCAGAAAGGCGGCAAGAAAGTCTCGCTGGCCGACCTGATTGTCCTCGGTGGCAATGCGGCAATCGAGAAGGCAGCGAAAGCGGGCGGCCATGCCGTGCAAGTCCCGTTCAAGCCGGGCCGCGCCGACGTGACCCAGGCGCAGACCGATGTCAAATCCTTCGCCGTGCTAGAGCCGAAAGCCGATGGCTTCCGCAACTACTATGACAGCGAGAGCAAGCTGTCGCCCGCAGAAGCACTGGTAGAAAAAGCCAACCTGCTCAACCTGACGGTGCCTGAAATGACGGTGCTGATAGGCGGCCTGCGCGCCCTCGATGCAAACTATGGCCACTCGGCCAATGGAGTGCTGACCAGCAAGCCGGGTACCCTGAACAACGACTTCTTCGTCAACCTGCTGGCCATGGACACCAAATGGAACAAGGCGCCCGGCGTGGACGGCCTGTACGAGGGCCGCGACCGCAGTAGCGGTGAACTGAAATGGAAGGCGACACCGGTGGACCTGGTGTTCGGTTCGAATTCGGAACTGCGCGCTGTGGCCGAAGTCTATGCTGCAAACGATAGTCGTGAAAAATTCGTCAGGGACTTCGTGGCCGCCTGGAACAAGGTCATGAACCTGGACCGCTTCGATTAAAGACCGCAGCCCTGTGGGGAGTGATTGAACAGAGCTCCCCGCAGGCATCCTCCGCCTGCTTACTGGCCTGCCGAACAGCACGCCGGAAACGCCGAGGTGACCAGTGCATAAGCGGCATGCTACCATTTGCAAAAAAGTTAATTTGAGCGTGAATCAATGTTCTGGAACCGCAACAAGAAACCCAAAGCCACTCCCGCCGAACCCAGGGAGCATCACTACGTCTTTGCCCACATCCTGGTGAGAGAAGTTTGCTCACAAGATCCGTTGCACTTTTTTGCTTTGGTCGCTTCGCCCGAGCAGGAACATTTCGTCGGATGGCTGTGGGAAATGACTGCGAAGCAGGTTGGCAGGCCAATCACCGACTTCGACGCGCGTCAGTTGGTAGTAAGCACCTTCCGGATTCAGGATTCGCCAACCGTTCTGCTGAAGATGCCGGCTCCAATAGCGGCGGCAGAGGCCCACATGGTTGCAGTTGTCCTCACCGACTTCCCCAAAGACGAGGCGTCGGAAAGCAAAGGAGGCTTCCGCTATTTCACCCTTGAGCACGGCGTGAACCTGGACGACTCGACCAGGACCGTCTTCTGCGAATGGGATAATGAAGGCCACAAGAACTTTGGCGATGGACCTTCGCCAACCGTTGAAGCCTTCGCAGCTGCTATTGAAGCGAGACTTTGATCCTTGAGCAAGCGCTGCATAGTCTTCGGCTCTAGCTGGATGGACCGCGCAAGTGAGCTTCAACACGGGACGGAGCCCTCAGCCCAATCTCGATGCCTACTGCGCGCTGAAGCCGTGATGAGCAACGCGTTATCTGAAAGATCAACATGAAGATGTATATTCTTGTTCGAGACGACATTCCGCTTGGCTTTGCCATGGTGGCAGTTGCGCACGCATCACTCGCGGGCTATCTGAAGTTTCAAGACTCTCCCGAAGTGAAGGAGTGGCTTTCTGGTCCGTTCTTCAAGGCCGTCTGCAAAGCCAATCCAAAGGAGTTCGAGAACGCCAAGCTCGTTCCGGACCACGTTGTCCTCACCGAATCTGCCCTTGGCAACCAGGAAGTCGCCATCGTTTTCAAGCCGCGCTCTGAATGGCCAAAGATGTTCAAGTTCCTGCGACTCTACCGTGCTTGACCCCTGCAGACCAAACGACGAGGCACGCACAATCGCCGTACCACCACTGGAAAGCCCGACTTGAGAGAAGTAAAGCGAGGGCAGTTGTTGCTGCTGACGGTATTTCTAATGTTGAACGGCCTCGACATCGTGCTGCTGCTTGGCCAGCTTTTTCACGGCAACGTTCAGCGCGCGTTACCTGTTTCGATCCGCTTAACGCTAACGCTTGTCTTGCTGTCCTATCTTTACAGGGGCTTCGTGTGGGCGCGCGTGGTTACCGGCGTGCTGCTTCTTGTCGCGACAATCTACGGCGCCGTTGCAGCGGCTTCGCTGCAGTCATGGGTCTTGTGGGCACTGCTTGCCTCGTATAGTTTCTCGCTGTATGTTGTATGCCTCTCGCCTTCAGTTCGAAAGTTCTTCGCAGCACAAAAAGCACAACGCACTCACATTCCGCAGGAAATCCCTGCCAACACCGGCAATGAACGAAATTTACGCATCGAAGCTTTCCGCAAGCAGCATGAAGGCTAAGACGATTTAGCTGGTCCTTTCATACATGACGTCAGACCTCAACACGTATTTGGTGCCCGCGCTGATCTCTGCCCCTTGGTGCGACTGGTTGTGCGGGAAGACCAGCAGCATGCCTTCCTGCGGGCGTACGGTCTCCCACCTGAACTGGGTGTCGCCGCCTTCGAAGCCGGCATTCAGGTAGATCAGGAACGTGAGCAGGCTCACCTCGTCCGGCGACTTCTCGAACGAGCCATCCTTGTGCCATTTGAAGTACTCACCGCGTCCGTACCGATAAAAACGAAAACGCTCGTTCAAGCCGCACAGGCGCCACTCTCCCATGGTCGCTGGGAGCAACGGCGCGGCACGCGTAAATAGCAACTCGGCCAGGCATGGATCGTCGAAGATCACCCGGTCGTTGTTGCGAATGTCCGTGCGCCGAACCGATCCCATAGGGAGATTGACTTCAGAGGGCTGGTAGCCCATCTGCTCGCCCATTGCGATGTAGTGATGGC
This sequence comes from Pseudoduganella sp. R-31, assembly GCF_049913235.1. Lineage (NCBI taxonomy): Bacteria > Pseudomonadati > Pseudomonadota > Betaproteobacteria > Burkholderiales > Oxalobacteraceae > Pseudoduganella > Pseudoduganella sp. R-31. The sequence continues at coordinate 6,276,696 of NZ_CP183986.1, forward strand.
ATTCGGCTTCATCGAGGAATTGATTTACCGTGAAGACGCCAAGACCCAGTTGTTCTGCTTTCATGATGTCGCCTTATTTTCTTTGTTAGTGCAAATAATACACTAAGTTATTTTCTTTTGACACTAAGGGGATTAAAATGGCCGCCTATGAGCGAGGACATCAATGAGCAACCGCGAGACTGAGCAGGAATTTCTGCGGAAGTACAATATTCATGACTTCGACGTTCCGCTGACCAGCGTCGACCTGGTCATTCTCACGATTCGAGAAAATGCGCTGCACGTCCTGCTGGTACGCCGAGGCGAACACCCGCACAAGGGACGCTGGGCGCTGCCTGGCGGCTTCATCGACGTTCACCGCGACGCCGACCTTGATGCCACGGCGCTGCGCAAGCTACGCGAGAAGACGGGCGTCGAGGCGCCCTACCTCGAACAACTGCAAGGCTTCGGCAGCGCTACGCGCGATCCGCGCGGCTGGTCCGCGACCTTCGCCTACTTCGCCTTGATCGGATCGGACGGCGTGGAGCTGCACCATGGTTCCGGCAGCGACGCGGCCAGTTGGCATCCGGTGGATGGCTTGACGGCGAAAGATGCGCTGGCGTTCGACCACGCAACGATCCTCGACGTGGCCCTGCAGCGCGTGCGCAACAAGGTCGAGTACACGTCGATCCCCGTGCATTTGCTGGCGCCCGAATTCACCTTGTCGGACCTGCAGCGCGTGTACGAAACCATCCTGGGGCGCGCGGTGGAGAAGAGCGCATTCCGCAAGCGGATCAAGGAGGGCGATTTCCTCGAAGAGATTCCAGGCAAGCAGCGCCACGGCAGCAACCGGCCGGCCCAGTTGTACCGCCTTCGCGCCGGCCATCCAACGGTCTACTTCAATCGCGTAATGAGCGCTGGAGGTTGAGCCTATGTTGAAGCCTCGCGTGGTACGCTATCTGCGCCCACTCTCGTATGTCCCGATCTTCCTTGTAATCGCCGCGCTTGTTTGGGACAATTTTCGTCCCAGGGGACAAGCCTGTCCAAGCATGTCTTGCGTCGGACAAGGCCTGGGCGAGGCGATGGCGCTGATGTGCGCACTCGTCGTGGCAGTTATTCTGGGTGCTGTGCTCAACATCGCATCGTTCCGGCGCCAGGAATCGCCCAGGTCGACGCTGCGGAAGCTTGAACTTTGGCTGTTCGTGTCGCCGTTCATTCTGACGTTGGGACTCGTCATCCTTTTCATCCTCAGATAGCAGTAGGAGCCGCAATGTCTACCCTTGAGCGAGCCATCGAAATTGCAGCTGCAGCCCATGCCGGCCAAGCCGACAAGGCCGGCCAGCCCTACATCCTGCATCCACTGCGGGTAATGCTTCGCGTCTCTACCAATGACGAGCGCATGGCAGCGGTGCTGCATGACGTGGTGGAAGACACGCCGGTTACATTGGCGCAGTTGACAGAGGCCGGCCTTCCAGTTGAAGTAGTCGAAGCCATTGAGGCGCTTACCAAGCGCCCCGGCGAAACCAGGATGCAGGCCGCGGCACGCGCAGCATTGAATCCGATTGCACGCGTCGTCAAGCTCGCCGACAATGCGGAAAACATGGACCTGAGCCGCATCGCCAACCCGACCGAGAAAGACTTCGCGCGGGTTGAGGAATACAAACAGGTTCGCGCCCTCTTACTGAATTCGGATTCAAATTGACACGCACGCTGGACATCGCACTTGCCCTTGGCCTCGGAGCAGTACTGCTCACGGCAGTTTTCATCTTCGGTGATCCAGCCTATCTGGGTCCATGGTATTACCTGCTGGCCTGGGGCGGCGTGATCGGCCTGATCCAGATTGGCAAAGCACCTCCTTTGTCTACTTTGGGCGCTACGACTGCCTTGACTGTGACCCTCCTCGGCTACTGGGCATGGCAAGCCTCGCTGCCGCGACCAGAGGGATTGCTTGGACTCGGCCATTTGTTCTCACTGCCCGGCCTTGCGCTGGCGGCAGTCGCTGTTGCAGTGCTCGCGCGGCGCCGTGGCTTGAAGCCTGCCAGCGCTTTTGCCGCGACCTTCGCCGCATGTTCCGCAGGTTTCTGTATCGCGCAGTTCATTGTTTGCAGGACTGCCCTCTATTGCGGGGCGATCTCGGGAATGTGATTTGCTGAAGGAGTTTCCGCCATGAAGACTGCTGTTGGACCATTCAATACCGTCGAAACTTACCTGCACCTTGGCCCTGATGGAACTTCGGTGCCACTTGAAGTCAACGAATCGTTCTGGCAAGACTTGACTTCGGGCGCATTCGCCCACCTCGGGCCGGGGCGGCTGGTATCGACTTATGACTTCAGCGAGGACTGGGCAAGCTGGGAGCAGCACCCGGCCGGCGAAGAAATTGTCGCCCTGATTTCTGGCGCCATCCAATTCGTGCTGGAAGTGGATGGCGGCGAACGCAAGGTTGAGTTAGACCAGCCCGGTCAATTCCTCATCGTCCCACGCGGCACCTGGCACACGGCGAACATCGCGCGCCAGGCCAAGGTCCTGTTCATTACTCCCGGCGAGGGTACAAGCCACCGTCCAAGGGTTTGATGATGGCCATAGCATAGTTCAGCCCGAGATATGCGCCGAGTGAAATCGCTGCGAGCCTGACGGTGCCGGGCGGACGCCGGCTGGCTACTTGAGCTTCTCGGCGTACATCTTACGGAACTTGGCCACCTTGGGCGCCACCACGAAGGCGCAATAGCCTTGCAGCGGATGCTGGGCGAAGTAGTTCTGGTGGTAGTCCTCGGCCTTGTAGAACGGCGCGGACGGCGCCAGTTCGGTGACGATCGGCGCGTCCCAGACATGGGCCATCTCGGCGATCACCTGCCGCGCAGTGGCTTCCTGCTCAGGAGTTTCGTAGAAGATCACGGAGCGGTACTGGGTGCCAACGTCATTGCCCTGGCGATTCAGGGTAGTCGGGTCGTGAATGGTAAAGAAGATGACCAGCAGGTCGCGGTAGCTGACTTGGGCCGGGTCGAATTCCAGCCGCACCACTTCGGCGTGACCGGTTTCACCGGTACACACCTGTTCATACGTGGGATTCGGCTGCGCGCCGCCCATGTATCCCGATTCGACCTTGGTGACACCTTTCGCCTCCAGGTACACCGCCTCGGTGCACCAGAAACATCCACCGCCCAGGATTGCTACTTCAGCCATATCGCCCTCCTCACGTACCGGAAGTATTACTGTAGCGCAAATCGGCGCGCACTGCTCAAAAAGTGCCGCCTTAGCTAAAATCCCCGTCGCTTTCGCCAAAGGTTAGACTATCGTTCTTTGGCATAATCTCTTTGAAACAAACAGGTCCCGCATGAATACCAGCTCCCCACGCGCCGCCTCGCGCGAATTCGACAGTGTGCATTTTCGCCAGGCACTGTCGCAATTTGCCACGGGTGTGACCGTGATTACCACGCGGCTCGCTGATGGCAGTTTCCGTGGCTTGACGGCCAGCTCCTTCAATTCCGTCTCGCTCGACCCGCCATTGGTGCTGTGGAGCCTGGGCACCGGCGCCAACAGCCTGCCCATATTCAGCGGTAACTCGCACTATGTGATCAATGTGCTGAGCGCCGACCAGGCCCATTTGGCCAAGCTGTTTTCGACCCGCACGGAAGACCCGTTCGGCACGGTCGAATTCGAGCTGTCGCGCACCGGCCAGCCGGTCCTGAAGGGCGCCACGGCGTGGTTTGAATGCCACAACCGCAGCCGCTACCCGGAGGGCGACCACGTGATTTTCGTGGGCGAGGTTGAACATTGCGAGTTTGCCGGGAACGCACCGCTGGTTTTCCACGGCGGGAAGTTCCGCGACCTGTTGAAATGATTGATTTTTTATAAACAAAGAGAGACAGGAAGCATAATGAGCAAAGCCGCATTCCACTGGGACGATCCCCTGCTGCTGAACGACCAGCTGACCGACGACGAGCGCATGGTGCGCGACGCCGCCGCGGCTTACTGCCAGGACAAGCTGGCGCCGCGCATCCTGGAAGCCTTCCGCCACGAGCAGATGGACACTTCCATCTTCCGCGAAATGGGCGAACTGGGCCTACTGGGCCCGACCATCCCTGAGCAATACGGCGGCCCTGGCCTGAACTACGTGGCTTACGGCCTGATCGCGCGCGAAGTGGAACGTGTCGATTCCGGCTACCGCTCGATGATGTCGGTGCAGTCCTCGCTGGTGATGGTGCCGATCTATGAATTCGGCACCGAAGCCCAGAAACAGAAATACCTGCCAAAGCTGGCCACCGGCGAATGGATCGGCTGCTTCGGCCTGACCGAGCCAAACCACGGTTCCGATCCAGGCTCGATGATCACCCGCGCCAAGAAGGTGCCAGGCGGCTACTCGCTGACCGGCTCCAAGATGTGGATCACCAACTCGCCGGTAGCCGACGTATTCGTGGTGTGGGCGAAGGACGATGAAGGCGCGATCCGCGGCTTCGTGCTGGAAAAAGGCATGAAAGGCCTGTCGGCTCCTGCGATCCACGGCAAGTTCGGCCTGCGCGCTTCGATCACCGGCGAAATCGTGATGGACGAAGTGTTCTGCCCTGAAGAAAACGCCTTCCCGGACGTACGCGGCCTGAAAGGCCCGTTCACCTGCCTGAATTCGGCCCGCTACGGCATCGCCTGGGGCGCGCTGGGCGCGGCGGAAGCCTGCTGGCATACCGCCCGCCAGTACACGCTGGACCGCAAGCAGTTCGGCCGTCCACTGGCGGCGAACCAGCTGGTGCAGAAGAAGCTGGCCGACATGCAGACCGAAATCACCCTCGGCCTGCAAGGCTGCCTGCGCCTGGGCCGCATGAAGGACGAAGGTACTGCCGCCGTCGAAATCACCTCCATCATGAAGCGCAACTCCTGCGGCAAGTCGCTGGACATCGCCCGCGTAGCGCGCGACATGCTGGGCGGTAACGGCATCTCCGACGAATTCGGCATCATCCGCCATATGGTGAACCTGGAAGTGGTCAACACCTACGAAGGCACGCACGACATCCACGCCCTGATCCTGGGCCGCGCGATGACTGGCATCCAAGCCTTCCAGTAAATAAATGGGGACGTACCCCATTTATTAAGCAAGCCCCGCTGCGAGCGGGGCTTATCGTTTGTGCTCAGATTGGCTGCGTCAGGAAGTTCAGATTGGCCGCCGCTGCAGTCTTTCCTTTCGTCGCGCCCTTCTTGCTGTCCGTCGACAGCTTCTGCCAGCGATCGACGAAGTCCGATAGCGCGTGCATCAGCGCGACTTGTCCCTGCGACTTGGCGATGATCTCGCCGAGCTCCTTGTGCAGGCGGCTCGATTCATCCACGATCTTCTGCGTCGGCGATTCAGTCGACACCGGGCCAAAGCGATGCATGAACGCTTCATGCGCTTCGCGCAAGCGCGCAATCATGTTGGCCATGTCGAGATAGGCTGCCGCGGCTGAGGCACGGGCGCCATCGGTGCTGCCAGGGTCGGAGGCAGCGTCTTCGAATTCATTCTGCTTCGCTTTCAGCCGCCGCAGGGAGTCGAAGTAGTCCAGCATGTATTGTTCGGTGAGTGACGCCATCTTCGCCTCCATTAGTCATTGGCTTTCTTTTCTGCTTCTTCAATTTTCTTTTTGCCGTCTTCAACGCTGTCCTTTACAGCCTTGATGAAAGCCTGCAGTTCGCTGCGCCGGATATCCCAGCCGAGTTCCTCTCCCATTTCCGCCAGCCTTGCCTGGGCAGTGCCGGTGGCGCTGCGGCTGTTTGGAATTGGCGTCAACAGGGCCGCCACTTCTGCTTCGTTCCTGGCGTTGGTATCCGAGTATTCGGCCTGGATCAAGGCCAGTCCTTCAGTATTTGCAACCAGGTTGTCGATCAGCGTTGCCGACAGCTTGTCGCCCGCTGCAACACGCGCCTGCAAGTCGCGCTGCTTTTCGCGATCGATGAAGGCGATTGCCTTGCGCTGGGCGAGCAGGGACTCGGCGCGGGCATCCAGGGAATTTTTTTCCACACGCCGGAATTCGCTCAACGAGGATTCAAGTTGGGCAATCAGGCCGACGCCGTGGTTTGCCTGCTCCATCGCCGGCTTTGGCGTTGAACATCCGCACAGCGCCAGCGCTACAGTCATCAAGAGGAAACGCATTACTGAACTCCTTTCGCGATGAACAGCAATGCAATCGAGTTCACCAGGCTTGTAATGTCTTCCTTGCGCACACCCGCATCCCCATATTCCGCGAGCTGGTTGACGGTCGACGAGATCAGCACGTTCCACTGAGCGATATTCCCCTCCGCGTAAGCGATGGCGCGCTCATGGTCGAGCGCATTGCGCTGGATATCGGTCTTGTTCACTTCCGCCGCCAGGCGCCCGTTGGCATCGAGGTAGGAGGCCGCACTCTTCCAGACCTTGGTCTTGTCTTCAAAGGCCTTGCCGGAAGTGGCTTTCGCCGTTTCGACCGGCGCCAACGCAGCCCGAACCTGCATCTCGGCCATCTCTGCGCTCACAGCCTGCAAGGCTTGATGACCATAGCTCAGCGAGCGAAGCTGCTCGAGCTGCCAGTTCATTTTCGACTCGAGCAACTGCAATTCCATTGCCTGTAGTTGGGCGTCCTTGGCGGCGGCATCGGCTTTGGCCTGCTCGAGATTGCGCAGCAAAAGCACGGCAGCCAGGCGCGGCTTCTTCGCATCAGCAAGCGCCACGCGCGACTGGTCGAACCATTCAGCAAGGCTGGCCAAGGCAGCACCGGTCGCACCGCTCTCGCCCTTGCCGTCGACGTTTCCCGCCAACGAAGCCAGAGCCGTATCAAGCGCCTTCACCCTTTGCTCCGACACGAACTGGCGCGAGACCGGGTCCGGCAGCTTCTCGATCTTTGCCAGCGCTTCACCAAGCTCTCTGGCGATGGATTTCAGCTTGTCTTGCGCAAGCGATGGATCGGCGGAGAGCTTTTCCAGTTCCCCGCTGTATTCCTTCGACAGTTTCGTCACCTGGTTGCGGGCCGCGAGGCTGGCCGATTTTGCGCCACCGATTGCTGCGCGGGCATCAGCCGCCGCTTTCTGGGTAATCGCCAAGGCACCGGCCTTGAACGCGAAACTGGAGCCGGCAGTCAGGGCGTCGCCGGTGCATTCATCGGCGGCACTCATCCAGGCTGCGCGCAAGTATGCCGGCGCGCCAGCATGGGACTGCGCCCAGTCGTCAAACGACTGCTTCGTCAAAACACCGCAAGCAGGCATCTCGACACCTGCACGCGTGAATTCGATTTCAGCGTCATGCAGGTTGCTCTTCGCCCTCGCCTCCTTCTTCAGGGCGGCGGTCCAGGCGACAGCAACTTGCGGCGAACCGGCCAGCGCCACCAACTGCTTCTCGATCGGGTCCTTCAATTGCGCTGCCACAGTGCCTTCAAAAACCATGGAGCGAATCAGGGCATCACGCCTCGCTTTCTGCAGCGCCTCTTCTGTCCTGAGCTGTTCGGCCAACAGCGCTGCCTCCCCCTTGCGCGCGGCGCCAAGCTGGGCGCCGATGTCGACCGACTTCCAGGCTTCCTTGACGGCCTCGCCCTGCTTGTGCCGCGTTTCGCTATACACTGCACAACCGGTGAGGCTGAAAAATGCCGGCAGCAAGGCGGCAAAACATATCGTTCGAAATTGCAAGCTACTCTCCTCCTCTAAAGGACCGACACCATGCCCCAGGATCACGTTCCAACTTTGTACGAATGGGTTGGCGGCACCGAAGCGCTGAACCGCTTGACCACTCGTTTCTACCAGCACGTCAAGGCCGATGTACTACTCGGCCCAGTCTTTGCCCATATGGGCGACCATCATCCCGCACACGTCGCGGCCTTCCTCGGCGAAGTGATGGGCGGCCCCACAGCATATTCCGAAGCACATGGCGGCCACGCACACATGATCCGGCAGCACCTCAACCGCCACTTATCGCAGGAACAGCGCCGCCGCTGGGTGGCGCTGCTGCTGGAGACCGCCGATGAACTGTCGATGCCGGATGATCCTGAATTCCGCTCGGCCCTGGTGGGCTACCTGGAATGGGGATCGCGGCTGGCCGTCATCAACTCCCAGCCCGGTGCGACGGTCGATGCCGACCAGCCGATGCCGAAGTGGGGCTGGGGCGAAGTCAAGGGGCCGTATAACCCTTAGTACTGCGCTTGCCCTCCTTCAGCGCCAGCGGGCGCACGTAAGTGAGCAGGCTGGCCAGCGTCTTGCCCGGTTCTTCCCACGGCATCATGTGGGCTGAATGTTCGAACCAGACGCTTTGCTTGTACGGCGCCTTGAGCTGCGCCATCCATTTCACCACTGGCTCGGTCGGCGTGGTGTAGTCATGCCGGCCGAGGAACATCACCACCGGAATCGGGAACTTCCTGATGGTGGAAAAATCCACCTCCGTCCACTCTTTCAGCACGGTGCCGAGTGTCATCTGGCTGCCTTCGCCGATCGCCTCCCAATCGGCCTGGTCGTACTCGGGCGACAGCATCGGCGCACGGAAGTAATACACCGAATCGCTCTTGTATGCGCTCAGGCCACCGTAATACTGCGGCCACTTGCGGGCAATGATGATGCGCTCGCGCGTAATCGGCTCGTTTCCGGGATACGGCGCGATGGATTCCATTTCCTTCAGCGCTTCGGCGTTGTTGTGCTTTCTGGCCTGCTCGATGCCGAAGTCATAGCTGATCCGTTCGTTCTCGCGCATGTTGGCGATCTGGCCGATGCCGACGTAGGCATGGAACAGGTCCGGCCGCTTCAGCACGGCGCGTGTGGAAACCACGGTGCCCCAGCTATGGCCGACGATGATCAGCTTGTCCTTCTTGTACTTGGCGCGCAGGTGCTCCGCCACTTCGATCGCATCGTCGACGAAGCGGTCGATGCGCAAGGTGCCAGCCACCGCATCCTTGTCGTTGGCACGCAGGGTCTTGCCGACGGCACGCTGGTCGTAGTGCGCGACGGTGAAATACTCCTCGATGGGACGCTGCCATTGCCAGGTCGTCGGCATGGCCGGCGAGGCCGGCCCCCCGTGCACGAACAGGATCATCGGGTTGGCTTTGTCCTGGCCGCGCACATTGATCCACTGGTCGATGCCGCCGATTTGGGCCTTGTAGGTTTCCTGCACGCCTTCCGGTGCGACAATGCGGGTCAGGTCCTCCACGGCGGCGCGGGCGCGCATGCAGGGCGGCGATTCGGCGCAACTCTGCGCCACGGCGGCTGTACTGAGACACAGGGCAGCAAAGCCCAGCCAGACTGTTTTCATGCGGGTTCCTTTCGACAAATGGATTTGCGAAATGCGCGATGATAATAGTGCAATTTTTGCATCCCTGCTTGCCGCAGGGACGAAAAAAAAAGCCGCCTTGCGGCGGCTTTGGGAGATGCTGGGCTTAGAAGTGATAGCCGACCGACAGGCTGACTGCCAGCGGATCCAGCTTGATGTCCAGCGTCTGGCCGGTGGAGAAGTGGGCAGTGGTCTTGAGCTTGGTCTTGACCACGTTCACGTCGGCGTAATAACGCTCGCCCAGCTTGGCGGTGGCGCCGAGCACCAGGCTGCCGGCGTGTTTTGCATCCAGCGAGTAGGTGGCAGGCTCGCCACCGGTGTTCAGCACGGCGGTCAGCTGGGCGGAGCCAGTCTCCTTGCGGAAGTAGGCGTAGGTGTAGCCAAGGCCAACGTAAGGACGCACCGTCGCATTCGGCTCGAACATGCGGTACTGCAGGAAGATGGTCGGCGGCAGCGCTTCGGCGGTACCAAGCTTGCCGGTGCCTTCGATCGAGCCGGCGCCGTACAGGGTGTGCTTGTACGGCACGCCCAGCATCAGCTCAGTGCTCACGTTATCGGTGATCATGTAGCCGACGCTGAAGATCGGCTTGGTGTCGGAACCCACCTCGGCCTTGATGCCTGGCTTGGAAGGTGCGGTGACGTCGCCGGAAGTGACGTCCGGCGAAATGCGGTTGACGCCGACCTTTGCCAGCCATTCACCCTTGGATTGCGCCGATGCGCCCGATGCTGCGCCCAGCGCGGCCATCACGGCCAGCAGCTTTACAGCGGTGTTGATGCGTTGTGTCATTGTGTCTCCATTATCCTTTGATTACAGCCAGCCCCTGGCTACCATTTTTTCCGAAACATAGCGTGCCAGCAGCAGGTGCAGGAACGGGGTCGGGTGCACGGTGTCGGCGTAGGAATAGTGGCTGACGTCGCCGGCCTTCAGGTTGCTGGCGTTGCAGCCCAGCGAATTGCCCAGCGGGTTCTTGGCAGGCGTCAGGTCGCAGGCGGTGTCGGTGACGTTGGTCAGGCCATACGGCGCCGGATTGGTTGCCTGGTCGTGGCTGACGCTGAACGTATCCACCAGCAGGATCTTGGCGTCGCCCGACAGGCCGGCCGACAAGGTGTCGTTGAAGGCCTTGACCATGCTGTCGATCAGGGCACGGGTGCTGGCCGATTGCGCCAGGCCGGACGGGGTGTTGGCGATGTCCGGCATATTGTTCACCACCACGAAGTTGGCGCCGTTGGCCACGATCTGGGTCTTGACCAGTGCCACCAGTTCAGCGCCCGCCTTGGCGATGTTCTGCACCAGGATCGGCGCTTGCGCGGTGGCGTAGTCGGCACCGGCCTTGGCGCCTGCGGCAGTCGCATCAGCCTGTGCCTTGACGACCATTGGGCCGTAAACGCTTGCCGAGACGGCGGCAGTATTGCCAGCCGAGTAGGCGGCAGTTACAGCGGCCTGCACGATGCTGGCGCTGGTGCTGCCGGCGCGTGCGGCTTCGGTGGCGATGGCCAGCGAGATGGATTGCACTGCAGTGGCTGGATCGGTGGCGCCGGCTGCCAGCTGGGTGGCCAGGCTTGTCGCGAAGACGGTGCTGCCTGCTGCCGTGCCGGCGGCGGTAGCGCCAGCCGACAGTTGCTCAAGGCCGATCAGCACGTCGTTGTTGCCGCCCATGACGTAGACGATTTCATCGCCCTTGAATTTGCCGCCCACGGCAGCCAGGTGGTTCTTGACCTGGGTGACGATCGGCACGGTCAGCGCACCGAGCGGGCTGCCGGTCAGTTTGTTGCCGGGGCCGACAGGATTGGTCACACGAGCGCCGCCCTGCGCATAGCCATAGCAGCCTGCCTTGGCTTGCACTGGTACGCTGAAGCCCTTGGCCGCATCGCCATCGAGGCCGGTCACGGCCGGGCACGGTGCAGGCAGGCCGACTTGCGCGGCCATCAGCTCGGTCCAGTTCTTGCCGGTCAGCGCCGGATTGGATTTGGTATTGTCACCGTTGATGGTGAAAGTGCCGCCGCCGATGGCTTGCACGGTGCCGACCTTGTAGGTACCGACGTCCGACAGGCTGTCGCCGAAAGAAACCTGGGCAGAATATTTGAGTTTAGGGCTTTGGTCGCCTGGGCGTGGGTCGCTGCCGCCGCAACCGGCAATAACTGCCGCTGCCATGACCGTCATGGCAAGTTTGAAATGACGCATTGTGTCTCCAGAGGGGATGATTTTATTGTGTGCTTTGCGAACGTACGTGCTATTCGCTGCCGAACTAATATGCCAGCTTGGACTTGCTTGTTACAAGTAGAAATTTGTAAAAACAACAGCCTTGCACAACCAAGGGGCGCGACTGTAGCAGCCACGCATCAGCATTGCAAGTCACTGTTCTTCCAGCCAGGCAGGACGGGCGAATTGCTGCTTCAGGAAATCAACGAAAAGGCGCGTGCGCTGGGGGCGCTGGCGGACGCTGGCCGGCAGCAGGGCGACAATGTCGGCCTCCGGCAATGCATGGTCGGGCAATACGCGGCACAGGGCGCCGCTGCGCAGCTCACCCGCAACGTCCCATTCCGAGCGCAGCATGATGCCGTGGCCGTCGAGCGCCCATTGCTTGACGACGCGGCCGTCGTTGCAAGCCAGCGTGGGTTCGATGCGCAAGGTACGGAACTGGCTGGCGCCGGGCGGCATCAGCTTCCAGCGCGTGGCGTCTTCCTCATTCTCGCGCAAGGCCAGGCAGGCATGGCCGGCCAGTTGTTCCAGGCTGCGCGGGCTGCCGTGCCGGGCGAGGTAGGACGGCGCCGCGCACAGGTAGCGCCGGTTACGCGCCAGCACTTGCTGGCGCAGGCTGGAGTCGCGCATCGCGCCGATGTGGATCACCACGTCCCAGCCTTCGTGCAGGCGCAGGTTCGGCCGGTCGGACAATTCCAGTTCGAAGGCCAGCGCCGGATGCTGCGCCCGGAAGCGTGCCGCCAGCGGGGCGATGTGCGCACTGCCGAAGCCCATCGGCGCCAGCACGCGCAGGCGCCCCGCCAGCTCATTGCGCTGTTCGTGCAGCGCGCGCTGCAAGGAGTCCATCTCGGCCAGGATCGCTTGCGCCCGTTCGGCCAGCAGCTGCCCCTGCTCGGTCAGCGCAATCCCCCGCCCCTGCCGGTCGGCCAGCTTGAGGCGCAGTTTGTCTTCGATAGCTTGCAGGCGCTGGGTGACGGAAGACGGCGTCACATCCAGCAGGCGCGCCGTGGCCGACAGCGAAGGCTGGCTGGCCACGGCGCAGAAAAAACTCAGGTCGTCAGTGGAGAGCATTAAGGCTGGCCTTAATCATGTAATCAAGAAATCTTAAGCACAGACTTTATTCCATTCATTAGAATTTCGGCAATGAAAATTCCTGCCCTCCTCCTTGCCCTCGGCGCGCTGTGCTGCGCCCCACTGCACGCCGACCCGGCGCGCTTCACGCCTGCGCAGTTGCAGCAGGACCTGCAATTCGTGCGCGAAGCCATCGAGAGCACGCACCCCGAGCCCGCACTGCGCTCCGGGCAGCAAGCCTATGAGCAAGCCTTCGAGGTGGCGCGCAGCAGGCTGGGCCAGCCCCTGTCGCGCGACGAGGCGTGGCGCGTGCTGGCAGCCATGAACCCGGTCTTCAACGATGCACATCTCGGCGTGGTGTTCCCCGACTGGCGCTCGGAAACGCGGGCCCACCTGCAGGCAGGCGGCAGGCTGTTCCCGTTCGAGGTCATGATCGATGGCCAGCAGCGCTTGCGCATCGTCGCTGCACTGGGCGGCGGCAGCTCCGCGCTGGCAGGCCGCGAGATCGGCAATATCAACGGCATGCCGGCGGCGCGCATCCTGCGCGAGCTGGGGTCGCTGGTGCACGGCGATACGCCGGCCTTTCGCAATAAACTGCTGGAGCGGCGCTTCTGGCTGTACTACTGGAAGAACTATGGCGCAGCGGAGCGCTTTACCCTGCAGGCCGGCGGGCAGGTACTGGAAGTGCCTGCAGCCCCGGTACTGCCGGCTGCGGTGGCAGGCGAAAAATCGTTCGAGCAGACTTTCCAGTTCCGCATCCTGCCAAGCGGAGTCGGACTGCTGACCGTCAACCAGTTCGCCTGGCCGGACAAGCAGCGCTTCTACGATTTCACGGAACGCGCCTTTACCAGCTTGCGCGATGCCGGCGCGCAGACGCTGTTGATCGACGTGCGTGAAAACGGCGGCGGCGACGACGATATGTGGAAGACCGGCATCCTGCGCTATATCGCGAACAAGCCCTACCGCAACGGCTCCAGCTACGTGAAGAAAGTGCTGGAAGGCCGCGCCGGCCCCGGCGAAAAAGTGGGCGACATCGTCAGCGGCAACGTCGATAGCTGGGTGCAGCCGGAGCCTGCGCATCCGCTGCATTTCAGCGGCAAGGTATTCGTGCTGGTGGGCGACCTGACTTATTCGTCCGCCATCCTGTTCAGCAATACGGTGCAGGACCACGGCTTCGCCAGGCTGGTCGGCGCCGCAGGCTATGCCTATGTGCGCCAGACCGGCGGCACGCAGAAACAGCACGTGCTGCCCAACACCGGGCTGGAAGTCGTGGTGCCGCGCTTCGTGCTCGACCGCCCGTCAGGCAAGCGCGAACCGGCGCTGCTGCAGCCTGACATCGTGCTGGCCGACGATCCTTTCGATCGCAACGCGCTGGTCAAGGCGCTGCTGGCGCATCCTGCCGCATCAACGAATTGAAGTAGCTGCGGGCGGCCAGCAGGCAGGGCGCGCCAGCCAGACGGGCGTGATACGCGTCCATCAGCAGTTCGTTGGCGCTGCGACCGCTTTTCGGCGCGTCTTCCTGCGCCCTCTTCATGGCCTCCTCGCTAATCAGCACGAAGCTGCGGCGGGCATCCCTGAATTCGTCCTGTGCGCCCAGCTCTTCCAGATCGACCACGGTCGGCGGCGCGCCATGTTCGCTGAAATATTCCGCCGCAGCGGTGGCATTGAAAAATGGTACTGAAGGGTCCCTGCTGCCGCCGCACAGCAACAGCGGGCTTTGCGGCGTGTAGTTGCGCAAGTCGTTTTTCAGCATCCATTTGCGCAGGTTGTTGGCGGGCGTGCAGTCGCCATCGTCGCAGGGATGCTGGGCCAGGTCTTGCAGGTAGGCGTCGCGGTAGCTGGTGCGTACCAGGTGGGGATTGCTGAAGTAGACGGATGCCCCCCTGCCCTGCGGCAGCGAGTCGCGCGCGAAGAGGGCGGCCTTGGGCAGCTTGCCCTGCTTGAGCAGTTCCTTGCGCGTCATCGTGGTAGGGAACAGCGTTTCGATGCCGCTGGCGTATTGCAGCTCATACAGCTCCTCCGGCTTGCTGTAGATGGCCGCGCCGGCGCGCTGGGCGGAAGTGGCAATCAGCGGCAAATAGATGGTGATGCCGGCATTCGGCTGGCCGCTGAATACCGTGTCGGAAAAGCGCGCCATGGCATACGGTCCGGACAATCCTGCGGCGGCAGTGACCTTGAATTCACTGCCTTGCTGCATGGCGCGCTGCGTGGCGAGCGTGACGTGGCCGCCCTGCGAGTAACCGGCCAGGAACAGCTGCGGCGCTGCCTGGACCTTGAGCTGCGCCATCGCACTGCGGGCAGCGCGCATGGCGTCAATCATGTCGGCCGATTGCTGCTCGGCGTTCAGGTAGGGGTGGTAAGGCAGTGAAGACCCGTCATAGCCGGCGTAATTGGGCGCTACGACGATATAGCCTTGTGCGGTGAACAAGGCCGCCACCAGCTTGGCCTCGCCGCGCAGGCGCGCCATATTGTGGTCCTTGGCGGTCGAGGTGCCGTGGGCGTACAACAGCACCGGCCGCGGCCCCTGGCAGGCGGGATCTTCGCCGGACGGCAGGATCAGCGCGGTGCTGGCGTCCGTCGGCTCGCCGCTGCCGCCGATGGTGCTGTAACGCAGGCTGTAGGTGGTGATAGTGCAGCGCGGCGTACCGGCAAATTGGGCCACGGTACTGCCGGCCTTCTCCAGCACTTCGGCCAGCATGGCCGGCTCGATGCGCTTGGAAGTGCTGAACACGCCGGTTTCGATGCGGGACAGGGTGGGGCCGGAAATCAGGGTGCCGCGTTCAGGGACGGCCAGCAGGGTACGCGAGACGGTGGAGGATTCTGCTGCGGCGCAAAAAGGTGGAGGAAAGGCTGCAACCAGAGTGGAAAGGTATGTCGCAATTTTCCGAATAGGGCGCATATTGGCCTCCGTGCATGTGCAGGAGAATGCCGCCCAACCTGAAAGCGCGGCACGTATGTATGTATGATGTAAGCATACTCCTCCAGCTACCCGGACAGCGTGCCGATTGGATGTGCTCCCCTCTCAAGCATCCACCGACAAGCATCACGCCTATGCAGGCGAATATCCGCAAGTGGTATTTCTGTCGTTGGCTCACAACATAGCTGACCAAGCACGTTCGCCTTATTGCGCATCAAGATCCGTGCAAGCCAACGTGCCACCATGGCTTTTCTGATCGCTTGACAAGGACTCAAGCATGGCCACCCAGCTATCCGTTGACATGAGTTCAGGAGGCAGAAAAGCCCAGGGATTCTGCACACCGAAGGTGGACAAGACGCCGCAGGTTATGCACGTGCTGCCGAAGCGCGTTATTCCAATTCTCTTCTTACCCGGAATTATGGGTTCGAACTTGCGCATGAACGCGGAGCGTCAACAGCGCTTAAAGAAATCCAATAACATCGCTTGGCGCCCGGACAAGCTGAATGAGGTAACAGAGTTCCTCGAAGCATCGCCAGTTCGGCGCCAACTGCAATTGGATCCCCAAGCAACGGAAGTGGATAGCTACGATGGCGGAATGGCGCCAACCGGGAATGGCCATGAAAATGCAGGTCAACGCCAGGACCACAGCAAGGTCAGAGTTGCACTACGATTCGAAATTGATTCTCCGTTACTGTCAGACGATCCGCCTTGCATCACGCCACGCAGGACGAAAGAGGAAAAGGCAAGGGAACGAGGATGGGGAGAAATACTCTTCAACAGTTATCGACACATCCTTGAGCGATGCGAACAGCATTTGAATCGCCCTGACCTCGATAGCTATTGGAAAAAAATCATTGGCCAAAATCCTGCTGGGTGGGGCGCTGCAGTAAATCCTGCGATCCCGCCGTTGACCGAAGAAGAATTCAGGGTCGCCACAAAGGATTGCTTGTTCCCCGTCCACGCCATGGGATACAACTGGCTGCAATCCAACGAAGACTCAGCACGCATCGTTTCGAGAAGAATCAGAACCTCATACTCGACTATCGAAGAAGGGGCTTTGCTTGTGAGAAGGTCATCGTCATCAGCCACTCCATGGGCGGTTTACTCGCCCGCGCATTGATTCATCCTGAAATGGGCAATATCAATGACAAGATACTCGGTATTGTGCACGGCGTAATGCCTGCACTAGGTGCACCGGCAGCATACAGGCGCATGCGCTGTGGCTTTGAAGAAGGCAAGATGGGGATGAACCCAGCGCCAAAGTTTCTGGGAAATTTCGGCAATGAAGTCACTGCAGTTCTCGGTAATGCCCCCGGCGGCCTTCAACTGCTGCCCAACTGCGCCTATGGGAATGGCTGGCTCGAAATTCGGCGCAATGGCCTTCTTGTCGATCAATTTCCAAAAAACGGCGATCCCTATGAGGAGATCTATTGCCTGCGTGATCGATGGTTCGGCTTACTGCGAGAAGAATGGCTGAATCCAGCGGGAAGTCAAAGTGCCGGGATCGCGAGAACTATGAAATTACTCCGTGAAGCCAGGCAATTCCATCTCGACTTAGCTGACACCTTCCACGAGCAAAGCTATGCGCATTATGGTGCTGACGCAGCACGCCCCTCCTGGGACAGGATCGTCTGGAACCTGAATGATACGAACGTTGATGCTGCATGGACAGACTATCGCATCACCAACGACAGCAGGCAGGGAAAGTTGGTGTTGGCCGGGAAAACATCCAAGGGTGTACCAGTTGATGGCATCAGCGCAGAACTGGGGCCTTCACAAGGAGCCGGCGATCAAACAGTCCCGCTCCGTTCATCGGATCGTCAACTCTTAAGCAATCGGTTCAAGGCGATCTTCCGCCAGACCGGTTATGAGCATCAGGCCAGCTTTAGCAATGACGATGCCTTGCATTCGACGATGTTCAGCATCATAAAAATTGCCGCCACAATGAAGTGGGGAAGCCTTGCGTAGCTTCATCACGTCCATGGCAATGCTACTAGCAATAGTTCTGTTTCTCCTGCCAGTCCACTCCACGTGGGCCGAATATCCACATACGGGGAACAAAAAAATGAACTCAACCTCGAACAGACTTGTCGAGACTAACGCAGAGACAAACACCATCTGCGCCGGACGATTCCTGATAGATGTGCCCAAAGGTGCTGCAGTTGTTTACGGTCCGGCGCGCGTCCCGTTTCATTTATCGAGGCTTGAAGGTGAAGGGGCAGGCCTGGACAGCGAAGTCAAGCGGGCGCTTGCAAAAATTGAGGAGAACCGAGAGTTCGCGCGAGGCCCATTGAAGAAAAAAGAGTCAATGCTGGGCAAGGTACTGCCTGGCATAGGAGGGCAACACAAGATGGTTATTGGCATAGGGCGCGGCAGCTTCGCCGATTACAACGTCCAGTCATTCCTCCGGCTTGGAGATGACCTGTTCTTGCAGGAGTACGAAGTTGACGGTGAGGGTGATGCGTACCTTGAAGCGGTAGCTTTACTGATGGAGGTCGCACGCTCTTTGCGCTTTCGTCCTTCCGACGAAATTCCAAACGAACCAGGACTTTGCCTGGACAGAGCTTTCCTCCGCGAGCCTGCTCGCTATATGCTGGAAGAAGTCACGCTAGGCATTCGACTGAAGCAATTCGAAGACGTCCACATGTCAATCGAAATGACGAAGAAGGAAATCTTTATTGAGTCGGATGCGTTGGAACCCAGGATGAACCGTGCCAAACAAGCGGCCTTCGCGTCCGGCATGGGAAAGTGGTACTCACGAATCAAATTCCTTCGACGCGGTTACCGTCACATAGGGGGATGGGAAGGGTTCGAAGTGCTTGCCCATAAACCCGCGCAAGAATTTGAAGGCGAAAGCCATGAATTCGCCTTCCAAAGCCACGGTGAGCCCAAGAACCCTTTGCTGCCAGTGCTTCAGATTGAATTGCACACCGGCGTCAAGGGAAACACCACAGGAGGTACCAAACCCTCCATCAGTGACGAAGAAGCAGTCTTCCTGTGGGACTCGATCATTGGCTCGATCAGGCCGAGGCCAGTTAGTGGGCAGCGCTAAGCGTTTTACGACTTCAGGAAACGCTCAATAATGCCGGTCGAACCGAAAGCGGCGCGGCGCAGGCGATCGTTGACGCCCAGCCAGGCATCGCCTGTCGGCGGTGCTTCCACGAGGATCAGCTCAACCTGTTGCTGGTCCATCGCGCGCAACGCGGCATACACGCCATAAGCATACCCCTTTGGCTCGGCAGGGAGCGTCACATTTGGTTGAGACAACACAAACGGCGAGTAGTGGATCAGCGCGGCACACCGCCCTCGCAGCTTGAGTTCCGCAAGGGTTTTTTCGATGTCGCCAGTGGGCAACAGTGCCACCGGCGCTTTCGGCGCGTAATGCGACTCCAGGGTGCCGGAAGCACGCGGCGCGGCCTGGTCGGGCTGGCGCGGCATGGTGCCGATCACGTCGGCAATCTGCTGCGCGGTGATGTGGCCGGGTCGCAGCAGCACCGGGCCATGGCTGGCCAGGCGCGACATGTCGAGGATAGTGGACTCGATGCCAACCTGGCTCGATCCGCCATCAAGGATGGCCGCCAGGCGCGGGTCGTCGCCGAATTCGTCATGCACGTGCTGGGCGGTAGTCGGGCTGACATTGCCGAACTTGTTGGCCGATGGTGCGGCCACTCCGCCCTTGCCTTCCTTGAATGCTTGCAGCAGCTGCATCGCCACCGGGTGCGACGGGCAGCGGATGCCGACCGTATCCTGGCCGCCGGAAACGGCGTCGGGAATATGCGCGTTGCGCTTGAGGATCAGGGTCAGCGGGCCGGGCCAGAAGGCACGCACCAGGGCGCGTGCTTCGTCGGGTACTTCGGTGGTCCAGTAATCGATGTCGGCGCCGGGGGCGACGTGCACGATCACGGGATGGTCCTGCGGGCGGCCTTTGGCAGCATAGATCTTTGCGACGGCGGCCGGGTTTTCCGCATCCGCACCGAGGCCGTACACGGTCTCGGTAGGGAATGCGACCAGGTCGCCATTCGCCAGCGCAGCTGCTGCGCCGGCGATGTCGCGGGATGCGGCGTCGGTCATGCTTCGATCCCGAGGATGGCGCAGGCGGCGTTGAGGTGCTGCTGCGCTTCGGCCAGGGTCGGCGCGACGAAGGTCAGGTGGCCCATCTTGCGGGCACGGCGCGGTTCTTCCTTGCCGTACAGGTGCAGGTTGGCGCCTGGCAGCGCCAGCACCTTGTCCCACGCCGGCTCGCGCACCGTGCCAAGCGGGTTGAAGCGCGCTTCGGCGCCGGGCAATGGCAGTCCGGTATTCTCCACCGGATCGGCGACCACCTCGGCTTCGTACCAGATATCGCCCAGCAGGTTCAGCATGACCGCCGGCGAATGCTGGCGCACGTCGCCCAGCGGCAGGCCGGCCATGGCACGCACCTGTTGGGCGAACTGGCTGGTGACGCAGGCATCGATGGTGTAGTGGCCGCTGTTGTGCGGGCGCGGCGCCATTTCATTGACCACCAGTGATCCGTCGGCCAGCACGAAGAACTCGATGCACAGCACGCCCACGTAGCCCAGTTCG
This sequence comes from Pseudoduganella sp. R-31, assembly GCF_049913235.1. Lineage (NCBI taxonomy): Bacteria > Pseudomonadati > Pseudomonadota > Betaproteobacteria > Burkholderiales > Oxalobacteraceae > Pseudoduganella > Pseudoduganella sp. R-31. The sequence continues at coordinate 6,296,661 of NZ_CP183986.1, forward strand.
GCCACGATGGCTGTCGCCGCCGCCTGTGCCTTGGCGGCGCAGTCGGCGGTGATGTTCGGCCCCGGCACGGTCGTGGTGAACAGGATGCCGTCGCGGTGCACGTTCTCGGCGATCGGGTAGACCACGGAGGCGCCGTCGGCGCCGCGCGCCGTCAGCACGGAAACCTCATACGCCAGCGGCAGCATCTTCTCCAGCAGGCAGGTGACCTGGCCCATGCCTTCGAAGGCGGCGCGCACGTCGTCGCGCGACTTCACGCGCACCTGGCCCTTGCCGTCGTAGCCCATGCGAACGGTCTTCAAGATGCCCGGCAGCAGGTCATCGGGAATCGCATCGATGTCGGCATCGGTGGCGATGACCTTGTGCGGCGCCGGCATCACGCCCGACTTGGCCGCGCTGGCGACGAAGAAAGCCTTCTCCGCAATGCGGTCCTGCGCCACGGACACGCCGTGCGCATTCGGCGCCACGAAAACCGATTGCGCCAGGCGCGACAGGCTGTCGGCCGGCACGTTTTCGAACTCAGTGGTCACGGCAACGCATTGCGCAGCCAGTGCATCGAGGCCGGCGGCATCGCTGTAGCCGGCATTGATCAGGCGGTTCGCCGCCTGCCCCGCAGGGCAGTCGGCGGACGGTTCCAGCACGGCCACGTTGTAGCCCATGCTCTGCGCGGCGTGCGCGAACATGCGGCCAAGCTGGCCGCCGCCCATGACACCCAGCCACGCTGGAGGATTTTTTACATCGGTACTCATACGCTTACAACGGCAAAGTCATGGCCTTGGCGGCCTCGGTTTGCGATGCGCGGAACTCTTCCAGCCTGGCAGCCAGCGCGTCGTCGGTGGTGGCGATGATCGCCACTGCGGTCAGGCCCGCGTTGGCAGCGCCGGCCTCGCCGATCGCAAAGGTCGACACCGGCACGCCCTTCGGCATCTGCACGATGGACAACAGCGAGTCTTCGCCGCGCAGGTACTTGGACGGCACGGGCACGCCCAGCACCGGCACGATGGTCATGGCAGCGACCATGCCCGGCAGGTGGGCCGCACCGCCGGCGCCGGCGATGATGGCGCGCAGGCCGCGCGCACGGGCGCTCTTGGCGTAGGCGTACATCTCGTCCGGCATGCGGTGGGCGGAGATCACCTGCGCTTCATACGGCACGCCGAACTGCTTCAGCATGTCGACGGCATTCTTCATCACGTCCCAGTCCGAGGACGAGCCCATGATGATGCCGACCAGCGGTTTGCTCATTGGCTGATTCTCTGACATGGCTTATACCTTCAGCTTTTCGCCGGTCAGGCGTTCGATGGCTTCGAAGTACTTGGCCTGGGTCTTTTCGATCACTTCCGCCGGCAGGGCTGGCGCCGGCGGGGTCTTTTGCCAGTCCTTCAGGGTTTCCAGGTAGTCGCGCACGAACTGCTTGTCGTAGGACGGTGGGGAAATGCCTGGACGGTAGGAGTCGGCTGGCCAGAAGCGCGAGGAGTCGGCGGTCAGCACTTCATCCATCAGGTGCAGCACACCGTTGTCGTCCAGCCCGAACTCGAACTTGGTGTCGGCGATGATGATGCCCTTGGTTGCTGCGTAGTCGGCGGCGGTGGTGTACAGCTTGATCGCCACTTCGCGGATCTTGGCGGCCAGTTCGGCGCCGATTTTCTTTTCCATCTCTTCGAAGGAGATGTTTTCATCGTGTTCGCCCAGGTCTGCCTTGGCAGCCGGGGTGAAGATTGGTTCTGGCAGCTTGTCAGCTTGCTGCAGGCCTTCCGGCAGTTTGATGCCGCAGATGCTGCCGGTCGCCTGGTAGTCTTTCCAGCCCGAGCCGATGATGTAGCCGCGTACCACCGCTTCCACCAGGATAGGCTGCAGGCGCTTCGCTACGACTGCGCGGCCTTTGACCTGCTCTACTTCGTCCTGTGCCACGACCGATTCCGGGGTGACGCCGGTCAGGTGGTTGGGGACGATGTGGCCCAGTTTCTCGAACCAGAAATCGGACATCTGGTTCAGGACCATGCCTTTGCCGGGGATCGGTTCGTTCATCACGACGTCGAACGCGGACAGGCGGTCGGTGGTGACGATCAGGATCTTGTCGGTGCCGACGGCGTAGTTGTCGCGCACTTTACCGTGGCCCAGCAGGGGGAGGGATTTGATGGAGGATTTGTACAGGCTGTTCATGGCGGGGACTATCTGAGATTTTTAGAACCGGTAAACCAGTGTCCGACCCGCAGGGTCAGACACTGTCTGTGCCGCGGCCGGCGGCTCCGGCAGACCTGGTGTCTGACCCTGCGGGTCAGACACCGATTTGCCGGTTTTATTACTTGACGATCTGGGCCAGCTCGCCGGCCTTGTAACGCTCAGCCATCTTCTCCAGCGAAATCGGCTTGATCATCGACGCGCGGCCTTCGCAGCCGAATGCCAGGAAGCGTGCCTTCACCACTTCTTCAGCAGCAGCTCGGGCTGGCTTCAGGAAGTCGCGCGGGTCGAACTTCGATGGGTTCTCGAACATGTACTTGCGCACGGCAGCCGTCATGGCCAGGCGGATATCGGTGTCGATATTGATCTTGCGCACGCCGTGACGGATGCCTTCCTGGATTTCCTCGACAGGCACGCCGTAGGTTTCCTTCATGTCGCCGCCGAATTCGCGGATGATGGCCAGCAGTTCCTGCGGCACAGAAGACGAACCGTGCATCACCAGGTGGGTGTTAGGGATGCGGGCGTGGATTTCCTTGATGCGGTCGATCGCCAGGATGTCGCCGGTTGGCTTGCGGGTGAACTTGTAGGCGCCGTGCGAGGTGCCGATCGCGATGGCCAGCGCGTCACACTGGGTCTTCTGCACGAAGTCGGCAGCTTGCGCCACGTCGGTCAGCAGCTGTTCGCGGGTCATGGTGCCTTCCGCGCCGTGGCCGTCTTCCTTGTCGCCCTTCATGGTTTCCAGGGAGCCCAGCACACCCAGTTCCGCTTCCACGGTCACGCCGATGGAGTGGGAGAACTTCACCACTTCCTTCGACACTTCGACGTTGTATTCGTAGGAAGCCACGGACTTGCCGTCAGCCATCAGGGAACCGTCCATCATCACGGACGAGAAACCGGACTTGATTGCAGCCATGCAGACTGCCGGCGACTGGCCGTGGTCCTGGTGCATGACGACAGGGATGTGCGGGTAAGCTTCGATTGCCGCGTCGATCAGGTGACGCAGGAAGGCTTCGCCAGCGTATTTACGGGCGCCAGCCGAAGCTTGCATGATCACCGGCGCGTTGACGGCGTCGGCGGCAGCCATGATGGCCTGCACTTGTTCCAGGTTGTTGACGTTGAAAGCCGGGATGCCGTAGCCGTTTTCAGCAGCGTGGTCCAGCAGTTGACGCATGGATACGAGGGACATGGTAGTACTCCAATAACAATAAAGAAATCGTTAGCGTTCGTTATCGAGCCGATCAGCGGGCAGATTCGGCGCGGTGAGTAAACTCACCTACTTTCACGATACGCAGCGCGTTCGTGCCGCCCACCTTGCCCATCGGCGCACCCCAGGTAACCACAATCATATCGCCCTTCTGGGCAATACCCTGTTTTACCAGGAGGTCTTCCGCGGCGCGCAACACGACGTCGGTCGGCGCATCCTGCATCAGTTGGTGGGTGCAAACGTTACGGTACAAGGCCAGCTTGCGCTGGGTGGTGGTGCTCGGCGTGAGCGCAATAATCGGGGTGTCGATGTTGTGGCGGCTCATCCACAGCGCGGTGGAGCCGGATTCGGTCAGGGCCACAATCGCTTTCACGCGCAGGTGGTGCGCGGTGAACAGGGCGCCATAGGCGATCGACTGGTCGATGCGGGTGAAGCGCGCGTTCAGGAAGTCCGCATCGAGTTTGTTGTATTCGGATTGCTCGGCTTCGGTACAGATGGCCGCCATCATTTCCACAGTTTCCACCGGGTATTTACCGGAGGCAGTCTCAGCCGAAGTCATCACGGCATCGGTACCGTCCAGCACGGCGTTGGCCACGTCGGACACTTCGGCGCGGGTCGGCACGGCGTTGAAGATCATCGACTCCATCATCTGGGTCGCAGTGATGGCGATCTTGTTCGATTCGCGCGCCATGCGGATCATGCGCTTCTGTAGCGCAGGCACAGCCGCATTGCCTACCTCGACAGCCAGGTCGCCGCGGGCCACCATGATGCCGTCGGAGGCGTTCAGGATTTCCTGCAGCGCCGGGATAGCTTCAGCACGCTCGATCTTGGCGATCATCATCGGCTTGAAGCCGAACGGCTCGCCGGCGATATTGGCCAGCTGGCGCGCCATTTCCATATCGGTGGCGTTTTTCGGGAAGGAAATCGCCAGGTAATCGGCCTGGAACGACATTGCAGTCTTGATGTCTTCCATGTCCTTGGCGGTCAGCGCCGGCGCGGTCAGGCCGCCGCCCTGGCGGTTGATGCCCTTGTTGTTGGACAGCTCGCCGCCGATCTTCACGGTGGTGTAGATTTCGCTGCCGACAATCTTGTCCACGGTCAGCACGATCAGGCCATCGTTCAGCAGCAGCACGTCGGCCGGCTTCACATCGGTTGGCAGGCTCTTGTAGTCCAGGCCCACGCGCTCCTGGTTGCCCAGTTCACCGTTCTCGCCCCACTTGGCATCGAGGATGAACTTGTCGCCCTTGGCCAGCTCGATCTTGTTGTTCTCAAACTTGCCGATACGGATCTTCGGACCCTGCATGTCGGCCATGATCGCCACTTCCTTGCCGCATTCCGCTGCCGCCTGACGCACCAGGTTGGCGCGATCGATATGATCCTGCGCCTTGCCGTGGGAGAAATTCAGGCGGACCACGTCAACCCCTGCCTTGATCATCTGGATCAGGATGTTCAGGTCGGTCGAAGCTGGGCCGATAGTTGCGACGATCTTGGTACCACGTGCCATGAAGGTTTCCTTCGTGTGAGCTTGAAAAAGTTCAAAAGGCGCCTTGCGGGCGCCTTTTACCGTGTTACTGGGCGCGTTGCGCCAGGATTTCCACTGCCGGCAGGGTCTTCCCTTCCAGGAATTCCAGGAAGGCGCCGCCGCCGGTGGAGATATAGCCGATCTTGTCGGTGATCTGGTACTTGGCGATGGCCGCCAGGGTGTCGCCACCGCCGGCGATCGAGAAGCCCTTGGAGTTGGCGATCGCCATGGCCAGGGTCTTGGTGCCTTCGCCGAACTGGTCGAACTCGAACACGCCGACCGGGCCGTTCCAGACGATGGTGCCGGCTTCGGCGATCTGGGCAGCCAGCTTGGCGGCGGTCTTGGGACCGATGTCCAGGATCATGTCGTCGTCGGCCACATCAGCCACGGCCTTCACGGTCGCCGCTGCGGTTGGCGAGAATTCCTTCGCGCACACCACGTCTTCAGGGATAGGCACCTGGGCGCCGCGGGCAGCCATGATGTCGATGATGGCCTTGGCTTCAGCAACCAGGTCGGCTTCCGCCAGCGACTTGCCGATCTTCAGGCCGGCAGCCAGCATGAAGGTGTTGGCAATGCCGCCGCCAACGATCAGGTTGTCCACTTTGTCGGCCAGCGATTTCAGGATCGACAGTTTGGTCGACACTTTGGAACCGGCCACGATGGCCAGCAGCGGACGGGCCGGCGCGCCCAAGGCCTTGCCCAGCGCATCCAGCTCGGCAGCCAGCAGCGGGCCGGCGCAAGCGATCGGCGCGAACTTGGCGATGCCGTGGGTGGTCGCCTCAGCGCGGTGCGCAGTACCGAAAGCATCGTTCACGTACACATCGCACAGCTTGGCCATTTTCTGGGCCAGCTCATCGGAATTCTTCTTTTCGCCCTTGTTGACGCGGCAGTTTTCCAGCAGCACAACCTGGCCGGCAGCGACTTCCACGCCATCAACCCAGTCCTGCTTCAGCTCGACCGGCTGGCCCAGCAGTTCGGACATGCGCTTGGCGATTGGCGCCAGGCTGTCTTCCGGCTTGAATTCGCCTTCGGTTGGACGGCCCAGGTGGGAGGTAACCATGACCTTGGCGCCAGCGCCCAGGGCCGCCTTAATCGCCGGAATCGAAGCACGAATGCGTGTATCTTCGGTGATATTGCCCGCATCGTCCTGCGGCACGTTCAGATCTGCACGGATAAAGACGCGCTTGCCCTGCAGCGCGTTCTGCGCTACGAGGTCTTCCAGGCGGTTGAATTTCAGCATGGTTACTCAGGGGTCACAGTTGGAAAGAGCGCTATTTTACCTTAAGCCGGGGCCCCTTAGCCGCATGTTAAGCTCGGGCAAGGCCGATATTTAGTTACCAACAAGAAAACAAAATTCGGGGTCAGGTCTGTCATTTGGACACCAAAGCCACACTTTTGATCTTCCTCAATCCATCGGCGCGCAATTGTGCAGGTGTCAGGCCCAGGACCTGGCGAACGCTGCGGACCATATGGCTGGGGTGCGCGAAACCCGCTTCCAGTGCGATCTCGGTATTTGTCTTTTTGCCTTCCTGCAGGAGCTGGCGGGCGCGCTCGGCGCGGCGGACCAGGACGTAACGATGCACGGGCATGCCGGCTGCCTGGCGGAACAGTTCCTTGAAGTGAGAAACACTGAAGCCGGCCACGACAGCCAGCTCGGCCAGTCTCAGGTCGTGGTCAAGGTTGGCTTCGATATAGTCCTGGATGGCGCGCAACTGCCAGGCAGGCAAGGCTCGGGGCGGCGCTGCGGATGGGCGGCGGGAGGCCAGCGTCTGCAGCGCCAGCAGCCGTGCCGCCAGCGCACTGGCCAGGCTGTCAGCGAAGATACGGCCGCCGGGATGCCCCTCTTGCTCTTCCGTTTGCATCATCCAGCCAATGCGTTCGATTTGCGGGTCGCGGATGTGGATGGCTGGCGCCAGCCCGGCATCCAGGCGCATATGTTCCGCCGTGTCCTGCAGCAGGGATGGATTCAGGCGCAACAACAATGACGTGGCGGGTGCAGTCAGCGTCCAGCGTGTGCTGGCGCCGGCGGGCACCACGCAGAACTGGCCGTGCAGCCGAGTCCCCTGCCGCTCGTACCGGCCAGCGCGGTAGCTGACCGGCACCGGAGCGCCAAGGTGCAGGCACAACACATGATGGCCATCGACCGGCGAGTCGAAGCGGCCATGCGGAACTGGCGAAGTCAACACATCCAGTAGCGGTACCTCGTCCCGCACTGGGTAACACGAAGGCCTGGTCGTCATTGCTTCCTCTCACGCAGGAAATGGGAGAGTGCGCCATTTCCAGCGATGAAGCAATAAAAAATCAGCCGACTGTGCTCGCCAGCGGCTGATTATGCGCGCAGCCTCCCAGGCTTGCCGATAGCATCGATTCCACCACTCAGCTACTGCATGGAGACCGCAAGTGAAACGCCGTGACTTTTTATCCCTGACCGCCGCCGCCCTCGCCGCCAGCGCGGCGCCACAACTATCCATTGCTGCCGCCGCCACCGAGGTCGCCAAATTCCGTGCTGCGCGCCGTTTCGCAAAACTGCCCTTCGGCCACATCGCTTACGTAGAGCGTGGTTCCGGCCCGGCAGCAGCGCTGTTCCTGCACGGCGCCCCGCTGAACAGCTTCCAATGGCGCGGCGCGCTGGATCGACTGTCGGCATACCGCCGCTGCATTGCGCCCGATTTCATGGGCCTCGGCTATTCGGAAATACCCGCCAGCCAGTCGCTGGCAGCATCCGCCCAGGCCGAGATGCTGGCCGCCTTGCTCGACAAGCTCGGCGCCGGCATTGTGGATCTCGTCGCCAGCGACAGTGGCGGCGCCGTCGCGCAACTGTTCCTGCTGCGCTACCCGCAACGCGTGCGCAGCCTGATGCTGACCAATTGCGACATCGAGCCGCATAGTCCGCCCGCCGAGATCGCGCCCGTGCTGGAAATGGCCCGCCAGGGCACGCTGGCCGACGAAACCGCCAAGTGGCTGACCGACCAGCCCATGGCCCGCGCCACGTTTGGCGCCGCCGTCTTCCACAACCCCGCGCAGCTGACGGATGAAATCATCGAGTACTATGCAGCGCCACTGGTGAGTTCACCACTGCGGCGCGCGCAATACCACGAGTTCCACAACGCCCTGTCGCCCAACCCGCTCGCCGGCATCGAGGCCCAACTGCGGCGCAGCACTGTGCCGGTGCGCATGGTGTGGGGCGCCAGCGATACCATTTTCACGATGGTCGATGCGCACTACCTCGACCAGCTCTTCCCGCATTCGCAAGGCATCCGCGCCATTCCGGAAGGAAAGCTGTTCTTCCAGGAAGAATTCCCTGACATCATTGCGGAAGAAGCACGCAAGCTGTGGAAGGCCTAGCAGCGAATTTCCAGGTTGTGCCCGTCTGGATCCTCGAAATAGCAAGCCAGCGCCAGCCCGCGTGCGCCGTATTGTGGCTGGGGCTGGCTGCAGTTGCGGTCCATATGATTGCCGCCGAATGGGATGCGGCGTTCACGCAATTGCACCATCACACGTTCGAAATGTTCGGGATCGACGCGGAAGGCCAGGTGCAGATGCATGGTGGGCGGCTCCGCCAGCAGATCCAGCGTGAAGCCCTCATTGACGCGCACCACTTCGAACGGCCCTACCCTGCCTTCGTGTTTGAATCCAAGCACATCCGCATAAAAGCGGATTGACTGCATTGAATTGCTGACGCGCAAGATCATGTGGTCTATTTCTGCCATATGCCCTCCCATAAATGGACAGGTTATCTTTGAGATTGATCAATGGTGCGTAGCGGGTGTCCAAATGACAGACCTGACCCCGAATTTAAGGCAACAGCAGGCGCAATGCGGTAAAGCACGCCATGCCAAACACAATGGTCTCCAGCATGTTGCGGCGAGCGATGTAGTAGGCGATGGCGGCTGCGCCGGCCAGCAGCTTGTAGTTATGGATGCTGAACTCGACCGTGCCCTGCGAGCCGAGCAGCAGGTCGGGACCGATGATGGCGGCCAGCGCGCACGCCGGCGCATAGCGCAGCATCTCCTGCACGCGGGTGGGGATTGAGACGTGCTCGCCAATCACCCAGAACGAGGACCGGGTGATCGCGGTGGCGCAGGCCAGCGCGGCAATCGTCAGCCAGATATCTAGATCAGTCATCGGCGGCCTTTCTTCGTTCGATCATTCCTTCCACCACCATTGCAGTTACCATGCCGACCAGCACGGCTGCCAGCAAACCCAGCTTGTATGGGAAGCCATGCGCCAGCACCGCGGTCACGCCAGCGACCAGCGCGCCGCACAGTGCGGGCCGGGTCGCTACCATCGGCACGGTAATGCAGATAATCGCCAGCGTGCCAGCAAAGCCCAGACCCCATTCGGCCGGCACGGCGCTGCCAAGGAAAATGCCGGCGATGGAGCCGGCCTGCCATGCGACAAAGTTCGGGTATAGCAGGCCGCGCAGGTAGGACACTTTGCCCATAACGGGCTTTTCGGTCGGATAGCGCTGCAGGAACATGGCGGTGGTCATGTCGCCGGCGCCGTAGCCAAGCAGGAAGCGGCGCCACAGCGGCAGCCTGGCGAAGTGCGGCGCGAGCAAGGCGGCGAAGATCACGAAGCGCAGGTTGACCACCAGCGCGGTCAGGAAGATCACCCCGATCGGTGCGGCGGCTGCAATCAGGGGCAGCGAGGCGAGTTGCGCGGAACCGGCAAACACCACCAGGGTCATGCCCATCGCCTGCGCCACGGTCAGCCCGGACTTGACCATGGCCACGCCTACCACCAGGCCCCAGGCGGCGATGCCGAACAATGTCGGGGTCCCGTCTTTCAGTCCCGCGCGCCAGGAGGGCTCGTGGTGGGCCGCGACGTCGGGCAGGCTATCTGGAGAACTCATTGGCAAGCACAGGGGAAAGCCGACATTCTACCGACGAATGCTTTTCGCTGCCGGGATGCATTAAAATCGTGGTTTTTGATCTCGCGGAGTGTTATAAAATGAGCAACGCCACCCAGCCAGTAGAACTCGATGGCAAAGACTTGCCGGCCTACTGCCCGAATCCAGCCATGCCGCTGTGGTCTTCGCACCCGCGCGTGTTCCTGGACTTCAAACATGGCGAAGCAAAATGCCCGTACTGCGGCACCCAGTACAAGCTGAAACCAGGCGCCGACGCCGGCCACCATTAATCACCCTTTCCCCCGGAGCCCGGATGGCAGCGCGTAAACACCAGAATGGCAGTGCGGCAGAAGTCGAAGCGGCCTTTTACGATGCCTTGAACCGGGCCGACCTGGAAGCCTTGATGGCGCTGTGGGCGGACGATGAGGAAATCGTCTGCATCCATCCCGGCGGCCCGCGCCTGATCGGACACCGCGCCATCCGCGATTCCTGGAGTGCACTGTTGGAACACGGCGGGTTGCAAATTCGCCCATCCCAGCTGCATGAGACACACAACCTGATGAGTTCGGTGCATACTGTGGTTGAGGGCGTCACAGCGGCAAGCGGCGAGCCGGCGCACCTGATTGCGACCAATGTGTACGTTAAGACACCGAAGGGTTGGCGCATTGTGTTGCATCATGTGTCTGTAGCGCCGGGACCTGTTCCCGTCGATCCGCGCGCTCAAATACTGCACTAAAAAAAGGGGGACCGGGCCCGCTGGGCCGATCCCAGCCGCGCCATGAACTACATCGCCCCATTCTGGCTGCCGAGCGGCCACTTGCAGACCATTTATCCGGCTACCTGCATAGCCAAGCCCGACGTCCGTTTCCGCCGCGAACGGTGGCATACGCCGGATGCGGATTTCATCGATGTCGATTTCGTCGACGGCCAGCCGGGCAAGCCATTCGTGGTGCTGTTCCATGGGCTGGAAGGCTCTTCCGACAGCCATTACTCGCGCGCCCTGATGGCTGAGATCACGCGCCGCGGCTGGTCGGGCGCCGTGCCGCATTTTCGCGGCTGCTCCGGCGAGCCGAACCTGGCGCCGCGCTTCTACCATTCCGGCGACTCCGGTGAACTGGACTGGATCATCCGCCGCCTGCACCCGCATGCGAGCGGCAAGTTCTATGCTTGCGGCGTATCGCTGGGCGGCAATGTGCTGCTGCGCTGGCTGGGCGAGTCGCAGCACCAGGCCGAGTTTGTCGACGCGGCCTGTGCAGTGTCGGCGCCGCTCGACCTGGCGCAGGGCGGCAATGCCCTGTCGCGCGGCCTCAGCCGCCTGTACACGCGCATGTTCCTGCAAACGCTGAAACCGAAATGCGTGGCCAAGCTGCAGCAGTTCCCCGGACTGTTCGACCTTGATGCACTGATGGCGGCGCAGGACTTGCACGCCTTTGACAACGTAGTCACGGCGCCGCTGCATGGCTACCGCGATGCGGACGATTACTGGGACCGCGCCAGCGCCAAGCACGTGCTGACCGATATCACGGTGCCGACCCTGGTGCTGAATGCGAAGAATGATCCCTTCATGCCGGGCGAATACCTGCCGCGCAAGGCTTCGCACCAGGTGGTGCTGGATTATCCGGATGAAGGCGGCCATGTGGGCTTTGCCACCGGGCGCTTGCCGGGCAGCCTGGACTGGCTGCCGCTGCGCATGCTGAAATTCCTGACCGCCATCGAGGCCACTGAAATGGCCGAGGCTTGAACCATGGATGAAATAGTCAAACAGGCGATGGCCAAGTGGCCCAATGTGCCGCACTGCTACGGCTGGCTGGCGCTCGATGCGCGCGGCAACTGGCGCATGCGCGACGAGCGCGCGCAGCATTTCAACGAGGCAGGCGACAAGCTGACCAACCCGGCACTGGTCGGCTTCATCACACGCAATTACCAGTGCGATGAACTGGGTCGCTGGTACTTCCAGAACGGGCCGCAGCGCGTGTACCTGAACCTGGAAGCCACGCCTTTCATCGCGCGCACCGATCCGCTCCGCGGCTTCGTGCTGCATACCGGCGAGCCATTGGGTGAAATTGATGCTGCCTGGCTGACCGAGGCCGGCGAACTGCTGCTGCGCAGCGGCGAGGTGCTGGCCCAGCTCGACGATCGCGATTTCGCGCAAGTGTTGCCGCAACTGGAGTTGAATGGCCGTCCGGTGGGTGACAACGCCCTGCTGGCTTGGCTGGATGCCGCGGCCAGCGATCCTGCCAGCCTGTCGCCACTGACCTTGCGTGTCGGCGAGCGCGCAGTTCCGCTGGCGGCCATCGCGCGCGACAGTGTGCCGGCCGCCTTCCACTTCCAGCGCCTGCCGCAAGCTTGACGATGCCAGGGACGAAACGTTCAAGGGCTTGCGCGACAGCAATCACCCTGGCATTGGCAAGCGCCCAGGCTTTGGCCGAACCGGTCTCGAACTGGATCGGCGGGTCATATGTCAATGTGCGCGAGGCCGCCAACAGGAATGCGCCCGTACTCGACCATCTGGTGATCAACACGCCGGTGGCCTTGCTCGCGCAGCTGGACGAATTTTGCGAGATCTCCTGGGGCGCGCAGAAAAAGGGATACGTGGCCTGCAAGCTGCTGCGAGCGAAACCCACCTCGCTGGCGGAGGTCGTTGGCCAATCAGCTGCCCGTACATTCTGGATCGAGCCTACCTTTGAGCACCTGGTTGACGCGGCGGCGAATTTTGAGCTGGAAATGCTGCCTGAGAAGCGAAAAGAGCGGGAAGAGCACTTCCTCGCCAGCGGCAGTTGGGAAAATCCACCGGCGCTGTCGCGCTACGCGATACCGGAGCTGGAAGCGATGAAGTCCATGCTCGCACAGGGCGTCATCGCGCCACGCGGACTATGGAGGCCTGCGCCAGCCTGGGAGAATTATCCTGGCCTGGCTGGTCTGGATCCGCTGAACCAATGGCTTTACCGGCAGATCAAGCTGGTAGCGGTAAAGCCTTCCTACTTCAAGTCCCTGAACGATGTTGCCAGTCCAAAGGCGACACCGGAAACGCTTAGCGCCCAGTTCTCCATTCGCTGGAAACTGAAGGTGGACAGCGCGTCGGATTGGGTCGGCGACAGCAACAGTGGCCCAATGCGTAACGGCGTGTGGGATATCGGCAAGGTGACGCAGCGCCTGGAAAAGCCCGTGTACGCTTTGGTGATCAGCGACAAAGGCGACGCCGCCAGCCTGCCAAGCGACGCAGCATTCGAGGACATTGCGAACGGAGACCAGGCGGTTTGCGCAGGAACACACCACATTCTGCCGCTGGATTCCGGGCAGCTTCCCGTCTTGCGCACATTGCTGCCGCTGGACATCAGGAAAGCCCGCATCACCGCCAAGGCGCAACTGCTATCCCCGCCGAAAACCGGGAATGGGGAGCCGATTTACCGCCGGGCGACCGTTACCTACATCGACCTGGATCGCGACGGCGTCAATGACATCGCCGTCTGGGATGCAATCAATACGCAGTTTGGCGCGGGCGATGGCCCCGAGGGCAGCGAATACCACGCAAAATTCATCTTCATCAACGTGGGCGGGGCCTGGCACCTGCTGGAAATCGACCAGGACGACCCGCCGTGCGGGTGCTGAGCGCTCAGTCCTTGTCTTTCTTCTTATCGCCCAGCATTTCCTTGCGCTTGGCTTGCAGCTCGCGTTCGCGGGCATCGATCACCGACTGGTCGTAGTAGGTCGCGTCGGGCGCCTTGCGGGCCAGCGCCAGCTGGTCCAGCGCCGCCAGCACGCCGCCCAGCAGCACGTACGATTCCGCCAGCGAGATATGCTGCAGGGCGATCTTGCCCTGCTTGGCATAGGCCTGCGCCATGTAGTCGTGCAGTTCCGGCTCGCGGCGATACATCTGCAGCTGGTCGCGCAGGAAGCGCGTGGCCTCGTCGTATTTGCCGCCCTTGATCAGGGCATCCGCATACTGCCATACCAGGCCGCGCGACAGCGGGTAGCGGCCTTGCGCCTGCTTCGCCTCCTCGATGGCCGCTGCAATCACTTCCGGCTTGTTCTCCTGCGCCAGCTTGATCTCCAGCGACAAATAGGCCAGCGCCGAATCGGTGGTGCCGCGCGGGATCGGCGTGCTGAACGCGCCCGCAACCGGCGGCTTGTCGATGGTGGTGCGCGCCTTGTCGAGCCACTCCTGCGCGGCAGCGAATTCGGAGCGCTTGAGCGATACCATGGCCATGCCGTACTGGCCGGCGGCCACGTTCTGGCGGCCCGGCAGCTGGATCTGGTTCTTGAATACCGCCTCCGTGTCGGACAGGCCCTTGCTGCTTTCGTCCTGCAGAACCCGGGCGCGGGCGCGGATCAGGTGGAAGTCCATGCCGTCCACGCGCTGGCTGAATTTCTGCTCGCGGATGCGGGCCTGGATATCGGCGATCCGTTCGGTGGTCAGCGGGTGGGTCAGCAGCCAGGGCGGCATCAGGTCGCTATACATGCGCGTGCTGTTCTGCATGCGCTGGAAGAAGGACACCATGCCGCTAGCGTCATAGCCTGCCGCATTCATGATCTGGAAGCCGACGCGGTCCGCCTCGCGCTCCGCATCGCGGCCGAAGTTCAGCTGGCGCTGGATCGCCAGGCCCTGCCCGCCCATGAAGACGCCGATCGCCGCATCGGAACTGGACTTGGCGGCCAGCGCCGCCAGCAGCATTGCCGCCAGGGGAATCAGGGCGTCGTTCTTCTGCGCCCCAAGCTGGCGCGCGATATGGCGCTGCGCCACGTGGCCGATTTCGTGCGACAGCACCGAGGCCAGCTCGGATTCGTTTTGCGCCGCCAGCAACAGCGCCGAGTGCACGCCGATATAACCGCCCGGCATGGCGAAGGCGTTCAGGTTCTTGTCGCGGATCGCGAAGAAATAGTACTCGAGGTTGGCGTCGCCGCGCGCTCCCGGGCGTGCATCCACCAGCCTGGTGCCGAAATTATTCAGGTAGTCGATGATGGGCGGATCATCCAGGTAGTCGCGCTCGAAGCGCAGGCTTTGCATGATCTCCTCGCCCAGGCGCTTCTCCATCACCGGCGACATGTCCTCGCGCGACGCATCGCCCAGCGTAGGCAGTTCCGCCTGCTGCGCCTGCCCCGCCGGAGCGGCGATCAGCAGGCCGGAAACCAGTGCCGCCAGCAAGGGACGGCGAAAATGTAGTGCATTCACAGTGCTATCATACCCGTTCAACAAGAGAGCTACGCGATGACCGAACACCTTACTCATTTTGACGCTGCCGGCCAGGCCCATATGGTCGATGTCGGCGCCAAGGCCGAAACCCACCGCATTGCCGTCGCCACCGGCAGTATCCGCATGAAGCCGGAAACGCTGGCGCTCATTCTATCGGGAACCGCCAAGAAAGGGGACGTACTCGGTATTGCCCGCATTGCCGCCATCATGGCGTCCAAGCGCACGGCCGACCTGGTCCCCCTTTGCCATCCCCTGGCCCTGACCCGCGTTGCGGTGGACTTTACCACTGATGAACCCAGCAACACCGTCCATTGCCGCGCCCAGGTCGAAACCTACGGCAAGACCGGCGTCGAAATGGAAGCGCTGACTGCGGTGCAGGTCGGCCTGCTGACCGTGTACGACATGTGCAAGGCCGTCGACCGCGGCATGGTGATGACCGATATCCGCGTCACCGAGAAAGCGGGCGGCAAGTCCGGCGACTGGAAAGCCTGATGCTGCGCCGCGCGGCCGTCGCATCATTTCTTGCCCTGCTCGCAGCATGCGACAGCAATGAAGCCGGGCATGGCAGCCGCGCTGCGATGGCCGAGGTGGCGAACGCTGAGTGGCACCGCAAGGACCTCAACGCCCACCTGTCGCGCTGGCTGGCAGTGGCCCCCACGCCTTCCGGCCTGCTGCAGGGGCAGTTCGATCGCAACTGGCAGCCGCCGAACAAGATCAGCGGCGACCTGACCCTGCACAGCCGGCTGGTGTACACCATGCTGGTCGGCTATGAATCAACTGGCGATGCACGCTACCTGGAAGTGGCGCGACGCGGCACGGACTTCCTGCTGTCGTCTTTCCACGACCCGCTGCACGGGGGCTTTTTCCAGGTGCTCGATGCCGGGGGCAAGCCGGCCAGCATGAGCAAGAACACCTACGGCCACGCGTTTGCCCTGCTGGCGCTGGCACACGCAGCGAGGGTGACGGGCGAGCCGAAATACAAGGCGGCGGCGCTGGCCGCGTGGCAGGACATCCGCCGCAACCTGCGCGAACCAGGCGGTGGCTTGCGCGGTTCCGCACCGCGCGATTTTGCGCCGAAGCAGGAAGGCAGGCACTCGCAGAATCCCCTGATGCATATGTTCGAAGCCCTGCTGGCCTTGATCGATGCGACCGGCGACCAGCAGGTGGTAGCCGATGCGCGCGAGCTGGGCGACTTCGTGCTGAACCAGCTTATGGTCGGCCTGCCCGACGGCGGCGCCTATATCCCCGAGTGGTATGACGAACAGTGGAAACCGCTCACCGACGGCGACGGCTTTACCGACCTTGGCCACCAGTTCGAATGGAGCCACCTGCTGCGCAGTGCCGAGGCGCGCGGCCTGCCGCCTATCTATTCGGGCGTGGCAGACCGCTTGCTGAAGTTCGCCGTGGCGAAAGGCTATGACGAACAGGATGGCGGCATCTTCAACCGCATGTCGCCCAGCGGGCAGGTGGACCGCAGCAAATACTGGTGGCAGCAGGCGGAAGGCATGAAGGCTTTCCTGGCCGTGGCGCAGCGGCCGGACATGGCGCGGCGCTACCATGAAACGCTGGAACTGGTGGACAAGGAAATCCTCGACCGCGAAAACGGCGGCTGGCGCTTCGGCGCGAAGGAGACTTGCAGCGGCGGTTGCAACAAGATGCAGCCCGACCCGTATCACCTGGTCGGCCTGGACTGGACTGTCCTATCGACAAAGCAATAGTTGATGCGCGGCCCTATTGTACAATGGGCAATTGCTCATAAACAGACAATAACGAAGATGGCGGGCGAAAACAAATTGCAGGAATATGCGTTTGAACAGATGAACCTGCAGGTTGGCGGGCGCATCCAGTTGATCACCCATCGCACGCTGCGGCCCATGCAGCATTTCTCGACCGTCATTGGCTGGGTGCGTGACGAGTACATGATCGTCAAGATCCCGATGGAGAACAACGGGCCGATCGCCGTTACCGAGGGCGACAAGCTGACGGTGCGGGTGTTCTCGGGTGTGAATGTCTGCTCCTTCTCGACTGTCGTGCAGCGCGTCTTCCTGCGGCCGCTGATGTATGCGCACGTGGCCTTCCCCAGCGAAATCCAGGGCACCAGCCTGCGCGCGGCAATGCGGGTGAAGGTCGAAATCCCGGCCAAGATGTCGCGCGATGACGGCCATCATGCTTCTGTCTTCCTGGTGAACCTGAGCGTGTCCGGCGCGCTGATCGAATCGGCCCAGCCCTTGAGCCGCGAGGGCGAGACGGTGCAGCTGGACTTTACCCTGCTGGCGCCGCCGGACGACCGGCAAGTGCGCATCAATACCCCGGCGCTGGTGCGCAACGCCACGGTCGCGCAGTCGCAGAAGGGAGACGGGAAGGATGTGTTCAGCTATGGCGTGCAATTCACCGGACTCGATCCGGCACACTTCACCCTGCTGCAAAACCTGACTTACGAGGCCATGCTGGCCGACCGTCAAAAAATCGTCTGACCGGTCCAGGGGACCACTTCAACTTTGAACGTCAGCTGAGGCGGAATGCCATCAGGATGCCGCTGAGGTCGAGGATCTCGCCGCCCTTCAATGGGTGCGGCTGGCGCGGCATCGGGTCGCCGTTCAGCAGGGGCGATTTGTCGCCTTCCACGTGGGCGACGGAATAGCCTTCCAGGGCGCGAGTGATGACCACCACTTGCACGCCTGGCCGGCCCAGGCTGGTGACGGCCTTGGTCAGGCTCAGGGTCTTGCCGGCGTTGCTGCCGTTCAGGACTTCGATATGGGCGAGCGGCAGTTCGGCGAACTGGGTGTTCGGTGCGGCGGCCGGGGCCGATGGCGGAACCGGCATGGCGGGGATGGTCGCGGCGGCGGCCGCCAGGGG
Organism: Pseudoduganella sp. R-31; assembly: GCF_049913235.1. Lineage (NCBI taxonomy): Bacteria > Pseudomonadati > Pseudomonadota > Betaproteobacteria > Burkholderiales > Oxalobacteraceae > Pseudoduganella > Pseudoduganella sp. R-31. The sequence continues at coordinate 6,314,461 of NZ_CP183986.1, forward strand.
ACGGATGCCGTCGCTGACGAATTCGAGGTGGTACTTGGCCATCTTGATCACGTCCTTGTTCTGCAGGAAGTGCTTGCCGATGCGGTGGCCGTTCACAAATGTACCATTTGTGCTTTGCAGGTCTTCCAGGAAGGAATCGTCCAGGATGGTGGTGACGAGGGCATGCTCACCACTGACTGCGGGGTGATTCAGGACAATGTCGTTATGCTTATGGCGGCCGACGGTCATGCGCTCCTTGGTGAGCTGCACTGTCTGCTCGATAACACCTTCTCGCATCACGAGTAGTTTTGCCAAATCGATATCCTCCGGGTAAACAAAAACGGGGAGCCGAAGCTCCCCGTTATCATACAGCTACTATTACAGCATTGCCTTCAACAGACGAGCCATTTCGGAAGGATTCTTGGTAACCTTGATGCCGCAGGCTTCCATGATTTCCAGTTTGGCTTGCGCAGTGTCGGCGCCGCCGGAGATCAGCGCGCCGGCGTGGCCCATGCGCTTGCCTGGAGGAGCGGTCACACCGGCGATGAAGCCAACCACTGGCTTCTTCATGTTGTCCTTGATCCAACGGGCTGCGTTGGCTTCGTCCGGACCGCCGATTTCGCCGATCATGATCACAGCGTCGGTGTCAGGATCGTCGTTGAACATGCGCATCACGTCGATGTGCTTCAGGCCGTTGATCGGGTCGCCGCCGATACCCACGGCGGAAGACTGGCCCAGGCCCAGTGCGGTCAGCTGGCCGACTGCTTCATAGGTCAGGGTGCCGGAGCGGGAAACCACGCCGATACGGCCCTTCTTGTGGATGTGGCCAGGCATGATGCCGATCTTGATTTCGTCCGGGGTGATCAGGCCTGGGCAGTTAGGGCCCAGCAGCAGGGTCTTGGAACCTGCTTTAGCCATGCGGTCTTTCACTTCCATCATGTCGCGGACTGGGATGCCTTCGGTAATGCAGATGGCCAGGTCCAGTTCAGCTTCGACGGCTTCCCAGATGGCGGCGGCTGCGCCTGCTGGTGGAACGTAGATCACGGAAACGGTTGCGCCGGTTTCCGAAGCTGCTTCCTTGACGGAGGCGTAGATTGGGATGCCTTCGAAATCTTCGCCGGCTTTCTTAGGGTTCACGCCAGCGACGAAAGCTTCGCGGCCGTTCGCGTAGTCGCGGCACATGCGGGTGTGGAACTGGCCGGTCTTGCCGGTGATGCCCTGGGTGATGACTTTGGTGTCTTTATTGATCAGGATAGACATAGTGATTCCTTAATTATTTACCGGCAGCGGCAGCAACAACGCTCTTGGCTGCATCTTCCATGGTGTCAGCGGAGATGATTGGCAGGCCGGAGTCGGCCAGCATCTTCTTGCCCAGGTCTTCGTTGGTGCCCTTCATGCGGACGACCAGCGGTACTTGCAGGGACACGGCTTTGGATGCGGTGATCACGCCTTCGGCGATCACGTCGCAGCGCATGATGCCGCCGAAGATGTTCACCAGGATCGCTTTCAGGCCTGGGTTCTTCAGCATGATCTTGAACGCTTCGGTGACTTTCTCGGCAGTTGCGCCGCCGCCCACGTCCAGGAAGTTGGCTGGCTCGCCGCCGAACAGCTTGATGGTGTCCATGGTTGCCATGGCCAGGCCGGCGCCGTTCACCAGGCAGCCGATGTTGCCGTCCAGGGAGATGTAGGCCAGGTCGAATTTCGAAGCTTCGACTTCGGCTGGATCTTCTTCGTCCAGGTCGCGGTAAGCAACGATTTCCGGGTGGCGGAACAGGGCGTTGGAGTCGAAGTTGAACTTGGCGTCCAGGGCGATGACCTTGCCGGAACCGGTCAGGATCAGCGGGTTGATTTCAGCCAGGGAAGCATCGGTTTCCCAGTAGGCTTTGTACAGGCCTTGCAGGTTGGTCACCGCGTCGGCGATCGAGCCTTCCGGCACGCCGATCTTGGCGGCGATGCCGGCGGCTTCAGCGTCGGTCAGGCCGACGGCTGGATCGATAGCGATCGAGTGGATTTTTTCCGGGTGCGATTCAGCGACTTCTTCGATGTCCATGCCGCCTTCGGAGGAAGCCATCAGGACTACGCGCTGGGTGACGCGGTCGGTCACCAGGGAAACGTACAGTTCCTTCTTGATGTCGGCACCTTCTTCGATCAGCAGGCGGCGGACTTTCTGGCCTTCAGGGCCGGTCTGGTGGGTCACCAGCTGCATGCCCATGATCTGGTCGGCGTACTCTTTCACCTGTTCCATGGTCTTGGCAACTTTCACGCCGCCGCCTTTACCACGGCCACCTGCATGGATCTGTGCCTTCACGACCCACACTGGGCCGCCCAGGGTTTCAGCAGCTTTCACTGCCTCTTCCACGGACATGCACGGAATGCCGCGCGGTACGGTCACTCCGAACTTTCGGAGGATTTCTTTGCCTTGATACTCATGGATTTTCATGCTGGCTTTCCCTTCTTTCGAATACCTGTTTGTTGGTTAGATGTATTTTGTACAGCACCTAGGCTGCTTCCGTCTTGTTGACGTACCAGCGTGGGTAGAACTCGGCAACTGCCCCGCCATCGGTCTTGAGGGCGTGGCACTTGTCAAGTTGGAACGGTTTTTCTGTCGCAGTGCTGGAGCGCTCGTTCACTGGCCAGACATCGTTGGCAAAGGCTTGCACGGCTGCCGTCGGCAGCACCAGGGCCAATTCTGTCAGGTGGGTACAGCCTTGTACGCCGGCCAGCCTTTCCTTGACTGCATGGCGAAAACCCTTCATCAGGTTCAGGCCGATCAAGGCTTTGTAGGCAGGGCCGATCGTGTTGCAATGGCCAGGATAGGGAGCAGCGTCCGAACTTGCTTCGGCATCGACGATGGTCAGCTGCTTATCGACGGTCACGCGCAGCCACAGGTCGTGCAGGGCTTCGTTGCCCTTGCGCGGGCCCGATGCCAGCATGGTGTCGAAGGATTTGATGTCCGTGATATGGGCGTCAAGATCCCACAGGCCATCCTCGCGTGAATACGCCTGGATGTCTATGGCGCGCGTATGCCGCAGCGCACGTCGGGAGACTGGATTTGACAAGGACATAAGACCGATGCCACTCAAAAGTGGCCAAAATTATAAGCAGCTAATCAGTACGCCGCAGCTTCTACGGACAACCACCGCACCCGCGGTGCTGCATAAAACTCTCGAAGTGTAGCACACCTTGTCAGGCCAATTTAAAAGTCCTCGTCGGGCATGGTGCCCTTCATGGCGGTGCGGATGGCCTTTTGTGAGAAGCCGCGCGACATGAGGAAGCGCAATTGCTTCTGGCGGCCTTCGGGATCTTCGGCCACTTCGCCGAATTTGCGGCGCCACACTTCGCAGCAGCGCTCGACTTCGTCTTCTTTCAGGCTTTCCTTGACTTCGGCCAGCATCTCGCCGCCGATGCCGTGGTGCTGCAGTTCGGCCACGATGCGGCTGTTGCCATAGCGGGCGGCGCGGCGGTGCACCAGGTTTTCGGAGAAGCGCTCTTCAGAGAGCCATTTGTTTTGCTCGAGGAAGTTGAGCAGGGCTTCGATGTCGTCGCCCTCTTCCGCGTGGCGTTGCAGCTTGCGGGCGAGTTCGAGGCGGCTGTGCTCGCGCTGGCTGAGCAGGCGCAGGGCACGGGCTTTTAGGGTGGGTTTGGGGAGGGGCATCTGTTAAACCGGTAAACCGATGTCTGACCCGCAGGGTCAGACACCTTCTGATCTACGGCCTGTGGCTCCGGCATACCAGTGTCTGACCCTGCGGGTCAGACGGGACGGCCATCCGGCTGCCTTACCGGTTTTAGTCGACCGCGCGCAGCTTCGGCGCTTCTTCGCCATCATCGGAAACGGCCGGCAGCTCACGCACGCCCAGCGCCGCACGTACCTTGTTCTCGATTTCACGCGCCAGTGCCGGACGCTCCTTGAGGAAGGAACGGGCATTGTCCTTGCCCTGGCCGATACGCTCGCCGCCGTAGCTGTACCAGGAACCCGACTTCTCGACGATCTTGGCTTCCACGCCCAGGTCGATGATTTCGCCTTCGCGCGAGGTGCCTTCGCCATACAGGATGTCGAAGTGGGCTTCCTTGAACGGCGGCGCAATCTTGTTCTTGACCACCTTGACCTTGGTCTCGTTGCCGATCACCTCGTCGCCCGACTTGATCGAGCCGGTACGGCGGATGTCGAGGCGCACGGAAGCGTAAAACTTCAGGGCATTGCCGCCGGTGGTGGTTTCCGGCGAGCCGAACATCACGCCGATCTTCATGCGGATCTGGTTAATGAAGATTACCAGGGTGTTGGTGCGGTTGATGGTGCCGGTCAGCTTGCGCAGCGCCTGGGACATCAGTCGCGCCTGCAGGCCCGGCAGGGAGTCGCCCATATCGCCTTCGATTTCGGCTTTCGGGGTCAGCGCGGCAACCGAGTCGACCACGATCAGGTCCACGGAACCGGAGCGCACCAGCGCGTCGCAGATTTCCAGGGCCTGTTCGCCGGTATCCGGCTGGGAGATCAGCAGCTCGTGCAGGTTGACGCCCAGTTTTTGGGCATACACCACGTCCAGCGCGTGTTCCGCGTCGATGAAGGCGCAGGTGCCGCCCATTTTCTGCATTTCAGCGATGGCTTGCAGGGTCAGGGTGGTTTTACCGGAAGATTCAGGACCGTAGATTTCCACCACACGGCCGCGTGGCAGGCCGCCTACGCCCAGCGCGATATCCAGGCCCAGGGAGCCGGTGGAGACAGTCTGCACTTCCTCGATCGGGGCGGATGCGTCCATGCGCATCACGGAGCCTTTGCCAAACTGCTTTTCAATCTGGGCCAGTGCGGCCGCCAGGGCCTTGGCTTTTTCCGATGCAGGTACTGCGCCTTTTTTGTCGTCCATGATGTTCTTTCGCGGGCTAAATGAATTGGGTCACTACGTTGTACAGGTGGTACTGTATAAAATTACAGTGCTTTTGACAAGCCCCTTTTTGCAAACTTTGCGAAAAGTCAAACGGCTGGAGTACAGTGTCCTTATGCGTATCCTATTAGCCGAAGATGACAGCGTCCTCGCGGACGGCCTGACGCGCTCCCTGCGCCAGTCCGGCTATGCGATCGACTGCGTAAAAAACGGGCAGGAGGCGGACACGGCCCTGTCCACCCAGGAATTCGACCTGCTGATCCTGGACCTGGGCCTGCCCAAGATGTCCGGGCTGGAAGTGCTGCGCCGCCTGCGCACGCGCGGCTCGCTGCTGCCGGTGCTGATCCTGACCGCCGCCGATTCGGTCGAGCAGCGGGTCAACGGCCTCGACCTGGGCGCCGACGATTACATGGCCAAGCCGTTCGCGCTGTCCGAGCTGGAAGCGCGGGTGCGCGCCCTGACCCGGCGCGGCCAGGGCGGCGGCTCCACCGTCGTCAAGCACGGCCCCCTCACCTACGACCAGGTCGGGCGCAGCGCCTATATCAACGAGCAGATGCTGGACCTGTCGGCGCGTGAACTGGGCCTGCTGGAAATCCTGCTGGCGCGCACCGGGCGCCTGGTGTCGAAAGAACAGCTGGTGGACCACCTGTGCGAATGGGGCGAAGAGGTCAGCAACAACGCCATCGAGGTGTACGTGCACCGCCTGCGCAAGAAGATTGAAGTGGGCGGCATCCGCATCGCCACCGTGCGCGGGCTCGGCTACTGCCTGGAGAAATTCAACCCGCCGCAACCGCCGGCTGCACCGTGAACGGCGAGCAGCAGGCCGCCGACTGGGACCATGCCCCGGCCGCCGAAGAGAACGAGATCCAGCACTCGCTGTTCGGCGAGATCCTCGACTGGATGCTCGCTCCCCTGCTGCTGCTGTGGCCAATGAGCATCGCCATCACCTACCTGGTGGCGAAGTCGATCGCCAACCAGCCCTTCGACCATGCGCTGGAAGACACCGTCACCGTGCTCACGCAGCAGGTGCGCGAAGTGGCCGGCGTGATTCCCCGCCTGCCCGGCCCGGCGCGCGACATCCTGCGTGCCGACGACGTGGACAATATCTATTACCAGGTCAGCAGCCCGACCGGCGCCCACGTCGACGGCGACCGCGACCTGCCGCCGCCGCCGAAGCAGGATCCCGAGCTGCAGGACATCCGCGCCGGCGCGGTCCTGTTCCGCAACTCCACCCTGCACGGCACGCCGATCCGCATCGCCTGGACCTGGGTCAACCTGGAAGAAGACAAGGCGCAGCCGCAGCGCCTGGCCCTGGTGCAAGTCGGCGAAACGCTGGAAAAGCGCGCCAAGCTGGCCAATGAAATCATCAAGGGCGTGATCCTGCCGCAGTTCATCATCCTGCCGATCGTGCTGGCCCTGGTGTGGTTTGCGCTGTCGCGCGGGCTGCTGCCGCTGCGTGAACTGCAGGAGCGCATCCGCGCCCGCCCGTCGGACGACCTGAGCCCGATCCCGCCGCGCCAGGTGCCGGAAGAAATCACGCCGCTGGTCAAGTCGCTCAATGAAATGCTGGAGCGCCTCAAACTGTCGATCGATTCGCAAAAGCGTTTCATCGCCGACGCTGCGCACCAGATGAAAACCCCGCTGGCCGGCATGCGCACCCAATCGGAACTGGCGCTGCGCCAGACCGACCAGGCCGAGGTGCACCGTTCGCTGGAACAGCTGGCCAAGTCGTCGCAGGCGGCCACCCGCCTGGTCAACCAGCTGCTGGCACTGGCACGCGCCGAGAACCAGCCGCAGGCCGGCACCGCGATGGAGCCGCTGGAGCTGGGCGAAGTGGCGCGCAGCACGGTGCACGACTGGGTGCAGGCGTCCTTCAACTACGGCATCGACCTTGGCTATGAACCGCCGACCGAGGACGTGCCGATTTCCGGCAACGCGATGATGCTGCGCGAGATGCTGTCCAACCTGATCGACAATGCCTTGCGCTACACGCCGCGCGGCAGCGCCGTCACGGTGCGCGTGCGCCGCACAGGCAGGCATGCCCTGCTCGAAGTAGAAGACAACGGCCCCGGCATCCCGGCGGCGGAACGCGGCCATGTGTTCGAGCGCTTCTACCGCATCCTGGGCAGCAATACCGAGGGCTCCGGCCTGGGCCTGCCGATCGTGCGCGAAGTGGCGCAGCAGCACGATGCGGAAGTCGACCTGTTCGCCAACCCGCGCACCACCGACCCGAAATATCCGGGCTGCCTGTTCCGCGTGACGTTCCCGCTGCGCGTGCCGGACACGCCGCCCGAAGAAGAAGAGGTACCGCATTTTGGATAAGCTCGAGCGCCACTGGCGCCGCGTACGCCGCATGACCGGCTGGCTGCTGGCCACCTGGCTGCTCACCACGTTCTGCATCATTTTCTTCGCGCGCGAATTGAGCGGGCTGTCGATCTTCGGCTGGCCGCTGTCGTTCTACCTGGCGGCGCAAGGCGCTTCGCTGATCTACCTTGCCATCATCGGCTTCTATGCCTGGCGCATGCGCGCGCTGGAGCGGCGCTATAGAAGCGAGCAGTTGCGCGAAAGCGGGGGCCAGGCATGAGGACGCCCTTCTTCCGCAAGCTGCAGCGCTACTACACGATCTTTACCGGCTGCTTCGCCATGTTCCTGCTCGCGCTGGCGATGCTGGAAAAGGAAGGCATGCCGCGCCTGTGGATCGGCTACCTGTTCATGTTCGCCACCATCATCCTGTACGCGGCGATCGGGGTGATCAGCCGCACTTCCAACGTGGCGGAGTATTACGTGGCGGGAAGGCGAGTGCCCTCGCTGTTCAACGGCATGGCCACGGCGGCCGACTGGATTTCGGCCGCGTCCTTCATTTCGCTGGCCGGTGGCCTGTACCTGCACGGCTTCGACGGCCTGGCCTACATCATGGGCTGGACCGGCGGCTACTGCCTGGTGGCGCTGCTGATCGGGCCCTACCTGCGCAAGTTCGGCCAGTACACGATCCCCGACTTTTTCGCGGCGCGCTACGGCGGCGGCTACAACGGCCGCGCCGTGCGGCTGATGGCTGTCGGCGCCACCATCATCGTTTCCTTCACCTACGTGGTGGCGCAGATCTACGCTGTGGGACTGATCGCTTCGCGCTTTACCGGCGTCGATTTCTCGGTCGGCATCTTCCTCGGCCTGGCGTCGATCCTGGTGTGCTCCTTCCTGGGCGGCATGCGGGCCATTACCTGGACGCAGGTGGCGCAGTACATCATCATCCTGGTGGCCTTCCTGATGCCGGCCATGTGGCTGGCGGTCAAGCACGGCGGCAATCCGGTACCGCAGGTCGCCTACGGCAAGCTGCTGCCCAAGCTCAGCGCACGCGAGACACAGCTGGCGCGCGACGAGAAAGAGGCCGAGGTGCGCGAAGTGTTCCTGCAGCGCGCCGACGATTTCGGCGTGCGGCTGCACGGCTTGCCCGCCTCTTGGGATTCGGGCCGGCTCGAGGCGCAGCACAACCTGGACATGGTCAAGCAGCGCAATGGCTCGCTGCTGGAAATCCGCGCTGCAGAACGGGCACTGGCCAACTATCCGAAAACCGTGGAAGACGCGGCCGTCGTGTGGACCGCGCAGCGTAACTACAACCTGGCGCGCGGACGCGAACTGGTGAAGCACGCCGAGCCTTTTCCCGGCGCCGACCGCGAGCAGTCGGACCAGAAGCGCAACAACTTCCTGGCGCTGGTGTTCTGCCTGATGGTGGGCACGGCGGCCCTGCCGCATATCCTGATGCGCTCCTACACCACGCCTTCGGTGCAGGCGACGCGGGTGTCGGTGTTCTGGACCCTGTTCTTCATCCTGCTGGTGTACCTGACCATCCCGGCGCTGGCGGTGCTGGTCAAGTACGACATCTACAGCTCGCTGGTGGGCAGCGACTTCGCCCACCTGCCGACCTGGGTCTCCTACTGGGCCAATGTGGACAAGACCAGCCCGCTGCTGTCGATCAGCGACATCAACCTGGACGGCATTGTGCAGCTGGCGGAAATCCAGATCGACAGCGACGTGCTGGTGCTGGCCACGCCCGAGATTGCCGGCTTGCCGTATGTGGTGTCGGGACTGGTGGCGGCAGGCGGGCTGGCGGCAGCGCTGTCGACCGCCGACGGCCTGCTGCTGGCGATCTCGAATGCGCTTTCGCATGACGTGTACTACAAGATCGTCGACCCGCAGGCATCGACCCAGAAGCGGGTGACGATTTCCAAGCTGCTGTTGCTGGCTGTGGCCTTCATTGCCGCCTATGCCGCCTCGACCAAGCCGGGCGACATCCTGTCCCTGGTGGGGGCCGCCTTCTCGCTGGCAGCATCGACGCTGTTCCCGGCCCTGGTGGCCGGCGTGTTCTGGCAGCGCGCCAACCATCAGGGCGCAATGGCCGCGATGGTGGCCGGCTTCTTCACCTGCCTGTACTACATGCTGCATGCCAACCCGGTACTGGGCGGCAGCCTCAGCGGGCAGTGGTTCGGCATTGCCGCCAATTCGGCCGGCGTGTTTGGCGTGCCGGCCGGCCTGGCAACGCTGGTGGCAGTCAGCCTGCTGACGCCGGCGCCGGATGCGCGCACCTTGTCGCTTGTGCGCCACATCCGCACGCCAGAATAAACGAATGTTACATTTGGCTAGTAGTTATGATTGCCAATAGAGTAACATTCGTTTCCTGTGAATATCCCATCGCACGCTCTGGAGATGCTGCTGCCGCAGCAGCATCCCCACTAGAAGCCTTCGCCGACAACCCCTGCATTCTTCTCCAATGATCAAGTATTTCCTGGCCGGACTGGCTACCGTGGCCGGACTGGCCCAGGCTGCGCCGCCAGCCCAGCATTTCTTCGAAGCGGCGCGCTACAAGGAAGCCCGGCTCTCGCCGAGCGGCCGCTACCTGGCGCTGCGCGTCGGCAGCAACGAGACCCGCGATTCGCTGGCTGTGATCGATACCGACACTTTGCAAGTGGTGAGCACCAAACGGCTGGCCGAATACGACGTTGGCCACATCCGTTGGGTCAACGATGAGCGCCTGGTCTATACCGTCACGGACAAAGACGCGGCGCCGGGGGACCGTCGCGTTGCCCCGGGACTCTATGCCATGAGCCGCGACGGCAAGGAAACGCGCCAGCTGGCTGAACACCACGGCGGCAATCAAAGCACAGGTTCGCATATCAAGTCGCGGCTGGAGCCATGGAATACTTACCTGATGGATGAGGATGGCGCCCAGGATTCCACCATCATCTACGTCGAGCGCCCGATCTGGACGGCGAAGGCTGGCTACGACATCGAGCGTACCGAACTGGTCAAGCTCGACACCGCGAGCGGCCAATCCAGCGTGCTGTCCCATCCAGGCATATCGCAGGGCTGGATGCTGGACCACAAGGGCGTGCCGACGATCATGGTGTCTTCGAAAGACGGCAATGAGACCATCAATTACCGCGACGCTGGCGGCGAATGGCGCGACGTCGCGACCCAGGCAACCTACGGCAGCAGCTCACAAGGCCTGTCGCCGATCGGTTTCTATGACGACAAGCGCCTGCTGGTCAGGACCCGCAAGAACGGCGACAAGGCCGCGCTGTACCTGATGGACCTCGGCACGGGCAAGATCGATGCCGAGCCATTGGTGGCGATGGCGGACTTCGACTTCAACGGCCGCATGGTGTATTCCCAGCAGCGCCTGGTCGGCATCCATTACCTGGCCGACGCCCGCTCCAGCGCCTGGTTCGACCCGGCGCTGCAAGCGGCGCAGAAAGAAGTGGACCGGCAATTGGCTGGCCTGGTGAACATCATCACTCCGCCGACGCACCCGGACAGCGCCTGGATGCTGGTAGCCAGCTACTCGGATCGCCAGCCGCGCTTCTATTCCCTGTACAACAGCAACACCCGTGAAGTCAAAGGCCTGGGTGGCACGCACCCGGACATCAAGGCCGCCGAAATGGGCGCCCAGGACATCGTCAAGTACCGCGCCCGCGACGGGCTGGAGATCCCGGCCTGGCTGACATTGCCGGCCAAGGGCGGCAAGAAGCTGCCGATGGTGGTGCTGGTCCATGGCGGGCCTTATGTGCGCGGCAGTGAATGGGGCTGGGATGCCGATGGGCAGTTCCTTGCCTCGCGCGGTTACGCCGTGCTCGAGCCGGAATTCCGCGGTTCCACCGGCTACGGCCTGAAGTTGTTCAATGCAGGCCGGAAGCAATGGGGCTTGAAAATGCAGGACGATATTGCCGACAGCGTCAAGTGGGCGGTGGACAAAGGCATCGCCGATCCTGGGCGCGTGTGCATCATGGGCGGCAGCTATGGCGGTTACGCCACGCTGATGGGCCTGGTCAACGATCCAGGCGTTTATCGCTGCGGCATCGCGTACGCGGCCGTCACCGACATCCCCCTGCTGTACGACAGCGGCATGGCCGTCCTGTCCGACCTGCCACCCGATTACAAGACCTACGGGGTGCCGGTGCTGGTGGGCGACCTGGAAAAAGACGCCGCGCAGTTCACTGCAACTTCGCCGCTGAAGCAGGCGGCACGCATCAAGCGCCCGCTGCTGCTGGCGCATGGCACGGATGATCGCCGCGTCCCCTTCCCGCACTACACCAAGCTGCGCAGCGCGCTGCAGGAGGCCAAGGCCGATGCCGAATTTGTTGAATACATCGGCGAAGGCCACGGCTGGAGCACGTTGAAGACCCGTCTCGACTTCTGGGGCCGGGTCGAGAAATTCCTCGACAAGCATATCGGCCAGAAATGATAGGGCAAGCCGTGGCGGACCCGGTTCGCCCGCCACGGATCAAGGGGAAAGTTACATTTGGCTAGTTTTTAAAGCTTGCCATTCCAGTAACATACATTTCCCACAACAGTATTGGCAGCAAGCATGATGATCAAGCATTTTCTTCTGTCCCTGGCCGCCGTCGGCGGCCTGGCGCACGCGGCCCCGCCGCTGCAGCAATTCTTCGAACCGGCCCAATTCAAGAACGCAGTCCTGTCGCCGAGCGGTCGCTACGTGGCACTGCGCGTCGGTAACAGCACCATGCGGGACGGCATGGTCATCATCGACAGTGAAAGCCAGGCCACAGTCGGCGGTGCTCGCCCGAGCGAATATGATATTGGCGATATCCGCTGGGTTAACGACAAGCGCTTGGTGTATAGCGTGTACAACATGAAACGCAAATCGGGCGAGGACTATTTTGCCCCCGGCCTGTACGCCGTTGACCGCGATGGCAAGAACACGCGCCAGCTGGTCTCTCACGACTGGACCTCAATCAACGACAAAATGGTCCGTGTCGAGCCGTGGAGTACCTATTTGATGAACGAAGAGGGCGCACAGGATTCGGATTTCATCTACATGCGTCGCCTCGAGTGGAAAGACCATTTCGTCGAACGCACCGACTTGGTCAAGTTGAACACTTCGACCGGGCAGGCCACCCTGGTCAATAGGCCTGCAGCTGCGAAAAGCTGGTTGCTGGACCAAAAGGGCGCCCCCAACGTCATGGTGTCCAGCAAAGAAGGCATGGAAACTGTCCACTATCACGACCCCGCCAGCGGCACATGGCGCGCCTTGGGCACCTTCCCGGCCTTCGACAGCGGTGAAGGCGGCGTTGCACCAATCGGCTTCGTCGACGAACAGCAAATGCTGGTCAAGGCCCGATTGAAAGATGACAAGGCTGCGCTGCACACCATGGACCTGAGCAACGGCAAGGTTGACCCGGCGCCGCTGGTCTCGCTGAGCGACTACGACTTCAGCGGCGAAGTGGTGTACTCGAACAAGCGCTTGCTTGGTATCCATTACCTGGCTGACGCGCGCAGCAGTCTCTGGTTCGACGCGGGCATGAAGGCGGCCCAGGCCGACGTGGACAAGAAGCTGGCAGGCACGGTGAATTTGATCACCCCGCCGGCAGCGCCGGAAGTGCCATGGCTGCTGGTTGAAAGTTATTCCGATCGCCAGCCGCGCACCTTCTCGCTATACAACAGCAAGACCGGCCAGTTGAAAGTGATTGGCGTGAGCCGGCCCGACATCAACCCAGCTGAAATGGGGCGCCAGGAACTGGTCAAGGTCAGTGCCCGCGACGGCATGCAGATCCCGGCCTGGCTGACAAAGCCGGCCAAAGGCGGCAACAAGCTGCCGATGGTAGTGCTCGTGCATTGGGGCCCGTACGTGCGCGGCAATGAATGGGGCTGGGACGCCGACGCCCAGTTCCTCGCCTCGCGCGGCTACGCCGTGCTGGAACCGGAATACCGCGGTTCGACCGGCTTCGGTTACAAGTTGTTTGCCGCGGGCCTCAAGCAATGGGGCCTGAAAATGCAAGACGATATCGCCGACAGCGTCAAGTGGGCTGTTGAAAAAGGCATTGCAGACCCTGCCCGTGTTTGCATCATGGGTAGCAGTTATGGGGGCTACGCTGCCCTAATGGGCCTGGTCAACGACCCTGGGTTGTACCGCTGCGGTATTGCCTACCAGGCTATCACCGACCTTCCGCTGATGTATGACGGCGGCATGTCCTTGCGTGGCGACCGGCAGGGCGATTACAAGACCAACGACGTGCCGATGCTGGTGGGTGACCTGAAAAAGGATGCCGCGCAGTTAGCGGCGACATCGCCCCTGAAACAGGCGGCCCGCATCAAGCGTCCGATTCTGCTGGCACATGGCACTGACGACCTCCGGGTCCCTTACGCGCACTTCAGTAAAATGCGCTGGGAACTGGACGATGCCAAGGCCAATGCCGAATACGTGAAATACGAGGGGGAAGACCACTGGTTCACCCTCAAGACCCGCCTCGACTTCTGGGGCCGGGTCGAGAAATTCCTCGACAAGCATATCGGCGCGGGGGCAAAAACGGAGTAAGCTGGCGGCTCGTCCGTCACTCACTTCGAAGGAGGCAGCGCGATGTCGTCTGGCAAAATCCTGGTCGCACAAGGGGGCGGTCCGACCGCCGTGATCAACCAGTCGCTGGTCGGCGTCGTGCTCGAAGCGCGCCGCTTCCGCAACGTGACGCGCATCTACGGTGCGCTGCACGGCGTGCGCGGCATCGTCAACGAGGACTTCGTCGACCTGACGCAGGAGACCAGCCATAACCTGGAACTGGTCGCCGCCACCCCTTCCTCCGCCCTCGGTTCCACACGCGACAAGCCGGACCTGAAGTACTGCGAAGAGATCTTCAAGGTGCTGAAGGCGCACGAGATCGAACACTTCTTCTACATCGGCGGCAACGATTCCTCGGATACCGTGCGCATCGTGGCCGAGCAGGCGCAGGCTGCCGGCTATCCGCTGCGCGCCATCCACATCCCCAAGACCATCGACAACGACCTGGTGGGCAATGACCACACGCCGGGTTTCCCCTCCGCTGCGCGCTTTGTGGCACAGGCCTTTGCCGGCGCCAACCTGGATAACGCTTCGCTGCCGGGCGTGTACGTGGGCGTGGTCATGGGCCGCCATGCCGGCTTCCTGACGGCAGCTTCCGCACTGGGCAAGAAATTCCCGGACGATGGGCCGCACCTGATCTACCTGCCGGAGCGCGTATTCTCGATCGAGCAGTTCCTGGCCGACGTCAAGGACACTTACGCGCGCTACGGGCGCTGCGTGGTGGCGGTGTCGGAGGGCATCCACGATGCATCCGGCGCGCCGATCGCCACCTTGCTGGCGAAGGAAGTGGAGCGCGATGCGCATGGCAACGTGCAGCTGTCCGGCACCGGCGCGCTGGCCGACCTGCTGTGCGACGAGATCAAGGACAAGCTGGGCATCAAGCGCGTGCGCGGCGATACTTTCGGCTACCTGCAGCGCTCCTTCATCGGTTGCGTGTCCGACGTGGACCAGCGCGAGGCGCGCGAAGTGGGCGAGAAGGCCGTGCAGTTCGCCATGTGGGGCGACCGCAACGGCTCGGTGGCGATCAAGCGCACCGGCTTCTATTCGGTCGACTATGAGCTGATGCCGCTGGAAGCGGTGGCAGGCAAGACGCGCACCATGGAAGACGAATTCATTGACGAGAAAGGCACCGGCGTGACCGATGCCTTCCGCATGTACCTGCGCCCCCTGCTCGGCTCCGGCATGCCGGACGCTTACCGCCTGCGCCCGGCGCCGGTGCCGAAGATCCTCAAGCGTTAGAGCATCGCCGGCAATTCCGCCGCCAGGAAGTCGGACAGGGCGCGCACCTTGGTCTGCAGGTGGCGGTTGCCGGGATAAACGATGTAGGCCACGCGCGGTTGCAAATGCCAGGCCGGCAGGACGCGTTCCAGCGCGCCGTGGGCCAGCATCGGCCGGGCAATGAAGGATGGCAGCGAACCGATGCCCTGCCCGGCCGCCAGCATCTGTCCCAGCATCAGGCTGTTGTCCAGCCACATGCGCACCGGCGGCTCGATTTCGACCGTCCCTCCCTCGCCATCCAGCCGCCACAGGCCGGGCGCTTCCGCCAGGCGGAAGGCCAGGGCGCGGTGGGCAAGCAGGTCGTGCGGCTCCTGCGGCGCGCCGTGTTCTCGCAGGTAGCTGGGGGAGGCGCATAGCCATTGCTCCACCTTGCCGGCCGAACGTACCACCAGCGAGGAATCGGGCAGCGTGGTGCGCACGCGCAGCGACAGGTCGAAGCCTTCCGCCACTACGTCGAGCAAGCGGTCCGCCATGGTCAGCTCGACGTCGATCTCGGGATACTGGTCCATGAAACGCGCCAGCAGCGGCGGCAGCACCACCAGGCTGAGCGACATCGGTGCGTTGATACGCACGCGCCCTTTCATGGCGGCCTGCTCGCCGCTGGTGCTGCGTTCAAGCTCCTCCAGTTCGTCGAGCAGGCGGCAGCATTCCTGGAAATAGGCGCGGCCGGTGTCGGTCAGGCTCATGGTGCGCGTGGTGCGCAATAGCAGTGCTGCGTGCAGGCCCTGCTCCAGCCAGCGCACCTGCTTGCCGATGCCGGCCGGCGACAGCCCCAGTTCCTCGGCCGCCTTGCTGAAGCTGCCGCGCTCGACCACGCGGCGAAAGGCGTGCATGGCCGCCAGCTTGTCCATTCGATCCTCCTGGTAAAAAGTCTTTATCAAAAACGGCTGATTATCTTAGCAGCAGAATCAAATATGCTGGCCTCACTGAACTTTCTTTCAAAGGAACCAAGATGAGACTCGCAACTACCCTCGCCGCCTTGCTGCTGTCCGCCAATGCCCTGGCCGCCGAACCAGGCACCAGCCCGTGGGGGCCGCAAGATGAGATCGGGCGCCTGAACCTGGTCACGCAAGCCTCCCGCGCGGCCATCCTGGCCCGCATCAGCGGAGGCCGCGCATACGACCTGTCGGTGGACTATTTCGTCGGCATGCCGAGCTGGCAGGCTGCCGGCGACCCGCCTTACCTGATGTGGATGACGCATACGCCGCACGGCAATGTGCTGTCGGACCCGATGGAGACCGGCAAAGCCATGAACCAGCACGTCAGCTACACGGGCAGCGCCATCTCGATGTATGCGCACATGGGCACCCATATCGATGCGCTCAACCACTTCGGCCTGAATGGCAAGATCTGGAATGGCTTCAAGGCTTCCGAACACCTGGGAGACCGGGGCTGGAAAGTGGCCGGTGCGGAGAAGCTGCCGCCCATCGTGGCGCGCGGCGTGCTGATCGACGTGGCGGCGGCCAAGGGCGTCTTCATGCTGCCGGATAACTACCGCGTCACTGGCAAGGACCTGGCCGAAGCGCTGGCGCGACAGAAGGTGGCGCTGCAGAAAGGCGATGTGGTGCTGATCCGCACCGGGCGCATGCAGCAGTTCGAGAAGGCCCAGGCCTTCATGCAGAACCCGCCCGGCATGGGCCTGGATGCGGCGCGCTTCCTGGTGGAGCAGAACGGCGCGATGGTGGTGGGGGCGGACAACCTGAGCTTCGAGGCCTTTCCTTCCGAGGCCAAGGACAACTACATCCCGGTCCACACCTACCTGCTGGCCGAGCATGGGGTGCCCATCATGGAGCTGGTCAACCTGGAAGAACTGGCGCGCGACAAGGTCTATGAGTTTGCCTTTATCGGCGCCTCGCTCAAGCTGCGCGGTGCGGATGCGGCGCCAATGCGGCCGATCGCGCTGCCGCTGCGTTGATCACTCCTGGTGGACGTCGCGGTAGGCCAGCATGTCCACCAGGCGTTCTTCCTTGTCGGGATCGAAGCCGCAGGTGGCTTCGAACTTCTCCGGGTTCTCGTAGGTTCCGAACAGCATGTCCCACCACACGATGTCTCCGTAGTTGTTCTTGTGGCGGCCGTACTGGTGGTGGATGCGGTGCATCTCGGGACGCTGGAAGAACCAGCCGACCCAGCGCGGCGTGGTAACGCTGGTGTGGTAGAAGAATTCGCCGAGCGCGGTGCACAGCGTATAGACCGCGCCGGATTCCGGAGACAGGCCAAGGAAGGCATAGACCAGCAGGCTGCCGATGATCGAGTTGACGATCATTTCGCCGGGATGCTTGTAGAACGAGGTGATGACTTCGATGCGCTGCGGGCTGTGGTGGATCTGGTGGAACAGGCGCCACAGCAAATCCGATTCGTGGCGCACGCGATGCCACCAGTAGAACACAAAGGTGGCGATGAAGTAGGCCAGCAGGCCGCCGACAACCGGGCCGACATGGTCCGACAAGTGCAGCAGCGAGGCTTGCGAAGTCCAGCGTTCCCAGCTCACGCCGGCCAGCAGCACGACGCCAAGCTGCACGGCATTGATGGCAAGAACGCGCACGGGCCAGGTGCGGATACGGGGAAGTTTCCAGCCGGGGCGCAGGCGCTCCAGTACAAAGCAGGCGGCGAAAACAATGAAGATTGTGGTGAGCATGGCGTGTCCTTTCGTTTGGCAAGGACGAAATGATCGCGCCAGCGCTTTGCACAAGCCCCGAAATTCCGCCGAGGTATCGGATTCAGATACTGCCGGCATATAGGGCAAGTTCTCGCCTGTTGGCGGCCTAGCATGGTGGCTCTTTCAAACAGGAGACAACCATGAAAAAACTGATTGGGGCACTGGCGCTGGCGGCAAGCGGCGCGGCTGGCGCGGTCGGCGGCACGGCGACGGCAAGTGCACCTGCTGCCGCCGAAATCGAACGGGCGCGGCATGCTTTCGACTTCCTGCACGGCGACTGGACGGTGCAGAACCGGCGCCAGTCCGATTACGCCAATCCGGACAGCCCGTGGGAAACCTTCAGCGCCAGCAACCTGGTGCACGCGCTGCCGGCCGGCATCGGCAACTACGACGAGTACCGGCCGCTGGGCGACTGGCGGCCCGGCTTCGTGGCGATGACCTTGCGCGTATTCGATCCAACGACCGGGCGCTGGAGCATCTACTGGCTGACCAACCGCGACGGCGGGCTCGATCCCGCCACCGGCACCTTGCTGCCGCCGGCGGTGGGCCGTTTCGATGCCGATGGCGTGGGACGCTTCGAAGGCGAAGAAGTCTACAAAGGCCGCACGGCCCGCGTGCGCTTCACCTGGACCCGCAGCAGCGAGCGCCAGGCGCGCTGGGAGCAAGCCTACTCCTGGGATGATGGCACCAGCTGGCAGACCAACTGGGTCATGGAGTTCACCCGTCGATAGCTCAGATCTTCACGCGCACGTAAGCCATGACGCTACGCGGCGCACCTGGCTGGATCTGGAAGTTGTTGTTGGCCGATTCGTAATACACCTTGTCGGCAAGGTTGTTCAGGTTCAGCCCGGCTTCCCAGTTCTTGCCTTTGTAGCCAAGCATCGCATCGAAGCGCACATAGGATGGCAAGCGCACCGCATTGTCCTCAACGGCGAAACGGTCTCCCACGTAGAAGGCGCCGGCGCCGATGGTAAAGCCGTGGCCCAGCTCATAGTTGGACCACAAGCCCGCCGCATGCTTGGGAATGTTGGCGGGGCGATTGCCCACCCTGTAGTTGTTGGACTGGGTAATGCGGGCGTGGTTGACGGTGGCATTGGCAAACACTTTCCAGCCCTGCGCCAGGCTGCCCGTCAAGTCGACTTCGAGCCCGCGGCTTTGCTGTTCGCCGGTCTGCACCTGGCGCACGCCTGCCGGATCTGAAGGGTCTTTGGTCGCCACATTGCGTTGCGTGATCTCGTACAGGGCGACGGTCGACTGCAGGCGTCCATCGAACCATTCGCTCTTGTCGCCAATCTCCTTCTGCAAGGATTCAACTGGCTTGATCTGTGCAAAATCCTTGCCGCCGTAGAAGAAGTCATTCCCTACCGGGAGGAAGGAGCGGCTCAGGTTTGCGTACAGCGCGTGCGCCTGGCCCGGCTGGTAAACCACGCCGATGCGCGGGCTCCACACCGAGTCGGTGCGGCTCTGGACCAAGCCGGTGCGCCGGTCCTCCTGTTCCTGCTTGAAGCGGTCGAAGCGCACGCCGGCAAGCATCTTCCACTGCTCGTTAAACGAGACCTGGTCCTGTGCATACCATGCGGCCGTATCGGCCTTGAAGTCGTTGTCGATCGTGACCGGCAACGCGGCCAGGTCCGGCATGGCCATGAGCTGCTGTGGCGCCTGCAAGCTGACCGGCGTGGTCGCGGCAGCACGCACCAGGCGGCCGGACTTCTGGTGTCCCAGCTCAACGCCGGTCATCAGCGAATGACGAACGCCGCCGGCATCGAGCTGATACGCCGCTTCGGTCTGGTTCAGGAAATTGCTCTGGTCCTGAGGGAAGTAGGTGATCTGGCGACGCACTTGCGTGTTGGCTGCAGCCAGGCCCAGGGTGCGGGTATTGATCGCATCCAGCTTCAGCTTCGAATACTGGAAGCTATTGCGCAGAACCAGCTTGTCGTTGACCGCATGTTCGACATTGAAGCGGGCATTTTGCGCATCCGTCCTGGCGTAGTCATAGCGCTCGCCGTAGAAGTTGCCGACCGGGACATCGGCCGGCACGCCGTTCAGCGAAGGGATGCCACGATCGGGGGTACGGTTTTGGTGAAGGAATTCGGTTTGCAGCAGGAAGCTGGTGTCGCGCCCCGCCGTCCAGGCGATGGATGGCGCCAGCACTGCACGCTCGGAATGGACCACGTCGCGGTAGTTGTCGCCCGCTTCGTAGGCGCTGGTCAGGCGGAACGCTGCCTGTTCGCCAGCAGCACCGCCCAGGTCCAGGTCGATGCGGCGGAAGTTCTCCGAGCCGCCGCTCAACGTCACTTCGCGCACCGGCGTTTTCACCGGCTTCTTGGTGACGCGGTTGATCACGCCGCCCGCCGAGCCACGGCCGTACAGCACCGCGGCCGGGCCCTTCAGCACCTCGATCCGTTCCACATTGCCCAGGTCGCGGAAATACAGGCTGTCGTCGCGCATGCCGTCAAGCAGGGTGTCGCGGGTGGCGTCGAAGCCCCGGATGTAGAACTGGTCGCGCCGCCCTTCCCCCTGGGACGGGGCAACACCGCTGACGTTGCGCAGCACATCTTTCATATCCACCGCCCCTTGCGCCCGGATCAGCTCTTTGTCGACGAACTGCACCGACTGCGGCACGTCACGCAGCGGCACATCGAGCTTGGTGGCGCTGCTGGTGCCGTGCAGCGGATCGGACGCCGCTGCCGTCTGCACGGTGACCATCGGCAGTTCGGTGTCCGCCGCATAGGCAAATTGCGAGCACAGTGCGGCGGCGGCCAGCGCCAGGACATGGGGTTGAATACGACGATGTTGCATGACTTTCCTTCGGATGTGACGTTAAAAAAATCGTTAAGGCCTACGCATCTTCCTGCAGGTAGATATGCTGTGGATGCGGATGGCGCAGGAAATCGTGGTGCGAGATGTGCCAGGCGTAAGCGCCCGCATACTGGAACAGCAGCAGGTCGCCGACCCGCAGGCGATCGAGCATGGCGTCGCTGGCCAGCACGTCTTTCGGCGTGCATAACTGGCCGGCGACCGTCACCGACCGCTGCACGGATTCGGGACGCGAATAGGGATGGTTCCAATCCTCCACCGGCACTACCCGGAACGGATGGCTGTGGCCCTGTGCATAAGGGGTACGGAAGTGATGCGTGCCGCCGCGCACGATGGCGAATACGCGCTCTCCCGCCTCCTTGATGTCCAGCACCTCGGTGGCGTAGTAGCCGCAAAACGCGCTGACGAAACGCCCGAGTTCAAAGCGCAGGCGCGGCACGTCATCGCCATGCTGGCGTGCTTCTTCGGCCAGCAAGCTTGCCAGGCCGGCGCTGAAGCGCGGCCAGTCGAACTGGCGCTGCGGTTCGCGGTAATTGACCCCGATACCGCCACCGACGTTGATATGCTCGATGCGCAAGCCGTATTGTTCGCACCATTCGCGCGCCTGGCGCAGGTAGGCTGACAGCAATTGCAGGTGTTTGTCCGCATCGAGCTGGTGCGACAGCAGGTGGAAGTGGAAGCCGCGCAACTCCAGGAGTGGCTCTTGCCGCAGCCGTTCCAGGCAAGCCGGCAAGTGCTCGATGGCGATGCCGAACTGGGTCGGCTTGCCGCCCATTACCAGCGTGGTGGTCGCCAGCTCGGCCAGCGGCGGATTGACGCGCAGCAGGATCGAGGCCGGCTTGCCGCCGGCGTGGGCCAGCACCGCCAGGCGTTCCAGTTCATGCAGGCTTTCCACGTGCACCGTGGCGCCATGCTGCAAGGCCAGCGCCAGCTCGCTATCCAATTTTCCCGGTCCGCTGAAGATCACCGGCACCTGCGGAAAATGCTGGCGCAGCCAGGCGATTTCACCGCCGGACGAGGCTTCAAAACCATCGACGGTTGGCGCCAGCGTTTGCAGCAGGGGAACGTCCGAATTGGCTTTGATCGCGTAGAAGAAGTCGCATTGGCCGGGCAATCCTTCGCGCAAATGCACCGCGTGGCGCTTCAGCGCCGGCAAGTCGTAGATGAAGGCGCACAGCGGTTCATCCAAGGCGGCGTGCGCCTGCTTCGCCGCCGCGATCGCGCGGTCCCAGTCGAGCCTCATGCGAGTTGCTCCTTGATGGCGGCCAGCGGATTGACAAAGGGCGCGTAGTCGGCCGCGCGGTCGGCCTGCTTGAGGAAGCGGTTGCACAGGTTGCCCTTGGCCGGCAACGGTTCGCCATCGAGTACCGAAGCGATGCGCGCGGCGGATTCCGTCGTGCCGTGCAGGTGCTGGTATTGCTGCAGGTGATGGCGTACCTGCGTCCACAGCCTTTGCTGCAGGGCCGGATTGCCGGCTGCCAGCTGGTGGATCGCTTCGCAAAAATTGTTGACGAACAGGCAGTAGGCGATGCGCTTCCAGCCGCGCTCGCGGTCGTACTGCAGCGCTGCCTGCGCACGCTGGCTGACGCCGGACAGGCGGCTGGCGCCCCACTCTTCCTGCACCAGCTTGACGCCTTCGAAATCGCGCAGGAAGGCTTGCGCCGGCCAATCCCCGACCAAGCCGATCACCACGTTCTGCAGGTGCGGCTCGAACACGACGCCGTGCGCGAAGTAGCAATGCAGCACCGGATACATCATCTGTTGCACATAGCGCGAGAACCACTCGACAGCCACCGCCTCGGGCGCCATGCGCTCACGCTCGGCGATCTGGCGCAGCAGTGCCGACAGGCGCGCCTCGCCCAGTACGTGGTTGCCGAACAAGGCACCGGCCAGCAGGGGCACGGCGCCCGGCAGCAGGTTGTGCTGGTCGAAATTGCCGCGCAAGATCAGGCCGAAGCCTTCCGTGATTTCGCGCTTGGCATCGGCGTCGCCGTCGCGCAGGTTGACCGAGAGGAAGGCCGGTTCCGGCATGATGGCGGCGCCGGGGAAGCGCTCCCTCAGTTCCGGAATCAGGCCGCTCATGATGCGGTTCACTTGCAACGCGCCTTCCAGCTCGTACACCGCGTTCTTGCGCACGCAATTGGTCAGGCGCACATGCAGCGAGAATTTGTAGAAATATGGGTTGCCGGGCTGGTACAGGGTGCGTACCGAGGAGGTCGGGTAATACAGCTCGCCTTGCGCTCCCAGGTGGCGGATACGGCCGTCGCGCATGGCGGCGGCGATCAGCGGCTTTTCCAGCAGCCAGCGCGCCTGCCAAGGGTGGGCGGGAACCAGCAGGTAGTCGTCGCCGGCCACCACCCCTTGCGGCGCCTGGGCGGCCAGGATGTCACCGCAGGATTGCGCCAGGGTCGACTGCTGCAGCACGGCGTCGCGCTGCACGGCAAAATAGTGCAGAGGGAAGCCGCCGCGCAGTTCCGGCGAATAGCGGCGCAGGTCTTCTGCGCTGAAGCCTTGCCTGCTCTTGGGCGCGGGATGGAAGGGATGGCCGTAGGTCAGCGACTGTTCGGAATCCAGGTAGGCCGCCAGCGGATCGGACGGCATCGCGTTTGGCCATGGTGCTTCCAGGATGGCCGTGGTGACCTGCACGCTGTCTTCGATCTGCGCCAGCAATTCGTGGTTGTAGGGCTGGCCGGTCTTTGCCGCGAGGTCGCGGATGATCAGGTCGGCCAGCATGCGCCAATCCAGCAAGGCCCATGGCTGGCCGGCGCTCTTGCAATACAGCGCGGACAGGTAGCGATAGTTGGCGGTTGGCGAGTCATCCTGCACGGCGACCACGACGCGGCTATCGAGACGCGGCAGCACGATGTGCAGGGCCTGGCCGGTGGCCAGTGCGCAACGCAGGGCGAGCGGCCAGTCGTTCTGGCCGAACAGCGGGCCGACGCTGGCGTGTCCTTCCGGGATGGCCACTTCGCGGCAATAGCAGTTCAACAGGGTTTCCAGGCTGCGCTGGCTGGCGGCGCAGTACGCCGCCGACATATTCGGACTACGGTGCAAAGCTGATGTCGACATGAAATTTCTCCAAGCATGTGATGGCTGGCTACACGATCAGTCGGTGCTGTGCGCTGGCTGTTTGAAATCGCCCCGGTATAGGCGGAACATGAGTACAACGAGATAGATGCAACTGGCCGCGAGCGCCGCCGCGCCAAGCAGGAAATGGGATTGCAATCCCCAGCGCTCGGCGGCGATGCCGGCAGCCAGGCCGGCTGCCACCGCGCCCCATTTGGTGCTGCCCTCAAGGGAGCCGAAACGGCGGCCGGCGTTGCCGGCGTCGGTGATCGCGGCCACCATCCCGTGCAAGGCGATATAGCTGGCCGTCATCGCCACGCCCATCACGAGGCGCCATGCGGCCAGCGCTGCCAGAGAATGGCTGCCCGCCTGTCCCAGCAAGGCCGCGATGAGCACTGCCTGGGCGGCAGCCAGCGTCGCAAGCAGGCGCCGGCGGCCGCAAAAGCGCGACAACGGCAGCGCGCACAGCAAGTACACCAGGTGCGGCAGTCCGAACAGCAGCCCCGGCGCCGCCCCAGGCAAGTTCGCCAGCGTTTGCTCGGCATACGGCACGAAGTAGGGAAAGGTGATCACCGTCGCGAAAATGAAAGCGAATTGCAGGCCATACAGTTGGCCGGGCGGGATCGCTTCGCCGGCGAGTGCCTTGCCATCGCCGTCCGTGGCCAGCGCCTCGCTCGCAGCCGGCGGGGCCGCGACGGCCGGCAGGCGCCAGACCAGCAGGGCAGACAGGAGCGGCAGCAGCGCCAGGTAGCGATACATCAGCAAAGGTTCGGCCCCATGGGAGAGCATTCCCATCAAGGCAGGCCCGGCAAACAAGGCGGCGCGGGCCGAGCCTTGCATCAGTGTCAGCAAGCGGGTCAGGCGATGGCCGCTCACCACCGTGGCCAGGTAGGCGTTCGATGCGGCGAAGGTGCCGCCCAACAGGCCTTGCAGGATCAGCGCCGCGGCAAACTGCCAGACATTGCCGGCCAGGCTGGTCAGCCAGAAGCTCACCGCCAGCCCGAGATGGGCGCGCAACAGCAAGCGCTTCTTGCCATAGCGGTCGGCCAGGCGCCCCCACCATGGATTGGACAGCGCCGCCACCAGCGTCGGAATGACGAACAGCCAGCCGGCCAGCCATGCGGCATTGCTGCCCAAGGCCTCGTGCAGGATGCGGTCATAGAACGGCGGCATGCCCAGCGCGGCAAAGGCGGCGGCGAAATGGCCCGCCAGCGTGGCGGCGACAATCCGGCGCGTGCTCATGCGCTCGCCTTCGGTCGCCATCGATGCAATGGATTGGGCACGGTTTGCAGGCGCGCTTCGATTTCCGCGAACAGGCGGCGCTTGGCCAGTTGCTCGATGCGGATGGCGGGAGCAAACAGGTCGAATGCCGCAAAGCGTTCGACAAGTTCCGGATGGCGCGCCTGGTAGCGGCCGATGCAGGCCGCGATGCGGCGCCAGAAATCGGCTTCCGCCAGGCCGTAGTGCTGCTGCAGGAACATCGCCAGTTCGCCGAAGTTGATGAAGAATACGGCGTCGTGGAAGTAGTCGTGCACCTCCTCCGGCGACATGCTTTCCATTCCCGCGGTGGCGTTGACCTGCTTGCGGAACGATGGCGTCGGCAGCAACTGCGGGCAGATGCCGGGATCGGCCAGGTATTGGCGCACGAAGCGCAAGCCGCCCGGCAAATCCTTGAGCGCAATGCGGTTGGGCAGGCCGGCGCGATGGATCAGCACGATGTTCTGCGCATGGGCCTCCATGCCGATGCCTTGCGCATAGAGCAGGTGGATCAGCGGCGGCAGCGAGGCTTCCATCAGCGCATCCAGCCACGGCAGCAGGCCATGCTGCTCGACCCACGGAGCGATGAAGGGGCGGCCATCCGCTTCACACTGCGAGAGGCCGGAAAACGGTGCGGCGGCTTCGCCAGCCTGCAAGGCACGGTCGGCACTTTCGCGCCAGACTGCGCCCAGCATGCCGTATTGCGCTGCCTGCAGCGCCAGCGGCAGCCCGGCATCGCGATAAGTGATGCCGGCCACTTCGCGCAGGAACACCAGTCCGGTGGCGCGCAGCGCTGCGTCGCGCTGCAGGATGTCGTTCAGCCAGTCCGATACCGGCGGCGCATTTTCCACGTTATGACAGGACAGGATGCGGTCAGCCGAGGTGTTGACGATACCGATCGGCAGTTTGACATGGGCGGCCAGCGGACGCGTGGCATTGGCCAGCGAACGGATCGATTGCAACGGCCGGTACACGTCGCTGCCTTCGCCAAGCCAGACCAGGTCGCGGCTGTGCAGCAAGGGGAACAATTGGCTGGCGATCTTCTCGCGCCAATGCCACGGGTGCGCCGGCAACAGCCAATAATCATCCGGCTCCAGTCCCATGGCGGCCAGCCTGGCGCTGAAACGCGCGTACTGCTCCTCGCCAGCTTCGCTGCGCAGGAAAGATGGCAAGTCGATGTCGCGGCAGGCGGCGACGTTGGCCTTGGCGCGCCGCAGCGCCAGCCAGGACAAGCGTACCGCCGGGGCAAACTCCGGCCCGTAGGCGGCATTGTCGAGCGGATCGAAGCCGACGCGCGACTTGTAGCAGGGGTGGTAGGGGTGCGCGTCCTGCAACTGGCCTTCCAAAGCGGTCAGGTCGCGCCCTTCGCCAT
Organism: Pseudoduganella sp. R-31; assembly: GCF_049913235.1. NCBI lineage: Bacteria > Pseudomonadati > Pseudomonadota > Betaproteobacteria > Burkholderiales > Oxalobacteraceae > Pseudoduganella > Pseudoduganella sp. R-31. Next base: position 6,340,608 of record NZ_CP183986.1, read on the forward strand.
CTTGCCGGCGCGTGTAGCGTGCCAGCGTGTCTTTTTGCAGCGTCTGTTGCAGCTCATGCAGGAAGCGGTGCAGCAGGTTCTCGTCGGTATCGATCAAGGCGCCTGCTTCGAGCACGAATTCCTGGAGCGATGCGACGGGCCGCGCGCCATCGGGCGCGCTGCGCATGAGCGAGGCGCCATCCACCCGGATGCGGCCGAAGCTCTCGCTGACGCGGCCCTTGCAGCGATAGGCTACCGGCTGGCCGGCCGCCGTCCGGCCGGGAATGTGGAAGCACACGCCGTCATCCTCTTGCGTGATTTCCGCAGCCAGCACCTGCTCGAACAGCAGTGCCTCGATCAGTTGGCGCAGCACACGCTGTTGCGCGGCCAGATAGTGTTGCGAAGCCAGGGCGTCCGCAAACAAGTCCCAGGTGATGGGCGAAGTCATACCGCCGCTCCAGCGGCAGCGAAGTTGGTCCACATAGGGGATTCCTTGGAAAGCGTGCCATGCCAAGGGAATGCCGGATCGCGCTCCCTGGCAAAACCTCAATGACTGGCAGCTCTCCGCAACTTAAGGAAGCCCGCTGGCTGTGTGGTGTGCAGTGAATAAAAATGCAATTCGGCGATCATAATACAAATGAGAATCATTTTCAATAAGATGGCTGAATCGGAACGGCGGGGGCAAAAAAAACGGAGCCGCGAAGGGCTCCGTTCTTGGGGCGGCAGGCGCTTAGACGACGATGGTCTGGTGTTCGCCTTCCGCGCGGGCGCGGATCTTGCCGATGCGGGATACAGTCTCGCCGGCTGCGGTCAGCTGGGCGACGGCTGCGTCGGCGTTTTCAGCGGACACGATGACGGTCATGCCGATGCCGCAGTTGAACACGCGGTGCATTTCGGCGTCGGCCACGCCGCCGTGCTGCTGCAACCACTTGAACAGTGGTGGCATGGTCCACGAAGAACCATCCAGTTCGGCAGTCAGGTTGTCGGCCAGCACGCGCGGGATGTTTTCCACCAGGCCGCCGCCGGTAATGTGCACCAGGCCTTTGACTTCCATCGATTCCATCAGCGCCAGCAGCGGCTTGACGTAGATGCGGGTCGGCTCCATCAGCACGTCGGCCAGCTTGCGGCCGTGGAAGTCGGCTTCCAGGTCCGGCTTGGCCACTTCGATGATCTTGCGCACCAGGGAGTAACCGTTGGAGTGGGCGCCCGAGGAGGCCAGGCCCAGCACCACGTCGCCCGGCTGAATCTTGCTGCCGTCGATCAGTTTGGATTTTTCCACCGCGCCGACGGCGAAGCCGGCCAGGTCGTATTCGCCGTCCGGGTACATGGACGGCATTTCAGCGGTTTCGCCGCCGATCAGGGCACAGCCGGAGATCTCGCAGCCCTTGGCAATGCCCTTGATCACGTCGGTGGCGGTGGCCACGTTCAGCTTGCCGCAGGCGAAGTAGTCGAGGAAGAACAGCGGCTCGGCGCCCTGCACCAGGATGTCGTTCACGCTCATGGCCACCAGGTCGATGCCCACGGTGTCGTGGCGGTTCAGCTCGAACGCCAGTTTCAGCTTGGTGCCGACGCCGTCGGTGCCGGAAACCAGCACCGGCTCCTTGTATTTCTTGCTGATCTCGAACAGCGCGCCGAAGCCGCCGATGCCGCCCATCACGCCTTCGCGCATGGTGCGCTTGGCGAATGGCTTGATCGCTTCAACTAGGGCGTCGCCGGCGTCGATATCGACACCTGCGTCACGGTAGGACAGGGAAACATTCGAAGGTTGGCTCATGGTGTTGTCGCAACTGAGGCGGAAGAATGGAAAAGCGGTGGCCGAATACGGCAAGTCCGCTATTTTAGCATTTTTGCCCCCGCATTTTCTCTTGTTATCGGCCGTTTTCAGCCACCGGACCGGCAAACTTCCCCAAATCCAGGGCGCGCACCCAGCTTCAGCAGGCGTGCAGCCAATTCCTCGTTCTGCTTTTCCAGGGCGACGTCGTAGGGCGTCAGGCATTCGTTGTCCGGGCTGGCCTTGCCATTCGGGTCGGCGCCTTGTTCGATGGCGAAGCTGACGCGGGCGGTTACCGCCGCCACGCATTTCTGCCACTCCGCTTCGAAGCGCTCGGGAGCAACCAGCTTGCGCGTCATGTCCTTGTCGCATTCGCTGACCAGGCGCACCAGCATGCTGCGCTTGCCCCAGGTGCTGCCGTTGGGATCGGCGCCCAGGGCGACCAAGCGCTTGGCGGCGTCAAACTGGTCCTTGCGGATGAAGCGGTTGAGCAGGGCCGAATAAGTCGTGGACTGGACGTTCGGGTTGGCGCCGGCCTGGATCAGCAGCGCCAGGAATTCATTATCAGTCTCGCAATGGTCGCAGGTGGACAGGTTGATGCCCTTGGCGCTGGCGCCGTGCTCGATCAGCAGTTGGGCCAGCGCCAGGCGGCGCGGCCAGCTTTCCTGCGGGGCATTGCGGGCGAAATAGGCCTGGCTCACGGTCTCCTGCAGCAGCACGGTACCCAGTTCGCCGGAGATGTCGGCCTTCCCGGCCAGGTATTCGAGGACGGCGAAGCGCTTGGCGTCCCTGGCCGGGTCGGGCTTGGTCAGGTAGGTATTGACGGCCACGCCCAGCATGTTTTCCGGCGCAAAGCTGGGGTCTTTCCTGGGGTCGAAGCGCTTGATGCGGTCCAGGTCACCCTCGTCCGTTGCGTCGATGACCTTGGTGGACGGCTTCTTGAAGTTCACCGCCTCGGCGACGTTGGCAGCGGCGTTGGCGGCGGCGTTTGCCACGCTGGCTGCAGCGGCCATGGGCAGGCACAGCAGGCGGTTGAAGCCTTCGCATTTTTCGCCATCATCCGCTGCCATGGCAGGGGAATGCGCGGCGAACGCCAGGGACAGGGCCGCTATGGCGGCTTGGGTACGAACAGACAGCATGACTTCCACTTCAAAGTTTATTTATGGAAATATTAAACTACTGGTAGGCCCCGCGCATGGTGTTTTTAACAGCAGAGGCGTTAGAATAGCCCTTCCTTCGTCCCGACCACGCCCCAGCAGATGCCTCTTCCCCTCTCGGCAGAACAAAAACAAACGCTATTCTGGGTATCGGTCTGGGCCGCCTTCTTTTTCCTGCTCTGGGTCCTGGGGCCGGTACTGACGCCCTTCCTGGCCGCCGCCATTTTCGCCTATGCGCTGAATCCTGCCGTCGACAAACTGTGCCGCCTGCGCCTGTTCAAGCGCTGGAAAATGCCGCGCGCGCTGGCAGTATCCATCGTTATCACGCTGTTTGGCGCCGCCGTGCTGGCGCTGCTGCTAATCGTGGTGCCGGTGCTGCAAAAGGAAATCCCGCTGCTGCAGGCGGCCATTCCCGCTTCGCTGGCAAAACTGAATGACACGCTGGGGCCGCGCCTGCAGCAACTGGGCGTGGAATTCACGCTCGATGGCGCCAGCATCAAGGCCCTGGTGGCAGAAAAGATGGCGGAAAGCGGCAACCAGATCTGGACCGCCGTGCTGAATTCCGTGCGCACCGGCGGCAGCGCCGTGCTGGGCTGGCTGGCGACGCTGGTGCTGATCCCGGTCGTGCTGTTCTACCTGTTGCTCGATTGGCACCAGCTGCTGGCGCGCATTGCCGCTGCCGTGCCGCGTCGCTATATCGGCGCCACCATGGAAATGGCGCGCGAGTCGGATGCCTTGCTGGCGCAATACCTGCGCGGCCAGTTGCTGGTGATGCTGGTGTTGTCAGTTTATTACTCCACTGCGCTGGCGGTGGCGGGCTTTGACGTGGCGCTGCCGGTCGGCATCCTGTCCGGCGTGCTGGTCTTTATCCCCTATCTCGGCTTCGGCCTGGGCCTGCTGCTGGCGCTGATGGCGGCGGTGCTGCAATTTACCGACTGGAGCGGGCTGGTGGCCGTGGCCATCATCTACGGCCTGGGCCAGGTCATCGAAGGTTTTTTCCTGACGCCGCGCCTGGTGGGCGAACGCATCGGCCTCGATCCGCTGGCCGTGATCTTCGCTTTGTTGGCCTTCGGCCAGCTGTTCGGCTTCGTCGGCGTACTGCTCGCTTTGCCTGCTTCCGCCCTCTTGATGGTGGGTTTCAGGCACTTGCGCCGCCACTACCTGCGCAGCAGCTTTTATAATGCGTAGTGTGAAGATCGATTACGTTAGCAAAAAATCCACAAAGCCGGGACAAGTCCAATGAAACAGCTGGTGCTTGACCTGGGTGCGGAGCCGGTGTGCACCCTCGAATCCTTCGAGGTGGGCCGCAATGCGGAGGTGGCGGCGCTGATGCGCCAGTTCGCCGACCGCAGCTCCCGCGAGCATTTCGCCTACCTGTGGGGGGAAATTGGCGCAGGCAAGTCGCACCTGCTGAAGGCGCTCGCCTCGAGCGACCGTGCGCGCTATATTTCGCCGTTTTCGATTGAAACCGAGTTCCTGTATTCGCCGGACGTGGACCTGTACCTGCTGGACGACTGCGAAAAGCTGTCGCCGGTGGCCCAGATCGATGCCTTTGCCCTGTTCAACGAGATCCGCGCCAACAACGCCTTCATGGTGAGCGCGGGCTCGGTCGCCCCGGCCGTGCTGCCGGTGCGCGAGGACCTGCGCACACGCATGGGCTGGGGCCTGGTGTACCAGATCCATGGCCTGACCGACGAGGAAAAACTGGCAACGCTGACGCAGATGGCGGAAGCGCGCGGTTTGACCCTGTCGCCCGGTGTGCTACCTTACCTGCTGTCGCACTTCCAGCGCGACATGGTATCGCTGTCCTCGATGCTCGACTCGCTCGACCAGTATTCCCTGGAAACCAAACGCCCGATCACCCTGCCCCTGCTGCGCGAATGGCTGCAGGAGGAAGCGAACGAATGATGAAACTCGCCCTGTTCGACCTTGACCATACCCTGCTGCCGATCGATTCAGATTTCGAGTGGGGCCAATTCCTGTGCCGCGTAGGCGCCGTCGACGCCGTAGAATTCAAGCGCCGCAACGAAGAGTTCTTCGCACAGTACCAGGCGGGCACCCTGGACCCGGTGGAATACCTGGAATTTTCGCTTGGAACCCTGGCTTCCTTCGAGCCTGAGCAACTGGCCGAACTGCAGCAGCAGTACATGACCGAAGTGGTGATGCCGAACATCCTGCCTGCCGCCCGCGCGCTGCTGCAAAAGCACCTCGACGCCGGCGACCTGGTGGCGATCGTGACGGCGACCAACCACTTCGTGGTGGCGCCGATCGCCAAGGCCTTCGGCGTGGAGCACCTGATTGCCGCGATGCCGGAGCGCGATGCCGCCGGCCGCATCACCGGCAAGCTGCTCGGCACGCCAACCCAGGGCGAAGGCAAGATCGTGCACACCAAGGCATGGCTGGAGAAATTGGGACACTCGCTGGACAGCTTCGACAGCGTCCACTTCTACAGCGATTCCCATAACGACCTGCCGCTGCTGTCGATCGTCAGCCATCCGATTGCGACCAACCCGAACGCCAAGCTGTCCGAACACGCGACCGCGCAAGGCTGGCCACTAATTCACCTGTTCAATGATTAAGAAATTCATCCGCAAGATCCTGGGCGTCAAGAACGCGAGACCCCGCAACGAACCGCTCGTGCTGGGCCCGAAGGACCATGGCATCGACCCGCGCATGGTGTCGAACAACGCGATCCGCGTCACCAGCACGCTGCAGGAAGCCGGCTTTGAAGCCTTCGTGGTCGGCGGCGCAGTGCGCGACCTGCTGCTGGGCGTCAAGCCGAAAGACTTCGACGTTGCGACTAATGCCACCCCCGAACAGGTGAAGCGCCTGTTCCGCCGCGCCTTCATCATCGGCCGCCGCTTCCAGATCGTGCACGTGATGTTCGGCCAGGACCTGCTGGAAGTGACCACCTTCCGCGGCACCACCACCGACAATGCGCCGAAGGACGAACATGGCCGCGTGCTGCGCGACAACACCTTCGGCTCGCAGGCGGAGGACGCGGAGCGCCGCGACTTCACCATCAACGCCATGTACTACAATCCTGCCACGCAGGAAGTGCTGGACTACCACGGCGGCATCGAGGATATCCGCAGCAAGACGCTGCGCATCATCGGCCAGCCGGAAGCGCGCTACCGCGAAGACCCGGTGCGCATGCTGCGCGTGGTGCGCTTTGCAGCCAAGCTGAAATTCTCCATCGAGCGTTCGACCGCCGAGCCGATCGGGGTGATGGCGCCGCTGATCGACAATGTGCCTGCGGCACGCGTGTTCGACGAGATGCTCAAGCTGCTCACGTCCGGCCAGGCCCTGGCCTGCCTGCAGCAGCTGCGCAAGGAAGGCCTGCACCACGGCCTGCTGCCGATGCTGGATGTGGTGCTGGAACAGCCGATGGGCACCAAGTTCGTGACGCTGGCGCTGGACTCCACCGACAAGCGCGTCATGGCCGGCAAGACCGTGTCGCCGGGCTTCCTGTTTGCTTCGCTGCTGTGGCACCAGGTGCTGGAGAAATGGGAGGCCTACCAGGCGGCGGGCGAATTCCCGATTCCTGCGCTGCACCTGGCGGCCGACGAAGTGCTGGAGTCGCAGACCGAGAAGCTGGCGATCCAGCGCAAGATCGGTTCCGACATGCGCGACATCTGGGCCATGCAGCCGCGCTTCGAGCGCCGCAATGGCAAGAATCCTTACAAGCTGCTGGAACACCTGCGCTTCCGCGCCGGCTACGACTTCCTGCTGCTGCGTTGCGCTTCGGGCGAGATTGACCGCGAACTGGGCGACTGGTGGACGGCTTTCTATGAAGGCGACGAAACCATGCGCGCCGAACTGGTGTCGACCGCATCGTCCGGCGGTGGCAAGAAGAAGAAACCCGCGGCACGCCGCAGTCGCGCCGCAGCGCTTGACGACGCGCCGGTGGATGCCAATCCGGATGGCGAAGAAGGCGACGAGTCGGATGACGATGACTTCCTGAATCCGCGCCCTGAGGGCGAAGCGCCGGCACGCAAGCGCCGCCGTCGTCCGCGCCGCGGCCGCCGCAGCGGCGGTGGCGGCAACGCCCCGGCCGGCGAAGCTTGATGCCTGTTACCGCGTATATCGGCATTGGCGCCAATCTCGGCGATGCGCGCGCGAATGTGCTGGATGCTTTCGAACGCCTGCGCAAAGTGCCGGGTTCCACGCTCGAGGCGGTGTCTTCGCTGTACCGTACGGCGCCCATCGATTCTTCGGGCGACGATTACATCAACGCGGTCGCCCGCCTGGAGACCTCCCTGCCTGCGCAGGCGCTGCTGGAAGCCCTGTTCGAGATCGAGCAGGCGCACGGCCGGGAGCGGCCTTACTTTAACGCTCCGCGCACGCTGGACCTGGACTTGCTGCTGTACGGGGATGAACAGATTGCGACGCCGACGCTTACCGTGCCACATCCGCGCATGCATCAGCGGGCCTTTGTTCTGATGCCGCTGCTGGAGCTGGCGCCCGAGGTGGTGCTGCCGGGACTGGGGCGCGCGGGCGACTTCGCGCCTTCGGTTTCCGACCAAGGTATTATCCGGCTTTAAACCGGTAAACCTGGGTCCGACCCGCAGGGTCAGACCCAGTCTGCTCGACTGCCGCGGGTTTCGGTTGTGCGCCGGAACCAAACCCGTGGCTTCAAGACCGTCGAGGGTCAGACCCTTCGGGTCTGACCCTGGTTTACCGGTTTTGCCCGCTGTGTACAATAGCGCTTTTCGAATTTAAGGACATCCCATGTCTGGCAACCTGCAAAACCCTTACCCGGCGCCTGCGCGTGCCGTCCCTACCAAGGCGGTCACGATCCCTTCGATTAACGCCCTGAAGGCAGCCGGCGAAAAGATCACCATGCTGACCTGCTACGACGCCAGCTTCGCCTCCCTGATGGACGGCTGCGGCGTGGAAGTGCTGCTGATCGGCGATTCGCTGGGCATGGTATGCAACGGCCACCAGTCCACCCTGCCGGTGACCGTGCAGGAAATCGCCTACCACACCGCCGCCGTAGCCCGTGGTGCGAAAAACGCGCTGATCCTGGCCGACATGCCTTTCGGCTCCTACGCCACACCTGAGCAGGCGTTCAACAACGCCGTGCAACTGATCCAGGCCGGCGCACACATGGTGAAGATCGAAGGCGGCGCCTGGGTTGCCGAAACCGTGCGCTTCCTGGTGGAGCGTTCGATCCCGGTTTGCGCCCACCTGGGCCTGACCCCGCAGTCCGTGCACACGCTGGGCGGCTACAAGGTGCAGGGCAAGACCATCGAGAGCGCAGAACTGCTGAAGCAGGATGCGCTCAAGCTGCAGGCCGCCGGCGCTGCCATGGTGGTGCTGGAGGCAATTCCTACCGCGCTGGGCAAGGAAGTGACCGACATGCTGTCGATGCCGACCATCGGTATCGGCGCAGGTCCGGATTGCTCGGGCCAGGTGCTGGTGATGCACGACATGCTGGGCGTGTTCCCAGGCCGCAAAGCGCGCTTCGTGAGGAACTTCATGGAAGGCCAGGTCTCGATCCAGGCTGCGGTATCGGCCTATATTGACGCCGTCAAGGGCGGCACCTTCCCGGCACTGGAGCATTGCTTCTGAACCCGCTGAACGACGACGAGTACGACCGGCTCGATGAGCTGCTGGCCGAGATCGGCCCGCAGAGCATGGACGTCGCCAAGCTGGAAGGCTTCCTGACCGCGCTGGTGGCCGGCCCGGCCGAGGTGGCGCAGGAGGCGTGGTTGCCAGCAGTCTGGGGCGGCGCAGCCGGCAATGACGAAGCTGCCGCGCTGGCTGTGCGCCATCACGACTATATGCGCGTGTGGATGCAGAAGGACCCGGGCAGCTTCGAGCCGATCTACGAATGCGGCGGCAACTGGACTGCGGAAGCGTGGTGCGAAGGCTTCATGGCGGGCGTGGGCGCTGCGCCTGAAGCGTGGGCACCCCTGCGCGCCCAGCAGCCTGCCTTGCTGCTGCCGTTCCAGGCGCCGCTGAACGCCGCCAAGGTGCCGCAGTCCGTCATCAGGATCAACGAATTCTTCCACGCGCCGCAGACTAAAGTAGCCAAGGCTGGCCGCAACGATCCTTGCCCTTGCGGCAGCGGCAAGAAATTCAAGAAGTGCTGCGGCGCTTAAACCTGGATCCAGGTCGTCTTCAACTCGGTGTACTTGTCGAAGGCATGCAGCGACTTGTCGCGTCCATTGCCTGACTGCTTGTAGCCGCCAAACGGCACCGTGATGTCGTCGCCATCGTACTGGTTGACGTGCACGGTGCCTGCCTTCAGCGCCCGCGAGGTGCGGATCGCTTTCGAAATATCCGATGTCCATACCGCGGCGTGCAGCCCATACGGCGTATCGTTGGCCTGCTTCACAGCTTCGTCGAGATCCTTGAACGACAGCACCGATAGCACAGGGCCGAAAATCTCTTCCCGCGCGATCTTCATCGTGTTCTGCACGCCGTCAAACAGCGTCGGCTCGACATAGAAGCCGCCGGTTTCCTTGCGCACCGCATTGCCGCCAGCCAGAAGCTTCGCCCCTTCGTCGCGGCCGGCTTCGATATAGCCCATCACGGTCTTCATCTGGACCGCATCGACAATCGCGCCCATCACGGTCTTTTCGTCGAGCGGGTCGCCCGGCGCGTAAGACGGCACCATGGCCAAGGCCTTCTCCAGGAACTTGTCCTTGATCGACTCTTCCACGAACAGGCGCGAAGGCGCGTTGCAGCTCTCCCCCTGGTTGAAGTAGATCGAACCAACAGCTGCAGCGACGGCGGCGTCGAGGTCGGGACAATCGGCGCACACGATATTGGCCGACTTGCCGCCCAACTCCGTCCACGCCCGCTTCAGGTTTGACTGCCCCGCCATCTGGATGATCTGCTTGCCCGTGCGCGTGGAACCTGTGAAGCCGATGCAGTCCACGTCCATGTGCATGGCCAGCGCGGCGCCAGCCTCGTTACCGTAGCCAGGCAGCACGTTGAACACGCCTGGAGGAATTCCCGCCTCCACCGCAAGCTCCGCCAGCCGCAAGGCCGACAACGGCGATTTCTCGGACGGCTTGAGCACCACGCTGTTGCCGGCCGCCAGCGCCGGCGCGATCTTCCACGCTGCCATCAGGAGCGGGTAATTCCAGGGCACGATAGCCGCCACCACCCCGACCGGTTCGCGCGTGATCAAGGCCAGCGCATTGCCCGGCGTCGGCGCAATCTCGCCGTACACCTTGTCGATCGCTTCTCCGTACCAGCGGATGCAATTGGCCGCGAGCGAAACATCGACCACCTGGCTGTACTTGATGGGCTTGCCCATATCGAGTGTTTCGAGCAGCGCCAGTTCGTCCTTGTTCTGCATCATGAGGTCTGCGAACTTGATGAGAACACGCTTGCGCTGCGCCGGCGCCTGCCCGGCCCAGCGGCCGCTATCGAAGGCGCGGCGCGCCACGGCAACCGCCTGGTCGACGTCGGCCGCATCGCAGCGCGCCGTCTGCGACAGGTAGCGGCCGTCGATTGGAGAAAGGTTGTCGAACTTGCGCTCGCCGCGCGCCCAGGTGCGTTCGCCGTTGATGAAGGCGCGACCGTCGAGGGCCAGCATCTTGGCCCGGTCGTGCCAGTTGATCGCTTCTTTTGCCATGGCTACATCCATCCTCTCTGCTGCAGGTCCGCATAGGTATCGTCAAGGCAGCGCCGGATCAGCGCCACCATCTCGTCGATCTGCTCGCGCGTCATGACCAGCGGCGGCGCGATGATCATGCGGTCGCCCACGGCGCGCATGATCATGCCGTTGTTGAACATATAGCCGCGGCACACCATGCCCACTTCCAGTTTCGGATCGAAATACTCGTGGCCGTGGATTGTGGGTCCCTTGCGCCGTACGAGATTCAGGCCTGCGACGAAGCCGCAGCTATTGGCATAGCCAACCAGCGGATGGTCGCCGAGCGTGGCGAAACGCTGCGCAAGATATGGACCGGTATCTTCGGCCACGCGCTGCACCACCTTTTCTTCTTCGATGATGCGAATCGTCTCAAGCGCCGCAGCACACGCGACAGGGTGGCCAGAGTAAGTAAAGCCGTGCGCGAACTCGCCGCCCTGGCCAATCAGCACTTCCGCCACGCGCTCGCCTACCAGCACGCCACCGAGCGGGATATAGCCCGAAGTGACGCCCTTGGCGAAGGTAATCAGGTCCGGCTTGAAGTCAAAGTACTCGCAAGCGAACATGCGGCCGGTGCGGCCAAAGCCGGTGATCACTTCATCTGCGATCAGGAGAATGCCGTATTTGTCGCAGATGCGCTGGATCTCCGGCCAGTAGGTGCGCGGCGGAATCACCACACCGCCCGCTCCCTGGATCGGCTCGCCAATGAAGGCCGCCACCTTTTCCGGGCCGACGTCGAGGATCTTCTGCTCCAGCCACGATGCGGCCTCGATCCCGAATTCATCCTCCGACATGCCACGCCCCGACTCAAGGTAGTTCGGCTGCCGGATGTGCACGATGCCGGGGATCGGCAAGCCGCCCTGCGCATGCATGCCTTCCATGCCGCCCAGAGAGGCGCCCGCCATGGTGCTGCCATGGTAGGCGTTGAAGCGGCTGATGATGGTGTGGCGGTGTGGCTGACCCTTCAAGTCCCAATAGCGGCGCACCATGCGCACATTGGTGTCGTTTGCCTCCGATCCCGAGCCCGTGAAGAACACATGCTTGAAACCGGGTGGCGCAATCTCCGCCAGCTTGGCGGCCAGCGTCACGGCCGGCACATTGGTCGTGTTGAAGAAGCTGTTATAGAACGGCAGCGTTTCCATCTGGTCGAACACCGCCTTCGATATGCTGTGCCGGCCGTAGCCGACATTCACGCACCACAGCCCGGACATGCCGTCCAAAATCTTCTTGCCTTCAGAATCCCAGAGGTAGATGCCTTCGCCGCGTACCATCACGCGCACGCCGCGCTCGCCGAGCGCCTTGTGGTCAGTGAAGGGATGCATGTAGTGCGCGTGATCACGCGCCTGGAGTGTTTTGGTATCGTCCATGATCGCCTCCTCATACATGCAGCAGCAGGTGCTCGCGCTCCCACGGGCTGATCACGGTCATGAACTCCTGGTGCTCAAGGTCCTTGATGGCTGCATACACGTCGATGAAGCGCTCGCCGAGCACAAAGCGCAGCTTGTCCTCGCCACGCAGTATCTTCAGCGCTTCCGGCAAGCCTTGCGGCAGCTCGTATTTCATTTCGTAGGCGCTGCCGGTGGTCGGCGCGGTAGGTTCGAGCGATTCGGTCATGCCGAGGTAGCCGCAGGCCAGCGTCACTGCCAGCGCCAGGTAAGGATTTGCATCGGCGCCGATGATACGGTTCTCCACGCGCCGGTCTTGCACGCCCGATTCCGGAACCCGGAATCCGACGGTGCGATTATCCATGCCCCACTGGATATTGATCGGCGCCGCCGTGTGGCGCACCAGCCGGCGGTAGGAATTCACATACGGCGCGACGATGGCTAATGCGCTCGGCATATAGCGCTGCAGGCCGCCGATGTAGGCCTTGAACAGCTGCGATGGTGAACCATCCTGGTTGCTGAAGATGTTCCATCCGCTGCGCGCATCGACCACGCTCTGGTGGATGTGCATTGCCGATCCCGGCTCGCCTGCCATCGGCTTGGCCATGAAGGTGGCGTACATATGATGCTTCAATGCCGCCTCGCGCAAGGTACGCTTGAAGAAGAACACCTTGTCAGCCAGGCCAAGCGGCTCGCCGTGCAGGAAGTTGATCTCCATCTGGCCGGCGCCGATTTCGTGAATCAGGGTGTCCACGTCAAGGCCCATCAGATCGCAGTAATCGTAGATGTCCTCGAACAGCGGATCGAACTCGTTCACCGCGTCGATGCTGTACACCTGGCGGCTGGTTTCGGCGCGGCCGCTGCGGCCGATCGGCGCCTTCAGCGGCAGGTCGGGGTCGGAGTTCTTGTCGGTCAGGTAGAACTCCAGTTCCGGTGCAACGACAGGCTTCCAGCCCCGGTCTTCGAACAGTTTCAGCACGCGGCGTAGCACAGAGCGCGGGGCGAAGTCGACCAGGCGGCCATCGCTGAAATAGCAGTCGTGGATCACTTGCGCCGTCGGGTCGACCGCCCACGGCACCATGGTGATGGTGGTAGGGTCGGCCTTCAGGATCATGTCGCGGTCGGTACTGGAGATGGCACGGTCATAGGCATCATCCTCGGTCGGATAATTGCCGGTGACGGTCATGCCAAGCACCGCCTCAGGAATGCGCATGCCGCGCTCCTGGGTGAATTTGCCGCGCGGGAGAATCTTCCCGCGTGCGACGCCGGTCAGGTCAGGGACCAGGCATTCGATCTCGGTGACTCGCTTTTCATTGAGCCACTCGTCCATGTCGGTGTAACTGAAATTTTCGCGGATTGCCATAGCTTCCTCTCAGGTAGTTTAGAAAACAGCACTACTGAAGGAAAGCCACCTAAGGAATGCGATCCCTGTGCACGCGGCACGCGAGGCCGAATGCGCTGAACATGCGCATGGAGTCGTGGTTCTCTTCGATGCGCCATTCCGGGTGCCATTGCACCGCCAGCGCGAACGAAGGAGAAGCCGCGATGGAATAAGCTTCGATCAAGCCATCATCCGAACGTGCTTCGACTTGCAGTCCAGCCGCCAGGCGATCAATGCCCTGCCCGTGCAGCGAGTTCACTTGTATTTCGCTAGCACCATCGAGGATATGCGCCAGCAAGCCACCCTTTTCGAGCCTGACGCGGTGGGCTGCCGCATATTGCTGCTCCAGCGATTGCGACTTGTCTTCGCGATGGTCAAAGTAGCCTGGCACCGTGTGCACGGCTTGATGCAGCGTTCCGCCCAGCGCCACATTCACTTCCTGGAAGCCGCGGCAAACCGCCAATATCGGAATGCCATGCATCAGCGCAGCGCGGATCAGGGGCAAGGTGGTCTCATCGCGCGCGTGATCTTCCGGCAGCGAGGGGTCAAGGGTTTCCTGCCCATACAGGCTTGCCTGCAAATTGGAGGCAGCGCCGGTCAGCATGATGCCGTTGGCAATGCCAAGCAGGCTTTCAATATCGGTGTTGTCGCCCAAGGGAGGGACCAACAACGGCTGGCAGCGCGCTCCCACAGCCACCGCATCAACGTATTTGTTTTGAGCGGCGTAGCTGGGATGGGAGCCTTTATTCTGGCTGCAGGCGGGGACCAGTACGATGGGGCGGCGCATGTTTAGTTTTTTCGGTAACTATCAGTGTGCAGCTTGATCTTATTCCCAATTTTGGAATGTGGCAACCGTGCAGCGTGATACCCGGTATACTGGTTTTTTACTTTGGAGGTGAATCATGCTGACCCTGAAAGATCCCAGCCTTCTGCGCCAACAGTGCTTTATCGCTGGCCAATGGTGCGATGCCGACGGGGGCGCAACCATCAGCGTCACCAATCCCGCTACCGGCGAAGCCCTTGGCAGCGTGCCGAAAATGGGCGCTGCCGAAACGCGCCGCGCTATCGAAGCCGCGAATGCCGCATGGCCTGAATGGCGCAAGAAGCCAGCCAAGGCGCGCGCCGCCATCCTGCGCAAATGGAATGACCTGATCCTCGCCAACGCCGACGACCTGGCAGCCCTGATGACGGCGGAACAAGGCAAGCCGCTGGCTGAATCCAAAGGCGAAATCGCCTACGCGGCATCCTTCATCGAATGGTTTGGCGAAGAGGCCAAGCGCATTGCCGGCGAAACCCTGGCGTCGCCATGGCCCGACAAGCGCGTAGTGGTTACACGTGAGCCAATTGGCGTCAGTGCGGCGATCACGCCGTGGAACTTCCCGGCCGCGATGATCACGCGCAAAGCCGGACCGGCACTTGCCGCGGGTTGCCCAATGGTGGTGAAGCCGGCGGAACTCACGCCCTTCTCCGCATTGGCATTGGCCGTGCTGGCGGAACGCGCCGGCGTACCGGCTGGCGTGTTCAGCGTGATCACCGGCGCATCGCGCGAGATCGGTGGCGAGATGACCTCCAACCCCATCGTGCGCAAATTGAGTTTCACCGGTTCGACGGCAGTCGGCCGCCTGCTGATGGAACAGTGCGCACCGACGATCAAGAAGCTGTCGCTGGAACTTGGCGGCAACGCACCATTCATCGTGTTCGATGATGCCGACCTGGACGCCGCGGTGGAAGGTGCAATCGCATCCAAATACCGCAACGCCGGCCAAACCTGCGTATGCGCGAACCGCATCTACGTGCAGGATGGCGTGTACGACTCCTTCGCATCGAAACTGGTGGAAGCGGTACGCAAACTCAAAGTCGGCAACGGCGCCGATGACGGCGTGACGCAAGGCCCGCTGATCGAGGAGAAAGCCGTCGTCAAGGTGGAAGAGCATATCGCCGATGCCGTTGGCAAAGGCGCACGCTTGCTGTTAGGCGGCAAACGGCATGACCTGGGCCACAGCTTCTTCCAGCCAACCGTGCTGGCTGACGTGAATGCCGACATGCTGGTCGCGCGCGAAGAAACCTTCGGCCCGCTGGCGCCGCTGTTCCGCTTCAAAACCGACGAGGAAGCCGTGGCGCTGGCCAACGACACCGAGTTCGGGCTTGCAGCATACTTCTACTCGCGCGATATCGGCCGTATCTGGCGCGTGGCCGAAGGCTTGGAGAGTGGCATGGTGGGCGTGAATACTGGCCTGATCTCGACCGAAATCGCACCATTCGGCGGCGTCAAGCAATCGGGCCTTGGCCGCGAAGGCTCGACGCACGGCATCGACGACTACCTCGTCATCAAATACATCTGCATGGGCGGCATCTAGCGTGCCTACCCTGCCCGGCGAACGCTGCGTTGTTTCACCACGCCCAACAGGGCCAGGCCTGCAGCCAGCATGGCATAGGTGAACGGCTCGGGAATCGGGATGGTGCCAACCGCGGTCTGTGCCGCGAACTCGAATGACAGGTCTACATAGATTTCGTCGTCCGTGGTATTGGCAAAGCCCAGCCAGAAATTCTCCACATTGGTGCTGCCTGCGCCTGTCGCCAGCTCGACGGTCCGCGTCAGGTACGTCCACAGCTCCGGCTGTCCAGCGGAGCGCATTTCGATCAGCGTGCCGGCCTTGCCCCAGGAGACTGAAAAGTCGGGGTCCTGGCGGATGACCGAGTATTCGGCCGTGCCAGCGACGGTCAAGGCCGCGTTAGGTGCAAGGAAGAACCCAAAGCGCTGATCCAGCCATGCGTTCGCCTTGCCGCCCGGGCCAAGATCGCTGTGGGCATCCGAAACGGCTCCGATGGATCCAGTCATGCCATACATGGCTTGCGCGGACGAATGCGCTGTCGCCAGACCAAGAATATCGTTCGCAGTCCCGGTGACATGACGGCTGTCGGTTTGGGTGTTCAGCGCGACCGTGAGATCCCCGGAAAGGCCGTCCGGACGGAAACTTGCGGCGACACCGTCGTCCGGCTGAAGATCGAGGACGCCGAACTGCAGGTTCGTAACGCGCGCGGTAGCGGTGACACCCGCGTCGGCGGCGGCGCTGGCCGCGACAAGAGCCAGCATTGCACCGGCCAGGAATCTACTGAAAGATGGAATGAGGTTCATTGCAGCCCCCTTTGTCAGCACGATTGTCGGCGCAGTGCGCCCAACAGCATCAAGCCCACGGCAAACATCGCATAAGCCGAAGGCTCAGGAATCGATGAAACGATCATGCCCGCGGCGGCCACGTAGGTATCGACCAGCACCTTCATGTCGCCGTCCGAGGGGTTCGCATACATCAGGAAAAAATTCTCGGACCAACTGTCCCCGCCGCTGTCAGGGGCGGTATCCACGAAGTGGCGGAACACGGTGAAAGTTCCCTCCCACGTCTTGATCAGGGCGGCGGCAGAGACGTAACCGAGGGAATCGTAGGTCCCCACGTCCGTTCTGGCGATGGAGGTGGAGGCTTCACCGCGTACTGTGAGCACGCTGTGCGGCGCGATAGTAACGGTATAGTTACGGAAAACGGACGCACCGGTATCTCCCCCGACGGCCAGGTTGTCATACGCGGCGATGCCAGCTTTCATGCTGCCCACCTGATCATAAGAGAATCCCGCGAACGACGGGCCAGAGGTGTAAAAGACCGTTTCGCTCATCCCCTTGGAGATTGAGCGGATGTCATGGCGTTCCAGCCCACCGGGACTGCGGTCGACAAGGTAGCGGCTGACCATGCCTTCCTCTCCATTGATGGTAATGCCGGCCGCTTGGCCATCGCTCGGCGTCAAGTCGATCACGCCAAACTGCAGATTGCTGATTTGAGACTCCGCGACGACACTAGGATCGGCCGCCGCCATGCCGCAGGCAGCGGCAAGCGCGGTACCGAGCAATTCCTTCCGCACGATATGCAAGACGTTCATTGGTGGACCTCGACAGGTATGGGTTGGGGGCTGTCAGCGCGCCCCAGCGCAATAACCGCAAAGTTGTCCTCGCTTGCATCAAATCAGTAACACTTTCGCAATTATTTCGCAGTCTACCTGTCGGATTTCACCGATGTGCTTTCGTTACCCGTGGACATTACGTGGTTGAAGGTGCAGGCCAGCGTCAATGTGCCGCCATCGGGATCGATCGGTTTTTTGCTTCAGCCCAGCTATATTGCAGCAAGCTATCCAATTCAACGTGCTGGCTTGCCAGTACCAGACTCGCCATTGAGGCTACGAAGCCGTCAGGGCAATCGCCATTCAAAAGTTGCGACAGACAGGCCGTTACTCGATGCTGAATTTCATTCACCCTTCGAAGCTCAGAAGGATGAGTAAGCTCATTTGTACCTACCTCATAACTATTTCGTCCAGCTACTGTGAGGTTAAAGCTTAGCCTGGCCAGGAATCGAAGCTGGCATTCAAGGGGAAGTTCATTAATCCAGGTAGCTTCGTCGGAAATTGTTTGCGCAGGTCTTGTAAGAAAATTGGTGAATCGTATTCATGGTTTGCCAAACCATCTGGCTGCAATGGCAGCAGCGTTGCTTCTTTTGCTGGAGGAGTCGCTGGCCCAGGCAACGATGCCGTCAGGACGTATCAACAGCGCGCTTAAATCCAGTCGCTCCTTTGCGGAACTCGCGACGTAGCGAATGCTATCGCCCCAGCGAGCGGCAATCTCCTTGAGCGAGTCGTCCCCGTCGAAGTCGAGCAAAACCCCCTGCCCTTTTCGAAGGTGCAAGTTCAGCCTCGTTCCGTCGGCAAGCTCGAAATCTGGCACGCTACGGCCAGCCAGCGGGTGAGCGTCTCCGAGATCGTAGCGGGTTTCGACGCCCCAAACACGTCCGGCGAAATAGGTCGTGCCATCATTCGTCTGAATCAGGTCGCGGATGATCGCTTCCAGCGCACGCGAACTCGGGCCAGGACGCATCAATCCTACCTGCGCACGGGACCAGTCGAGGATTCGTGCGCCTTCCGGATGCCGTTCGCGTTCGTAACTGTCAAGCAGATCGGCTGGAGCGGTTCCATGCAATGTCGCTGCAAGCTTCCAGCCCAGGTTCATTGCGTCGCCAAGCCCGAGGTTCAGCCCCTGCCCGCCAAGCGGCGAATGTATGTGCGCAGCGTCGCCGGCCAATAGCACGCGGCCCTTCCTGTATTCCGTTGCCTGGTAAGCGCGGTCGGTCCAGGTCGTGGCAAGTTCGAGCTCCGTTACCCTGACGTCGGCGCCGGAAACCTTGCGTAGCACAGTCTCGACATGCTCTCGCGTGATTGGAACGGTGCGATGGAAAGCGCCTCCGTCAAAGTCGACCATGCCGAGCGTGCCGGGTGCTGCGTAGACATACATTCCTGTCGCCGTGTAATGGCGGCCGGGTTTGAGAATGCCCGGTTCAGCAAGCGTGACCTTGGCCGAGTAGCCTGTGAACTCAGGATCAGTGCCGCTAAACCCGATTCGCGCCAACTTGCGCACCGCGCTGCGGCCCCCGTCGCAGCCGACAAGCCACTGCCCTCGAAACTCGCGGCCTCCTGCGAAGACAGTTACGCCAGCTTCGGACTGCTTGAAATCTTCTACGCCGTAACCTCGCAATATCTCGACGCCCAGCTTGTTCGCGCGCGCAGCGAGAACCGCTTCGATACTTGCCATGTCTGTAGCGACAGTGCTGACCTGCCCCGGCAGACGGTACTGCCACTGCATGCTGTCAACCTGGTCGTGGAAAAATTGGATGCCGGCGAAGTGACCTGCGGGACGGCGCGGCTGCTGCAACCAGTGCGCGGCGGCCGGCGCGTCGCGGCTGACTGCACGCTCCTCGATTGGACGCAGCAGGTCGCGGCGGTCCAGGCTTTCGATGGTCGGTACGGTAAGGCCACGCAGCCCGAATGGGAGTTCCTTCAGCGGGCTGTATGGCTCTTGCGCCTGCTCCAGGATGAGCACTGAGCTGCCGGCCATGCGCAACTCGCAGGCGAGAAACAGGCCAACAGGACCAGCGCCTGCAATCAGGACGTCGTGGGAATTGAGTTTGGGGGTATGCAAGTCGAGGCTCCTTTGTCGATGTTCGACCGGAGCGTTTCCTAGCTTGGACTCCGCACGGACGAACAATTGGACGCCAGGTGGCGTCAAATATTCGTCGCGGGGATCTCATGCAAGGGCCAAAGACCAGAGCTTTCGTTACCGAAAGGACTTGGGCTTACCAAACCAAGTCTGCCTTTTCCGACAATGCGGAATATAGCATTAGCTTTAGAAGGCGGTCAATGCTTTGAAAACCGGTAAACCAGGGTCCGACCCATAGGGTCAGACCCGCCAGGGCTACTGTCTGCGATTCTTTTGGCTTTGCGATTTGCTGCTAGACGTGCAGGAGGAGGTGCTCGCGCTCCCAGGGGCTGATCACGCGCATGAATTCCTGGTGCTCGAGGTCTTTCACAGCGGCGTAGACGTCGATGAAACGCTCGCCCAACACCTGGTGCAGCTTTTCTTCCGCCCGTAGCGCGCGCAGTGCTTCGGGCAAGCCTTGCGGCAGTTCGTACTTCATATCATAAGCGCTGCCGGACGTTGGCGCGGTGGGTTCGATCCGTTCGGTCATGCCGAGGTAGCCACAGGCCAGCGTGACCGCCAGCGCGAGGTAGGGATTGGCGTCGGCGCCGATGATGCGGTTTTCAATGCGCCGGTCCTGCACGCCCGATTCCGGCACGCGGAAGCCTACCGTGCGGTTGTCGGTGCCCCATTGGATATTGATCGGTGCGGCCGTGTGCCGCACAAGCCGGCGGTAGGAATTCACATACGGCGCGGCGATCGCCAGCGCGGCGGGCATGTAGCGCTGCAGGCCGCCGATGTAGAACTTGAACAGTTGCGACGGTGCGCCGTCGGCGTCGCTGAAGATGTTCTTGCGCGTGCGTGCATCGAGTACGCTCTGGTGTACGTGCATCGCTGATCCGGGCTCGCCAGCCATGGGCTTGGCCATGAAGGTGGCGTACATGTGGTGCTTGATGGCGGCTTCGCGCAGCGTGCGCTTGAAATAAAACACATTGTCGGCAAGGCCCAGCGGTTCGCCGTGCAGGAAGTTGATTTCCATCTGGCCGGCGCCGATTTCATGGATCAGCGTGTCGACGTCGAGTCCCATCATGTCACAGTAGTCGTAGATGTCTTCGAACAGCGGGTCGAATTCATTCACCGCGTCGATGCTGTAGACCTGACGGCTGGTTTCGGCGCGGCCGCTGCGGCCGATGGGCGCCTTTAGCGGCAGGTCGGGGTCGGAGTTCTTGTCGGTCAGGTAGAACTCCAGCTCGGGCGCTACGATGGGGCACCAGCCCTTGACTTCGTACAGCTTGAGCACGCGCCGCAGCACGGAGCGTGGCGCGAAGTCGACCAGGCGGCCATCGGCGAAGTAGCAATCGTGGATGACTTGTGCTGTGGGGTCGGCAGCCCAGGGCACCATGGTGATGGTGCTGGGGTCGGCCTTCAGCACCATGTCGCGGTCGGTGGGCGAGATGGCGCGGTCGTAGGCGGCATCGTCTTGCGGCGAATTGCCGGTGACGGTCATGCCGAGCACGGCCTCCGGGATGCGCATGCCCCGTACTTCGGTGAATTTAGCCCTCGGCAGTATCTTGCCGCGTGCGACGCCGGTCAGGTCCGGCACCAGACATTCAATTTCGGTGACCCGTTTATCGTTGAGCCACTCATCCATGTCCGTGTAGGTAAAGTTGTCACGGATTGCCATGATGCGCTCCCATAACAACTCTACCACGGGCGGGTTTTACGCGGTTTCCTCCACGCGTACTTCGCTCAGCAGTTTCTTCAGCTCCGGCACGCAGGAACCGCAATTCCCGCCGGCTTTCACACAGGCGGTGATCTGTGCCGGCGTAGTCAGGTTCTGCTCGCGGATCGCTTTGCAGATCGTATTGCGGCCGACGCCGAAGCAGGAGCATACCGTTGGCCCAGTGTCGGCGCCTGCCGCAATCGGGCGGCCAGCCAGCAGCGCTGCGCGGTCGGCCAGTTCCAGTTGCGCCTTGTCGAACAGGCTGGCCAGCCATTGGCGGGCCGGCAGGTCCGGGCGGGCCGAGATGAAGATGCACTGCGCAATGCGGTCGTCGACCAGGTGCACGGCGCGGAATACACCGGAGGTGCGGTCGGCGTATTCCAGCCAGTCGGCATCGTCGTCCTGGATGCCGAGCAGCTGGCGCGCCCAGGTGCCGAAATCTTCGATCGCATTGCGGCCGGCCAGTTCGTAGCGCTGGAAGTCCTTGCCCTGCACCTTGGTCCAGTAGGCCAGTGCATCAAGCTCCAGCCCTTCGCGGCTCAGGATAAAGCCGTGCCATTTGACCGGGAAGCGGTCGACCATCACGGGCGTGTGCTTGAACTCCGGCTCGCCGGAGACTGGGTCGACCACAGGATTCACCACGGCTCCGACGCGGGCGTCGGAAGCGGTCTGGTTGTTCCAGTGAATCGGCACGAAGACGCTGCCGCGAGCAATGCCGCCGCCGTGCTGGACGCGGGCGATCATGCTACCCCATTGGCTGGTGACGCGCGCCAGCTCGCCTTCCTTCACACCGCACAGCAGTGCATCCTGCGGGTGCATGTCGATGAAGGATTCCGGGATATGGTCGGCCAGCTTCGGTGCGCGGCCGGTGCGGGTCATTGTGTGCCATTGGTCGCGCACGCGGCCGGTGTTGAGGGTGATCGGGAATTCGCCGTCCGGCAGGTTGGCCGGTGCGCGCGGCACTGTGGCGACGAAACGCGCGCGGCCGTCGGCGTGCGCGAAGCGGCCATCCGCGAATGGGCGGCTGGCTGGCGGCGCATCGGTGGATGCGGTCGCCGGCCATTGCGTCGGCTGCAGTGCGTCGTAGGCGGATTCACCCAGCGTGGCAAGACCGCCGATGTTGAAGGCGCGCGGCAGTTCGCTGTCGCTATTGCGCCAGGCGCTCAGGCGAGCATGTTCGGTGAAGATCTCGGCGGCGCTGGAGTAGCCAAAGCCATCGTAGCCCATGCGCAGCGCGAACTGCGACAGGATCAGCCAGTCCGCCCTCGCCTCGCCCGGCGCAAGCAGGAAGGCGCGCTGGCGCGAGATGCGGCGCTCGGAGTTGGTGACCGTGCCGTCCTTTTCGCCCCAGGCCAACGCGGGCAGCAGGACGTCGGCGTAGGCATTGGTGTCGGTATCTCGCACCACGTCGGACACCACAACCAGTTCGCAGCGCTCCAGCGCGCGGCGCACCTGGTCGGCGTTTGGCAGGCTGACCACCGGGTTGGTGGCGATCACCCACACCGCCTTCACGCGTCCGGCTTCAATGGCTTCGAACAGGTCGACGGCCTTCAGGCCGGGCTTCGATGCAATGCGCGGCGATTCCCAGAATGTCTGCACGGCGTCGCGGTGCGCGGCGTTGTCCAGGTCCATGTGCGCTGCCAGCATATTGGCCAGGCCGCCCACTTCGCGGCCGCCCATGGCGTTGGGCTGGCCGGTGATGGAGAACGGGCCCATGCCCTGCTTGCCGATGCGGCCGCCGATCAGGTGGCAGTTGATGATGCTGTTCACCTTGTCGGTGCCGGCGCTGGACTGGTTGACGCCCATCGAGAAGCCGGTGATCACTTTCGCCGTCGCGGCGAAGGATTCGTAGAACTCCATCAGGTCCTGCAGGTTGAGGCGGCATGCGCGCGCGACCTCTTCCGGCGTCAGCGTGGCCACTGCCAAAGCGTCTTCCAGGCCGCTGGTATGGGCGGCCACGAACTCCGGATCGACGGCGCCGATACGCGACAGGTAGCCCAGCAAACCGTTGAACAGCCAGACGTCGGTGCCCGGCTTGATTGGCAGGTGCAGGTCGGCCAGTTCGCAGGTGGCGGTGCGGCGCGGGTCGACCACCACGATCTTCAGATTCGGGCGCGCTTCCTTGGCGCGCGTCAGGCGCTGGAACAGGATCGGGTGGCACCAGGCCAGGTTGGAACCGACCAGCACCACCATGTCGGCATGGTCGATATCCTCGTAGTTGACCGGCACCACATCTTCGCCAAAGGCGCGCTTGTGGCCCGCCACGGCGGACGACATGCACAGGCGGGAATTGGTATCGATGTTGGCGCTGCCGATATAGCCTTTTACCAGCTTGTTGGCAACGTAGTAGTCCTCGGTCAGCAACTGGCCGGAGACGTAGAAAGCCACGGCATCCGGGCCGTGTTCATCAATGATGGCGCGCCATTTGTCGGCCACGTGGTCGAGCGCCTCGCCCCACGCCACACGCTGTAGCGAGCCGTCGCCGCCCCGCTCGCGCATCATCGGATAGAGCAGCCGCCCTTCGAGCCCGATCGTTTCGCCCAGCGCAGAACCTTTCACGCACAAACGCCCCTGGTTGGCGGGATGCGCGGCATCGCCGGCAATATCAAACCCGCCTTCCGCACGCGGCGTCGCCGTGACACCGCAACCAACACCACAATAGGCGCACGTCGTCTTAATCATGAATTCACGCAGCCTGCGCGCAAAGCGCCTGCCCAAACAAGAGATGGTTGCGCATCGACGAAATGTCGGTGCGGTTCTGGATCAGGTCGAAGTACCAGGGGCCGTCCTGTACGTCGCCATACAGCACGGCGCCGGTAATGCGGCCGCCGTCGAGCACCAGGCGCTTGTAGACGCCGCGACGCGGATCGCGCAGCACCAGGTCTTCGCGGCCTTCGCCGCCGATGAAGTCACCGACCGAGTACAGGTCAACGCCGGTCACCTTCAGGCGGGTCGGCGTTACCTGCTGCACGTAGCGGCGGTGGCCATTGCCTGCCAGGTGGGCGGCGCAAACGCGCGCCTGCTCCCAGATCGGCGCTACCAGGCCGAAGGTGGCGCGGCGGTGCTGCACGCATTCACCCACGGCGTAGATGCGCGGGTCGAAGCTTTGCAGCGTATCGTCCACCACAATGGCGCGTTCGCAATGCAGGCCGCTACGCTTGGCCAGTTCGATATTCGGGCGTACGCCGGCAGTCATCACCACCAGGTCGGACGGGATTTCGCTGCCGTCGGCGAAGCGCACGGCGGTCACGCGGTCGGGGCCGACGATCTCGCTGGTCTGCGCTTCCATGCGGAAGGACAGGCCCTTCGCTTCCAGCGCCTTCTGCAGCAATTGCGCCGCCGGCTTGTCCAGTTGCTGATTCATCAGCGAATCGGTCACGTGCACCACGGTGACCTGCATGCCCTGGCGCTGCAGGCCGTTGGCGGCTTCCAGGCCGAGAAGGCCGCCGCCGATGACGACCGCGTGACGGTGGTTGCGCGCTGCCTCCAGCATCTGTTCGACGTCGTTGATGTCGCGGAAGGCCAGCACGCCAGGCAGCTCATGGCCCGGCACCGGGATGATGAACGGGCGCGAACCGGTTGCGATCAGCAGGCGGTCATAGCGGACCTCGAGGCCGGAACGGGCTCGCACCAGGCGGCGCTTGCGGTCGATGAATTCGACCGCGTCGCCTGCGTGCAGGGTGATGCGGTTCTGCTCATACCACTCGCGGGTGTTCAGCATGATGTCGTCGACCGTCTTTTCGCCCGCCAGCACCGGCGACAACAGGATGCGGTTGTAGTTGCCGTGCGGTTCGGCGCCAAAGACGGTGATGTCGTACATGTCCGGCGCGAGCTTGAGCAGCTCCTCGACCGTGCGCATGCCGGCCATGCCGTTGCCGATGACGACCAGCGCGGGTTTCATGCCCCGACCCAGACCTTTCCGCCTTCGATGCGTGCGGGCCAGGTCGGCACCGAGTGTTCCGGCGCTTCCAGGCATTCACCGGTCTGCAGGTCGAAATGGTGCTTGTAGATCGGCGAAGCAACCACCAGGCGCTCGCCCAGGTTGCCGACCAGGCCGCGCGACAGCACGGAGGCGTCCGAGTTCGGATCGTAGTTGCCGATGGCGAAGACGCGCGGCTCGCTGCCGTCGTTCAGGTGGAACACGGCGACCTGCTGGCCCTGCAGCAAGGCGCAGACACCGGTGTTCGGGACGATCTGGTCAACGTCGCAGATGGCGGTCCAGGCGGAGGCGGATTGCTCACGATGCATGGCTAGTCTCCTTATGCGATGGCTTTGATTGGGATGCGCTTGCGTTCTTCCACAGTGGCGGGGCGGATCTGGCCGCGCTCTTCCATGAAGACCACGTTGCTGTCTGCTTCCGGGCTGTTGACGAAGTGGCGGAAGCGGGCGCGCGTTTCAGGATTGTTGACGGCTTCCTTCCACTCGCAGGCGTAGGTATCGACCACGCGCTGCATGTCTTCTTCCATTTCGGCGTTGATGCCCAGCTTGTCGTTGATGATCACGTCCTTCAGGTAATCCAGGCCGCCTTCCAGGTTCTCGCGCCAGGTGCTGGTGCGCTGCAGGCGGTCGGCGGTACGGCTGTACAACATCAGGAAGCGGTCGACGTAGGCCACCAGGGTTGCCTTGTCCAGGTCGGAAGCGAGCAGCTCGGCATGGCGCGGCTTCATGCCGCCGTTGCCGCACACGTACAGGTTCCAGCCCTTCTCGGTGGCGATGATGCCGACGTCCTTGCCCTGCGCTTCGGCGCACTCGCGGGTGCAGCCGGACACGCCGAACTTGATCTTGTGCGGGGTGCGCAGGCCTTTGTAGCGGTTCTCCAGCTCAATCGCCAGGCCGACCGAATCACCGACGCCATAGCGGCACCAGGTGGAGCCGACGCAGGACTTCACGGTACGCAGCGACTTGCCGTAGGCGTGGCCCGTTTCGAAGCCGGCTTCGATCAGTTCTTCCCAGATCGCGGGCAACTGGTCGACGCGGGCGCCGAACAGGTCAACACGCTGGCCGCCAGTAATCTTGGTGTACAGGCCGTACTTCTTGGCCACCTGGCCAACGGCGATCAGGCCTTCCGGCGTCACTTCGCCGCCCGGCATGCGCGGCACCACCGAATAGGTGCCATCTTTCTGGATATTGCCCAGGAAGTAGTCGTTCGAATCCTGCAGGCTGGCGTGCTCTTTCTTCAGCACGAAATCGTTCCAGCAGGTGGCGAAGATGCTCGCCGCCAGCGGCTTGCAGACATCACAGCCCATGCCCTTGCCGTGGCGTGCCAGCAGGTCTTCGAAGGACTTGATCTGGCCGACGCGGATCAGGTGGAACAGTTCCTGGCGCGAATGCGGGAAGTGTTCGCAGACGTGGTTGTTCACGTCCATGCCCAGCTTCTTCATCTCGGCCTTCATGATCTGCGTCACCAGGGGCACGCAGCCGCCGCAGGAGGTGCCGGCGTTGCAGCACTGCTTGATGGCGCCGATGCTGGTGGCGCCGCCTGCAACAGCCTCGCAGATCGCGCCTTTCGACACGTCGTTGCAGGAGCAGATCTGGGCGCCGGCCGGCAGGGCATCCACGCCCAAGCCCGGCTTGGCGGCGCCGTCGGATTGCGGCAGGATCAGGAATTCCGGCGCTTCCGGCAATTCGATCTTGTTCAGCATCATTTGCAGCAGGGTGCCGTATTCGCCGGCATCGCCCACCATCACGCCGCCCAGCAGGTACTTGCCGCAGTCCGATACGACGATCTTCTTGTAGACCTGCTTGCGTTCATCGGTGAACTGGTAGCTGCGCGCGCCTTCCGCCTTGGCGTGCGGGTCGCCGATGCTGGCCACGTCCACGCCCATCAGCTTCAGCTTGGTGCTCATGTCGGCGCCGGTGAATTCGGCAGCGTTGTCGCCGCTGATGTGGCGCGCGGTGACGCGGGCCATGTCGTAGCCCGGTGCGACCAGGCCGTACACCATGCCGTTCCACAGTGCGCATTCGCCGATCGCGTACACGTCCGGGTCGCTGGTCTGGCAGTGGTTGTTGATGGCGATGCCGCCGCGCGGACCGACTTCCAGGCCGCATTCGCGTGCCAGGTAGTCGCGCGGGCGAATACCGGCGGAGAACACGATCATGTCGGCGTCCAGCGAAGTGCCGTCGGCGAACTGCATGCGGTGGGTGCCGGCCTCGCCGTCCACGATGGCGGTGGTGTTCTTGCCGGTGTGGACAGTCACGCCCAGGTCTTCGATCTTCTTGCGCAGCACGCGGCCGCCGCCGTCGTCGACCTGCACCGCCATCAGGCGCGGCGCAAATTCAACGACGTGGGTTTCCAGGCCCATGTCCTTCAGCGCCTTGGCGCATTCCAGGCCGAGCAGGCCGCCGCCGATCACCACGCCGGTTTTCGAGCGCGCGCCGCATTCCTGCATGGCTTCCAGGTCTTCGATGGTGCGGTAGACGAAGCAGTCCTTGCGATCCTTGCCTTCCAGTGGAGGTACGAAGGGGAAGGAGCCGGTGGCGATCACCAGCTTGTCGTACGGTAGGACCTCACCGCTATTGCTGGTGACGGTGCGCGCGGCGCGGTCGATCGCGACGGCGCGGCCGTTCAGCTTCAGCACCATGTCGTCGCGGTCGAAGAAGCCCGGCTCCACCAGGGACAGTTCGTCAGCGCTCTTGCCGCTGAAGAATTCCGACAGGTGCACGCGGTCGTAGGCCGGACGCGGTTCTTCGCACAGGATGGTGACTTGTGCACTGCCTGCCGGCAGGGATTTCAGGAACTGGTGGCCAACCATGCCGTGGCCGATGACGACGATCTTCTTCATGCTGCTGCTCCTGCAATGGCGTTTTCTTTTACGGTGGATTCGCTGAAACGTGCAGCCAGTGCGCACAGGGCGGAAACGGCGACGAACACGCCCAGGATCCACAAGGTTTGCTGGGTATTGCCGATGCCTTTCAGCAGGAAGCCTGCTGCCACTGCGCCTACGTTGCCGCCGGCGCCGATGATGCCGGCCACGCCGCCCAGGGCGCGCTTGTCGACGAAAGGCACCAGCGCATACGTCGCGCCGCAGGCCATGTGGGTGAACAGGCCGAATACCAGCATGGCGATCACGGCGAGGGTCACGCTGTCCGCCTTGGCGAAGAACATCAGGCCGATGCCTTCGCCGATCATCATGGCGAACAGCAGGGTGACGCGGCTATTCAGGCTGCCGCGGGCGGCTGCCTTGTCGGAGACATAGCCGCCCAGGGCGCGGGCGAACAGCGCCAGCAGGCCGAAGCTGCCAGCCGCCAGGCCGGCTTGCGGCAGCGTGAGCTTGAAGGTGTCGACGTAATAAGTAGCGGCGATGTTGTGGATGAAGATCTCCACGCCAAAGCAAGCGCCGTAGGTGACGAACAGCAGCCACACGCGGTAGTTGATTGCGGCCAGCTTGAAGCTCGACCAGCCGCCCTTCTTGCCGCCTTCCAGCTCGACGCCGGCAGCGCGCAGCTCGGCGTAGTTGCCTTCCGGGCAGTCCTGGGTGAAGCGGTAGTAGACAAAAGCCATGACCAGCATCAGCACGCCCGGCACCACCAGGGCAGCGCGCCAGCCCATGGTTTCGTTCACGCCCAGCATGACCATGGCGGCCATGATCATCGGCATGGTGGACTGCACCACGCCGCCGCCGGCGTTGCCCCAGCCAGCTGCGGCCGCGTTGGCGGTGCCGACCACGTTCGGCGCAAACATGACCGAGGTGTGATATTGGGTGATGACGAAGCTGGCGCCGACCGCGCCGATCAGGAGGCGGAAGAACAGGAAGCTCTCATAGGTCTGCGCAGCGGCCACGCCCAGCACAGGGATGGCACCCAGCAGCAGCAGGCCGGTGTAGGCCTTGCGCGGGCCGTAGCGGTCGCATAGCGGGCCGATGATCAGGCGCACGACGATGGTGATCGCCACTGCCGCGATATTGATATTGGCGATCTGCGCCGGGGTCAGGCCGAACTCGCCTTTAATCACCGGCATCAGCGGCGCGCAGGCGAACCACGCGAAGAAGCAGACGAAGAAGGCCATCCACGTGAGGTGGAAGGCACGCATCTGCGGCGTTGAGAACGAAAACAGTTTGATGCTGGTCGCTTTGGCCATGTCGTTATCCCTGAAAACAAAAAGGCGTCCGCACAGCCGCTGCCGATCGAATCGTGTCGAAGGTAGCGCTGCGCGGACGCCGTTGTCCGGTTTTGCCGATCCTCCGTTAGACCGACCCTTTACCTATTGCTTTGCAAGACCTGTGCCAGCTCCTTGCAGGGGGAAAAGCGCGTCAATGGGCCCTGCCGAGGGCCGATTTCGCCATCTCGCGGTGCACCGCGCCCAACTATGGTGCACCGCAATAGCGCACGCGGCTCAGGCACTGGCCGCTTGCAGGGCGGCCTTCACCATGTCGTCGATTTCCGTCGTGATATTCGAGAGCACGCCGGCCACCACGGCAAATTCGCGCCCGGCGTGGCCTGCCCGTGCCGCCACCACGCGTGCATTGAAGGTGACCATTTTTGCCTGCCGGGCAATTGTTTCGATATCGGTAATCACGCCGCGCAGTTGTTTCTTCATCAGCACCGCATGCTGCTTGGACTGCTCTTCATAGATAGCGGTAATCTGGTTCAGGACCGCCAGCACGGGCGTGGCCGTTTCCACCAGTTGCTCCAGCGCTGGACCGGCGCGTCCCCGGTCGAGCGCGCGCTGGGCCAGGTCGATGAACTCCTTGATCTGGCGTGCGCCATCGGGCTTGCCGTAGTAGGCTTCCTGCAGCTCGGGGCAGAAAATGCCGGGCAGCGTGTCGCTGCCGTTCAGGAGAACGTGGTGCGCTTCGCGGAACAGGTTCAGCGCATCCTGCGCCGTTGCGGCGGCGCCGGGCTGGCCCTGGGCCGCCAGCACCGCATACAGCACCAGCCTTTGAGAGGTAAAGCGGCGGCGGCCGGACAGGTTGATCAAAGCGCCGAATACTTCGCCCGACAGGGGCTTGGCCGGTTCCTGCATGGATTCTCCTTCGCTACATGTGGATGTCGAAGGAGCCGGCGTAGCGCTCGGGGTCCTTGCCATCCCAGGTGGTCCCGTCGATGAACACCGAGCTGCGCAAGGTGCTGGCGGGGATCGGAGTCTCCGTTATTTCCGCCGCCTCTTTATACAAGGCGGTCTGGTGGACCTTAAGGGCCACGCCGAGGTAGTCGGGCGAGGCCTTGAGCAAGCCCCAGCGCTTTTGCTGGGTCATGAACCACATGCCGTCCGACAGGTAAGGGAAATTGGCCGCACCCTCCTGGTGGAAGCGCATGCTGTGCGCATCTTCCCAGCTGCGTCCCATGCCGTCTTCATAATGGCCGAGGATGCGCTGCCAGATCACGTCCTTGCCGGTATTGACGTACTGGATGGCGGAAATGATCTCGGCCATCGCCATGCGGTTGGCGGAACTGGCGTCGATCCAGCGGCTGGCCTCCAGCACGGCGGCAACCAGGGCGCGCGCGGTATTGGGGTGGCGGCGCACAAAATCGGCGGTGGTGGCCAGTACTTTTTCCGGATGGTCGGGCCAGATCTGCTGGCTGGTGGCGATGGTGACGCCCACGCCGTCCATCACGGCGCGGTGGTTCCACGGTTCGCCGGCGCAGAAGCCGTCCATATGCCCTGCCGCCAGGTTGGTCGCCATCTGCGATGGCGGCACCGTGATCACGCGCGCTTCCCGCAAAGGATGCACGCCATGCGCCGCCAGCCAGTAGTACAGCCACATGGCGTGCGTGCCGGTCGGGAAGGTCTGGGCCCAGCGCAGCTCACGCTCGTGCGACAGGGCGGCAACGGCGGCGCCGTCGCGCACGCCCTCCTCCGCCAGGCGGCGCGACAGGGTAATGGCCTGGCCGTTGCGATTCAAATTCATCAAGATTGCCATGTCGCGCCGCACCGAGCCCACGCCGAGGTGAGTTGCATAGACAAGCCCGTACAGCGCATGGGCGGCATCGAGTTCGCCGCTCAGCAGCTTGTCGCGCACGCCGGCCCACGACGTTTCCTTGCTCAATACGATGCGGATGCCGTGCTTGCGGTCCAGCCCAAGCACGGACGCCATCACCAGCGACGCGCAATCGGTCAGCGGGTTGAAGCCAATCCTGACGATGTCTTTTTCAATCTGCATACTTCACTCCTGCCGGGAATGCACCATCACGGTGCATCAGCCAAGCAAATCCTCCGCGTCCAGGATGCGCTGCGCCAGTTCGGCGAGCTTCAGGTTCTTGTTCATGGCCATGCTGCGCAGCTTCTGGAAAGCCTGGTCTTCGGTCAGGCCCTGGCGCGCCATCAGGATGCCCTTGGCGCGGTCGAGAAGCTTGCGCTCGGCCAGCTTGAGACGGGTGCCTTCCAGCTCGTCCAGCAGCTTCTGTTCGCGCTTGAAGCGCACCAGCGCCACGTCCAGCACGGGCTTGATGCGCTCGGGCTGCAAACCCGCCACCACATAGGCGGAAACCCCCGCCGCCATTGCCGCTTCCATGGAATCGGTCTTGTCGTCTTCGGTGAACATGACGATGGGGCGGCGCTCGTCGCGGGTGGCGATGACGATGTGCTCAAGCACGTCGCGCGCATCCGATTCGGCGTCGACGATGATCATGTCGGGCTGCAGGCGGGCGATGTGTTCGGGCAGGTGGAAATCGGCCGGCAGCGAGGCGATAAGGTCGTACCCCGCCTCCGCCAGCCCGGCCTGCAGGGCGTGCGCGCGTGCCTCACTTTCGTGCGGCGGGTGAATCAAAACGATGCGTAACGGGCGGCTCATGCTACTAATCGAGCAAGAACCGGGCCAGCTTTCGAGTTACTATTCGCATATGAACAAAACAATCTCCCCCTTGCACCTGGCGCTGGGCGCCATTGTTCTTTTGGTATTGGCCTGGTCGGGCATCGGTCCTTATGACCGTGCGACCTGGTGGATGGAAGTGGCGCCGGCGCTGGTGGCCTTGCCGCTGATGGCAGCGACTTACCGCAGCTACCGCCTGACGGACCTGCTGTATGTGCTGATTGCGGTGCATTGCGTGATCCTGATGGTGGGCGGCGCCTACACCTATGCGCGGGTGCCGTTCGGCTTCGACCTGCAGCACTGGTTCGGGCTGTCGCGCAACCCTTACGACAAGATCGGGCATTTTGCGCAGGGCTTCGTACCGGTCATGGTGGCGCGCGAAATCCTGCTGCGCGGCCGCCACCTCCCGGCCGGGAAGATGCTGGCCTTTATCGTGCTCTCCATCGTGCTGGCGATCAGCGCGACCTATGAGCTGATCGAATGGGGCGCTGCCGTGGCGCTGGGCCAGGGCGCGGACGAATTCCTCGGCACCCAGGGCGACCCGTGGGATACGCAGTCGGACATGTTCATGGCCCTGATCGGGGGCATCGCCGCCCTGCTGACGCTGACCCGCCTGCACGACCGCCAACTGGCTGGCCGCTAAGATGCTTGGCTCGATCATCCCGGTCTTCCTGCTGATCATGCTGGGAGTGGCGATCCGCCAGTCCCGCTGGATGCCGGACGATTTCTTTCCCTCGGTCGAGAAGTTCTCGTATTTCATCGCCTTCCCTGCCCTGCTGTTCACCGGTATAGCGCGGCTCGACTTCCACGGCCGCATGGTGGAGGAACTGGCGCTGGCGACGCTGCTGCCGACCTTTATCGTGGTCGGCATCGCCCTGCTGGTGCTGCTGTTCTGGCGCGGGTTGCCCGACCCAAGCCGCTCCTCCGTAGTGCAGGGCGCGATGCGGCCGAACAGCTACTTCGGGATTGCGGTCTCCGCCCTGTTCTTCCAGCCGCAGACAGCTGCGCTGGTGATGCTGGCGCTGGCCTTATGCCTGCCGGTGGTGAACGTGGTCTCGATCCTGGCCCTGTCATGGTGGAGCGGCAGCAAGGCGGACCTGGGCAAAGTGGCGAAGACGCTGGCGACCAATCCCATCATCCTGGCGACACTGGCGGGGATGGTTTTCAGCCTTGGCGGGCTGGCCCTGCCGGCGCCGTTGATGAACACACTGGATATCCTCGGCAAGTCGGCGCTCGCGCTTGGCCTGATCAGCGTCGGGAGCGGCCTGGTGTTTTCCATGGAAGGCCTGCGGCCCGCGGCGCTGGCCTTTACTTCCGTTCTCAAGCTGCTGGTGCTGCCCTTTGTGGCATCGCGCGTGTGCCTGGCGTTCGGCGTGTCCGAACCCGTATCGCTGGCGGCCTGCTTCTACTGCGCGCTGCCGACCGCCCCTAACGCGTACATCATGGCGCGGCAACTTGGCGGCGATGCGCGGCTGATGGCGTCCCTGATTACGCTGCAAACGCTGCTGGCGGCAGCCACGATTCCGCTGAGCCGGATGCTCTCAGCTTAGGTTATAGCAGACGCTTTGCTTCGAGCAGTGCATCGATGATGGCCTGGCGCGCTGCGGCACGGGCTTCGCTGCCGGGGACGCGCAGCGCGTAGGCGGGATGGTAGGTGGCGATGATCCAGCGGCCGC
This sequence comes from Pseudoduganella sp. R-31, assembly GCF_049913235.1. Classification (NCBI taxonomy): domain Bacteria; kingdom Pseudomonadati; phylum Pseudomonadota; class Betaproteobacteria; order Burkholderiales; family Oxalobacteraceae; genus Pseudoduganella; species Pseudoduganella sp. R-31. The sequence goes on from NZ_CP183986.1 coordinate 6,374,047, forward strand.
CCCGCTCTACCGGCTGGCCCATATAGTCTTTCAACGCCACGCTGCCGCTTTGCAGGACAGACTTCAGCGCAGTAGCGCCAAGGGCGACGATGATGTCTGGCGCCACGCTTTCCAGTTCGGCTTCGAGCCAGTAGTGGCAAGCAGCGACTTCCTTCTGCGCCGGCGTCTTGTGCATTCGGCGCTTGCCGCGTGGTTCCCATTTGAAGTGTTTGACCGCGTTGGTGATGTAAACCTGGCGGCGGTCGATGCCGGCTGCCTCCAGCGCCTCATCCAGCAGGTCGCCTGCCGGGCCGACGAAGGGTTTGCCGGCCAGGTCTTCCTGGTCACCCGGCTGCTCACCGACCAGCATCAGCTTTGCATGGCGCGCGCCCTGCCCGCCGACAGGCTGCGTGGCATTGCGCCATAAATCGCAGCGGCGGCACTCATCCAGCGTGGAGGGACGTTGCTCATCCGGCTTGGCTTTCATCCGGCCATTGTACGGCGCACCCGGCAAAGCGGCGCACGATGCAGGGAAGAAAAAAAATGGCACGGGCGGCTGGCGCCCGTGCCACGAATACTAGCCTGGCTGGGAGTGCCTGGCCGGTCAGAGAGACACAGTAAAGTCGTCGATGTCGACGTAGCCACCCTGGGCGCTGGATGCTGCGCTGAACAGGCCCATGCGGGCGCCGACCCAGCGGCCCACGGTGGCGGTGAATGGCATGCCGATTTCCTGGAAGCGCTTTTGGTCCAGGCTGTAGCTGAAAACGGTGCGGCCGCCTTCCGTCACCTGCAGGCGCAGGTAGACGCGGCGCGCAGGAAGTTCGATGCCCGCCTGCTCTTCGTCGCGGCAGCCGGCCATCGCCTTCAAGCAGGTTTTCAATACAAGGCGGTTGGCGCCGCCGCTGCGCTGCACGCCGATCCAAGCGTAATCGAGGCCGTACATCAGCAAACCGCTGCTGTCGCCGTCGGCCATGCCGGACAGGTCAAGGCTGGCAGTGGCGGTGAAGCGCTCGGCCGGAAGCTTCTGCATCAACAGGGAGGCGCGGTTCCACAGGCTTCCCTGTTGCTGGGCCTGGGCGTCGAACTGGGAGAACAGGCGCAAGTGGCCGGGGCGGGCCTGGAGCGAATACCACTCGCTGCGCCAGTTGGCATTCCATTGCCATTGCAGGCCGAGTTGCGGGCCGTCGAAATTGTCGCTGGTGGCCGGGGCCACGGCATTGAATGCGCCGGCGACCGGCTGGCGATAGTTGCTGACTGGTTGGCCGATGCCTTTGCCATCCTGCTGTTCGCCCATCACCGGCCAACCATCCTGCCAACGCATCGGCTGCAGGTGGACGATGCGGCCATAGGCGCCCTTGTCCTGGAAGTGATAGAACCAGTCGCTGCCATCCGCCGCCTGCACCCATGCCCCCTGGTGCGGGCCGTTGACGGCCGTGCGCCCTTGGGCCAGCACGATCTTCGCTTCATACGGTCCTTCGATGCTGCGCGAGCGGAACACCGATTGCCAGCCCTGCCCAACGCCGCCAGCCGGGGCGAAGACATAGTAGTAGCCCTGGTGCTTGTACAGCTTGGGCCCTTCCAGCGTGTGGTAGCCGGTGAACTTGCTGCCGTCGATGGCGACGCTGCCTTTGTCGTCCAGCAGGCGGCTGGCGTCGGGCGCCATGCGGCGCAGCGTCAGCAGGTTGTTGATGCCGGCGCGGCTGCGCGCCCAGGCGTGCATCAGCCATGCGCTGCCGTCGTCGTCCCAGAATGGCGCTGGATCAATGATGCCTTTGCCGGGTAACAGCAGCGTAGGCGCACTCCATGGGCCGCGGAAATCGGGTGCCGTCATCACGTACACGCCCTGGTCCGGGTCGGGATAGAAAATCCAGAACTTGCCATCGTGATGCCGCAACGCCGGTGCCCACACGCCCTTGCCGTGCGCGGGACGCTCGAACTGTGCGGCCGGCACCAGTTGCGGCAGTGCGTGGCCGACCAGCTGCCAATGCACCATGTCGCGCGACTCCAGCAGCGGCAAACCGGGGGCGTTGTTGAAACTGGACGCGGTCATGTAGTAAGTGTCGCCGACACGGATCACGTCCGGGTCGGAATAGTCGGCGTGCAGGATCGGGTTGCTGTAGTCCGGCGCCAGGGCCTTCGCCACCGGCTTGGCCGCAGTGGGGGAAATGGTGAAACTGTAGCGCGCCGGCTGCAGTTTGATGCGATAGCGCGCCAGCGGCCAGCCATCCGGACTCCAGCCGGTATCGCCGCCCACGCCTGCCTGCGCAAGGTCCACCAGCAAGCTGCCATCGCCATGCGGCGCGATGTCGGTGTTATGGCGCTCGCCGCGCGGGCGCAGGTAAAGGTCTTCGTAGGGGAAGGCCAACGCGTTCATCGACAGCGGTACGGGGCCCGCTACGCGGATGCCTACACCGTCGGCATCGGTCAGCGAGAGCCAGCGCACGCCGGTCTTGTTGCCGCTTTCCTGCGGACGCATATAGCCTGCATAGTATTGATCGGCGACCTTGCCGCTGTAACGGCCAAGAGCGGCGCCGGTCAGGCGGTCGGCGTAGGATTCGCGCGGGCCGCGGCCATACCAGGTTACAGTGTCCAGCGCGGCGCTATGGTTGAAACGCATGCCGATGCGCATTGGTTCCGGCAGGTCGTCGCGCAGCGGGGTAAAGGCAGCTTCCACCTGCAGCTTGCCGTCCGGCGCCATGCGGTAGGCGCTTTCCCATTCCGCTGCGCCGGCGCCGAACGCGTGTTGCACCTTGACGAAGTCATGGCCCGCTTCGATCGCGCGAACTTGGCGCTGCTCGGTGAAATGCTGCCATATCTTCTGGCGCTGTTCGGCACCCGTGCCTTCGTCATTGTCGGTCGCGCCGCGCCAGAAGTTCGGCATGCCGCCATTCAGTAGCAGCTGTCCGTTGGCACTGTAGTTTACCAGGCCGGTACTGGTGTCGATCTCCAGCTTTGCATTGGCGGCAGCCAGGGTAATCGAACCGGCGCTGCGCTGCGGAGCGATAAACTTGCCGGATGGCGCCTTGGCGGCCGGCGCGGAGGCAACGATGAACTGGCTCCAGCCGAGGATTGTTCCTGCCTCGACACCCGGGACCGCACCTTCCCTCACCTTTGCGCGCAGGGTCAGGACCAGCTCTCCTCCTTGCGGCGCGGCCGATGGCAGCTTGAAGGCGAAGCTGCGGGTAGCGCCGGCGGGCGCATTCACACCTTCCAGCTTGCCTGTGGCGATCTGCTCGCCGTCGCGCGCCAACATCCAGTCGAAGTCGAAGCCGGACAGGTCGCGAAAGTCGTAGCGGTTCACTACCGACAGCTTGCCGCTGCGCGGGTCGCCTTCGAAGACGACGGGCGAATACACTTTCTGCAGTTCGTAGTATTCGGGCTGCGGCGCGCGGTCGGCCGTGACCACGCCGTCGCCTACCACGCTGTTGTCGCCGCGTTCAGGATTGAGGTCGAAGCCGGAGGCCCAGTATTCGCGGCCTTGCGCATCCTTGGCGCGCACGCCCTGGTCGACCCAGTCCCACACGAAGCCGCCCTGCAGCTTGCGGTACGAGCGGATCACCTTCCAGTAGTCTTCCAGGTTGCCGAGCGAGTTGCCCATGGCGTGGGCATATTCGCATTGGATCATCGGCTGCAGGTAGCGTGGATCGCGCGCATAGCCGGCTATCTTGTCGATATCGTCGTACATCGGCGCGTAGATGTCGACGTAGGCGTTCGGCAGGTGCTCCTCGCCAAGGGTGCCGTGGCCCAGGTAGCTTATCAGGCGGCTCGGATCGCGCTGGCGGATCCATGCGGCGGCCTGCTCGAAGTTCATGCCGGTGCCGGCCTCGTTGCCGAGCGACCAGAAGATGATCGATGGATGGTTCTTGTCACGCTCGACCATGCGCGAGACGCGGTCCAGGTGGGCGTCCTTCCAGCTTTCCAGGTAGCCCAGCTGGGTTGCGGCGCGCGTCGCGGGATCGGTTGCGGCGTCACCCTTCTGCATGTATTCATGCGACTCGATATTGGCTTCGTCCATCACGTACATGCCGTATTCGTCGGCCAGTTCGTACCAGCGCGGGTCGTTCGGGTAATGCGAGGTGCGCACGGCGTTGATGTTGGCGCGCTTCATCAGCTCCATGTCGCGCCTCATCGATTCCAGCGACATTACGCGGTAAGTATCCGGGTCGTGCTCGTGGCGGTTCATGCCCTTGATCATCACGCGCTTGCCGTTCACGCGGACCTCGCTCTGCGCCACTTCGACCGTGCGGAAGCCGATCTTGCGCGAAGTGGCGGACAACAGCTTGCCGCCTGCATCGCGGTATTCCAGCTGCAGGCGGTACAGGTTTGGCGTTTCGGCCGACCAGGCTTTCACGTTGGGCAGCGTGGCGCGCAGCGCAGGAACCTGACCGGCAGTGATCGCGGCGGCCGCGCTCCAGACGCTCCTGGCGCCATCATAAATGGTGGCGACGATGCTGCCGCCGGCAGGCAGGCCCGCCATGGCGGCTTCCAGCGCAAAGATGCCGTCGCGGTAGTGGGCCTTGTCCAGTGCGGCAGTGACCGTGAAATCGCGCAGGCGCGCCTTCGGCTCGGCATAGATGTAGACGCTGCGTTCGATGCCGGACACCCGCCAGAAATCCTGGTCCTCCAGGTAGGAGCCGTCTGCCCAGCGATACAGTTCGATCGCGATGGTGTTGCGGCCGGCGCGCACGAATTTGCCGATGTTGAATTCGGACGGCAGCTTGGAGTCTTCCGAGTAGCCGACTTTTTCGCCGTTGATCCAGATGTAATAAGCCGCACCCGCGGCGCCGATGTGCAGGAATACGTCGCGTTCCTGCCAGCCTGCCGGCACCTCGAAATCGCGCCGGTAGGATCCTACTTCGTTCAGGTCATGCGGAATGAAGGGCTGGTTGGCCGGGAAAGGGTATTTGATATTGGTGAAAATGGGCTTGCCGTAGCCTTGCGCCTGCATCATGCCCGGAACCTGGATGGTCTTCCAGCTGCTGATGTCGTAACCGGGCTTGTAAAAGTCCACCGGGCGCTTGTCGGTTCCCTGCGTGTAGGCGAACGACCAGGTGCCGTCCAGCGAACGGTAATACTGCGATGCCGCCATATCGCCCGCCACTGCCTTTTCCACGCTCTCGAAATTGAAGAACGTCGCCTTCATCGGCTCGCGATTGAGCGCAACTACTCCTGGCTGTTCCCATTCCGGGGTGGCCGCTGCGCAGCCGAATGCGGCTGCCATGGCAAGGGCGGCGAAGATATAACGAATACTCACTGCATGCTTCCTTTAAAAAACGCCGGACCACGCCATTCAGGGCGAAGTCCGGCATCAAGGTGCTGGGATGGCACCGGAGAAAACAAAGCTTAGCCGCCGAACTTGTAGCTCAGGCCAAGGCTGAAGGTGCGGCCGTTGTAGAAGTGCTGGTACTCGATCGGCACCTGGGTCGAACCTGGCTCGCCAAGGGCGCGGTTAGCCGCCTTGTTGAGGATGTTCGAGGCGTTGAAGCGCAACGTCAGGCTTGGCGCAACCTGGTAGCTGATCGAACCATCCAGCAATCCGTAGGACTTGATGTAGCGGGCCCAGATCGGGAACGGGTCGACGTTGAACAGCACCGACGGCGAGCGCCAGGTATAGACCAGGCGGGCCGACAACTTGTCGTCCTCATACATGCCGGACACGCTGACATTGTTCTTGGAGACGAACGGCTGCATGGTTTCGACGATCTTTGGCGCGGCGGCGCTGCCGAAGTTGACCGGGTTGGAGGTCTTGACGTAGCTGTAGGAACCGGACACGCCGAAGTTGTTCAGGAAGCCGTAGCTGGAATCGAAGAAGTACTGGCCCGCCACTTCCAAGCCGCGTGCATAGCCTTTTTCGGAGTTGACCTTCTTGGTCACCAGGTACTGCCCGTCCGAGCAGCCATTCGCGATGGCGCCGGAATAAGCCGGGGCGTTGCTCAGGGTTTCGCAGGAATTGATCCCGTTCGGGAAGTCCTTGATCTCCTTGTCGAACAGGGCAAGCGAGGCGTAGTTGGTCTTGTTGAAGTAATGTTCGAGCGAGATGTCGAAGCTGTCGGCCACCAGTGGCTTCAGTTGCGTATTGCCGATGCTGCCGGTACCGGTGGTGGTGTTGACGCTGATCACAGGATTCAGGTCGCCCAGCCCCGGACGGGTCATGCCGCGGCCTGCGCCGAGGCGCAGCAGGGTGTCCTGCGCCAGGTCGTAGGTCATGTTAAAGGTCGGCAGCACATTGTTGTAGGTGGAATTCTTCACGACGTCCACCAGTTGGCCGGTGCGGGTATCGGTGGCGCGGGCCGTTGCCGTGGTGTTGGTGCGCACCAGACGCACACCGACGTTACCCTTGATGCGGTCGTTGAACGCGGTGAAGTCGCCAACCAGGTAGGCCGCCGAGTCGTGCTCGCCGAAGATGCTGCGCGCACCCTGGTTTTCAACATAGGAATCCTGCGGCAGGATGCCGGCGTTCGGGAATGCCGTGCGCACCTGGTCGCCCAGCAGGGCGTCCGGGGTGTAGACCAGGTAACCGCCGCTGTAGCCGGCTTGGCCGTTCATGAAGTTGGTCGGCGCCTGCTCCAGGTTGCCGGCCAGGGTGCTGGCCGACAGCGCATTGGAACGAGTGGCGTTGACGTCCTTGCCGTCAGTGGTCAGGAACTTGCTGAAGCCGTAGTTCTGGAAGAAGTCGTGCTGGTAGGCGTGGCGCGCACCGAAGCGCAGCTTGTTGAACATGCCGTCCATGGCATAGGAACCGGACAGCGCGACCGCGAAGCCGTTATCCTTGTTGTGGTAGTTCTGGCCGTTGCCGTAATCCTTGAACACGAAGTTCTGCGGATCGCTCAAGCTTGGGCCGGTGAACGTCAACGGATGCGGCGCGCCGTCGGCGACGCGGTTGGTGGTCCATTGCAGGCCGGCCGCAGAGTCCAGTCGAATCGAGCGGTTGTCGCTCTTCTTGTCGGACCTGATGTAGTTGGCGTCGGCCTTCAGCGACAGGCGCGAGGTCGGACTCCACTCGACGCCGATGGCGCCGATCATGGTTTCCCACGGCGTGTGCTCGTCGCCGCCGATGGTGGTCATGGTCGAATTGAGGAAACTGCCGCTCAGCAGGCGCTTGTTGACGATGGTGTCGTTGCTGCCGCCGTTGCTGTTGCGGTTAGCCAGGTTCTCGTCGTAGTTGAACGGGGTGGTCTGCAGGTTCTGCACGTTCGCGCCGTCGTTCGAGTTCAGGCCGCGGTAGTTCTGGTGGTACAGGAAGGAGTAATAATTCGCCTCGGTGTAGAAACGCAGGGTGTTGCTGACGCGGTAGTCCGCCGCCAGGTTCAGGCCTTTGCGCTCGCGCATGATGGTTTCCTGGAACACGTTGGTGTTCACCCACGGAGCGATCATCACACTGTCTTGCTGGGCGGCGGTCAGGCCCGCCAGGTTCGGCGTCTGGGCGCTGGTGGTCGGTACATTGGCCAGGTAGCTGATGTCGTTGCGGCCGACGTAGGCCGACATCGGCTGGTTGGTCGCATTCGCGGTATTGGCAGCCGCCATGGTGGCGTATTCGGCGCTGTCGGCGCGGATGGCGCGCTTCAGGTTCGGGCCGCGGCCGCCGGCCGGGTTGTTGTCATTGCGCGTGGTGCTTTTCTGGTAGGTCGCTGCTGCCAGCACGCCGATGCGGCTGCCGCCGCCCAGGTCGAAGCGGTTGGCGATCAGGCCGAAGAGTTCCGGATCGGCTTTCTTGACCAGCGAGTTTTCGCGGTAATTCACGCCCAGCGATACGGTCAGGTTCTTGAAGTCGCTCGGGTTGCGGGTACGCACGTTCACCAGGCCGCCAATGCCGCCTTCGATGTGCTCCGCCGAAGGGTTCTTGTATACGTCGATGCCGGCCACCATCGCAGGGACCGCAGCTTCGACGTTGTATTCGCGGCTGCCGGCGCTGAAGTACGAGCGGCCGTTGGTCTGGAACGCGGTGTAGCCCAGGCCGCGGATGGTCACGCCGGAGCCGAAGCCGCCGAATGGGGCCGAAGCTTCGCCGCCAAAGCGGTAAGCCTGCACGCCGGGAATGCGGGTCAGCGTTTCGCCCACGTTCGGGTCGGGCAGCTTGCCGATATCGTCGGCAGTGATCGAGTCGACCACTTCCATCGTATCGCGCTTGATTGCCACGGAACTGCGGGCGCTGGCACGGATGCCGGTCACCACCACGGTGTTCTCATCGGACGCCTTTTCCTGCGCCATGGCTTGCGGCGCGAAGGCTTGCATCACTGCCAGCGCAACGCCGGACAGCTTGAGGGACATCTTGATCTGCTGCTGATTCATTCTCCATCTCCTCCAGGTATATATTTTTGTAATACTGATTTCGAAGACTGTCAGCGGAAGGTCACTCCGCTGGCGTGTGGGCCAATATCCAGCAAGTTGGGAGCGGCGCCGGTAAGACGCTTGCCGGCTACCGTCACGTTGTCGATGACGATGTTGCGCACCTGGCGGCCGGGATCGTAGCCGTAGATGACGGACGCGCTGGGCGAGCCCTTGCCGGTGTAACTGATATTGCGAAGCGTGACGTTTTCGATGCCACGCCCGGGACTGGTGTTGTACTTGGGTGTATAGGCAATGTGCAGGTTGAACAGCTTGCCTTCTTCGATGCGGTCGACGCGGATGTCCTCGAACACCACGTCGCGCACCAGGTTGTCGTCGCCGGCCATGATGCCGATGGCGCCTTCGTACTCGGGTTCATCCTCGTCGTGCTCGAGGATATCGATATTGCTGAAGCGGATGCGCTCCAGGACTTCGGGTTCGGGATGGGCAGGCGTCGGCGTATTGCCGTGGATGCCGATCATCACGGCGTGGGCCACGTCGGCCCACAGGGTGGAATCGGTCACCGTCACGTCGCGTGTATTGCCCCAGATGTCCCAGCGGTGGTTATACAGCGTGATGCAGTCGTCCGAAGTGCGGATGAAGCTGTCGGAGATGCGCACCCGTTCGCAGGCGAAGTGTCCCAGGCCATCGGACCATTGGCCGGCGCCGATGCTGCGGATGCTTTTTTCCTCGATGTCCTGCGAGGTGATGCAGCGCATGGTGCCGTGCGGCTGGTTGATGAAGATCGGGCCGTCGATGCTGACGTTTTTCGAGTTACGGATGGCGACCATGTCGACGCCGTCGAATACGCCATCGCTGATCACTTTTACGTTTTCCACGCCATCGATGAGCAGGGGGCTTTTCAGGAAGGCGGAGCCGTCGATATAGACCGTGCTGTTGGAACGCAGGCGAAACTCGCCGCTGTGGATACCTGGTCCGAAAACTACCACCGGCTGGGTGAAGTCGGGCGTCTTACCCTGGGTGATGCTGTAGCTGTCCAGGGCCGCCTGCTGCGCCGGCATGTCCTTGCGGATGGCATGGGTGAAGACGTGCAGGTTGTGCAGGCGGTCGTCGTCGAATTCCACGCTGAGGTTTTCCGGCCGCTGCATGGTGAAGTAGGCAATGCCGTCGCGTACCACAGGCTTGATGCCGCGCCCTGCGGGCCGCACGGCCACTTTGGCAAAGTTGCCGTTGTTCTTCTGCACCGCCACTTCCACCGCGCCGTCGAAATTGAAGTAGACCATGGAGGCGTCCTGCTGCTTGTCCAGGTCCACTTTGGCGCGGTATTCATACAGGTCCTGCCACACGCCGCCCGGGGTGCGCACGCGCACCGTGAAATCGTCGTTATGGTGCGAGTAGCGCAGCGGCTGCGGGAAAGGGAACACCTGCAGGCGATCGGCAGCCAGGGCGGCGGCCGGCAACAACAGGGCAAGGCTGGCGCAGGCAAGGCGCCGGGTCAGGTACGTCAACACTTGGTCTCCTCCGATGACTTAGTCATTCTAAGTTTAGTGTTATCGATAACGCGCTTTGACGAATGCAATGGCTGGGTTTTTGGCGCGTTTTTTACATGCTACTGAAAGAAGTAGACCCGGAACAATAAAAAAATGCATCAGAGCTATATGAATCTGGCATAAATCCGCCGCGCCGGAGCGCATATACTTGTTATCGATAACAGAAATGGAGGCGGTTAATGTTCGAAAAGTGCTACCACGCGACCCACCCTGACATGATGGCCGGCGCCAGCAACGAGCAGTTGCGCGAGCGCTACCTGGTCGACGGCTTGTTCCAGCCAGGCCAGCTCCGGCTCAATTACTGCCATCACGAGCGCTTCGTGATCGGCGGGGCGGCGCCGGTGCACAGCGAACTGGCGCTGCCGCGCCAGACCGAACCTGCCGCCGCCGCAGGCCAGCCTTTCCTGGCGCGGCGCGAACTGGGCATCATCAACGTGGCGGACGGCGCCGGCCGCGTCACGGTCGACGGCCAGGTCATTTCGCTGGCGCCGCGCGACGGCCTGTATGTGCCGATGGGCGCAGGCGACGTCAGCTTCGCTTCCGACGATCCGGCCAACCCGGCCCGCTTCTACCTGGTGTCGACGCCGGCCCACCAGCGCTTCGAACTCACCAAGATCACCCACGCCCAGGCGGTGCCGCTGGAACGCGGCAGCCCGGAAACTTCGAATGCGCGCACCATTTACCAGTATGTGGTGCCCGGCGTCTGCCAGTCGGCCCAACTACTGCTTGGCCTGACGGTGCTGCAGACCGGCAGCGTGTGGAACACCATGCCGCCCCACCTGCATGAGCGCCGCTCCGAGGTGTACTTCTATTTCGGCCTGCCGCCATCCGAACGCGTGTTTCACTTCATGGGCGAACCGGACAGCGCGCGCCACATCGTGGTGGCCAACGAGGAAGCCGTAGTGTCGCCGCCATGGTCGATCCATATGGGTTCCGGCACCTCGAACTATGCCTTCATCTGGGCCATGGGCGGCGAGAACCTCGACTACACCGACATGCAGGCAGTCGATATCTGCCAATTGAAATAAAGGACGCGCCATGCCTTACCTGTTCAACCTGAGCGGCCAGGTGGCGCTGGTAACCGGCGCCAACACGGGCCTGGGCCAGGCAATTGCCGTGGCGCTGGCGGCCGCCGGCGCCGACATCGTGGCTGCCGGCCGCAGCGCCGCCGACGATACCGCGGCGCGCGTGGCGGCAACCGGCCGCCGCTTCCTGTTCCTGCAGGCAGATTTTGCCGCCGATGGCGCCGCCATGCGGCAGGTGGCCGATGCGGCCTATGCCTGGCAGGGCAGGCTCGACATCCTGGTCAACAATGCCGGCACCATCCAGCGTGCCGACAGCCTGGATGTGAGCGAAGAGGACTGGGACCGCGTGGTCGACACCAACCTCAAGGCGCCCTTCTTCCTGGCGCAGGCGGCGGCGCGCCATATGGCCGGCCAGGGTTCCGGCAAGATCATCAACATCGCCTCCATGCTGTCCTTCCAGGGCGGCTTGCGGGTGCCGGCCTACGCCGCCAGCAAGAGCGCCATCGCCGGCCTGACACGCGCCCTGGCCAACGAATGGGCGGCGTGCGGCATCAACGTCAATGCGCTGGCGCCGGGCTACTTTGAAACCAATAACACCGCGCCGCTGCGCGACGACCCGCAGCGCGCGCCGGCGATCCTGGCGCGCATCCCGGCCGGCCGCTGGGGCCAGCCGGGCGACCTGGCCGGCGCCGCCGTATTCCTGGCCAGCCGCGCCAGCGACTACGTGCACGGCATCGTATTGCCGGTCGATGGCGGATGGCTGGCGCGATGAAGGGCCGCATCGTCTGCTTTGGCGAAATGCTGCTGCGCCTGTCCTCGCCGGCCGGACAACTGCTGCTGCAAACGCCGCAACTCGACACCTGCATAGGCGGGGCGGAAGCCAATGTCGCCGTCTCGCTGGCGCGCTTCGGCCAGCCGGCTGCCATGGCCAGCACCCTGCCGGACAACGCACTTGGCTGGGGCGCGCGCGACCAGTTGCGCATGCACGGCGTGGCGGTGGACGGGCTGCGTTTCGAGCCGGGCCGCATGGGCCTGTATTTCCTCACGCCGGGCGCCGTCATGCGCCCATCCGAAATCGTGTACGACCGCGCCGGCTCCGCTTTTGCGCTGGCCGATCCAGCGGCTTACGACTGGGCGGAGCTGCTTGATGGCGCGGCCTGGCTGCACGTGTCGGGCGTTTCGCCAGCCGTCGGCGAACAGGCGGCGCAAGCCGTGCTGGACGCGATGACGGCGGCGCGCGCATGCGGCGTGCAGGTGTCCTACGACGGCAATTACCGCGCCTCGTTGTGGGCCGCGCGCGGCAGCGACGGCGCCGGCGTGCTGCGCACCCTGCTGGCGCAAGCCGACCTGGCGTTTGCCGGGCCGCGCGACATCGCCCTGCTGCTCGGCGAACCTGGGCTGGCGCAGCAAGGATGCGCCGAGGAAGCCATTGCCGCCTGCTTCGCCGCCTTCCCGCAATTGCAGCGGCTGGCGGCCACGCAAAGGGCGCAGGACAGCGTCGACCAGCATACCCTGTCGGCCACGCTGCACACGCGCCAGGGCGCGCTGCAGGCCGGCAGCTACGCCATGCACGGCATTGTCGACCGCATCGGCGGCGGCGACGCATTTGCCGCAGGCATGCTGCATGGTTTGCACAGCGGCTGGAGCGACAGCGAAGCGCTGGAATTCGCGCTGGCAGCGGCCGTCGCCAAGCACAGCATCGCGGGCGACTTCAACCTGGCCAGCGTGGCGCAGGTGGAGGCCGTGCGCGGCGGGAGGCTGGATGTCCAGCGCTGACCACTTCGTGCGCACCACGCGCGGCCCGTGGCGCCTGTGCTGGGTCCACGGCAGCGCCGAAATCCAGGCCCTGGGCGGCATGCTAGGGCCGCTGCAGTTCCGCCTCGACGATGAACGCGAGCTGGACGTCATGCACGTGGCGCCCTGGTCCGGGCTGACGCGCGCCAGCGCCCTGCCCGGCGTGCTGCGCCGCCTGCGCGGCGAATGGCCCTGCATTCCTTTCGGCCGCGCCGACCAGCCGCCCGCGCTGCCGCCCGGCTGGCGGGTGCAGCCGGCCGACGACAGCTGGCATCATGGCTATGCCGCCAACCACCGCTGGCAATGCCTGCATGCCGATGCCGGCCGGGTACGGCTGGCGCTCGACTTTCCGCCCGGCGCCGCAGTGGCGCGCGTGGAGCGCGAAATCTGCGCCGACCCGCACGCGGCGGCCATCGATATCGGGCTGACGGTATGGGCGCGGCGCCCGGCCCGGCTGCCGCTCGGACTGCACCCCACATTCAGACTGCCGCCGGCGGCGCAGCGCGTACGCGTCATGCTGGGCCGCCACGACGGCATCCACAGCTACCCCGCCCTAGCCAGCGATTCGGTGACGCGGCTGCAGCCCGACACCTGTTCGGCGGACCTGTCGGCGCTGGCCGGCATCGACGGCCCGCTCGACCTGGCGCGATTGCCGGCACACGGCGTGTTTGAAGAATTGCTGCAGGCGCGTGCCGTGCAAAGCGCCAAGGAAGGCGCGCCGCCGTTCGCCCTGCATTACCTCGATTACGATGCCTGCGTCGGCCTGTGGTGGGACACCGCGCAATTGCCCGACCTGATGCTGTGGGTCAGCAACGGCGGGCGCCAGCGTTTTCCCTGGCAGGGCCGCCATCTGGCGCTCGGCGCGGAACCGGTCAACAGCCTGTTCGACCTGGGCCGCGTAGCCAAGGCGCCGCCCGGCCATCCGCTGGCCGACCGCACCGGCATTGCGCTCGATCCCGCCACGCCATGGCACACCCGTTACCGTATCGCCGCCTGGCAGCAGGCGGCCCATCCAGACGCCGACCACCATGCCTTATAAACCCGTGCCGTTCCGTTCGCGCCCAATGCTGCTGGCCCATATCCGCCACACCATGGGCTTCTACCATCCGCGCTGCATCGATCCGAGCGGCGGCTTCTATCATTTCTTCCTCGACGACGGCACGGTGTACGACCGCAGCACGCGCCACCTGGTCAGCAGCACCCGCTTCATCTTCAACTACGCCATGGCCTACCGACACTTCGGCGACCCCGCATACCTGCAGGCGCTGCGCCATGGCCTGGCTTTCCTGCGCGACGTGCAGCGCGATCCGCAGACCGGCGGCTATGCCTGGCAGCTGGAATGGCAGGATGGCCGCAAGCGCATCATCGACAGCGACAACCATTGCTACGGCCTGGCCTTCGTGCTGCTGGCCTATGCCCATGCCAGCATGGCCGGCGTGGCGGAAGCGCGGCCCCATATCGAAGAGACTTTCGCGCTGATGGAGCGCCGCTTCTGGCAGCCGCAGCACGGCCTGTACGCCGACCAGGCCAGCGCCGACTGGTCGGTGCTCGATCCGTATCGCGGCCAGAACGCCAATATGCACGCGTGCGAGGCGCTGCTGGCGGCTTATTCGGCCACCGGCGAACTGCGCTACCTGCACCGCGCCGAAACCGTGGCGCGCAATATCACGCAGCGCCAGGCCGGCCTGGCCGGCGGCTTTATCTGGGAGCACTACCGCGAAGACTGGTCGGTGGACTGGGACTACAACCGCCACGACAAGAGCAATATCTTCCGCCCCTGGGGCTACCAGCCGGGTCACTTTACCGAGTGGGCCAAGCTGTTGTTGCTGCTGGAGCGCGAAGCGCCGCAACTGGCCGGCCCAGGCGACTGGCTGCTGCCGCGCGCCAGGCAATTGTTCCAGGTCGCGCTGGAGCGGGCCTGGGACACGCAGCATGGCGGCATCGTCTACGGTTTCGGCCCGGATGGCGAAATCTGCGACGGCGACAAGTACTTTTGGGTGCAGGCGGAAAGCCTGGCCGCAGCAGCAGTGCTGGGCGCCCGGACCGACGACACCAGCTACTGGGACTGGTACGACAGGATCTGGGACTACAGCTGGCGCCACATGGTCGACCACGAGCACGGCGCGTGGTACCGCTTGCTCAGCCGCGACAACGTCAAGCAAAGCACGGAAAAGAGCCCGGCCGGCAAGACCGATTACCACACCATGGGCGCCTGCTATGAAGTGCTGGGCGCACTGGAGGCGGCGCCATGAGCGCACTGCCCCACTTCGTCGCCGCCGGCGAAGCGCTGACCGACCTGCTGCGCAGCGGCCCTCACGGTTGGACCAGCCAGGTGGGCGGTTCGACCTGGAACGTGGCGCGCGTGGTGGCCCGCCTCGGCATGCCCAGCGCCTTTGCCGGTGCCGTCAGTCGCGACGTATTCGGCGCGGCGCTGGCCACAGCCAGTGAGGCGGCCGGCCTGGATCGCCGCTTCCTGCAGCAGCTGGACCGCTCGCCGCTGCTGGCCGTAGTGCACGAACTGGACCCGCCGCGCTATTTCTTCGTAGGCGACGACAGCGCCGACCTGCATTTCGACGCGGCGCAACTGCCGGCCGGATGGCAGGCCGCTGCACGCTGGGTGCATTTCGGCGGCATCAGCCTGGCGCGCGAACCGCTGGCCGGCAAGCTGGTGGCGCTGGCGGCCGAACTGAAGGCGCAGGGTGTGTCGATCAGCTACGACCCTAATTTCCGCAGCCTGATGGACCAGCGCTACGACGCCACGCTGCGCCGCATGACCACCCTGGCCGACGTGATCAAGGTATCCGACGAAGACCTGCACGGACTGTTCCGCCATAACGACAGCGCGGCCTCGCTGGCTGCCATGCGCACGCTCAATCCCGGCGCCACCATCCTGTACACCCAGGGTGCGCAAGGCGCCACCCTGCTCAAGAAAGACAGTAGCTGGCATGCCAAGCCGCCCGCCGTGACTGTGGCCGACACCGTCGGCGCCGGCGACGCAAGCATCGGGGCCCTGGTCTACAGCCTGCTGCGCCATCCCGAGCGCGATGGCGGCGAACACCTGCGTTTCGCCGTCGCTGCCGGCGCCGCAGCCTGCACCGCGCCAGGCGCCACGCCGCCCGCGCTGGAGCAGGTGGCGGGCCTGCTGGCGGCGACAGCGGTGCAGGAAACCGGCGCCCCGAACCGGCCAACCCAATCTTTTACCCCGGCAGGATGACACCATGAACAGCCAGCAGTCGCATTTCCGCTTCCTGTGCAGCTTTGTCTTCATCTTCTTCTTTGCGCAGGCGATGGCTATCTCGCTTCTGGCCCTGTGGCTGCGCAGCAGCCTGCAATTGAGCGGCACCGAAGCGGGCATCGTCTTTTCCGCCAACTTCATCGCGGCCATGTGCTCGCAGCCGGTGTACGGCTTCGTCTCCGACCGGGTCGGCATGCGCAAGCACGTTCTGTGGCTGGTGGCCGGCCTGGTCACCCTTTGCGGCCTGTTCTTCAGCTTCGTGTACGCCCCGCTGCTGAAGGCAAATATCGTGGCCGGCGCGGTGCTGGGCGGTGCCTACCTGGGCGTAACCTTCATCGCAGGCAGCTATGCGCTGGAATCGTATGTGGACCGCATCGGCCGCCGCCACGGCTTCGAATACAGCCGCGTAAGGCTGTTCGGATCGCTGGGCTTTGCCAGCGCCGCCCTGGTGAGCGGCCGCCTGTTCAATGTCGACCCGGCCATCAACTTCTTCCTGGCCTCGGCCGCCGGCCTGCTGCTGCTTGGCCTGCTCCTGTTCTGGCGCACAGATGCCGCCGCCGGCGCAACGGACGCGCAGGCGCCGGCGCACAAGGTGCATCTGGCGGAAGCGCTGGCCCTGTTGCGCAACGGCCAGTTCTGGCGCTTCATGGTGTTCATCCTCGGTGTCACCAACCTGTACCTGGTATTCGACCAGCAGTTTCCCAGCTATTTCACCAGCCTGTTCGCCGACAAGGAAACCGGCGCCGCCATGTTCGGCTACCTCAATTCGCTGCAGATCTTCATCGAAGCCGGCGGCCTGTTCCTGTCGCCACTGCTGGTCAAGCGCATCGGCGCCAAGCGCGGCCTGCTGCTGGCCGGCGGCATCATGCTGGTGCGCATTGCCGGCTCCGGCCTTGCGGTCGGCCCGCTCAGCATCTCGGCGATGAAGCTGCTGCATTCAGTGGAGCTGCCGATCCTGGTGGTGTCGGTGTTCCGCTATATCGCCTGCCACTTCGACAACCGCCTGGCCTCCACCATCTACATGGTCGGCGTCAGCTTCGGCCATTCGCTCGGCCTGGCGATCCTGTCGCCGATCGCCGGCAAAGGCTACGACCTGCTCGGCTTCCCTGCCACCTACCTGTTGATGGCAGCTTTGGGCCTGGTGTTCCTGCTGCTGTCGGCATGGCTGCTGTCGCCCACTGCGCCGGAAATCGCCACACGCAACAAGCCCCAAGGAGTTACCGCATGACCCAAGCCCTGAACAGCGCGCGCCTGGAAGCGCTGGACGTCGAACGCCTGCCGCCGCACTGGGACGGCAGCATCGACAGCGTGCTGCTGCAGCGCGCCACCGCCCAGGCCCTGCTGTCCATCGACCGCAACCTGCGCCACTTCGGCGACAACTTTCCCGCACCATCGAGCAGCGGCCTGCAATACCCGGCAATCGGCAATATCGAATGGACCAACGGCTTCTGGACAGGCATGCTGTGGCTGGCCTATGAGCTGACCGGCGCACCGCATTACCGCGCCGGCGCCGAACGCCAGGTGCGCAGTTTTCATGCGCGCCAAGCCGGGCGCCAGCACACCAGCCACCACGACCTGGGCTTCCTGTACAGCCTTTCCTGCGTGGCCTCGCATCGCGTGACCGGCGACCCACTGGCAGCGGAAGCGGCGCTGGGTGCGGCACGCCTGCTGCTGGAACGCTACCTGCCGCACGCCGGCATCATCCAGGCCTGGGGCGAGCTGTGCGACCCGGCGCAGCAGGGCCGCATGATCATCGACTGCAACCTGAACCTGCCCTTGCTGTACTGGGCCAGCGAGCATAGCGGCGAGGCGGCGTTCCGCATCGCAGCCGACAGCCATATCGAGGCAGCGGCGCGCCATATCGTGCGGCCGGATGGTTCCACCTTCCACACCTTCTTCTTCGATCCCGCCAGCGGCCGTCCGCTGCAGGGCAATACCCATCAGGGCTTCGCCGACGATTCGTGCTGGGCGCGCGGGCAGGCCTGGGGCATCTCGGGCTTCCCGCTGGTGTACCGCTACAACGGCAATGCGCGCCTGCTGGACCTGGCCAAGGTGCTGGCCAACTACTTCCTGAACCGGTTGCCCGCAGACGGCATCTGCTACTGGGACCTGGTGTTCACTTCCGGCAGCGAAGAGCGCGACAGTTCTGCTGCGGCCATCGCTGCCTGCGGCCTGCTGGAGCTGGAGGCGAGCCTGGCGGCCGACGACCCGCTGCGCCCGGCCTACCGGCGCGCCGCCATCGGCATCGTGCAGGAACTGTCGGCCAGCTACCTGGTCCGGGATACGGCGCCGGGCAGCGGCCTGCTGCAGCATGCGGTGTACCACAAGCCGCAAGGCATCGGCGTGGACGAATGCTGCATCTGGGGCGATTACTTCTACCTGGAGGCGCTCACCAGGCTGCAGCGCAACTGGCGGCCTTACTGGTAAGGAGCCGGGCTGCCGGCCGAGGATTCGCGCGTAACGAGGGTGTACGGCAGCAGGCGATGCGGCACGTGGCGCGACTCGCCCGCGCGGCGGCTGCGCACCTGGTCGACCAGCAGGTCGACCGCCAGGCGCGCCATGTCGCCGATCGGCTGGTGGATGGTGGTCAGTTCCGGCCAGACGGTGGTGGCCACCGGCGTATCGTCGAAACCGCACACCGTCAGGTCTTCCGGCACCTGCAGGTGCATGCCGTGGGCCACGGCGATCACGGCGGCCGCCATGTCGTCGTTGCTGGCGAAGATGGCTGTCGGCCGCGGCTCCTGCGCCAGCAGGCTGCGTGCCGCAGTCAAGCCGGAGCGGTAGGTGAACAGGCCCTGCGCCACGCGCTGCGGCGGCACCGCCAGGCCGGCTTCCTCCATTGTGTCCATGAAGGCCTGGTAGCGCAGTTGGGCCGGGGTGTGCTCAGGGTCGCCCTTGATGAAGGCGATGTTCTTGTGGCCCAGCGACAGCAGGTAGCGCGTCATGGTGCGAGCGCCTTCGTAGTCGTCGATGCGCACCGCTGCCACGCCGGTCAGCGGGCGCGCAGTGGCTACTGCCACCGTCGGGATGCCGATTTCATCGAGCTGGCGCAGCGCCTCTTCGGCGTCGCACAGGGGCGGCGGCACCAGGATGCCGTCGGCGCCTTCGGCGATCAGCCTTTCGATAGCCTTGCGCTGGCTGGACAGGCCGTCGCAGCGTTCCAGCAGCAACTGGGCGCCATTCTGGCCGCACTGGTCCATCGCGCCGACCAGCAGGGCGCTCAGGAAGGCGGCGCTGGGATTGCTGTACAGCAGGCCAACGCGCAGCGTACCGATGCGGGCCGCGCGTGCCGCATGGTTCACCTGGTATTTGAGCGAGGCGATGGCGGCCAGCACCTTGTCGCGCGTGGCCTCGCTGACATGGGAATTGCCGTTGATGACGCGCGAAACCGTCATGGCCGACACCCCGGCCGCGCGTGCCACGTCATATACGGTGGCGCCGCCAGTGGCGCGCGCCTGTTTGCTTACATCGTCCATTTTGTCCATGCCTGCTTCAACCCGACTGATTATCGCATCGAACGGCGCACGATGTAGCTGCCGATATCGAAGCGCCTGGTGATATGGCGGTAATGGAAGGTGAAGCCAGGCCAGATCACCAGATTGCGACCGCGCGAATCGAGGTACCAGCTCTTGCAGCCCGTATGCCATACGGTGCCCTTGAGCTTTTGCTGCAGCCGGCGGTTGTAGGCGCCCTGCACCTCCGGCTTCACCTCGACCGAGTGCAGGCTATCGCGCAGCACGCGCCGCACGCCATCCACGGCGTAGCGCACGCCGGATTCGATCATGTAGAGCATTGAATTGTGGCCCAGCAGGGTATTCGGCCCGGTGATCATGAAGAAGTTCGGAAACCCTGCCACAGTGGCGCCTTTGTAAGCGCCTGCGCCATCCTCCAGCGCCTGGCCGAAACTGCGGCCGCCGCGCCCGCGCAGTTCGATCGGGCCGTAGGCATGTTCGACGTCGAAACCGGTGGCGTAGATGATCACATCGACCGGGCGCTCCTCACCGCTGCCGGTGACGATGCTGTGCTCACGCACTTCGCGGATGCCGTCTTTCAGCACGGCGACGTTGGGCTGCGCCAGCGCGGGATAGTAATCGTTGGTCAGCAGCACGCGCTTGCAGCCCAGCGCGTACTCCGGCGCCAGCTTGGCGCGCAGCTGCGGATCGGCAACCTGCTGCTTCAGGTGGCGCATGGCCTGCCATTGCATGAGCTTGGCCAGCGCGGGCAGGAAAATGAATAGCACGACACGCGATTCGAACTGCACATAGTGCTTGGCGCGGAACAGCAGCTGCAGCGGGCGCACGCGATCGAGCAGCCATCGCTCGACGCGGGTGACGGCACGGTCGGGGCGCGGCAGCACCCAGTGTGCCGTACGCTGGAAGTGGTCCAGCTGCCGCACCAGCGGCTGTATCTCCGGCACGAACTGCACCGCGCTGGCGCCGCTGCCGATCACGGCCACGCGCTTGCCGCGCAAGTCGATGCTGTGGTCCCATTGCGCGGAATGGAAGGCCTGGCCGCGGAAACGCTCGATGCCTGGAAAGTGCGGCACGCTTGGGCGTCCCAGCAGGCCGATGGCGAAGATCACCGTGCGGGCGGTCATGTCGCCTTTGCTGGTGGCGATGCGCCAAGTGCCCGTGGCCTCATCGAACTGCGCCGAACGCAGCGCAGTGCCGAGGCGCAGGTGCCGCTCCAGGTCGAATTCGCGCACGACGCGCAAGGTGTATTCGAGCAGTTCGTCCTGGCGCGGGAACAGGCGGCTCCAGTGCGCGTTCTGCGCAAAGGAAAACGAGTACAGGTGGCTGGGAATATCGCAGGCTGCGCCGGGATAGGTGTTGACGCGCCAGGTGCCGCCGAACACTTCATCCTTTTCCAGCATGACGAAGTTGTCGATGCCTGCTTCCTTCAGCTTGATTGCGCTGCATATGCCGCCAAAGCCGCTGCCCACGATCACAACGTCATAGTCCATTGCCGCCCCCCTGGATGGTTTGGCAGACTATAATTTTGCATTAATAACAAGTCAATACGGAGGCGGGGATGTTCTTCTTTTACGCGTTAGGCGGCGCGGTGCTGGCGCTGGCGGCGGCGGACCGGCTGCTGCCAGGACCCGTGGCGCGGGCCTCGCTGGCACTGGAGCGCAAGCGTTCCGGTCTCACGCTGCGGCGTGCTTCCCTGCCCTACCTCGACAGCCGCGCCGGCACGGAAGTACTGCTGCTGGTGCACGGCTTTGCCGGCGACAAGGACAACTTCACCCGCATCGCGCGCTTCCTCGCTCCCCACTACCGCGTCATCATTCCCGACCTGCCGGGCTTCGGCGATGCGCGCCGCGATCCCGGCGCGAGGCACGACATGGCAACGCAAGTCGAGAATCTTCGCGCCTTCATGGCCGAACTGGGCGTGCAGCGCTTCCACATGGGCGGTAATTCGATGGGCGGCTTTATCGCCGCCGAATACGCGGCGCGCTACCCTGAGCAGGTGGCGAGCCTCTGGCTGCTGGCGCCCGCCGGTACGGAAGCTGCGTACGACAACCCCACTTTCCGAACTTATCTGGCCAGTGGCGCAATGCCGCTGCTGGTGTCCGGCCCGCGCGACTTCGACACGCTGATGGCGAGCTGCATGGCCAAACCGCCGTTCTTCCCCTACTCGCTGAAGCACATGCTGGCGCGACGTGCTGTGGCGGATTACGGGCTGCACTGCGCCATCATGCGCGAACTGGTCGACTCGCCGACGTTGCGCGGCACAATTGAAACGCCTGCTCTGATCGTGTGGGGCACCGAAGACCGCATCCTCAGCCCCGAAGGCGCCGCCGCAACAAAGGCACTAATGCCGAACGCCCGGCTGACCATGATGGAGGGCGTCGGTCACCTGCCGATGCTGGAAGCGACGCGCCGTGCGGCGTACGATTTCCTTGAATTCCAGCGTGAATTGGCAACTAGGCGGGACGACCAGTCAGCGCAAAAGCGCGGGTGCGCCTGAGGAACTCGTTGAACTGGGAGGCGTGCTCGGGGAAGAGTTCCTGGCCTTCGGTGAAGATGGCCTCGGCCTCGTCAAGGTGACCCAGTTTGAGCAAGCATTCCCCCTTGGCGAAGAAGGCTGCCATGCCTTCTGGATTGAGGTAGATCGATTCGTCCAGGTCGCGCAAGGCTTGCTGGTGCAGGCCCAATTCCATGAAGGCGAAGGCCCGCTTGCCCAGCGCGTCGGTGTAGGCGGGATACAGTTCGATTGCCTTGCCATATTCGTTGATGGCGTCGATGCGGCGGCCTTCGGCGGCGTGCATTCCGGCGCGTTCGAAATGCTCGGTGGCAGTGCGCATGATCGTGTCGACATCCTGCCCGGTCAGGCGGACATAGAGTTCGAAGTCCATATACTTCAGGCCTTGCAATTCGCGCGCTGTGGCGGGCTGGTTGCCGGCCAGCTCCCATCCTTCCGCCAGTGAAGCCGCGGCGCGCGGCGCATGCGCCATGCGCACGGCGGCTTGTGCCAGCGATGCCAGCGCAGGCTTGCCGATACTCGTTTCGTAAGTCAGGCAGTGGGCGGTGGCGCCGTCGACAGCGAACACCTTGAGCGAGCTCCAGCCCTGGCCATCCGGCAGCGGCTGGACGAGCACATCTCCCGCCTTCACGGCGAGCTGGGAGTGGGGATGGAAATTTCCCGCCGCCCTGGCGCGCGAGGCGCCAAGGGAAGCGAGGAAGGCAGTGATGGTTTTAAGCATGCACAGGAGTGTACATGCTTTTTTAACAGGTTTACTGCTTGGCGTAGGATGCCAGGCGGGCGTCGATGGAAGGCTGCAGGTCTGCCGGAGAGCTGATGTTCATGCCCAGGTCGTTCAGCAGGCCGTCCTTCAGGCCATACACAAAGCCGTGCACGGTCAGTTCCTGGCCGCGGTCCCAGGCGTCCTGCACGATGGTTGTGGAGCAGACGTTCGCCACCTGTTCCACCACGTTCAGTTCGCACAGGCGCTCGCTCTGCTTGTTGACATCGTTCAGCGCGGTGCCCAGGTAGCGTTCGTGCTTAGTGGCGACGTCTTGCACATGGCGCAGCCAGTTGTCGACCAGGCCCACGCGGCCGCCGGTCAGGGCGGTGTGCACGCCCTTGCAGCCGTAGTGGCCCACGATGATCACGTGCTTGACCTTCAGCACTTCGATCGAGAACTGCAGCACCGACAGGGAATTCAGGTCCGAGTGCACCACCACGTTGGCGATATTACGGTGTACGAACACTTTGCCTGGGGGCAGGCCAAGCAGTTCGTTTGCCGGTACGCGCGAATCGGAGCAACCGATCCACAGGTATTCCGGTCCCACCATCGACAGGTCGCGGAAGTAGTCCGGGTCCTTGGCCAATTTGGCCTCGGCCCATTTGCGGTTGTTTTCCAGCAGGTGCTTCAGTACGTCGTCGCTCATGTCTCTCACTCGAAGAAGTCTTTGACCTTGTCCATGAAGGACTTGGTCTGTGGGCTATGCTTCGCACCACCCTCGGTGGTGGAACGCTCGAATTCGCGCAGCAGTTCCTTCTGCTTGTCGGTCAGCTTGACCGGGGTCTCAACGGCGACATGGCAGAACAGGTCGCCCGGATAACCGGAGCGCACGCCCTTGATGCCCTTGCCCTTGAGGCGGAAGGTCTTGCCGGACTGGGTGCCGTCCGGAATGGTGAACGATACTTTACCATCGAGCGTCGGCACTTCGATTTCGCCGCCCAGCGCCGCCTTGGCGAAGCTGATCGGCATTTCGCAATGCAGGTCGTCGCCTTCGCGCTGGAACACCGGGTGCGGCTTGATGTGGATTTCCACATACAGGTCGCCCGGCGGCCCGCCGTTGGTGCCCGGCTCGCCGTTGCCGGTGGAGCGGATGCGCATGCCGTTGTCGATACCGACCGGGATCTTCACTTCCAGCGTCTTGTTGCGCTTGATGCGGCCCGCGCCGGAGCACGATGGGCATGGTTCAGGAATGATCTTGCCGGTGCCGTGGCACTTCGGGCAGGTCTGCTGGATGCTGAAGAAGCCCTGCTGCATGCGCACCTGGCCGTGGCCGCCGCAAGTGGAGCAGGTGACCGGCTGGGTGCCCGGCTTGGCGCCGGAACCGTGGCAGGTGTCGCACTTGTCCCAGCTCGGCACGCGGATGGTGGTGTCGAAACCGTGGGCGGCCTGCTCCAGGGTGATTTCCAGGTTGTAGCGCAGGTCGGCGCCGCGGTAAACCTGCGGGCCGGACTGGCGGCTGCGGCCACCGCCGAAAATATCGCCAAAGATGTCGCCGAAGGCGTCGCCAAAGCCGCCGAAGCCGCCGCCGCCGCCCGCACCCATGTTCGGGTCAACGCCGGCGTGACCGTAACGGTCATACGCTTCGCGCTTTTCAGGGTTGGTCAGCATCTCGTAGGCCTCTTTGACCTCCTTGAACTTCTCTTCGGCCTCTTTGTTATCCGGATTGCGGTCCGGATGGTATTTCATCGCGAGTTTGCGATAGGCCTTCTTGATTTCGTCTTCGGACGAGTTCTTAGCGACCCCGAGGATCTCGTAAAAATCACGCTTTGCCATGGTGTACCAATTTATGCGAAAAAGCCGAGCGAGCCCCTGTTGGATGCTCGGCTCGGCAGGTCATAGAGTTGACCGGATTTGAAGCTTACTTGCTGTCTTTGACTTCCTTGAAGTCAGCGTCGACCACGTCGTCCTGGGCTGGCTTGGATTCAGCCTGTGCACCGGCACCAGCGCCTTCGGCACCGGCTGCGCCTTGCTGCGCCTGCATGTCAGCGTACATTTTCTCGCCCAGCTTCTGCGAAGCTTCGGACAGCGCTGCCACCTTGGCGTCGATCGCTGCCTTGTCGCCATCCTTGATGGTGGCTTCCAGGGCGGTGATCGCAGCTTCGATCTTCTCTTTCTCGCCGGCTTCCAGCTTGTCGCCGTACTCGGTCAGGGACTTCTTGGTCGAGTGCACCAGCGCGTCGGCCTGGTTGCGGGACTCGGCCAGTTCCTTCAGCTTCTTGTCTTCTTCCGCGTTCAGTTCCGCGTCCTTCACCATCTTCTGGATTTCCTCTTCGGACAGGCCGGAGTTCGCCTTGATGGTGATCTTGTTTTCCTTGCCGGTGGCCTTGTCTTTCGCGCCCACGTGCAGGATGCCGTTGGCGTCGATGTCGAAGGTCACTTCGATCTGCGGGGTGCCGCGTGCTGCCGGCGGGATGCCTTCCAGGTTGAATTCGCCCAGGCCCTTGTTGCCCGCTGCGATTTCACGTTCGCCCTGGTACACCTTGATGGTCACGGCCGGCTGGTTGTCGTCGGCGGTGGAGAACACTTGCGAGAACTTGGTAGGAATCGTGGTGTTCTTGTGGATCATCTTGGTCATCACGCCGCCCAGGGTTTCGATACCCAGGGACAGCGGGGTCACGTCCAGCAGCAGCAGGTCCTTGCGGTCGCCCGACAGGACTGCACCCTGGATCGCGGCGCCAACAGCCACGGCTTCGTCAGGGTTCACGTCCTTGCGTGGATCCTTGCCGAAGAACTCTTTCACTTTTTCCTGCACCTTAGGCATACGGGTCATGCCGCCGACCAGGATGATGTCGTCGATGTCGGACACTTTCACGCCGGCGTCCTTGATCGCGGTGCGGCAAGGCTCGATGGTGGCGGTGATCAGCTCCTCAACCAGGGACTCCAGCTTGGCGCGGGTCATCTTCAGGTTCAGGTGGACTGGGGCACCGTTCGCCATGGCGATGTAAGGCTCGTTGATTTCGGTCTGCTGCGAGGACGACAGTTCGATCTTCGCGCGCTCGGCCGATGCCTTGATACGCTGCAGGGCGATTGGATCCTTCTTCAGGTCCAGGCCGTTGATCTTCTTGAACTCTTCGATGATGTAGTCGATCACGCGCTGGTCGAAGTCTTCGCCGCCCAGGAAGGTGTCGCCGTTGGTCGACAGCACTTCGAACTGCTTCTCGCCGTCCACGTCGGCGATTTCGATGATCGAGATGTCGAAGGTACCGCCACCCAGGTCATACACGGCGATCTTGCGGTCGCCCTTGTCGGTCTTGTCCAGGCCGAAAGCCAGTGCGGCTGCGGTAGGTTCGTTGATGATACGCTTGACGTCCAGGCCGGCGATACGGCCGGCGTCCTTGGTTGCCTGGCGCTGCGAGTCGTTGAAGTAGGCAGGCACGGTGATGACCGCTTCGGTCACTTCTTCGCCCAGGTAGTCTTCAGCGGTCTTCTTCATCTTGCGCAGCACTTCTGCGGAAATCTGAGGAGGAGCCAGTTTCTTGTCGCGCACGCCGATCCAGGCGTCGCCGTTGTCGGCCTTGGTGATTTCGTAAGGCATCAGGGAGATGTCCTTCTGGACTTCCTTCTCCTGGAACTTACGGCCGATCAGGCGCTTCACCGCGAACAGGGTGTTTTTTGGGTTGGTGACGGCCTGGCGCTTGGCAGGTGCGCCAACCAGGATTTCGCCGTCGTCTTGGTAGGCGATGATCGAAGGGGTGGTACGCGCGCCTTCTGCATTCTCGATGACCTTCGGCGAGCCATTTTCCATGATGGCGACGCAGGAATTGGTGGTGCCCAGGTCAATACCGATGATTTTGCCCATGATTTGTTCTTCCTTGTGTACTAAGTTTGATTACTTCTTATATGTGGAATTTGTGTTTCTTTTCAAGTGCTTACTTTGGCTGGGCAGCCGTCACGATGGCGGGGCGCAGCAAACGGTCCGCAATCATGTAACCCTTTTGCAGCACGGCGACAACGGTGTTCGCTTCCTGCTCGGCAGGCACCATGGCGACGGCCTGGTGCTTGTTCGGGTCCAGCTTGTCGCCAGCTGCAGGCATCACTTCGATCAGGCGGTTGCGCTCAAAGGCGGAATTCAGCTGCTTCAGGGTCATTTCGACGCCTTCTTTCAGCGATTCCAGGGTCGGATTTTCGACCTTGAGCGCCATTTCCAGGCTGTCTTTCACCGGCACCATGGCTTCGGCGAAGCTTTCAACAGCAAATTTGTGGGCCTTGGCAACGTCTTCCTGGGCGCGGCGGCGAATGTTTTCGCCTTCGGCCTTGGCACGCATGAAGGCATCATGCATTTCGGCCAGTTTCGCCTCGGTCGCGGACAGCTGCGCTTCCAGGTCGGACATCGCAGGGGCTTCAACTGGAGTCGTTTGCTCTTCTGCCTGTTCCACTTCCGGGTTCTGGCTTGGCTGGTTTTCCTGGTCTTGCATCTAAAAGACTCCTACAAAATCGTGTTTATCTGACATCTAATGCTTGTTGCACGTGCAAAAAATGGGGCTTGCCCCTATCTTTTCAAGGGGTATTCTGCGCCCCAGTGCAAAGGCCCGGCGCACGCCGGTGGGACTGTTGTTGTAACAGTAGAGTTACAAATTTTACAAAGCTCGCAGATACGTAAACCGAGGGTTTTGACTAAGATGAATCCATGCGGTGCCTGGACACCGCGTCCCCTCGGAGCGCATCATGAAGTTGCCATTCATTACAGCGTCGATCATCGCGTGGAGCTTCCTTGCTACAGCGGTGATCGTCTTCAGCGAACTCTTCCCCTAACCAGTTATTTTAGCAGGTTAGCACTCACCACCCGCAAGTGCTAACAACTGGCTAGCGGCGCAGCTTGCGCATGGACGACATGGTCGGCCAGCCGATCATGTGTTGCTCGGCAACCTCAGTCAGGGCAGCGATCCATGCGGGGTGGCTGTTCAGGCAAGGGATATAGTTGAACTCCTTGCCGCCATTGGACAGGAAGTCGTGGCGCACTTCCATTGCAATTTCTTCCAGGGTTTCCAGGCAGTCGCTGGTAAAGCCTGGACAAATTACATCCAGCTTGCGCACCCCGTCTTTTGCCAATTGCGCCACAGTCGGCGCGGTGTAAGGCTGCAGCCATTCGGCCTTGCCGAAGCGGGACTGAAAGGTGACCAGGTACTGGTTTTCGTTCAGGCGCAGCTTGTCGGCCAGCAGGCGGGCGGTTTCCATGCATTCGCGCTGGTAGGTGTCGCCCAGGTCGATGGTGCGTTTTGGCACGCCGTGGAAGCTCATGATGAGCTTTTCGCCGCGGCCATTGGTTTCCCAATGCGCCAGCACGGTCTTTTTCAGCGCATCGATATAGCCGTCGTGGTCGTGGTAGTCGCGCACGAACCGTAGCTCGGGAATATTGCGCACCTTCTTATAGTGGTCGAACACGGCGTCGCTGACCGAGGCAGTGGTGGTGCCGGAGTATTGCGGGTAGGCCGGCAGGATCAGGATGCGGTCGTGGCCGTCGGCTTTCAGCTTGCCCAGCACCTCAGGCAGGGATGGCGAGCCGTAGCGCATGGCCATCGCCACTGTCACGTCATTGTGGCCGCGCTCGCCGAGCAGGCCGCGCAGCAGCTTGGCTTGTGCTTGCGTGTGGTATTTCAGCGGCGAGCCGTCGCTGGTCCAGATCGAGGCATATTTTTCGGCTGACTGCCTGGAGCGGAAAGGCAGGATGATGCCGTTCAGGATGAACCACCAGACCGCCTTCGGGATTTCAACGACACGCGGGTCGGAAAGGAATTCCTTCAGATAGCGGCGCACCGCGCCAGGTGTCGGTTCGTCGGGAGTACCGAGGTTGACCAGTACCACGGCGGTCCTGGACACGGTGCCTTGTGCGAGTTGGGGTTCTTTGGCGAACGGCATCTTGGGTACTTTTTGTTATTCGTGGGCGCGCCATTATAAACCCGGTAACTCTGGGCCCATGAATAAGCAAGCTGTCTACAGCAGTCTGAAACTTTCCCCCAAGCGTCTAAAGGAGTCTACAAGTCAATGACTTATTCCTGAGGCGCCATCCAGACCAGGTTCCACAAATGGCCATCGAGATCCTCGAAGCCCTGGTCGTACATGAAGCCATGGTCCTCGGGCGGATGTGGTATGCGAGCACCTGCGGCAAGGGCTTTGGCAATCAGGCTGTCGACTTCTTCCCGGTTCTCGCAATTTAGGCAAATCACCACCTCGTTGGCTTCTTTGGCATGCACAACGGGCTTGTTGATGAGCGACTTGAAGAACGCTTCTGTCGTCAGCATGACATCAATCGCGCCCTCGACGATGGTAATAAAGGCCGCGTTCTCGTTGCTGAATTGTGGCTTGAGACTGAAACCGAGGGCGAAAAAGAAGGCCCTGGATTTGTCCAGGTCCTTGACTGGCAAGTTAAAGATGACCGATTTGTTCATAGCGCCTCCAAGAAAATTTGGATGAGGTAAAAGGTGATACCTCTCTACGACGAATGACGGCAAGTGAATTCGACAAGGGTGATTCAGAGTCCCGCATGGATTGTCAGCAGTCCGAGCCCGGATGTCGCCGCACGCTTGACGCGATCTACGAATAAGGGGTACAGGTCATACTCAACCGTGCTACAGCCTTCCCAATGCATCATTTCCGTCCACAGGCACTCCACCTCAATCGGTGAAAGGTAGCCAGCAAATGAAAGGTCGTCGTACCCTGGCCAAATCGGCGATTCGGACGGAAACCAAGTCCCAGGAATGACTCGCTGAAAAAGGAACAGCGACTCAAAAAGTTCCTGGAGTTGCGCGGACGTGCCTTTACTGCGGCGCGAGTATTCGTAGTGCTTCGTCTCCGCATTCCAGTTAACTTCGAAGGCTGCTTCGAGGAAACTGTACTGGTTCTTCGTTCCCGCGACCTGAATTTTCACGGAGCCGCCGTCTGTGCTCGCGAAATAACTTCCTGTATACGGATCGTCACCAATTAAATTGACTGACGCAGACTGTTTGATCGCAACTTCAAGCAGATATGAGATGGAATCCGGAGCTTGGCAATACTCCCGACAATCGGCAGTCTCGTGGAGCTTGGCGCGACAGTACGGCGGATGCAGGGGTGTGTCGAACAGACGTAAGTACTTGGCGGGCGCAAAGTAATGATCTTCGAGCAAATCCCCATACATATCGCCGGCAGGCACGTAACGCGCGTAAAACTCAGCCGGCGTCGCTGTATTGGATAGAAGGGACAACCAGCTGGGAATTACCTCCTCCCACAGCAGTTTCCAATTCACGGGTACTACGCAGCTGTAGGAGGACATGTCGTATTTAAGAAGCCAGCAGCTCGCGGGCGTGCTTGCGCGTGGTAGCGGTGATTTCGAGGCCGCCCAGCATGCGCGCCACTTCCTCGATGCGCGCCTTCTGGTCGAGCACTTCGATGCGCGAGGCTGTGCGGCCATTGTCCGACGTTCCCTTGGCGACCTGGAAGTGCTGATTGCCCTGGCTCGCGACTTGCGGCAAGTGCGTCACGCACAACACTTGGCGTTCCTGGCCGAGGCGCTTGAGCAAGCGGCCCACGACTTCGGCCACGCCGCCGCCGATGCCGCTATCGACCTCATCGAAGATCAGGGTCGGCACCGTCGTCGCGTGCGAGGTGATGACCGAGATCGCCAGCGAGATACGCGCCAACTCGCCACCCGATGCCACCTTGGCCAGCGGACGCGGCGCCACGCCGGCATGACCGGCGACCAGGAACTCCACCTGTTCAACACCGTACGCCGTCGGCTCGCATGGGCGCAGTGCAATCTCGAAGCGGCCACCGGACATGCTCAGTTCCTGCATGCCTTGCGTAACGGCTGCGCCCAGCGCCTGCGCGGCTGCCGCGCGCGTTGCCGACAACTCTGCGGCTAACGCGAGATAGGACGCTTTCAGCTTTTCTTCCTGCTTGCGCAAGCCTTCCAGGTCGGCCGCATCGGCCAGTTGCGCCAGCTTTTCCGACAAGCGTTCGTGTTCGTCCGGCAAGTCATCGGCCTGCACGCGGAACTTGCGCGAGGCCGAATGCAGCGCTTCCATGCGCGCGTCGACCTGGCGCAGACGCTCCGGGTCGAGTTCCACGCGGTCCATGTAGTTGCTCAAGGCGTAGACCGACTCTTGCAACTGGATGCGCGCGGACTCCAGCATTTCCACCACGGGCTGCAACTCCGCATCAACCGATACCAGCTTGCCGAGACGTGTGCCGATGGCCGTGACTTGCGACAGCACCGGGTTCTCGTCCGATTCGGACAGCACGCCAAGCGCTTCCTGCGCGCCTTCCAGCAAACTGGCCGCGTGCGACAGGCGCGAATGCTCATTGCCGATTTCCGTCCACTCGCCCTTCTTCGGTGCCAGCTTGTCCAGCTCCGTCACCTGCCATTCCAGGCGTTCACGCTCGAACTGCAGGTTGGCCGCATTGGCCTCGTATTCTTCCAGCTGTTTCGACAAAGCGCGCCAGGCACGGTAAGCCGCCGTGACGTCGCGCACATTGGCGCCGCACTGGTTATCCAGCAGCTCGCGCTGCGAATCGGTTTTCAACAGCGACTGGTGGGCGTGCTGGCCGTGGATGTCCACCAGCATGTCGCCCAATTCGCGCAGCTGGCCCGCCGTCGCGGCCACGCCGTTGATGAAGGCTTTCGAGCGGCCGGCATTGTCGATCACGCGGCGCAGCAACGCCCCGCCCTCTTCCACCGCAAACTCGTTCGCTGCCAGCCAGGCCTGCGCCTGCTCGGTCAGCGCAAAATCGGCGGTGATGTCGGCCTTGGCCGCGCCTTCGCGCACCATGCTGCCATCGCCCCGGCCACCCAGCGCCAGCGTCAGTGCATCAATCAGGATGGATTTACCGGCACCGGTTTCGCCGGTGAAGACTGTGAAGCCAGGGGAAAATTCCAGTTCAATCGAATCGACAATAACGAAATCGCGGATGGACAGGGTTCGAAGCATCAGATTTTGCCGTCAGTAGATGGGTATTCGTTCCAGTGCAGCTTTTCGCGCAGGGTGTTGTAGTAGCTCCAGCCTTCCGGATGCAGGAAGGTGATGGTGTGCGGCGACAGGCGGATGTGGATCTGGTCGCCGTTGGCCAGGCTGGCGAAGGTCTGCATGTCGAAGTTCACGGTGATGTCCTTGCCGCGCTTGATCTCGATCACGATCTCACTGGAATCGGGCAGCACGATCGGGCGGTTGGACAGCGCGTGCGGTGCGATCGGCACCATCACGATGCCGCCCAGTGTCGGATGCAGCAGGGGGCCGCCCGCCGACAGCGCATAGGCGGTGGAGCCGGTCGGCGTGGAGATGATCAGGCCGTCCGAGCGCTGGTTGTACATGAACTGGTTGTCGACGTCGACGCTCAGCTCCACCATGCCCGCGCCGGCACCGCGCGACACCACCACGTCGTTGACGGCGGTGCCGAAGAAGATCGCCTTCCCTTCGCGCATGACACGGCCTTCGAGCAAGGTGCGGCGCTCGGCCTTGTGGGTCCCGCCGAGGATGCGGCCCAGCACCGGCAGCATGTCTTCCTGGCGGATGTCGGTCATGAAGCCGAGGCGGCCCTGGTTGATGCCGATCAGCGGGGTGTCGTAGGAGGCGAGCTGGCGTGCGATGCCCAGCATGGTGCCGTCGCCGCCCATCACCACCACGGCATCGGCGCGCTCGCCAATGCCCTGCACGCTCATCGAGGGGATGTCCGAAATGGCGAGGTGCTCTGCCGTGTCCG
Source organism: Pseudoduganella sp. R-31 (assembly GCF_049913235.1). Lineage (NCBI taxonomy): Bacteria > Pseudomonadati > Pseudomonadota > Betaproteobacteria > Burkholderiales > Oxalobacteraceae > Pseudoduganella > Pseudoduganella sp. R-31. The sequence continues at coordinate 6,406,336 of NZ_CP183986.1, forward strand.
ACTCCAGCACCACGCTGTAACCGCCCTGCTTCAGGAAGTCCAGCACATCCCGCACCGGCTCTTCGATGCCGGTGGTATTGGGGCGGACAACCAGGGCAATCGTGTTGTACATCGGATGCGTAACGGACATATCAATCTCGGTCAAAATATGGGGGTGGCAACACGCAGCAGAGTAACCCATAATGCTTGCTCATGCCATGCATTGCGACGCTGGCCGATACGCTAATAAATACTGTATGTTTGCACAGTATATAACAAGGGAGACTGGAATGGCAAAAGCATTGGGCATCGGCGGGATTTTCTTCAAATCCAAAGACCCGCAAGCGCTGATGGCCTGGTACCAGGCCTGCCTTGGCTTGCCGGATGAGGCCAAGGAGTATGCCTCCTTCGCGCCGGCCACCATGCCAGCAAATGGCGCTACCGTATTCAGCCCTTTCAAGAGCACCACTTCCTACTTCGCCCCGTCCAAGCGCGAGTTCATGATCAATTTCATCGTGGATGACCTGGATGGCGCGCTGAAACAGGTGGCCGATGGCGGCGGCACGCTGGTGGGCGATGTCCAGTCTTTCGACTACGGCCGCTTTGGCTGGTTCATCGATCCGGACGGGAATAAGGTCGAATTGTGGCAGCCGACTGCTGCGGAGTGAGGAACTGACCGCGCCAGGCGCAAACTTTCGTGACTTCGATGCTGGCCGCAGCCCGCGTGCTGATCCACCTCAAATGCAGGCCAGCAGCGCCTTTCCAGGCGGCAAGGTTGAGGTAAAATTCAAGCTATTGCGAGATTTGCTCCTTTTTTGCCGCGCCATGGATTCCGTATCAGAAGCTCAATTTGAACTTGACCAAATGCGCCTCCAGGCCAAGCGGCAGTTGCTTGGGACGGTGGTATTGGGTGTCATGGCGGGCCTGCTGGCGTTTGTCGGCCAGAGTGCGCTGGGTCAGGCCCGGCCGCTGCTGGAAGGTTCTTTCGGATCTTGGCAATCGTTCTACACTTTCGTGCTATGGGCACTGGCGATTGCCTGGGTGGTGGCGCTGGCCCAGCAAGCCATCCACTTCCAGAACATCAGCGAACGCTTCGAATCGCAGCGCCGCCTCGACACGGTCTACGCCGAGCGCGCCGCCAAGGCGCAGGCCGCCGAAGAAGACCGCCAGCGCCAGCGTGCCGAGACGGAAGCCCGCCAGGCCGCCGAACGCACGCGCCGCCAGAACAAAAACGCCCGCAGCACCAAATTCGATTTCTGGCAGGAATAACGAGACGTGACCGACAACCTATACGCGTCGCCCCGTTCGGACTTGAGCGCTGGAGATCAGCACAAGCGTCCTATCCCTGTGTACCTGATCGCGGCCTTGTGCACGTTCCAGGTTGCTGCCTTGATTTACCTGGTATCCAGCGGCTGGCGACAAATCGATTTGGCCATTTCAGCCGGGGCCTTGTCCCCGGTTGCGTTCCTGGCGAAATTCCTCTTCCCATTGTTCCATTTCATCTCTGGCATGCTGCTCTTCTTCATGAGGAAAGCCGGCGCCTATGCGTTCGGGGCTTACCTCGCATGGAGTGCCATCAGGCTGTTCACCGATGCGCACACCCCAACGACGCTGGCGGATTTCACGCTAACCGTCGTGATTACTGTCTATAGCGCCTGGCTGTATCGCCGTGGGTCGCTCAAATAAAGAAACAAAGCCCGCCATTGTCATGTTGCCCGGCATGGACGGAACGGGCGAGCTTTTCGCGCCATTCATCGCAGCACTCGGCGGGGAATTCGAAATGCGCGTGGTGCGGTATCCGGGCGACCATTGCGGCGGGTACGAAGAGCTGGAGGCATTCGCCCGGGCGGCGATTCCACTAGACCGACCGTATGTTCTTCTGGGCGAGTCGTTTTCGGGGCCGATTGCAATCTCCATTGCGGCATCGGCGCCGGGCCGGTTGCAAGGATTGGCGTTGTGCTGCACTTTTGCGCGCAACCCGAGGCCACGGTTGGGAGTGTTGAAGGCGCTACTCAACGTTATCCCGCTGAAAGCGCTGCCGGCAAGGTGGCTGGCAGGTGCGCAGATGCGGGCGCCGCTCAAAGCGGCATTGGAACTTGTGAGCTCCGCTGCGCTTCGGGCGCGCATGCGCGCGGTGCTGGCGGTCGATGTCAGCGACCGGCTGGCGGCCTGTGATGCACCTATCCTTTATTTGCGCGCGACGCGCGACCGGCTGGTGCCGCGAACTGCGGCGGAACTGGTCGCAAAAATAAAGCCGTCAACCAAGGTGGTCGAACTCGACGCGCCGCACTTTCTGCTGCAAACGGAGCCCGCGCAGGCCGCGCGCGAAATCGCGGCCTTCGTCCGGCTTAATGTGCAGAGATAATCCCCAGCGCCATCACGCCCAGAACGGCAATCGCCAGCGATATGCCGTGCAAGACGCCAAGCAGTGCCCAGCGCCAGAACGTGCCCCACTTGCCCTTTTGATAGACGCGCTGCATGGCCCACGGCAGGTAGCCAGCTACCCAGCAGAACGCTACAAACTTCAGGAAGCCATCGGGTAGGAAGATGAACACGCCGAGCGTCACGAAGGCAAACGCATTGGTGTGCAGCGCGAACAGCATGTGCTCACCGTACTTCTTGCCGGTGCCGAGATAGAGCACCTTCATCCATAGCGCAAAAATTGGCATCAGCAGGAAGATCGCATACGGCGCGTATTTGTAGAACCCAGCCTGCATCACCGCGCTCTTCTGGTGGTCGTCCATCTTCTCGAAGCGGTCGACGGCGTGATAGATGGCAGGGTACTTTTGCTGCAGCGCCAGTTCCAGCTTGTCGTTCACGATCGGCGGATGATCTTCCTGGTTCGCCTTTACTTCGGCAATCGCGCGTTCGGCCTGCTGCTTGACGGCCGGCGGCGTCGGACGCGGATCGACTGTCGCCACATCGGCATCGCTGAACTTCAGCACAGCGAAAAAGATGATGCTGAGCGAGAGGTAGAGCCGCAGCGGCTCGACATAACGCTTGCGGCGGCCCGCCAGGTACTCGGCGGTCAGCAGCCCCGGGCGAAACAGCAGGCGCGAGATCGTGCCCCACAGGCGCCCCTCCAGCGCAACGTAATGGCCGATGAACTCGTGCATGAATTCACTGAAGCTTGGTGGATGCAGGTGGGTCTCCTGCCCGCACATATGGCAGAAATTCCCGGAAGTGGTGGCGCCGCAGTTGCGGCAAGTATTGTCGGTGGCGATATCCATATTGCAATGCTACCGGCGGAATTGCTTCTGTTCAAGCTGGCGACCACCGCCGCTGGCCTTCGCTACCATGAAGCGAGGAGGACGACACCATGGAACCGAACAGCAAGGACCGCAAGGTCAATACGCAGGCGCCCGTGGACAGCAGCGGCGGCAAGCGCCTGCCGCACGAGCGCGACGAATCGCCTCAGGGCGAAACGCAGCAGAAGACCCGCAGCGTGATCCGCCAGGCGGCCGAGGATATCGAGCAGGGCCTGGTCGACACGGACCTGCACGGCAAGCCGGGCCTGCAAAAGCCGCAGGCAGGCAACGAATCGAAAGCCCATCCCCTGCCCGGCACCAAGCGCGATTGAGGCCCACCATGCGAACCGCCATCCTTTCCCTCGCCGCCTGCATCGCCGCCAGCGCCGCCCTGGCGCAAACTTACCCCGCCGGCTGGGGGCCCAACCCAAGCCTGCCGGAGCCAAACAAGAAGCTGATCCCAACCATCAATGTCGCGCCAGTCGAGCGCTGGAAGGATGACGACAAGCCGGTGGCCGCCTCGGGCTTCAGCGTCAGCGCCTATGCACGAGAGCTCGAACATCCGCGCTGGCTGTACGTGCTGCCCAACGGCGACGTGCTGGTCGCCGAGACGGCCGCCCCGCCCAAGCCGGAAGACAGCAAGGGCATCAAGGGTGCGATCATGAAGCACGAGATGAAGAAGGCCGGCTCGGTCACGCCATCGGCCAACCGCATTACCCTGCTGCGCGATATCGACGAACGCGGCATGGCCAAGACGCGCGCCACCTTCATCAAGGACCTCAACTCGCCCTTCGGCATGGTACTGGTCGATAAGGACCTGTACGTCGCCAACACCGATGCAGTGGTGCGCTTCCCCTACGCCGAGGGTGCGACCTCGATCAGCGCCGCCGGCATCAAGGTGCTCGACCTGCCGGCCGGCCCGCTCAACCACCACTGGACCAAGAACATCACTGCCAGCCCCGACGGCCGCTTCCTGTACGTCACCGTCGGGTCGAACAGCAACGTCGCCGAGAACGGCATGGACAAGGAAGAAGGCCGCGCCGCCATCTGGGAATATGAGCGCGCCACGGGCAAATCGCGCCTGTTCGCAACCGGGCTGCGCAACGCCAACGGCATGGCATGGGAGCCCAGGACCAAGGCGCTGTGGACCGTGGTAAACGAGCGCGATGAACTGGGCGAGGACCTGGTGCCGGACTACCTGACGTCGGTGAAGGACGGCGCGTTCTACGGCTGGCCCTACAGCTATTACGGCCAGCGCGTCGACACGCGCGTCAAGGAGCCGCGCCCGGACCTGGTGGCGAAAGCAATCATGCCGGACTACGCGCTTGGCGGGCACACGGCCTCCCTCGGCCTCGCTTTCTACGATGCGAAACTGTTCCCCGCCAGCTGGCAGGGCGGCGCCTTCATCGGCCAGCACGGCTCCTGGAACCGCAGGCAATTCAGCGGCTACAAGGTGGCTTTCGTGCCGTTCGCGGAGGGGCGTCCTTCCGGGCCGCCGGTGGACTTCCTGTCCGGCTTCCTGACGCGCGACGGCAAGGCCAAGGGCCGCCCGGTGGGCGTGGCGGTGGACAAGGCGGGCGCCTTGCTGGTGGCGGACGACGTGGGCAACGTGGTGTGGCGTGTGACGCCGGCGGCGCGCTGATACAATAAACCCATGCGTATCCTACACACGATGCTGCGGGTTGGTGACCTGCAGCGATCCATCGACTTCTACACCAAGGTGCTGGGCATGAAACTCTTGCGCACCAGCGACAATCCCGAATACAAGTACACGCTGGCCTTCCTCGGCTACGGGCATAACCCGGAGCATGCGGAACTGGAGCTCACGTACAACTACGGCGTCGAAAAATACGATATGGGCAATGCCTATGGCCATATCGCGATCTCCGCAACCGACATCGTGTCGGCCTGCGAGGCCGTGCGCGCCAACGGCGGCAACGTCACGCGCGAGCCGGGCCCGGTCAAGGGCGGCACGACCGTGATCGCCTTCGTCACCGACCCGGATGGCTACAAGATTGAACTGATCGAGCGCAGCTTCGACGGCCAGGGCGCCGGCCTGCGCTGAAGGGAACGGGCCGCGGCGCCTTGACTGGCGCCGCAACCGTTCAAAGGCTTAGTGCTGCAGCAGGGCGTTGATCGGCTCCAGGTCTTCTTCCTTGAGCGAGCCGGCCGCCGACTTCAGGCGCAGGCCATTCATGATGGTGTCGTAGCGCGCCTTCGACAGGTCCTTCTGCGTGGTGTACAGCTGGCGCTGCGCATTCAGCACGTCGATATTGATGCGCACGCCCACCTGGTAACCCAGCTTGTTCGATTCCAGCGCGGACTTGGACGACACTTCCGCCGCCTCCAGCGCCTTGACCTGGGCCAGGCCGCTGTTCACGCCGAGGAAGGCCTGGCGCGCGGTCTGCGCAGCCTGGCGGCGCGATGCCTCCAGGTCGTTGCGGGCCTTGTCTTCCAGGGCGATCGATTCACGCACCTTGCTGGTCACGGCGAAGCCGTTGAAGATCGGGATGTTCCAGGTCACGCCGATGGCGTTGTTGTTGGCCAGCGATGCGCCGGTGACCGAATTGCGGGACTTCTGCGCCACGAGGTCCAGGGTCGGCATATGGCCCGCCCGCTGCTTGCTGATCTCACGCTTGGCGATTTCCACATTCAGCTTGGCGCCGGTCACGCCGTAGTTCTGCTCTTCGGCAGCCCCCACCCAAGGCTCCAGCGTTGCCGGCTGCGGGCTGGCGATCGTGACGCCGGTGCGCAGCGGCGCCAGAGCACCTGGCGCCTGGCCGATGATCTGCTGCAGCGCGGTGCGTTTCACCTCCAGGTCGTTCTGGGCGGCGAACTCCTGCGCCACCACCAGGTCGTACGCGGCCTGCGCCTCGTGCGTGTCGGTGATGGTCTGGGTGCCCACCTCGAAGTTGCGCTTGGCCGATGCCAGCTGTTCGGTGGTGGCGGCCTTCTGCGCCTGGGTCGCGGTCAGGTTGTCCTGCGCGGTCAGCACGTCGAAGTAGGCCTGCGACACGCGCAGGATCACGTCCTGCTGCGCTTGTGCAAACACCGCTTCCGCGGCGGCGGCCGACAGCTTGCTCTGCTGGTAGTTTTCCCAGTTGGCCCAGCGGAACAGGGGCTGGGTCAGTTGCAGCTGCATCGTGTGGCTGTAGTTTTCCGTGTCGCCCGAGAGGCCTTTGATACGGTCAGTCTGGTCACCGTCGTTTTTCATGGCGGTGCCGCTAAGGCCTATGGTTGGAAGCAATTGCGAACGTCCCTGCACCGTGCGTTCCTGGCCAGCCGCCAGTGCGGCGCGGGCGCTGGCGTAAGTGGCGTCATTCGACAGCGCCTGTTTGTACACCTGGACCAGGTCGGCCGCCTGTGCATTCAGCGAGAACAGGGCGCTGGATACCAGCACGGCGAGGAGGGGTTTCTGCATTTGCATCTCCGTTGGAGTCGTCAAAAAGGATTAGTTTTCGTGCCTAGTACTGCGGCATTGAGCTGTCTACCTGCACAGCCCAGGCGTGGATCCCGCCTGTCAGATTGCTTACCTTGCTGAAACCGTGATGCTCGAGGAAGGCTGCCACCTTGAGGCTGCGCGCCCCGTGGTGGCAGATGCAGACAATCTCTGCATCCTCGTCGAGATCGTCGATGCGGGCCGGGATGGTCTGCATCGGCATCAGGGTCGAGCCTGCGATATGGCAGGTCTCGAACTCCCAGTTCTCGCGCACGTCCAGCAGGAAAGGCTGGGCGCGGCTCTCGTCATTGAGCCAGCCTGCCAGTTCCGGTGCGGTCAAGTGCTGCATTGGCGTTCCTTAGAAAGTGAACGCCGAAGGTTTCACCGCCAGGTCCAGCGGCTTGACATCGGTCTCAAACAGTTTGACGGTGTCGTAGCCGTGGTCGCCGGTGCGGGTGATGCGGTGCGCGGACATCACGGGCGAATCGCCGATGATGGCCACGATGCGGCCGCCCACCTTCACTTGCTGCAGCACTGCTTCCGGCAGTACCGGCAGCGAGCCGGAGAACACGATCACGTCGAACGGCGCGCCGTTGGCCCAGCCCTGGGCGCCATTGCCCAGTTCCACGGTCACGTTGGCGATGCCGTTCGCCGCCAGGTTCTTTTCCGCCAGCGCCTTCAGTTCGGGCGCGATTTCGACGGCGGTCACGTGGCGGGCACGGTGCGCCAGCAGCGCGGCCAGGTAGCCGGTGCCCGCGCCAACCAGCAGCACGTTTTCATGTTTCTTGATTTGCGCGTCTTGCACGATGCGCGCTTCCAGCTTCGGGGTCAGCATCTGCTCGCCACCCGGCAGCGGAATGAAAGTGTCGACAAAAGCCAGGTTCTTGTAGGCTTCTGGCACGAAATTCTCGCGTTTTACGACCAGCAAGAGATCGAGGATGTCCGTATCCAGCACGTCCCAAGGACGGATTTGCTGTTCGATCATATTGAAACGGGCTTGTTCGATATTCATCTTTGTTGACTCGGTGAGGGATAAATAATCCGTCATTTTATCGTTTGTCTGGTCAGGTGGGCATATTAACGATTAAGACAACGGACCGCGGGAAATTGCGACAGTCTGCAGATTTGGGGGGGTGAACGACCAAATTCGGCAATTTAAGCTGGTTTTTGCGGGGCCAGGCCCTGCTGCACGAGGCCGAGGAAGGTGTCCATGAAAGCGTCGGCATCGATGCCCTCGTGGGTTTCGCAGGGGAAGAAGCTGTGCTTCCACATCATCAGCGTCAGCACCGGGGCGACCAGGACGTTGGTCATCATGACCGGGTCGAGCGGCCGGAATTCGCCGCGTGCCACGCCGCGTTCCAGGATGCGGGTCAGCAGCGCGCTGCCGCGCTCGATGACTTCTTCGTTATAGAACAGGGCCAGTTCGGGGAAATTGCCCGATTCGGCCATCATCAGCTTGGCCAGCCCGGCGGCCTTGGTGGCGCCGACCTTGGTCCACCAGGTGCGCAGCATCTGGCGCAGCAGCTCGTCGCTGGGCATGTCGCGGGCGGCGGCGGCATCGGTTTCGGCCTGGCCGATAGTCTGCACGATGGTCTCGCGCACCACGGCCTTGAACAGTTCCTGCTTGTTCTCGAAATATAGATAGAGCGTGCCCTTGGAGACGCCGGCGGCGCGCGCCACGTCTTCCAGGCGGGTGGCGGCAAAGCCGCGATCGACGAACAGCTCCAGCGCGGCGGCCAGCAATTCCTGCGGACGCGCGTCCTTGCGCCGTTCCCAGCGGGGCTTGGTATCAGTCGGGTCTTGCATACTTAAAGTTGCGTTTCAGTAACTTACTCATGAGTCAGTTATCTTAGTTCCCGCGCCCGCCGGCGTCAAGTTTCAGCGTTGGACGACGCATCCGCTTGCGCTGGCGTCACATCTACTTGCGTTGGCAATAAGTTGCTGCCCCGCGAGATCACACTTGAGTTTAGGCCCAACGAAAGGGATCGACCGAGTACGCTCCATTCTCGGTCATGAAGATGTTACTTTGTAGTCTGATGCGCCTCGACCATAAAAAGGATGGTTGTTGCCGTGAGGTTTAATGCATATCGAGCCAAGTATTCAGGAACGGCTATAGGTGCAGCACCTTGGCCGTGGCCGCCGTTTTTATTTCGTACGGTTGGGACGCCGCTTTCCAGAAGACCACGGATTGAAGTGAACTGTGAATCGAAGTAGGCTGGAAACAAACCATTGCTGAGACAGGTTGCGATCAAGTTCTTCGCGGTATCCGTTGGCTGAGTTGGCCACTTGCGCAAAATGCAAATTGTTTTCATAGTGCTTTCGAACGCTTTCAGCGCGTCCACAAGGCACTCTTTATAGCGTGCGTGTCGATAGTGTTCATGAGCTTTCAAGAACTCTTCGTTAGCCCCTTTAAAATTCTTATCCCTGAGAATCACCAGCGTTGGCTTAACAGCCTCAGCATGTAGGAATTGAGAGTCAACACGAATAATCTCGCCGGACTCGAATTGATACCCAACTCCGTGTTCCTTGAAACGAGCATTCAATTCTGAAATTGCATCACCCGGCGCGACCTTGCGCATCGTGTGATAATTATATGTTTGGTCTTCAGCTATGTGAAAGTGGATAAATTTGAAGCATAATTCCACCACATCAAGAGAGCGTTCAATCGATTCTTCCTGCAAAAAGAAATTGAAAACCGAATCTTGATCTGATCTTGGATTTTTTACGAGCTCGAACTGCCCGTACTCACGGCATAGTGTCTGTTTAACGAATTTATAGGCTTCCTCCACATGGTTCGAACCATAGCTATCGACTCCAAACGCGTCCCTCACGATGTGCACGATCTGAACACGCAACGGTTGTGGTAAGTCATCGTAGACATACACATCGGGAATTTCCCCCCTTGCACGCTTTTGTCGCTTTGAAAATAAATCGAAGACTCCCATTTTTTCCTCTCTCTTGAATCTTATTAGGACCCGACGAATTTCTTCGCGTGGGCAACGATTACTGAAACGATATTTGATAGTATCGGATTGAACCTTTTAAAGTCGATCTTTTCCGCCGGGGCCTTCACAACCTTTTGCGCAAAAAACTACTTTCCAGTAGTGCTTCTCAGTCTCCTCATCAAGCTTAAGATCAAACGTCTTTCCACGGACGACAATCGAATTGGTCGAACAGTAAAAAATTCCGATCAGTGACTCCGCCGCGCCCGCGATAACCAGCGTCGCGGGCAAATAAAGATGGGCCGCGATATGAACGGAGGGCTCATGCCCTGTCACCTTGCTCTTAGTTATCTGTTTGGGGATGCTGTAGATTGTCGCAACGCCGCTGTCATTGTCCACCAAGAGGATGACCGGATGCCGGCAACCGCGGGCCGTGAACTTCGCACTCTCGTTTCGGTAGTCAAGAATGAAGCTTCCGAGATCACTGCTTGACTTGGATTTACAGCGGCGTAATAGTGAATGCAAACCCCACTCCGCCTTGCCGGGAACAACCATGGGACGCCTTTTTTACGCGACATGCTTTGTGTTCGCCGCCTGGTGTGCGGACGCGCACGCCGACACACTCAGGGTCGGCTTCTACAATTACCCGCCGATGATGATCGAAAGCGAGCAGGCGGGCATTTATCAGGAAATCCTGGACGAGCTGAGCAAAATTACCGGCCATCGCTTCCAGATCCGGTACTTTCCCTACGCGCGGCTTGCCCAAGAGTTCGACCTGGGGCAGATCGACCTCGAACCTGGTGTCTTCCCCGGCTGGGTAAAGAAGCAACGGGTTCCTGGCCAGTTTTCAGTGCCGTTCGGGAAGGTGGTTGACGTGCTCGTGTTCGCCCCGGGCAAGCACTTTCGAATCAGCACGCCAAGAGACCTGAGTGGCAGGACGATCGGATTGGTCAGGGGCTACACCTACCCGGACTTGCGCGAACTGTTTGACAGTGGCCTCGTGCATCGCTCGGACGCCGTGAGCGAAGCGCAGCTCATGGCCATGCTCTCTGCCGGGCGGATGGACCAGATCTTGATCAACAAGGCGGTCGCGCAATACAACATGCTCCTGGTGCCCAAGTACCGGGAGTTCGTCCTCGGCGACGTTCTGGGCTCGTTTGATGTATCGATGCGCATCCACCCCAACAAGAAAGCCTTGTTGCCGGAACTGGATGAATCCATCCTGGCAATGAAGCGCTCGGGCGCCATCGCCAGAATCTACGCCAAGTACGGCGTAACTCTTTAGTCCCGGCCAAACACCGCGTAGACCGACTGCACGACCATCGCCATGCGCTTGTAATCGAGCTTGTCGAACGTATCGCCGGCGCGGTGGTAGTTCCGATTGCGCATGAATGCCGTGTCGGTCACCATCAGCGCCGGGAAGCCTTGCGCCCAATAACTGCGATGGTCGGAAAAATCGACGCCCTGCACAAAGGCTGGCGCGTTAAGCGAATAGACCGGCAAGTCCGACGCTCCCGACATTGCCGCCTTCACTGAGCGGCTAAGGCCAAAGTCGCCGAATTGTCCCACCAGGGCGATGAAATGGCCGCGATCCGGATAGGCAAGCTTCATCGCGGACAGCGGGTACGCCTGGCTTCCCGGACTGTCGCTAAAGTAACCGATCATCTCCAGCGAGAGCATCAACTCCACATCACGCCCCTCTGCTTTCAGCGCGCGGGCATGCCACACGCTACCCATGTGGGGCGAGCGGAAGTGTGGCGGCTCTTCCAGGGTATATGCCACCAGTTCGACCGGGCGGCCTGGTGCGGATTTCCCCAGCAAGTGCGCCAGTTCCAGCAAGCCAGCGATGCCACTGGCATTGTCGTCGGCGCCCGGTGTGCCGCCGTGGCTGTCGTAGTGCGCGCCAATCACCAGCAGGCGCCCGCGCTCGGGACCAAAGCGGGCGACGACGTTCTTGTACCGTGCTTTGTCGACGATCACGTCCTGGATAGATACCTGCGCACCAGCTTCCTTGAATTGCTCTTCGATGTAGGACGCGGTACGTTCCAGGTTTGCGGCGTGATCGAAAGAGCGCGGGTAAAAATCGACGCTCAGTTTTTTCACGTGTGCCTCGAGCCGGGCAGGATCGACAGAGGGAGGCGTGGATGGCACCGAGGCCACCATGGGCTGGCAGAGCAATACGGTCAACATCAATATCCCCGCGCAGATGACTGCTGACGTAACAATGAGGCGGCGGGAGCTACTTGTGAAGGACTGCAAAAAACCCATTCCTGTGCCTTGTTATCAAATCGCACATACTACCCGTGCTGCCGCCAGATCCCAAGCGGCCTGGCCGACCGTTTTAAAGACCGGAGCCAGCGGCCCGTGCGGCGCGGCGCCGGCGAGGATATCGGCAATCGGCAGCACCCGATCCCAGGCGATGGCCGCTTGCAGCAGGTCGCCGGCTTCGTGCCGCGCACCGGCCAGGTCGTCCACCACAACCTGGCGGGCATGCAGCAATTCAGGCGGCAGTTCAGCCATGCCAGGGCGAAATGCGCCTACGCCGATAGCAAGTGTATGGGGCGGTAACGCAGCGGGAACGACCGGTTGCCGCGAGGTGGTCAGTGCAATGACCACGTCGGCCGCTGCGGCATGCTGCGCCAACTCGCCCTCGCCGACCGGCACGATGTTCACGCCGGGATGGCGGGCGCGCAGCACGGCGGCAAACTGCATCGCTTTCGCCATGCTGCTGCCGGCGACATGCAGTTCTGCCACGCCGAAGTAGTCGGCCAGTGCCTCGGCGTGTGCCGCTGCCTGCGCGCCGGTGCCGATCAGCAGCACCGTTACGGGCTTGCGCGGCGCCAGCGTGCGGATGCCAAGCAGGGACATGGCCGCAGTGCGGCGCTGCGTGACCGTTGGGCCGTCGAGGAGCGCCAGGCGCTTTCCAGTCGCGGAATCGAACACCACCACTTCGCCCTGGATCGCCGGCAATCCGTGCCGCGCATTATCGGTATGGACGGTAACCAGCTTGGTGACGCCAAGATCGGGGGCAACGGCAGGCATGCAGAGCAGCGTGCTGTCCGCATCGATCCCGACCGCCAATCGTTCCGGTGCCTTGATGATGCCTGCGGCCAGTTCCCTGGCGGCCTGGGCCAGTGCGTCGACCAGGCGGTCGTAGGGCAAAGCCTGGGCGGTTTGCGCGGGATCGAAAATCTGCATGGCGTCAGCGGAAGAAGAAACCGGTCGGGAACGGGTCGGCGTCTTCCAGCACCCATTGGTTGAAGCCACTGATATGGGCGCTGCCTGTGACTTCGGTAATAGCGCCGTCGAACTCGCCCACTTTCACTTTTTCGGTTACGCGCACGGTGAAGGCGCTGCCGACGATGCTGCCGTTCACATAGGGCTGTCCCAGCGGCAGTTGGCCGCGCAGGAACAACTGAGCCGCGCGGCCGGAGGTGCCGGTGCCAGTGGGCGAGCGGTCCACCTCGCGGTCGGCAAAGATGCAGACGTTCGACTGGTCCACGCCGGGACGGTTCGGCGCGCCGTCGATGATGGTGCCGTACAGCTGGTCCAGGCCCGGCTCGAGGGGATGGCGAATGCGCGCCCTGGCGATGACGGCCGCCTTGGTTTCCGCGCCGAGCTGGATCAGCGCGCGCACCTGTTCCGGCCGCACTTCCAGGCCCGCTTGCGCGCCGTTGATGTAGTAGTAGAAAGCGCCGCCGAACACGATGTCGCCGGCGATGCGGCCGAAGCCCGGCGTTTCCACTTCGAGGTCGCGCGCCAGGATGAAGGCCGGCACATTCCTGAAGGTCACCTCCCCTGCCCGCTGGCCGTCCCATGCCACGCGCGCTTCGATGAAGCCGGCCGGCGTGTCGAAACCAATGCGGGTGACCGGGCTTTGGCGCTCGACGTGCCCCATTTCCACCAGCACCTTGCCAAGGGCGATGATGCCGTGGCCGCACATATCGCTATAGCCTTCGTTGTGGATGAAGATGACGCCGAAATCCGCGTCTGCCGTGACAGGCGGCAGCAGGTAGGCGCCGTACATGTCGGCATGGCCGCGCGGTTCATTCATCAGGAAGCGCCGCAGATCGTCGCGGTGCTCCTTCAACCACGCCCTTTTCTCGAGGATGGTCGCGCCGGGAATGGCGGGCAAGCCATTCATCAGGATGCGCAGCGGTTCGCCGCCGGTGTGGGCGTCGATAGTGTGGATCGTACGGGAAAAGGTCAGCATGGTTGGCAGCAGGCTTGGTAAAATTGGTTCAGATTATAACCACATTGGATTATTAAAAAGACCAAAATGAACAAACTCGCTTCCGCCCTGCAGGCGCCGCAACTGTACGAGATCGTCGCCGACCGCCTCCAGGGCATGGTGCTGGCCGGGGAATATGCAACGGGTACGCGCCTGCCGGCGGAACGCAGCCTTTCGCTAGCGCTGGGCGTTGGCCGCGCCACGGTGCGCGAGGCGATTGCGGCGCTGGTCAACCGCGGCATCCTCGAAACCCGGCCCAATTCCGGCACCTATGTGCAGCCGGGTGCGCTGGACGCGATCCGCGCGGCAGGCGCGCCGCTGGCGGCCGATACCAGCCCAAGCGCAACCTTGGCCGCGCGCCTGGCCATCGAACCGCTGATCGCCGAATTCGCGGCGGCAGTGGGCAAGCGCGATCGGGAAATGGAAGCTTTGCTGGACCAGATGGAGGCCATCAGCGACTGGGCCGATGCCGGGGCGCGCCAGCAATGGAATGAACTCGACCGGCAGTTCCACCAGCGCATTGCCGCGATGAGCGGCAACCCGGTCATGATCGCCATCGCCGGCGTCGTCGCGGGCGCGGTCGATGAGCCGCTATGGCGCCAACTGCGCGATACCGGCATCCACGATCCGGCCCGCGCCCGCCTGTACGTCTACGAACACCGCCTAATCTACGAAGCCATCGCCAGCGGCAACCAGGAGGCGGCGCGCTTTTATGTGCGCCAGCACCTGGAACGCGTGCAGAAGGACATCCTCACCTACGCTTAAGGGCGTGGAGCCGCTTCGGTCTTTGCGGGCTCGATCAGCACCAGTTGGCCGGTCTTTGGGTCGCGGAATACTTCGCCGACGCGGTCGTAGCCGCTGCCGGCTTGCGTCACGCCGTCGGCGGGGCGCTCGATCTGACGGCCCTTCTCCACCGGCTTGTGCTGGAGCGCGCCCTGGCTGCCGGCGATGGCTGCGATCAGGCCGCAGGCGAACACCAGCATCACGTCGACCAGGTTGACCAGGCTCGCGCGCGGGTCTTCGTCGCTGTCGTCGAAGCGGGAGTCCAGGTGGCGGTACAGGCGCAGGCGCTTGCGGGCCGGGACGGCGGCATTGCCGGGAGCTTGGGGCTGGTCCCTCATGCCGCGTGCTCCATGGCGTCGAGCGTTTCTTCGTACCAGCGGCGGCGCAGCTTGCCGATCACCAGGCCGGCAATGCCGGCAACCAGTCCGAGAACCGTGGCGTCGAATGCGACGGTGACGGCGCTGGCTAGTTGTGCGGGGTTGCCCTGTCCAAGGGCTGCCAGGCCTGGGCCAAGGGGGATGATGGTGGCCATCAGGCCCAGCATCGGGGGGATGCGGGCCAGCAGGTCGGCGCGCTCAAGGCGATGGCGGGCAAGGGCCTGGATGTGGGCGGCGTTGCCGGCTGCGCGGAGCTTTTTCAATCCGCTGAAACGTTCGCCGGCGGCGATGCCTGCTTCCACTACCGCAATGGCGCACGCGACGAGGAGGGCCAGCAGCGCCGGCGCGAGGAGGTAGCTGACGCCGTCGTGCAGCCAGGCGTAGGTTTGGTTGTCGATCATTGATGTGCTCCTTTGAGGATGGGTGTCTGGATGCCGCGATGTACGCCCAGCGCAAACAGGGCCAGGCCGGCGGCCAGGGCGGCCAACAGGGCAAGCAGGTGCATGGCGCGCTCGGCGGGGGATTGCGTGGGTTCGGCAAGATCGCGCAACTCGTAGGCACGCGGCTGCGCCGACTGGGCGTTTGCGCGCGCAACGGCGCCCATTTCGGCGGCGTCGTGCGTGGTGCGCCGTTGCTGCGCCGGGCGGGCTGCGTCGGGCGCAGCGCTGTTGCGCGCAGCTGCCTCGGACGCGGCTTCCGCTTGCGAGGCAGCGGCGATGGCTGGCGCAGAGCCGGGTTGCGCGCCGGCGGCAGCGTTGGCGCCGGCCGGAACGGCAGTGGCGTACGCCTCGGCAGCCAGCGCATCGCCGCGCGCCTTGGCGAGGGTGCTGGCCAAAGCTTGCGCGTCGGCCGGATCGAGCTGCGGCGACAGCCATTGCCACATCGGGTGGTCAGGTGCAGTGTGGCCGCTGCCCGGCAAGCCGTTGCTGGCAACCAGGCGGGCCAGTTCGCCGCCCATTTTCTTGACGGTGGCATCGTCGGTTTTCCAGTAACCCTTCTCGGCCGCCACCATGAAGATTGCCAGCATATGCGCCTTGGCGTGCGCGTTGTGGCGCTGGCCGAGGAATTGCGGCAGGCCGAGCTTATGCGCATCGTCGAAGTAGACCGACTTCACTTCATCCCAGGCCCAGTTCTTCACCAGGTCCGGCCGCGTGACCTGCCAGCCCCACAGGTTCTCCAGGAACTCCTGCCCCATGGTGCGGGCGCCGGCATAACCATGCCCCATCAGGGGCTTGATCCACGCCGGGTTGAGGAAGCGGCCGCGCAGTTCGCCCAGCATGGCGGAAGCCAGCGGCTCAACGTCGGCGCGCCCCGGCTGTGCGTGCTGCAGGATCAGCGCTTCCGGCACGCGGCCGGTGCGGCTCTCGACGGCCAGCGACAGGCCGCCCAGGTAATCGAAGGCGTCATTGTTATCGAGCAGGCCGTACAGGTTGCTGGCGCGGCCGTGGTAGGTGCGCGTGATGCCGTCCAACGCCACGTCAAAGGCGGCATGGTTTGCCTCGCCGCTCGCATCGAGGCCGTAGGCATGCCCCATGCGGTTGCGGTAAGCCTTGCCGATCTCGTCGCGCTCGCGCCAGGCGCCGGAACGCTCGGTTAGGCGGTTGACGCCGGCGCCGTAAGCGCCAGGAGCGTCACCGAAGATGCGCTGGGCGGCGGCGCGGCCGGCATCGGCCAGCGGCATGCCGCCCGCTTGCAGCGCGCGCACGCGCACCAGCCATTCACGCGCCACGCGGTTGTTCGCTGTCGGCTCGCGGCCCCATGCAGCGCTGGCACTGGCGCCGGTGCTGCCGCTGCCGGCGCCTGCGCTGCTGCCCAGCGGCGCCAGCGCAGCTTCCAGTGCCTCGCGCAATGCAGGCTCCTGCTCGGCGATGCCCGCAGCGGAGGCGGCCAATGACATTCGACCGGCGCGGTCGATCAGGCGAATCAGGTTCGGGTACAGGTCGCGAAACAGGCCGGACGTGGTCACCAGCGCATCGCGCCGCACTGCGCCCGGCACCAGCCGCACATCGTTGACGATGCCGCGCGCATTCCATACCGGCTCGGCGCCCATCATCGCCAGCGCGAACGCCACCATCACGCCTTCATCGCGCACCGCATCGGATGCCCACAGCAGGATGCCTTCGCTGCCCGCATCGGAATGCTCACGCGCCGCAGCCTTGGCCGCCAGGCTGGAGCCCATCTGGTAGCCGATTCTGGTCGGCAGGATATCGCCATCGACCGCATGGAAATTGCGGCCGGTCGGCAGCGCTTCCGGCGAGCGCAGGGGATCGTTGCCCTTGCCCGGTTCGATGAAGCGGCCATCCAGGCCCGCCAGCAGCGCGCGCATTTCATTGAGCGGCGACGCAGCCAGCTTGCGCGCAACCTCAGGATCGTCGATGCCGCCCTTCTTCATCGATTCCAGCATCAGGTCGATGGAGTCCCGCTTCCACGGACGCCCGAAGATGTGCAGGCCGTGCGGCATGAACTTTTCCTGCAGCTTTGTCAGGTAGTGGCCCACTTCGTGCGCCAGCAGGTCGTCGTCGGCCGCGTCGAAGCCGATGCCGCGCACGGCCAGCACGTCGGCCATCGACGCTTCCAGTTCCGCCTTCAGGTTCAGGGCCACAACGCGCTCGCGCATCAGCTGCGCCGCCTTGGCCTTCAGCGTGTCGGAGCTGGCTGCCTCGTAGCTCTCCACAATCTGGCGCAGCGACAGCAGTTCGTCGTACAGCGGCGTGGACGCCAGCGGCGGCGTCAGGTGGTCAACCATCACCGCCAGGCCGCGCCGCTTGGCCTGCGTGCCTTCGCCGACGCCGTCCACGATATAGGGATAGATGCCGGGCAGGTCGCCCGCGATCAGGCTGGGAAAGTCGTCGGCCGAAAGTCCGACCGCCTTCCCCGGCAAGAACTCATAGGTCGAGTGGCGGCCGATATGCACCAGCGCATCGGCCTTGAAGCGGTCGCGCAGCCAGTGGTAGAAGGCCAGGTACTGGTGCGGGGGCGGCACGCTGGTATTCGCATGCAGCAGCTCTTCGTCCACTTCCCAGCCGCGCGGCGGCTGTGGTCCGATGAACACGTTGCCGAACTGGATGCCCGGCACCAGCAGCTTGCCGCTGTCGACCATGATCTTGCCCGGTGCAGGCCCCCAGCCCTTCAAGCCCTCGATGCCGTAGGACGCGACCCGGCGTCGCAGCGGCTCCAGCGCAGCGCAGCGGCGCGGCGCCTTCGCCTGCAGGCAGCCCGCATAGCCATCGGACAGCGCAGCCAGGTCGCGGATCGCCGCCTCGCGCTGCGGATGATCGGCGCCCTCCACCAGGTGCTGCAGTTCCTTGATCACGACTTCCGCCTGCTTGCGGCCGAGTGCCCATTCGCCGGCAGCTTCCGCTTCCAGCACGTCGGCGTGCAAGCGGCCCAGCAGGCCGCTGGTCATTTCTCCCTGCACGCGCGGCGACAGCGTCGCGAACCACTTCGCATAATCGGCGGCGCTGACGCTGTTCACGGAGCCCGCCAGTTCACGCAAGGCGCCGCGGTCCTCAGGCAGGTTGACGCCGTGCGCCATGATGCGGTCAAGCAGCGCTTCCGGCGTGGCCGGCAATTCGCCGACCGTGTAGCCGGCGTCCTTCAGGGCGTGCAGCATGTCGAACAGCGAAGCCGGCACATCAAGGTTGTCGGCGCCGATGTTCTGGCGGCCCGGCGGGTGATTGTAGTACACCAGCGCCACGCGCTTGTCGCGGTTGGATTTGGCGCGCAAGGCCAGCCAGCGCTCGACGCGCGCAGCCAGGCGCTCCGCTTCCGCCGCCAGTACTACCGGCGGGCGATTCTCGATGCCGGTCAGCTTGTCGCGCTGCGGCTCGCCCAGTGCCGCCACCACGATGGGCTGGCCGATGCCCTGCAGCTCGGGTAGCGCCACGCGGTACTGCACCGAATCAGGCGGCAAGCCGTCCGGCGACAAGCGCCATTGCATGGCGGTGCGGTCGGACAGCCGGATCGCCTTGAACAGCGGGATATCGAGCTTCTTGAATGCCTCGCTGACGGCTTCGCGCCCTTCGGCGGCGCCCACCACAAAGTCCTGCAGCACCACCATGGCGGCCGGCACGGCAGGCGCAATCAGTTCCGGCAAGCGCTCAAGCGCCTCGCGCGAGGCGCCGCCCCAGCGCGGCAGCACCTGCACGCATTGCTGGCCAATGCGTTCGACTTGCTTGCAGACGGCATCGGGCACCGTGCCATCCATGTTCGACAGGTCCAGCACTACCACGGTAGGACGCGCCTGCAGGCCTAGCTGCGCCGCCCTGCCCCATGCCGCCGCGTCGTGCAGTTCGCGCTGGCCGGCGCGCAGGCGCAGCGTCGGTTCCGGCTGCGGCTCGGCCAGGGCGCGCGAGGGGTCGAGCAGGTGCGCAAGCAGCGCTGCCGTGTTGTCGCGGCCACCGGCCTGCCAGACCTGGCGCGCAGCCAGCCACTGGCCTGCCGCCGGTCGCGCCCTGGCTGCCTGCAGTGCCGCTTCCGGCGGCTGCTCGGTCGAGAGCTGGCGCAGCGTTTCAGGCGAAAAGCCCTGCAAGCTGCCCTGCCGTCCGCGCGACAGCAGGCTAAGCGTGGCCTCGCCATTCATGGCCAGCACGCTGGCCTGCGGGCGGGCATGGCGCGGCAAGAATTCCTTCAGGCGCCGGGCCGGGTCGCCGAACAGCGATACGGCCAGGATGCTGTCCGCCTGCGCCAGCCACTGGGCGGCTTGCTTGTCGTCGGCCGCCATCCATTGCGCGGGCGTGCGCAACACGATACGGTCCTGGGGATGGCCGGCCAGGTGGCGATGGGCCGCCTCGATGGCGACAGGCGCAGCGCGTTCGGTCACGATGGCAAACAGCACGGCGGCGTTGGCACGCGCGCAAGCGAACGCACATAGCAGGACCACAATGGTCCGGGCAAAGGTAGTGGTAGGCACAGCAGGATTCCGAGCACGCAAAACCACACCCCGGGCTTCGCACAATCAAAAGTGACCGGCCGGTCTTCTGGCTCGCCTTCTTCCTCCGCTGGCCTGGCCTTCCCGTGCGATGCACAGTGGCGTTGGTCAGCTTCGTCCGGCTTACAGCAGCGGGGGCTGCGCCGGACTGGCGCAAGATGGCTATCCCGCGCGGCACCGGCTTCCCGTTTCACCTCCCGGCAGGCTTGCAGGAAGGCACCAATCACATAACGTGCGTCATTCTAACAGACTGCACTTGGCCAACAATCTAGCCAGAAGAGCAACGACTGTTGTTATAAAGATCCACTTCTTAGAAATGATTGGTAATTCGTGAGAATTAGGTATTTACTGCTAAGTACGCGTCAAAGAACGTGTCTGGGAGAGTAAAAATGCATAACAAGACAACATTACAAGTCCTGGCAGCCGCCTCCGGACTTGCGGATGAGCGCATCCAGGAACTCTGGGAAGGGGCCGATATGTATGCCCGTGCCCAGGCTGGGAATCCGGATTCGCCGCGCTACCAGCAAGTGCTGCATGAGCGCATGGCGGCCATGGTCGAACGTGAAGTGGCCAAGCGCCATGCCGCGGACGGCGAGCCCTGGGTGCTGGCTGACGCCCACCTGGGACAGATTGAAGTGTCGCTGTCCGACGCCCTCAAGGCCTTCGGCGGCCGCACGCACCACGTTATCCATTAGCAAGGCAAAGCCGCCCGCACGGCTGTGAACCGCACCCCGATCCCGTGCCGTCCACAATGCGGCGCCTGCTGTACGGCGCCCGCGATCTCCAGCCCGATTCCCGGCATGCCTGAAGGCAAACCGGCAGGCGTGCCCTGCATCCAGCTCGATTCGCACATGCGCTGCAAGCTGTATGGCTTGCCCGAACGCCCCCTCGTGTGCGTGGAATTCAGGGCCGACGAAGCAGTGTGCGGTGAGTCGCGCGAGCAGGCCATGCGCTGGCTGGGTTGGCCGAAGCTGTAAAATACTGGCCCACCATGAGTTTCCAATGCCGCCCAGCCTGTGGCGCCTGCTGCACGGCGCCCTCGATTACGTCCCCGATTCCCGGAATGCCGAACGGCAAACCGGCCGGGGTGCGCTGCGTCCAATTGGGCGACGATAACCGTTGCAAGATCTTCGGCAAGCCGGAACGCCCGGCCTTCTGCGGCGGCCTGCAGCCTTCGGCCGAAATGTGCGGCGAGAGTCGGGAACAGGCGATGACGTGGCTCGCGGTGCTGGAACGCGAAACCTGTCCGTGAGCCGCTAGCGAACGTAGAGCGTTGCGAATGTCGAAGGAATTTCAGCCAGTTCCGCTTCCAGATATGGAACAGTCGCAATGCAAGTGACCCATTCCAGGAATCGATCTTCGCTGAAGTACGATCGAACCACGTCCAGCGTTGCCGTTCGGGCAGCCTCAGGGACAAGCGCCGCTACCGGCGGCGCGCCGCTGTCGTCTACAACCGTCAGCCGGGCCTCGAGACAATGACTCCATTCCCAACCGATGTATGGTCGGGCTTCCAGCGAAAATTCAGATGGCCACCGCATTGTGTCGTTCAGGATCCCATGCGCACCAACCAGCCAGACGACGACCTGCGCGCGCCAGTGCGGTGAGGGGATATCGAACACGGAACGCAGCCAAGGCTCGACTAAAGACTCAGGCAGATATTTCAGGCAGAAGAACATCGAAGCGGAGAAATCTCCACTGGCATCCCACCAGAGCCAGACACGGTTCGGGTTGTCGTTTGATTGACGCAGAATATTCCCGATAGCGATGTCGGTGCCGTTCCAGCACATGCCATCCATCATGCACCGTCCCAGGGTTAGCAGCACATCTTCCCGAAAGCCTTCGTATGGCTCCCGAGAGACGCCGTTCGGGTAAATGGCCATAAACCCAGTCATCAACGATTCCAGCAGGTAGGAAAAACATGCCTCATGGCTGCGCGGCAGGAGCGCCGCAAGCAGGTAGTGGTACCAGGTTTTCCATTCCTCCATCGGACCGAATGACCGGGTACCGCTGGCGATTTCAGCAAAACATTCCTGCAGTTCGCGCACTGCAATCTCGTCCAGGTTTCCCAGCAAGTCACTGAACATTCGCCTTTCGGCCCCCATGAACCAGGCCTCGCCCATCGGAGCGGCCGGCTTTGGAAAATGCGCCCGCAAGCGGCCTAAGGCCAGCGTGTCAATCCCGTTCCCAGGCGTCCACAGAAACCGATCCATACCTCGTTCCTTGCGATAAGAGCAGTGCACATCATAATCGACTGCCAACGCTCAAGGACCATAATGGAAACGGTTCCATGCTAGAATCTTCAGCCATGAACCAAACCATCGACCACCGCCACCGCCTGTCCACCCGCCTGGCTTTCCTGACTGCGGGCCTTGCCATGTCTGCCTGGGCGCCGCTGGTGCCGTACGCGAAGGAGCGCCTGCAACTGGCGGAAGGCCCGCTTGGGTTGCTGCTGCTTTGCCTCGGCCTGGGCTCGCTGCTGGCGATGCCGCTGACCGGCGCGCTGGCGGCGCGCTTTGGCTGCCGCAAGGTGGTGCTGTGGTCGGCGCTGGTGGTCTGCCTGTCGCTGCCGGCCCTGGCGCTGGCGCCAACCCCGCTGCTGCTTGGCCTGGCGCTGTTTGTGTTCGGCGCCTCGCTCGGCACCATGGACGTGGCGATGAACGTGCAGGCGGTGATTGTCGAAAAGGCCAGCGGCGGCGCGCTGATGTCCGGTTTCCACGGCATGTTCAGCCTTGGCGGCTTCGCCGGCGCCGGCGGCATGGCCCTGTTGCTGTGGCTTGGCAGCGGCCCGCTGGGCGCGTGCCTGGCTATCGTCGCCGTGAGCGCCATCCTGCTGTGGCGCGCCAGTCCCGACTTGCTGCACGAGCCGGAAGCGCGCGACGGCAGTACGCCAACCTTCGTCATGCCGCACGGCGCCGTGATCTTTATCGGCGTCCTGTGCTTCATCGTCTTCCTGGCCGAAGGCGCGATGCTGGACTGGAGCGCCGTGTTCCTGACCGCCGAACGCGGCCTGCAGGAAGGCCGCGCCGGCCTCGGTTATGCCGCCTTTGCCGTCGCCATGACCGTCGGCCGCCTGACGGGCGACCGCGTGGTGCGCCGTTTCGGCGGGCGCCGCGTGCTGCTGGCGGGCGGCCTGTGCGCCGCCGCCGGCTTCTTCACGGCAGTCGCCTCGCCTTCGCCGGCCGCGGCCCTGGCCGGCTTCGTGCTGGTCGGCCTGGGCGCTTCGAATATCGTGCCCATCCTGTTCACTGCCGCCGGCAACCAGCGCACCATGCCCGCCAGCCTGGCGATCGCCGCCATCACCACCATCGGCTACGCCGGCGTCCTGGCCGGCCCAGCCCTGATCGGCTTCATGGCCCACCTGACCAGCCTGGAGCTGGCGTTTGCCGTCCTCGGCGGCGCCTTGTTGCTGGTCGCCGCCAGCAGCCGCCTGGTACGCGTTCACTCCTGACGCAGCGCAAACCGGCGCCTTGGCAAGGGCGCTACCCTTGACTCAAGTGCATCGGTGGGCCGCGCTCATGGTAAGCTTCGTGCCCGCGCAGCATCCCGCCCGCGTTCGCCTACCGACACACTTACCAAAATCACAATGGATATCGTTCTCGCGCTGAAGGCTCTGATCATGGGTCTGGTCGAAGGATTTACCGAATTCCTGCCGATTTCTTCCACCGGCCACCTCGTGCTGGCGGGCAGCCTGCTGAATTTCACCGGCGAGAAGGCCAAAGTGTTCGAGATTGCCATCCAGGGCGGCGCCATGGTTGCCGTTATCTGGGAGTTCCACAAAAAGATAGGCGAAGTGTTGTTCGGCATGTTCCGCGAAGCGCGCGCGCGCCGCTTTGCGCTCAATGTGGCAGTCGGCTTCCTTCCGGCCGCGGGGCTGGGCTTCCTGTTCGAACACAAGATCAAGGCGGTGCTGTTCGCGCCACTGCCGGTGGCGCTGGCCTTCATCATCGGCGGCCTGGTCATCCTGTGGGTCGAGCGCCGCGCCAGGGACAACCCGGTCGCCGTGCGCGTGCAGTCGGTGGACGACATGACGACACTGGATGCGCTGAAGGTCGGCTTCGCCCAGGTCTTCGCCCTGATTCCCGGCACCAGCCGCTCCGGCGCCACCATCATTGGCGGCATGATGTTCGGCCTGTCGCGCAAGGTGGCCACCGAGTTCTCCTTCTACCTCGCGATCCCCACCCTGCTGGCCGCGACATTTTACTCGCTGTGGAAAGCGCGCGACCAACTGACTGCCGGCGACCTGCCGCTATTCAGCATCGGCGCCGTGGTGGCTTTCGTGTCGGCGTTTGCCTGCATCCGCTGGCTGCTGCGCTACATTAGCAGCCATACCTTCACCCCTTTCGCCTGGTACCGCATCGTGTTCGGCATCGTGGTGATTGTTTCCGCCTATACCGGCGTCATCACCTGGGCCGAATAAGAGCATGACCGACCAGGACACCAGCCAGCGCGCCCTGCACCTGCTCCAGACCGTCTTCGGCTACCCAGCCTTCCGCGGCCAGCAGGGGCAGATTGTCGAGCATGTCGGCAATGGCGGCGATGCCCTGGTGCTGATGCCGACCGGCGGCGGCAAGTCGCTGTGCTACCAGATCCCGGCCATGCTGCGCGAAGGCGTGGGCGTGGTGGTGTCGCCGCTGATCGCGCTGATGCAGGACCAGGTCGACGCGCTGGCCGAGGTGGGCGTGCGCGCGGCCTTCCTGAACTCCACCCAGACGTATGAGGAAGCGGCGCGCATCGAACGCCTGGTGCGCACCAGCCAGATCGACCTGCTGTACGTGGCGCCGGAACGGCTGCTGACCCAGCGCTGCTTCGACCTGCTGCAGGATTCGCAGATCGCCCTGTTCGCCATTGACGAGGCGCACTGCGTTTCGCAATGGGGCCACGACTTCCGTCCTGAATACATCAAGCTGTCGGTGCTGCACGAGCAGTTCCCGAACGTGCCGCGCATTGCGCTGACTGCGACCGCCGACCAGCAGACGCGCGCCGAAATCATCCACCGCCTGGCGCTGACCGAAGCGGCGCAATTCGTGTCGTCTTTCGACCGCCCGAACATCCGCTACCAGATCGTTGAAAAGACCAACGGCCGCAAGCAGCTGCTGGACTTCATCACCGCCGAACATGCCGGCGATTGCGGCATCGTCTACTGCCTGTCGCGCAAGAAGGTGGAGGAGACGGCGGAGTTCCTCAACGAACACGGCGTGCGCGCCCTGGCCTACCACGCCGGCATGGAGCACACGGTGCGCGCCGGGAACCAGGCGCGCTTCCTGCGCGAAGAGAACATCGTGATGGTGGCCACCATCGCCTTCGGCATGGGCATCGACAAGCCGGACGTGCGTTTCGTCTGCCACCTCGACCTGCCGAAATCGATCGAAGGCTATTACCAGGAAACCGGCCGCGCCGGCCGCGACGGCATGCCAGCCAGCGCCTGGATGTCCTACGGCCTGCAGGACGTGGTGCTGCAGCGGCGCATGATCGACGAGTCGGAAGCCGACGAGAATTTCAAGCGCGTCCTGTCGACCAAGCTTGATTCCATGCTGGGCCTGTGCGAGACACTGAGCTGCCGCCGCGTGCGCCTGCTGGAATACTTCGGCGAGCCGGCCACGCCTTGCGGCAATTGTGACACCTGCCTGATTCCGCCGGTATCCTTCGATGGCACGGTGCCGGTGCAGAAGCTGCTGTCAGCGATCTACCGCTGCGACCAGCGCTTCGCCGCCGGCCACGTGATCGACGTGCTGCGCGGCGCCGAGTCGGAACGCATCCAGACCTGGCACCACGACAAGCTGTCCGTATTCGGCATCGGCGCCGACCGCAGCGAACAGGAGTGGCGCGCCATCCTGCGCCAGGTGATCGCTTTGGGCCTGGTGACCGTCGACCACGAGCAATTCAGCTCGCTCAAGCTGACCGATGCCGCGCGCCCGGTGCTGAAAGGCGGCCAGAAAGTGCAGCTGCGCCAGTACCAGAAGCCGGTCAAGCAGAAACGCAGCTCGGCCCCCAAGGGCTACGAGGAAACCAGCCTCGATGGCGACGAGCAGCGCCTCTTCGACCGCCTGCGTTCGTGGCGCATGGGCGCGGCACGCGAACATGGCGTGCCGGCTTATGTGATCTTCAACGACGCCACCCTGCGCGAGATCGCCAAGGTCCGTCCTGCCACGCTGGGCGAGATGCGCGGCATCTCCGGCGTGGGCGAGAAGAAGCTGGTTTCCTACGGCGACGAGATCGTCAGGCTGCTCGCCGACCTGGCTTGAGGCGCAGGCTTCCCAGCAGCGCCAGCCCTGCCAGCAGCAACGCCCCTTGCGTCGGTTCCGGCACCGGCGACAGCAGGAACGTCCCTCGCGTATCCCACTCATTGACGCCCCTGGCAAGGATCTGGCCGCTGGCATTGATGTCCCAGGCGCCTTGCAGGAACCATCCCGCGTACTCTGTCTCGTTCCAAAGATGGTCCAGCACGTAGGGCCGGTCCCGGTACCAAAGCATGGCGCGCCTGTAATCGGTTTCGCCTACCACGCTGCCCGCGTCGTTGATGTCGTACGCATAATCGGACCACAGTTCCTGATAATCCCATTTGCTGCCATGTTCGAGCATGGTGAATGCGCTGGCGTTTTCCTGGTAGCCGGCGACCCGTCCTTTGCTGTTGACGGCAAGGAGGTAAAAGTCATAAGCCAGGTGATGATCGCCGAAGTTGCCGTTGTACCAGCTCCTGGCGCCAAACTCGCCGGTGTGGCCTCCAATAACGTAGCCGAGATCGTTGATCAAATAGGGGGCGTAGTCGTCAAACACTTGCGGTGCGCTGCCATCGCCCCATTGGATAAAGCCGATCGGTCCGGAAGTTCCCGGCAGGCGGTAGCCGACAACATCGCCGCGGTTGTTGATGCCGGCAGCATAACCGCCCATTCCCGCGAATTGCAGCAGTTCCATTTCGCCGCCATTGCGCCACCTGACCGGCTGCGACTGCGTGAAGCCCGGGATTGTAATGTTCCCGATAACCGTTCCCTGGTTATTGAAGCCGGTGAGTGTCAGTTCTCCGGCGACACTAGGCAAATGCACCAGCGAACCGTCGCGGTTCCAGATCAGCGGTTTGCCGTCCGGGCCGAGGCCCGCGACCTGCCCGGCATCGTTCAGGAACTTCGGCGCAAACTGGCCGTCAAACCTGAATGCCCGATAGGCCGGCGCTTCCTGCGCATACGCGCTGCATGCAAGCAGCGCCAGCAAGGAAGAAGACGCCAGGCGCGCCGCCAGCTTTCTTTGCGCCAGCCAGCGCAGTGCCAGCAGCGCGAGCCCGGCCAGCAGCAGCGTAGCGATTTGCGGCTCCGGCACCGGCGACAGCAGGAATGTGGCGGTGCCACCCTGGGGGCCGAGGGCACTGGCAAGTATCGCCCCGTCGTTGTTGATGTCCCACGCGTTGAGCAAGGTCCAGCCCGAATACGCGGCTTCGTTCCACAAATGATCCAGGTTATACGCCCGGTCTTCAAACCACAGCATGGCATGCAAGCTGAGCTCGGTTTCGCCGACGACGCTGCCGGTATCGTTGAGGGCATGGGCAAAACCGGACCACAGGTCACGGATGTCGCGCTGTCCCTCCCTGTCGATCAGCGAGAAGGCGTGGTAATTGTCGTGCATGCCCGCCAGGCCCCCTTCGTTGTTGAGCGCACGGACAAACAGGCCGCTATAGGGCTCTTGCGCGAACACCCCATCCTGCCAGCCCCGGAGCCCCCAATCGCCGCCAAGCTGGCCAATAACCAGGCCGTGGTCGTTGATCATCTGCGGCAGGTAGTTGTCGAACAGTTGAGGCGTACTGCCGTCGCCCCACTGGACGAAGCCGACCTGCCCCGAGCCCGTACCGGATGCGCCGGCCATGTAGCCGATAATGTCGCCGCGATTATTGACGCCCGCCGTGAAACCGCCCAAACCCTTGAATGGCAGGCGCTCCACTGCCCCGCCGTCGCGCCATGCGACCGGTTGCGGCAGGCTGTAGCCCGGAATGACCGCATTGCCGACAACCGTGCCCTGGTTATTGAAGCCGGTGATGGTGAGCTGGCTGACACTGCCAGCCAGTTGCTGCACCGAGCCATCGGGATTCCAGATGACCGGCCTGCCGTCCTGGCCGACGCCGGCGACCTGGCCCAAGTCGTTCAGTATCTGCGGCGTGAACTGGCCATCGAACCTGAAGGCACGATAGGCGGGTGCACCCTGCACGTGTGCGGACCATGCCAGCAACGCCAGCACGGACAAGAACAAACGAAGGAATCTTGGCATGGCAATCTCCTGTGGGTAAACAGGAGCCAATGCTGCGCCAACGCGGCAGGCTGCGCGCGCGCCGGCTCAAATCGTGCGCGACGGCGCGATAGCGTTGCGCGCCATAGCGCGATGCAAGCTGCCAAGCAGCAGCAGGCCGGCCAGCAGCATCAGGACCGGCGCCAACTCCGGCACCGGCGACAGCAGCGCCGCTTGCTGCGCGAAGGTTGCCGCATTGCTGGCAATCGCCACGATCTCGCCCGCATCGTTGATATCTTCCGTATAACGAAGGCTCCAGCCGTCCCAGCCGCTTCTGTCCCACAGGGTGTTCAGGTCGTATGTCTGCCCGCCGGAAAACAGCATGCCGTGCTGCGTGCCTTCCCAATAACCGAAGGCCACGCCTGCGTTGTTGATGGCGGTGGCGTAGCCGGGGCCGTAGGTCTCCAGCACTTCGCCTTTCCAGATCGCGCCATGGGCCTCGGTAATATCGCTGCCGCTGCCGCCGGCCACCCAGCCCTTGTCGTTGATGTCGCGCGCCCACGAATAGCCCGCATCGGGCAGATCGTGATAAGCGCCGTCCTGCCAGACTCCGGCATGATCCCCTGCGCGCGAGAGGCCGACAACCTGCTCCTGGTCACCATTTTCACCATCCACTGCACGTGCCATCGCGACAATCGTGCCCTTGTTATTGATGGAAACCGCCGTTCCGCCATGAACGCCCGCGTCGAATGTGATGGGCTGCCGTCCCGATTGCCAGATCATCGGTTGGGCGCCGGATGATCCCACCAGCTGGCCAGCGTCATTCATATCGGTGAGGATCGCTTCTTCGCTGCTGTCCGTCAGGCATTCCAGTCCGCTGCCGCGGCGCCTGGGCAGCAGCGAGTAATGGCTAGGCAAGGACAAGACCGCACAATCGGGCAACCGGTTTCATGGCATCCTCCAGCCAAGGCACAGGAGCCAATGGTGGACTTGCCCCGTCAGCGGCGCGCGCTGAGCTTCTAATCGTGCGCGGCACAGCGATAGGGTCAGGACTTGAGTCCGCTCACAAGCTGGCGGTAGCGGCCGGGCGGCGCCCCGACGGCTTCGCTGAAACGGTGGCTGAAATGGCTAAGGTCGGCGTAGCCGCACGCTTCGGCGACTTGCTGCAGCGGCAGGCGCCCTGCGCGCAACAGGCCGCGCGCACGCTCGATGCGGCGTGCTGCAATCCAGGCCGACGGCGGCATGCCGAAGCTGATGCGGAACATGCGGGCCAGGTGGAATTCCGACATGCACGCCAGTTGCGCCAGCATGCCGAGGGTGATGTTCTGGTCGAGGTGGGTTTCGATGTATTCGTGCAGGCGGCGGCGCACCAGCGGCGCCAGTCCTCCGCGCAAGCGCAGGCCGGGCCTGGTCATCGATTGCGATTGCAGCAGCTCGCTCAAGGCCTCGTGCGTGATTTCATTGGCGCGCAGCAGCTGGTCGGCGTCGTCCCACGGCTGCTGCAGCAAGTCGCCGCATAGCTGCACCAGGCGCCGGTTCTCGAAATAGGTCTTGTCCTGCAAGGTGAGTTCGCGCGGCTCGCGATCCAGCTCCGCCACGGCGCGCTGCGTGAAATGCTCGGGCATGAAGTACACGTGCAGCATGCGCAACTGGCCGCGCACCACCCATTCCGATTCGTGCCAGTCCGGCAGGGAGCACAGGCGCTGTGGCGCGCCGTACTGCCCCGGCAAGCCTTCGCGTTCGACTTCGTAGCCGCCGCCCAGGTAGCACGACAAGGTATGGTGGCCGGGCTGGCGATACTCGGTGAAAGCCTCCGGCGTGCTGCGATGCCAGACCGCAGCCGCCAGCCCGTCGCCCAGCCAGGCAAAACGCTCCAGCGTGGCATCGGTGCCGGACATGGTGCGGAACACGGCGTGCGACATCGCATCGCCCGGCTTGCCCGCCAGCGCCGCGCGCGCCGCCGCCCCCACGCGCTTGCGCGGAGCGGCATCCTCAAGTTGTCCAGTCAGTGGCTTCACGCCGAAAAGTCTAGCACGGCCATTCCGGTCCAGCCGGCCGCCCCTCCGATTTGCGCAAGATCAGACAAGGGGACCCTGGGCTCGCCGCCGCTAGTGTCGGGAAAATTTACAGCGTCGACCAGCCGTGAAACCACTTATCGATAAGAATCAGTTACTTGCTGGCGCAGGGTATAAAAATTGCTTATTGCATTTGAAGCAATGCTGTCAACTTTCCTACTGTTTTGAAAGGAATTATCGATGAAGAAGTTCGCTTGCCTGGCAGCCCTGTCACTCGCTATCTCCGCAGCACAAGCAGCGCCGATCCAGCTTGACCTGACCAGCGGCGCCTTCGCCAACAACAATGGCTCGGCTGTTGTCGACACTTATACGGAAGACGGCTTTCGCCTCCGCACGGTGCGTGCCGGCGACCATTTCGATCCCTTGTTTATCGGCGATATCGGCATCCACAACGGCTTCCAGAACGCCGACGACGTGAGTTGGGTCATCGACTTCTTCGGGGCCAGCTTCAACCTGGTCAACATCAATATCGCCGCCTATGCCGATGGCGCGTCGTCGATCACGGTGAGCGGTTCCAACGGCGCGACGCAAACCTTGTCCGGCACCGGTACCCTGGCCATCGCCGGCATGGGCAACGTGACCTCGGTCGTTTTCAATATCGACCAGGACGGCGGGACGCAAGGCTTTGGCTTTTCCGAGATCAACGTCGACACCACGCCCGTGCAACAAGTGCCCGTGCCGGGCACGCTGATGCTGCTTGGCCTCGGCTTGTCCGCACTGGGCGTTTCGCGCCGCCGCACTTCGAAGTAGGCAGGAAGAACCAGCCAGCGTGCGGCATTCCGCGCGCTGGTTCATAATACTTGGCACCAGAACTGTTACCGCCTAGTGAAGTGCCTGCCCCATGAATACACCTCCAGACGACCTGCCAATTTACCGAGTCCTGACTGGCCCCGACGATTCGAAGTTTTGCCGGCGAGTCAGCGAAGCGCTCGCACTGGGCTATCAACTTTACGGTTCGCCTTCCTTGACCTTTAACGGCGAGACGGTCATCGTGGCCCAGGCCGTCCTTTGGCCCACGGCCAAGTCTTAGCCGGAACAAACAGCAAGTTCAGACAACTGCCGGTGCGCGGCAAGCGGCACACTGGCAGGACGATGAATACTGCCCTCTACCTCACCACGGTGCTCATCTGGGGCACCACCTGGATCGCGATCAAATTCCAGCTCGGCGTCGTCGCAGCGCCGGTGTCGATCGCCTATCGTTTCTGGATCGCGGCGCTGGTGCTGATGCTGATCCTGCTCGCGCGCAGGCAGCAAGTCCTGCCGCCGCGTTCCGCCTGGCGCTACCTGCTCGCGCAGGGGCTTGCGCTGTTCTGCTGTAACTTCCTGTGCTTTTACTACGCCACGATGTGGGTGCCGAGCGGCCTGGTGGCGGTGGTGTTTTCGACCGCGCCGATCTGGAATGCGATCAATGGCCGTCTCTTCATGAAGCGGCCGATCCGGCCGCAAGTCATGGGCGGCGCGGTGCTGGGACTGGCAGGCATCGTGCTGCTGTTCCTGCCTTCCATGCAGGGGCACTGGAACGATGCCGGCATGCTGGCCGGCCTGGGACTGGCCCTGCTTGGCACGCTGTGCTTCTCGACCGGCAACCTGCTCTCGAGCCGCATGCAGGCGCTGGGCATGCAGCCCTGGCTGACCAACACCTGGGCCATGCTGTGCGGCGCCGCCATCCTGACGCTTGGCGCGCTGGCGCTCGGCATGCCGTTCAACTTCGACCCAAGCCCGCGCTATGTCGGCGCATTGCTCTACCTGGCCGTGCCGGGATCGGTGATTGCCTTCACGGCTTACCTGCTGCTGGTGGGGAGAATCGGTCCGGACCGCGCGGCTTACTGCACGGTGCTGTTCCCCGTGGTGGCGCTGACGGTGTCCACCGTCTTCGAGGGATACCAGTGGAGCAGCATGGCCCTGGCCGGGCTGCTGCTGGTCATCGGGGGGAATTT
The DNA here is from genome assembly GCF_049913235.1 of Pseudoduganella sp. R-31. Classification (NCBI taxonomy): domain Bacteria; kingdom Pseudomonadati; phylum Pseudomonadota; class Betaproteobacteria; order Burkholderiales; family Oxalobacteraceae; genus Pseudoduganella; species Pseudoduganella sp. R-31. The sequence continues at coordinate 6,438,485 of NZ_CP183986.1, forward strand.
GCTGGCCTTTATGCCGGCGCGTGCCAAAGCACAGGCGCCGGCGGCAGCCTAGATCATTTCTTGGTGAATACCAGGTCCCAGACGCCGTGGCCCAGTTTCAGGCCGCGGTTTTCGAACTTGGTCAGCGGGCGGTAGGCCGGCTGCGGCGCGTAGCCTTCAGCGGTGTTCTGCAGCGCCGGCTCGGCGCTCAGCACTTCCAGCATCTGCACCGCGTAATCTTCCCAGTCGGTCGCCAGGTGGATATAGCCGCCCGGCGCCAGGTGCTCGCACAGGGTTTTCACGAATGGGGCCTGGATCAGGCGGCGCTTGTTGTGGCGCGCCTTGTGCCATGGGTCAGGGAAGTAGATATGCACGCCCGCCAGCGAACCGGCCGGGATCATGTCGCGCAATACTTCCACCGCATCGTGCTGGATCACGCGCAGGTTGGTCAGGCCTTCCTCGCCGATCAGCTTGAGCAGGCTGCCCACGCCCGGGGTGTGCACTTCCACGCCGATGAAATCCTTCTCCGGCATCAGCTTGGCGATGTGGGCGGTGGTGCCGCCCATGCCGAAGCCGATCTCCAGGATCAGCGGCGCCTTGCGGCCGAAAGTCTTCTCGAAGTCCAGCGCTTCTTTCTTGTGCTCGACCATGAATTGCGGACCGAGATCGCTCAGCGCACGCTCTTGTGCCGAAGACAGGCGTCCCGCGCGCGTGACGAAGCTGCGGATGCGGTGTTCGGTCGGGTCGTAGAGCATTTTGCCCTTTGGCGTGGATTCGGAAGACATGGCTAAACGTGCAAGGAAAAGGGGCGATTATACCATTCCGGTTTTGCCGCCCGGCCTGCGATAATAGCGGGTCTTGTCCCTAAGGAAGCCCAAGTAATGGCCCTCGCACTGAACATCCTGATCATCGTCCTGGCACTGGTAACGCTGTACTTCCTGCTGAAAGGCGGCCCGAAAGCCGCCCCTGCGCCAACGGGCAAGCCGGTGGGCGGCTCCTACACGCCGCTGCCGCAGGGCGAGCCGGTGCACCACTGGAGCGACGAAGGCCGCTACCAGCTCGAAGTGCTGGGCGAGTCGCGCTATTCCGACACCATCCGCGCCCTGGCCGGCGAGCATGGCGAGGCCGCGGCCGACGCCCGCCACAAGGCGCTGCTGCTGGCGGACGACAACAACCCCTACGAAGACAAGGCGGTCGCCGTCTTCCTCAACAGCGAGATGGTCGGCTACCTGGCGCCGAAAGACGCCGTGGCCTTCCGCGCCATGCTGGCGCGCCAGGAAATCAGCGGCCAGCTCACCTCGACCGACGCCGTGATCCGCGGCGGCCAGATGTACGAAGGCAAGCGCCTGGCCTATACCGTGCTGCTCGACGTGAATGTTGCGTAAATATCACTTAGTAACTTACTAAACCCCGCGCACGATTGAATGCAGCGCGGGTTTGTGACATCATCGGCGGCTTGCTGTTTTGATAATCAATAAGGGAGCCGTCATGAAGACAAAATACGCCTTGCTGTTACCCGCCCTGCTGCTCGCAGCCTGCGCCAAGAAGGCGCCTGCGCCGGCACCGACCTCTGAAGCGACCCCAGCGCCCGCCGCTGCACCAGCCGCGCCGGCTCCAGCCCCTGCGGCGCCTGCCGCCCCTGCCGCCAGCACCGCGGCCACCGGCAATGCCCCCCTGGCAACTCCGCAGATGGACATGGAGAACATGAGCACCGAGCAGAAGGAAATGGCCAAGCGCCAGGCCAAGCTCGATTACTCCAATATGGAAGACGGCTACATCAACGACACCAACGCGCAGTGGGCCAGCACCGCCAGCGCGACGTCCGAATACGGCGGCAGCAGCTACGAGCCGGCCAACGCAACCGGCAAGGTCGACGGCAAGAATTTTGCAACCAAGGGCAGCGATGTTGGTTTCGATTCGCTCGAAGTCGGCTTCCAGAATCCGGTCAATGCCACCCAACTGCGCGTAGCGATCAGCGATGGCTACGGCCTGGAAGGCATCACCAAGGTTGAGCTGCAGGACACCGACGGCAAATGGAATACTGTATGGAGCGGCATCAACACCGTGAAGGTCGACCGGCGCGGCACCCGCACCTGGTTTGTGCAGCCGATCGAAAAGACGACCTACAAGGCCAAGGCGGCGCGCATCACCAAATCCAATAACCTGAGTACCGACCGCCTGTATGTGGATGCGGTACAACTGGTAGGTTCCTGACCGGGCGCCCCGCCTTGCCCGACAGGCGTATCATGGCTGCAGCAGCTTGCAGGAGGCAGCCATGGAACGCGAACGGGCAAAGGCGGGAGATGCGGTGCGGCCGATCGGCTGGCACCATAAGATGCTGGTGATTCGCACCACGCCGGGCCGCACGGGCCGGAACGATGACGAGGATGTGCTGTGCCGCTGGCACGATGCCGACGGCGAGCACCAGCAAACCTTCAAGTCAGGACAGCTTGAAATCCTGAACTCAGCCGCGCAAGCGCGCAACCCGCGCGGCCGGACGCTTATTTGAGCAGGCCGAAGACTTTGGAAATCGCCTTGCTGCCGTAGGAGATCGGGTTCTCGCGGATCTTCTTCTCTTCTTCCCCGATCATCAGGAACAGGCCATCGAGCGCGCGCTGGGTGACGTAGCTTTCCACCGTCGCCTGCTCTTCAGTGGCCAGGCCGAACTTGGTCGCCTGCGCCATCGCGCTGTTGAACTGGCCGGACAGCTTGGACCGGTCAGTCACGCCCTTCACGATCGGCTTGAATTTCACCGCCAGCGGCGCTGCGGTTTTCTCCTTGAAGAAATCGGTGACCGAGGTGTCGCCGCCGGTCAGGATCGCCTTGGCGTCGCTCAGCGTCATCGACTTGACCGCATTCACCAGCAGCGGCTTGGCCAGCGGCACGGCTTGCTCGGCAGCGCGGTTCATCGCGGTTTCCAGCTCATCGAGCTGTTCGCCGCGGCCGGTCATTTCCAGGATAGGACGGGCTTTTTCCAGCACGCGCGGCAGCTTGATGCGCACCGCATCGTTGTTCATGAACCCGCCCTCGACGCCAAGCTTGCCCACGGCGGCCACCGAACCGGCTTCCAGCGCGGCTTTCAGGCCGCCGCCAGCCTCCTTCTCGGTCAAGGCGTCCAAGGGATTGGCCAGTGCGCCGGCGGCCAGCACCAGGCCGGCCAGCGTGGCGGCGATACGATTCATCGTTGTCATGGTTATTTCTCCAGAAGTTACAGACTGACCGTAGTGTACGCCTTCAGGTTGACACTGTTGGGTACTTCCGCCATCGACAGCACCCGCAGGTGCGGCAGCACGCGCTCGCTCAGGGCGCGCACATGGCGCCGCAAGTCCGGCGCGCACAGCAGCACCGGCAGCATATTCGCCTTCATCATGCGGTCGGCCTGGCTGGCCAGGCGGGCCAGCAGCTGGTCGGCGAACTTGGGCTCGACCACGATGCCGCCGCCGTCGGCCTGGCGCACGCTTTGCATCAGCACCTGTTCGATGGCCGGGTCCAGGGTCAGCACGTGCAGGGCGCTGTGATCGCCCAGCAGGTCCTGGCAGATGGCCGTGCCCAGCTTCTGGCGCACCACTTCGGTCAGGTAGCCCAGGTCCTTGCTGTTGCGGCCGGCGTCGGCCAGGGTTTCCAGGATCGCTTCCAGGTGGCGCACCGAGACTTTCTCGCGCAGCAGGTTCTGCAGGATCTTCTGGATGTCGCTGACCGAGACCACGGTCGGCACCAGCTCTTCCACCAGCCCGGGCTGGCTGTCGCGGATGCGCTGCAGCAGCTTGTCGGTCTCGCCGCGCGTCAGCAGCATGGCCGACTGCTGCTTCAGCACTTCCGACAGGTGGGTGATGAACACCGTGCCCGGGTCGACCAGGGTGTAGCGCGCCGAGCGCGCCAGTTCCTTTTCGCTGTCGGCGATCCAGATTGCCGGCAAGCCGTAGGTCGGCTCGCGCGTCTCGATCCCTTTCAGCGCCCGCTGCTCGCCGCCGCTGTGGATGGCCAGCGTGTGGTCGAGCATGATGTCGCCCTTGCCGGCCAGCGCGCCGAACACGCGCAGCTCGTAGGCGGTGGCGGCCAGTTGCGGCGCGTCGCGGAAGCGCACGCGCGGCAGCACCATGCCGGATTCCAGCGCGAACTGCTTGCGCAGCGCGGCAATCCGTTCGGTCAGCAGGCTTTGCTCGCCGTTCACCAGCGGCAGCAGGGTCGCCCCCATCAGCACTTCGATCGGTTCCACTTTCAGCAGGTCGTAGGTGTCTTCCTCGCCATCCTTGGCGTCGGCGTCCTGGTCGTCTTCCGGCTTGCCGCCGACCTTGCGGCGCAGCAGCAGACCGACGCCGAACAGCGTGCCGCCCACCACCAGTACCGGCAGCGGCGGAATGCCCGGCAGGAAGAACAGCGCCGCCATGGCGCCGGCCACGATGAACAGGGTCTTGGGGAAGGAGGTCAGCTGGCGCAGCACCTGGCTGCTCAGGTTGCCGTCCGAGGCGGAGCGCGTCACGATGATGCCGGTGCCCACCGAAATCACCAGCGCCGGCACCTGGGTCACGATGCCGTCGCCCACGGTCAGCAGGGTAAAGGTGTGCAGCGCCTGGTCCCAGCGCATGCCCATCTGCATGATGCCGATCACCAGGCCGCCGACGATGTTGATCAGCATGATCAGGATGCCGGCAATGGCATCGCCCTTGACGAATTTGCTGGCGCCGTCCATCGCGCCGTAGAAACCCGATTCCTTTTCCAGCAGCTTGCGGCGGCGCTTGGCTTCTTCCTGGTCGATGAAGCCCATGTTCAGGTCGGCGTCAATGCTCATCTGCTGGCCCGGCATGCTGTCCAGCGTGAAGCGGGCCGCCACTTCGGACACGCGCTGCGCGCCGCTGGTCACCACCACGTACTGCACCACCACCAGGATCAGGAACACGATCATGCCGATCACGTAGTTGCCGCCCACCACATAGGAGCCGATGGCGCCGATCACGCGTCCGGCGTCGGCATCGCTGAGGATCAGGCGGGTGGCCGCCACGTTGAGCGACAGCCGGAACAGGGTGGCGATCAGCAGCAGCGAGGGAAAAGTGGAAAACTCCACCGGCCGCGGGATATAGAAGGTCAGCAGCAGGATGGTCAGGGCGAAGCTGATATTGCACAGGATCAGGAAATCCAGCATGGCCGACGGGATCGGCACGAACAGCACGCACAGGATGCCGACCACCAGCAGCACCATGACCAGGTCGGCGTTCTCGCCAAAATAACGACGTAACATCAATTCTTCCTTCCAGACTGACGGCGGGCCTCGCGCATGGCGTAGACCCAGACCATGATTTTTGCAAGCTGCGGATACAGCTTTTCCGGCACGTAGCCGTCGTAATCGACTTCGCGGAACAAGGTGCGCGCCAGCGGCTTGTTCTGCACGATCGGGATATTCTTGCGCCCGGCCAGTGCGCGCATGCGCGCCGCCAGGTCGCCGGCGCCCTTGGCCACCACCTTGGGCGCGGCCGCGCTGCCATGCTCGTAGCGCAGCGCCACGGCCAGGCGGGTCGGGTTGGTGACCAGCACGTCGGCGCTGGCCATGCGCCGCATCGACTGGCTGCGCTTGAGCATGTCCTTGCGCAGTTCGCGGATGCGGGCGCGGATGCGCGGATCGCCTTCGCGGTTCTTGTGCTCGTCCTTGATGTCGCGCTTGCTCATGCGCATGCGCTTGGCGTAATCCCAGCGCACAAAGCCCATGTCGGCCAGCGCAATCAACAGCAGCGCCAACGCCAGCTTGCCCAGCAGGCCGCCCACCAGCTCGAGCAGGATGCGCGGATAGGCGGCCGGCGCCGCCGTCGGCAAGGCCATCAGGCCCGGCAGCGCCGCGCTCACGGCGGCCCACGCCACCCCGGCCAGCACCACCAGCTTGACGATGCTCTTGCCGGCCTCGAACAGGGTGCGCATCGAAAAGATGCGCTTGAAACCATCGACCGGGTTGAGGCGCTTGAAGTCCGGCTTGACCGGGTGCACGCTGAATATCGGGCCGGTCTGCGCCAGGTTGGTCAGCAGCGCGGCAATCACCAGCGCCATCAGCAGGGGCGCCAGCAACAGCAGCACCGCCAACAGCAGCTGGCCGCACCAGGCCGCCAGGTTGGCCACGCTCCACTCCAGCCCCGGCGCCCGCGCCAGGGTGCGCTGCGCCATGCTGAGCAGCTTGCCCAGGCCGTCCCAGCCGCTAGCCTGCACCACCACCGTCAGCACGGCAATGGCCGCGCACGACAGGAAGTCCACGCTCTTCGCCACCTGGCCCTTTTTGCGCGCGTCCTCCAGCCGGTGCGGCGTGGCCTGTTCCGAACGGTCGCTATCCTGTTCCGCCATCAGCGCAGCACGCTTTCCCAGTAGGTGAAGATGGAGCGGTAGACGCGCTGCATGGCCGGCCCCAGCGTCGGTGCGCTGACGGCAAAGATGGTCAGCGCCGCCACCAGCTTGAGCGGGATGCTGACCACGAACACGTTCATCTGCGGCAGCGTGCGCGAGGCCACGGCCAGCGCCAGCTCCAGCAGCAGCAGGCACAGGATGACCGGAATCACCAGCGCGATGCCGTAGGAGAACACCAGCCCGAACTGCGCCACGGCCGCATCGGCCGACAGTTCCAGCCCGGCGCCCGGCGCCGCCCGCTGCAGCGAGAAGGCCAGGCCGCGCAGCAGCGCATGGTGGCCGTCAAGGGCGAAGAACAGCGCCACCCCGGTCATGTTGAGGATGGTGGCAAACATCGGCGCGCCCGAGCGCGTCACCGGGTCATACACTACGCCCAGGCCGAAACCGCTCTGCACGTCGAGGATCTTGCCGGCCATGGCAAACGCGCCGAAGGCGGCAAACACGCCGAAGGCCAGCGTGATGCCGACCACCACTTCGCCGATCGCTCCCAACAGCACCTGGCCCGGGCCGAAGCTGGCCAGCGCCGGCCGCACGCCGCCGCCGGACACCAGCAGCGCCGCCAGCGCCAGCGTAAACAGCACGCGCACCACCACCGGCGTGCCCTGCACCATGGGTACCGGCGCCAGCAGGAACACGCAGCCCAGGCGCAGCCACACGTAAAACACTGCCAGGGCCCATGCCGCATCGACGTTGATCTGCATCGCTCGCCTTAGAATTGCTGCGGTATCGACGCGATCAGGCCGGCGCCGAAGGCCACCAGGCGCTTCAGCATCCACGGCCCGCACACCACCAGCACCACCACGGCCGCCACCAGCTTGGGCACGAAACTGAGCGAGGCTTCCTGGATCTGCGTCACCACCTGCAGCACGCTGACCAGCAAGCCCACCAGCAAGGTCACGGCCAGCAGCGGCGCCGCGATCAGCAAGCCGGTCCACAGCAGCTCGGACAGCATGCGCAGGGCCATGTCATTGCCCATCCTGACCTCCCGTCGCCAGCAGCTGCGCCATCGCCTGTTCCAGCAGGGGTTGGCAGGAATCATCCTGCTCCAGCGCTTCCTGCACCTCGTCGACCATGCGGAAAAAACGCGGATCGGCCAGCAGGTGCTGGCCCAGCTCGTCCAGCAGCACCGCTTCCAGGAACACGCGCAAGGCCTTGCGCCCGCGCTGCGGGTCGTCGCGGCCGATGGCGCGCACCCGCTGTTCCACCAGGCGCGCCAGCGTGCCGTCCGGCGTTGCCGCCGCGCGCCCGTCCGCACTGGGGGCGCGCCGGCCGGCGGCCGCGCCATGCGGCGCCAGCTGGCTGCGGATCATCCGCACCAGGGCCGTCACGCCGCTTACCGATGTCACCATTCCATGCTCTCCCTACAGGCTGACGTCCAGCCCGCGTCCGCGCAATTGACGGCGCAGCGCCGTCATTGCCTCTTTGTGTAATTGGGTCACGCGCCCGGCCGACAGCTCGCAGTCCTGCGCAATCTCGCCGAACGGCTGCTGCTGCAGGTAGTGCGCATGCACGATGCGGCGCTGCAGCGGCGGCAGCTGCTCCAGCGCCGCCATCAGGGTATTGCGCAGCTGGCGCAGCTCGACGCCATGATAACTGTTGTCGGCATACTCCCTTTCGCCGGCGGCATACAGGCCGGTTTCCTCCAGCAGGAAGCCGACCGCCAGCCCGATGGCCAGTTCGGCCAGCTGGCCGAAGACATCGGCGTCCTGCCCGTCCGCCAGCGCGCCCACCCGCTGCGACACGATGCGCTTGCGCGCGGCCACCTGCTCGCGCAGGTCGCTGGCCGAATCGATGCCGTTCAGGATGGCACCGCTGACCCGCGACGAGGCAAACGTCTCGAACTTGGCGCCGCGGCTGTCCTGGTAGCGGTCGATCGCTTCCAGCAGGCCGACCCGGGCGTACTGCAGGTAGTCGTCGAACTCCAGGTCGTCCTGCACGCGGCGCGCGTACATGCGCGCCGCGTGCATGCGTGCATACGCATCGTAGGCTTGCGCCAGCGCGGCGCGCGCCTCGGCCTCGCCCCCGTGAAAGCGCTGCCATACCGTTTCAAGGACGTCCTCCGACACCGGCATTGCCCTCAGACGAAAGTACCCAGCAGGGCGCGCACCACCAGGTTCCAGCCGTCCATCAGCACGAACAGCAGGATCTTCACCGGCAGCGAGATCGAGGCCGGCGGCACCATCATCATGCCCAGCGCCATCAGCGCCGACGACACCACCAGGTCCACCAGCAGGAAAGGCAGGAAGATCACGAAGCCGATCTGGAAGGCAGCGCGCAGCTCGGACAGCATGAAGGCAGGAATCAGCTGCAGCATGCTGATGTCTTCCATGCTGGCCGGGCGTTCGGCGTGCGCCAATTCCACCATCAGCGCCAGGTCCGCTTCGCGCGTCTGGCGCACCATGAACTCGCGCAGCGGCGCCAGCGCCTTGGGGATGGCCTTTTCAGCAGTGAGCTTGCCCGCCACATAGGGCTGCAGGGCCTGGGTATTGGCCTGCTGCAGCGCCGGCGCCATGGTGAACATGGTCAGGAACAGCGACAGGCTGATGATGACGGCATTGGGCGGCGTCTCCTGCATGCCCAGCGCATGGCGCAGCATCGACAGCACGATCACGATGCGGATGAAGGAAGTCATCGACATCAGGATGGCCGGCGCCAGCGACAGCACGGTCAGGCCGAGCAGGATGCGTACCGCCGCCGAAGTGTCGGCGCGGCTGGCCCCGCCCAGGTTAAGCTGGATGGCCGGTGCGCTGTCCGGCGCGGCCCAGGCCACGCCCACCCACAGCAGCAGCGCCAGTACGGCGCCGGCCTGGCACAGGCGGCGCATCATGGCGCCACCGGCGCTACGGCTGCCGGCGCGGCAGCCGCTGCCACCTGCGCCACGCCGTGTTCGGTATGCGCCAGCAGCAGGCGCTGGCCCTCGAATTCCACCACCACCAGCTGGGCGCGCGGGCCCAGCGGCTGGCGTTCCAGCACGCGCAGCAGGCGGCCGCCGCTGCCGCCGCCCGCCTGCGGCAGGCGGCGCCGCAGGAACAGCACGGCAACGATCACCAGCAGCGACAGCAGCAGCACCGCCACGGCGCCGCCGCCGACCGGCGCGGCGCCCAGCGGCGTGTCCTGCTTGAAGGGGATGGCCGGCGCGCTGACGACGGCGCTGGCCGTTGCGGCAACTGCTTCAGCCATGGCTGCGCGGCGCCACTTCCGTTACCCGCACGCCGAACTGGTCGCCCACCACCACCAGTTCGCCGCGCCCCACCACCTGGCCGTTGACCACCAGGTCGAGCGGCGCATCGACCGCGCGGTCCAGCGTGAACACGGCGCCGGCCTGCAGCTCCATCAGCTGCGCCAGGCTGGCCTGGGCCTGCCCGACCTGCACTGTCAGGCCGACCTGCACCCCTTGCAGCAAAGCGCCCTGGCCCAGGGCCAGCGGGGCGCCGCCGCCATGGCCGCGCAGTTCGGCCAGCTCGACGCGCTCGGCCAGTTCAACGGATGCGGCCTGGCCGCTTGCATGACTGCTCATTACGATCTTCCTTACAAAATTAAACAGGGGCCGGCGCGGCTTGCACCGCGAGGGCCTGGCCCACCTTGCCGAGGTGGGCGTGGAACAGGGTGCTGGCGCCATCCGGGGCCAGCACGGGCAGCGGCTGCTCGGCGCTGCGGCCAAGGCGGATCACGTCGCCCACGCGCACCGCCATCAGGTCGGCCAGGTCGAGCTCAATGCTGCCCAGCTGCACCGGCAGCGCCAGCGTGGCAGCGCCGACTGCCGCCTGCAGCTCGCAGGGCGCCAGCGGCGCCAGGGCTGCCGGAGCGGCCGGGGCCAGGGCAGCCACGGCGGCATGGTCGAGCAGGATGGCCAGCGCCTGGCGGCCGAAGTGCAGCTGCACCAGGGCCGCGCCGGAGCCGGCCGCATACAGTTCGCGCGCGGGCGCCAGCGCGCCGACGCGCTGGCCTGCCGGCAGCGCCGTCCCCAGCGCCTGCAGCAGCGCTTCCTGTGCGCGCCCGGCCAGCGCCTGCGCCAGGCCGGTGCCCGGCGCCGCGCCGCACAGCGCGCGCTCCAGCGCGCCGCCCAGTTCATCCGGCCAGGCCAGCCAGGCCCTGGCGCCGCCAGCGCCTTCGAAGGCGGCGCGCGGCGTCCACAGCGCGGCAGCGCCGGCCCGCAGCGCCACGCACTCGATGCGCTCGGGCGCCAGGCCCCAGGCCTGCTGCCATGGACGCAGCGCCGCTTCCAGCGCTGCGCGCAACGCCGCCAGGCGGCTGTCGCTCAATAAGATGTAAGGCCTGGTGTGCATCAGCGCTTCATTTCAAACAGTTGCTGGATCATTTCGTTGGCCGTGCTGACCACGTGCGAGGCGGCCTGGTAGCCGCGCTGCATCAGGATCAGGTTGGAAAATTCCTCGGCCAGGTCGACGTTGGAACCTTCGCGGTGGCCGGCCTGCAGCTTGCCGAAGGTGGCGCTGCCGGCATAGCCATAGCTGGCCACCACGTCGGCGTTGCGGCGGAAGGCGCTGCCGCCCGCTTCGCTCAGGTCGCGCACGCTGTCGAAGTCGGCCAGCGCCAGGCGCGGCCCGGTGCTGGTCTGGCCATTGCTGTACTTGATGGTCACCAGCCCGTCGCTGCCGATGGTCTGGTCCGACTTGGAACCGGCCGCGTAGCCGTCCTGGCTGGCGAAGGCGATGGTGGAAGCGCCGGGCTGCGCCATCACGTCGCTGGCGAAGTCGAACTTCAGGCTGGTGGCCGTCAGGCCGGCCGGGGTCCAGTCCACCGTCACCGCATTAAAGCCCGGCACCGGGTAGGCGCCGGCAAACTTCAGCGTGCCGGTGCCCACCGTGGTGGCGCCTTCGCTGATGGTCAGCGCATACTCGCTGTTGCCGTTGTGGTGGATTTTCATGCTCAGGCTATGGCTGGTGCCGTTGGCGTCCACCGCGGTGATGCTGGGCACGGTGACATCGGCCAGCGCCGCCGTGCTGCCGGCTGCCGGCGACGGGATCGCGCCGGCGAACTTGAGGGTGGTGGTGGCCTTGGCCGGGCTGCGCAGCTGCTTGTCCAGCACCAGGTCGGACAGCGTCCCGCCCTCGCCCATGGCCTGCACCGCGTCGCCGGCCGAGTTGACCAGCGCGCCTTTGTCGTTGAACGAGAAGTCGCCGGCGCGGGTGTACAGGTATTCGTTGTCGCGCTTGATGACGAAGAAGCCGTTGCCGTTGATGCGCAGGTCGGTCGGGTTGCCGGTCGACTGGTCCTGGCCGGCCTGGAAGTTGACCACCGTGCCGCCGACCGCCATGCCGCTGCCGCCGCTGCCGGCGTTGCTGCCGGCAGCGCCCTGGCCGCCGCCGGCCTGCTGGTCGAACAGGGCCGTGAAGCCCAGCTGCGAGGACTTGAAGCCGGCCGTGTTGACGTTGGCCAGGTTGTTGCCGACCGTGCGCAAGCCTTTTTCGTGGCCCAGCAAGGCGGAAGTGCCGATAGTGATCGATTCGAACATGCTGCCCCCTTAGCGGATATTGATGATCTGCGACAGGTTGATATTGGACTGCGAGCGGGCGCCGGCAGTGACGGTCATCAGCGGCTGGCCGCTGGCCAGCGACAGCGCCGACACGGTGCCGGTAAATGGCGCGCCGTTGACGTTGATGTCGACCGTCTTGCCCAGCAGGCCCAGGGCCTGGGTCGAAGCCTGGTTGGACAGCATGCCGTCCAGCTTTTCGTTGAGCTGGCGGGTCTGTTCCAGGTTGGCGAACTGGGCGATCTGCGCCACGAATTCCTGGTTGTCGACCGGCTTCAGCGGGTCCTGGTTGTTCAGCTGGGCGGTCAGGATCTTCAGGAAGTCCTCGATGCTGACGTTGGCCGAATTGGAGGTGCCGCGCGCGCTGCTGCTGACGGCCGATGCGCTACTGATGGTCATGTCCTATCCTTTCCCGTTGTGGACCGGCGGCAGCTGCGCCGCGGCGGTATATGCGTTGAATGCGTTGCGGCGCGCGTGGTCGCTGGCGGCGCGCAGGGCGCCGTCCGGCAGGCGCTTGCCGTTGATGCTGAGGGCGGCCAGGGGCTGGCCCTGGGCTGCCAGTTCGCCGGCCAGGGCTGCCGCCACGGCCGCTACCTGGCCCGGCTGCAGGCTGGCATCGCGCAGCCAGGCTTGCATGCCCTGGCCCTGCGCCGCCAGGCGCAGCAGGCGCGGCGCGTAATCTTCCTGCGGCGCGGCGGCCGGCTGTCCCGGCTCCGGCTGCGCTTCGGCCGCGCCCTGCGGCTGTTCCGCTGCGCCGTTGCCGTCCTGCGCCAGCGCGCCGGCTGCGAAGCCGAACCCGGCGCGCGCGGCGGCCAGGCCCGGCAGCGCTGCGGCAGCCACGCCAGCCGCCGGGGCCGCAGCGCCCGCGCTGCCTGGCCTGGCGCCCACTGCCGCCATGCCGGCAACGGCTGCATGCCCGACGGGCGCGGCGCCGGCTGGCCCGCCGTCCATCGGCACGCCAGCCGCCGGCGCCGCGCTGCCGCCCGCCTGGCGCATAGCGGCCTGCCCTGCCTTGCGGCCGGATGCCGGATTTTCAGCTTGCTCTGCCGGTTCGCCGCGCTGTGCCTGGTGCTGGCCCTGCGTGCTCTCTTGCGGCGCATTGCCGCCATGCTGGCCCGGCGCATGCGCGCCGCCGCCTGCAAACAGCGCATCCTGCAATTGCGCCAGCCAGCGTTCCTGGCGCGCCTGCGCGTTTTGCCGGTTCATGCGCTGCGGCACGCCTCCAGCCGCCGCCGTTTCCAGCTCAATTGCCATCGCCGTCCCTCCCCGCCTGCAATACGCCCCACAAATCGTCGGTCTCGCGCGCCTGCGCCTGCAGCCGTGCGCGCACGAATTCGCGCCGCAGTTCGCTGCGGTGCTTTTCCAGGCCGTCCAGCGCGCGCCGCGCGCCCGCCAGCTGCGCCACCTGTTCGGCATGCGCATCCTGCCGCTCGGCCAGCGCACGGCTGGCCGCTTGCGCCGACTGCGCCAGCGACGCCAGGTAGCGCCCGTGTTGCAGGCATTGCTGCGCCGCCAGCAACTGGCCCGAGCCGCTGATGGCCGCCCATTGCGCACAGCCGTCGGCCAGGCGCGCCTGGGCGCCGCCGGCCACCGCCTCGGCTTCGGCCAGCAGCGCATTCTGTTCCGCCAGCGCCTGGCGCGCCTCGTCCAGCGCCCATTCGCGCAGCAGGCGCGCCGGCTCCAGCGGATAACGGAAGCGTCCGCGCCCGCTCATGGCGCCGCTCCGATGGCGCGCCGCAGCCGCGCCAGCGCATCGGCGCGCGGGCTCGATTCGTGCACGCTCTGGCACAGCACCGTACGCAGCGCCGGGTAGGCGTGCAGCGCGCGGTCGATGGCGGCATTGCTGCCGGCGCGGTAGGCGCCCATGTCCACCATCTGGCGGTTGCGCTGGTAGGTGGCCAACTGTTCGACCACGCTGCCCATCAGGGCCAGCTCCTCGCGCGTGGCCAGGTCGCCGGCCAGGCGGCTGGTGCTTTGCAGCACGTCGATGGCCGGGAAATGGCCTTCGTGCGCCAGCTCGCGCGACAGCATCACGTGGCCGTCCAGCGTGGCGCGCACGATGTCGGAGATCGGCTCGTTGAAATCGTCGCCCTCCACCAGCACGGTGTACAGCGCGGTGATCGAACCGCCGCTGGCAGCGGTGCCGCAGCGCTCGCACAGCGCCGGGATGTCGGCAAACACCGACGGCGTGTAGCCGCGCGCGGTGGGCGGCTCGCCCGCCGCCAGGCCGATCTCGCGCCGCGCCATGGCAAAGCGCGTGATCGAATCCATCATCAGGAGCACCTGCTTGCCCTGGTCGCGGAAGTACTCGGCCACCACCGTTGCGGCCTGGGCGGCGCGGGTGCGCGCCAGCGCCGGCTGGTCGGAGGTGGCCACCAGCACCACGCTCTTTTTCAGGCCTTCGGGGCCCAGGTGCTTTTCCACGAATTCACGCACTTCGCGCCCGCGTTCGCCGATCAGGGCGATCACGTTGATGTCGGCCTGCACGTCGCGCGCCAGCATGCCCAGCAAGGTGCTCTTGCCGACGCCGCTGCCGGCAAAGATGCCGATGCGCTGGCCGCGTCCCAGCGGCAGCAGGCCGTCGATGGCGCGCACCCCGGTTTCCAGCACCTTGTCGATGCGCGGCCGGCTCAAGGGATTCATGGGCGGGGCCTGCAGCGGACGCTGCTCCGTGGCCTGCGGCACGGCGCCGCCGTCCAGCGGCTGGCCGAAGGCATCGATCACGCGCCCCAAGAGCGCCGGGCCGACCGGCATGCCAGCCTGCACGCCGGTGGCGCGCACGGTGTCGCCGATACCCACGCCGCGCAGCGCGCCGTAGGGCATCAGCACCACGCGGCCGCGCTGCAGGCCGACCGCTTCGGCCGCCAGCGGCGGCGCATCCTGCGGCGTGATCTCGCACACTTCGCCGATGGTGACGTCGGGGCCGAGCGCTTCCAGGCTGTAGCCGGCAATGGCAGCCACCGTGCCGAGACGTGACGTCAGCGGCACATTGCGGGCGGCGTCCAGGTACTCGCGCATCAGGCTTCTCCTGCGCGGGCCGCTGCCAGCGCCTGGCGCAACTGGCCAAGCTGGTATTCGAGGCGCGCGTCGAGGGTGCCGGCCGGGCTGTCGATCAGGCAGCCGCCCAGCTCGATGCCGGCGTCCGGCACGTAGCGCAGCGCGGCGCCGCCGTCCACTTCAGCGGCCGCCATCAGGGCGCAGTCGGCCGGATGCAGGCGCACCGTCAGGTCGCGCCGTTCGCGCAGCGCGGCCAGCTGCACCTGCAGCATGGCGTGGATGCCGGCGCGCGTGGCAGCCTGCTCGCCCAGCACGCGGCAAACGATGGTGAAGGCCAGTTCCACGGCGTCTTCCTGCAGCGAAGGCGCCAGCGTGCCCTGGGCTTGCAGCAGTGCGCCGGCGGCGGCCTGCAGGCGCGCCACCTGCGCTTGCACCAGGTCTTCGGCCACGCGCTGCGCCTGGGCGGCGCCGTCTTCCAGGCCGCGCCGTTCGGCTTCGCCATAGGCGGCGCGCAATTCCTGTTCGGCCTGTTCGCGCCAGGCGCTGCGCTGGGCTTCGGCCTGCGCCAGCCAGTCGCGCTGGGCCTGTTCGGCGGCGGCGATCCAGGCTTGCTGCTCGGCCTGCAATGCGGCGCGCAGGCGTGCGCTTTCCGCGGCGATGGCTTGCGCCAGCACGGCGTCCGGCTGCACGGCAGCAGCCGGGCTGGCCGCTGGTGCCGGCGAGCTGGCGGGACGCTGTTCTTGCGGCGCGGCGGCTGCCGGCGATGCGGCCGGGCTGCGCTCTTGCGCGACGGGCGCAGCGTGGCCGCCGGTTGCGGCGCCGTGCGGCTCGGCGCCATGCGGGTCGGCGGCTGGCGCCACCAGGTGCGGCGCGCCGGGCGCGCGCAGGCGGCGCGGGCGGGCGGCAACGGCGGCGGCGCGGATTATCGGGTCCATCGGAATACCTTTGCCAGGGCCGCGCGCCAGCCCGGCGCCGCTGCGGCGGCCGGCAGGCGGCCGGCTACCAGCTCCACCAGGGTACGGGCAACGGCAGGCGCCACCGGCCCCTGCGCCGCCTGCGCGGCAGCGATGCGCTCGCGCTGCGGCCCCGGGAACAGCGCCAGCAGGGCTGCGCCGGCGGGCCAGGCTTCCAGCGCCAGGAATTGCGCCACCAGGCCGGCCGGCTCCTGCGCCAGCACGGCAAACAGCGCTTCGGCGCTGGCGTTGCGCAGCACGCTGGCGGCCGGCCGCGCGGCAGCGGCAACAGCCGGGGCGCGCGCGAAACCGAGCGCGCTCAATTCGGCCAGGTAGCCGCGCAGGATGTCCTGGTCGGCTGGCGGCAGTTCAGCCAGCACCTTGTCCTGGTCGGCCGTGCTCAGGCCATGCAGCGCGGCGGCGGCCTGCTTGTGACCGTTCATGGCTGCTCCGTCGGCAAGCGCTCGCCGGCGGCAGGCGCCGCGATCCAGCTGCGGATATCCAGCACCAGGCGCTCGCGCGCGGCATCATCCAGCGGCGCGGCATCGGCATCGCGGCGGCGGGCCAGCAGCAGGACGGAGGCCGGCACGGCCGCGCCCAGCAGCAGGGCTGCCAGCATCCACACCAGGTTGCGGCCGGCCGGCGCCGCTGCCTTGCCGGCGGCTGCTGCCGGCGTAGCGTCGGCCGGGCTGGCATCGGCATGGCCGGCGATCGGGGTCGGCAAGCTGTCCGGCAGGCTGCCGAACTGCTGCATCGAATACAGCACCAGGGCATCGCCCCGTTCCTGGTTCAGGCCGACGGCCGATGCCACCACTTCCTTGAGTTTTTCGATCTGGTCTTCGTTCAGCGACTGGCGCACCAGTACCGCCACCGTCATGCGCTTGACCGCGCCGCTGGCCACGTTCAGCTGCTCGGTGCGGCGGCCCACCTGGTAGTCGGCTTCGGTGGTGCTGCTGCCCGGATTGCGCGCCACGGCGTCGTTCTGGCCGCCGCTGGCGTCGCTGACCACCTTGCGCTCGCGCACCACGGCCTGCGCCGGCAGCACCTGCTCCAGCGTGACGCGGCTCTGGTCCATGTTCAGCGAGAGGTCGATGCTCGCGACAGCCGTGCCGGCGCCAAAGGTCTGGTCCAGCACGCGGTTGACCTTCTTCAGCAGGTAGTCTTCGCCGCCGCGCTTGGCGTCCAGCTGGCCGCTGGCCGCCGCTTCCGCCGCGTCGCTGCCGCCGGCGCGCGTCAGCGCCACGCCATGCTGGTCCAGCACCGTCACGTCGGCCGCGGTCAGTTCCGGCACCGAGGCCGCCACCAGGCGCTGGATGCCCAGCACCTGCTCGGCGCCCAGGGTATGGCCCTGCTTCATGGTGACCGTGACCGAAGCCTTGGCCTTGGCCGCCTGGCGCTTGAACAGGCCCTGCTCCGGCACCGCCAGGTGCACGCGCGCCGTCTGCACCTCGTCGATGGCCAGGATGGTGCGCTGCAGCTCGCCCTGGATGGCGCGCTGGTAGTTCACCTTCTGCACGAAGTCGGTCATGCCGAAATCGGCATTGTTGAACACTTCGAAGCCGACCGCGCCGTGCAGCGGCACTTCCTTGCCCATCAGCTTGAGGCGGGTCTTGTACACCATGTCCTGCGGCACCAGGATGGTGCGGCCCTCCCCGCCCAGCTGGTACGGGGTTTTCGACTTGTCCAGTTCCGCAGTCATTGCCGCCGCATCGGCCGGCGACAGGTCGGCAAACAGCACCTGGTAGTCGGCGCGGTAGATCCACCACGCCAGGCCGCCCATGACCGCCACGATCAGCAGCAGGCCCGCCGCGATGCCGTTACGCGCGCCGCGGCCCAGGCCGCGCCAGCTTTCCATCATTCCATTCACTTACGACTCCTAGACTTGCATCCGCATCACTTCCTGGTATGCATCCAGCAAGCGGTTACGTACTTGTGCCAGCAACTGGAAGGACAGCTTGGCTTCTTCCATGTGGATCATCACTTCGTGCAGGTTCTGCACCTGGCCGGTGGCCAGCCTGCGCAGGTCGTTTTCCGACGTCGCCAGCGTGGCGTCGACCTGGCCCACTTCACGCGCGATCCAGTCGGCGAAACCGGGCGCCGCCACCGGCGCGGCAGGCACGCCCAGGGCCGCAGGTTCGACCGCATCCACGGCGCCGATCGCGCCGATCGCTTCGATGCTCATTGGTTGCCCCCGATTTCCAGCGTGCGCGCGGCCATGGTGCGGGCGGCGGTGAAGGCCGCCAGGTTGGCTTCGTAGCTGCGCAGCGCCAGGTTGACGTTCAACATTTCCGCCGTATGGTCGACGCCCGGATAGGCCACCATGCCCTTGGCATCGGCATAGGGATGGCCCGGTTCGTACACCAGGCGCGGCGCCACGGCCTGCGGCACCACGGCCTTGACTTCGGCGCCGCCGCCGGCCAGGGCGAACTGCTGGGCAAAGGCCAGCGGGCGCGCCTGGCTCACCAGGCGCAGCGGCTGGTAGGCTGCCGCCGCCGACGGCGCGGCCTGGTTCATGTTGGCCAGGTTGGCCGCGGTCAGGTCCAGCCGCAGCTTTTCCACTGCCATGCCGGTGGCGCTGATTTGAAATGCCGCCTGGTAGCTCATTAGCGTTTCCCTTCGTTGATGGCCGTGCCCAGCACGGACAGGTGTTTGTTCAAGGCCTTCAGCAAGGCCTGGTGCTGCAGCGTGGTCTGCGACAGCTGCGCCAGTTCCATGTCCAGCGCCACTTCCTGGTTGGCATTGCTGGGCGCCAGCGTTTCCAGGCGCGGACGGTAGGCGGCCAGCTCGGACAGCGACGGCGCACGCACCTGGCCGGCAGCGTCCATCAGGCCGGCCACGCGGCTTTCGAAGCTGACGCCGATGCGCTGGTAGCCCGGCGTGTTGGCGTTGGCGATGTTCTGCGCGATCGCCTGCTGGCGCATCACGGCCGCGTCCAGGGCCATGCCGAGCAGGCGGGTAGTGCTTTCTTCAATCATCGGTACCATGGGCTTCCTCGGGTTTATTGCACGACCAGGTCGGCGTGCAGCGCGCCGGCGGCCTTCACCGCGCGCAGGATGGAAATGATGTCGCGGGTATTGGTGTGCATGCGCGCCAGCGCGTCCACCAGCTCGGCCACCGTGGTGGCGCGCGGCGCCAGGTAGCCGGTGCCGCCCTGCTCCTTCACGTCGACGCGGCTGTTGCTGACGGCCACCGTCTGCACGTCCGGCCCGGTGCGGCTCACCAGCAGCGGCTGCGACACCGTGTTGTCGGTCACGATCGACACCTTCAGCTCGCCCTGCGAGACGGCCACCTTGTCGATGCGCACGTCGCCGCCGGCCACCAGGGTGCCGGTGCGTTCGTTGATCACCACGCGCGCGCGGCGGTCCGGTTCCACCGTCACGTTTTCCAGCGCCGCCAGGAAATCGGCCAGGCGCGTACGGCGGCTGGGCGGCACGTTGACTTCGACGCCGGCGGCATCCTGGGCCTGCGCCAGGCCGGCGCCCAGGCGCGCATTGATGGCGTCGGCCACGCGGGTGGCGGTGGTGTAGTCCGATTCGGCCAGCACGAAGGTCACCGTATTGCGCTCGCTCAGCATGGTGCTGCGCACGCCGGCCTCGATGGTGGCGCCGCCGGGAATGGAAGCGACCGTCGGATGGTTCTTCTGGATCACATTGCCGTTCATGTCGTACTTGTAGCCGCCCACCGACAGCGCGCCCTGCGCCAGCGCATACAGCTGGCCGTCGGCGCCTTTCAGCGGCGCCAGCATCAGGGTGCCGCCCACCAGGCTGCGCGCATCGCCCAGCGAGGTGACGGTGACGTCCAGCGCGTCGCCGGGACGGCCGAACGGCGACAGCGAGGCTGTCACCATCACGGCCGCCACGTTGCGGCTCTGCACGTCGTCGGCCGCCACTTGCAGGTCGAAGCGCGCCAGCATATTGGCGATCGACTGGCGGGTGGCCTTGTTGCGCGGCGAGTCGCCGGTGCCGGCCAGGCCGGTCACCAGGCCGTAGCCGGACAGCGGGTTCTCGCGCCAGCCTTCCATCTTGCCCAGGTCCTTGATACGCACCTGTTGCGCGCCGGCCGGCAGGCTCAGCGCCAGTGCTGCCAGCGGCAGCAGGATCCAGCTCCACTTCTTCACGTCACACTCCGAACAGGGTCAACAGGCGCTGCCACCAGGCCGGGCGCTGGCGCTCGGAGATATCGCCCTGGCCGGCGTAGCTGATGCGCGCTTCCGCCACGCGGGTCGACAGCACCACATTGGTGTCGGACACGTCCTGCTGGCGCACCCGGCCCTCCAGCGTGATGGTCTGGCGCTCGTTATTGATGTCGACCTGCTGCGTGCCCTGCACCAGCAAGTCGCCGTTGGCGGCGATCTCGCGGATGCCGACCGTGATCTGGGCCAGCACGCGCCCGGCGCGCTGGGTGGTGCCATGGCCGTCGCTGTCGTTCTGGCTGCGGATGGCGGCGCCGTGCGTCAGGCCGTTCGGCGTGCGCACGTCCAGCCCGACCTGGGCGCTGCGGCCGGCATTGGTGCCGGCGCTGCTGGTGGCGCTGGAATTTTCATAGACCATGACCGTGATCAGGTCGCCCACCTTGCGCGGACGCAGGTCCGAGGTCAAGGGCTGGTAGTTTTGCGGGCGATACAGGCTGTCGGCCATGGCCGGCAGGCTGGCGGCCATGGCCAGCCAGATCAACCCTTTTAAGACTGCACGCAACATGTTCTCCTTCACTGCAGGTCCGCCTGGACCGTTCCATCCTGTTGCAGGCGGCCGGCCAACACGGCCCCGCCCGACATCCTCAATTGCACCGGCTCGCCCGGCGCCGCATCGCCCAGGGCGATGCCTTCGCGCTCCAGCTGCAGCGCGCCGCTCTGCCAGCGCAGCACGGCCCGTTCGCCGCGGCGCAGGAAACCGGCCGGCGCCAGCTGGCTCGCCGCCAGCGCCTGCCCCGCGCGCAGCGGCTGGCGCAGACGGGCGCCGTTGGGCAAGCTGTCCGCCGCCAGGCCGCCCGCCAGTGCCGCGTTGCCGGGGCGGGCTTCAAAATCGGCGGCCACTAGCACCTCGCCGGCAGCCAGGTCGCGGCGCGCGACATACAGCTGGCGCGGCAGCTCCAGGGCCAGTTCCACCCGCAGCGAGCGGTACACCGCGTCCTGCCACAGCACGTCCAGCCACACTTCAAAGCGCGGCGCCAGCGGGCGTCCCGCCAGCGGCCGCACGGCCAGGCGCGCGTCCTGCGGTGCTTCCACTTCAGCCGGCACGCGCAGCGGCGTCGCCTGCAAGCTGGCGTCGGCGCCGAACGCGGCCTGCACCGCCTGCGTCGCCAGCGCCAGCTGTTCGGCCGAAGCCACCAGCCGCGACGCCATGCGCACCTGCACCTGCTGCGCTCCTGTCACTTCCACGCTGCGCCCGGTCCGGCGCAGCACCAGTTCCTGCAATTGCGCGCGCGTCCAGCGCGCCACATAGCCGATGCGCGGTGCGCTGCCCAGGTCCAGGCTAGCCAGCGCCGCGGCGCCTTCGCCGCTGACTTCGGCCACATCGGCCAGGTGCAGGCGCGGCTGCATGGCCATCACCGTTTCCCGCAGCGCCAATTCGGCGCCTTGCGCCGCCGGCAGCCACGCGAGGGCGGCCGCACACAGCAGCGCACGCATGGCTTATTTGCGCAGGTTGTTGCTCATGGCCAGCATCTCGTCCGACGCCTGGATCACCTTGACGCTGCTTTCATAGGCGCGCTGCGCCACCATCAGGCTGACCATTTCATCCACCAGGTTGACGTTGGAGCCTTCCAGCCAGCCCTGCGCCACCGTGCCCATGCCGCCTTCCCCGGCCGCGCCGTAGATGGCGTCGCCGGAAGCCGCGCTGGGCCGGTACATATTGCCGCCCATGGCCTGCAGGCCGCTGGTGTCGGCAAAGCGCGCCAGTTCAATGCGGCCCAGTTCGCTGGGCGAACTCTGGCCGGCCAGCTTGGCCGTCACGACGCCGGCGGCCGACACCGACAGCTCGCTGGCGTCGTTGCCGACCTGGATGGCCGGGCGCAGCTGGTAACCGTCGCTGGTGGCCAGGTAGCCTTCCTTGTCGACCACCAGGCTGCCGCCGCGGGTAAAGGCCGGCGTGCCGTCGGCTGCCGTCACTTCGAAGAAGCCGTCGCCGCGCACGGCGAAATCGAGGGCCTGGCCGGTCTGTTTCAGCTCGCCGCCGGCAAAGGCCTTGACGATGCCGGCCATGCCGACCCCGCTGCCCTGCCACAGCGAAGGCGCAGCGCCCTGGGTGGCCTGGCTGGCGGCGGCGCGGGCACCGCCCATGTCGCGGTAGACCAGGTCCTGGAAGCTCACGCGCGAGCGCTTGAAGCCGGGCGTGCCGACGTTGGCCAGGTTGTTGGCAATGGTGTCCACGCTGGCCTGCTGCATCTGCATGCCGGTGGCGGCGATGTACATCGAATCGTTCATGGCTTAAAAATCTCCCAGCTTGCGGATGGTCTTTTCCAGGTTGTCGTCATAGCCCTGCACTACGCGCGCCAGGGCTTCGAAATGGCGCACCGTCATGCTCATGCGCACCATCTCGGTGGTGGTGTCGACGTTGGACGCTTCCTGGAAGCCCAGCTTGACCGGCGCGCTGCTGTTCGGGTCGGCCACCGTGGCGCCGCCCAGCGCATACATGCCGCCGCCCAGCGGCTGCAGGCGGCCAGCCTGCTCGAAGCGCACCCGCTTCAGGCGGCCGACCACGCGGCCGTCCTGTTGCACGTCGCCGTTGCCGTCGATGGTGAAGGGGGCGTTGCTGAGGGTGAGCGGACCGGCGCTGCTGACCACCGGGTGGCCCTGGTCGCCGACCAGGCGGCCGTCGACGTCCACCCGCAGCTTGCCCTGGCGGGTGTAGGCCGAGCCGTCCGGCGTGGCCAGCTCCAGGAAATCGGTGCCGTCGACCGCGACGTCATGGGCGTCGCCGGTGGCGCGCAGGCGCCCGGCGCCTGCATCGATCACGCTGCTTTGCAGGGACGGCAGGGTCAGCGGCAATGGCTGCGCCAGTGCTGCCTGGCTCAGTTGAGCCTGGAAGGTGGTGCCCAGCGCCAGCTGCTTCTTGTAACCGGGCGTCACGGCATTGGCCAGGTTCTGGCTGATGCTCTCCATTTGCCGGACATCGTTCTGCAGGCCCAGGCCGGCAATTGCATTTACATCCACTGTTACCTCGGCAACTAACAATATAACAATTGAAAGTCGGCAATACTATCATGATGTAAATGCTAATTGCAGAAAATGGTAGAGTTTTTATTTATGGAAACTTATAAAGTGTCACTAATTTGAGGGGTTTTGTAGCAGTGCCGAGAGACGATCGGCCAGTGCCGGCGCCGCCATCGGTGTGTGGCTGCCACGCCACGCTTTGGCCGCCGCGCGCATGCCGGCATCGGCCAGGGCGTCCTCTACCTGGGCCAGCGGCGCCGCATCGTCCTGGTAGACGCGGGCCACGCCCAGTTCAGCCACGCGGCGCGCCAGCATGGCTTGCTCCGGCTGCTGCGGCAGCAGCAGCATCGGCACCCCGGCCGCCAGGCAGGCGCAGATCGTGGCATGGCTGGCATACAGGATGGCCAGGTCGCACTGCCCGGCCAGGCTGCGCAGCTGCGTCAGCTCTTGCGTGAAGCGTATATTGCTGTTGGCAAAGCGCGCCGCCTGCTGCGCTGTCAGCCCCGGCGCGTAGATCAGCGCGTCGCAAGGCGCCATGCGCAACTGGCTGAGCAGGCGGTCCACGCCGCGCTGCCCCGGGCGCAGGTAGGCGAACACGCGCGGCCGCCCGGGGTCGGGCCAGCTGGCCGGCACCCCGGCCTCATCGAGATAGAAGCCGCCGCAGTATTCCTCTTCCGGCCGGGCGCCGAAATGGTCCAGCTCGGGATAAGTATCGAGCAAGCGCAAGTCGGCGTCGAACAGTTCAGGAAGCGTCGCCAGCGGCGCCATGCCGATGCGCTCCTGTGCCGCCTGGATCGCCGCCAGTGCCGCCGTGTCGCACGCCAGCAAATTTTCCTGCGCCACCGCCTGCGGCAAGATGGACGGGAACGGCGTCTGCCGCGGCGGTAGGAAAAAGCCGGGCGACAGCAGCACGCGCCGCATGGCGCGCCCGCGGCTGGCCAGCAGCGCCGTCGGGCTGTGGTCGAACACCGTCAGCGCCGGCTGCACCAGCTCGAAGATCTGCTGCCAGGCGCGCAGCATGCCCGCCAGGCGCACCGGGCTGGCGTAGCCGCAGCGCAGCAGGATGTCGGCATAGTTCAGGGCCGGCCCGGCGGCGGGGCCCTGGCCGATTGCCACCGGCGCCTGCAGCCAAGGCATGCCGTGCGGCCCCAGCACCACTTCAGCCGAATGGGTGTCGCGCACCGCAAACACGGGACGGTAACCGCGTTCGCGCAAGGCCAGCGCCAGCGGCAGGAATTTCGAGACATGGCCCAGGTGTTCGCCCAATTCCCACGCGAACAGGATGTTTGCATTCATCTTTGAAAGAAATATTGCGTTGTTTACACGTTCATCATATTGTAGGATGATCTTGCATTGCTAAATTTGCCAAGCTTTACCATGTCGACCGCAACAGACCTCACCGCCAAGATCCAGCGCTTCACCACGTTCCTGCAAGCCGATCCGGACAACACCAGCCTGCTGCTCGACCTGGGCGACCTGCAGCACCAGGCAGGCCAGTTCGATGCCGCCCTGGCCAGCTATGGCCGTGCCGCCGCCCTGCTGCCGGATGCCTCGGCCGCCACCGCGCGCATCGCCGCCGTCTACCTGTCGCAGCACCGCTTCAGCGATGCGGCCGCGCTGTTCCAGGGCTTGCTGGCGCAAGGCGAACCGGTACCGGCGCTGCAGCACAACCTGGGTATCGCCCTGTTCTACCAGGATCGCTTCGAGGAAGCGGCGCAGCAGTTCAGCGCCGCCGCAGCGGGCGGCCTGGATGTGCCGGCCAATGCGCGCTACCTGGCCAACTGCCTGCACCACACCGGGCAGATGGATGAAGCGCTGCAAGCGGCCCGGCAATGGCATGCCCAGACCGAATCGCCCGACAGCCAGGCCTATCTTTCCCTGCTCTATTTCGACCAGGGCGACCGCGAACAGGCGCGCGCCGCCGCCGAGGCGGCCCTGGCCGTCCAGCCCGACAGCGTGGAAGCCAACGCCGTGCGCGGTTCGCTGGCACTGGAAGACCAGGACATCGCCACCGCGCGCGCCAGCTTCGACACGGTGCTGGCGCAGCGCCCGGACAACGGGCGCGCCTGGCTGGGCAAGGGCCTGAGCCAGCTCTACACCGAAGAACAGGACGACGCGCTGGCCTCGCTGGCCAAAGCCGAAGCCTGCATGCCCGAGCATTCCGGCACCATCGTCGCGCTGGGCTGGGCCCAGCTGACCACCGGCCGCCACGCCGAAGCGGAACAGAGTTTCCGCCGCGCCGTGGAAGCCGACCGCGGCTTCGCCGAAGCCCACGGCGGCCTGGCTGCCGCGCTGGTGCACCTGAACCGCCTGGATGAGGCGCGCCAGGCCGTGACCGTGGCCAACCGCCTCGACCCGGCCAACTTCGGCGCCGTCTACGCCAAGGCCGCCCTGCTCAAGCTGGACGGCCACGGCCAGCTGGCCGACCGCCTGATCTCGCGCGCATTGCAACAGCGCCCGACGGCGGATGCCCCAAGCCTGCAGGAATACCTGACCACTTTTGTGGCGCAACGCGCGCCGAAACACTGAGAACGGATTACGAAAATGAGCAACCCCACCCTCGCCATGCTTGACCAGGCCGAGCTGCTCCAGCTGTCGCTGGAAGCCGACCGTAACGGCGATTCCGCCACCTCGCTGGCCTACCTGAAAGAAGCGGGCAGCCGCCCCGATGCCAGCGCCGAAGCGTTGCTGATGCTGGGCGCCAGCTACGCCTCGCTGCGCATGTATGACCGCGCCGCAACCGCGATGGAAGCGGCCATTGCCGCCAATCCGGAACTGGCCATCGCGCGCTTCCAGCTGGGCCTGCTGTACCTGTCTTCAGGCGACGGCCCGCGCGCCAACGACGTGCTGGTGGCGCTGGACGACCTGGACGAAGGCAAATGCCTGTTCCACTTCGGCCGCGGCCTGCGCCACCTGCTGGCGGATGAATTTGCCGATGCGCTGCGCTACCTGCAGCGCGGCATTGAGCTGAACCTGGACAACCCGGCCCTGAATGCCGACATGCAGCGCATCATCGACGATGTGAACAAGCTGCCGGAAGAACAGCGCCAGCAAAGCGCCGGCACCGACAGCAGCCAGCACGTGATGCTGTCGGCCTATACCGGCCGCAGCACGCACTGATCAGGAACGCCGGCGGCGTGCCAGGGCCAGCAGGCCCAGACCGCCGGCCATCAGCGGCAACGTCGCCGGTTCCGGCACGTCGCCAGGCGGGTCGACCTGGTCGACGCTCCACTGGATCTGGTCAAGCACCAGTTGCGGCCCGGCGCCGTCCTGCGAGCCGGCATCGATACCGCCGGTGCCCAGGAAGCTCACCGCGTCCACGCCCTTGAAGCCGAAATCGAAGTAGTAAGGGCCGTTGAAGGAGGTCTGCAGGGTCTTGGTGTACAGCAGCTGGCCATTGCGCCAGCCTTGCACCAGGACATCCTCATCCATGCTCCAGGCGGCCGTGATGGCAGCGCGGTCGAAATTGAACTTGGTCGCACGCGAGAACGAAATAATGCCGTCCCAGCCGATCAAGCCAACATTGCCCACCGTGCCCAATTGGTAGCCGCGGGACTGGATGTAGTCCTTGAAAACAACGGCTGGGTCATTGCCCCATTCAAAGCCGCCATAGCCCGCCTCCAGCGGCGCCACCCAGTCGCCAGGATCCTGGTCTTCGAACGTCAACAAGCCCGCTTGCGCAGACGCCGACATCGATAAAGCCACGGCCAGCAAGCCGCAGCGCTTCCAGCTGCTGAACATACTTTTTCCTTTTTAGAAATAGATGCTGCAATACATTAAACATTGTATGGTAGCATGTTGACATTCAAATTACTTAACTTTTCTTTCGCCACTATGACGTCCAGCAACAATTTGTCCGTATTTGCGCCCGATGAACTGGTCGCCCTGGCCCGCCATCACATCGACAGCAACCGGCTCGACCTCGCACTGGAAAAGTTGAAGCTGGTCCTGGCCGGCAACGCCCCCGAACCGGAAGCGATTGCCATGACGGCCCGCCTATACGCCCAGCTGGGCCTGCCGCGCCGCGCCCAGGAGCTGTTCCAGCACTACCTGGCACTGCACCCGGACGCGCCGACCGAGCAGTTCCAGCTGGCGATGGCCTACTTCAACGACGGCCAGGCCGAACAGGCGCAAGTGCTGTGGGATGCCATCCTGGAACGCGACCCGGTGCACCCGCCGGCCCTGTACTTCAGCGCCTTGCACCAGGCGCGCCAGGGCAAGGCGCAAGACGCGCGCCGCCACCTGGACGTGTTGCTGCAGTCGGCCGCCTCCAGCAACCTGTACGCCGAGCGCGGCAGGGAATTGCTGCAATCGCTGGACGCCACGGCCCAGCAATGATGGATGTGCAAGTCGAAGTCAGCACACGCTGCAACTTCGACTGCTTTTACTGCGCAGGACGCGACATGGCGCAAGGCGACATGCCGCTGGAACGTTTCCGCGCCATCGTCGACAGGCACGTCGCGCGCTACGGCGTGCCACGCCGCCTGTCGCTGCAGGGCGAAGGCGAACCAACGCTGAACCGCGACTTCTTCGCCATGGCCGCCTACGCGCGCACCATCGGCGCCGAGCCGTTCACCATCACCAACGGCACGTACAAATATCCCGAACACTTCCTGGCCGACTTCCGCCAGATCGGCGTCAGCATAGACACGCTGGATGCCTGCGAAGCGGCCAGCATCGGCCGCCACAACCTGGAACGCGTCATCGAGTTTGTCGAGAACCTGCGCGGCAAACTCGACATCACGATCTTCTCCGTCGCCGTTTCCGCCTCGGTTCAGCCAGTGCGCGAATGGTGCCGCAAGCGCGGCTTGCGCCACATGATTCAGCCGCTGCAGGGCAAGGACGACTACAGCCGCCGTTACCCACAGCGCATCCAGCTGCACCGCCAACCGACCGAGTACCGTTGCCACCTTCTGGAGAATGACGGCATGCGCTACTACGACCTGAGCGGCGGCGAGATGCCATGCTGCTTCATCAAGGACGCCAGCCGCTTCGAGTCAATCGCCGCGCTGCGCAGCATCCTCGAAGAGCGCAAGGTGCCGCTCCCCTGCGCTGGCTGTGCTCACTTGCGCTAACGCCTATGCGGTGGCCTTCACGCCATACTGCTCCACCAGGATCCTCAGGTAGCTCAGGGCACTCTTTTGCGCATAATCGGGCGCATCATTGCCGCTCAGGTTCAATTTCTTGAGGTCTTCCACCAAAGCGAAATAGCGCGCCGTCAAATACTGCGGCAAATCCGCCCGGTTCAACCGAATATTGCTTAAGCCGTCTTCCTCGTTCACCACTTGCATGTAGTAGCACTGGATGGCGCAGAAAACGCCCAGCGCATCACTTGCGGCGACGCGCAAGGCCAAGTCAAGTTCGCGCTCTGCAAACTTGACGTTGTACTTCTCGGCGATCGGATAAATCGCCTTGACCAGCAACTCGTTGTGATCGGTCGGCAGCAAGTCGGCATTAATGTAGGACGGCGTGCGAAACACGCCTTCCTCGCCACGGATTACCTTGAACAGATGATGAGATTTGATCTGCTGGTAAATTTCGTCGACTGTTGGAGTCATTTCTGGATTCACAATTCGTCCGATGTCAGGCTTGCATAATTCGTTCAAGCCTTCGGACATAATCTGCAGCACCGTTTCACGGTCGCCGCCCAGAAGAGGTGTTTGACCATAAAAGAAGCGGAACCTGAAGCGCCCGTTCCACAGGACTGTCAAGCGTACGCCCGTCCATTTCTCGCCATGCTGGACAGCCTCTTGATATAGGGCCTTGACCGTATCGTATGTCTGAATCGTGTTGCCGAGGTCGTAGCTATCCAGGTGGATATCGAAATTTTCGCCGCCCAACGCCCTCGCAGTGCACTTATTTCTCAGCCCGAGTTGCTCATCCTCTAAGAACTCAAAATAGAAAGTAATCACTCTCCAATCCGGCGGCGCGCTATCGGCGAGCGCCTGCACCGTCTGGTTCAACAGTTCCGGGTCAGCCTGAAATGCCACAATTTTCCTCCTGTACTCTCAATCGTCACGAGCTTCCAAGTACCATTTTTGTCCACTACTAATAGCCAACGCCATATTGTTCGTGCGGCAAGGACAGCCATGCCTCGACCATTGCGTGAAAATTGTCGACTTCCGAGTGGTGCGCCAATTTCGTCAATGCGGCCCGAGCAGCGGCAAAGTTCCAGCCGCTTGAATTTAACGTGAACCACGCCGATGTCAGGTCTCCCGCACTCAAATAGGTCTGGAATAAGTGCTGTTTGTCCGTAGTCTTCAACCATGGGGGACAATCAGGACTGGCCAGAAACGCACGCGCGGTGGTTTCATTTAACTCAAAAGAGGACGCCTGTTTATTAGCAGAACCATTGGCGTTGCTAACGGTTGGAAAACCACCGTCATAACCTTTCGACCCAGAACAGCTTTCCAGTGGCGTGCGTACTGCAAATTCTGGCAGCAAATATAACTGTGTTGGGTCGTCGCCATGAGTTTCGGCAAATTGTTCAATCTGGCCTAAATCAACCCCTAGTTTGGCTGCAAAGTCGGCAACTTCCGGGGTGGATTCATCCGCGAATACAAGCTCATTCAAGACTTCGTATGCTTTGAACTGTTCGCAGGTCCGCGCTATTTCAGATACCACGTAGCCCAACTTGACGTACATCTTGACAAAGCTGGCGTCACGATCAGCGAACCAGTGACTCCAGTAGCCCGTGTAAATCATCGCATCTGGCGCACTCCAAAACGGAATGAGTGCCGGCGGAAAGCCGTAGCACCGTGCAGGCTGTTCGTTTATTCCATTAGGCAGTTGGAGCCTGCCCGTTGCTAGCGCAATCAATTCCTCCGGCATGCCAAGCCCGCCCAATACCTTTTCATACTGTTTCATCTTCCATTCCTTCATCTGCTCGCTGCTAGAATTTTCGGAAGTTCAATGGTCGCAGTCAGGCGCAGGGGATAAAAGCTCGGCATGTGCACACGTTCTGAACCAAGCGGATTTTGCTCAAGCTATCCTCCTGCATGTAATAGCACTTGATGGCACAGAAACATCGTGCGCATCGCTGGCCGCAAGGCGAAGGGCCGCTCGCCCTCGGCAAACCTGGAGTTGTACGACTGGGCAGTGGGATAGATACCGTTGACCAGCAGATGATTATGAGGTCGACAGCAGGCCCGCGCTGATAGGCAGAGGTGCGGAAGACGGCTGACTCGCCGCCATCACATTGAACAGATTGAGCCTCAATATCCGCAAATGGTGCAGCAAGCACGACTTGCGCCGCATGAGCAACCGCTATTGTGAAGTCGCCGTTGAAAGTTGAGCTTGCTGCGCCGATTGCTCCCTGGCGCAGACGCAGGTACTTGTCTGCGATCGTGGACAGCAGACAGCACAACTCAGCGTCCGCAGACCCGGTGTTCGGAACAAAGGACTTCGCGCTTTACACTTCTTCCAACTGTCAAATCCGTTTGCATCCTATTCGAGATTCTCAACTCTCCTTAGCTTAGTCCGTCATCAATTGTACGCCTGCAAACTGTTTGATAATGTCAATATGAACTCCAAGCTTCAACTTCTGCAAGTTCGCAACATTTGCTTCGCCGCCCAGAGGAAGTACCGGCACAAAGCCGTATACCTCGTCTGGTCCCAGTACTCCAAGCGCGCCCCGAGCAGCTTCAAACATTGGATTATCGTCGTCGTCATCGAAATCAAAGTCTTCCAGACGCATCCCACCGAAAAACATGTCAATTGCATCCTCCATGTTGCCTGAGGCAAGTGCCGAGCTACGGGCCATCACGGCGGCAATTGGGCAACATATCGTGATTACTCGCGGACCATTCTCCCGCGCGCAAAAGAACTCGCCGAAAGCCGAACGCGCAATTATGAAATAGCGGTCCTCAGGCAGCTCGTTCAGCGGCTTTATCCAGCCATCGACTAACCACCCATATTCTTCTGGATTGACAGTCCAGAACATACCTCCGCCATACGAGCACCAGCCTTGGCTTTGCCAAATTTCAAGCAACGAATCTGGCAATATCCCACGGTACTTCTCCAATATCTGGTCAGGAACAGTCGCATATTGCGCTCCGCGGCCGGAGGCCGCCAAGAAAGCGGAATATTCTCTTTTCATTTGCATCCTTTAAATTCGGCCATTATTAATCAGCCCTGTTTCTAGGAACAGGCGTACGTTCATTTGGTGACCGCCATAGCCGGCCTCTTTTGCCTTGGCAGCCCAAGAATCCAAAGCTTCAACGCGGCTGTTCCAAGAAGGACCGATCGACGAGTTGACATTAGCATTTCCCATACGAGTTGGGTCGGCCGAAGTATAACCTCCTGCGACGTTATCCGGCTCATGTAATGCTGCGAGGCCTTTACGAGCTGCCGTTGCCTGTTGCGCCGCCATTTTGTCTATCGCATCATCGCTGAGTTGCGGATTTTCGCGCCTCATACGCTCAGCAATACTTTGCTTAACCTCCCGCTCAAAATCTTTCGTGAACTGTTTCTGCGCCCGTTTCGCATTCGGATTGCGTCCCAGCTTATCGAAGGAATCTCGTGCTTTCATGAATTGATCAACTGTCAAGCTATTCAAAGCATCTTCCTGACCTCGGATCTGCCGTGCGTACTCTGTCAAGAACTCTCGACGTTCCGCGGCAGTCTGCAATGCGCGGAATTTGTCGCCGCCCATTGGATCGAAGACTACTCGCGCTGCATCCCCAGGCACAACCGGACGTGTCGGACCTTCCGCGGCTACACGGCGTCGTGTGTTCTGCACAATTTCCACTTCACCGCAGTCGGCATTGTGAACGAAGATGCGCAACTCACCAACGAAGTAGGTGTGGAACTCGTCAACTTCAATGTTGTGGACGGTTTCCAGCCCTTCTTCTTCCACCAGCGACACCACCACGCGATGTTCGCCGGACGGCGTCAGCAATGGATCGCCTTCACGCAGATCGGCTGCACGTACCCAGCCATGGCCTGCGATCCAGAACGGGTGTTCATCGGTGGTGCGGATCGTTTCGCGGTTGCCTGCCTCGTCCGCTACGACCAGACGATAAATCTGCTTGTCCTCGATGACGATCGTACGGACCACGGTACGATAGGCAATCTCACCCGTCTCCTCGTGACGCGACAGAACTTGGTCGCCAATGGCCAGGCGGTCGATCGCGCGCAACCCGTCGCGGGTTTCCACAGGCGTACCGGCCACGAAGCAGGCACGGCGCAGGTTACGCACGTCCACGCCATTGACCATCACCGGCCGGCCGGTTTTCGAGACTCCCAAGTTCGGCGGCGGAAGCTTCACCGTTCATGACAGCTCGGCGTTCTGCCCGATTCAGGCCGGCATCCTGCAGTGCGCGGTTGTGCTCCTTCATGGACAGCTCGAACTTCTGCGGCGCATTGCCTGCCGTCGGAGTTGAACGTGGAGCCTGCGGCGCTTGTGGCGCATGCACCTCAGCACCGCGCGGTGCCGGCGTGCTTGGCGCAGATGCCGGCGTCGGCTCCTGCACTGGCGGACGATACGGCTCTGGTGCGCGTGGAGCGGGGCCTTGCTCGGCGCGCGGCACCTCACGCTCTACCTTTGCCGCATTGGAGCCTGCACGAACTTCACCCAGGGCATTGCGCACTACAGCAGGCGCATCCGCCGCCACGCCACTGCCATTGGCTACCTTTGGCATCTCCGACGCGGCGCGTCCCGGTACAGCCTCGGCGACCTTCCCTCCTGTCACCTCAGTCTGCTCCCACGGATTGCGTGGTGCTGCGCGGTCCGCAATGTTTGCGCGGCTTGCGGCGCTGGCATCGCCAGTGATCGCGGTTGCCGGATTCGGCTCGCCGTTGAGGCGCCCACGGGTTGTGGCGGCCTCACCTACGGCGCCCGACCTGGCTTCCGATGCAGCTGTGCGTACAGCCCCGGTCTCACCTGCGACTTCGCCCGCAGCGGCGCGCGCACCGTTGGCATTGCCAACCGCGCCACGTCCTGCAACAACAGCATCAGCCGCGCCAGCCTCCCCAACCGCCGAGCGCAGGGCGTTTGCCGCTGCGGCGGCTTCCGCACCTTCGCCGGCAATCAAGCCCATCCGGCCGGCCAACGATACCGCCGTTTTTCTGCCCAAGAGCGTGCTATACCGCGTGCTCCTGCAGCGCAACCTGTTCACGCGCTCGCAGCTGGCGCCCACCACCTTTTACCGCATGCTGCGCAAAAACCAGCTGCTCGATGAACCAACCATGCACAAGCAGCGCCTCTCCTTCGCCATGCAGTTCGCCAATGAGTTGTGGCAAGCCGACACGCTGCACGGCCCCAGCATCAAACAGGCCGACGGCCAGTGGAAAAAAACCTTCCTGATCGCCTTCCTCGACGACGCCTCGCGCGTCATTACGCACGCCGAGTTCTTTTACCGCGACAATACGGAGAATATGGTGCAGGCCTTCCGTTCTGCCTTGTACAAGCGCGGCAAGCCGCAGCGCCTCTACTTCGATTACGGCAGCAACTACAGCGCCCGCGAAATCGCCCAAGCCTGCCTGCGGCTCGACATCCACCTGTCGCACGCGCCCATCCGCGACGGCGCCGCCAAGGGCAAGATCGAACGTTTCTTCCGGGGTTTTCGCGACCGCTTCCTGACTTTGCATACCCACTTCGCTTCGCTGGAAGAACTTAACCGCCTGACTCACCAGTGGGTGGAGCAGGAATACAACGCGCAATTCCACAGCGGCATCCAGATGGCGCCCGTCGACCGTTTCAACCTGGACCGCAACCGCATCACCTTCCTGGCCGACGACGCCTTTTCGGCCGAGGTGTTTTATGTCGAAGAGGAACGCAAGGTCAGCAAGACCAATGTCTTCTCGATCAATTCGCAACGCTACGAATGCCCGGTCGACCTGCGTGGCAAGGCGGTGCAAGTGCGTTATGACCGCCAGCGGCGCGACAGCTTCATCGTCTACTTCGCCGGCCAGCGCATGGGCCAAGCCAATGCGCTCGACCTGCACGCCAATGCACGCCTTCGCATGCCGGCGGCAACGGGAGAGCGCACATGATCAAGTCCACATTCGGCCTGACGCAGGAACCCTTCTACCGCAAGGATCCGCCCCTGCTGCCGCAACAAAGCGAAGCGCTGGAGATGGTGCAGATCCATGCCCAGCATGGCGGCTTCTGCGTCGTAGTCGGCGATCCCGGCGTCGGCAAATCCGTTATCCGCCAGCACCTGGAACAACTAGGCAAGGCACGTGATTGCGTGGTGGCCAGCTTCACCCAAACCATGCATACCTATCTTCCGATCCTCAAGCAGTTGGGTGAATCGCTGCAGATCAAAGCCGCGCCCAAGGACATTGAAAAGGAGCTGGTGCAGGCGGCCTGGCGCCATGTACAATCGCAGAAGAACCTGTACCTCGTGATCGACGATGCGCACTTGCTCGATGTGCTTATTTTGCGCAAGCTGCGCCTGTTGTTCGAGCGATTCCCGAGCAAGCATAACCTGGTGTTGCTTGGCCAGCCGGAGCTGCTGCATCGTCTCTCGCTGATGTGCAACGAAGACATCAAGAGCCGCATCAGTTATTCAAAGCAGCTGCTGCCGCTCAATGACGAACAGCTGGCCGCGTTCATCGTGGCCGAACTGGCGGCGGTCGGACTGGGCGCCAACACCTTCGACGAGGCGGCGCTGAACGTCGTATTGCGCGCAGTACAAGGCAACCTGAGGTTGGCACGCAATCTGTGCTACGCCAGCCTGGTGGCCGCTTGCATGGATCGACAGCGTATTTGCACAGTCACCCACGTCAACGCAGCGCTGCAGCAACCGCACTGGCGCTCGCACGAAGCGTTACTCAAGCAGCAGCAAGCGCGCAGCGGGGAGAAAGCGTAGCGCATCCTGCCGGCGCCATCACGCAGCGGGAATCCATTGAAGATGATGGGGGCCAGCCGCGCATATCGTAGCGCGGGGAACTTCGGGTCCCCTTTTTTTTCAGCGCAGCTACGACACCAAAACGGCAGACGATACGATCTAAGCGTGGCCAGGCAGGGAAAATTCTACGACGTCAAAGTGGAAAAACGCCGCCAATCTCGCCGAAATCGCTCGACGATAATTTGGCTCGCGATACGATGAAAGCGCGGCGCGCAACACTGGCCGCGATGCAGGCGGCGCACGCACATCCACACGCCATTGCCGTCCCAGCACACGACCTTCAGGCGAGTGTGGCGCCGGTTGCTGAACACGTAGGCTGTGCCATCGCATGGTGGGCGGCCCAGCGCTTGCTGCACATGCAGTGACAGGCGATCGCCCCCAGCGCGAATGTCTACTGGCTGGGTTGCAAGCCAAACTGTCGTTGCCTGCAGCTGCATTACAGACCGCGCAGCAGATCGGCCACCCAAGCTGCCGAGGCGCCTGCTGGAACTCGACGGACCAGCTATGCGGTCCGCGCAAGATCAATGCCGGTGCGCTAACTTCCGCCTTAATCACAACAGGCACCAAGGCCGCTACCGCTGGCTCGCTACGACTCAAACGCCGAACCCAGTAGCCGACTTGGCGGATAGGGTAGCCATGCTTCTGCGCAAAGGCCCGCTGCGACATGCCGCTCTCACGCCATAACGCGATACGCTCCAACCACCGCTGCTCTCGTTCTTGATTTGCCATCCGGTTCTCCAAAGTGAAAACCGAAGTTTGACCAGGCCTTGCCAACTTTCATATGTGGTCGCGTTGAGCGCTTACAGGCAATCTGCGATTGGCGCGCAACCTGTGTTATGCCAGTCTGGTGGAGGCTTGCCGGAATAGTCAGCGTATCTGCACCGTCACCCATGTCAACATGGCGCTGCAGCAACCGCATTGGCGTTCGCACGAAGCACTGCTCAAGCAGCAGCAAGCGCGCGGCGGGGGCAAGGCGTAGGGCATCTTCCCGACTTCATCACGCAGCGGGAACACATCGAAGATGAGGGCGGCCAGCCGCGTACGTCGTAGCGCCAGAGGGACTTCGCGTCCCCATACTTTTTCACTGACGCTACGACGCCAAAGCGGCAGGCGATACGATCCAAGCGTGGCCGGCCAGGGAAAATGCTACGACGTCAACGTGGTAAAACGCCGCCAATCTTGCCAAAATCGCTCGACGATAATTTGGTTCACGATACGATGAAAGCGCGGCGCGCAACAACTGGTCAATTCATATCAGCGCCTTTCGATTACACATATCGCTGACCAAGCATCAACGTAGTTCTCGCACCACTTTGACCGCTCCGCTATTTATCTCTAGCTCAAGCAGGAACTGCTGATCAGCCGTCTCAAACACAACTCCGAATCGATGTTCCGGATCCGTATCAGAGGGTTCAAACCAAAGGAAGCTGCCGTACCTCATAACGCCAGCGATTTCCTGAGCGCTTCCCAAAACATAACATTCCCGTCCTTGCGCATCCATGACAGTCAGTTTTGGAGAACCAGCGGCACCACCAATCTGTGGAATTACCGCGACATGCCCCCTGCCTGGCAAAACTTTGGCCAATACGCCATCTGGGTAATCCAGCGCTAACTGCCTTTGGCCAGCCAGCCAAGACACCCTAACAATTTTGCTCGGTGCCCAGCCGAGTTGGCTGAGCGTCTGGAAGGTCATTCCTGGAACGATCTCTTTGCCGTCCTGGCGGAGTTCGATAAATGCGTCAATCAGATCCACGCTCACACTACCTCACTTGGAAACGCCGGCTGCAATGGGAGCCGGCAAAATCTCAATCGCTTGATTGTGTTCATTGGCGACATCCATGATCTGGTTGCCTTCAATAAAAACCATGAAGCCAGCAGGAAGTGCCAGCACCTCCAACAAAGCCGGACGAAGTTGAATTAGCTGGAACGCGTAAATCGCCTCCAATTCAAATTCAGCATTGCTATTACGAATGCCTATAAACCATCCAGAATCATGCTTTTCCGGATTCGGAGCACTTCTTTCCAAATAAATGGATGGCGCCTGAAGCGCTCCGCGAGCCAGCACGATCTTGTCCTGGAACGAAATCTCTGCCGAAGCACAATTGGCGCGCCGTATAAATCCGGTTTGCTGAGACAACAATGCCAAAGTCACGTCCACACCTTCACGCAAATCCACGAAAGGGTTGCGCTCAAAATCAGGTTCCCATAACGTTAGCGTGCCGTCCGGAGACTGGCCAACCGTAAGCATGGAGAATCCCAACTGAATGCGTTGACCCGCCACTATCGGTCGACCTTGCGCGTGCATGTCTTGAAACAACGAGATTAACCAGGCGACCTGCCCCTTTAACGAAGGCGCCGCCTTCACAGCAAAGGGCTGCTGGCCGATGTAAGCCTGCGTGATTTCTGCTGCTGTTCGCGATTCAAATTGCTGGCGTGCGCCGGCATCAGTAGTTTCAATTGATTCAACACCACCCAGCCTTACGATTCGCACGCCCAGGCCCTTCAGTCGTGTCAACACCGCTGCGGCGAGTTGCGCATCATTAATCTGCAGATCGAAATCACGTCCGTTTGCGTCTCGATAACAAAGCATTTCAGACACGGGGGTCTGTTCAATGTAATAGTCCGCGAGCGTAAGTCCACGTCCGAAAAGATAATCATCGACGTTAGGTAACGGCGTCTGATGTTCCATAGTTAGCCTCCTTTGCCAGAATGCGGATCTTTGCCGTAACCTGGGTAGAAAATCGTGTTGTCCGTATCGCCCGGTCCCCAGAAAATGCGCGACGGTGTTGGTCGCGCAGTAGGTTCGACCTCAACTTCCCTGAAATAACGAGCATTAACAGTATTCATGTCTTGCGTTGACGGCCATTGCTGGGTCGGTGTTTCATTCGGGTGGACATGGCCAATTAAACGCGAATCACGCGGCACGGCGCTAGTCCAAGCATCACCGCTATACAGTTTCTTAACTAGCTTTCCGTCTACGCGCTCCGTCGTCAGGGAGAATTCTACCTTGCGGCCACCTAACGTGCCCAGTTCATAAATATCGCCAAAGCGAACCGTGCGATCGGTAACAATTACGCCTTCTGTTCCCGGCAGGGCACCAGAGGCGCGCAGATCTGCGATCGAAGCATGGCTCCCGAGGCCTTCCGTGCGTTCAAAGTGCGTACCAGGCCGGCCTCCAGCTTGTGCTGTCAGATCGGGGCCGACAGTTCCCCGGTATGCCGCAAGGCGAGACGAGATAGCGTCGTCAATTGCTGTGCTAGCCGCGGCTTCCCGCGCCAACATCGCACTTCGGACGTCGTCAGGAACCGGCCCCAGCCTCGAATGCCCTGGCCACTCACCCCAAGTCTTATCCTGCTTCGACGTATTGGTCGACGCTCCAAGTCCCATCAAGTTCTCTTTAAGGTTAATAACCTCAAGAACCTGTGCAGGCGGCAGTTCTGACAATCCCGGCCTACGAATAATACTGTCGAATGCAATGATATGGTCGGCCTGGAAGCGAGTTACTGGGTAACCATAAACCGGATCAACTTTCGGCCCGGTTCCTGTATTTACATAATCGCGTCCCGCATCGTTGGGTGACTTTTTGCGGTAATACGCTATCTCGTCCTCCGTAAATGCAGTCTTGCGAGGACCAACGAAAGTATCGTCGCCATGTCCTTGCGCCAATAGATCCATTTCCCTGTTGCCAGCACCGGACCGCGGAGGTTCCACTGGCGAGTGCACTGGCAACTCACGCGAACTAAGTACTTTGAAATTCTTCTCTCCCAAGAACTGAACCTGTCCAGCACCACCAGGCGCTCTTTCGAGTGGCCCCACTACACCGTCGCGGACGTGATGGGGCTGTGTCGACTCGTAGGTCATTTCAATAGACACATCGTCCTTGAACTGTTTAAGAATAGCCAAGTCGTTACGCGCAAATTCTTGACTTGGAATTGGATCGCGGGTGGCCCACTTGCCCGCAGCCGGCACGCCACGTTGCAATGCATCGGCTTGACCCTGGCTTACAACCTGGCGGTACTGGGTACCGGCCGGATCGATTCGCTCGACTACTTCTGTGCCCTTCATCCACGCCGGCTGCATGCCCGCCGCTTCCATCTCGGCATTCACCGTTTCGGCGGTCGTGCGGCGTACAATTTCTGCTTCGTGCTTAGCCATGTTGTTCACTGAAGCACCATGCTCCGCTACACGTGGCAACGACTCACTGCTCGAACCAGACAATTTCACCGACTCCTGAACAGCGACTGCCTCACGACGTCCTGCGATACCGGCCTGACGTTCGATCAATTGACGCTGAGGCAACGCCGACAACAAATCGTCGGACGAAACGCGGGATGGCATCGTCGGCTCTATACGTGGCGCAGAGCCGACAGGAATATCTGCCTCCGCCGATTGCGAACGTCCTACATAGACATCCGGCGCAGCATCCGCATGCGCGGTCCGTGGTGCAGGACCTTCCGGTACATGCAGCCCGCGGCGACCAGCCAAGATGGTTCCCAGGGCATTGAAGCCCGCACTGGCCGCCACGTCGTTTGCCGTCAGTTCATCCTTCGCTCCCATAGCGGCTACATCCACCCCCAGTCCTGCCAGGGCCTGGACTTTATCCCCGGAGAGAGCATTCAGCGAGCTGGCAAGTCGGCCTTCGCCCTCCATCAGGCGGCCAATGGCCTGTTCTGCGCGGCCAATGGCGCCGCCGAGCGGAGCACCTTGCCGCGCCACCCTGCCGGCAGCCGTGGCGTTCAAGCCACCACCAATAGCGATGGCAGCCAGATCGATACCGACGCTAGCCAGGGCGCTTTCAGTCGACGCGCCATGCTCGATCTTGGTGCTGGCGGAATTGACTGACTGCAGGGCACCAAAGCCGATGCCTCCAATACCTGTCGGAATCGTCGCCACGGTGACCGCAATACTGCCGGCCATATGAACTCCTTTTGCGTAACTATCCTGGCGGATCGGCTGGAACCGCTCGTCATTGCGCAAATCGGTGGCTGCGCCGAAGATGTTGTCGGCCATCTCCGTATTGCCGGTTGCGGCAACGACGCCGCCGGCCAGGACCATCGCGCCGCTGGCTGCATTGTTCACCGCAGTACGCACGCCCTGAACAAACAGGTGCGTCGTGGACTGCACCGCTTCCAGCTTCTCGAACTGCTCCACTTTCTCATGGCGGTAATCGCCATCGACGGCCAGGCGTGCACTGCCGATCGTGGCGTCGCTTGCCACGTCAGTCACCTTGGCTAACGTGTAGATCGCAGTACCCAGCAAAGGCGACTTGTCGCCCGCCTGATCAGCCCATGTGTACAACTGTTTGACGCCTGCATCCCTCGCATCGCTGAGGTTTTGCATCAGGTCGGCCACTGGGCTCTTCGATTTTTCCGCATAATCAGCCACCTGCTTCATGCTGCTCGAGAGGTCGCTGCCGGTCACCGCATCGATCGCCCGCGTGACATCCAGAGCGGCGCGGGTGCTGCTCTTGATCGAGTAGTCCAGGCCTTCCTGCACCTTGGTCAAGCCGGCCTCAAGTATTTGCGGTGCGGCATTCGTCAACAGGACGCTACGATCGTTGCCAGATTTCACCAGCAACGTATCGACAAACTGGTCCAGCATGGCGCTGCCGCGACGTTCGGCTTTCTCGCCGTTCCATGCTGCGACTGCGGTTTCACCTGCATGTACCACTTTGGAAGCGACGTCGACATAGTTGGCGGCGGCCAGCGTGGCCGTATCGCCGACATATCGTTTCGCCACCTCCACTTTCTGCGCGCCGTCGGCATACGCCGTCTGCGCGGTGCCTTTGACGGTGTAGGCCGCATCGACTACCTTCGCTTTCAGGCCGTAATACAGGTAGGAGCCGAAGTTAGTGGCATTGTCCTGCTCGCGCAGCGCGCCGTTCACGGCCGCGTTATGCTCGACAGCCGTGGCATCGGCAGCGCTGTAGTCTGCCCGGATTTCGGCGCGCGGCTGTGCGACCGGAGCCTGAGACTGCGCTTGCTGAGCAGGGGCTGCCTGCTGCACTTGCTGGGTTTTCGTTGCGTTCAGGTCACGCTGTCGCTTCTCCTCGGCCAGGATCTGGGCTTGAATGCGAATTGCACTTTCGCCGGCGATCATCTGGCCGGCATAGCGGCTAAATTGCTTGCGAGTGTCTTCATCGCTAAACAGCGATTCCGCAACATCACGCGCCATCATCAGCGTGTCCTTGCCTTCCTTCAGCTCCCAGGCCTGCTTGCCGCGGGCACCGTTCAGCACGGTATCGAGGGCGTAACCGGCACGGGTATTTTCCTTGCCATAAGCTTCGCCAGCCAAGCCGAGCGCCGTGTCGCCGCGCTCAACCTTGTGCACCGTGAACAGGTCGTCTTCTCGTTTGAGGACCTCCCTGCCCCATGCATTTGCTGCTTCGGCAACTTGTGCAGGTGTCCAGTTCGGATGCTCTTTTCGAAGCGAGAGCGCTTTTTTCAAAGCATCATCGCCCATCTTGCTCTTGTCGACTTCTTGCGCTGCCGCTTGTGGCGTGCCTTCCGCGTCTGGGCCCTGTGGCGCCTGCTGATCCACGCCAGGTGTTACCACGTCCGCAGCCGGGACGCCATTGAGACCGGCGCCGGGCTTCATATAGCCAGGCAGCCCAGCCAAGCCCAACTGACCGAGCTCCAACTCTTCCTGGGTAGGACCGTACAGGGCCGCCTGATTGTTATAGACCGTCGGTTTGGCAGGTTTCGCCGCTTGCGTCGCCGCATCTTTCTTCGCTTTGTCAGCCGCGACTAGCTTATCAAACGCAGCTGCAGTCCCCTCCTTGATGTCCGTCTGGTAGGCGCGCGATGCCGCACCGCCGCCTGCAGAGGCTGCTGCGCGGGTATCGCGACCCGCCCACTGCGCGAACGCGCTGCCCAGGCCGGAACCGACTGCGGTAACAATGTTCTCCAGGATGTTGCTGCTGCTGAAGCCCTGGCCGGTGAAAATGCTGTTGTGGAGGTTGTTGCTGTCCAGGCGTTGGCCGTCTGGGCCGGCGACCTCCCAAGGCAACTTGATGTCGGTGCCTGCGATCTTGCCGTCTGCATTGACCACGCCGCGCGAGCTGGCGAATTGTCCCTCGGCCGTAACCTCTTCGGCGTTG
This sequence comes from Pseudoduganella sp. R-31, assembly GCF_049913235.1. Lineage (NCBI taxonomy): Bacteria > Pseudomonadati > Pseudomonadota > Betaproteobacteria > Burkholderiales > Oxalobacteraceae > Pseudoduganella > Pseudoduganella sp. R-31. The sequence continues at coordinate 6,480,390 of NZ_CP183986.1, forward strand.
ATGCCCACCGCAGCAAATGCGCTGCGCGACATCTGGCCGACGATGCTGCCCACCGCGCCGCCGATGGCGCCAGCCAGCGGATCCTGATGGCGCAGCCTTGCCAGGCCGGCGCCCACTACGGACTCGGCCAGCACATTCGACAGGCCGGTACTCCATTTCTCGTTGACCTTCGAATTGATGTAGTTGCCCACCTCGGTGATCGCCACCGACCGCCAGTCAACCTTGCCGGTTTCGACCAGTTGGGTGGTCACGCTGGAGGTCACAGACTTGGCAGTCTTACGCAGGAATTCGTTGGCCGCATCGCTGCCGGCGATATCAACGTTCTTCAGCAGGTCGCCGACCGCCGAACTGGCCGCCGCTGCAACGCCGGACGCCGCCACCGAACGCCAGTTGAAGTTCTTCTGCTGGCCGAAGGCGATGCTGATGCCCTGCGTTGCCACGTTCGATGCCATTGCCGTCAGGCCGGTATTGATCGCGGTGGACGGGGTCAGGTTGAACACGCCTGTGCCGCCGATGCCGGCTGCCACGCCGGAGCCGATAGCGCTCATGGCCACGCTCTTCCAGCTGAAGTGTTCCTGAATGCCGACCGCCATGCCAACGCCCTGGCTGACGATGGAGCCGATGGCGCCACCGATCATGGCCGCGCCCAGGCCGGCCATGCCGCCAGCACCGCCCAGCACGGCCAGGCCGGCGCTGAAGGTGGTTGCGCTGGCGGTCGCCGACAGCGACGCGCCCATCAGGCCAGCTGCCGCACCCGCGGTGTAGATCGTCACCACGATGGCGACGATGATCACCAGGATCTGCAGGAAGCCGCCGCACTTCTTGCCTTTCGGCGGTGGCGACTTCAGGTTCGGCAGCTTGCTGCCGACGATCTCGTTCTCGTTGTAGGTCTTGTGGGTCTGCGAGGTGATCGGCTCGGACTTGCCGTTGGACGGCACCACCAGCACTTGGCCAGCCTTCAGCTCCTCGGTGCCGGACAGACCGTTGGCCTCGGCCAGCACGTACCACTGGCTCGGATTGCCCCACAGGGTGTTGGCAATGCCCTGCAGCGTTTCGCCGCCCTTGACGGTGTAGCTGGAGGTCGTGCCGCCCGGGAAGTCCTTGCCGTAGTTCTCGAACAGTGCGTAGTTCTTGGTATCGATCGCGGTGTACGCGCCGCCCTGGATCGCGGTGCCGGTTTCGGCCACCGGATTGCCCTGGGCGTAGACGTAGTCGATACGGTCGCGCGCGCCGTCCTTGCCGTTGTCGTGCCACTTGGCGACGATGTGGTCGTCGTTGTCGTAGGCGTAACGGGAGATCTCGTCACGGTCCTGGCCATCGCCGCGGCCCTGGTTCATCATCACCAGCTTGTCGTTGGCGTTGTAGGTGAAGGTCGCGTTGCCGCTGGCATCGCCGAAGGCGCGGATCGACCGCTCGCGGCCATCGCCGTAGTAGTCGTAGGTGTACTGGTAAGTCTTGGTCGACTTCGGCGTCACCGTGCGCATGGTGGTCTTGCTGACCTTGCCCGCCGCGTTGTACTGCTGCGAGAGTTCCTGGCTTTCGCTCTCGGTCTTGACCCATCCGGCCGGGCTGTAGCCCTTGTGGATGGCTTCCGCTGCGCTCATGCGGCGCAGGTCGAACAGGTGGCCGGTGATCGGCAGCGCGTTCGGATCGAAGTCGAGCTTCTTGAGCGTGTTGGTGTTGCTGGTCAGGTTGCCGTTCGACTGGTCGTAGGTCTTGGTTGCAGTGGACCAGGTCACGCCATCGCGCTTCTCGATGAACAGCGTGTTGTTGCCCGCAACGTCGTATTGCCAGATCAGCTCTTCGTCGCGCGACAGCGCCAGGGTGCGGCCGCTCAGGGTCGCAAAGGCATCGGCTTCGAAATCGACAATGCCGTTGTCCTGCGCGATCTTGGCCCAGCGGTTCGCATCGCGGTACTGGATGATGGCGATCGCCTGCAGCGCCTCGCGTACGGTCACGCTGGTGTAGACCGGATTGCCCATGTCGTCTTCGTGATCGGTGAAGCGCAGGTCGCTTTCGCTCACGGCGTAGGAATCGGGCTGCTTGACGCTGAGCGCCGTGGCCGGACGGTTATGGTCGTCGTAGGTGTAGGTGGTCACCACACCGCCTGCCGTGTAGGTGCTGCGGCGGCCTGCGGCGTCGTAGGTGTAATGGCCAACCACCGCGTTGCTGTTGCGCAGCGCGATGACGCGGCCTGCACCGTCGAAGTCGGTGCCATGGTCGACGCTGGTGCCGCCGCCATTGCCCTGCACCCGCACCTGGTTGCCCACTTCGTCGTAGCTGATGGTTTCTTCCAGGCCGGTGACGCTGTCCTTCCAGTACGTCATGCGGCCCAGTTCATCGAAGCGGTAGGCCAGCATGCGGTTGTGGGTGGCGCCTTCGAAGTCGACCACGCCGGTGGTCTCCTCTTTCACGCGCTGGCCCATGATGTCGTAGCCGTAAGTGGTGCGCACGCCGGTGGCCAGGTCGAGGATCTCGACCAGGTGGCCGGCCTCGTCGTAGGCGCGGCGGATGTTCTTGCCGCTGACGCTGGTCTGCGAAGTTTCGCGGCCAAAGTCGTCGTAGGTGTAGCTGGTGACGCGGCCGTCTTCGTCGATCGCGCGGCGCAGCTGGGCAAAGCCGCCGAACTGGCTTTGCTTGGTCTTGCCGTTGCCGTCGGTTTCCGCGATCAGGTTGCCGAACACGTCGTAGCTGCGGTAGCTGGTGGTGGCGACGTCCACCGAGCTGCCGTTGACACGGCGCCATTGGGTCACGGACTGCACGCGGCCCAGGCCGTCGTAACGCATCTCGATGCGGTGGCCGGACGGGTTGTTCAAGTCGTACGAGGCGGTGCGGTTGCCGCGGCCGTCGTAGCCGAACTGGTTGAAGCCCTGGCGCACCACGCGGCCCTGCGCGTCGTAGACGATAGGCGTGGTCTGGCCCACGCCGTCGGTCAGGGACGTGATGCGGCCCAGTGCATCGTAGCCGTACCTGGTCACCACGCCGCCGCCGTCGGTCTGCTCGACACGGTTGCCATGGCTGTCATAGCGCGACGTGCTGGTGAAGCCGCGTTCATCGGTGACCGCAATTTCGCGGCCCAGGTTGTCGTAGCTGAAGGACTTGCTGTGGCCCAGCGCGTCGGTCTGGCGCAGCAGGGTGCCCTGCACGTCGTATTCGCGGGTGCTGGTATTGCCTGCAGCATCGGTGCGCGACACCAGGTTGTTCAGGAAGTCGTAGCTGGAACGGGTGACCGGACGGCGTGCGCTGCCCTCGCCGGATACCACGAAGGCGACATCCCACTTGGTCAGCTCGTTGCCGCGCAGGTCGTACTGCGAGTACGACACGGTCCCGTTGACGTTGCCCTTCTTGCCCAGGGTATGGGTGGCGACGGCGTGGCCGGCGGCATCCACGTCGTACTCGCGCCAGACGCCATCGTTCTCGGTCGAGGCGATCTTGGCATTGAGCGCGTTGTAGCGCGTTTCGCTGAAGTAGCCGCTGTCGCTGGCCACTGCATCGAGCGCGCCGCCGGCCAGGCCGGTTTCCTCGCTGGCCAGCTGCATGCCCTGCAGGAAGTCGGCATTGCTCAATGGGCCGACGTAGGTGCCGGCGCTCATGGTGGCGCCGCTGATGCTGCCGCCGTCTTCGCCCGCCAGGACGATGTAGGACTCGCCGCTATGCAGGGTGTTGGCGTCGTCCGCCGCACGGTTCCAGTCGACGATCACTTCGCGGCCTTGCGCGTCCAGGTACCAGACCTTGTAGTCCAGCGACTTGGCCGGCAGCGGAATCTTCGCCACGGTGTGGTTGTACTGGCCGTTGCCCAGGTCCTGCATCAACTCGTCGTTGTCGAAGGCCACGCCGTTGCCGCTGCCGGTGCTGCGCCACGACAGGTGCAGGCCGCCCGTCACCAGCGCTGCTTCGCTCGGATGCAGCGTGGTGTTGAAGGCCAGGTTGTAGCCGCGTTGTTCCCAATGGCTGGTGTCCTTGCCTTGCGCGTCGGCCGAGACCATCCATTCCTTCCATTCGCTGGAAGTGGTGGAGGTGGTGTGGCTGGCCAGTACGCGGTTGGCGTAGTAGACCGCGGTGGCGCCGCTTGGGCTGCCGCTGGTGTGCACCAGCATGCGGCCTGCGTAGCGCTCCGCCACGACCGGCTGGCCCTGCACGATGACCAGCTGGTCGGTACCGGCCGCCGGCGCCTCCCAGGTGGAGGCGTTGTACTGGCTCGACTTGCCCGCTTCGCCGGTCGGGGTGTAGACCATGTGCTCGAGCACGACCTCGCGGCCGTCGGCGGTAATGCCGGTGATCTCGATCTCGTAGGCCTGGCCCACGGCCAGCGGCGCATCGGCGCCAATGGCCATCGCGCCGTTGGTGGAACCGTTCTGCGAGAACGGACGGTCGCTGCCCTGCACGCGCCACTTGGCCACGTACAGGTTGAACGCCATGCCGCCGCCGTTGACGGACAGGCCCAGGTTCAGCATCACGCCGCCCGGCTGCACGGATTCGTTCAGCGAAGTGCTGGTGCCCACGCGCTGGCCCGGCGCCTGGAAGGATTTCTCGCCGGTGCTGAACTGCACGCCGGCGGCATCCTGCCACTGCAGGCGGAAGCCCAGCTGGCCAGGGTCGCCGTTGACCGGCAGGGTGGTTTCGTAATAGCCGTCGCCAGCCAGCGCCATCGGGCTGGCCGTGTTGGCGCCGCCATGCGGGCCGTAGAACAGGGTCGGCGACTGGCTGCCGGCGCCGAACTTGACGCGCACGCGCATGGTATTGGCATCAGGACGGCTGACCTGCACGTCGTCCACGGCAGGCGGCATCACCACCTTGCTCTCGCCGGTGTACACGCGGTTGCCCGCCACGTCCTGCGTGACGACGCGGTAGTACAGCGTGGTGCCCGCTGCCGGGCGTGGCAGCGCGGCGTGGCCGGAGCCCGCTTGCAGGTTGGTGCTGGTCTCGGTGCGGTTGGCGTAGCTGGCCGCATCGGCGTGCGAGACGGTGTCCCACACCACGTAGGACGCCATGCCGCTGGCGCCGGTGTTGTAGTCCAGCGCCAGGTCGTTGCCATCGACGCTGAGCTTGATGTCGCTGGCCGGAATCGCCTGGTTCTTCATTTCGCCGGTGTAGCGGAACACCACATTGCCGGCGGCATCGTAGAACTGGCGGCTGCCGCTGCCGTCCGGCTGCTGCACCTGCACGGTGCGGCCCATGCCGTCGAAGGCGCTCTTGACGACGAAGCCGTCCTGGTCCTGCACCCAGCTGCGGTTGCCCACTGCATCGTACTGGTAGCTGCGGCGGGTATAGCCGTTGTAGCCCACGTTCAGCGTGTCGCCGGTGGCGCTGACCGAGACGCCGCCCAGGGCGTCGTCCTGGGTCGCCAGGCGGCCGCGCGCATCGTAGGAATACAGCGAAGCCTGGTCGGCCGGATCGCTGGAGACCACGCCCAGCAGGGCGCCGTAGCTGTTGGCCAGGGCGCCGGCGTTGACGCCGTCCGCCACAGGGCGCGCGAAATGCACGCTGCGCGTCATGCGGCCCTGGGCGTCGTAGTTGAACAGCGACAGGCCGCGATGGCTGTCGATGCTGCCGATCATGCGGTTGCGGCTGTCGTAGTAGTAGTACTCGACCGCCTGCTGCGCCGTGCCGGCTGCCATGGTCTTGGCCAGCACATTGCCGGCCTTGTCATAGGTGTAGCTTGTCACGCGCGCCTGCAGCGACACGGTGTTGGTGGCCGGGTCGGTCACTTCCACGGCCGGATCGCGCTGTTCGAGCAGGCGGTTGGCCAGGTCGTACTTGTAGCTGGTCACGGCCACCTTGCCGGCCGGCGCCGCCGGGACGCTGGCGGCGCTCAGGCCCGCCGTCGCCAGCGGCGTGGCGTAGACGCGCTTCTGCAGCACGTTGCCGCTCTTGTCGTAGTCGAACTGGGTCAGGTAGCCCATGGAATCGACTTGCGCCGTCAGGCGGCCCAGCGCGTCGCGGTAGCTGAAGGTGTGGCCGCCGTCGATGCCGTCGTTCTGCACCAGGTTGCCCCAGGCGTCGTAGGCGTTATGTTCTTCCGGCGTCACCATGGCCGAATTCACGGTCGGGTCGTTGCCGGCCGTGTTGGACAGGCTGCCCAGGCTGACCTGCGGGTAGACGGTGCGCAGTACGCGGCCGTTGATGTCGTGCTCGTACTTGTAGAGGCGCACTTCGCCCGCCGGCGCGGCCGGACGCTGCGCCGGGTTGTGGGCGGTGGCGGCCAGGCGCGTCATGTACAGGCGCTCGGCAACCTGGTTGCCGAAGCCGTCGTACTCGAATTCATGCAGCACGTTGTCGCCGTCGATCTGGGCCACCATGCGGCCCTTGGCGTCGTAATAGCTGGTGGTCGGCAGGCCGTTGGCATCCGTCACCTGCACCACGTTGCCCAGCGAGTCGTAGCGCACGGTGGACTGTGCGGTGCCGAAGCTGCTGCCGTTGGCGATGGAGAACTGCTGGGTCGCCGCCACGGTTGCAGTGATGCGGCGGTTGTTGCGGTCATAGGTGTAGGTCTTGAGGCCTTCCTTGCCCGATTCGGTGGCCACGTTGCCGGCCGCGTCGTAGGTATAGGACTGCACGACCCCGCCCATGCCGTCGCGCACGAAGGCCAGGCGGCCATTGCCGTTGTACTCGTAGCTGCTGCGGCGGCCTTCGCCGTCGGTGGTTTCGATCACGTTGCCCAGGTCGTCGTACTTGCTGGACTGGGCCACGCGCAGGCCGTTCGGGTCGAACACGGTGCTGGTGCGGCGGTTGTCCAGGTCGTAGCCGTAATTGGTCACGCGCACCGGCTCGCCGGCATAGGCCAGCGACTGCTGCACCTGGTTGCCCACGATGTCGTAGGCATAGGTGGTCACGCCGCCGTCGAAGCCGGCCTGACGCAGCAGGCGGTTGCCCTTGTCGTAGGCGTAGTCGGTGGTGCGCGCCGAAGCAGTGCCGGCATGCTCCACCTGCTGCAGGCGGTTGCCCGCGGCATCCAGCACGTAGCTGGTGCGGAAGCCGTCCGGCGTGGCCAGCAGGGTCTGGCGGTTCGCCAGGTCGTACTCCGCCAGCTGCACGCGGTCCATGGCGCTGGCCGCCACGGCCGGCGGCTGGGCCGGATCGAGGGCGCCGTGCCAGGCGTTGGCGAACTGGGTCACCGCCAGGCGGTTGCCCGCGAGGTCGTAGGTGATCTTGCTCAGGTAGCCCATGGCGTCGACCGTGGCCACCAGGCGGTTGGCCTGGTCGTACCAGTTGGTGGTGACGTTGCCCAGGCCATCCTTGGCGCTGATGCGGTTGCCTACCTTGTCATAGGTGTACTCGGTGCGGTTGCCTTCGCCGTCGATGAGGGCCGTTTCGCGGCCGTCCAGGTCGAACTCATGGCGTACGCCGGCGCCGCCGGCGCTGGTGGCGGCCTCGTTGCCCGCTGCATCGTAGGTATGGCTGGTGGTGACGCCGCCTTCCGTTTCGCTGATGACGCGGCCGTTGCCGTCGTAGGCATACAGCTTGGTGGTCGCGGCGCCGAAGCGGTTTTCGTGGGTTTCCTGGGTTGGCTTGTCCAGCTGGGCGCTGCCGTACTCGTAGGTCACCACGGCGCCTTCCGGCGATTCGGTGCGGCGCAGGCGGCCTTCGGAATCGTAGCTGTAAAGCGTGGTGCGCGCGGCAGCAGTGCCGGCGCCCGCCGTGACAGCGCGGCGGTTGCCGAAATGGTCGTAGGCCGTGGTGGTCACCATGCCCATGGCGTCGGTCGCCGCCACCACGCGGTTCAGCGCGTCGTAGGCCAGCTTGACTTCGGCCGGACGGGCATGTGCCGCCAGCGCTGCGTCGTAGCCGGCATCGCCAGGCTGCAGCAGGTATTGGCCGCTGACGGCGGCAATGCGGTTGCCGAACAGGTCGTAGCTGGCCGTGGCGGTATAGCCCAACTGGTCGGTGCTGGACACCAGGCGGCCCATGATGTCGTACTGGCTGCGGGTGCTGCGCGCGTCGCTGCCATCGGCACGCGACAGCGTGCTGGAGGTCAGCTTGCCGTCGATGTTCCAGGCCTGGGTGGTCAGCGCACCGGCCGCGTCGAGCGCGGTCAGCAGGCGATCCTTGATGTCGAAGGTCTGCACGGTGCTGCGGCCTTCGGCGTCGGTGATGCGCACGCGGTTGCCATAGCCGTCCAGCTGGTAGCTGGTGGTGAAGCCCATCGGGTCGGTGACGCTGGTCAGGCGGCCGTCCAGGTCGTAGGCGTAGCGGGTATGGCGTTCGCTGCCGGCGACACCGGCCGCTTCCACCGTCTCCACCAGGTTGCCGGCGCCGTCGTAGCGGAACTGCGTGACGTTGCCGCTGCCGTCGGTGCTGCTGTCGACGCGCTTGTCCGCATCGTAGTGGTACTGCGTGCTGTGCGACTGGCCGGCGTTGCTGGTGGTGATCCTGGTACGGTTGCCGAAGGCATCGTACTCCATCGTCGTCGACTCATCGCGGAAGCCGTCGTTGGAGGTCCTGATCAACTGGCGGTTGCCGTCGTACTGGAAGTGCCTGGTCCGCGCCTGCGTCAGGTCGTCCGACACGGTGCTTTCCACCACCAGGTTGCCGACCGCATCGTAGCCGCGCTGCGTGCGCTGGCCCAATGGATTGACTTCCAGCGCCAGGCGGTGCATGAAGTCGTACTCGTAGCGCGTGACGCGCACCTCCGGCGTGCCGGCGCCTTCGCTGGCGCTCAGCAGGTTGCCCATGCTGTCGTAGGTGAACTCGGTGCGCTTGCCAATCGCGTCGGTCTCGGAGGTCTTGCGGCCCAGCAGGTCGTAGCTGTAGCTGGTGGCGCGCTCGTTCGCCGTTCCGGCGAATTCCGCCACCTGGACGCGGTGGCCCAGCAGGTCATAGGCGAAACTGGTCACGCTGCCGTCGACGCCAGTGCTGGACAGCATGCGGCCCATGATGTCGAACGAAGCGGACGTGGTGCGGCCGGCGTCGCCCGCCGCCGCTTGCGGCAGCGCGCCGTTGGCCGGCAGCGCTACTGCCTGGCCGTAGCGCGTCGAGGACACCACGTTGCCGGCCGCGTCGTAACGCTGCGTGCTCAGTTGGCCGGCAGCGCTGCGCTCGGCCACTTGCCGGTTCAGCGCATCGTAGTAATAGCTGGTCTTGGCCGTGGTGCCGGCCAGGTCGATCTGCTGGTGCTGCTCCAGCACGTTGCCGACCGCGTCGTTGACGAAATCGGTGCGCCAGCCGTTGCCGTCCACCGTCGACACCACGCGGTTGGCCGCGTCGTAGGCGCTGGTGGTGGTGAAGCCGCCGCGCGCCACGCTGATCTGGTTGCCGACCGCGTCGTAGCCGTAGCTGGTGGCAAAGCCGTTGGCGTCGGTGTGTTCCACCAGGCGGCCGTCGGCATCGTAGCGGTACTGGTTGTGCTTGCCGAGTTCATCCGACTTGTCGGTCAGGTTGCCCGCGGCGTCATAAGTGTAATTGACGGACTGGGTCCAGATCACGTACTCGCGCTTCAGGCGGTTGGCGTAATCGTATTCGTAGTTGCGTTCCAGGCCGAGCGCATCGGTCTTCTTGCTGACATTGCCGACCTCGTCGAACTCATAGCGCGTGGTGCCGCCGAGCGCGTCGGTCTCGCTGGTACGGCGGTTGTTTTCGTCGTAGGTCCAGCTGGTCTTCACAGCCAGCGCGGTGCCGGCGCCGAGCACGCGCTCGGTCTCGTTGCCCACCGCATCGTAGGCATGGGTGGTGCGCACGCCGTCGGCGTCCTTCTGCAGCACCAGGCGGCGGTTGCCGTCGTATTCGAAGACGGTGGTGGCGCCGGCGGTGCTGGTGGCGGTCAGGCGGTTGCCCACTGCATCGTAGCTGAAGCTGGTCTTTTGGCCCAGCGCGTCGGTCTGCTGCAGCAGGTCGCCGCGCGCATTGTAGGCGTAGCCGGTACGGCGGCCCAGCGCGTCGACCGTGGCGGTGCGGCGGCCCAGCACGTCGTACTCGTAGCTGGTGGCCTGGCCCAGGGCGTTGGTGCTGGACAGCTGGCGGCGCAGGCCGTCAAAGGTGGCGGTGCTGGTATGGCCGTTGGCGTCGGTGACCGAAGTCTGGTTGCCGACTGCGTCGTAGCCGTAGCTGGTGACGTTGGACAGCGGATCGGTGCTGGTGGCCAGGCGGTTCAGCGCGTCGTAGCTGTAGTTCCAGGTACCGATGCCGTCCGCGTGCGTCAGCGTGTTGCCGACCTTGTCGTAGGTCCAGCGCTGGGAGTAGCCGCTGCTGTCCTGCTGGGTGAGACGGCCGAGGCCGTCGTAGTAGTAATAGGTGGTGAAGCCGCGCGCATTCCTCATGGAAGCACGGTTGCCCAGCTTGTCGTACGTGAACCAGGTGGTGTGGCCCAGGGCATCGGTGACGCTGGCCACGCGGTTGTCGGCGTCGTAGGCGTAGCTGGTGGTGTGGCCGTTGGCATCGGTCACGCCGACGCGGTTGCCCACGCCGTCGTAGCTGAAGCGGGTTACATTGCCCAAGGCGTCGGTGCTGCTGTCCTGGCGGTTCAGCGCATCGTAGCTGGCCAGCGTTGCGAAGCCGGCCGCGTCGACCGTGCGCAGGCGGTTGCCGTTCTGGTCGTACTCGTAGCGGGTCACGCCGCCCATCACGTCGGTCGTGCTCAGCAGGCGGTTGTCGGCGTCATAGGTATGGCTGGTGGCGTTGCCGGCAGCATCGGTTTCCTTGACCAGGTTGCCCAGCGCATCGTATGCGTAGCTGCGCTTGCCGCCCAGTGCATCGGTCTCGCCCACGACACGGCCCAGGCCGTCGTAGCTGTAGCGCGTGACGTTGCCGTTGGCGTCGGTCTGGCTGGTCACGTGGCCCAGGGCATCGTACGCGAAGCGGGTCACGCCGCCCAGCGCGTCGGTGACGCTGGTCTGGCGGCGCAGCGCGTCGTAGCTGTAGCTGGTCGTGTTGCCGTTGGCGTCGGTGCGGCTGAGGCGGTTGCCCACCGCGTCCACCGTATAGCTTTCCTCGTTGCCGAGAACGTCCTTGGTGCGCACCAGCGCGCCGGCCTGGTTGTAGTAGTAGCTCGTGTACTTCTGGTTGGCATCGCGGACCTGGCTCAGGTTGCCCACACCGTCGTAACTCGTTTCGGTGTAGTTGCCCAGCGCGTCGATGACACTGACGCGGCGGTTCAACTTGTCGTAGCCATACTTCGTCGTGTTGCCGCGGGCATCCTGGACGCTGGTGCAACTGCCGTTGGCGTCGTAGCCGTACCTGGTCACATTGCCCAGGGCGTCGGTCTTGGTGCTGACGCGGTTGTCGGCATCGTAGGCCAGCGTCGTCACGTTGCCGCGGGCATCGGTGATGGCGACACGGTTGCCGGCCACATCGTACGCGTACGACACAGCAGCGCCCATGGCGTCGGTCTGCTTGACCAGGCGGTTGTCGCCGTCGTAGGCGAACAAGGTGCGGCCGCCGGCGGCATCCTGCGCCGCCAGGCGGTTGCCGACCGCATCGTACTCGTAGCTGGTCTCGCCGCCCAGGGCATTGGTTTCCTTCAGCAGGCGGCCCAGCAGGTCGTAGCTCCAGCGCGTGCTGAAGCCCAGCGCGTCGGTGCTGCTGGTTTCGTGGCCGGCGGCATCGTAGACGTGGGTGGTCACGCCGCCCATGGCGTCGGTCTCCTTCAGCAGGCGGCCGGCGGCATCGTAGCTGTACTCGGTGCGCGCGCCGTTGGCGTCGACCATGGCGGTGCGGTTGCCCAGGATGTCGTACTCGTAAGTGGTGACATTGCCCAGCGCGTCGGTCTTGCTGATGACGCGATTGCCTTTGTCGTAGGCATAGGTGCAAGGGTTGCCATTGCCGTCGCGGACGACGATCCGGTTGCCGAAGGCATCGAGCTCATAGGACTGCTGGCGCTCGTTGCCTTCGCGGAAGTCGGTCTCGACCAGGCGGCGGTCGGCGTCGACGCTCTGGCCGAAGTAGGAGCCGGTGCCGTCATAGGTATAGCGGCGGTCGCCATTCTTGTCGTAGGCGTGCTGGATCTTGTTGCCCAGCGCGTCGGTGACCATCAGCAGGCGGTGTTCGCCGTCGTACTGGTAGGTCGTGGTATTGCCCAGGGCATCGGTGACCTTGACCAGGTTGCCGACCGCGTCGTATTCGCTGCGCTGGACGTTGCCTTCCGCGCTGCGGCTGAGCACCTGGCGGTTGTTGGCATCATACTCATAGCTGGTGGTATGGCCGTTGGCGTCGGTAACGCTCAGGCGGTTGCCCACTGCGTCGTAGGTGTTGCCGCTGATGCCGCCCAGGGCATCGGTGGTGGACGTCACACGACCCAGGGCGTCGTAGGCGCTCCTGGTGACGCCGCCCAGCACGTCGGTCACGGCAACGCGCTGACCCAGCACGTCATAGCTGTAGCTGCTGGTCTGGCCCAGCACGTCGGTTGAGGACAGCAGCAGGTGGCCTTCGTCGTAGGTGTAGCTGACGGCATTGCCCTGTGCATTGACTTCGCGCACCAGGTTGCCGACCGCGTCGTACTCGCGGGTCGAAATGCCGCCCAGGCTGTCGACGCTGCGCACCAGGCGGTTCAGCGCGTCGTATTCGTAGGCCGTGACCTGGTCGTGCGCATCGTCGGCCAGCGGCAGGTCGATGCGGAAGCTGTCGCGGTCGCCCCACCATGGGTCCGGCAGCTGGCCGTCGACCTTGTTGGCATAGCGGGTCTGGCGCACCATGTTGCCGTTTTCGTCGTATTCGTAGTGGGTCAGGTAGCCCAGCGCCGACACGCTGTCCGTCAGGCGGTTGTTGTCGTCGTAGAAGTAGCGCGTGGCGTTCTGCAGCGCGTCCGTGCGCATCAGCACGTTGCCGTTGCTGTCGCGCGTGAGATTGTCGCTCAGGCCATCGGTGCTGTCGTGCCCGCTCACCCGGCCGACCTGGTCATACCAGGTGCTCTTCCAGTTGTCGAGGGCATCCGTGACGCGCGACACCTGGTGGTGTTCGCGCACGTCGAACCTGGTGACATTGCCCAGCGCGTCGGTATGGCTGATGCGGTCATCGGCCGCATCGTAAGCATTGGTCGAGGTATGGCCGTTGGCGTCGGTCGTGCTGGTCAGGTTGCCGACCTTGTCGTAACCGTAGGTGGTGGCGCCGCCTAGGGCATCGGTGGTCTTGACCAGGCGGTCCAGTACATCGTAGGCATAGGCAGTGCTGTTGCCGGCGCCGTCGGTGGTGCTGGTACGGTTGCCGTTGACGTCGTAGGCGTAGCGGGTCACCGTGCCGCGTGCATCGGTTTGCTCCACCAGGCGGTTGTCGGCGTCGTACACGCTGGCCGTGGTGCGGCCCAGCGCATCGGTGGTGCCGATGCGGTTGCCCTTGGCGTCATAGCGGTACTGCGTCACGCCGCCCAGGGCGTCGGTGCTGCTGACCAGGCGGTTCAACAGGTCGTAGGTGTAGCGCGTGGTATTGCCGCGCGCGTCGGTCGAGGCGACCATGTTGCCGTTCGCGTCGTATTCGCTGCTGGTGGCAAAGCCCATCGGGTCGGTGCTGCCGATGCGGCGGTTCTCCTTGTCGTAGCTGTACGACGTCATGCGGCCGCGCGCATCCGTGACCATGGTGCGGTTGCCGGCGTCGTCGTAACGGTATTCGACCCGCCTCCAGTCTTCGTTGCGGTAGCCGACCAGGCGGCCTGCCGCGTCATGGGCGTAGCCGCCGTCCTTGTTCTCGGCTTCGTCGTAGTTGCGATAGAGATTGGCCTGGTGGATTGCGTTATAGGTATAACGCTCGCGTTCCTCCCAGTAGTCCCAGTTGCCGTTGTCGCGCAGCAGCGTCGAGCGGGTCATGCGGTGCAGCGGATCGTATTCGTACTCGCGGACATGGCCGTTCGCATCTTCGACCCGGGTGCGGTTGCCGCCGGCGTCGTACTCGTAGCGCGTCTCGCCGCCCAGGGCATCGGTGGCCAGCAGCAGCTGGTTGATCGCATCGTAGGCATAGGTGGTCACCGCGCCGTTCGGGCGCGTGCGGCTCAGCTGGTTGCCGACGGCGTCATAGGTGAAGGTGGTGGCGGCACCCAGCGCGTCGGTGCTCGCTACCATGCGATACAGCTTGTCGTAGGCGTACTGGGTGATGCCGCCGGCTGCGTCGGTCTGGCTCAGCACATTGCCAACCGCGTCATAGGTGGACGAGGTGACACCGCCCAGGGCGTCGGTAGTGCCGACCAGGCGGTTCAGTGCGTCCCAGCGCTGCAGCGTGGTCGCGCCGCGCGGATCGGTGGTGCTGACCAGGTTGGCATTGGCGTCGTAGGCATAGGTCGTGACATTGCCCAGCGCCGAGGTCTGGCTGATGCGGCGGTTCGCGGCATCATAGGCGAAGCTGGTCTCATTGCCGTTCGGATCGATGGAAGCGGTCATGTTGCCGTTCGCATCGTATTCGTATTCGGTCGGCGCCAGGCCGCCATGCGATTCGCTCGCCACGCGGTCGCACTCGTCGAACGTGCGGTTGATGGTGAAGTGCAGCTCCATGTCGTCGACGCCGCCACCCTCTTCGCCGCCCCAGATCTGCTCGTAGTAGCGGTCTTCGAAGATGATGTTGCCCACGCCGTCGTAGCCGTAGTCGGTCACATGGCGCGGCCCGTAGTGCGGCTCTTCCCAATCACCGCCGTAGGACAGTGCGCCAGGAACCAGCATCGCCTCGCCGCCGGCCCTGGTCAGCGTCAGGGATTCGCCCCAGCCGGGGGTATGCATCATGTGCTCTTCGCGTACCAGGCGGTCGTTGGCGTCGTAGTGATAGAACGTCTCGTAGCCGAGCGGATCGTCCTTCTCGATGCGGTTGCCGACTGCGTCGTAATAGTAGTAAGTCGTATTACGGTTGGCGTCGTATTCCCGGATCATCCGGTGCAGCGCATCGTAATGGAACTCCGATACGTTGCCGTTCTTGTCCTCCACGCTGATGCGGTTGCCCACTTCGTCGTAGGCGTAGCTCTCCTTGTTGCCCAGCGCGTCGACCAGCGTTGCGACGCGGTTCAGCGCATCGAAGTGGTATTCGGTGGCGTTGCCGTTCTTGTCGGTGATGCTGGTGCGGTTGCCGTTGGCGTCGTAGGTGAAGCTCTCGGTATGGCCCAGGGCGTCGGTGGTCGACAGCAGCTGGCTCAGCGCGTCGTAGCTGAACCTGGTCACATTGCCGTTGCGGTCCACCGTTTGCAGCATGTTGCCGGCAGCATCGTAGCTGCTGGACACCGTATGGCCCAGCGGGTCGGTGGACAGCAGCAGGCGGTCGCTGGCATCGTATTCGAAGGTGGTGACGCCCCCGTTGCGGTCGGTGTAGCGCGTGCGGTTGCCGGCGGCGTCATACTCCACCTTGTCCGCATAGCCTTTCGGATCGGTGGTTTTCACCACGCGGTTGACGGCGTCGTACTCGTAGGTCGTGGTGTGGCCGTTGCCGTCGGTGCGCGCAATGCGGTTGCCTTCGGCGTCGAACTCGAGTTTGGTGGAGTAGCCCATCGGGTCTACCTTCTCCACCTGGCGGTTGACGGCGTCGTACAGGAACTGGGTGCGGTGGCCGTTGGCGTCGATGCGCGCGGTCAGGTTGTAGACCGCGTCGTATTCCTGGCGGGTGTGACCGTCCAGCGCGTCGATCGTGTCGACCAGGTTGTACACCGCATCGTAGACGTACCTGGTGGTGAACCCCAGCGCATCGGTGGTGCTGACGCGGTTGCCCACGGTGTCGTAGGCGTGGGTGGTCGCGTTGCCCAGCGCATCGACCTGCTTGACCATGCGGTTCAGCACATCGTAGTCGAAGCTGGTCTTGTTGCCGTTGCGGTCCGTGGTGCTGGTGCGGTTGCCCAGCACGTCGTAGGTGTAGCTCTCCTTGTTGCCCAGCGCATCGGTCTGCTCAACCAGGCGGTTGTTCAGGTCATAGGCGAAGCGGGTCACGCTGCCAAGCTGGTTGGTGGCCGACGTCTTGTTGCCGACGGCATCCCAGGTGAAGGACTGGGTGGCGCCCATCGGGTCGGTCTGGCGCAGCAGCTGGCCCAGTGCATCGTATTCGTACTTGGTCACATGGCCGTTGCGGTCCGTGTTGCTCAGGCGGTTGCCGACCGCGTCATAGCTGCTGCTCGACACATTGCCCAGCGCATCGATGGTGCGCAGCTGGCGATTGGCATCGTCGAACTCGTAGCGCGTGGTGTGGCCGTTGCGGTCAGTGTAGGCGATGCGGTTGCCGGCGGCGTCGTAGGTCGTGCTGTCGGCATTGCCATTGCCGTCCACGGTGCCAACCAGCTGGTTGATGGCGTCGTAGCTGAAGCGGGTTTCGTTGCCGTTGCCGTCGACCAGCGAGGTGCGGTTGCCCACTGCGTCATACTGGTAGCTGGTGCTGTTGCCCAGCGCATCGGTGACCGTGGTCAGTCGGTACACCTTGTCGTACTCGTAGTTGGTGCTGTTCTGTTCCGCATCGACCATGGTGATGCGGTTGCCGACGCCGTCATACACGTAGCGGGTCGATACCACGCGCTGGTATGTCTGCTCGTAGCCCTGGTTCCAGTAGTGCTCGTCGAAACGGTCGAAGATGGTCTTGACCAGGCGGTTCAGCTGGTCGAATTCGTATTCGGTGGCATGGCCCTTGGCATTGGTGCTGCGCACCAGGTTGCCGTTGGCGTCGTACGCGTTGGCGGTGACGTTGCCCAGCGCGTCGGTGACGGTCACGACGCGGTTTTCCTCGTCGTAGGCGTAGGCGGTAACGCCGCCATTGCGGTCGGTCACGGACAGGCGGTTGCCCACAGCGTCGTAGGCATAGCTTTCGGTCTTGCCCAGTGCATTGGTGACGGCGACCAGCTGGTCGTTGGCGTCGTAGGCGTAGGTGGTGGCCTTGCCGTTGCGGTCGACCAGGGCAATGCGGTTGCCGACGGCGTCGTACTGGTATTGCTCCATGTCGCCCAGCGCATTGGTGACGGACAGCAGGCGGCCGTCCGCATCATAGGCGAAGCTGCTGGTGTGGCCGTTGCGGTCGGTCACGGCGATGCGATTGCCGGCGTCGTCGTAATCGTACTGCTCGGTCTTGCCCAGCGCGTCGGTCGCCGCAATCATGCGGCCAGCCGCGTCGTAGCTGTAGCTGGTCTGGTTGCCGTTGGCATCGGTGACCGAAGTGCGGTTCACGCCGTCGTAGGCGTTGACGGTCTCCCCGCCCAGCGCGTCCTTGGTGACGGTGAGGCGGTTGATCTGGTCGTAGCTGTATTCCGTGCGGTTTTCGTTGCGGTCGATCATGGCGACGCGGTTGCCCACGCCGTCATATTCGAAGCGGGTCACCAGTTCCACCGTGTAAGGGTCCTGGTAGCCGGTGAAATGGCCGCTGCCGTAACCATAGCCATAGCCGTAGCCATAGCCGGAATCGTCGCCGCTGGAGACAGCGAGGCTGTTCATGCGGAGCATTGGAGGCCAGCCGCCAGGAGGCGGCTCTTCCGGTTCGCCCGGTTCTTCCGGGAACTCCGGCTCTTCCGGTTCGGTCGGCGGTTCGATATCGGGATCGACCACCCACTTGATGTCGCCGGCGGCGCTGGTCACGCTGTTGCGGATCGCGATCAGGCGGTCGTCGGCGTCGTATTCGAAGTAAGTGCTGTTGCCGCGGCGGTCGGTCAGCTGGATGCGGTTGCCCACGCCGTCGTAGGAATACACTTCGAGATGGCCCAGTGCATCGCGGCTGCCGATCAGGCGGTTGCCGGCGTCATAGCTGAACTGGCGGGTGTGGCCGTTGCGGTCGGTGGCCGAGAGGCGGTTGCCGACTGCGTCGTAGGCGTAGCTTTCCTGCTTGCCCAGCGCGTCGGTGCGGCTGGCCACACGGTTCAGCTTGTCGTAGGCCTGCTGCGTGGTGTGACCGTTGCGGTCGACCGTGCTCAGCAAGTTGCCCATCGCATCGTAGGCATAGCTTTCCTGCTTGCCCAGCGCATCGGCCATCGTGACCTTGCGGTTGGCGGCGTCGTAGCCGAAGGTGGTGCGGGCGCCGTTCTTGTCGCTCCGGGCCAGCATATTGCCAACCGCGTCGTACTCGAACTGCTCGCGATGGCCCAGCGCATCTTTCGCTTCCAGCAGGCGGTCGGCAGCGTCATAGCTGAAGGTGCTGCGGGCGCCGTTCTTGTCGGTAAAGGCCAGGCGGTTGCCGGCGCCATCGTACTCGAACAGTTCGGTGTAGCCGAGGGCATCCTTGCTTTGCACCATGCGGTCGGCGGCGTCGTAGCTGTAGCTGGTGGCGTTGCCGTTCTTGTCGGTGAAGCCGGTGCGGTTGCCGACGCCGTCGTAGACGTAGGCTTCGGTGTAGCCCAGCGGATCGGTCAGCCCGGTCAGGCGGTTGTCCTTGTCGTAGACGTAGCTGGTGGTGTGCCCGTTGGCATCGGTGGAGGAAACGCGGTTGTCCACCTTGTCGTATTGCCAGCTGTTGCTGAAGCCCAGCGCATTCAGGCTGGACGTCATGCGGTTCTTGGCGTCGAAGCTGTAACGGGTCGTGTTGCCGTTGGCATCCGTGAGCGCGACACGGTTGCCGACATTGTCGTATTCGTATGCGGTTACGCCGTCCAGGGCGTCGGTCACTTGCAGCAGGCGGTTGTTGGCGTCGTAGGCGCGGCGCGTGACGTTGCCGTTGGCGTCGGTCTGCGCCAGCAGGTTGCCCACTGCGTCATAGGCGTAATCAAAGCCGTTGTCCAGCGCATCCTGCTGGCGCACCAGGCGATGTTCGGCATCGTACTTGCTGCGCTTGGTGTGGCCATTGGCGTCGGTCACGGCAACCTGGTTGCCGACCGCGTCGTAGCTCATGGTGGTGGTGTTGCCCAGCGCGTCGGTGCTGCTCACCATGCGGCCAGCCAGGTCATAGGCGTAGCGGCGGGTATGGTCGTTGCCGTCGGTCTGTTCCAGCAGGCGGCCCACGGCGTCGTAAGCGTAGCGGCTGGCATTGCCCATGGCGTCGGTCTTGACGACCAGGCGGTTGCCGGCGTCGTACTGCGACAGGGTGGCATGGCCATTGGCGTCGGTCAGGTTCACCACGTTGCCCACGGCGTCGTAGAAGCGGCGGGTTTCGTAGCCCAGCGGGTCGGTCACCAGGGAGACGCGGTTCAGCGCATCGTACGCGAAGGCGGTTACGCCGCCGTTGGCGTCAACCACCGAGGTGCGGTTGCCGACCTGGTCGTAGCCGTAGGCGGTGACGCCGTCCAGCGGATCGGTCACCGAGACCAGCTGGTTCAGCGCGTTGAACGCGCGCCTGGTGGCGTTGCCGTTGCGGTCGCGCTCGAGCAACTGGTTGCCGACATTGTCGTACTCGAAGATGTTGGCGTTGCCCAAGGCGTCGGCATGCGCCACCAGGCGATTCAGCTCGTCGTATTCGAAGGTGTTGTCGTTACCGTTGCGGTCCACGACCGACAGGCGGTTGCCGACGGCATCGTAGGTGTAGCTCTCGATCGCGCCCAGCGCGTCGGTGTGCTCCTGCAGGCGGTTGTTGGCGTCATAGGCGAACTTGTTCTCGGCGCCGATGGCGTCGATGACCGAGACGCGGTTGCCCACGGCATCGTAGGCGAAGCGCGTTTCCGCGCCCAGCGCGTCGACCTGCGCTACCAGGCGGTTGGCGGCGTCGTACTGCGCCGAGGTGCTGGCGCCGTTGGCGTCGATGCTGCCGACCAGGTTGCCGGCTCCGTCGTAGCTATGGCGGGTCACGCCGCCCAGCGCGTCGGTTACGCGCACCACGCGGTTGGCTGCGTCATATTCGCTGGCGGTGACGTTGCCGCGCGCATCGGTCACGCTCAGGCGATTGCCGGCGCGGTCGTAGGCATGGCGGGTCTTGCCGCCCAGGGCGTCGGTCACCTGCACCAGGCGGCCGTCGGCGTCATACTCGAAGGCGGTGGTGTTGCCGCGTGCGTCTGTGACGCCGGTGCGGTTGCCCACATGGTCGTAGGCGAACCCGGTCTGGTTGCCCAGCGCATCGGTGGTGACGGCCAGGCGGTTCAGCGCATCGTAGGCGAAGCTGGTGGTGTTGCCGTTGGCGTCGGTTGCGCTCAGGCGGTTGCCGACGGCGTCGTAGCTGACACTGCTGTCGTGGCCCAGGGCATCGGTCTGCTTGACCATGCGGCTCAATGCGTCGTAATGGAAGCTCGTGACGCGGCCCAGCGCGTCGACCACCGAGGTGCGGTTGCCCAGCACGTCGTAGGCGAAGGATGTGGCATTGCCCAGCGCGTCGGTCTGTTTCAACAGGCGGCGATTGGCGTCGTAGCTGAAGGCATTGGCATTGCCGTTGGCGTCGACCACGCGCACCTGGTTGCCGACGGCATCGTATTCGTGCTGCGTCGCGTTGCCAAGCGCGTCGGCCTGGCGCACCAGGCGATTGTTGGCGTCGTAAGCGGCGGTGCTGGTGTGGCCGTTGCCGTCCGTGACGGCGACGCGGTTGCCGACCTTGTCGTAGCCGTAGCTGTTCATCTCGCCCAGCGCATTCTTCACCTGGACCACGCGGTTGGCGGCGTCGAAGGTGGACGCGACCATGTGGCCGTTGCCATCGGTGACGCTCACCTGGTTGCCGGCTGCATCGTAGGCATAGGCGGTATCCACGCCCAGCGCGTCCTGCAGCGACACCAGGCGGTTGGCCTGGTCGTAGGTAAAGCGGGTGGTATTGCCGTTGGCGTCGGTGTGCGCGATGCGGTTGCCGGCAGCGTCGAAGGCGACCGACGTCACGCCGCCCAGCGCATCGGTGATGCCGACCTGGCGCTGCAGCTTGTCATAAGCGAAGCGGGTCACGCGGCCCAGGGCGTCGGTGGTGCTGGTGCGGTTGCCGACCGCGTCGTACGTGGCGCGCGTCATGCCGCCCAGGGCGTCGATGGCCGCTACCTGGCGGTGCAGGGCGTCGTATTCGAAGCGGGTCGGGTTGCCGGCGGCATCGACGGTCTCCAGCAGGTTGCCGACCGCGTCGTAGCGCAGCTTGTCGATCCCGCCCAGGGCGTCGATCGTTTCGACCACGCGGTGCAGCGCGTCGTATGCTGCGCGCACAGTGAAGCCGTTGGCGTCGGTGGTGGCGACGCGGTTGCCCACGGCGTCGTAGGCATAGCCGGTGCGGTTGCCCAGCGGGTCTGTCTGGCCCACCATGCGATCGGCCGCGTCGAATTCGTAGCGGGTGGCGTGGCCGTTGGCATCGATGCTGGCGATGCGGTTGCCCACCTTGTCGTACTCGAAGCTGCTGGTATTGTTCAGCGCGTCGGTCACGCTTGCCACGCGGTTCAGCGCATCGTAACCGAAGCGGGTGTCGTGGCCATTGCCGTCGATCATGACGATGCGGTTGCCGGCGCCATCGTACATGAAGCGCACGGTATGTCCCAAGGCGTCACGCTGCTCATTGAGGCGGTTGGCGGCATCATAGGCAAAGCTGGTGCTGTTGCCATTCTCGTCGACGGCCTGGATGCGGTTGCCGGCTGCGTCGTAGGCGAACGCTTTCTTGCCGCCCATGGCATCGGTCTGTACTACCAGGCGGCCTGCTGCATCGTAGCTGAAGGCCGTGGTGCTGCCGGCGGCATCGGTGGTCGATACACGCTGGCCGGCGGCATCATAGCTGTGGCGGGTGACGCCGCCCAGGGCGTCGGTGATGCTTTGCAGGCGGTCGGCCGCGTCGTAATCGAAGGCCGTGGCATTGCCCAGCGCGTCGGTGCTGTGGATACGGTTGCCGACTGCATCGTAGCTGTGCGTGGTGACCGCACCCAGCGCGTCGGTCTCGCTGACCAGGCGGTAAGCGGCGTCATACGCGGCGCGGCTGGTGGCGCCGTTGGCATCGGTGGTGGCCAGGCGGTTGCCGACCTTGTCGTACTCGTAGCTGGTGGCGTTCCCCAGCGCGTCGATCTGTTTCACCAGGCGGTTTGCGAGGTCGTACACGTAGCTGGTGGCATGGTCGTTGGCGTCGATGCTGGCGATGCGGTTGCCCACCGCATCGTAGGCGAAGCGAGTCATGCCACCCAGCGCATCGGTACGTACGGACAGGCGGCCGTTGGCGTCGTAGCTGAAGCGGGTGGCATTGCCGTTGCCGTCCGTGCTTTCCACCATGGAGCCGACGGCATCATAGGCGAAGCTGGTCGAGCGTCCGGTGCCGTCCGTCTGGCGCACCAGGCGGTTGTTGGCGTCGAACTCGAAGCCGGTCGCATGGCCGTTGGCATCGATTGCCCCCACGCGGTTGCCGGCGTTGTCGTAATGGTACTCGGCCCGGTTGCCCAGCGCATCGGTCTCGGAAACCAGGCGATCGGCCGCGTCGTAGCCATAGCTGGTGACATGGCCGTTGGCGTTGACGGTGGCAACACGATTGCCGGCCTGGTCGTAACGGTGCTCCACACGGTTGCCCAAGGCGTCCGCGGTGGCGGCCAGGCGGCCGACGGCGTCGTAGCTGAAGGAGACAGTATGGCCGTTGGCATCGGTGGTGGACAGGCGCTGGCCGACGGCGTCGTAGGCGTGCGTGGTCCGGTGGCCCAGGGCATCGGTGCTGGACACCAGGCGGTTGACGGCGTCGTATGCAAACACTGTCTGGTTGCCGTTGGCGTCGGTCGTTGCCGTGCGGTTGCCAGCCGCATCGTAGCTGAAGACGGTCACCTCGTTGCCGGGGGCGGTGACGGAAAGCAGGCGGCTGTTGGCGTCATAGGCGAACAGGGTGCCGCGGCCCAGCGCGTCGGTGGTGGCCACCCGGTTGCCCAGGCGGTCGTAATCGTGGCGGGTGATGTTGCCGAGCGCGTCAGTCTGGTTGACCAGTCGGCCGTTGGCGTCGTAGGCAAAGCGCGTTGCGTTGCCCAGCGCGTCGGTGACGACGGTGCGGTTGCCCACGGCGTCGTAATCGAAGCGGGTAATGGCGCCCAGCGCATCGCCTGCTGCAGTCAGGCGGTTCAGTGCATCGTAATGGTTGAAGCGCTGGTGGCCGTTGCCATCGCGGGTCATGATCAGGTTGCCCACGGCGTCATAGACATGCTGGACCGAGTCGCCCGCGGCGTTGGTCTCTTCGACCTTGCGGTTCAACGCGTCATAGCGGTAGCTGGTGGCATGGCCATTGGCATCGACGCTGGCCAAGCGGTTGCCCACCGCGTCGTAGCTGTAGCGCGTGCTCTGGCCCATCGCGTTGGTGTGCACCACCAGGCGATTGCTGCTGTCGTACTCAAAGCGGGTAGCGTTGCCCAGCGCATCGAAAGCTGCCGTGCGATTGCCCACAGCGTCGTATTCGTAGGAGGTACGGGCGCCCAAGGCGTCGATGGTCGCGGTCAGGCGGCCGTTTGCGTCGTATTCGAACTTGCTGTCGTGGCCGGCCGGATCGATGCTGCGTACCCGGCGGTTCAGTTGGTCGTACTCGTGGCTGGTGACCAGGCCGAGCGCGTCCACGCTGCGGGTCAGGCGGTTGCCGGCGTCGTATTCGAAGCGGCTGGTGTTGCCAGCGGCATCGGTCAGCGCGGTGCGGTTGCCGACCGCGTCGTACTGGTAGGCGGTGACAAAGCCCATGGCATCGGTGCGGCTTACCACGCGGTCCAATGCGTCGAGCACGTAGGTGGTGGCATTGCCGGCGGCGTCGGTGCTGCGCAGCAGGTTGCCCACTGCGTCGTATTCTTTGCGGGTGACTTGTCCCAGAGCGTCGGTGGTCTGCACCAGGCGGTTGGCCGCGTCGTAGCTGAAGCGCGTGGCGTGGCCGTTGGCGTCTACCACGGACGTGCGGTTGCCCGCCGCGTCGTAGGCGTAGACGGTGGTACCGCCTTGCGCGTCGGTCACGCGCACCAGGCGGTCCGCGCCGTCGTAGGCGAAGGTGGTGGTGTTGCCATTGGCATCGGTCAGGCCGGTGCGGTTGCCGCGCGCATCATAGCTGAAGCGCGTGGTGCCGGCCGCGTCGACCTGCTGGTCCATGCGGTTGGCGCCATCGTAGTGGAAGACTACGATGTGGCCGTTGGCATCCGTGGTGGCGATGCGGTTGCCGTTGGCATCGTACGCATAGCTGGTGCGGTTGCCCAGCGCATCGATGCTGGCGGCAAGGCGGCCAGCCGCGTCGTATTCGGCGCGGCTCACGCCGCCCTTGGCATCGGTCACGCTGAGGCGCTGGCCGTTCGCGTCGTAGGCGTAGGTGGTTTGCTGGCCCAGCGCGTCGATCTGGCTGGCCAGGCGGTTCAGCTTGTCGTATTCGAAGCGGCTGGTGCGGCCCAGTGCATCGGTGCTGGAAAGGCGGTTGCCGTTGGCGTCGTACGTGTAGGCAGTCACGCCGCCCATGGCGTCGGTCTGCGACAGCAGGCGGTTGCCGGCGTCGTAGACGAAGCTGGTGGCATGGCCGTTGGCGTCGACGGTGCGGGTACGGTTGCCGTCAGCGTCATACTCGAATTTCTGCACATGGCCCAGCGCATCCACCGATTCCAGCAGGCGGTCGTCGGCGTCGTAATGGAACTGGGTGACGTGGCCGTCCGGGTCGGTCATGCTGACACGGTTGCCTTCAGCGTCGTAGGCAAAGCGGGTGGTGACGGCCAGGCCGGCCGGGTCGACCACTTCGGCCACGCGGCGGCCCAGCTTGTCGTAGTCGTAGCGTACGCTGGCGCTGTCGACGCCGTTGGCGCCGCGGCTGACGGTCAGGGTGTGGCCCTGCGCGTCGTAGGTATAGCTGGTGTGCAGGTTCAGGCCGGCCGGATCGACCACCACGCGGGTAGCCTGGCCTTTCTGGTCGTAGCTGGTGACGGTCAGCACGCCGTTCGGGTCGCGCTGCGACACCACTTCGCCCTTGGCGTCGTAGGTCCAGGTGGTGGTCAGCGCCAGGCCGCCCGCATCGACCACCTGGCTCAGGCGGCGGTCGGCGGCATCGTAGGTGTAGCGCGTGGCGACGCCGTTGCGGTCGACGGTGGCGACCAGATGGCCGGCGGCGTCGTATTCATTATGCTCGGCCTTGCCGTTGGCATCGGTGGTGGCCAGCAGGCGGCCGTCGGCGTCGTAGCTGTAGCTGGTGGTGTTGCCATTGCCGTCGGCAAGGGCGATCACTTGCCCTTGCGCGTTGCGCGTGATGGTGGTCACGATGCCAAGCGGCGAAGTGACGGTGGTCTTGTGCAGCGCCGTGTCGTAGGCATAGCGGGTCACATTGCCGCGCGCATCGGTCTGGGTCAGCACGCGGTCGAAAGCGTCGTAGCTTGTGGAACGCACCTGGCCCATGGCGTCATAGCTGGCCACCACGCGGCCGTTGCGGTCAAACGTGCTGCGGGTGACCTGGCCGTTGGCGTCGGTCTGCGCCACGGCGCGGCCAAAGGCGTCGTATTCAGTGCTGCGCAGGGCGGCAATGCCGTCGGCGTCGCGCAGGATGGACGTCTGCAGGCCGCGCTTGTCGTAGGTATAGCGCACCAGTTCCTGCACAGCCGCGCTGATCGGGCGCATTTCCTTGCTCAACTGGCCGAAGGCGTCGTAGCTGCGCACGGTGGCATTGCCCAGCGCGTCGACCAGGCGGGTGGCCTGGCCGCGCACATCGTAATCGGTGTGCAGCAGGCTGTCGCGCAGCGGGTCGGCCGCCACCGCCAGCGCGGCCAGGACCGGGGCGTTGCTGCCGCCGGCCAGGCCGGCGGTATCGATGCGGTTGGCGTAGCTGATGGTGTCGGTGGCCTGGCCGAAGGCGTCGTAGCGGATGCCGCTTACCTCGCCCAGCGCGTTGACGCTATGGGTGCGGCGGCCGGCGCCGTCGTAGAAGTACAGCGTGGACGCACCAAGGGCGTCGGTGCTGCTGACCATGCGGCCGGCGGCGTCATAGCCGTAGCGCTTGGCGTAGCCGGCCCAGATGCCGGTGTCGTGCACGGCGTCGCCGTTGAGCAGGCTGGCGCCCTGGCCGGACAGTTCGGCCACCAGGCGGCCCTGCACGTCGTAGCGCACCAGGGCCGTGCGCTGGTCGGCACTGCCGGCCGCCTGCACGGTCGATACCAGCTTGCCCACCTTGTCGTAGGCGAAATCGCTGCGCACGCCGGCGGCGTCGGTGCTCGATACGAGCTGGTTCAGCTTGTTGTAGCTGAAAGTCGCCTGCTGGTCGGCCGCGCTGGCTTGCGGCAGCATCTGCGCCAAGCGCGCGCCCGGCATGTAGTTGACCGGGTTGGCGAAGCGCTTGACGGCGCTGCGGTTGCCGGCAGCGTCATAGCTGAAGGTGCTCAGGTAGCCTTCGCCGTCGATGGCGCCGGTCTGCTGGCCGCGCGCATTGAAGAACTGGTGCACGCTGATGTCGGCGGCGGAAGCCTGTGGACGCAATTGTTCCAGCGAGCCGTTGCTGCGCAGGGCGGCATCGGTCAGGGTGGCATAGCGCACGGTCTCCACCAGCTGGCCGATGGCGTCGTATTTCTGCTCGGTCAGGATGCCCTGGGCATCGAGCTGGCCCACCAGGCGGCTGTCGGCATCGAAGAAGTTGCGGCTGTGGCGGTCCTCGGTGGACGACACCACCTGGATATCGGCCAGCTGCGGATTGGCCGGCAGCGCGGCGCGGCTGATGGCGTTGTTGTAGCGCACCAGGTCGGTGACGCGGTTGGCGGCGTCGAAGAACTGCTGGGTGACGAAGCCCGCTTCATCCACCGTGTAGACCAGGCGGTTGTCCTTGTCGTAGACCTGGTCGACGCGGCGGTCGGCGGCGCTGGCCAGCGGACGCAGCGCCGCCAGGGTCGCGGCTTGCGGCGCGCCGGCGGCATCCACCAGCTTGCTGCTGTCCACCAGGTTGGCGTAGCGGATGGTGCGCACCAGGTTGCCGGCGCCGTCGTACACGCTTTCGGTCAAGGCGCCGAAGCCGTCGATCATGCCGTTGCGGCGGCCCATCTCGTCGTACAGGAACGTGGTGCGCACGCCGGTCGCGTCCTGGGTGCAGAACAGGCGGCCGTCGGCATCGTAGAAGTTGCGCACGGTGCCCAGCTCGGCGCCGTTGGCGCTGTCGCTCTGGATCACGCTCACCAGTTCACCGGCGGCGTCGTAGGTGGAGGTGGTGGCCAGGCCGTTGGCCAGGGTCGACACGGTGCGGTTGTGCGCGTCGTCGTACTGCACCAGCGATTGCTGGCCCAGCGCGTCGGTGCTGGCCAGCAGGCGGTTCAGGCCATCGTAGGCGTAGCTGGTGGTGGCGCCGGCATTGATGGTCTTGAGCAGCAGGCCGGAGGCATCGTATACATAGTTGATGGTGTTGGCGCCATCGGCCACGCCGTTGCCGGCGCCATCCACTTCGGCATAGGTGGTGCTGGCGCTCACCAGGCCGCGGAAGTCGTAGGCGAAATCGCTGCGCGCACTGAGGGTCTTGTCCTGCGCCGCAGCCCAGGCAGTCATCTGGGCTTCGCCTGGCGCCGCCCCTTCCGCCAGGGCGGAGGTGTTGTAGGTGCCGCCGTTGTAGGCGATCTGCGCCACGCGCTGGCCCTTGGCGTCGTAGCGGTATTCCACCACGTCGCCGGCCGGGTTGATGCGGAAGCGCAGGTGGTTCTTGCTGTCGTAGACGTAGCGGGTGACCAGGGCGCCGCCATTGCCCATGCGCACCGACTCGCTCACCACGTGGTTGGCGCTGTTGTAGCTGCGTGCCACCACGTTGCCCAGCGCATCCTGCTGGGTGAGCTGGTTGCCGTTGCCATCGTAGGTCATGGTCACGGCATTGCCGTTGCCGTCGGTGACGCTGGTGACGTTGCCGCTGGCGTCATAGGCGTAGCTGGTGCGCACGCGAATGCCGTTGACCGCAGGGCTGAGCACCTGGGTCAGCTGGTTCTTGGCGTCGTAGAAGAAGCTGGTGACAAAGCCCAGCGGATCGGTCATGTCGGTGCGGCCGTTGGCAACGTCGTAGCTCAGGCGGGTGACGCGGCCCAGGCCGTCGGTCATGCTGGCGACGCGGAAGTCCGTGCCCACCTGCACGTAGGTGAACGATTGCACCGTGCCGTCGCTCTGGGTCAGGGTGGCAATGCGGCGGCTGGTGCCGTCGTAGGTGTAACGGGTGGTGTAGGTGTTGCCGTCGGTCTTGCTGTTATCGTCCGGCGACAGGTCCACCTCCACGCTGGTCAGGCGCTTGCTGCTGTCATAGGTGTAACGGGTACGGCTGCGGGTGACGCCGCCGCTGACGGTGCGCAGGCCGACCAGGTTGTTGTCGCTGTAATCGAGGTAGAGCACATCGCCCGAAGCCATGGTCACGCTCTGCATCAGGCGGCCGGCATAGGTGAAGGTGGTGGTGTTGCCGTCCACGTCGGTGGCCGAGGTGATCAGCCCCGAGGTGTTGTAGGTCTCGCTGGCCTGGCTATCGCCGTCGCGCCAGGTCCAGCTCGACGGCACGCTGCCGTTGGCCGGGGTATAGGTCAGCGTGTCGTGGGCGCCGGCGCCGTCGGTGGTGACATAGCAGCCGCGCGCCGCGTCATAGGTATAGGTGGCGGTGCTGCCGTCTTCCTCGGTGCGGCTGGCGATACTGCCGGCCGTGTTCACCTTGCCGCTGACGAAGGCGACGCGCTTGTAGACGCCCAGGCGGAAGTTGTCGCCGTTATCGCCGTCGCCGAAGACGCCCAGGCGGTCGGTATAGATGCCCTGGCTGTTATATGTGCGCAGGAGCGCGGTGTCGATGCCATTGGCGGCCAGGAACTCGTCGCGCGACTGGATGACCAGGTTGCCGTTGGCGGCGTTCAGATAGGCCTGGTCGCCATTACGCCCCAAGGCCGCATTACCGACCGTTCCCCGGTCTCCACCCAACACGAAACGGGAACCGCTTTGCAGGCCCAGTGCACCACCGCTGACAATCGCTACCATGAATTTCTCGTCCGAATAAATTGTTTGTTGGTAAAAGCGGGCATGGAGTCCTCCTCAACATGCCCTTCAAACAATATATCCAGCGTTTCCGGCAAGAATTTAGCGTTTTCTGCAATATTTTTTTTCTAATACACATTTATGCAGATGAATGTTGCTATTACAGCAATAAAAATGGCGCCTCGAGGGCGCCATTGCGTATTCTGGAGCGGGTGAAGGGAATCGAACCCTCGTATGAAGCTTGGGAAGCTGCCGTTCTACCATTGAACTACACCCGCGTGCCCCGCATTCTATGTGGCTTTGGCTGCGGTTGGCAAGACTGTAACGGTGGCCCTACTGGATGAACGGCCAGCCGTCGGCGGTAAAGCCAAGCGTATTGATGCCCAGCGTCGCCCGCCCGCCATTGTTGCCGTCGTAGTAATGGTAAACGTAGGTGGGCTTGTTATTGTTGCCAGGATCGGTGAACACGCTGCCGCCGCCCGGGCCGATGATATTGCCGTGGGTGCTGAGCAGGATGGTGCCGCCGCCTGCGGTCAGCGCCACGCCGCCGCGGTCCACATAGGGCCCGGTCACGCTGGTGGAGCGGCCGACGATGGTGCGGTAGGTGCTGGTCGAGCCTTTGCAGCATTCGTTGATCGGCGCGAAGTAATAGTAATAGCCGTTGTAGTAGTAGATGAACGGGCCTTCTTCGCCGGCCGACGGGTTGCCGCGCCTGGCCACTGTGTACACCGGGGCGTTGGCCTTGATCAAGCCGTTGGCCGGGTCGAGCTGCACCAGGTGCGTGCCGTCGGTCCAGGAGCCCCAGGCCATCCACCAGTTGCCGCTGGCGTCGCGGAACGGCGCCGGATCGATCGCATTGTCGGTGGTCGCCCAGAAGCCTGGCGGCGGCGAGGTGGTAGTGCTGTTCCAGGACTTGGTGACGAAACCCTTGTCGGTCCATGGCCCCTGCGGCGACGAGCTGGTGGCGACGCCGATCACCGCTTCCGCGCCGGTACTTGGCAGGTAGGGGATCGAGTAGTACTGGTAATAGGTGCCGTTCGCCACCATCAGGCTAGGCGCCCAGACGTCGGTATTGGCGCCATTGTTCCATCCCTTCGGCGTCTGCAGGCCGCTCCAGGAACTGAAGTCCGGCCCGATGGCAGGGCAGTTCGGCGCATAGCCGCCCATCTGGGCCGTCGTGCAGCTGGTGTAATTGGTGAAGTTCACGCCGTCGGTCGATGTGGCCAGCGTCTGGTGCGAACCATACAGCCAGTACTTTCCGCTGCCGTCGCGCAGCATGTAGGGGTCGTGCACGAAGATGCCGTTGCCGGTGACGGCGCGCGGCGCAGGGTACGGGCTGGCCCCGGTGTTCACCAGCTGCCATTCCTGGCAGGTGCAGCCGGTCAGGCCCCACTGGTCGATGGTGGCGGTGTTGGCGGTACTCGCCATATACACCTCCAGGTACTTGCCGCTGTTGACGTTCTGGATCAGGAAGTTGCCGCTGGCCGCTTGCGTGACCACCCACAAGTGGTCCGAAGTGCCGTTGTCGGCCCACTGGACGACCTGCGCGCCGTCGGCGGTCGAAGCGTTGGTGACGCCCAGCACCTGGTGCGTCAACATGTTCTCGATGTTGTAGCGCCCATTCCCCATCGGCATGAAGTGCCACAGGTGGTCGGCGGTGCCGTTGTCGGACCACTGGATCGCCTTGGAGCCGGCGGCCTGGCTGGCGCCGTCAATGCCCAATACCAGGCCGCTGTTGACGTTCTTGATCTTGTACTGCACGCTGGTATTGATCGTGATCGGCGTGGCTGCGTGCGCGGAAAGCACCATGCCGATCAGCATGGCGAAACATGACAGAATTCTCTTCATAGATGGTCTCCTTGGAGTTTTTTTAACTGCCAGACCATCGTAGTCATTGGTTCGCGCGACCACCAATCGTATCTTTTGCATCCGCAATACCCCTTTCGGTATCACGGTTATGGCTTCGCGCCATGAGACTCCTGCCCGGAAGAAGGGCTCTGTGTCCGAATGTAACGTTGTATATCCCATTGAAAATTCACGCAGCGGCCGGCGCGGACGGTGCAAAATGCCTGGACCACATCACCGGATAGCTCCCAATGAAAGCAACCGTCGCCCTCAGCATCGCACTGGCCTTCGCGGCAAATGCCGCCCATGCACAAACGGCCGCCGCAGCCGATCCGATCTCCACGCTGGTGAACCAGCTCGAACTCGAAAAGTACAAGGCCACCATCAAAAGCCTGACCAGGTTCGGCGACCGGCGCCAGGGCACGGAACGCAACCGACAGGCGCTGGACTGGATCGAGGTGCAGTTGAAAGCGTATGGCTGCTCCAACGTGGAGCGCCTGCAGTACCAGTTCACCGAACCGGCCGCGCGCGGCAAGCCGGCGGTGGCGGCGGGTGGCGGCGCGGGCGGACCTCCCGGCCAGGGCGGCAGCACGCTGTTCGGCAACCGCGCGCCCACCGGCGTGAACACCGATCCGATGAAGCAGCCCGATGAACGGCTGCGCGCACTCAACGCCGAACAGACGCCGCAAGGCACCTCGCTGCGCGAGAACGTCTACTGCACCAAGATCGGCAAGACCCGCCCCGACGAAATGATGATCGTCAGCGCGCACATGGACGGCATCGGCTTTGGCGAGGCTGCCAACGACGATGGTTCCGGCACAGCGCTGGTGATGGAGCTGGCGCGCATCTTCAATGCGCCGGGCGTGGAAACCGAGCGCTCGATCCGCTTCGCCCTGTGGAACAACGAGGAAACCGGCTTGAACGGCGCAGCCGCCTACGTCGAGCAGCGCAAGAACCTGCAAGGCATCGAGTCGCCGAAAGGCTCGGGCAAATACCCTGAACCGCGCTGGCTGGGCATGATCCAGCACGACATGATGCTGTTCGACCACGGCATGCCGGTCCCCAAGCTCGATGACGCCGGCAGGCCGGTGCTGGACGCGAAAGGCCATCCGATCTACGTGCTGCCGAAAGAGCAGCGCGCGGAGGCGGACGTGAATATCGAGTTCCAGTCCAACTCGAAACAGGCCGAAGCTTCGGCCAGGCTGGCATGGGACTTCCGCGCGGCGAACGACAAGTACGCGACCAACTATCCGGCTGCGGTCGGCTTCCACATGACCAACACCGACTCCACGCCCTTCATGGACCTGGTGCCCTCTATCTCGCTGCGCGAGAACGAGCGCGGGCAGCAGATCGGCGCCGGCTGGAACCCGCACTGGCACCAAGCGACCGACCTGTATTCGAACTATTCGGACAAGGACTTCCTGCTTGGCCTGAACGCTGCGCAGACCACGCTGGCCGGCGTCGCGAAGCTGGTTGGCGCCAGGGTCGCCAAGCCTTAGCGCCACAAAGGGTCGCTCGCCATCAAGGCGGTGGCCCAGTCGGTAAAGGCGCGCACGCGCGATGACAGCCTGCGTGCATACGGGTAGACAAGACTGATCGGCATGCTGCCCAGGTGCCAGTCCGCCAGCACTTCCATCAGCGCGCCGCTGCGCAAATGCAGCGCCGCTTCCGCACGCGGGATATTGAGGATGCCGAGACCCGCCACGCCCGCCGCGACGTATGCAGCGGCGCTATTGAAGCGCATGGCAGGCAGCTGCTCGATCACGTAGCGCTGGTCGCCGCGCTGCAGCGACTGGACGTGCTGGCGGCCTGTCGCTGCAAACACGAAGCCAAGGTAGCGGTGCGCTGGCAGGTCCTCCACTGCCGCCAGCCTCGGGGCCGACGCCAGGTAGGACGGCGCAGCGCACAGGCAGAAGCGCATATTCCCCACCGGCCTTGCCACCAGGTCCTGGTCCGCCACCGGCCCGCCGCGCAAGGCGCAATCGATTCCCTCCTGCACCAGGTCCACCACGCGCTCGCCGCAGCCGATATCGAGCCGCACATCCGGATAGCGCGCCGCGAAGTCCGGCAAGGCGGGAATGATCAGGCCAGTGCCGACCGGCGACGGCATCTCAACCCGCACCCGGCCGCGCGCATCGTTGCGCGAGGACTCCAGTTCATCCAGGTCGTCGAGCAGCGCGCGGGCGCCTTCGTAATAGGCCGCGCCGTCGGTGGTGGGCGACACGCGGCGGGTGGTCCGGTGCAGCAGCTTCATGCCCAGGTGCGCCTCCAGGCCCTGGATCTGGCCGGAGATGGTGGTCTTCGGCACGCCCAGTGCTTCGGCCGCGCCGACGAAACTCCCTACCTCGACGATGCGGCAGAAGGCGCGCATGGCCTCAAGACGGTCAAAAGCCATGATTGTTCGACTTTCCGTATATTCAAAACGATAAAGACCAGTTTATCCGCAATCTCGTCCGGACTAAAGTGGATTCATCGCAACCACTTGGAGGAATTCACCATGAAACGCATCAACTACACCGCCGCCGCCCCGACCGCCATGAAGGCCATGATGGGCCTCGAGCGCGCCATCGCCGAATCGCTGCTGCCGCTCTCGCTGCGCGAGCTGGTCAAGATCCGCGCCTCGCAGATCAATGGCTGCGCTTATTGCATCGACATGCACAGCAAGGACGCGCTCAAGCACGGCGAAGACGTGCGCCGCCTGCTGGCGCTGCCGGCCTGGCGCGAAACGCCGTTCTTCGACGAGCGCGAACGCGCCGCGCTGCTGTGGACCGAAACGCTGACCGAACTCTCCAAAAACGGCGCGCCGGACGAGGTGTACAGCGAGGTCGCTGCCCAGTTCAGCGAACAGGAGCTGTCGGAACTGACCTTCG
This sequence comes from Pseudoduganella sp. R-31, assembly GCF_049913235.1. NCBI lineage: Bacteria > Pseudomonadati > Pseudomonadota > Betaproteobacteria > Burkholderiales > Oxalobacteraceae > Pseudoduganella > Pseudoduganella sp. R-31. The sequence continues at coordinate 6,513,703 of NZ_CP183986.1, forward strand.
TCATCGGCGCCATCAACGCCTGGAACCGCTTTGGCGTCGGCTTTGCGATGGAATTGCCAGCTTAACTGCGCGACAACTATTTTGGCGGAAAAACCACGAAATGGCCACGCTTTCGGCGCGGCCATTCGTCGATCTGCTAGTATGCTCTGCGATCTTTCCCAACTGAAACAAAGTGTCAAAAATGCGCAGCACACTCACCGCAGCCGAACACGAAACCCTGCTTGAAGACGGCAAGCCCATCGTCATCACCACCGACCTGCAGGGCCGCCTGACCTACACCAATTCGACGTTCATCGCTGTCGGCGACTACGCCGGCGAGGACCTGATCGGACGCCCGCAAAAGGCCTTCTATCACCCGGACATGCCGGCGCAAATCGACGAGGATATGCTGCGCACCACCATGTCGGGCGAACCATGGCGCGGCCTGGTCAAATACCGCTGCAGGAATGGCGGCTACTTCTGGTGCATCGCCAACGTTACCCCCGTGATCGAGAAGAACCGCACGACCGGCTTCATGTCGGTCTGCACCAAGCCGAAGCCGCAGCAGGTCAAGGATGCCGAGGCTTTGTACCGCACCGTCAAGAGCCCGAATCCGGATGGCGTGCGCATCGCGCGCGGCGCCGCTGCACCGCGCGGCCGCAGGAAGATCGCCAATGCGCTGCGCGACATCTCCCTGTCGCAGCGCATGGCGCTGTGCTTCGGCAGCATGGCGCTGCTGGCGCTGGCGATGGCGCTGCATGCCGTGCTGCCCTACTCCGACTCCGCGCTGCACGTGCAGGCGTTGCTGCTGGCGGCGCTGGCGCTGTACGGCTGGTACAACCTGCACCGCGCCATCGTGGCGCCGGTCCAGGCCTGCATCAACGCCACCCGCATCCTGGCCGGCGGCGACCTGACCACGCGCATGGCGGTCGACCGCCACGATGAACTGGGCCAACTGCAGGCCTTCGTGCGCCAGCTGAACCTGAACCTGGCGTCGATACTGGGCGACATCCGCGGCAATTTCGCACTGACCCGCAGCACCACGACGCAGGTGCGCAGCGCCAACGTCGACCTGGCAGCGCGCACCGAAGCGCAGGCGGCCAACCTGGAACAGACCACGGCGCATATTGGGCTGATTACCGGCACCGTGAGCCAGACAGCCGACAACGTGAATACCGCCAATGGCGTGGCGACCGAAGCGACTGCGCTGGCCGAACGCACCGGCGTCGCCGTGGCGCAGGTGGTGACGGCAATGGACGAGATCCGCCAGTCCTCGCACAAGATCGTCGACATCATCGGCCTGATCGACGGCATCGCTTTCCAGACCAATATCCTGGCCCTCAATGCAGCGGTGGAAGCGGCGCGCGCCGGCGAAAGCGGCCGCGGTTTCGCGGTGGTAGCAAGCGAAGTGCGCAACCTGGCGCAGCGCAGCGCGGCGGCGGCCAAGGACATCAAAGTCCTGATCGATGCCTCTGCCGGCAAGATCGAAGGCGGCGCCAACGTGGCCACCGCGGCCGGCAAGGACATGGATGCGGTGATTTCCGCGATCGGCCGCGTGGCCTCCATCATGGGCGATATCCGCGGCGCGACGCGCGAACAGAGCGACGGCGTCAACCAGGTGAAAGACGCCATCGTGCAGCTTGACGAAGTGACGCGCCAGAACAGCCAGATGGTGGAGGAAGCTTCCGCCGCCACCGGCGTGCTGGACCTGCAGGCGCAGGCCGTCGCCAAGGCGCTGGAAGTGTTCAAGCTGCCGCAGCAAGCCGGCGCCGGCGCAATGCGCGCCAGGCCTGCGTGATGCGGGGGCGCTTACTCGGGCGCCTCCACCTTGTAGCCCTTGGCCTGCAGCTCGGCCAAGGGGCCTTTCGGATCGAGCAGGCGCACCAGCGGCAGCACGGCGAAGGTCGAATCATTGGCCGCCAGTGCGCGCTCGGCGTTGGCCAGCCAGTTCTTCTGCATCGTTTCCTTCACCTGCTTCAGCTTCTCGTTCGACTTGAACGCGTCGTTGTTCAGCACTGCGTCGGTGCATGCGGCTTCGCGGTCGGCAAAGCTCAGGGAAGAGATCTTCGACATGTCGCCGACCGCCCATGCATTGGCGCGCGCGCGCATCGCATCGAGATCGGACTCGAGGCGCTCCACGGTCCTGGCAAAGCAAAGCACGTCCGTTCCCGGTGAATTCTTGAATGCGCGCAGGGCCTCGGTCGGGCTTTCGAGTTCGGTCTGGACGTTACTGGACGTGACCTTCACCTTGTACTGCTTCACCAGCTTGTCGAGCTTCGAATAGACGTCGGTGCGCATGGTCAGGCCGTTCTTTTCCAGCCCTTGCTGGTACAGCGTGTCGGCAACGAACATCGGGCGTTCCCGCTCGATGCTGTCGTTCTTGCCGATGTATTTTGTCTTGAGCGCTTGCCAGCGGTCGTAAGTATCGGCTGGCAGCACGTCGATCAGCTTGCCGCCGTCCGGGTTATTCTTGATTCCGATGGCAAATGGCAGCATCTTGATGCCGCCCCACCAGCCGACGGAAATGCCAAACGACGGCTTGGGCAGGTATTCCTGGGACTTGGCGATGATGGCTTCCACTTCGTGGGAGCGCCAGTCCATCTTGATCGGCAGCGGTGCATAATCGCCGAAAACGTACATCACGTGTTCGCCTTTACTGACCTTCCACAGGCCCGGGCCGGGGCGCTGGCCCGTGATCACAATCGTATCGCCTTCTGGCGCCGGGGCCTCTTCCTGCGCCCAGGCGCTTGCCGCCAGCAGGCTCAATGCCACAGCGGTGAGTACTTTCCTTGTCATCCTCTTACGCTTTCTAAAATGGTTAAGAGAACGGCAATATTACCTCAGCGATGTCAGTAGCGATCGTCGAAAGCGAAGATCGGCTTGCGCTTGCTCCACTGGCCTCGTGTGAAGTCAGGGAAGTCCAGCGTCTGGAAGTTCTGCGCAATCGATTGCTCGGACAGTGGCGTGATGGCGCTCCACGTCACCGCGTCGTAGATATCGATCGGCATCGGCGCACGCGCCTTCAGCGCTGCCACGAAAGCGTGGATCACGAAGTAGTCCATGCCGCCGTGCCCCGCGCCCGCTGCGTCGCCTGCGTATTTGCGCCACAACGGGTGGTCGTACTGGTCCTGGTAGGCCTGGAAGTCGTCCCACTGGTGCGGCTTGCTCTTGCCTTCGATGTGGATGGAATGGTTCACGTCCATCCACAAGCCATTGGTGCCCTGCACGCGGAAGCCCAGCGAGTAAGGACGCGGCAGCGAAGTGTCGTGCTGCAGGATGATGGTCTCGCCGTTCTCGCAGGACAGCGTGGTGGTCACCACGTCGCCCAGGCTGAACTTCACCTTGCCGCTCGGATGATCGGCGCCGCCCTGCTTGACGATGTAGTCGTGCAGGCCGCGCGCCTTGGTGGCGAAGGTGTTGATGCGGGTGAAGCGGTTGCCGCGGTTGATATTGGTGTACATCGCGCACGGCCCGATGCCATGGCTTGGATACAGCTCGCCATTGCGCTGCACGGAGTGCTCGGTGCGCCACTTCGCTTCCGACCAGCCCTTGGCGCCGAACTCGATGCCGCTGCCGTATGGCTTGGCCGGGTCGCCGTTGTTGAACTTCACGGCGCGCAGGTCGTGCTGGTAGCCGCCCTGCAGGTGCACCAGTTCGCCGAACAGGCCGGAGCGCACCATCTGCAGCACCGCCATCACGTCGCGGCGGTAGCACACGTTTTCCAGCAGCATATACGGCGTGCCGGTCTTGAGCTGGGTGTCCAGCACGTCCCAGTGATCCTTCAGCGTCACGCCTGCTACTACCTCGCAGCCGACAGGCACTCTGGCTTGCATGGCGTCGATCGCCATTTGCGCATGCCATTCCCAAGGCGTGGCAATGATGACGCCATCGAGCTGTTTCGCGTCCAGCATGCGGCGGTAGGCGTGCTTGTCGCCATCCTCGCCGAAGGTGCGCGGCTTGGCCTTGCCGGCCTTCTCGAACTGCGCCAGGGCCTTGCCCAGCATGATCGGCTCGATATCGCACAGCGCAGCGACTTCCACGTCGTCGCGGCGTATCAGTTCGCGCAGCAGCACCTGGCCGCGCATGCCGGTGCCGATCATGCCGAGCCGGAGCTTTTCGCGGCTGCCCGCCGCAAAGGCGGAAGGCAGCAGCAGGCTGCCCGCCAGCGCGGCGCCAGCGGTGAGGAAGTGTCGTCGATTGAATTGCTTGTCCATCTAGTCGTTACCTCTTTGGTTGGGTCGCAGGTTACCAGAACTTGTAGTTGGCCGAGAGCGAGAAGACGCGGCCGAACAGGTTTTGCTGGTGGTTGTATCCTTCCCATCCGTTCGGGTCGTAGTACGGCCTCTTGTTGGTGACGTTCTTGATGTTCAGGCCCAGGTCCAGGTTCTTGACCGGCTTCCAGTTGAAGCCAAGGTTGACGGTGTAGTACGAAGGCTGGCCGCCGCACAGGTCATCCGGCAATGCGACGCCGCCGGCGGTGCAATTCTCCGGTGCGTTGTCGGTGTCGTATGCGCCAAATGCCCATTTGGCCTTGCCGGTGTAGTTCACGAACAGGCTGGTGACCAGGTTCTGGTAGGTCCAGTCGGCGTTGAAGGTGGCGCGCAGGCGCGGCGAATCGTAGTAACCGACGTAGTTGCCGGAGAAGCCGCTGCCGTCTTCGTAGTTGTAGGTTTCGCGCTTGCGGATGGTGAATGCGGCGCCGGTACCCAGCTTGCCGTATTCGCCCAGCGAGAAGCGGGCACGCGCATCGATGTCTAAGCCGTCCAGCAGGGTGCGGCCGCGGTTCGAGTAGGAATTGATCAGGCCACCCAGGTTGCCCACCGAGTACTTCGGCAGCGGGCCGGTGCAGGCAGCGGCATTGGCGGGATTGGCGCACATGGCGGCCACGGCTGCCATATTGGCGCGGTCGGCATCGGAAAGCTCGTTGCGGATTGCCTTGTCGGTGCCGGCCAGGCTTGGGCCGTACTGGTCGACCAGCGCGGTGAACAGCTGGTTGAAGTCCTGGCGCACGATTTCGTTGCGGCGGTAGACGAACCAGTAGTCCAGCGAAATGCTGACGTCCTTGGCCGGCTGGAGCACCAGGCCAAGGGTCGAGATCTTGGCTTTCTCCGGCGTCAGGTTCGGGTTCGGCGGGGTCAGGCCGCCCACGGTGGTCGAGCAGTTGGAATTGAGCAGGGTCTTGCCCAGGTCGCGGTCGGTCGCGGTGACAGACATCTGCAGCAGCTTGGCGATGGCGTTGGTTTCGTCGCAGCGCACGGTGTCGCGGATGCCGCCCACCTGCGCGAACACGCCGCCGCTGCCCGATTCTGCCAGGTTGGGGGCACGGAAGCCTTCCGAGTAGGTGCCGCGCACCATGATTTCAGGACGCGCGCGCCATTGCACGCCGACCTTCGGCGCAAGGTTGGCGGAGAAGTGCGGGTATTTGTCCAGGCGCGCCGCGGCGTTGACTTCCAGCGTGTCGGTGACCGGAACCACCACTTCGCCGAACAGCGCGCTGACGGTGCGCTTGCCGTCGAACCAGGAACCGCCCTGCTGCGTGATCAGGCCATTGGCGGCATCCGGATTGCCGGGAGTATCGAAGCTTTCGCGCATCAGGTTGGTGCCGAAGGCAGCGCGCACTTCGCGTTCGCCCAGCTTGAACAGCGTGCCTTCCACCTTGGCGTCGAAGGTAATCAGCTTCGTCCAGGACTGGATGTCGAAGGTCGGATACGCTTCGCGGATCAGGGCCGCATTGGCTTCGCTGATTTCGCCGAACTTGTAGGCCGGGTTGTCAGCGATATAGGTGCGGCCGGTGACCGGGTCCTTGGTGAAGGGACCGAAGGCTTTCTCGAAGCCTTTGGTATTCACGTTGATGGTCTGGTACAGGGTGGAATGGCTGCCTGCGACACCCAGTGCGGTTTCGAAGTCCCAGCTGCCGGCCAGGTGCCCCTTCAGGCCGGCCAGCACGCGGTAGTTGTCGTCCAGGTTCTTCTGGCCGAAGTGGCCAGCCGCATCCTGCAGGACGTAGTTCAGGCCCGCCGCGCCGCCCATCTTGGCGGCCATGTCGGCATCGAGCTTGCCTTTCAGGTAGACGTTGTTGGGGCCAAGGTAAGGGTAGCTGAAGGTGTTCAAGGTGGTGCCGGTATTGCGGGAGAACCAGTTGTTGGTGGTGCCGCTGTTGAAGCTGCGCGGGCCGTTCTCGCCGCGCAGCTTGATGTGGGTAAAGGCTGCTTCGGCAAAGAATTCCAGGTCTTCGCCAAGCTTCTTGCGGCCGGACAGGAAGCCGGTTGCGCGGTCGGAAGTCGGGCCGGTATCGATGGAGTACGGCAGGTTGTTCCACACGCAGCGTGTACCGGATGCTTCGGTGATCATGGTGGAACAGCCGGTCACCGCACGCTGGGTGCGGGCATTGTTCCTGGCCGGATCGAATACGAAGAAGGTGCCCGGGTTAGGCTGGCCCGGTTCACTGCCGACGCCGACGCGGAAGTTCGAAATGAAGTTCGGGTTGTTGACGTAGTAGTAGTCCGGGCGCTTGTCGTAGGTATCGGCCAGCGCGATGCGGTCGCGCTTGTACACGTTCAGGGACGCCATGAAGTTGTAGCCGTCGCTGCCGAAGTCGCCCTTCCCGTACACCAGGCTGGCCTGGTGCTCGCCGTAGGCCGACACCTCCTGCGAATGGTCGGTGCTGACCTTCGCTTCCAGTCCCTGGTAGTTCTTCTTGGTGATGACGTTGATCACGCCGGCCACCGCGTCCGAGCCGTACACCGCAGACGCACCATCAGTCAGGATTTCCATGCGCTCGATCGCCGCAGCGGGAATCGAGTCGATATTGACGAACATGGTCTGGAAGCCGGCCGGTGCGCCGTAGAAGGACAGGCGGCGGCCGTTCAGCAGCACCAGGGTTCCTTGCGCGCCGAGGCCTCGCAGGTTCGCTTGCGAGGCGCCGTCGGAGCCGGTGAACATGGAACGGAAGTCTTGCTGGGCCGGGCGCGCGGCTGGCAGGTTGTCCAGCACCTGCATCAGGGTGCGGGCGCCCATGTTTTCGATCTGCTTGGCGTCGATGACCTGCACCGGCGATGCGGTTTCGGCGTTGATGCGCTTCAGGCTCGAGCCGGTCACTTCGACGCGGTGGATCTTCTCGCCTTTCTCGTCCTTCTTGTCATCCGCCCCGTCTGCCAAGGCCCCGCCAGCACATCCAATGGCTGCCAGCGCAGCGATCAATTTCTTCAGTTCCACTTGCATCTCCTTTTTTTAGTTTGCAAAACGCCCTCCCCGGTCCGAAGAGGGGTTCGTTCTTGGTGACGAAAAATGTGCGGTCAGCGCGTCTTGGCGGTGGCGCCTTCTGTGCCCAGCAGTACGGCATTGGCCCAGTTGCCGCAAACCTGGGCTGGCTGGGCGCCGCGCGCACCCAGGGTCCGCAGGCTGAGTTGCCGCAACCCGCGTACATCGATTTCCGGCTTGACGACGGCAGGCGCCGTCACCAGGCCGCTGTCGTACAGCAGGCGCTCGCTGCTCCAGACCTGGAATTGCAGGCCGCCGGCGCTACGGCAGCTGTCGTCCACGCCCAGGTCGGCGCGCAGGAGGTTCCAGCTGCCTTCCAGCTGCAGGTCGATGCGGCTGGCGGGGCCGACGCCCAGTCCCTTGCGGAACCACAGGCCGTTCATGCGCATGTCCTTTCCCTTGCCGGCAGGACGATCGCGTCCGACGCCTTTCGGCAATGGCAGGTCCGACAGGAAGCTTTGCTGCTCCGTGCCTTCCTTCGCACGATGTTCGAGGATGCGGAAGCTGGACAACGCGATCGGCCCCACTTCGGCCGGCTGCATGGCGTTGATTGCCTTGGCCGGCGCCTGGACGGCGGCCGTCACCATCGGGTCGGTGGAAGCCGCGCCTTCCCCTTCCGGGTTCTGCGTGCTGAGCACGCGGAAGCGCAGCAGGCGGCCAGCTGTGGCCGGGAAGTTGATGGTCTGCGTCTCCTTCTGCAGCTTCAGGCGGCCGGTGAAGTTCGGCTTGCCCCATTCGCCGTTCGTGTCGGCGATGTAGATTTCATAGTCCCGCACCTGGCCGTGCTTCCAGTGCTCGTCGTTGCGCGGCGCGATCTCGATGCCGTCAACCAGGCGGCGCTCGGTGAAACCGATGGTCCATTCGTGGGCGCCGGTGCGGATCGACTGGTTGCGGGTGGTGCGGAACCAGGTGGCGTCTTGGTCGTCGAAGGCGTTTTCAAGCGCGTGTCCTGGCTCCTCTGCGGGGCGGTTCACCACCAGCAAGGCGTCCGGCGGCAAGGCGCGGCCCAGTTCAGGAGCTTGCGGGAAGCTTCCGTCCTGTGCGGCCAGTGCTTGCGCGCCCTGGACGCTGATTTGCAGCGGCTGGCGGATGTCCTGCTTCGCGGTCTTTACGTGCAGCGTGCCGGTGCGCTCCTGCGGGTCGTAATACCAGCCTTCCGCGGCAGCGTCATAGGCAGCGCGGTCCGCGCATGCGGGCAGGGTGCGGCTTGCAGAGGCGACCGCCGCCGGGCGCTGTCGCGTCAGCATGCGCAGGACGTAGCTTCGGCGTGCCTCCTGGCCTGCGTAGCTGCCTTCCACCGGGGCGATGTCGACACTCACGGCGCCGCCGGATTCACGCATGCGCAGGACCTGCCGGCTGAATGCACCCTTCTGGTACTGGCGCGTGTTGCCGTCGTCCTCGTACAGCGTGAACGACGATTCGCCGTGCGGATACAGGTCCAGCGTCAGCACGTCCTTCGGTTTTTCGCCGTCGTACAGGACTTCCGGATACATCGGCAGGATGGCGCCGGCGCGAACGAAGATCGGCAGCTTGTCGAGGGTGACCTGCAAGTCGATGTCGCGCCCCGCGGCGCCGGCCGTTGCCTGGCGGCCGTCCCAGTACTCGAACCATGTTCCCTGCGGCAGATGGATCGCCTTGCGCCAGCCTTGCGACACCGCCTGGCTGCGATACACGGGCGCTACCAGCACCTCGCGGCCCAGCAGGAACTGGTACTTGTACGCTTCGGTGAAGGCGGCAGGGTCGGATGGGTAGTCCCACATCAAGCCGCGCACCAGCGGCGCGCCGGTCTGTTCCGCTTCGTGCGCCAGCGTGTACATGTAAGGCGTCAGGCGCAGCTTGAGTTTCAGGTAGCGGCGGTTGATGCTGCGGTAAGGCTCGTCGAACCACCATGGATGCTTGCGCGCATTGGCAGACCAGCCCGACATCCCCATCAGCACCGGCGTGAATGCCTTCCACTGCAGGTCGCGGGAATAGGTTTCGGGGCTGCCGCCAAAGATCGCATCCACGTCGCCGGTCGCATACGCCTGGCCGGACAGGCCGGAGCCCACCAGCGTCGGCACGTGCCAGCGAATGTAGTCCCAGCTTGCACTCTGGTCGCCAGTCCATGCCACCGCATAGCGCTGCGTACCGGCCCATCCCATCACGGTCCAGATGAAAGGGCGGCTGTCGGAATTGTCCAGGATGCCGTCGTAGGCCGACTTGTTGGCATCCAGCGAGAACTGGTAGCCCTTGCCGGTCCAGGCCACGTCCAGCTTCTGCACCCGGCTGCCGGCGGCGCCTACTTCCCACTTGATCTTGTCGACGCCGTTCTCGGTCCACAGGCCGGTGCGAAAGCCGTATTTCGCCAGGCCCTGCACGGTTTCCGGCAGGCTGGTGTAGCCGCAACCGTAGCCGTCGTTGGGCAGGATCCAGCCGCCCGGCATATCGTTCTCACGGTATCTCCGCGCCACCGAATCGACAACGTCCGGCGTCTTGCCGCTTGGGCCATCGCTCCAGCCTTTCGGCACAGTGCCCGGCTTCTTCACGTTGTCGCCGTCGTTGTAGCAATCGGCATCGCCGTATTCCAGCGCCCAGCGCGGCAGCATGCGCGCGCGGCCGGTCCACTCGGTGTAGCGCGCCAGCACGTCGCGCACATCCTTGCCGACGAAGTAGTAGGCATCGAAGCGCGGTTCTGCGTGCTGCAAGGCGACGACGTCCTGCTGGCGCAAATCATAGCTGCCGTCGGACCAGGTGTTGCGCAGCATGCCCCAGCCGCGCGAACTCATGAGAAATGGCGCCGGGCTTGGGCGGTCGCCCTCTTCCCATCCGCCCGAATAGGATACGGCAAGCTGGCGCCCCTTGAACTCGAAGCGGCCATTCTGCTGGCCGCCGCCAAAGAAGCGTTCCGCCTTGTCGCTGGACAGGGTCTGCACGCTGGTCCTGTCCCCCAGCTCCAGCGGCTGTACTTCGCGCCACAGCGGCTGCGTTTCACCAGCGCGGAACAGGCTGAAACGCAAGGGGTTGCGGTCGATGCGCAAGGCCAGTTTCGCAGTGCGCAGCAAAATGTGGTCGGGCTGTTCGCTTACGCTATGCTCAATATGCGCGGCCGGCTTGCCGATCACGATGGCGGCCGCCTTGTCCCCGGCATCGGTCAGTTTGCCTTTGGGGCCAGCCCAGATGCGCAGCACGTCGTCCTGCAGCAGGCTGACGCGCACGATGGCGCCGGATTCGGTCGCGAGGTCCCAGGACAGGCCTTCCGCGGCAGCGGCCGGCGCGGCAGCAATGCTGCGCAGTTTTCCGAGCGGGGCAGCCAGGGCGGCGCCAGTGGCCAGCGCCATCGCGGCAGCGGCAATTGCAGTGCGGGTGAGTCTCTTCATAAGCCTGCCTAAGGTGCAATATTTTTCGTTTTGACGGTCCTACTTTAGGAATAAAAGCAAAAAAGGTCAACAAAAAGAAAGGAAACTGCGCTATCGCACCCATTTTTCACGCAATTTACTTTCGTTTGACCAGCAAATCAGCGCAATATCTTTCGAATAGTAGCTATCACGCAACGTAGCATGCTGAATTATGAACGCTTCACCACCGTTCCGGCACACTGTTCATCCGGCCAGATCTTTCGTTTGTCTTTCGCATTTGACTTTTCGAAATATACTATTTATGCTTTCAGCCAACGAATAACTTTTCTTTTTTCGATGACTACCCTCCTCCAGCGTGACCCGCAATCCTGGCGCGATATCCGCGGCCTCGATACCGCCGAAGAGATTACGCAGCAGCCGGCTCTGTGGCGCGAACTGCGCAGCAGCCTGCAAAGCCGCGCGGCCGACGTTGCCGCTTTCGTCGGCGGCTGCCTGCACGATCCGCAGCAGCGCGTGATCCTGACTGGCGCCGGAAGCTCCTCTTATGTCGGCGAGATCGTTGCCGATGAACTGAACGCGGCCTGGCCAGCGCAGGTGCGCGCCGTGGCCACCACCAGCCTGCTGACCCACCCGGAGCTCTACCTCGACCCGGACGCGCCAACCCTGCTGGTGTCCTTCGCCCGCAGCGGCAGCAGCCCGGAAAGCCTGGCCGCGGTCGACCTGGTGCGCGAGCTGGTAGCCGACGCACGCTTCCTGAACATCACCTGCAATGCGCAAGGCCAGCTGGCACGCAAGGGCGATACCGACGCGCGCGCCTTCAACCTGCTGATGCCTGCCGCCAGCTGCGACCGTGGTTTCGCCATGACCAGCAGCTTCACCTGCATGCTGCTGGCCGCCCTGTGCGTGCTGGGCAAGGGCGAATGGCAGGAGCACCTGGCAGCGCTGGCGCAGGCCGGCGACACCGCATTGCGCGACTGGGCAGCGCCGGTGGCCACGCTGGCCGCGCAGCCGGTACAGCGCGTGGTCTACCTGGGCAGCGGTCCGCTGGAAGCACTTGCCAAGGAATCCGCGCTGAAAATACTGGAACTGACGGGCGGCCGCGTGCTGGCCATGTCGAACACCGCGCTCGGTTTCCGCCACGGCCCGAAGTCGGCGCTGAACAAGCAATCATTGGTTGTGCTGTTCCGCAGCGGCAAAGCGCTGGCGCGCCGGTATGAGGAAGACCTGCTGCAAGAGCTGCGCCGCGAAGGCGTGGCAGGTTCGGTGATCACCGTCGGCAGCGAATCCGACGTCACGGTCGCAGCGCCCGCCTTGCCGGACGCCTGGCTGGCGCCACTGTGGCTGCTGATGGCGCAGCAATACGCCCTGCACCAGTCGGCCACGCTGGGCCTGGCACCCGACAATCCCTTCGCCGACGGCACCGTCAACCGCGTGGTGCAAGGCGTCACCATCTACCGCCATGACCAGTTCTGAGCAAACCGGCTATCACGGCATCGATATCGGCGGCACCAAGATCGAACTGGTGTCGTGGATCGATGCCGGCGGCGAACTGCGGGAAGTGTTCCGCGAGCGCGTCGCGACGCCGGGCACCGACTTCAATGAATTCGTCGCCGCGATCGGCGGCCTGGCGGCGCGCGGCGACGCAGCGCTTGGCCCGCAGGCTCCGGCTGCCGCGGTCGGCATCGGCCTGCCCGGCGTGATCGACAGCGCCACCGGCCGCCAGCTCAGCTCCAACGTGCCGGCCCTGAACGGGCGCCTGGTCGCCGCCGCGCTGCAGGAAGCGCTGGCGCGTCCCGTCGTCATCGGCAACGACTGCCAATGCTTCGCCCTGTCGGAAGCGCAAGGCGGCGCTGCAGCAGGCCTGCCCACCATGTTTGGCGCCATCATCGGCACCGGCGCCGGCGGCGGCTACTGCGTCGACGGCCGCCTGCAACGCGGCTTCAACGCCATTGCCGGCGAGTGGGGCCACTGGACGATTCCCGCGCCGCTGCTGGCCCTCTACAAGCTGCCGGTGCTGGACTGCCCCTGCGGCAAGCAGGGCTGCCTCGAGCGCTACGTCTCCGGTCCCGGCCTGTCGCAGCTGCACGCCCACCTCGGCGGCGACGGCGCACAGCCGCTGGCGATCGTGGGCCGCGCCAACAACGGCGACGCCCTGGCCGCGCAAGCGCTGGCGATCCACCTCGACCTGCTGGGCCACGCCATGGCCGGCCTGGTGCTGGCCTACGACCCGCACGCCATCGTGCTGGGCGGCGGACTATCCAAGCTGTCGCACCTGTACCAGCAACTGCCGGCCGCCATGCGCCGCCACCTGTTCCGCGGCGTGCAAACTCCGCCAGTGCTGGCGCCGCGCTTCGGCGATGCCGGCGGTGCACGCGGCGCCGCCCTGCTGGCGCGCCAACAAACGAACTAAGACGACGATGAAACAGCCTGCCCAGCTTTCCCCAGTCCTGCAAATCGTCGAGGCGCACCGCGCCGGCAACGCCGTCGGCCTGTACAGCGTCTGCTGCAGCCACCCCGCCGTGCTGCGCGCCGCCATGCAGGTGGCCGCGCAATACGGCACGCTGCTGCTGGTGGAAGCCACCTCCAACCAGGTGGACCAGTTCGGCGGCTACACCGGCATGCAGCCGGCGCAATTCCGCGACTATGTGCATCGCCTGGCGCAGGAGCAGGGCTTCCCGGCCGACCGCCTGGTACTGGGCGGCGACCACCTCGGCCCCAACGCCTGGCAGTCGCAGGACGCGGCCAGCGCCATGGCGCATGCCGACGTGCTGATCGACGCCTACGTGTCGGCCGGCTTCCACAAGATCCACCTCGATTGCAGCATGCGCTGCGCCGACGACGAGCCGGTGCTGAGCGACGAAACCGTGGCCGCCCGCGCGGTCCGCCTGGCCGTCATCGCCGAGCAGTCGGCGGCCCGCGCCGGCCTGCCGCCGCCGGTGTATGTGATCGGCACTGAAGTGCCTGTGCCGGGCGGCGAGGCATCGCTGGAACAGGCGCTTGCCGTCACCGCGCCGCAGGCGGCGCAGCGCACGCTCGAGGTGCACCGCCGCGCCTTCGCCAAAGCCGGCCTGCACGCTGCATGGCAGCGCGTGATCGCCATGGTGGTGCAGCCGGGCGTCGATTTCGACCAGGCCAATGTGCAGCACTACGACGCGGTTGCGGCGGCCGGATTGTCCGCCTTCGCCGCCAGCCAGCCCGGCCTGGTGTTCGAAGCGCATTCCACCGACTACCAGCGCGAAGCGGGCCTGCACGAGATGGTGCGCGACCACTACGCCATACTCAAGGTCGGCCCGGCCGCCACCTTCGCCCTGCGCGAAGGCTTCCTGGCGCTGTGCCTGATCGAGGAAGCCTTGCTGGGCAAGGAGCAGGCCTCGCGCCTGATGGACGTGCTGGACGAGGCCATGCTGGCCAAGCCGCAGCACTGGCAAAAGCATTACCTGGGCAGCGCCGAGGAACAGCGCCTGATGCGCCGCTACGGCCTGTCCGACCGCTGCCGCTATTACTGGGGCGAGCCGACAGTGGCCGCCGCCGTCAGCCAGCTCCTGGCCAACCTGGCCGGCCGCAGCATCCCGCTGCCTTTGCTGAGCCAGTACCTACCGGAGCAAGTGCCCGCCGTGCTGCAGGGAAAACTGGCGGCCGCGCCGCAAGCCCTGCTGGAACACAAGGTCGGCCGCGTGCTGGCGCAATATGCGCGCGCCTGCAGCGCCAACGCCGCTGCCGGGCACAGCGCTGCCGCCATCTGTTAAGCTCGACGTTTTGACAGCCAGCGACAGAAGACATGCGAAATACCAGCCAACGCCGCGAAACCATCCTGCAGGCGATCGTACAACATGGTTCGGTCCAGGTCACCGACCTGGTGGACAAGCTAGGCGTCTCCGCCGTCACCATCCGCAGCGACCTCAGTGTGCTGGAATCCCAGGGCCTGGTGCAGCGCAGCCACGGCGGCGCCCTGCTGGCGCGCACGCCGCCGACCGAGCACACCATCCGCCAGAAGGATTCGCTGAACCAGGCGCAGAAAGAGCAAATCGGCCTGCTGGCCGCACGCATGGTGCAGCCGGGCGACAACGTGATCATCGACTCCGGCACCACCACCATCTCGCTGGCGCGCCAGCTGCGCGACGCCAGCGACGTGACGGTGCTGACCAACGGCCTGAACATCGCGTGGGAGCTGGCCGACGCGCCGGGCGTGGACCTGATCCTGACCGGCGGCCGCCTGCGCAAGCAATCGCTGTCGCTGCAGGGCGCCCAGGCCGAAGCCTGCCTGTCGGCCTACAACTTCGACAAGCTGTTCCTCGGCGTCGACGGCTTCGACCTGCAGTTCGGCATCACCACCCACCACGAAGCGGAAGCAAACCTGAACCACAAGATGGTGGAGCGCGCCAAGAAAGTCATCGTGCTGACCGACGCTTCCAAGTTCGGCCGCGTCTCGCTGCACCGCATCGTGCAACTGGACCGCGTGCACACCGTCGTCACCGACGCCAGCATCAGCGCCGAATACCGCGATGGGCTGGAGAAGCGCGGCATCGAAGTGATCGTCGCGGAGTAAAGATGCTGCAAGGTCGCATCCTCACTCCCGACGGCTGGATCAACGGCAGCATCGCCTTCGATCAGCGCATCACCAGCATCACCGAAGGGCCGCCCGGCGCAGGCCTGACCATCCTCCCCGGCTTTGTCGACCTGCACGTGCACGGCGCCGCCGGCGTCGACATCATGGAAGGCGGCGCAGCCGGCAGCGTGGTAGCGCGCAGCCACGCGCGGCACGGCACCACCGCGCTGCTCGGCACCACCCTGACCGCCAGGGAGGATTCGATCCGCCACGCACTGCAAGGCCTGGCCGGCGTCATCGCGCAACGCCCGCAGCACGGCGCGCGCATGCTGGGCGTGCACCTGGAAGGCCCGTTCCTGAACCGCCGCCGCCTCGGCGCCCAGCCGCCCGACGTGGTGACCGGCAGCCGCGCACTGGTGGAGAGCTACCACGCCATCGCGCCGATCCGCGTGCTGACCATGGCGCCCGAAGTGACGGGCCACCTGGAACTGATACCGCACCTGAAGAACATGGGCATCCGCGTCCAGATCGGCCACAGCGCCGGCAGCTACGACGACGGCGTGGCTGCCATGCGCGCCGGCGCCGCCGGCTTCACCCACCTGTTCAACGGCATGACCGGCATGAGCCACAAGGAGCCGGGCATGGTGGACGTGGCCATGGCGCATGCGGAATATGCCGAGATCATTCCCGACCTGCTGCACGTGCATCCGGGCGCCATGCGCGCCGCGCTGCGCGCCATTCCGCGCCTGTACGGCGTGACCGACGCCACCTCCGCCACCGGCATGCCGGACGGCGAGTACGCGCTCGGCACCCAGCGCGTGTTCAAGTGCATGGGCTGCGTGCGCCTTGCCACCGGTTCGCTGGCCGGCTCCGTGCTGACCATGGACCAGGCCTTGCGCAACTTCGTCAGCCTGGGCATGGACGTGGCGGAAGCTTCGCAGCGCCTGTCGCTCTTCCCTGCCGATTACCTGGGCGAGTCGCAGCGCGGCCGCCTGGCGCCGGGGGCCTGGGCCGACATCGTCGTGCTGGACCAGTCCCTACACCCCGTGGCCGTCTTCGTTGAAGGCGAGGCCATCCCGCTCTCATAACCATACAGGAGATCCAATGCAGGCCTTATCCATGCGCTATTTACTGTTTATCGCCGGGATGGGCGGCCTGCTTTACGGGATCGATGTCGGCATCATTGCCGGCGCCCTGCCTTACCTTGAGTCGACCGCCTCCGTCGCGTGGAAGCTGAGCGCCCAGCAACTGAGCTTCATCGTTGCTGCGGTGCTGCTCGGTTCCGTGCTGTCTTCGCTGTTTGCCGGCGCCATTGCCGACGCCATCGGACGCCGCTGGGCGATGGTGCTGGCCGGCGCCCTGTTCACCATCAGCATTCCCCTGATCGCGCTGTCGGACGGCTATACCCCACTGTTGCTGGGGCGCCTGCTGCAAGGGATCAGCGGCGGCTTGATCGGCGTAGTCGTGCCTTTGTACCTGGCCGAATGCCTGCGCGCCGAGCAGCGCGGCCGCGGCGCCGCCCTGTTCCAGCTCCTGCTCACCATCGGCCTGGTGGCGGCAGCCGTGATCGGCCTGGTGCAGGCGCAACATGTCGAAGGCGCGACGCAAGCCGCGCAAGCCTTGGCGGAAACCGCGCGTGCCGCCGCAGTTTTCGACGCCAAGGACCATGCCTGGCGCAGCATCTTCTGGATGTGCCTTGCGCCAGGCCTGGTATTCACTTTCGGCAGCGCCTTGCTGGCTGAATCGCCGCGCTGGCTGGTGCAGCGCGGCCGCAGCGAACAAGCCCGCACCGCCCTGCTGCGCACCCGTGCCGCGGCCGAAGCCGATGCCGAACTGCGCGATATGCAAGCTGCCGCCGGCCTGGCCAGGCGTGGCGCTGCCGCTGCCGGTTCCGGCGAGCCCACCGCGGGCGACATCGCCGCCGCGCGCGGCGTGGTTGCCGGCCGTGGCGGCGCCGCTGCCACGGCCGCCGACGATCCCCTGCTGAGCCGCCGCTACGCCCTGCCTTTCCTGCTGGCCTGCCTGGTGCTGGCCTGCACGCAGGCGACCGGCATCAATTCCGTGCTGGCCTATGTCGTCAACATCCTGAACCAGGCCGGCCTGCCCGGCGCCACCGCCAACATGGCCGACGTCGGCCTCAAGCTGCTGAACGCCGTCATGACCGTGGTGGCCGTGCTGCTGGTCGACCGCAAGGGCCGCAAATTCCTGCTGATGCTGGGCAGCGGCGGCATCGTGGTCGCCTTGCTGGCCGCTGGCCTGCTGTTCCGCAGTGCGGAGAACGAGCGGCGCGACGTGAGCGCCATCGTGGCAGCGCAGGCCAGGGGCGATACGCTGTCGCTGCGCCTCGACGCAAGGACACTGAAGGCGCTTGGCGCCGATGCCGCGCCGCAGTTGCTTACCGTGTCCTACTCCTACGGCCCGTTCACCAACGTGCAGACGCGGCGCAGCGACGACCCGGCACTGGCGCCAATGGTGCTGTCGCGCGACGACACCGTGCAGGCGGACAGCGTGATCGGCGCCTTCTTCCGCCGCCTGCACCTGAATCCTTTTGCCGACCCGGCTGAAGGGCGCAGCGAGCCGCTGAAAATAGAGCAGGCACAGGTCGGCGCCCTGCCTTCGGCGACGCACGGCTGGCAAGTGACGCTGGCAATCTGCCTGTTCGTGGCCAGCTTTGCCGTCGGCCCCGGCGTCTGCGTCTGGCTCGCGCTATCGGAGCTGATGCCAACCCGCATCCGCTCCAACGGCATGAGCATCGCGCTGCTGGTCAACCAGTTCGTCTCCACGACTATTGCGGCCGTGTTCCTGCCGACCGTTGGCCGGCATGGCTACGCGGCGATGTTCTTCTTCTGGGCTGGATGCACGGTGGTGTACTTCCTGGCCGCCGCCTTCCTGCTGCCGGAGACGAAAGGCAAGACGCTGGAAGAGATCGAAGCGCATTTCGCGCGTTGAAAGGCGTTGCACGCCTGGGGCAATTGCGTCACCATGGCGCTGCAATTGAGCCCCCGGCGCTGTCGCTGTCCGGGTCACGCCGCTGTTGCGGTCGCGCGGCGGCAAACTTGATATCCTGGAATCACATTGATGAATATTTCCGCCCTGCTGCTAGCGACTGCGATTGCCGCTTCGCCCAATGATGGCATGTTCGAGCCAGGCCTGGTGTCGGACAACGGCGTATTCGGCTTCACGCTGTCGCCCGATGGCCAGCACGCGCTGTGGGTGCAGTCAGGCGGCGCCCGAACCAGGCTGGTGATCGTGGAATCGCACAAGGTCGATGGCAAGTGGCAGAAGCCGGCACCGGTGCCGTTCTCCGCCACCGATGGCTCGCGCGACATCGATCCGGCCTTTGCTCCCGACGGCAAGTCGATCATCTTCCAGTCCAACCGCCCGGTGCCGGACAAGCCTGCCCGCAATGGCTTCGACATCTACTCGGTGGCGCTGCAGGATGGCCGCTGGGGGCCGCTGGTCCATCTCGGCCACGACATCAACAGCGATGAATCCGAGTCCTCAGGCTCGATTGCCGCCGACGGCACCATCTACTTCATGAAGAATGGCGCCGAAGGCAAATCGGACCTGTGGCGCTCGCGCCGCGTCGAAGGCAGGTACGTCGCGCCGGAGCGCATGCCCGAACCGGTCAATACCGGCCCATGGCGCGAATCGAATCCGTACATTGCCGCCGACCAGAGCTACCTGCTGTACTTCTCCGACGTCCCCGGCGGCGCGGGCGACATGGACCTCTACATCAGCTTCAACGGCAAGGACGGCTGGAGCACGCCGAAAAATATCGGCGCCCCATACAATACGGCGCAGGCCGAATTTACGCCCTTCGCGCACGGCAAGCGCCTGTACCTGGCGCGCCAGGCCAAGGAAGGCGAACGCTTCATCGAAAACATTTACAGCTACCCGTTCGATCCTTCCCGCTATCGCTGACCGGGCCGGCAATGAAATAATTTGTGCACCGCACAAAACCTGTGTTATACTGCGCTCCGCGGTGAAGCACTCGAGAGCTTCACCCTGTAGCACCAAACATTGGTCACAGGCCGGCACCTTGCAGATAGCATTGGCTGACCGCTTCGCACCGTGCAGATAGCACGGGCTGTAGCAGCGATTGAAATATTGGCATTACATTGAAACGAAGCCCGCAACTACGCGGGCTTTTTTTTCGCACCTCGCTCCCCAATCGCAAAGGAAAGCAGCATGGCAAAAGAAGAACTCATCGAAATGAATGGCGTGGTCACCGAGATCCTGCCGGAGCAACGCTTCCGCGTGGACCTGGACAACGGCCACAAGCTGATTGCCTACACCGGCGGCCGCATGAAGAAGAACTTCATCCGTATCATCGCTGGCGACAGGGTAACGCTGGAGTTGTCTCCATATGACCTGAACAAAGGCCGCATCGTCTTCCGTCACATCGAGCAGCGCGGCGCTTCCGGCCCGCGTCCGCCCCAGCGTCGCCGCTAATTACCCTGAAAGGGTTTGGGGAGCGGCGTGCAACGCGCTTAGCTGGTGTGGTGCGAGGCGGGCGGCGGCGCTGGCGAGGTGGCGCGCGGCGGCGGGCTGGCCGTTGCGTTCGGCCAGCGACAGCCAGCGCCAGGCTTGCTCGGCGTCGGTTGGCGTGCCCTGGCCGGCCAGGAACATCAGGCCGGCATTGAGCTGGGCGCGGCCGTGGCCCTGGCGTGCGGCAGCCAGGTACCAGGACAGCGCTTGCGTGAAGTCGCGCGGCAGGCCCTGGCCGTTGTCGTAGCGCAGGCCGAGCGTGAAGCAGGCCAGCGTGTGACCTTGCCCGGCGGCCTTGCGGTACCAGGCATTCGCCTGCGCCAGATCGGGCGCCGGGCCGTCGTCGCGGTCGTGGACCTGGCCCAGCATGAATTGCGCCGCCACGTAATCCTGTTCGGCGGCGCGGCGGAACCAGGCCAGCGCCTGGCGCGCGTCTTGCGGCACGCCCTGCCCCGTTTCATGGCGCAGGCCGAGGTCGAACTGCGCGCGCAGGTGGCCCTGGCCGGCGGCCTTGCGGTACCAGAAGATGGCTTCCTGCTGGTCGCGCGGCACGCCCTGGCCCTGCTCGTACAGCTGCGCAAGATGGTATTGCGCGGCAGGATGGCCGGCTTCGGCCGCCTTGCGGTACCAGTGCGCGGCTGCGCGGTGGTCCTGCGCCACGCCCTGGCCTTGCTCGTAGCGCTGGCCCAGGTTGTTCTGCGCGCCGGCATGCCCCAGTTCCGCGGCGCGGCGGTACCACTTCAGCGCCAGCGCTTCGTCGCGCGGCACGCCGTTGCCGTTGTCGTAGATCAGGCCCAGGTTGAACTGCGAACTGACGTGGTCCTGCTGCGCCGCCAGGGTGTACCACTTGATGGCGCGCGCGGCGTCGGCCGCCACGTCCTGTCCCTTGTCGTAGCGCAGCGCGAGGTTGAACTGGGCGGCGGCGTAGCCTTGCTCGGCGGCCTTGCGGAACCAGCCCAGCGCCTGCTTGCCGTCCTGCGCCACGCCCTGCCCGTTGTCGTAGCGCAGGCCGAGGTTGAACTGGGCGCGGGCGTAGCCCTGGTCGGCAGCCTTGCGGTACCACATGATCGCTTGCGCGAAGTCCTGCGGCACGCCGCGGCCGCTGTCGTACATCATGCCGAGGTTGTTCTGCGCGCCGGGATCGCCCTGGTCGGCGGCCTTGGCGAACCAGTAGCGCGCCTTCTCGGTGTCGTGCGGCACGCCCTGGCCCTTGGCGTACAGCCAGCCCAGGTTGTACTGCGCGGCGGCGTAGCCCTGCTCGGCGGCCAGCTGGTACCAGTGCGCTGCCTCGGCGAAATCGGCGTCCACGCCCTGCCCCTTCTGGAACATCACGCCCAGGTTGTATTGCGCGTGCTCCAGGCCTGCGTTGGCGGCCTGGCGGTACCAGGCCAGCGCCAGCTCGTGGCTTTGCGCCACGCCCTGGCCGTTGAAGTACATGAAGCCCAGGCTATGCTGGGCATTGGCCACGCCGCGTTCGGCCAGCTGGCGCACGCGCAGGAATTCGGCGACGTAATGCGCTTCGCTTGCCGCCGCGCCGGCGCCTCCTGCTTCAATCGTTGCGGGCCGCTGCATGGATGCCTAGGCCTGGCTCGCCAGGCGCAAGCCGGCCGGCAGGGCGATGGCGGGAGCGTCGGCCTGGTTCTGCGCCGCCAGCACTTCCATGAAGGCCGTCAGCGCGATCGGGCGGTAATACAGGTAGCCCTGCATGGTGGCGCAGCCGTTGGCGGCCAGGTAGCGCGCCTGCACTTCGGTCTCCACGCCTTCGGCCACCAGGTGCAGGCCCAGGCCGCGCGCGATCGAGATGATGGCCAGGATCACCGGGTAGTGCCCGTGCTCGTCGTGGATCTCCTTGACGAAGCTCTGGTCGATCTTGATGGTGTGGATCGGAAAGCGGTGCAGGTAGGACAGCGAGGAGTAGCCGGTGCCGAAATCGTCGATGGCCACCGATACGCCGAGCTGGCACAGCTTGTTCAACTGCTCGATGGCGTATTGCGGGTTGCGGATGCAGATGTTCTCGGTGATCTCCACTTCGATCTGCGAGGGCGAGATCTGGTAGCGCAGCAGCGCATTGCGCATCTTTTCGAAGAAGTCGCCGCGGTCGAGGTATTGCGGCGACAGGTTCAGCGACAGGCGGATATTGTCGGCGCCGGCCGCGTTCCACAGCAGCAGGTCGCGGCACAGGGCGCCGATCATCCAGTCCGAAATCGGCAGCATCAAGCCGTTTTCTTCGGCGAACGGCAGGAACTCGCCGGCCGACAGCAGGCCGCGCGTCGGGTGGTTCCAGCGCATCAGGCCTTCGGCGCCGATGATGCGGCCGCTGGCCATGTCGACCTGCGGCTGGTAGTACATTTCCAGCTCGTTGTTCTCGAGCGCCTTGCGCAGCGACTGCTCCAGCGCGATCTTCTGGTGCGACATGTCCTGCATCGAGGCGTGGTAGAAGCTGTGGCCGTTCTTGCCCTGCGCCTTGACTTGGTACATGGCGATGTCGGCGTGGCGCAGCAGCTCTTCGATCGAATCGCCGTCGTTCGGGTAGACCGCGATGCCGATCGAGGCCGAGATGTGCACCACGTGGCCGTCCAGGTCGAACGGCGCCTGCAGCACTTCCTGGAACTTGTCGGCAATGGCCCTGGCGTCGGCGCGGTCGCGCAGCTCGGGCAGCACGATGGTGAATTCGTCGCCGGAATGGCGCGCCAGCGTGTCGCCCTTGCGCAGGCATTCCTTCAGGCGCCGCGCGGCCTGCTGCAGCAGCTCGTCGCCTTTGACGTGGCCCAGCGTGTCGTTGACCAGCTTGAAGCGGTCAAGGTCGATGAACATCACGGCCAGCTCGGTGAGCTTGCGCTTGGCCTGGATCACGGCCAGCCCGAGGCGGTCCTTGAACAGGATGCGGTTGGGCAGGTCGGTCAGGATGTCGTGGTAGGCCTGGTAGGAGATCATCTCCTCGGCCCGCTTGCGGTCGGTGATGTCGCGCGCCACGCCGTAGGTGCCGAAGAACTCGTGCCGCGCCACTTCCTCGCCCGGCACGTGCATGCCGATCGCGTTGAGCGAAATCGTCATCAGGGTGTTGCTGAAGGTGCGGTCGCCGGCGGCGCTGTTGTTGCACTTGAGGCGCAGCTCGACGTTGCGCGAGGCGCGTTCGTCGACGCGGCGCTCGTTGAACACGTAGCGGGCGCGCTCCTGGTCTTCCTCGTGCACCAGCACCGAGTAGTGGCTGCCGATCAGCTCTTCGCGCGAGTAGCCCAGCAACTGGTAGGCGCGGTCGTTGACGAAGGTGAAGCAGCCCTCGTGGTTCAGGGTGTAGATGATGTCGGGCGAGCTGTCCACCAGGTAGCGGTACATCTTTTCCGAGTTTTCCAGGCGCTGGCCGATGCGCGTGTTCTCCACCGCCAGGCGGCGCTTTTGCAGCGCGTTCTCCACCGTCTTGAGCAGCTCGGGCGGGTTGTACGGCTTGCGCAGGTAGTCGTAGGCGCCGCGCTTCAAGGCGCCGATGGCGGCCTCGATGCCGGCCTCGCCGCTCATGACGATCACGTCGCAGTCGATCTCGCGCGCGTTCACGAAGTCCATGATGTCGTGGCCGCTCATGTCGGGCAGGCGCAGGTCCAGCAGCAGCAGGTCGAATTGCTGGCGGCTCAGGTGGGCCAGCGCTTCGGCGCCGGTGCTGGCGGTCACCAGCTGGTAGCTGTCCTGCACGCGCAGCAGCTCGTACAGGGAAGACAGCAGGCGCGGTTCGTCGTCGACCAGCAGCAGGCGTGGCTGGAATTCCGGCGGCGGGGGCGTCGGGATCATCGTGTTCATGCGGGCCTTATACGGAATCCACCGCGCCGCGCGCCTGCACCGGGGCGAGCTGGCTGGTGCTGCCGCGGGCCGGCAGCAGGAGTTCAAACGAGGTGCCGTTGGCGCCGCTGCGGCAACTGATCATGCCGTTCATCTTCTTGACCAGGTTGTGCACGATCGACAGGCCCAGGCCGTGATGCTTGCCTTCCTTGCTGCTCTTCACTGCGGTAAACAGGTTGGCCAGCACGTCCTGCGCCAGGCCCGGGCCGGCGTCGGCCACCACCAGCTCGACGTAGAGGCGGCGTTCGCGGTTGACCAGGCCGCGGTTGGCCAGCTCGATGCGGCCGCCGTTGGGCTGGGCCTCGATCGCGTTCTTGACCAGGTTGACCAGGATCTGCTTGAGCAGGTCGGCGTCGCCGTCGACTTCCTGCGGGCCGTCCTGCATGCGCGTGATCACCTGCACCGAGGCGGGCAGGAAGTCGGTGGCGCGGAACAGGCGCAGCACGTCCTCCACCACGCGCGCCACATTGGCGACGCAGCCGCCATCGGAGGGCTGCAGGTCGGCCAGGCCGTTGATCAGGTGGCCGACGCGGTCGATCTCCTCGTTCAGGATCGACATCTCGGACACCACCGGCTCGCGCCGCGCCAGCTTGGCGTCCAGCACCGACAGGTAGTTCTTGATGATCGACAGCGGGTTGTTCACCTCGTGCACCACGCGCCGCGACGCTTCGCGGTATTCCTCGGCCACGTGCGCCACCTGGCGGCGGACGTGGCCGCGTTCGGACAGGGCGGTTTCCAGCGCATTGGCCGCCTGGCTGCCGAAGGCTTGCAGGAAGCGCTCCTTCTTTTGCAGCAGCGGCAGCTGCCAGGCCGGCAGGCCGCCGACGATCATGCCCAGGCAGCGCTGGCCGGCCACCAGCGGCAGGCACACCAGCGCTTCGCTGCCGATGATGCGGAACAGCTGTTCTTCCGCGATGCCCAGGCCGGCGCCGGCGCCGCTGCCAATACGGGCGGCAAACGCCAGCTGGCGGCCGTTGGCGGCATCGGACAGCAAGCCTGGCTTGTTGAGCGGCACGGCAAACTCGGCCAGGCGCTGCTGCGCTTCGCCGCTGCCGGCGCCCTGCAGCGCGTGGCCGGTCGGGCTTTCCAGCAGCATCACCGTGGTCTCCAGGTCAAACAGGATGCGCGCCGAGCGCGTCATCGCATCCAGCATGCCGGCCTCGCCCTGCTGGCGCGCGAAGCTCTGGCCCATTTCCTGCACCAGCACCATGTTGCGCACTTCTTCCGACAGGCGCACCTGCACCGGGTCGACCGGCGCGGGCGGCGCGGCGGGCGGCGCCGGCACGTCGTCGGCGCCGGCCAGGTCGATGCCCAGCGCTTCGGCGGCGCGCGCCACTTGCCGCGCGGCCGACTTGACGAAGGCGTCCAGCTTGTCTTCCTCGATGCCGCACAGGGCGGCCGCGTCGGCGGCGCCCTGCGGCGCGTCGGCGTGGTAGCACAGCTGGTGCGCCAGGCGCACGATGCGGATCAGGGGATGCGCCGCTTCCAGGCGCAGCACCGGCTCGTGGTGGTACAGCACGGAATCGGCCAGGAAGGAGTCGAGGTTCCAGCGCTCGATCAGCCAGGCGCCGGCTTCGGCGTGGGTGATTTCCAGCGTGCGCAGTTCCACCGCGCACAAGTCCTCGTCATCGCGCGCGGTGAAGTTGTAGGCGTACTCCTTGGGCGCGGTGGCCAGCAGTGCCAGGCGGCCGACATTGTGCAGCAGGCCGGCCAGGTAGGCTTCCTCCACGTGCGGGTAGTCGAGCGCGCGCGCGATATCGCGCGCGATGACGGCCGTGGTCAGCGAGCCTTTCCAGAAGGCGCGCAAGTCGGTGCTGCCGCTGTGCGGGAAACTGTTGAAGGTCTGGAACACCGATTCGGAAATCACCAGCGTCTTGATGGTGTCGGTGCCCAGCGAGACCAGGGCCTGCTCCAGGCCCACCGTGCGCTGGTGGCGCTGGTAGGCCGAGCTGTTGGCCACGGCCAGGATCTTGCTGGCCATCCCGGCATCCTTGGCGATCAGCGCGGCCAGCTCCGGCATGCCGGCATCGTCGGCTTGCAGGAGTTCAATCAGCTTGATCAGGATCTGCGGCATGGCGGGCAGCCGCGCGATCAGCAAGCGATTGCGGATGTCTTGGTCGGGATGTTGCATGGGGGTCTTAGCGGCTGTATTCCGGCTTGCAATCCACTACGCAAATTGGCATAAATATACTATAACTTAACGGCAATACAAATTTCTGACGGCAATAAAATGCATTTGTGTAGCAAGAACTACACTATTGGTAGTAATTTACTTTGTACCAACAATATTTTCAAATAGGCACTATCTTGCGCCGTAGTGAGCGCGCCGTCAACCACAGACCGAGTGCCGTCAGCGTCAGCGCCAGCTGGCCGCCGGCCAGCCACAGGAAGGAATGCGAGGCCAGCGGCGCCAGAACGCCGGCCACCAGCGCCCCCAGCAGGGTGGTGGCGAACGATTGCACCGAGGCCACCGTGCCGCGGATGTGGGGGAACAGGTCGAGCGCCAGCAGGGTGGCGGCCGGCGCCGCCATCGACATGCCAAAGGTGTAGAAGAACAGCGGCAGCACGCTCCACGGCAGCGCCGGCCCGGCCAGCAGGTGGTAGCCGACGTTGACGGTGGCGGCCGTGATCAGGAAGCAGAAGCCCATGCCGATCTGGCGCGCGAAGCTGGTCTTGCCTGCGATACGGTTGGCCGCCAGCGCGCCGAGGAAGATGCCGGATACGGCTGGCACGAACAGCCAGGCAAACTGCTCCGGGCCCAGGTGCAGGTGGGCCGGCAGCGCCACCGGTGCGGCCGTGATGTACAGGAACAGGCCGGCGAAGTTGAACGCCACCACGCCGGTCTTCAAATGGAACAGCGGCGAAGCCAGGATGGACTTGTAGTTGCGCCACAGGTAGCGCGGGTTGAACGGCTGCCGCTTGTCGCGCGGCAGGGTGTCGGGCAGGCGCCGGTAGCAGACGATGAACAGCAGCACCGTGTAGCCGGCCAGCGCCAGGAAGATGGTGCGCCAGTCCGAATACTTGACGATGAAGCCGCCCAGCACCGGCGCCACGGCCGGCGCGATCGAGAAGATCATGGTCACCAGGGACAGCAGGCGCGCGGCGGCGGCATCGGCGTACAGGTCGCGGATGATGGCGCGGCCGACCACCACCCCGGCGCCGGCCGACACGCCCTGCAGCACGCGGAAGAACCACAGGTACTGCACCGAGTGGGCGGCGGCGCAGCCCACGGTGCCGAGCAGGAAGGCCACCAGCGACACCAGGATCACGTTGCGGCGCCCGAACGCGTCCGACAGCGCGCCATGCCACAGCACCATGCCGGCAAAGGCCAGCATGTAAGCCGTCAGCGATTGCTGGACTTCGATCGGCGTCGCATGCAGCGTGGCCTGGATGTTGGGGAAGGCGGGAA
Source organism: Pseudoduganella sp. R-31 (assembly GCF_049913235.1). NCBI lineage: Bacteria > Pseudomonadati > Pseudomonadota > Betaproteobacteria > Burkholderiales > Oxalobacteraceae > Pseudoduganella > Pseudoduganella sp. R-31. Next base: position 6,540,554 of record NZ_CP183986.1, read on the forward strand.
GATAGGCGTCAATCGAGAACGGGCCCAGCATCGACAGGCTGGCCAGCACCGCTGCCAGCGCGCCCGGTCCCAGCGGCTTACGCTGCGGCGCCTCCGGCTCGGGAATAAAAGACGTTTCGTCGGTCGGCGGCGTATGCAAGGGGTCAGGTCTGTCAAACGGACATATTGCGGCCCGGGGCTCGGGCCGCCAAGCCCCACACTGTACCCGCAAAATGTTCGTTTGTCAGACCTGACCCCGACTTAAGCAGCCGAGCCCGTGTCCGATTGCCAGACCTGACCCCGACTTTTTACTCGCTAGCCGGCTTGCGGTTGAAGCCGGCCACCATGTCGAAGCGGAACAGGCGGCATTCCAGCGCGCCGTTGAAGAACGGCGTCTTGCGCGATTCTTTCAGGCGCAGCATCTTCGGCAGGCCCAGGTCGGCGGTGAACAGGTAGGCGGTCCAGCCGGAGAAGCGCTGCTTGAGGGTGGTGGAAAACGCGCTGTAGAAGCTTTTCGCCAGCTCGTCTTCTTCCAGGCTGGCGTCGCCGCGCACGCCGATCCGCTCGCCGTACGGCGGGTTGGTCAAGAGGATGCCGGGCTCCTTGGTCGGTGCCTGCACCTGCTGCGCTTCGATCTGCTTGAGCGGCACGTCGAACAGGATGCCGGCGCTCTTCAGGTTGTGGCGCGCCATCGCCACCATGTCGCCGGAAATGTCGGAGCCGAAAATGGTCGGTTCGGCCGGCAGCGGGTTGGGCTTGAAGTCGGTCTTCATCTTCTGCCACGGCTCGGGGTCGAAGTCGTGGAATTTTTCGAAGGCGAAGCGGCGGCGGGCGCCGGGCGGGATCCCTTGCACCATCTGGGCGGCTTCGCACAGGATGGTGCCGGAGCCGCACATCGGGTCGAACAGCGGCACGCCCGGCTTCCAGCCGGACACGCGCAGCAGGCCGGCGGCCAGGTTTTCGCGCAGCGGGGCGTCGCCGGTCTCGGTGCGCCAGCCGCGCTTGAACAGCGCTTCGCCGGAGGTGTCGAGGTAGACCATGAACTGGCGCTGGTCGAGGAAGCCGAAGATGCGCATGTCGGGCTCGCGCGTGTTGACCGAGGGGCGCTTGCCGTACATGTCGCGGAAGCGGTCGCACACGGCGTCCTTGATCTTCAGCGTGGTGAATTCCAGCGACTTCAGGGGCGACTTGATGGCGGTGACGTCGACGCGGATGGTGTGGTGGATGCCGAACCATTCTTCCCACGGCTGGCCCAGCACCAGGTCGTAGATGTCGTTTTCGTTCTGGTAGTGGCACACGCCCATGCGCATCAGGACGCGCGAGGCGATGCGCGAGTGCAGGTTGATGCGGTAGGCGTCGTACAGGTCGCCGGAGGCGTGTACGCCGCCGGGGACCTGGTTGTGGACCTTCATGGTCGGGCTCATGGCCGCGATTTCGGTCAGTTCTTCCGCCAAGGCGGCTTCCAGGCCGCGCGGGCATGGGCAGAAATAGGATGGCATGTTGGGGGACCCTTTATCCGTTGTAAAAATCAAAACCGGTACATCGGTGTCTGACCCGCAGGGTCAGACACCGTTACGCGGCTGTCCCGGGCCTGGTGTCTGACCCTGCGGGTCAGACACCGGTTTGCCGGTTTTAGAAAGGCTTGACGACCACCAGGATGACAATCGCCAAGAGCATCAGCACCGGCACTTCATTGAACCACCGGTAAAACACATGGCCGCGCACATTGGCGCCGCGTTCAAACTTCTTCAGCAGCGCGCCGCAGGCGTGGTGGTAGCCCAGCAGCAGGAACACGAAGAACAACTTGGCGTGCAGCCAGCCCGGCATCTTCGCGCCGTACTGCAGCACCACCAGCCAGATGCCGAACACCACCGCCGGCAGCGCCAGCATGGTGGTGAAGCGGTACAGCTTGCGCGCCATCGTCAGCAGGCGTTCGGATGCCGGGCCCGGCGTTTCCATCGCCAGGTTGACGAAAATGCGCGGCAGGTAGAACAGCCCGGACATCCAGGACACGATGAAGACGATATGCAGCGCTTTGATCCAGAGCATATTTATTTTCTAGTTTCGCCGTGGCCGAACACCACGTATTTGAGGGAAGTCAGGCCTTCCAGGCCGACCGGGCCGCGCGCGTGCAGCTTGTCGTTGGAAATGCCGATCTCGGCGCCCAGGCCGTATTCGAAGCCGTCGGCAAAACGGGTCGAGGCGTTGATCATCACCGACGAGGAATCGACTTCGCGCAGGAAGCGCATCGCGGCCGAGTAGTCCTCGGTGACGATGGCTTCGGTGTGCTTGGAGGACCAGGTGTTGCAATGCTCGATGGCGGCGTCCAGCCCGTCCACCACGCGCACCGCCAGGATCGGCGCCAGGTATTCGGTGGCCCAGTCTTCTTCGCTGGCGTGCGCCAGGCGCGGGTAGCCGGCAGCGGCCAGGATGGCGTGGCTTTCCGCGTCGGCGCGCAGCTCGACCTGCTCGGTGGCGTAGCGCGCGGCCAGCTGCGGCAGCACCTCGGCGGCGATGGGGCGCGCCACCAGCAGCGTTTCCATCGTGTTGCAGGTGCCGTAGCGGTGGCATTTCGCGTTGAAGCCGATGTCGAGCGCCTTGGCCATGTCGGCCCTGGCGTCGATGTAGACGTGGCAGATGCCGTCCAGGTGCTTGATCATCGGCACCGTGGCTTCTTCCATCAGGCGCGCGATCAGGCCCTTGCCGCCGCGCGGCACGATGACGTCGACGTACTGCGGCATGGTGATCAGGGCGCCGACGGCGGCGCGGTCGGTGGTGTCGACCACCTGCACTCCGTCAGCGGGCAGGCCGGCGCCTTGCAGGCCTTCGGCGACCAGCTTGGCCAGGGCGCGGTTGCAGTGGATCGCTTCCGAGCCGCCGCGCAGGATGGTGGCGTTGCCGCTCTTGATGCACAGGCCGGCCGCGTCCACCGTCACGTTGGGACGCGCTTCGTAGATGATGCCGATCACGCCCAGCGGCACGCGCATCTGGCCCACCTGGATGCCGGACGGGCGGATTTTCACGTTCGAGATTTCGCCCACCGGGTCGGGCAGCGAGACGATCTGGCGCAGGCCTTCCACCATGGTGGCAATGGCCTTGTCGCTCAGCGCCAGGCGGTCCAGCATGGCCGGCGCCAGGCCAGCGGCGCGCGCGGCGGCCAGGTCCTGCTCGTTGGCGGCGCGCAGGGCCGGCGCCTCGCGCTCGATGGCCTCGGCGATCAGTTGCAACGCGCGGTTGCGCGTGGCGCTGTCGGCGCGCGCCATGCCGCGCGAGGCGGCGCGGGCGCGGCGCCCGATATCTTGCATGTACTGCTTGATGTCCATCGCATTCATCCTAATTCGTTATCCTCTTGCGACGCGCAAAGCCAATTGCAGCATGGCGTCCCACTGGTCGCCGGCGAACGCCTTGGCGCGCAGGCCCTTGACCATGCGGTCGACCTGGGCGGCCTGCTGCATCGCCGCCTCCAGCGTGGGCAGCGAGATGCGGCGCAGCGCCGGCTCCATCAGCCGTTCGCGCGGGCCCCAGATGCGGTATTCCTTCAGGAGCGCCGGCAGCGGACGGCCCTGGGCCATGCCTGCCTTTAATTTTAGCAGCGTGCGGATTTCTTCGGAGACGGCCCACAACACCAGCGGCAGCGCTTCGCCTTCGCCTTTCAGGCCTTCCAGCATGCGGATCAGGCGCGCGGTGTCGCCGGAGAGCATGGCTTCGGACAGCTTGAACACGTCGTAGCGCGCCACATTGAGCACGGCGTCCTGCACCTGCTCGTGGGCCAGCTTGCCCGGCTCGTGCAGCAAACCGAGTTTCTGGATTTCCTGGTGTGCCGCCAGCAGGTTGCCTTCAACGCGGTCGGCGATGAAGTCCAGGCTGGCGCGCTCCGCGCTCTGCCCTTGTGCGGCAAGGCGGTTCGCAATCCATCCCGGCAGCGCATTGCGCTCGATGTTCGGGATGTCGATGTACACGGCGGCCTGCTGCAAGGCCGCCACCCACGCCGCCTTCTGCGTCTGCCAGTCCAGCTTGGGCAGGGTGATCAGCGTGAGGTTGTCGGGCGACAGGTCTTTCGCGTAAGCCTGCAGGGCGGCGCCGCCGTCCTTGCCCGGCTTGCCGGTCGGGATGCGCAGTTCGATCAGCTTCTTGTCGCCAAACAGGCTCATGGCCTGGTTGGCGGCCAACAGCTCGCCCCACTTGAAATTGCGCTCCACGGTCAGCACGTCGCGCTCGGAATACCCTTGCGCGCGCGCGGCGCGGCGGATCTTGTCGGCCGCTTCCAGCGCCAGCAAGTGCTCGTCGCTGGTGATCACGTACAGCGGGGCCAGCGTCCTGGCGACGTGCTGGTCGAGGGCGTCGGCGCGCAACTGCATGGCGCGCCTTTAGCGGACCGGCGGCGCGGCCGGCGCGGTAGGGGCGGTGACGTCGGGCGCCGACAGCACGCCTGGCAGCACGCCGGACGGGGTGGGCGCCGGCGCCGGGCCGCCGAGCTTGATGGCGGCCATGCGTCGCATCATCTGCTGCACCAGGTCGGCCTGCATGTCCTTGTACAGCAAGGCTTCTTCCTGCTCTTTCGCCAGCAGCTGGGTTTCGCTGAAGGTGATCGGGCGGCCCAGCACGATATTGGTCGGCGCCAGCAGTTCGTTGCCGGCCTTGTCGGTTACGCGGAACAGGATGTTATAGCTGAGCAGGTATTCGCGCACACGGCCATTGCTGTTCAAGGACAGGATCGACTTGGTGCGGGTTTTTTCCGGATTGGTCAGCACTTCGATCACGCCGTCCGCGTCGGCCTTGCTCGACACCACGGTGGTGTGGCCGTTGACGCGGATATTGCGCTTGAGCTCAATCGCCAGCGGCGACGACTCCGGCAAGCCCACATACATGGCGTTGAACGGCAGCGTGTACGTGCCGCCGGCGCCGCGCAGGTGGAAGCCGCAGCCGGTGGCCACGGCAGCCATGCCCAGCGCGGCCAGCGCCAGCATGGAGCGGCGCAGGGCGCCGCGGGAGTTCAGAGTCGTCGTCATCTTTGCCTTACACCACGATATTGACCAATTTGCCCGGTACCACGATGACCTTCTTCGGCGCGCCTTCCAGGAACTTCTGCACGCTTTCCTCGGCCAGCGCGGCGGCTTCGATGGCGGCCTTGTCGGCGGCCTTCGGCACTTTCACGCTGCCGCGCAGCTTGCCGTTCACCTGGATCATCAGCTCGATTTCGGACTGCTCCAGCGCGGCCGGGTCGACCTGCGGCCATTGCGCGTCCAGGATGTCGCCATGGTTTTTACCATAGCCCATTTCCTGCCACAGCACGTGGGTGATGTGCGGCGCCACGGGATTCAGCAGGCGCAGGAAGATGGCGTAGCCTTCGGCCAGCACGGCCGGCTCGACGCCCTTGGCCGATTCCAGGGTATTCAGCATCTTCATGCAGGCCGACACCACGGTGTTGTACTGGATGCGCTTGATGTCGTAGTCGGCCTGCTGCAGCACCTTGTGCACTTCGCGGCGCAGCGCCTTGCCGTCGTCGGTGGCGGCAGCGGCAGCCAGCGGCGAACCGGCGGCGCGGATCGCGTCGCGCTGGGCGAAGCCGAAGTTCCACACGCGCTTCAGGTAGCGGTTGGCGCCTTCCACGCCGGAACCGGACCATTCCAGGGTCTGCTCAGGCGGCGAAGCGAACATGGTGAACAGGCGCGCGGTGTCGGCGCCGTACTGTTCGATCTGTACCTGCGGGTCGATGCCGTTGTTCTTGGACTTGGACATCTTCTCGATGCCGCCCAGGCTGACCGGCTGGCCGTCGGCCTTCAGCACGGCCGATACAGGACGGCCGCGGTCGTCGGTGGTCAGCGTCACGTCATCCGGGTTGAACCAGTGCTTCTTGCCGGAGGCTTCTTCGCGGTAGTAGGTCTCGTTCAGCACCATGCCTTGCGTCAGCAGGTTGGTGAACGGCTCGTCGAACTTGACCAGGCCGAAGTCGCGCATCACCTTGGTCCAGAAGCGCGCGTACAGCAGGTGCAGCACGGCGTGCTCGATGCCGCCGATGTACTGGTCCATCGGCATCCAGTAGTCGTTGCGCGCGTCGATCATGGCCTTGTCGGAACCCGGCGAGGTATAGCGCATGTAGTACCAGCACGAGTCGACGAAGGTGTCCATGGTGTCGGTCTCGCGGCGCGCAGGCTTGCCGCATTTCGGGCAGTCGCACTTGAGGAAGGCTTCATGCTTGTTCAGCGGGTTGCCGGTGCCGTCCGGCACGCAGTCTTCCGGCAGCACCACCGGCAGGTCCTTCTCAGGCACCGGCACCGAGCCGCAGGACTCGCAGTGGATCATCGGGATCGGGGTGCCCCAGTAGCGCTGGCGCGAAATGCCCCAGTCGCGCAGGCGGAAGGTGGTCTTCTTCTCGCCCAGGCCCTTGGCGGCCAGGTCGGCGGCGATGGCTTCCAGCGCTTCGCTGTAGCGCAGGCCGTCGTACTTGCCGGAGTTGGTGACCACGGAGACGGCCTTGTCGCCGTACCATTCCTGCCAGGCGTCGTCGGAATACGACTGGCCTTCAGCGGCGATCACCTGCTTGATTGGCAGATTGTATTTTTTGGCGAAGGCGAAATCGCGCTCGTCGTGCGCCGGCACGCCCATCACGGCGCCGTCGCCGTAGGTCATCAGGACGTAGTTGCCGATCCAGACTTCCACCTGCTCGCCGGTGATCGGGTGGGTCACGAACAGGCCTGTCGGCATGCCCTTCTTCTCCATCGTTGCCATGTCGGCTTCGATCACGGAGCCCATCTTGCATTCGGCGATGAAGGCTTGCAGTTCCGGCTTGTTTTGCGCGGCGTGGGCGGCCAACGGGTGCTCGGCGGCCACGGCGCAGAAGGTCACGCCCATGATGGTGTCAGGGCGGGTGGTGAACACGAACAGCTTGCCGTCGTTGATCAACTGGCCGTCGCCGCCGGCGATGTTGTGCGGGAAGGCGAAGCGCACGCCGGTCGACTTGCCGATCCAGTTCGACTGCATGGTGCGCACGCGCTCAGGCCAGCCTGGCAGCTTGTTGTCGACGTAGTCCAGCAGCTCGTCGGCATAGTCGGTGATGCGCACGTAGTACATCGGGATTTCGCGCTTTTCGATCAGCGCGCCCGAACGCCAGCCCTTGCCGTCGACCACCTGCTCGTTGGCCAGCACGGTCTGGTCGACCGGGTCCCAGTTCACGGTGCCGGTCTTCTGGTAGATGATGCCTTTTTCCAGCATCTTCAGGAACATCCACTGGTTCCACTTGTAGTACTCGGGCTTGCAGGCAGCCATCTCGCGCGACCAGTCGATCGCCAGGCCCATCGACTGCATCTGCTCTTTCATGTGGTCGATATTGGAATAGGTCCACTTGGCTGGCGGCACATTGTTGGCCATGGCCGCATTTTCGGCCGGCATGCCGAAGGCGTCCCAGCCCATCGGCATCAGCACGTTGTAGCCGTTCATCCGCAAGTAGCGGTACATCACGTCATTGATCGTATAGTTGCGCACGTGGCCCATGTGCAGCTTGCCCGATGGGTAAGGCAGCATCGAGCAAGCGTAATACTTGCCTTTTGGGAAACGCGGGTCGTTTTCGACGGCTTTGTAGGCGTCGATCGCCTTCCAGTGCGATTGGGCGGCTTTTTCGACTTCTGCTGGACTATATTTTTCTTGCATGATGGAGCGCACTAAAATTGGTGGATATGAACCCTTCATTATAACAATGCATTGGTGCGGCGCGTCAGAATGAGATATCAGGAATTTCCGCCCCCGCCGGGGCTGGCCGGGCTGGTCGACTGCCTGTGGCTGTCCGAAGCCCCTGCCGCGCCTGCCGACCCGGCGCTTTTGCCCGTCGCGCACCGCGTTTTGCCGGACAATTGCACCGATATCCTGTGGCAGGACAGCGGCAATGCCTTCTTCGTCGGCATGATGAGCACGTGGTTCGATGTGCCGGCGGCGCGCCGCGTGCGCACGGTAGCGGTGCGCTTCCGCCCGGGCGCAGCCAGCCTGTTCGTGGGGCCGGTGCCGCTGGCGAGCCTCATCGACCAGCGCGCCGGCCTGGACCAGCTTTGGGGCCGCTCGGCGGCGGACCGGTTCGGCGACAAGCTTTGGTCGGTCGCGCGCAGCGATGCGGAACGCTTGGCGCTGCTGACGGAAGCGCTTTACGCCCGCCTTTCGCTTGCCCCGGCCGGCGCGCGCGCCGCCAGCGCCCTTGCCTCGCGCGTGGCAGCTGCCGCGCCAGCCGGCCAGTCGCTCGCCCTGCATGCCGTGGCGCAGCTTGAAGCCAGCGGCGGCGCCTTGCGCGTCGAATCGCTGGCAGCGGCGCTGGGCGTTTCGCGCCAGTACCTCGCCAACCAGTTCCGCGACCATGTCGGCCTGTCGCCCAAACTCTTCGCCCGCATCTGCCGCTTCCGGGCCGCCCGCACTGCCGCCCTTGCAGCCGAGCCTGGACGGCATGGCCACGACTGGGCCACCCTGGCCCTCGACAGCGGCTATTTCGACCAATCCCACCTGATCCGCGATTTCCAGGACTTCACCGGCGCCTCGCCAGACGCCCATTTAGGTAATCCGTAGGCCTTCGCGCCCTGTCGCGAGAACCTTAGATTTTCGGGCCAAATTGGTCTGACCAAAGTGAGATTTCGGTAGATTTTTCCGGAACTTTCGGCGTTTCGCTTGTCTAAAGTTTCGCGCTCTCAAAAATCTACCAAAATCTAACTTTGGTCAGACCAATTGAGGGCAAAAATCTAAGGTTCTCGCGAAGGAGACGAACGTGTTACCGACCCTCTGTATAGCGCTTTCCGCGCCCACGCTGCGCGCCTTCCTGGAATACCAGGGCGAACACAGCGAAGTTGCCCCCGCCATCGTCGCCGATCTCGCCATTCGGGACTGGCTGGAACGCCAGCGCGAGTTGGCCAAGCCTGCCTCACAGCGAGGCTATCGCTGGAAATCACTGTTCCTGCCAGAAGGCACGCGGCTAAGGACCTCCAATTACGCTGTGACCCGCTATGCCGTCATCGTCGGTGACGACCTGGTCCACCAAGGCAGGACCATGTCACCCAACCAATTCGTACAAGTGTCGCTGGGCTCAACGCGTAGCGCATGGGATGCCATTTACATCCAGATGCCCGGCTCGCGCGAATGGACGCTGGCCCTGCGCCTGCGCTACGCACAGGAAGCCGAAGCGCGCCGCGCTGCCTATCGTGCGGCAAATGCGCAGAAAGAACAGGCCAACAAGCGCGACTAGTTTCCATTTTTCCAATCGCGGCGGCGGCCGGCATGGCAAGATGCGGCCATCAACCACCCACTGGAGGAGAACACCATGATCAAAGGCCTGCGCACCGCGATTTACCCCACCCCCGACCTGGCAGCCGGCAAAGCCTGGTACAGCAAGGTATTCCAGATGGAGCCCTACTTCGACCAGCCCTTCTACGTCGGCTTTGAAATTGGCGGCTTCGAGCTGGGCCTGCTGCCGGACGGCGAACCCGGCAAGGCCGGCAGCCAGGTCTACTGGGGCGTGGAAGACATTGCCAAAGAAGTCCAGCGCATCCTCGCACTGGGAGCAAGCACTCACTCAGAAATCCAGGAAGTGGGCGAAGGCATCAAGGTGGCCGAGCTGGCCGACCCGTTCGGCAATGTCCTCGGCCTGATTGAGAACCCGCATTTCGACAGGGCCAAGGTCGCGTGATACCATGCACCCCCTATGCGCAAACGCAATAACAAATCCATCCTGATCAAGACGCCCGACCAGGTCGAGCTGGCCCGCGTGGCCGGCCAACTGGCGGCCGACGTGCTGACCTTCATCGCACCGCACGTCAAGCCGGGCGTCTCGACCGCCCAGCTGGACCAGCTGTGCAACGACTACATCGTCAACACCCAGAAAGTCATCCCGGCCAACGTCGGCTACGGCGGCTTCACCGGCACCGTCTGCACCTCGGTCAACGAGGTGGTATGCCACGGCATCCCGACCCCGAAGAAGGTGCTGAAGGATGGCGACATCATCAACATCGACGTGGCCGTCATCAAGGACGAATGGTTCGGCGACACCAGCCGCATGTACTACGTCGGCACGCCGTCAAAAGCGGCGCAGAAGCTGTGCGAAGTGACGTATGACGCGATGTGGGCCGGCATTCGCGCGGTCAAGCCGGGCAACCGCCTGGGCGACGTCGGGCACGCGATCCAGAAGCTGGCCGAAGCGGCCGGCTACAGCGTGGTGCGCGACTATTGCGGCCACGGCATCGGCATGGTGTATCACGAAGACCCGCAGGTGCTGCATTACGGCCGCCCGGGCACCGGCCTGCTGCTGGAGCCGGGCATGGTGTTTACCATCGAGCCGATGATCAATGCAGGCAAGCACGCCACGCGCGCACTGCCGGACGGCTGGACCGTGGTCACGGCCGACAGGTCGCTGTCGGCGCAGTGGGAGCATATGGTGGCGGTGACCGAGACCGGCTTCGACGTGTTGACGCTGGCGCCCGGCGAGCAAAACCGGTAATTCGATGTCTGACCCGCAGGGTCAGACACCTGGCCTGCGGCGGCCGCGTACCGGGTGTCTGACCCTGCGGGTCAGACACCGGTTTACCGGTTCTAGCGCAAAGTCAGTTTCAACGCCGGCTTCTCGCCATAATCCTCATAGCGCTCATTGATCCCGCCGACGCAATAGCTGATCTCTTCCAGCAAATCCCCCGGCATCTTCCTCGCATCGGTAATAACAATCTCCAGCACCTCATTCGGCTTGAGCCGGAAGCGCGTCATATTGTCCTCATCGCGCAGATAAGACAGGCAATCCACCCAGGCATCAATCGTCGCGCCATACCCCGACGGGAACCCGAGTGCCGCCTGGCAGGCAGCATGAAAAGCCGCCTCATCGCCGATTACGGCCCCGTTTAACGTAGCAACAGCCATTATTTCTTTTCCTTCGGATCGGTGACGAAACCAAGACGGGTCAGGCCATGCGACTGCGCCGCCGCCATCACCTGCGCCACCACTTCATAGCGGGTATCCTTGTCCGCCCGCAGCTGCAACTCCGGCTGCTGCGGCAAGCCCGCCGCCTCGGCCAGGCGCTCCTCAAGCTCGCCCGGCTGCAAGGCATCGTTATTCCAGTAAACCGTGCCGGCGGCATCGATGGCCAGGGTCACGGTATCGGCCTCCTGCTGCAGCGCCTTGGCCTGCGCCTTGGGCAGTTCCAGCTGAACTGCATTGGTAAACATCGGCGCGCTGATGATGAAGATCACCAGCAGCACCAGCATCACGTCCACCATCGGCGTGACGTTGATGTCCGCCATGGATTCCTTCTGCCGGTGATGGTTGAAGGAGCCGAATGCCATCAGTTCAATCCCTGGCCAGGTAAGCGTGCAAGTCGTGCGCGAAGGCGTCGAGCTCGGACAGCGTGATGCGGTTGATGCGGTTAAAGCCGTTATACGCCAGCACCGCCGGAATCGCCACGGTCAGGCCGACGCCGGTCATGATCAGCGCCTCGCCCACCGGACCGGCCACCTTGTCGATCTGCACCGTGCCCTGCGCCGACACCGCCGCCAGCGCGTGGTAGATGCCCCACACGGTGCCCAGCAAGCCGACAAACGGCGCGGTCGACGCGATCGACGCCAGCAAGGTCAGGCCCGATTCCAGCCGCGTGGTCGAGACATGGATCGCATCGCGCAGCACGCGCGTGACCTGCTCCGAGCGCCCCATTTCGGCGGCGATGCTGCCGCCCTTGGCGTGCGCCAGCTGGTGCGCCCCGGCCTGCGCCACAGCCGCAAAGATTCGCTCCTGGTCGCGCGCCACCATCAGCGCCACGCCATCGGCCACCGAGGGCGCGTCCCAGAACGCCTGCACCACCGGCGCCGCGCGCCGGATGCGCCACGAGGCCCAGCCCTTCCACAGGATGAAGAACCATGATGCCAGCGACATCGCCAGCAGCAGGTAGGCCACGGCATGGCTGATCGCATCGCCGCGCTGCCAGTAGCTGGCGAAGGTAAAGTGCTCCATCAGCCGATCAGCCGTTCAGGCCCAGCACGTCGTACATATCGTACAAGCCGGTCTTCTTGTCGGCCAGCCATTGCGCCGCGCGCAGCGAGCCGTTGGCGTAGTGCTGGCGCGAAGAGGACTTGTGGCTGATTTCAATGCGCTCGCCCTCGGTGGCAAACATCACGGTATGGTCGCCGATGATGTCGCCGCCGCGCACGGTGGCAAAGCCGATCGAGGACGGATCGCGCGGGCCGGTCACGCCTTCGCGCGCGAACACGCCGCACTCCTTCAGGTCGCGCCCCAGCGCATCGGCAATCACCTCGCCCATTTTCAGCGCGGTGCCGGACGGCGCATCGACCTTGTGGCGGTGGTGCGCCTCGATGATCTCGATGTCGTAGCCCAGGTCGAACTGCTTGGCGGCGAACTCCAGCAGCTTCAGCGTCACGTTGACGCCCACGCTCATGTTCGGCGCGAACACGATCGCGGTCTTTTGCGCCGCCGCCGCGATGGCCGCCTTGCCCGCTTCATCGAAGCCGGTGGTGCCGATCACCATCTTCACGCCATGCTCGGCGCAATAGGCCAGGTGGGCCAGGGTCCCTTCCGGGCGGGTGAAGTCGATCAGCACGTCGGCGCCGGCCAGGCCGGCGGCCAGGTCGGCGGTGATGGCCACGCCGGCCGGCTGGCCGGTAAAGGCAGCGGCGTCGCTGCCCAGGGCCGGCGCGCCTTCGCGGTCCAGCGCGCCGGACAGGCGTGCCTCGGGCGCCTTCTGCACCGCCTCGATCAACATATGGCCCATGCGGCCGCTGGCGCCGGCGATGGCGATATTCAGTTGCGTCATCTCGCTGTTTCCTCGGTTATTGCTTGGTGCCCGATTCCTGGCCGCCCGGCAGCGGCGCCTTGCCCGGCGCCAGGTTGCCCTTGGCATCCTCGGACTTCTTGAATTCCTTGATCGGGCCGGCGATGCGTGCGATGTATTCCTGTTCGGTCGGCAGGTCGCCGCCCTCGAAGCTGGCCACCTTGTCATCCTGGTCGAAGAACACCACCACCGTGCTGGTGGTCAGCTCGCCATTGCCCTTGGCCAGGCGGAACGGGTAGTCCCAGCGCTTGCCGTGGAAGGCATCGGCCATCAGCGGCGTGCCGAGCAGGAACTTGACCTGGTCCTTCGTCATGCCGTTCTTGAGCTGGGCCAGCATCTCCTTCGACACGAAATTGCCCTGCTGGATATCGGGGCGGTAGGGCGAGAAGAACCACAGGAATTTCTGCGTCTTGGTGATCTGGGTGGTCTGGGCCCCCTGCGAGGCTTCCACCGGGGCCACGGTGGCTGGCTTGCTGGCGCAGGCAGCCAACAGGGCGGCAGCCAGCAGCGGAGTGCTACGTTGCAACAAAGACAGCGGGGTCAAACGCATATTATGCATACCTCAATTCCGTGAGCAGAAGTGCCTAAAACGCTATATCATAAAGCACTTCCCGCAACTGACGTTAGCAAACATGAGTAACAGCCCTACCGACCTGAAGGCCTCCGGCCTGAAGGCTACCCTGCCGCGCCTGAAGATCCTCGATATTTTCCAGAGCAGCCCCGTGCGCCACCTGACGGCGGAAGACGTGTACAAGCTGCTGCTGGCCGAAAACATGGACGTCGGCCTGGCCACGGTGTACCGCGTGCTGACCCAGTTCGAACAGGCCGGCTTGCTCAACCGCAACCATTTCGAAAGCGGCAAGGCGATTTTCGAGCTCAACGAAGGCTCGCACCACGACCACCTGGTCTGCCTCGATTGCGGCCGGGTGGAAGAATTCGTCGACGAAGAGATTGAAAAGCGCCAGCAAAGCATCGCCGCCGAGCGCGGCTTCAAGATCGCCGAACACGCGCTGGCCATCTACGGCAGCTGCACCAAGGTCAACTGCCCGCACAAGCATTGATTTTTCAGTGGTTGCTCAGCGCGTTCGACAGCAGCCGCGACGTGATATCGACAATCGGGATCACTCGCTCGTACGCCATGCGGGTCGGCCCGATCACCCCCAGCGTCCCCACGATCTTGCCGTTGGCCTCATAGGGCGCGGTGACCACGCTCATTTCATCCATCGGCACCAGCTGCGATTCGCCGCCGATGAAGATCTGCACGCCGGAGGCCTTGGACGACACGTCCAATAGCTGCATCAGCCCGGTCTTTTGCTCGAACAGGTCGAACATCGCGCGCAGCGAGCTCATGTTCGAGGACAGGTCGGCCACCGACAGCAGGTTGCGCTCGCCGGCGATCACCATGTCTTCCGATTCGGCCATGGCCTCGCTGCCCGCCTCCACCGCCGCCTGCATCAGGCGCCCCATATCGTCGCGCAACTGGCGCAGCTCATGCTGCAGGCGCCCGCGCACGTCCTCGAACGACAGCCCGGAATAGTGCTGGTTGATGAAATTGGCCGACTGCTGCAACTGGGCCGGCGTGTAATCGACGTCGGTCAGCAGGATGCGGTTTTGCACGTCGCCGCCGGGTGAAACAATCACCAGCAGCACCCGCTTTTCGCCCAGGCGCAGGAATTCGATCTGCTGGAACACCGACTCGTGGCGCGGCGCCAGCACCACGCCGGCAAACTGGGTCAGCGACGACAGCATCTGGGCCGCATTGGCAATCAGCTTTTGCGGCTGCGGCGAGGCCGCGCGCAGGCTGGCCTGCACCGCGCTTTCATCGATGTGCTGCACCGTCAGCAGGGTGTCGACAAAGATGCGGTAGCCGCGCGGGGTCGGCACCCGTCCCGCCGAAGTATGCGGGCTGGCGACATAGCCCTGCTCTTCCAGGTCGGCCATGATGTTGCGGATGGTGGCCGGCGACAGCTCCAGCCCGGAAATCTTGGACAGGGCGCGCGAGCCCACCGGCTGGCCGTCGGCGATGTAACGCTCAACCAGGGCTTTGAGCAGGGTTTGGGCACGGATATCGAGATGCATAGGCCTATTCTGCCAACTGTTGTTCCAGCCACGCAAGCAATTCATCGAGCGTGGCGCAAATCGCGTCCGGCTGCGGCGCACCGTCCGGCAGGCCGGCGCCGTGCCGGTTCATCCACACCGCGCGCAAGCCGGCCGCCTGCGCCCCCGCCACGTCCAGCGCCAGGTCGTCGCCCACGTACACCGCATCGTGCGGCGCCACGCCCAGCGCCTGGCAGGCCGCGCGGAAGATGTCCGGCGCCGGCTTGGCCGCGCCGAAACGGGCCGCCGCCAGCGATACCTCGAAATGGTGGGCCAGGCCGATCACTTCCAGGTCGGCATTGCCATTGGAAATCGTGCCCAGCTGCACATGCTGGCGCAGCTTGAGCAAGCCCGGCAGTACATCGTCATACGGCGTGACTGCATTGCGCGCGGCAAAGAAGTGCGCCATCGCGCCCTCGACATGGGCGGCATCCTCGCCGGCCGCGGCAAAGGCCGCGTGCAGGCTGGCGCGGCGCAACTGGCCCAGGTCGATCAGCAGTTCCGGCTGCGCCGCCGCCAGTTCGGCGCGGTGCGCGCGCAAGGCATCGATCGACCATTGCGCCGCCACCCTGGGCGCATGGGCCGCCAGCCAGGCGTGCAGCGTCAGCTCCGCTTCAGCGATGACAGGCGCGATCGGCCACAGGGTATCGTCCAGGTCGAACAGGATGGCTTTCGGCTTCATGGGCGCATTGTACCGCGCCGCGGTTGCAAGCTGTTACAAGGGAAAAGCTGGCCAAATCGGCTATGGATGGTGCAAATGCACTAAAATAGGCGCCGATTTGACCGCGCGACGCGCGCAACCGACTGGAGAAAGTGGAATGAAGAGTAAGTATCTGTCTGCCGCCGCCGCGCTGCTGTGCGTCGCCGGACTGGCCGCCTGCGGCGGCAAGGGCAATGGCAGCATCGCCCTGGTAGTCCAGGTCCTCGGACTGGACCGCGGCGACCTGGTGCTGCAGAACAATGGCGGCGACGACCTGACCATCACCACCGCTGGCAACGGCAGTTATTCCTTCAAGACGCTGATGGCTCCGGACTCCCAGTTCAATGTGAGCATCAAGAGCGTGCCGGCCAACGTCAGCTGCAAGCTGGCCAACAACACCGGCAAGATCAACTACTACACCTACAACCAGACAGTCGTGACCTGCACCCCCGACCCGTACCCGCTGGGCGGCACGGTCAGCGGCCTGGCCGGCAGCGGCCTGGTGCTGGCCAACGGGGCCCAGACCGTGAACGTGGCCGCCAACGGCAGCTGGCAGTTCGCCACCCCGATCGGCAACGGCAGCGTGTATGGGGTCACCGTGCTGAACCAACCGACCAACCCCAGCCAGAAATGCACGGTCGCCGGTGGCACCAACGGCAACGGTACCGGCAAAATCGAGCCAAGTAAGGATATCAATTTCAACTTGATCGTGACTGTTACCTGCAACTAAGAAAGAGTCCAGATGAAAGCAAAATTCCTTGTCGCGGCCCTGCTGGCCGTCGCCCTGGCAGCCTGCGGCGGCAAAGCCAGTTTCACCATTGGCGGCACCATTTCCGGCCTGAACAACAGTGGCCTGAAGCTGAAAACCGCTGCCGGCGACACCGTCGAAGTGCCGGCTGGCGCCACCACCTTCAGCTTCCCCAACAGCATCAGCTACGGCACCGAATACAAGGTCGAGATCGTGCAGCAGCCGGCGCACATGACCTGTGACTTCCTGGGCGGCACCAATGTCGGTTCGGCTGGCCACACCACCTCGATCAACATCCAGATCAGTTGCGTCCAGAACGCCTACGCCGTCACCGGCACCGTGGAACGCTTGACCACTGGCGACTTGACGCTGGTGAACGGTAGTTCGAGCATTGTGGTCGCCAAGGGCGCCACCACCTTCGCCCTGCCCAACCTGCTCCCGGTCGGCACCGCCTACGGCATCAGCGTCCTGACCCAGCCGCCCGGCCTGAAGTGCGAAGTCCTCAACGGTAGCGGCGTAATGGGCGACGAGCCCCGCAACAACGTGCAAGTGGTCTGCAACCCGGCGTGATATAAGCAAGTGGAATGACTGGAATTCCAAAAATAAATTGGAACAATATGCCGCGACGCAGCATAATTACACCTGTCTCCTCCACTTCTTAACAGAAATGGATTCAGCCCGCTCCCTGAGCGGGCTTTTTTTTGTTCCGGCGCCGACCACCTTGCCCTCGCCGGGTCAGCCTTGCTGGCTGCGCCGCTGGTAAGCTATAGTCGGCTACTTTTCGAGAGCGTCCCCAAGTAGAAGGCAAGCACCGCTTGAAACAAGAAAAACTACACCTGCTGTTCATTTGCCCCACCGTTGCCGGCTATATCGGCGGGACCGAAACGGTGGTCAGCCAGTTCTGCCTGCGCCTCAAGCACAAGGCGCAGATCACCCTGCTCAGCGGCGAGCCCGGCGCAGGCCGCAAGCGCCTGGTCGACCTGGAAGGCGTCAAGCTGCTTACCCTGCCGTTCATCGCCCGCGACAGCAAGCTGAACCGAGTGCTCAGCAAGCTGCTCATGACCAGTCCGTTCAAGATCGAGAGCTACAGCTTTTTCCGCTCGCTCGGGCAAAGCGGCATGGACCTGTCGCGCTACGACTACATCGTGACCTTCTACGAAGCCGATGCCTATCTCTTGTCGAAGCGCTACCCGGCGCTGCGCCAGCGTTGCCGCCATTTCCTGCCGGGCGTATCGCTGCGCGGCTTCTTCAAGCGCGTGCCGGCCAAGGACGTGTTTTACCTCGGATACCGCGCAGCGGAAAAGACCCGACGGAAATGGGGCCTGGAGATCCAGTCGCTGCCGCTGGGCGTGGACGGCGCCTTCTTCCCGCCCAGCCCACCGGCCTACCCGGCCGGCAAGCGCCTGCTGTACATCGGCCGCCTGGATGGCAGCAAGAACGTGGACTGGCTGGCGGACTTTTTCATGCAAAGCGGCCTGGCCCGGCAAGGCTACCACCTCGACATCGTCGGCGACGGCCCGCTGCTGGACAGCCTGCTGGCCAAGTACGGCAACGAGCCAAGCATGACTTTCCACGGCAGAAAGCGCCAGGAAGAAGTGATCGGCATCCTGCGCCAGGCCTTCCTGCTGCTGCACCCGACCGACCACGAAAGCTTTGGCCTGACCATCCTGGAAGCGATGGCAGCCGGGATTCCCGTCCTGACCCACGGGCTCGACAGCATCAAGGCCTGGGCCGGGGAACACCCGCGCTACGCCGCCCACCTCGATGCCGCCGCCTGGACCCGGGAAATCCAGAAATTCGAGCAGCCCGCCTACTGGCTCAGCGCCAGCGCCGGCAGCCTCGAGTACGCCAAATCGTTCACCTGGGAGCGCGTGGCAGACCAGGTGCTGGAACTGATCGCCACATGAAAGTCGGGGTCAGGTCTGGCAATCCGCCACAAATTTCGCTATGCGAAATTTGTGGCGGATTGCCAGACCTGACCCCGACTTTCAATCAGACAGGCAGGTTGGCCAGCGCGACGTAGGCTTCCACCGGCACCATTTCCGGGCGGTCTTGCGGGTTGATGCCGGCCGCTTCCAGCTGCTCCGGCGTGAACATGCCAGCCACGCAGTTGCGGATTACTTTCCGGCGCTGCGAGAAGGCTTTCTGCACCACCGCTTCCAGCCGTGCCGGGTCGCAGGCCAGCGGCTGCTCGATCGGGATCATGCGCACGATGGCCGAATCGACTTTCGGCGGCGGGTCGAAGGCGTCCGGCGGCACGATGAACAGCAGGGCCATGCGGTAGCGCCATTGCAGCATCACCGACAGCCGGCTGTAGGCCTTGGTGCCGGGTTCGGCCACCATGCGCTCCACCACTTCCTTTTGCAGCATGAAATGCTGGTCCTGCACGATGGGGGCGAATTCGGCCAGGTGGAACAGCAGCGGCGAAGAGATGTTGTACGGCAGGTTGCCCACCACGCGCAGCTTTTTCCCTTCCGGCACCGGGATGTAGCCAAAGTCGAACTTCAGCGCGTCGCCGGCGTGGATGGTCAGTTTTTCGCGTGGGTAGCGCTTTTCCAGGCGCGCCACCAGGTCGCGGTCCAGTTCCACCACGTGCATGTGCGGCAGGGACTTGAGCAGCAGGTCGGTCATGGCGGCCAGTCCGGGGCCGATTTCCACCATGGTGTCGCCGGCGGCCGGCGCAATGGAATCGATGATGTCGCCGAGGACGCGGTCGTCCTGCAGGAAGTTCTGGCCGAAGCGTTTGCGGGCAATGTGTTTCATGGTTGTTCTTTCTGCTTATTGGCTGGCCTGCGCCATCTGCAGCGCCGCCTCCAGTGCGGCCTGCATGCTGGAGCAGTCGGCGCGGCCCAGGCCTTGCGCGGCCAGGTCGAGCGCAGTGCCGTGGTCGACCGAGGTGCGGATCAGCGGCAGGCCGAGCGTGATGTTGATGCCGTGGCCGAAGGTGGCGTACTTCAGCACCGGCAAGCCCTGGTCGTGGTACATGGCCAGCACGCAGTCGGCGTCTTTCAGATACTTGGGCTGGAACAGGGTGTCGGCCGGGTACGGGCCGCGCGCATCGATGCCGCGCGCGCGCGCAGCGTCCAGCGCCGGGGTGATGGTATCGATCTCCTCGCGCCCCAGGTAGCCGTTTTCGCCGGCATGCGGGTTCAGGCCCGCCACCAGGATGCGCGGCGCGGCGATGCCGAACTTGCCGCGCAGGTCGGCCTGGATGATGTCCAGCGTTTGCGCCAGGCTCTCTTGCGTGAGCGCGGCGCTGACCTCCTTCAGCGGCAAGTGGGTGGTTGCCAGCGCCACGCGCAAGGGCGGTGCATCTTCTGCGCGGGCGGCTGCACGCGGCTGGCCGGCCAGCATCATCACCACGCGCGCGGTGCCGGTCTGCTCGGCAAAGTATTCGGTGTGGCCGGAAAAGGGCACGCCGGCGTCGTTGATGGTGGATTTCTGCACCGGGGCGGTGGCCACGGCTTCGAACCAGCCGGCGCGGATGCCTTCGATGGCGGCGTCCAGCGTGGCCAGCACGTAGCGGCCGTTTTCCTTGTCCAAGACGCCCGGCTGCACATGGGCGCCGAGCGGGATGTCCAGCGCGCACAGGCGGTCCGCGCCGAAGTGCGGCAGGCCGGCATTGCGCGCCGCCATGGTGGTGACGGCGCTGATGCGGATCTCGGGATCGATGGCCGAGGCGGTCATGGCCAGGAAGGCGGCGTCGCCCACCAGCACCGCATTGACCTGGTGCCGCATGGCCCAGGCGGCGCGGATGGCGATTTCCGGCCCGATGCCGGCCGGCTCGCCGGTGGTGATGGCAATCACCGGACGAACCCCGGGGCGCACACCTGGGCGACGTGCTTGCAGGTTGGCGCTCATGGTGTCCCCCGCCTGCTTATTTCAACGATTCGTCGCGGAACTCGACGTAGGCGCGGTCGCGCACCTGGCGCTGCCAGTCTTCCACCGCTTCCACCAGCTTGCGCTCGCGCAGGGCGTTGCGGGCCGCGGCGCGCTGCTTCTCTTTCGAGACGTCGTCGGTCTTGCGCTCCAGCACCTCGATCAGGTGGTAGCCGAAGGACGATTCGACCGGTTCGGACACCTGGCCCAGTTTCAGGCCGTTCATGGCCTGCTCGAATTCGGGCACGGTGTCGCCAGGGTACAGCCAACCGAGGTCGCCGCCCTTGCTGGCGGTGCTGTCGTTGGAGAACAGGCGCGCCAGCTCCTCGAACTTGGCCGCCTTGTTGTCCAGGCGCTCCTTCAGTTCCAGCAGCTTGCGCTTGGCGTCGGCCGCGCTCATGGTCGGCGTGACTTTCAGCAGGATGTGGCGGGCATGGGTCTGCTGCACGGTTTCCTGGGCAGCCGCTTCGGCCATGCTGCGCTTGTCGACCAGCTTCAGGATGTGGAAGCCGGCTGCGCTCTTGATGATCGGGGTGTTCTGGCCCGGCTTCAGCTTGTTCAGCGCCTCGGCGAAGATCGGCGGCAGCGCGCTGCCCGGGCGCCAGCCCACGGCGCCGCCCTGCAGCGCGTCGGACGCGTCGGAATAGGTGGCGGCCATCTTGGCGAAGTCGGCGCCGGTGCGCAGCTGGCGCAGCACTTCTTCGGCGCGCTTCTGGCGCTGGCCCAGCACTTCGGGCGAAGCATTTTCCGGGATGCGCACCATGATCTGCGAGATGTTCAGCTCGAACTGCTCGGACGCCGCCGCTTTCTCGGCAGCGATGAAGCTGTCCACTTCCGCTTCGCCGATGGTGATCTTGTTGTCGACCTCATACTCGCGCAGGCGCTGCATGATGATCTCTTCGCGGATCTCTTCGCGGAAGGAGGCGAAGGTGGTGCCCTCCTTCTCCATCTGGTTGCGCAGCTGCTGCACCGTCATCTTTTGCTGCTCGGCGATGCGGGCAATGGCGCGGTCGAGCATATTGTCGTCCACCCGCACCCCCATTTCCTTGGCCAGCTGCAGCTGGGCGCGCTCCACGATCATGCGCTCGAGCACCTGCTTGCGCAGTTCGGCCTGGTCAGGCACGGCCAGCTTCTGCTGCTGCATGCGCGCCACGATGGTGGCCGCGCGTTCGTTCAGTTCACGCTGGGTGATCACTTCATCGTTGACGATGACGGCGATGGCGTCGATCGGCGCGTTGGCCGACTGGCCCGGCGGCGTGAAGCCCTTCGATGGCGCCGCCTTGGCAGCAGCGGCTGCCGGCACTGCCGGCTTGGCAGGCTTGGCGTCCTGCGCCAGGGCCGGGACGGCAAGGGAAGCACACAGCAGGGCAACAGCTAATTTGATCGGGTGCATATCTGAAACGCTCATGTATCAGTGTGGATGAAATCGAAAACTTAACGGCCTTCATTGACGCGGCGATAGCCAGGAATGCTGTTCTTCAGCACCTCCAGCGGGTTGCCGAAACCGAGCTTGGACAAGCCGTTCAACTCCAGCTGGAAGAAGAACTGGGTCGAGGTCTTCTTGGCCGTGGTGACGAAGCGCTGCGCGCCCATGCGGAATACCCAGCAATCGCAGTTGTATTCCAGCCCCACCACGCTTTCCAGCATCTTGTGCTCGCGCAGCGAGTATGACACGCGGCCGACGCCGAACCACTTGTCCGAGATCGGCCACTGGGTCGACAGGTCGGCATTCTTGAAGCTGTCGCGCACATAGCGGTAGCCGGCGTTGAGCACCTTGTAGGTGCCCGGCTGGTACTGCAGCGACATATTCGAGGTGGTGACCTTGCTGGTGCTCGGGTTGTACTGCACCAGGCTGTCGATGCCCCAGGAATTGGAGATGCGGCCGGTGGCCGCCAGCAGCATGTCGGAACGGGTGCTGTTGACCGGCGTTGAATTGTCGATCTGCACGCGCTGGTCGGCGAAGTAGAAGCGCTGGCCGAACGCCAGGCGCAGGCGCTCGGCGCCGGACGACTCCAGGAAGCGCGACACGACTGCCGCCGTCACCTGGTTGGCGTCGCCGATGCGGTCGGAACCGACAAAGCGGTTCTCGCTGAAGATCTGCGAGAAGTTGAAGGTGGCCGGCGCGGTGTCGAAGTTCGGGTACTGGTCCTGCTTGCGGTACGGCGTGTAGACGTAGAACAGGCGCGGCTCCAGGGTCTGCGTCAGCTTCTTGCCGGCAAACTTGGTATCGCGCTCGAAGATCAGGCCCGAGTCGAGCGAGAAGGTCGGCACCGCGCGCTGCAGCGAGCGCGACGGGTCGCTGCCGAAGGCGTCAAGCTGGTAGGCGCTGGCGTTCAGCATCACTTTCGGCGTCACGAAATAGGAAGCGCCGATGATCGGGTAGCTGAGCTGCGGCACCGCCACCAGGCGGTTGCCCTTGATCATGTCCGGGTGCCAGAAGCGGGTCAGCTCGGAATCGAGCTGCCAGTCGAAGCCGCCGACGTCGTAACGGGCCGCGTGCAGGTTGATGGCCGGCAGGCGGTCGTAGGGACGCGAGACGAACAGCGATGGGTCCGCGGGATAGCCCGGATCCTGCAGCACATGGTATTTCTGCGCGCGCGCTGTCAGGCTCCAGTATTCGCCGCCGTAATCGGTGCGCAGCTCCTTGAGCAGCTGGCGCTCGGACGACGAGGCCACGGTCTTGGAAAAGTCGCTCGGGTAGTTATTGTCCGACGCGGCACGCAGGTTCCAGCCATAGGTCCAGTCCTCGGTCAGGTGCTGCGTGTGCACCGTATGCAGCTGCCAGCGGTCGCGATTGGCTTCCTTGTCGTTCGGCAGGTACTCGAGCAGGGTCCTGCCCTCGTAGTAGTTGCCGGCGTCGGTCTCGCCCATGTAGCGGGCGACGCCGCCCAGTTGCAGGCCGCGGCGCGCGATGTAGCGCGGGTACAGCGTCAGGTCGCGGTTGGGCGCGATATTGAAGTAATACGGCAGCACCAGCTCGGCCCCGCCGCGCGAGGAGTACGACGGCGTCGGCGGCAGCCAGCCGGAGCGGCGCGCGCCCGACAGCGAGAACGACATGGCCGGCGTGCCCAGGATCGGCACGTCCTTGAAGTAGATCAGGGTGGCGCCGGCCGTGCCGACGTCGCGCCCCTGGTCCAGGTTCAGCGAACGCGCCTTCACATACCAGTCCGGGTTCGGGCCCTGGCAGGTGCTGTAGGTGCCATCGACCACCTGGGCTTCGTCGTCGTTCAGGAAGTTGATGCGCTGCGCCTTGCCCTGGGCGTTATTGGCTTCCAGCTGGTAGGTCGGCTGCAGCGCATAGCCGCGCGCCGTTTCCAGGTTCAGTTTCAGTTCATCGGCCGTGTAATAGTCGCCGAAGCGCCACAGGCGCACATTGCCCTTGGCCTCAAGCTCCTGCTCCACCTGCTGGAAGCTGGCCGAGTCGGCGGTCACGCGCGTCTTGTCGTGCACGACTTCCACGTCGCGCATCAGGCGCAAGTCGCGCTCGGGGCGGCCGGCCATGTCTTCGGCGCGTATGGTGGTCGGTGCATTCTTGTCTTCCACATGCGGCGGGCGCTTGGCCGCTGGATGCGACTGCGCATGGGCGGACATCGCCGCGGTGGCGGCGGCAATGGCGGTCAAGGCGAACGCCCAGCGCTTTGGGTTGGGGGGTGCCAGGAACCGGGTCATGGGTGGGACGCGTGAAACACCATAAAGGCGATTTTTTAATGTGAATCCCTTATTATATGGGAATCTTTACCACTCACTGGATTTCGCAGGCTGCTTTAATGTCTTTATTGTCTAATTCACCATCCCCAGCCGCCGATCCACGCCTTGCCGAGCTTACCGAATGGCTGCAAGGCACCGGCCTGGTGGACGCCGCTTCGGCGCGCCCTGCCTCCGAGGATGCCAGCTTCCGCCGCTATTTCCGCGTTGACGTGCTGCCGGCGCACCGCGCCGCGCACGGCGCCACCCTGGTCGCCATGGACGCCCCGCCGCAGCGCGAAAACGTGCCGGCTTACGTGAAGGTCCAGGGATTGCTGGAAGCTGCGGGCGTGTCGGTGCCGAAAATCGCCGCCGAAAACGTCGCGCAGGGCTTCCTGCTGCTGTCCGACCTGGGCACCACCACCTACCTGCAGGCGCTGAACCACGATTCGGCCGCCACCCTGTATGCCGAAGCGCTGTCGTCGCTGGTCAAGATCCAGCAGGCGAGCCAGCCCGGCGTGCTGCCGGAATTCGACCGCGCCTTCATGCTGCGCGAGCTGAATATCTTCCCCGAGTGGTATATCGGCAAGCACCTGGCTGCCACCCTGAGCGAGAAGCAGCAGCAGGAACTGGACAAGGTGTTCGAGGCGATCCTGGCCAACTGCCTGGCCCAGCCCCAGGTCTATATGCACCGCGACTACCATTCGCGTAACCTGATGTGGATGGACGAGGGCAACCCCGGCATCCTCGACTTCCAGGACGCGGTATGGGGCCCGGTCACCTACGATGCCGCCTCGCTGCTGCGCGACGCTTACGTATCGTGGGACGAGGAACTGGTGCTGGACTGGCTGATCCGCTACTGGCAGCACGCGCGCAGCGCCGGCCTGCCGCTGAAGAAGGACTTTGACGAGTTCTACAAGGACTTCGAATACATGGCCTTGCAGCGCCACCTGAAGATCCTCGGCATCTTCTGCCGCCTGAACTACCGCGACGGCAAGCCGCACTACCTGGGCGACCTGCCGACCGTGATGGAATACGTGCGCAAGACCGCCAACCGCTACCGCGAGCTGAAGCCGCTGATCAAGCTGCTCGACTCGCTGGAAGGCACCGCGCCGCAAGTCGGCTACACCTTCTGAGGGGCGACGCATGAAAGCCATGATCCTCGCCGCCGGCCGCGGCGAACGCATGCGGCCCCTGACCGACACCTGCCCCAAGCCGCTGCTGAAAGTGCGCGGCCGGCCGCTGATCATCTGGCACATCCTGAACCTGGTGCGCGCCGGGATCACGGAGATCGTCATCAACCATGCCCACCTCGGCCACATGATCGAGCAGGCGCTGGGCGACGGCTCGCAGTTCGGCGCCCAGATCCAGTACTCGCCGGAAGCGGAAGCGCTGGAAACGGCAGGCGGCATCGCCAATGCCCTGCACCTGCTGGGCGAAGCCCCCTTCCTGGTGCTGTCGGGCGATATCTACTGCCCGCACTTCGATTTTTCCGAAGCGCTGGACGTGCTGAAGGACAAGGACCACCGCGGCGACCCGTACCCCGCCCACGTGCGCGACATCGCCTGGATCTGGCTGACGCCCAACCCGTGGCACAACCCGGAAGGCGACTTCGCCCTGAACCTGTACACCGTTTCCGGCCAGGGCTCGCCGAAGTGGAACTTCGCCAATATCGGCGTGTACCGTCCCGAGATGTTCGCCGGTATCACGCCGGGCCAGAAGGCCGGCCTGGGCAAGCTGCTGTTCGAATACGCCGACCAGGGCCGCATCGGCGGCGAGATCTACCAGGATGAATGGGTCAACGTCGGCACCGTGCGCCAACTGGAAGAACTGAACGCATGAAACCCTACTCCGACCGCCGCGCGCGCCTGCTGGCCCAGATGGAAGCGGGCAGCGTGGCGGTCATCGGCACCGCGCCCGAAGCGACGCGCAATGCCGACACCGAATACCCCTACCGCCACGACAGCTCCTTCTACTACCTGACCGGCTTCACCGAGCCGGAAGCTGTGCTGGTGCTGGTGGCGCCGCGCGGCAACGCCGCCGCGCAATCGATATTGTTCTGCCGCGAAAAGCACCTCGAATCCGAAATCTGGGACGGCTACCGCTACGGCCCCGAGGCCGCACGCGAGGCGTTCGGCTTCGACGCCGCCCACCCGGTCGGCGCGCTGGACGAGCACATGGTGCGACACCTGTCCAACGCCAGCGCCCTGTACGCCTCGCTGGCACGCGGCGGCGAAGAGCAGCAGCGACGCTGGTTCGACGGCGTGCGCAGGCTGTCGCGCAGCGGCACCACCGCGCCGCCCGCGCTGCGCGACCTGCCTTCCCTGGTCGATGAAATGCGGCTGTTCAAGGACGAACACGAGCGTGCCATCATGCTGCGCGCCGGCGAGATCTCGGCAGGCGCCCACGCCCGAGCCATGCGCTTTGCCGGCGCCCATGGCGCTGGCGCCTTCGAATACGAACTGGAAGCCGAACTGCTGCACGAGTTCCGCCGCCATGGCGCCCAGTTCCCCGCTTACACGCCGATCGTGGCCTCCGGTCCCAACGCCTGCGTCCTGCACTACAACGCCAACAACCGCCGCACCCAGGACGGCGACCTGGTGCTGATCGACGCCGGCTGCGAACTCGATGGCTACGCCTCCGACATTACCCGCACCTTTCCGGTCAACGGCCGCTTTAGCCCCGCCCAGCGCGAGCTGTACGAGCTGGTGCTGGCCGCGCAACAAGCCGCCTTCGCCGCCATTAGGCCCGGCCGCAAATACCACGACGCCCACGACGCCGCCGTGCAAGTGCTGGCGCAGGGCATGCTGGACTGCGGCCTGCTGCAAGGCACGCTGGACGAAGTGCTGGCCGAGAAAAAATACACGCAGTTCTACATGCACGGCACCGGCCACTGGATCGGCATGGACGTGCATGACGTCGGCCTGTACCGCGACGTAAGTCGCGAAGACAAGCCTTCGCGCCTGCTGCAAGCCGGCATGGCGATGACGGTGGAACCTGGCATCTACGTGCGCCCGGCCGAAGACGTGCCGGAAAAGTACTGGAACATCGGCATCCGCATCGAAGACGACGTGATCGTCACCGATGGCGGCTTCCAGCTGTTGACGGGCGGCGCGCCCAAGACAGTGGCCGAGATTGAAGCTTTGATGAAATGACTGATTACGATATCGCCATTTGCGGCGCCGGCCCGGCCGGCATGGCCCTGGCAGCAATGCTGGTAAAACGCGGCGTCGACGCCGCCCGCATCGTGCTGGTGGACGCCAAGCCGCTCGAACAAGCCATGCAGGACCCGCGCACCCTGGCCCTGTCCTACGGCAGCCGCCAGATCCTCGAGCAGGTCGGCGCCTGGCCGATCCACGCCACCGCGATTCACGAGATTCACGTTTCGCGGCGCGGCCAGTTCGGCCGCAGCATGATCACGCGCGACGAACACAGGCTGCCCGCGCTGGGCTACGTCACGCGCTATGGCGCCATCGTCGAAGCACTGGGCAACGTCTGCCAGCGCCTCGGCATCGCCGCCTTGCGCCCGGTGCGCGTCAGCGGCAGCGACGAAGCCGCCGACAGCGCCACGCTGCACCTTGAAAGCGAAGGCCAAAGCCCGCGCGTGCTGCGCGCCGCCGTGGTAGTGCAAGCCGAGGGCGGATTGTTCGGCGAGCAGGCCGACAAGGCCGAAACGCGCGACTACCGGCAGACCGCCATCATCGCCCAGGTCAACACCAGCGCCCCGCTGGCGCACCGCGCTTACGAACGCTTTACCAGCGAAGGCCCGCTAGCCCTGCTGCCCCAGGACGACGGCTACTCGCTGGTCTGGTGCGCGCGCCCCGCCAGCGCGCAAGCCATCCTCGCACTGGACGATGGCGCCTTCCTTGCCAAGCTGGGAGAGACCTTCGGCGAGCGCCTGGGCAAGTTCACGCACGCCACGCGCCGCCTGGCCTTCCCGCTCGGCCTGAACGCAGGCGTCACCGGCAGCGCGCGCAGCGTCGCCATCGGCAATGCCGCGCAGACCCTGCACCCGGTAGCCGGCCAGGGCCTCAACCTCGGCCTGCGCGACGCCACCGAACTGGCACGCGCACTGGCACGCGGCGCCACCCCACAGGCATTGGAAGAATACGCCGCCCAGCGCCGCCGCGACCGCAAACTGACTGTGCGCCTGACTGACACGATGGCCCGCGTCTTCGCCAACGAATCGCTGCTGCAGCCCCTGCTCGGCCTCGGCCTGGCCGCCATCGACCTCGCAGCCCCAGCGCGCGCCGTGCTGGCCGAATTGATGATGTACGGCCGCCGCTAAGGGAAACACCATGCGCCGCCCTGCCTTCGCGCTGCTCGCCGCCCTGCTGGTGCCAGGCGTGCAGGCACGCGACAGGATGTCCTGGCTGATGCCCGACGTGCCGCCTGCCTCGATGCCGGTGGACGGCAAGCCCACCACCGGCATCGCCGACCAGATCGCGCTATACATCAGCGCCCGCTGGCCCGAAGCCGAGCACCGCTTCATCTACGCCAATCCCAAACGCACCTGGCTGATGATCGAGCGCGGCGAGCAAGCCTGCGTGGTGGCCGCCTTGCGCAATGCCGAAAGGGACAAGCTGGCCTACTTCGTCAACACCAACCTGGTGCCGCCGCTGCAGCTGGTGGCGCAGGCCAGCACCCTGCCGCGCCTGCCGCTGAACGCCCATGGCGAAGCCGACCTGCAGAAATTATTGTCCGATCCCGTCTTGCGCGGCATCGTGGTGGAACGCCGCAGCTACGGCGCAGCAGTGGACGAATTGCTGGCCGGGCGCCCCGCCAATTCAAGGCTGGAGACCACCTCGGTCGGCGATTACGGCCGCAATGTGCTGAAGCTGGTGGTGCACGGCCGCGCCGACTACACCCTCGACTACGACTACGCGCTGCAATACGCCAGCAAAGCCGAGCCTGAGATCGGCGCGCTGAAAACGGTACCGATCGCGCAAAACAACAAACCCATGCTGGGCGGCATCGCCTGCCCGCGCAACGCCTGGGGCATGGCGGCAGCGAAACGCATCGACCAGATCGTCGGCACCCCCGAAGGCGCCGCCGCCATGATCAAAGCGCAGAACAGCTGGCACACCCCGGCCTCCCAGCAACGCTACGCCGCCCAGATCAGCGAATTCCAGCGCCAGCGCGCCAAACCCACCCACTAAAACAGAAGAGCCCGTGTCACACCTTGGGGTCACACCCCAACTGTGCCACGAGCTCATCCTTGGTAACACTTGAGCCCGTGTCACACTGGGGGTGTGACCCCAGGGTGTGACACGGACTCGGCTGTGAGTGCAGGCCTTATTCGACGGCCTTCACCATGTCTTCCAGCACTTTCTTGGCGTCGCCAAATACCATCATGGTCTTGTCCATGTAGAACAGCTCGTTGTCCAGGCCTGCATAGCCGGACGCCATCGAGCGCTTGTTGACGATGATGGTCTTGGCCTTGTAGGCCTCGAGAATGGGCATGCCGGCAATCGGGGACTTGGGATCTTTCGCCGCCGGATTCACCACGTCGTTCGCGCCCAGCACCAGTACCACGTCTGCCTGCGCGAACTCGCTGTTGATGTCTTCCATCTCGAATACCTGGTCATACGGCACTTCGGCTTCCGCCAGCAGCACGTTCATATGGCCCGGCATGCGGCCGGCGACCGGGTGGATCGCGTACTTCACCGTCACGCCGTGGTGGCCAAGTTTTTCGACCAGTTCCTTCAGTGCGTGCTGGGCGCGTGCCACCGCCAGGCCATAGCCAGGAACGATGATCACGGTTTCAGCGTTCTGCATCAGGAACACGGCATCATCCGACGAACCCGACTTCACATTGCGCTGCGCTTGCGCGCCGCCTGCCGCCCCAGCGGAGGTGTCGCCGCCGAAGCCGCCCAGGATCACGTTGAAGAACGAACGATTCATGGCTTTGCACATGATGTAGGACAGGATCGCGCCCGAGGAACCCACCAGCGAACCGGCGATGATCAGCATCGAGTTGTTGAGCGAGAAGCCAATGCCTGCCGCCGCCCAGCCCGAGTAGGAGTTCAGCATCGACACCACCACCGGCATGTCGGCGCCGCCGATCGGGATGATGATCAGCACGCCCAGCACGAAAGCAATCGCCGTCATGACCAGGAATGGGCCCCAGGCCGGCTCGCTGCCGCCGCTGAACACGAATACCAGGCCCAGGCCAATCATCACCAGCGCCAGCACCAGGTTCAGCATGTGCTGGCCGCTGAATACGACAGGTGCGCCCTGGAACAGGCGGAACTTGTACTTGCCGGCCAGCTTGCCGAAAGCGATCACCGAGCCGCTGAAGGTAATCGCCCCGACAAAGGTGCCGATGAACAGCTCGATGCGGTTACCGACCGGCAGTGCCTGGCCGCGTGCTGCGATGCCGAAGGCATGCGGCTCGGCCACGGCAGCAATGGCGATGCAGACCGCCGCCATGCCGATCAGCGAGTGCATTGCCGCCACTAGCTCGGGCATCTTGGTCATTTCGACGCGCTTGGCCAGGACCGCGCCAATGCCGCCCCCGACTAGCACGCCCAGCGCCACCAGGCCGAGGCCCAGGCTGCCCGACCCGCTACGGGCATGCACGTCCAGACCCATCGAGCGCGCCAGGGCCGCAACCGCCTCCGCGCTTTCCGCTGCCGCAGCAGCGTCGTGCTTGAGGCGCAGGATCAGCGCGATGGTGGTCACGGCGGCAATCGCCATGCCGGCCATGCCGAAGGCATTGCCCTTGCGTGCCGACGCCGGCGACGACAACCCTTTCAGCGCCTGGATGAAGCAGACAGACGCGATCAGGTACATCATCGTGACAAGGTTCATGGTGATGAAGCTCATGCCTTGGCCTCCTTCTCGGCCGCCGCTGCAGCACCGGCCGCAGGCGCCGCTTTCTTCTCCTTCTTCTTGAACATCTCCAGCATGCGCTGGGTGACCAGGAATCCGCCGAACACATTGACCGCGGCCAGCGCCACGGCGATGGTGCCCATGATTTGCCCAACCAGGCCCTCGGTCAGCGCAGCCGCCAGCATGGCGCCCACGATGATGATGGCCGATACTGCATTCGTTACCGCCATCAGCGGCGTATGCAGCGCCGGCGTGACGTTCCAGACCACGTGATAGCCCACGTACACGGCCAGCACGAAGATGATCAGGTTGATGATGGTGTGACTGACTTCCATTCGTCTCTCCTATTTCCGCAACTGCTCGCCGCCATGGCAGACCAGCGTTGCTTTGATGATTTCATCCTCGCGGTCGATGACCAGCTTGTCCTCTTTATCGAAGACCAGCTTGAGGAAGTCCAGCACATTGCGCGCATACAGGGCGGAGGCGTCCGCCGCCACGTGGCAGGCCAGGTTCGGCTCACCCACGATGTACACGCCATGCTTGACCACCGTCTTGCCCAGTTCGGACAAGGGGCAATTGCCGCCCTGCTCCACCGCCAGGTCGACGATGACGGAGCCGGGCTTCATGGCCTTCACGGTTTCTTCGGAGATCAGCACCGGCGCCGGGCGGCCCGGAATCAGTGCCGTGGTAATGACGATGTCAGCCTGCTTGGCGCGTTCATGCACCAGCTCCGCCTGGCGTTTCATCCATTCAGGCGGCATCGGGCGCGCATAGCCGCCTACGCCCTGCGCGATCTCGCGCTCTTCGTCGGTCAGGTAAGGCACGTCGATGAATTTTGCGCCGAGCGACTCCACCTGTTCTTTCACTGGCGGACGCACGTCGGACGCCTCGATCACGGCGCCCAGGCGCTTGGCGGTCGCAATCGCTTGCAGGCCGGCCACGCCGACGCCCATGATCAGCACACGGGCAGCTTTCACGGTACCCGCTGCGGTCATCAGCATGGGCATGAAACGCTGGTAGGTATTCGCGCCAACCATCACGGCCTTGTAGCCCGCGATATTGGCCTGGGAGGACAGCACGTCCATCGACTGCGCGCGCGTGATACGCGGCACAGCTTCCAATGCAAACGCGGACAGGCCGGAAGCCGCCATGGCCGCAATGTTTTCCCCGTCAAAAGGATTCAGCATGCCGACCAGCACGGCGCCCGGTTTCATCAGGCTGCGCTCCTCGGCGTTCGGGGCGCGTACCTTCAGTACCATTTCCGCACCCAGTGCCTCTGCCGCGGTGCCAATGGTGGCGCCGGCAGCGGCATATGCTTCATCCGTCACCGAGGCTGGAATGCCGGCTCCCGCCTGCACGATCACCTGGTGCTTGACTGCTAGTTTCTTGACCGTCTCGGGCGTTGCCGCCACCCTGGTCTCCCCCGGCCTTGACTCGGCCGGTACGCCAATCTTCATAATGCCTCCAAATAGTGGGAAAAACTGACTAAAATCTAACATGAAATGTTCTACGGCCAACATTACCTATGCCGAATTGTTGCAATGCACAAGCATTTCACGCCGTGGTCACAACGAAGAGGCAAGATCAGGCTACAATGTCGGGTCTTCTGAGGATGGACTAACATGCCGCGCACCTGGAAACCGAATGTCACAGTCGCCGCCGTCATCGAGCGCGACGGGAAGTTTCTCCTGATCGAGGAAGAAACCAGTGACGGCATTCGCCTGAACCAGCCCGCCGGCCACCTCGATCCCCTGGAGTCGCTGGAACAGGCTGTCATCCGCGAAACGCTGGAAGAAACCGCTTACGATTTCACCCCGACCGCCCTGGTAGGCATGTATATGTCGCGCTACCGCTCGGCGCGTACCGGCCAGCTGGTGACTTTCCTGCGCTTTGCCTTCTGCGGCGAGGTTGGCGCCTACTATCCGGATCGCCCACTCGATGAGGGCATCCTGCGCACGCATTGGATGACGCGCGATGAAATCGCGGCCTGCCGCGAACGCCACCGCAGCCCCCTGCTGCTGACTTGCGTGGACGAATACCTGGCGGGCAAGCGCGCTCCGCTGGAGATCCTGCACACCCACGTGTCGGTATTCGAAGAAGTCTGAAGGTTTCTTCTAGTTTGGATAATTTGCAACACCCTGCCTGGGGCGCGCCGCTCCCATGGCTCAATTGGACCGCATCATGAGCAAGAAAAAAGTAGTCATCGGCATGTCCGGTGGCGTTGATTCCTCCGTTTCCGCTTGGTTACTGAAAGAACAAGGCTATGAAGTTGTCGGCCTGTTCATGAAGAACTGGGAAGACGACGACGATTCCGAATACTGTTCCTCGCGCCAGGACTGGATCGACGCGGCCAGCGTGGCCGATGTGGTGGGCGTGGACATCGAAGCCGTCAACTTTGCCGCAGAATACAAAGACCGCGTGTTTGCCGAGTTCCTGCGCGAATACCAGGCCGGCCGCACCCCGAACCCGGACGTTTTGTGCAATGCGGAGATCAAGTTCAAGGCCTTCCTCGACCACGCCATGCACCTGGGCGCGGACCTGATCGCCACCGGCCACTATGCGCGCGTGCGCCACAACACCGCCACCGGCCGCCATGAACTGCTGAAAGCCGTCGACCACACCAAGGACCAGAGCTACTTCCTGCACCGCCTGAACCAGGCGCAGTTGTCGAAGACCCTGTTCCCGCTGGGCGAAATCCCGAAAACCGAAGTGCGCAAGATCGCAGAGAAGCTGCAGCTGCCGAACGCAGCCAAGAAGGATTCCACCGGCATCTGCTTCATCGGCGAGCGTCCGTTCCGCGAATTCCTGAACCGCTACCTGTCCTACAAGGCTGGTCCGATCAAGACGCCGGACGGCAAGGTGGTGGGCGAGCACGTCGGCCTGTCCTTCTACACCCTGGGCCAGCGCAAGGGCATCGGCATCGGCGGCGTGAAGACTTACCAGAACGCGGACGGTTCCTCCGACGCCTGGTATGTGGCGCGCAAGGACGTTGAAAACAATACGCTGTGGGTAGTGCAGGGCCATGACCACCCGTGGCTGCTGTCGGAAGCGCTGCATGCCGGCCAGGCAAGCTGGGTTGCCGGCGTGGCGCCGGAGGCAGGCCGCATCAGCGCCAAGACCCGCTACCGCCAGGCCGACGTGCCGTGCGACGTTGCCGCCAACGGCGACAGCGAATTCGCGCTGAAATTCATGGATGCCCAGTGGGCAGTCACCCCGGGCCAGTCGGCCGTGCTGTACGACGGCGACGTCTGCCTGGGCGGCGGCATCATCGACGGCTCAAACTTCGTCTGATCCCCCGGCCGGGTCGGCGCCCTGCGCGTCGGCCTGCGCCTTCTGCTGCCGCTTCACCGTTGCGATGATGGTGTTGCGGATGGTCTTCAATACCGTACCGCCATTGAACGGCTTCACGATATAGCCGTTGATGCCCATTGCATGGGCCTTCTGGATCGTCGCCTGGTCGAATTCCGACGACACCATGAAGATCATGGCTTTCGGCCAATCCTTGCGCATGGCCAGCATGGACGGCTCGTCGGCCTCGATGCAGTCGCGCGAGATGCAGATGATCTGGGGCTGGTGCTTGATCAGCAGCACATTGCCCGCCACGCAGGTGTGCGCCTGGCCGACCACGTCGTAGCCGCCGTCGATCAGCACCGTGTTGAGCAGGCCGCGGGCAATGGCACTGCTGTCGATAAGAACCGCTTTTAACATCAGGAGGTTTAACGGTGGTCCCAGGCCAGCATATTCCAGCTCACGCCGATCCGGACGTCCGTTTTCAGTTGTACCAATTGACGAGAAAGATACAACATCTCGCGCTCTTTTCGTAGGCTTTCGCCGACTTTGTCCTTCAGGATGCCTGCGCCGGCCATGATTGCGTCCAGAGTGCCGTAAGTTCGCAACAGTTTGGCGGCGGTCTTCACGCCCACATTGGAGACGCCGGGGATGGAGTCGGTCTCGTCGCCCATCAGCGCCAGCAGGTCGGGCAGCATGCCGGGCGTGACGCCCCACTTCTGCTCGACCCAGGTGCGGTCGTGCCATTCGGATTTGAAATGGTCCCAGATGCGGGCGCCTTCGGCGATCAGGCAATGCAGGTCCTTATCGGTGGTGGCCACCACCGCCTCGCCGCGGTTCTCGCTGAGCCAGCGCGTGACCACGGTGCCGATCACGTCGTCGGCCTCCACTTCGGGGATGGCGATCGGGCACATGCCGATCCTGGTCAGCTGCATATAGAACTCGGGCAGCGCCTCGCGCAGTACTTCCGGCATCGGCTGGCGGCCTTCCCGGTAGCCCTTGTACAGGCTATGGCGCCAGGTGGGACCGCCGTAATCGAAGGCTGGAAGGATATGGGTCGGTTCGTGGCCGTTGACCAGGCGCTGGAAAGCGTTGAACGCATGGCGCATGGCGATCTCGGCTTTGAGGTCCGAGTCCGGCTCCGGACTTGCCTCATACACACGCCGCACAATATTCAAACCGTCAATGGCCAGCAATCTTCCTGTCATAGCCGGCATTTTACCGCACAGCTACTTGCTGTTCCGTATCGCCGCGTGCAAAGTCAGCACAGCTACAGATCCCTTCAAGCAGACTGATCGACAATGGCGCAACACAGCTCTGACCCTGTTCTGCGTTCCCTCAAATTGCCTCCACCTGCATCAGGATTAAGATGATGAATCAAGATTGCGAATGGAGGCTGAGATGGAGCCAACTGTTTCAATGGAAGAGTTCGCACGTGACCCGATCAAATGGTTGGAACAGGCTCGGGCGAAGGAGGAAAATTTCCTGATTTCAGATCAGGGGGAATTGATTGCGCAGGTCACCCCGTTCCCAGTTCCCGATCCGACCGCAATTGATCGATTGCGTGAAATGACAATGAGTTACGGAGACGTGTTATCGCCCGCCTGGGAAGCTGAGCCAGAGACGAGCAAATGATATTGCTCGATACGCACACGCTAATCTGGTGGTATGAGAGAGATTCGCGTCTTTCGAACCACGCCGCGACGGCAATTGAACTTGGACAGGCGCAAAGCAGAGTGCTGGTTTCTACTATCACTAGCTGGGAAGTTGCACTCTTGCTTTGGAAAGGACGTTTAGCGCTGCATTGCGGAATCACCAATGGATTGCTGGCGTAGCACGCTTGCCAGTTTTTCGCTTTATCCCGTTGACAGCGCGATCGCCATTGACGCAGTTCATTTACCCAACTATTCTCCGCGTGACCCTGCCGATCGCATCATCATTGCAACTGCCCTACGATACGATGCCTCCATCGTGACGGCAGATCGAGAAATGCAAGGTTATCCGAACATCGCCACAATCTGGTAAGAACGCTCCCCTTTAATCAGTTTCACCAGCCGTTTCACTCGCTGAGACGCGATCGCACTTCCATCAAGGCAAACCCGAGCAGATTCATTCCCGTCCATTCGGATGGGTTCTCTGCATACGGCGAATCTGCAGCAAAGCCTGTACCCCAGACGAAATCAACGGGACTTGCTTCCACCAGGACTTGTTCGCCAGTGGCGAGCAGGAAGTCGCGCAACGGGGCGTTCTGCGCGAACTTTGCATAGTTGGCCTGGACCACGATATCCCAACGGTTCGCGGCCCAGATTTCTTCATCGAACCCTTGTACTTCGCGGCCGGCGGCTTTGGCGACTGCCGGGTTGCGAGCCTGCAGGATACGATCCAGCGCAACTGCGTCACTGAACAAGCGGGCCTTTTCCGCCATCATGAAATGTTCGGCTGTCGGGTACCGTGTGCCATCGATAACAAACTCCGCTTCGAACCATTGGCTGAAGCAAGTCTTCGTGATCGAACCATTCTTTGATGGTTGATGCCCCCAGAACAGAACCATCCTGGGTTGCCCATGATTGCGAACATGCTCGCACAGCTCGACGACATTCCTCATCTAGTTTCCTCTCCACTGAACTCCGCTTCAAAGGCGGCAACCGCTGCCCCTTCCGGTCAAGCACCGCAAAGACCACGTGCTCGACCGCATCCCTTTATTGTTATTGGTCTTTTTTGATCAAGCAGGAACATCATAATCTACTTAGTGTTCTTTTGCAACTAAGTTAGAATATTTTTTACACTAAGTGTTAGCGCAACAGCTCGTACGGGCCGCCGCGCTCCAGGGCGCGCTGGTACGCCGGGCGGGCGTGAATGCGCTGCAGGAAGGCCTGCAGGCGCGGGTAGTTGGCGCCAAGGCCGGCGCGCGAGGCGGCCGCTTCAAGGGGGAAGCTCATCTGGATATCGGCAGCGCTGAACTCGTTGCCAGCGAACCAGTCGCGGTTGGTGAGTTCGGACTCCAGGTAGGCCAGGTGGCGGTCGATATTGGGCTGCACGAAGCTCGACATCACCTTCTGCGCGATGGCGCGCTTGATCGGCTTGACGAAGAACGGCGCCGGCGAGGATTCAACCTTGTCGAACACGAGCTTCATCAGCAGCGGCGACATCAGCGAGCCTTCGGCGTAATGCATGAAGTAGCGCCAGCGCAGCTTGTCCGGCGTGCCGGCCGGCGGCACCAGCCGGTCATTGCCGTGCTTCTCCACCAGGTACTCGAGAATGGCGCCCGACTCCGCGACGATATTGCCCTCATGTTCGATGACGGGCGACTTGCCCAGCGGGTGCACCCTGGTCAGCTCCGGCGGTGCCAGCATGGTCTTCGGGTCACGCTGGTAATGCTTGATCTCATAGGCCAGCCCCAGCTCTTCCAGCAACCACAACACGCGCTGGGAACGAGAGTTATTGAGGTGGTGAACGATGATCATGGGCGCGCTCCGCAAGGTTAAAATGGAGCCATGACTTTACCACTGACCCAGGAATCCATCGCGACACTGGTCCACGAGTTCTACGACGGCGTGCGCGCCGATCCGGAACTGGGCCCGGTGTTCAATGCTGCCATCGACGACTGGGAGCCGCACCTGGCGCGCATGGTGGAGTTCTGGAGCACTACCATGCTGGGCACCAAGAGCTTCCATGGCAATGTCTACGGCAAGCACATGGCTCTGCCGGGCGTACAGCCGCAGCACTTCCAGCGCTGGCTTGCGCTGTTCCAGTCGACGGTGGACCGCCTGTTCGAGCCAGCCGTGGCGGAAGAATTCCGCATCGTCGCCAGCCGTATTGCGCAAAGCCTGCAATACGGCTTCTTCGGCCAGGTGCATTTCAGCTGAAGGCGTCGGCGGCGCTCATCACCGAGTAACTGGCTTGCCAGCGGCGCAGTGCAGCCGGCAATACCTGCATCGGCTGCGGCGCCGCAATGAAGTCGCCGGAAGCCTGCGTGCACCCTTCTTCCCGCACTTGCAGCCAGTCCAGCAGGTTGGACACCTCACAGCAGCCTGCATGACCTTCATCGCGCAGTTCGAGCCGGTGTTGCGCAATGCCTGCCTGCAGCATCAGCCCCTGGATATCGGCCGCAAGCGCGATGGCGTCCGGCGTATCCTTGCTGAATGCCAGCGGCGGCAGGCACAACACCATGTCCAGCTTGAAGCCTTCCGCCTCCCACATCCTTAACGCAGCCAGCGCATCGCACACCATGTGCAGCAGGAAGAT
The DNA here is from genome assembly GCF_049913235.1 of Pseudoduganella sp. R-31. Taxonomy (NCBI): domain Bacteria; kingdom Pseudomonadati; phylum Pseudomonadota; class Betaproteobacteria; order Burkholderiales; family Oxalobacteraceae; genus Pseudoduganella; species Pseudoduganella sp. R-31. The sequence goes on from NZ_CP183986.1 coordinate 6,578,798, forward strand.
CCGTTCCAGTCCCGAAGCCGACAACTCGCCGGCAAAATCGCAGTAGTGCAGGACGCCGCTGCCGGGGCGGCGCCAATGTACAGCCGCCAGCACGCTGCCGATGCTGCCGTCACGCGCGGCAACCTGGGGCTGGCACCAGAGTTCAAACTGGCCCAGCTCGAGTGCATTACCAATCAAATTTCACCTCCGCAGAGTAAGAGCGTTGTGGGTAAGGGTGGAAGTTCCAGTACTTGTAGTTGTTGGCGTTGTCGATGCCGAAGGCGGCGCTCCAGTGCTTGTCGATGCGGTAGCGCAGGCGCGCGTCGACCGTGAAGTATTTGCTGGCGCCCTGGTAGGCAAAGCCGTTGATGTCGGTGTTGTCCAGCGTCGAGTATTGCTTGCCGCTGTAGCGGGCTGCCAGCGTGGCGCTCAGCTTGTCGTTCACGCGGTAGGTTGCCACTGCACTGGCACGCCATTCGGGAATGCGCGGCTGCCATTTGCCGACGCTGGCCGGGAACTTCTCGTTGCGCTTGATCTTCGAATCGGTCCAGGTCAGGCTGGCCTGCATGTCGAGTCCTTCGACCAGCACGTTTTCGTTGGACCAGGCAGTCTCCAGGCCATGGGTGCGGATCAGGTCGACGTTCTGCACATTGGTCACGTTCGGCGTCACCAGCACATTGGTTTGCGAATACAGCGCGTCGCGGTTGCGCTCGAAGAAGGCCGTGATGCGCAAGGCGGAATTGCCGACCAGGCGCTCGGCGCTCAGCTCCGTAGTCCAGGAGCGCTCGGCCTTCAGGTCCGGATCGTTGTTGATCAGGGTGCCAGTGTTGTTGATGCCGCCCTGGTACAGCTCGGACACGGTCGGCATGCGGATCGCGCGTCCGGTGGAAGCTTTCAACGTCCAGTCCTCGTTGGCCTGGAAGGCCAGCGCCACCTTGGGCGAGATAAAGTTGTCGCTGCGTTTGGCATGGCGCACCACGGTGGTCGCGTTGGCGGTTTCTCCATCACGGCCCTCCCAATGCTCGAAGCGCGCACCGAGCACGGTCTTCCAGTCTGGCGACAACTTCCAGGTGTCCTGCAAGTACAGGCTGTCGATGCTGGTGCGGCCGGAGAAAGCCTGATTGCGCGCGCCCGGCTCGCCGTTCAGCCAGTCGCTGGTGGCGCGCTCGATTGTCGATAGCTTGTAGGCGGCGCGCTGGAAGCCAAAATCGAAGATGTGGCTGCCGCGCATGCCGTCCGGGCGATACACACCTTTCAGGGACAAGGTATTCCAGCCGGTGCCGCCCTGGTCGACGATGCGGCCGGCGCCGCCGCTTGCGGCAGCCGGGCGCGCCGTGGTCGGTGCGCGCAGGATGTCGCGGCTGTAGTCATACAGGCTGGCCGCCACTTCCCAGTCGAACACGCCTTTGGTATTGCTCTTTACCGTCAAGCCGTGCATCAGGTGGCGCAACTCTTCCTTCGTCGAATTGAAGTCGGAAGCAGCCAGCGTGAAGCTGCGGCCATTGATCGAGACCGGCCCGCTGAACACCGGCTTGCCTGTCGTATCCCGCAGGTAGGTATCGGGCGAGCCGCTCGAATCGTTCTGCCACCAGCCCAGGGAGTAGCTGGCGCGCACGGTCGGCGAGAAATCGTATGCCACTTTGAACTTGGCGTGATCCTGCACCGTGCTGTACTGGGTCGCGGTGCCGAGGATGTAGATGTCGCGGTTGCTGCGGTCCTTGTCCACTACGGCGCCGGTGACCTGAACACCCGTTCCAGCCGCCGTGCCGCTCGCGATCGCACGCGTGGTGTAGGTCTGCGGCTGGCCATCGCTGTCGGTGCGGTTCACGCTGACAAACCAAGACCAGGCGCCGTGGCGGTCGCCAAGCGACATGCTGGACTGGCGTGCAGTCGAAGTCATGTTCGTGTTGTACAGCTCAAACGGCTGGCGCACATAGGCGACGCGCGCATGCGCTTCGAACTGCTTCGGCATGCGCGTCACGTAATCCACCACGGCGCCGACCGAGTTGCCGCCATAGGCTGCCGAGAACGGGCCATACAGTACGTCGACACGTTCGATTTCTTCCGGCGCCACCATGCCCCAGCGCGGCGCGAAGGTGGCGCCGTTGCCCAGGTAATTCGACAGCAGCACGCCATCCGCATACACCGCCGAGCGCGCGCTGTTGCCGGTGCCGGAAGCGCGGGTGGACAGCACGGCATGGTTGTAGTCGCCGATATAGCGCTTGCGCACCAGCAGGCTTGGCAGGTATTTCAGCGCGTCTTCCGCATCGCTGGCGTTGACCTGCTCTTCAATCTGCGCACGGGTGACGCCTTCGATCGTGGTCGGAATCTGGGTCGGCAGAGAAGTCGGATGGCTGCCGGCAATGACGACGGTGCCAACCATCTTCAGCGGCGATTCCCCTTCATGATCGGCAAATGCCGGGGCCGAAAAGACGGCCAGCAGCGCGGCGGCCAGGGGAATGAGGCGGGTGTTCATGATGCTTCCTTTCTTGTTCTTGCGAGCGAAGGCCTTGCGACCGCGCCGCCAAAAGGCGCGTGCAATGCAAAGCCAGGGAGTACTGCTGCGAAGATTCAAGCGGAAGGCGGGGCGCGCGACGGCGGCGCAAGGGCGACTTGCTGCGGCAACGCGGCCGCAGCCTGCAACGCCGGTTCAATGCGCGATGCCGCCACCAGCGCCAAGGCAGGGCCGGCAGGCGGCGGCGGTACGGCGGGCAGGTCGGCCTGCACCATGCAGTAGCCGCATTTCTGGACGACGTGGTGGGCTTTGGGCTGGGCGTGGCAATGCGCGACGCTGTTATCGCCGCAGGCCTCCGCCAGAAAAGTGGACAGCGTTGGCGCGGAGACGGCCATCAGCATCGCAAACAGCGCGATCCTGACAATCCCGGCAATCTGTCTCCTGCTCCAGCCCACGATGGCTCCCACAATGCAACCTCAATAAGTCGCATTGTAGGTACACGTTTGAGGCGGCGATATGCCCTAGATCAAGTTTTCACTTGCCCGCAGCGCGAGGGAACTGCTATCGTAAATCTTTCAGTCCTGGCAACGCGCTATGGATCATCTAGTGGCTCTCGAGTTGGTAGCTCTGTTCGTCGGCCTGTCATGCCTGCCCAACTGGCTCATCGCCCAATGGTATGCCGCTCATGGCTGCCGGCCGGCACTCAAGCGCTCCGCCGCCATCAGCGCCGTGCTGGCGCTCATTGGCATCAGCATTGTCCTCGGTTCAGTTGCGCTGGAATTGCGCCACGCCAAACCCATGCTCACTTACGCATTCGGCTTGCTGGGCATTGCGGGCTTGCTGGTCTCTGCCGCGCTGCACACTTTCGACGAAGATTAAGCCGGCCCTGCGCCCCGGAACGGATCGCAGGACAGATAGTTATTCAGCGCTGGACGTGCAACTTGATCACGCGATGCACCGGCCCGCTGTCGGCAGGAGGGGCTGAAGACGCGGGCGAATCGCCACAACCGCCGCAGGAGCCGCAGCCGCTGCCGCAGCTCGATTCGGTATTGAAGAAGCGCGCCAGCTTTTCCTGCGGCAAGCCACGGCGCGACAGGGCATGGACGATCTGCTGGCGCCAGGCGGACGGCAGGTATTTCCGCGCCGCGTGCAGCGCGGCAGCTGCCACGATGATGCCGACGACGATTTCCTGCCACATGGTTCAGCCTCCCAGCGCCAGGGCGACGCGGTAAGTGATGAATGTGGCGGTGTACGCCAGCACGAACATGTAACCCGCCATCATCAGCGGATACTTCATCGAATTGGTTTCGCGGCGCACCACGGTCAGCGTGGACAGGCATTGCGGCGCAAAGACGTACCAGGCCAACAGCGCCAGCGCGGTCGGCAAGCCCCAGCTGGCCTGGATTACCGGTGCCAGGGAGTTGGCCAGTTCGTCGCCAGTCTGCGACAGGGCATACACGGTGCCCAGCGCGCCAACAGCTACTTCACGCGCCGCCATGCCCGGCACCAGCGCGATGCAGATCTGCCAGTTGAAGCCGATCGGCGCGAAGATGAATTCCAGTGCGCGGCCCAGCATGCCGGCCACGCTGTAGTAGATCGGCGGATGGGTGGCGCCTTCCGGTGCGCCCGGGAAGCTGGACAAGGCCCACAGCAGCACCATCAAGGTCAGGATGGTGGTACCGACGCGCATCAGGAAGATCTTGGCGCGCTCGTACAGGCCGATGGCCAGGTTGCGCATGTGCGGCCAGTGGTAGGCCGGCAGCTCCAGCATGAGCGGCTGGTTGCGCTTGGCTTTCATGGAGCGCTTCATGACCCAGGCCACTGCCATGGCGGAGATGATGCCGGCAAAGTAGAGGCAGAACAGCACCAGGCCTTGCAGGTTGAACATGCCCCACACTTCGCGGTCCGGGATGAAAGCGGCGATCACCAGTGCATACACCGGCAGGCGCGCCGAGCAGGTCATCAGTGGCGCAATCATGATGGTCACGATGCGGTCGCGCGGGTTCTGGATGGTACGCGCTGCCATGATGCCGGGAATGGCGCAGGCAAACGACGACAGCAGCGGGATGAAGGCGCGGCCGGAGAGACCGACGCCACCCATCAGGCGGTCCAGCAGGAAGGCGGCGCGCGGCAGGTAGCCGCAGTCTTCCAGCACCAGGATGAAGAAGAACAGGATCAGGATCTGCGGCAGGAAGACCAGCACGGCGCCAACGCCGCCCAGCACACCGTCCACCAGCAGGGAGCGCAGCACGCCGTCGGCCATATGCGCTTTGACCAGCACGCCGAGGTGCTCGACGCCGCCGCTGATCATGTCCATCGGAACTTCAGCCCAGCTGAACACGGCCTGGAATACGCAGAACATCAGGACCGCCAGGATGATCGGCCCCATGAACGGGTGCAGCACGAAGTGGTCGATCTTTTCGGAGCGGTTGCCGCGGTCGTCGGCATCCTTGACGGCGACCGACAGGATGCGGCGCACTTCGCGCTGGGTTTCCTCAACGCTCACGGCATCGATGGCGGACAGCGGGTTGGCGACGCTTTCATAGAACGGCCACAGGCCGTCCAGTGCATCGACCAGGGCTTTCTCGCCGCCGCTCTTCACGGCCACGGTTTCGACCACCGGCATGCCCAGTTCCTGCGACAGCTTGCCCGCATCGACCACGATGCCGCGTTTCTTCGCGACGTCGACCATGTTCAGGCACAGCACCATCGGCAGGCCGAGGCGCTTGATTTCGAGGACCAGGCGCAGGTTCAGGCGCAGGTTCGTGGCATCGACCACGCACACCACGACGTCGGGCGAACGCTCGCCTTCGCGCAGGCCGGCCACCACGTCGCGCGTGATCATTTCATCAGGAGTATGGGCCGACAGGCTGTAGGCGCCCGGCAGGTCGAGCAGGCGGTACTGGTTGCCGGCACTGGAAGTGAACTGGCCTTCCTTGCGCTCGATGGTCACGCCGGCATAGTTGGCGACCTTCTGGCGCGCGCCGGTCAAACGGTTGAACAGCGCGGTCTTGCCGCAATTCGGGTTGCCCAGCAGGGCGACCATTGGCTGCTGCGCGATGGCTTGCGCGGCCTTTTCTACTGCACCCATTGCATTTATTCCGGTTGGATCGAGATCAGCGCGGCTTCGAAGCGGCGCAGGGCAAACGTGGCATTGCCGACTTTGATGGCGAGGGGTTCGCCGCCTGGCAGGCCACGCTTGAGCATGCGGATGCGCTCACCGGGCACGAAGCCCAGCTCCATCAGGCGGCGCGCCAGGTCAGCGCCGTCCTCGGTATCTTCAGGATTGCCCGGAGCGATATGGATCACCGTTCCGCTCTGCCCCACCGGCAGGGAATCAAGCTTGATCAGGGTAGGAGCAAGGGTCATGGTGAACTTTCCAGGGCGAAATACAACCTCGCCATTATAAATGAGAATGGTTTTCAATTTCGCTTGCATTGTAGCCCTGTTCGGGTAGAATGGGAACCGTAATGATAATGATTCTCAATAACGGAATCGCAATCTTAGCCAGAAGGTAATCTCTGAAATGATCGTTTGTGTCTGCAACAACATCTCTGATCGAGAAATCCGTCAAGCCATAGATATGGGTATCAGCTCCATGGACGAGTTGCGCGAAGCGCTCGGCGTGGCCACCTGCTGCGGCAACTGCCTCAGCTATGCGGTGGAAGTGCTGGACGAACATCTGGGCAGCGGAATACAGGAGACTGTGCTCAAGCGCCCATCACTGACCGTGTAAGGAGCGCTTCATGCAATCGATGACTTTCCCGGCCGGCGGCGATTTCGGCGCCGGCGTTGGCGGCGCCAAGCTGACCAAGATCGCAGCGGTCGTCGCCTTGCATGCAGTCCTCGGTTATGCCTTTATTAACGGCACCATGCATCGCCTGGTGGACCGTATCCCGGAAGTGGTGAATGTCACGTTTGTGGCGCCGCCGCCACCTCCCCCGCCAGCTTCGCAGCCCAAGACCGTAGAAATCGCGCAGAAAGCGCCTTCGATCACCCCACCGCCGCTGCCGATGCTGCCGATCGTGATTGAAAATACCATCACCCCGCCGCCTTCGCAGGCGCGCGTGACCGAGCCTGCACCGGCAACGCCGGTCGTGGTGGCGCCGGTTGCTGCGGCGCCGGCGGCACCTGCCGCACCGGCTGGCCCGCGTGTGATCTCCGCTGTTGAGTATATCCGTGCGCCGCAGCCGGTGTACCCGTCGGTGTCGCGCCGCATGGGCGAACAGGGCGTGGTGACCTTGCGCGTGCTGGTCAATGAGAAGGGTTATGCCGAGCAGGCCTCGGTACAGAAATCGTCCGGCTTCAACAACCTGGACGAGGCTGGCCGCGCTGCTGTCATGCGTGCGCTGTTTAAGCCTTATGTGGAAGATGGCAAGGCGCAGCCGGTGTATGTGGTTGTGCCGATCAATTTCCAGATGTCCTGAAAACCGGTAAACCGATGTCAGACCCGCAGGGTCTGACACCTATGTGCAAACGCCGCGGCTTCTCTCGAAGTCCGCGGCGTTTGTGTTTCAGTGTCTGACCCTGCGGGTCAGACACTGGTTTACCGGTTTTAAAGGTCAGCCCACATCCGCAACAGATTGTGATAATGGCCCGCCAGGCCGACAGTGGCCTCGTCATCGCCATGCGAAGCGCGCAGCTTCTGGATATTCTGGTCCAGCTCGAACAGCATGGCGCGCTTCCAGTCGTCGCGCACCATCGACTGCGTCCACAGGAAAGACGCCACGCGCTCGCCGGCAGTCACCGGATTCACGCGATGCACGCTGCTGGCCGGATAGATGATCGCATCGCCCGCTGGCAGCTTGACCTCGTGTGCACCGTAGCTGTCCATCACAGTCAGCTCGCCGCCTTCATACTCTTCGGGATCGGACAGGAACACGGTAGTGGAAACGTCCGAACGCATCACGTCCGACGAGCCCGCCATATGCCGGATCGCGCCATCGATATGCAGGCCGTAAGTCTCACCGCCCGCATAGCTATTGAAATACGGCGGCAAAATCTTCAGCGGCAGCGCCGCCGAATAGAACAGCGGGTTTTTCGCCAGCGCCTTGATGATGATATCCCCGAGTTCCAGCGCCAGCGGCGTCCCTTCCGCGATCTGGCGGTTGCGCTTGACTTGCGCCCCCTGCGATCCCACGCTGGCGCGGCCGTCGATCCATTCGGCGGCCGCCAGGCGTTGGCGGAAGAGTTTGACTTGCTCCGGCGTCAGCACGCCGGGGATATGCAGCATCATGATCAGTAGCGGAAGTTCGCAGTCAGGATTGCGGTACGGCCCACGCCAACACCGGCATAATGGTTGGAGCCGACCTTGTCGTAATACAGCTTGTCCGTCAGGTTCTGGATGTTCAACTGCAGGCTGATGTTCTTGTTCACATCATAGCTCGCCATCGCGTCGTAGCGGGTGTAGCCCGGCACGAACTTGGTGTTGTTGACGTTGCTCCATACCTTCGACACTGCATTCACGCCGCCGCCAATGACCAGGCCTTGCATGATCGTGTACGAAGTCCACAGCGAAGCGCTCTGCTTTGGCGTTGCCGGGAAGGCGTTGCCGTTGAACGGGGATGCAGCATACACCGGCTTGGCGGTGGTGCCGACGTTAACAAAGCCGTTGTCCTCAACTTCGGAATCGAGCCAGGTGTAGCCGCCGAAGACCTGCCAGTTGCTGGTCAGTGCGCCGCTCACGCCCAACTCAAAGCCCTTGACGGATTTCTTGCCGACGTTCTGGGTGGTGCCATCCACGTTGGTCACGCGGGCGTTGTTCATCTTGCTGGAGAAGATGGCGCCGCTGACGGACAGCTTGCGTGCCAGAATTTCCCACTTGGTGCCCAGTTCGAAGTTCTTGCTGTCCTGCGGCTTCAGGTTCTGTACCGAGGTGGACAGCGCGTCCACGCCATCGCCGCCGTCGTTGCCCGGAGGAGTGGACGAGGTGCCGTACGACACGTAGATGCTGCTGTTGGCTGCTGGCTTGTACACCAGGCCCGCCTGGTAGTTGGCGAAGCTGGACTTGTTTTCCGCGTCAATCGCAGCCACAACCGGGGTGGCGGCGGTGTTGGCGTTGGTGTGCAGGCCGGTGCGGAACTCGTCCCAGCGCACACCTACGTTCAGCAACCACTGCGGGTTGAACTCGATGGTGTCGAAGCCGTAGACCGAGCGGGTGTTGGTGTGCACCTTGGTGTCGTTCGGCGCCACGCTGCGTACCTGGCCGACGGTCCATGGATCGTACGGGTTCGGGTTGGACAAGGTTGTGCAGTTGTACAAGGTTTCCGCGCCTGCGGTAGGGCAGGTGGTGGTCTTGGTCAGCGGGTTGTTGGTGCCCGGGGTGAAGTTATAGGTCGCGCGCTCGGTCACTTCGCGGCTCACTTCCACGCCGGCGGTGAAGCTGTGCTTGACGCCTGCTGCAATCAGGGAGCCGGTCAGGCTGGACGCATTGGCCAGCGACTCGGTTTCCGCATTGCGGCTGTTGTGGCGGCGCCATACGGTGCCATACAGCACCACGTTGCCCTTGGAGTCGTCCGGCAGGGTGTAGACGTATTCATTGCCGGTCTTGCCGTAACGGGTCACGTTGCGGAAGGCCAGGCCGCTGCTGAATTCGTGCTTGATGTCGATGGTGCCGATGTCGGACTTGGTGTCGCGGAAGTCGCGGTCGACCAGGCCGTAAAAGGTCTCGCTTGGCACGTTGACTGGCTTGCCGACGCCGTTCTTGGCCACGTTCGCGCCGGTGGTGAACGGATTGTCGAATGGCACGCCGGCGTCCGGCAGCTCGCTCGACTTGTAATGGTAGTAGCTCAGGTTGACTTTGGTCGGACCGGTCAGGCCGAAGGCCACGCTTGGCGCAAAGCCCCAGCGGTCGCTGTAAATCTCATCGTGATGGCCAGCAACGTGGTTTTCATGGCCCATCAGGTTCAGGCGCACGGCGGCGTTATCGCCGATCATGCGGTTCACGTCGGCGGTCACACGGCGATATTTCGCGGTACCCAGGCCAACGCTGGCGTTACTGAAGGTTTCCGCCTTGGCGGTCTTGGAAACCATATTGATGCCGCCGCCAGCGGACGAGCGGCCGCCGTATGCGGAATTCGGGCCTTTCACGACTTCGATCTGCTCCAGCGCGAAGATTTCGCGCGACTGGGAGCCGCTGTCGCGGATGCCGTCGATATAGGTGTCGGTCTGTGCGTTGTAGCCGCGGATGAACAGGTTGTCGCCCACTGGCTGGCCGCCTTCGGCAGCGCCGACGGTGATGCCCGGCACGGTGCGCAGCGCATCGGTCAGGGAGGTGGCGCCGGTCTGGGAAATCACCTCGGTCGGGATCACGGTCACCGATTTCGGGGTATCCAGCAGCGGGGCGGTGAATTTGTCGGATGCCGATTTCTTAACCTGGAAATCGCTGCCATTCTGGCCGGTAACGACCACTTCCTGCATTTTCTGCTCTGGTGCAGCGGTGTTGGTCTCGGCTTGCGCTACAGGCATCACCAGGGTGGCGGCGATGGCGGCGAGCGTAGCTGGCGCGTGCTTGCGGCTCTTAATGTAAGACATGGACAACTCTGAATTGTTGGGATAAAACGCAAATGATAATTGTTTTCATTTACATTAGCAATGTCGTTAGCAATCCTATGTTGCCCTCATGACTAGGTGGGAGCCCTGCTTCGTGGCAAAATGCCATTATTCCCAACCAAACAAGAAGGAAACCCCATGAAGGGCGACAAAGACGTTATCCGTCTGCTCAATGCGCAGCTGACCAACGAGCTGACAGCGATTAACCAGTACTTCCTGCATGCGCGCATGTACCGTCACTGGGGCTTCGACAAGCTGGGCAAGAAAGAGTACGACGAGTCGATCGGCGAGATGAAGCATGCCGACCGCCTGATCGACCGCATCCTGATGCTGGACGGCCTGCCGAACCTGCAAGCCCTGCACAAGCTGCTGATCGGCGAGAACACCGAAGAAATGCTGGCTGCCGACCTGAAGCTGGAAAAAGGTGCGCATGTGACCATCAAGGAAGGCATTGCGCAATCCGAGAAAGTCGGCGATTACGTGTCGCGCGACCTGCTGCTGGATATCCTCAAGGATACCGAGGAGCACATCGAATGGCTGGAAACCCAGATCGACCTGATCGGCAAGATCGGCATCCAGAACTATCTGCAATCGCAGATGTCGGAAGCCGAGTAATGCCCGGACAAAGTCCGGAACTCTTGCGGCGCCTGCTGCGCGCCAAAGACAAGATGGACGCCGCCTCGCAAGAGGAATGGCCGGTAAGCCGCCTGGCGGAAGTGAGCTGCGTTTCTGCAACTCACTTCGCCCGCTCCTTCAAGGAGGCGTTCGGCCTCCCTCCCCACCGCTACCTGCTGACGCGCCGCATCGAGCGCGCCGTGACGCTGCTGCGCGAAACCGACCTGCCCATCACCGAAATCGCCTACTCGACCGGCTGGAACAGCATCGGCACCTTCGGCCGCACCTTCCGCGACATCACCGGCAAGAACCCGGGCGACATCCGGGAACAGGTACGCCTCGAGGCTGAGCAGGCCGGACGGGTGCCGGCCTGCGTACTCAGCGCCGCGCACCGGCCGGACCTCACAATGGCAGTTTCGGAGAAGCGGCGCCAGGAGAGCGTCCCTACAATGGAGTCTCACTTAAAGGAGACCACCCCATGACTCAAGGTATTCAAACCGTCGGCCTGTATGTTCGCGACCAGGATGAAGCGCTGGCTTTCTATGTCGACAAGCTCGGCTTCAAGGTCCATACCGACGTGCGCAACGGCGACTACCGCTGGCTGACCGTGCAGCACCCAGACCAGCCATCGTTCCAGCTCGGCCTCTACGTGCCGGGTCCGCCCGTCCATGATGCGGCAACCGCGCAGGCGCTGAACGCACTGGTGGCCAAGGGCGCCATGCCGCCGATGGTGCTGGAAGTGGACGATTGTTTCGCCGCCTACGACAAGCTGCACCAGCAAGGCGTGGAATTCAACCAGGAGCCGGTGGAACGCTACGGCACGGTGGATGCGGGCTTCCGCGACCCGTCCGGCAACGGCTGGAAGATGATCCAGACCCGCCGCAAGGTGGCAGCGGCTTAAGCCAGGCCCCAGGCTGTGCGCCAGGGCGCGTAGAACGCCGGATCCGGCGATACCGCGCCCGCAATGCCGCACACGGCGCCGGCAAAGGCATTGGCGCGCTCCAGGATCAACGGCATCTCCCAGCCGCGCGCACGTCCGGCCAGCAACACGGCGGCAAACGCATCGCCCGCTCCCACCGAGTCAACGAACCGGGCCGGTTTGCTGGTGCGGTGGTCGACCACGCGCGAACCATCAGCACCGAAATACATGGCGCCGCGCTCGCCCAGCGTGACCAGCACCCCCTGGATGGAGAAGTTGTGCATCATGGCACGGACCTCCGCTTCGACGGCGGCGCAGTCCATGTCCACCGTGTCAGGACAGGTGTGACAGTACCAGGAGAACAATGCCTGCAATTCATCCTCATTGACCTTGACGATATCGGCCCGCTGCAGCGCGGCGAACACCACTGCTTCATCCACCCCGTCGCGCAAGTTCAGGTCAAGGAAATGTTCAGCCTCGCTGGCGCCGTCCAGCACCGCGTTGAGCGCAGCGCGCGAAGCCGGCTCGCGCTGGGCCAGGGTCCCGAAATACACGGTGTCGGGAGAGAAGGCGCGCATCACGTCTACCGCGGCTGCCGCTTCGATATGGTCATAAGCCTGTTCGGCCAGGATGTGGAAGCGGTGGCCGCCATTGCCATCGCGCTCCACGAGCACGCGGCCGGTCGGCTGCGGGCCATGCTGCAAGCCCTCCGTGCTCATGCCGAAGCCTGCAAACGCCTCGCGCACCTGGTCGCCGTAACGGTCGTTGCCGACGCGCGTTACCATCAGTGCGGGCAGGCCCAGCGCAGCCAGGTTGCGCGCCACGTTGAAGGGGGCGCCGCCGACGATCTGCTGGTCGCCAAAGTCGTCCAGCAGGGCTTCGCCAAAAACCAGTACTCGCTCTGACATCGCTGCCCTCCCCACGTTGATCGGCTCGGGCTATTTTAGCAAAACAGCCTCCTGGCGCGGAGCAGTGTCGGACCGCGGTCGTGCGGCGCGCAGCTTGACGAACAGTACGGCCACGGCTGCGCATAGCAGCAGCGCACCGGCCAGGCGCACCACGTTGGCAGGGTCGCCGTGCAGCAAGCTGCGGTAATACAGTGGCAAGGTGAAAATCTGGATGATCATCGGAATCACGATGAACATATTGAAGATGCCCATGTACACGCCGGTGCGTTCGGGCGGTATGCTGCCTGCCAGCATCACGTAGGGATTGCCCATGATGCTGGCCCAGGCCAGCCCGATGCCCAGCATGGGCCACAGCAATTGCAGCGGTTCGCGGATCAGCGGAATGCTGAGCATGCCGATGCCGGCAGCCGCCAGGCAGATGCTGTGCGTGATTTTCGGGCCGAAGCGGCGCGTGAACGGTACCAGTGCAAAGGCAGCAAGGAAGGCGACGAAGTTGTAGAAAGCGCCCACCTGCCCGTTCAGCAAGCCCGCTTCGCGGAAACCGGCCGAAGCGGGGTCGGAAGTCTTGTAGATCGAAGACGCCAGCGCCAGCATGATGTACTGCCAGTAGCAGAACATGGCGTACCACTGGAACAGCTTGACCACGGCCAGTTGCTTCATGGTGGGCGGCATGTCGCGCAGCGCCTCGGCGATTTCCTGCAGGGTGTGGCGCCAGCCGGTGGGTTTCGCACGCAGTTCCGCTTCTTCTTGCGGCGACAGCGGCAATTCCGGCGTGGTCCAGCAGCTCCACAACACCGAGGCGATCGAGAAAACAGCCCCCAGCAGGAAGGCGCCGATCACCGTGTAGGGAATGTGGTGGCTGTTGACTGCGTCGCGGCTGATGCCGAGGTAAACCAGGATCGAGGGCGTGAGGTAGGCCAGCGTCTGTCCCAGCCCCGTGAACGCGCTCTGGGTCAGGAAGCCGAGCGAATGCTGGCGCACGGCCAGGCGATCGCTGACGAAGGCACGGTACGGCTCCATCGTCACGTTGTTGGCCGCATCGAGTATCCACAGCAGGCCGGCCGCCATCCACAGCACAGGGCTGAAAGGCATGGCCAGCAGGCCCAGGCTGCAAATCAGGGCGCCGATCAGGAAGTACGGCGTGCGGCGTCCCCAGCGCGAAACGGTGCGGTCGCTCAGGGCGCCGATGACGGGCTGCACCAGCAGGCCGGTGACGGGACCGGCCAGCCACAGGTAAGGCAGGCTGGCTTCATCGGCGCCCAGGTATTTGTAGATCGGGCTCATGCTGCTCTGCTGCAGTCCAAAGCTGAACTGGATGCCGAAGAAACCGATGTTCATGTTGACGATCTGCCGGAACGACAGATGCGGTTTGTGCTGCGTCATCGCGTGGCTCCTTCCGCTGCCGCCTGCCAGCGCTGGGTCCATGGTTCGTAAAACGCCAGGTCCTGCGGTACTGCGCCGGACAGGCTGCATACGGCGCCGGCGAAGGCGTTGGCGCGCGCCATGGTCAGCGCCAGGTCCCAGCCTTGCACATGGCCGTGCAGGAAGACGGCGGAGAAAGCATCGCCGGCGCCCACCGTGTCGACCAGCTTGTACGGCTCTTCGTTGCCATGCTCGCGGATCACCCTCCCGTCTGCGCCAATATACATCGCGCCGCGCGGGCCGAGCGTGACGACCATGGCCTGCAGGCCGAATTTTTCGATCAGCAGGGAGCACGCCGGCGGCAACTCCGGATCATGCGCCTTTACCAGGCGCGGACCGTCCGGCGCATACCAGGCCAGCAGGGCCGCCAGTTCGTCTTCGTTGACTTTCAGGATGTCGGCGTGGCGCAGCGATTCGTAGACGCTGCGCTCCGTGTACTGGCCTTCGCGCAGGTTCAGGTCGAGGTAGCGGGTCGCCTGGCTGGCTTCCAGCAGTTCGATCAGCGCCGTGCGCGAAGTCAGGTGGCGCTGGGCCAGGGTGCCGAAGTACAGCACCTGCGGCCTGGCCGGCTCGAACGCGGCGCGTGCCGAGGCGGCATCGATATGGTCATAGGCCTGGCCGGGCAGGATGTGGAAGGCGTGGCCTTGCAGGCCGCGCTCCACCACGACGCGGCCGGTCGGCCAGGCGGGGTCGGTCTGCAAGCCCCATTGCGGCATGCCGTAGCGCTCGAACTCTGCGCGCACGGCGGCGCCGTTGGCGTCCTGGCCGATGCGGGTGATCATCAGGGCCGGCGTGCCCAGGGCTGCCAGGTTGCGCGCCGCGTTGAAAGGCGCGCCGCCGACTACCTGCTCGCTGCCGAAATCATCGACGAGGGCTTCGCCGAACATTGCCACACACATGGCTGTCTCCATCATGTTTTTTCAGTGATCGCGCTCGAGCCAACACATGGCCCATGGCGCCAATGTGATCTTCCCGGACAGCGTGCCGCGCTCGATGGCGTCGGTCCATTGGCCTTGCAGCGCGAACTGCTGCGGCTTGCCCGAGAAGTTGTATAGCGCGAGGAAGGCATGGCCGCGCTGCAGCGCCAGCACCGCCGACACCGACGCAAGCAGCGAGCGCGGCTCGCCTGCCGCCAGTGCTGGGATGCGCTGGCGGGCCGCGACCAGGCCGCGCAAGGCCCCGTAGACGCGGCCCGCTTGCGTGCTGATGTCGTGGCGTTGCGCCAGGCGCTCTTCGTCGAGGGCGGGACGCTGCAGCCAGCGGCTATCCATCGCCCGGTCGGGGCGCTGGCGGAAACTGTAATCGTTGGCCTGCCCCAACTCGTCGCCCATGTACAGCACCGGCAGCGCACCAAAGCTTAACGCCAGGCCGTGCAGGAGCATCAGGCGCCGCATGGCCAGCCCTTCGGCCTCCGCGCCATCTGCGCCTTCGAGACCGACCAGGCTGGCCGCCATGCCGTTGCTGCCGTGCGCGGCGTTCGGATCGCTGCTCTGGAAAGCTTCGCCCCGTGCGTAGCTGCCGCCGTCACCCGCGAAGAAGCGCGAGATCGCGGCAAGGCGCGCTTGCGGATCGCCCGTCCCCGAGGCTTCCGCACGCAGGACGTTCCAGCCGATATCGTCATGGCAGCGCACGTAACTGAGCCAGCTTGCGTGCGGCGGCAGCGGCGGCGTGTCTTCGGCCACCTTGCGCACCAGTGCCGCGTCCTGCTCCGCCAGCGAGCCCCAGGCCGCCGCCATCAGGCTGCTGTGGTAAGCGATATGGCATTCCGGTTGCGCAGCCTGGCCGAAGTAGGCCGGCAGCTCGCGCATCGGCACGATCGCCTCCGCTTTCAACAGCACACCCGGCGCGGCGATGGAGGCCAGGGCACGCAGGGCCTGCAGGATCAGGTGCGCCTCCGGCTGGTTCATGCAATTGGTGCCTTCCCGTTTCCACAGGAACGCCGTGGAATCGAGGCGGAATACTTCGATCCCCCGGTTGGCCAGGCGCAGCAGCGTCGAGGCCATCTCGGCGAATACTTCCGGGTTGGACCAGTTCAAGTCCCACTGATAGGGATAGAAGGTGGTCCATGCCCAGCCGCCCGCTGCCGGCACTTCGGTGAAATTGCCGGGCGCCGCCTGAGGGAAGACCTGGCCCAGCGTCTTTTCGTAACGGTCGGGCAGCACGCGGTCCGGGAACAGGTGGAAGTAGCCGCGCAGGCGCTGGTCCCCGGCGCGGGCTCCCAGCGCCCACGGATGGTCGTCCGCCACATGGTTCAGGATGAAATCCGAGCACAGGCTGATGCCTGCTGCGCGCAGGTTTTCCGTCAGCGCCTCGAGGTCGGCATTGTTGCCGAAGCGCGGCTCCACTTCTTCGAAACTGGCTACCGCAAAGCCGCCGTCATTCTCGCCTTTGCGCATCTTCAGGAAAGGCAGCAGGTGCAGGTAGCGCACGCCCAGTTCCTGCAGGTGCGGAATGCGCCTTGCGACGCCGCGCAGGTCGCCGCCGAGGCGGTCGACGTAGGCGCAATAGCCCAGCATCTGCTGCCCGAGGAACCAGCCCGGCTGTGCAGCGCGTTCGGCGTCAAGCGCCGCCAGCGCCGGGCTGCGTGCGGCAAGCAGCTCCGCTACGGTAGACAGCAGGCGGCCATACCACAGCTCGAAGCCCGGAGTGCGCCCATACAGCGCATGCAGGCAACTGTGCAGTGCCGGCGCATGCTCCGCATAGCGGCGCACGGCTCGCGCACGGCGCCCCTCCGGCAAGACTTCGAACAGATGGTGGGAGGATGAAGACATCGGCATGACGGTTTCCAGGTCAGAAGGAGTAGCTCAGGCCCATCTTCACGGCGCGGCCGCCGATCGAACGCGCGGCATGGCCGTCGCCCTCAACCTCGGTGTAGCCGATCTTGTTGAACAGGTTATTGACGCTCAGCGACAGGCTCAGTTGCGAGTTGAACTGGTAGCGTGCGAACAGGTTCACGGTGCGGAAGGCCGGCATGTCGATGGTGTTGGCATCGTCCGCCCACGAGCGGCCAGTACCCACCAGGCTGCCGCCCACAGTCAGCGGGCCGGCGTTGTAGCTAGGCGCAATCTGGTAGGTGATGCGCGCCTGGCGGCGCGGCGTATGTCCAATGGTGGATTCCTGGCCAGCCGCAGCGCCGACGATCTCGGCATCGGTCCAGGTCAAGCCGCCGTTGATGCGGAAGTCGCCCAAGCTCCATGCCGCTTCCAGCTCGGCGCCCTTGGCGTCGTAGCGGTTGGCGGTGCTGATCTGCGTCGTCGCTTCGAAGTTCGATTCGTCGGTCTTGGCCCGGAACAGCGTCAGGAACGCACTGGTGCTGCCGGAACGCCATTTCACCCCGCCCTCCACCTGGCGCACAGTGTTGATGCTGATCGGCGCACTGCCATCGAGCGGCGTGCCGAACAAGATGCGGTCCGCATTGAAGGCTACGCCGTCGCTGACACGGGCAAACAGCGCCAGGTCGCGATTGAGCTGGTAGTTGCCGCCCACCGAATACGAGGTGTGATGAATCTTGTAGTCGACCAGTTGTTCGTTGGCCGGTTCGTAGACCAGGCCATTGGTGGCGATATTGGCCGTGCCGTTGGCGCGCTGGCGATCCTGGCGCACGCTGGCGTCAAAGTTCAGCGGGCCCTTTTCCCATCCCACGTTCAAGTAGGGCGAGAGCAGCTTGTATTCCATGTCTACCGCGCGCATGCAGCAGCCGCCAAAGGCCGGTCCGACATAGCCGGGCGTGGCCGATGCGGTCTGCAGCAGCGCGGGGTTGTCGCCGGTAAGCTGCATCAGGTATTCGTTGAAGTTCCAGGTCAGGCCCAGTTTCTGCAGCGAGGTGTACAGGCCGCCCGTGGCGGTCAGCTTGCCGCCGTTGATGGTAAAGGTCTTGGCCAGTTTCAGGTCGTTCAGGGTATTGTCGGCGTTGTCGATCGAGGTGTTGAATACCACGGCGGAGAAGGCCATGCCGTTATAGGCCTTTCCCTTGTCCGGGCCGGTGGCGATCACGTAATTGCCGGCCACGCCGTTATTTGCCGGGAATACGCCGAGGAAGCGGCCGCTGTTGTTCGACTTGCGGAAGCTGTCGCTCAAGGTAATGCCGTTGCCAAGGTCGAAGGAAGCGGCAATGCCGAAGCTGTCGCTCTTGACGCGCAGGCCGTCGTTGACATTGCTCGATGCCTTGCCGTTTTCCTTGGTCAGCGAGATATCGCGCGTCCAGTAAGGCGAATAGAACGTGGTGTCGCGCGGATCGATGCCGGGGATTTCGCTGATGCGGCCATTGGTGACGCGCACCGGCACCGGCAGCGCGGTCGGGGCCTTGTCGTCCAGGTGCTTGAAGGATAGCCTGATCCAGCCGTTCGACAGTTCCTGCGTGATGTTGCCGCGGATCTGCCCACCCTCTTCCGTGTTCATGCCGGTATTGCGCTGGCCTTCGCCGGTGCGGTAATGGCCGCCGATGAAGAAGCGGGTCTTTTCCGCCAGGCGGCCGCCGTAGTCGAAGTCGTAGCGCGTTTCGTCGTAGCCCAGGCCGCGCTGGATGCCGATATTGCCGCCCTGCTGTTCGCCGGTCTTGCTGATGAAGTTGATGATGCCGCCCGGCGAGTTGGTGGCCAGGGTCGAGGCCGAGCCGCCGCGCACCACTTCCAGGTGGTCCAGCGAACCGTCGATCTTCACAAAGCTGTCCGGCGTGATGAAGTTGAAGTCGCCCGACTGCAGCACGGGCAGGCCGTCTTCCTGCATCTGCACATAGCGCGCACCGCCGGCAGAAATCGGCACGCCGCGCACGGTGATGTTGGCATTGCCCTCGCCGCCTGAGGACTCGGCGCGTACGCCGGGCACGGAGCGCAGCACTTCAGCGGCGCTGGTCGGGGCGGACAGGGAAATCGCTTCCGACTCCATGGTACTGACCGAGATACTGGAGCGCATCTTGGAACTGCGGCTGGCGGTGCCGGTGACCACCACGCGCTCCAGCTTCAAGCCATCGGCTGGCGCCGCGGCAGCAGACACTGGCGCTGGCGCCTGGTCGTCGGCGTGGGCTGGCTGCGGCGCAGCTTCCTGGGAATAGGCGGGGTGGGCGAATGCAGCAGCGATGGCAGCAGCCATGCAGCCACGCTGGGCTGTACGTAAAACCATTGTCTCCTCCGTTGATCGGGCTTATTCATCGGCCATCTGGCCGCGTCTGTTTATCTGCAGATGCCTCATTATTCATCAGCTTTTTGCAAATTGCAATCGATTGCAAAAATTATTTGCAGAACGCTCGTGCGCTAGTGCCGTGCGCAATGCAAACGGTTGCAATCAGCGCGAGCTGGCGCGCTGGATCAAGGAAGTGGGAAGTTCAATCGAGCGGGCCGCCTGGCCCTCGGTCTGTGCCAGCAGGGCTGCCACCATGGCGCGCCCCGCGTCGCGCACGGGCTGGCGCACCGAGGTCAGGGGAGGATGGAAGTAGGAAGAGAGCTCGATATCGTCATAGCCGACGACAGCCACATCGCCCGGCACCGAGCGGCCCTGCTCGCGCAAGGCGTTAATGGTCATCATGCCCAGCAAGTCGGAACAGGCAAACACCGCGTCGTACTGCACGCCGCGCCGCGCCAGTTCCGCCACCGCCTCGCGCCCGCCTTCCGGCAGGAAGGAAGCCCCCACGCACAGCTCGGGATCGAGCGCGATGCCGGCCGCCTGCAAGGCCGCGCAATAGCCGCGGTAGCGCTGCTCGACTTCCGGCAGGCGCGTATCGCCGAAGAAGGCAATGCGGCGCCGGCCCTCGGCCAGCAAATGCTCGGCAGCCAGGCGGCCGCCGCTCAGGTTATCGCCGCCGACGGTGCAATACAGCTGCTGCGGCATCTGCGCCCCCCACACCACCAGCGGCACATGGCGCGCCGCCATTTCGTTCAACTGGTCGTGGTGGCCCCACTGGCCGATCAGGATGATGCCGATCACGCGGCCCGTATCGAACGGCGTGGCGGCGGAGTCGAGCTGCTCCGCATCCACGCGCGACAGCAGCATGTCGAAACCCTGCTCCGTCAGCGCATCGGCCAGGGAGCCGATCATCGACAGGAAGAAGGGATCGGAAAGGCTCTGGTGCACCTTGGCATCGGATGGCACCACCACGGCCACCGAGCGGTTCTGTTTCAGGCGCAGGTTCTGTGCGCCGACGTTGATGGTGTACTTGAGCGAACGCGCCAGCTCCATGATGCGGGTGCGCGTCTCCTCGTTAACCAGCTTGCTGCCGGCCAGAGCACGCGACACGGTGGAGGTGGACACCCCCGCCAGGCGGGCGATGTCCGCCATCTGCAGGCGTTCCTGGGACGGTGGCTTGGCTGCCATGCGGGGCGGCGCTTACGCCTGCGGGACGGTGTCTTTGAAGGATTGGCGCTCGGACAGCTTGTCGTACAGGCGGCCCAGGTTAGGATGCTTGCCGCGCCAGTCGATATCCGGGAAACGGAAGCTCAGCCAGCCCAGGCAGCAGCCCACGGCAACGTCGGCCAGCGAATAATGGTTGCCGGCACACCAAGGATCGTCATCCAGGCGCTCGGACATCGACGCCAGGCCCAGTTCCACCTTTTGCATCTGGCGCGCAATCCAGGTTTCGCTCTGCTGTTCGGGCGGGCGCTGGTTGCGCTCGAGGCGCATCAGCACCGCGGCATCCAGCACCCCGTCTGCCAGCGCTTCCCAGCACTTGATGTTGGCGCGCTCGCGGCCATTCGGTGGCAGCAGCTTCGACACCGGCGACACGGAATCCAGGTACTCGACGATCACGCGCGAATCCTGCATCGCGTAGCCGTCTTCCATGATCAGGCAAGGCACTTTGCCGAGAGGATTCAGTTTCTGGATGGTGGTGTCGGGCGCCCAGACGTTTTCCAGTTCCAGTTGATAGTCGAGTTTTTTTTCCGCCAGGACGACACGAACCTTGCGTACATAAGGGCTGGCGAGAGAACCGATTAGTTTCATAGGTGCTGAAAGTGGAGAATTAGACAACAGTATAGCATCGCGCCCCGATAGCAGGCGCAGCGTAGTGGCGGGAGGACGACGACCGGCCAATGGTAAAATCCTGTTTTTTCCCGCCTCCCTTCCCTGCATTATCATGACAACTCCTTACTCCACCCTGTCGGCCCTGTCCCCGCTGGACGGCCGTTATGCTTCGAAAACCGACAAGCTGCGCCCGATCCTGTCCGAATCCGGCTTCATGCACCACCGTGTGAAGGTCGAAATCGCGTGGCTGCAAGCGCTGTCGCTGGCCGGTTTCGCCGAAATCAAGCCGTTTTCCGCGGCCGGCACCGCCCTGCTGGACAAGCTGGCTGCCGAGTTCACCGAAGCCGATGCCGCCCGCATCAAGGAAATCGAAGCCGTCACCAACCATGACGTGAAGGCGGTGGAGTACTGGCTGAAGGAAAAAGTAAAGGACGTGCCTGAGCTGGTGGCCGCCTCCGAGTTCATTCACTTTGCCTGCACCTCGGAAGACATCAACAACACCTCGCACGGCATGATGCTGAAAGCCGCCCGCGACGGCGTGATGGTGCCGGCCCTGAACGGCCTGGTGGCCCGCCTGAAGGAAATCGCCCACGCCAACGCCGAGCTGCCGATGCTGAGCCGCACCCACGGCCAGACCGCCAGCCCGACCACCCTGGGCAAGGAA
The DNA here is from genome assembly GCF_049913235.1 of Pseudoduganella sp. R-31. NCBI lineage: Bacteria > Pseudomonadati > Pseudomonadota > Betaproteobacteria > Burkholderiales > Oxalobacteraceae > Pseudoduganella > Pseudoduganella sp. R-31. Next base: position 6,600,262 of record NZ_CP183986.1, read on the forward strand.
TTCGCCAACGTGATCGCCCGCCTGCAGCGCGCCATCGAGCGCATCGCCAAGGTGGAAATCCTGGGCAAGATGAACGGCGCCGTCGGCAACTACAACGCCCACCTGTCTGCCTACCCATCGTTCGACTGGCCGGCGTTCTCCAGGAACGTGATCGAGCAGCGCCTGGGCCTGGTGTTCAACCCGTACACCATCCAGATCGAGCCGCACGACTACATGGCCGAGCTGTTCGACGCCTTCGCCCGCGCCAACACCATCCTGCTGGACCTGAACCGTGATATCTGGACGTATGTGTCGCTGGGCTACTTCAAGCAGAAGCTGAAGGCCGGTGAAATCGGTTCCTCCACCATGCCGCACAAGGTCAACCCGATCGACTTCGAAAACTCGGAAGGCAACCTGGGCCTGGCTAACGCTGTTCTGAAGCACCTGTCTGAGAAGCTGCCGGTGTCGCGCATGCAGCGTGACCTGACCGATTCGACCGTGCTGCGTAATATCGGTGTCGGTTTCGGCTACACCCTGCTGGCTTATGACTCGTGCCTGCGCGGCCTGAACAAGCTGGAAGTGAATCCTGCCCGCCTGGAAGCCGACCTGGATGCGTCGTGGGAAGTGCTGGCGGAGCCGGTGCAGACTGTGATGCGCCGTTATGGCATCGAGAATCCGTATGAGCAGCTGAAGGAACTGACTCGCGGCAAGGGCATTACCAGGGAAGCGCTGCGTGAGTTCATTGGCGGCCTGGCGATTCCCCAGGATGCCAAGGATCATCTGCTGGCGATGACGCCGGCGAATTACACCGGTATTGCTGCTTCCTTGGCTAAGGCCATTTAAAACCGGTAAACCCGGGTCTGACCCACAGGGTCAGACCCAGAATGACCTCACGGCCAACGGGGTTGGTTCCAGGCTCTTGACCTTCTCAAAAAGTCAAAGGCCCAGAACCAATCCCGCGGCCGTTGCGCAGTCTGGGTCTGACCCTGCGGGTCAGACCCAGACTTTCCGGTTTTAAGGAAGCTGTAAGCAAGTTAAGTTACCCTCTGGTATATTAGTCCTAACACGTACTATCTACCAAGGGTCACAATGGAACGCTACACACGAACTGCTATCGCGCTGCACTGGCTGATCGCCCTGCTGATCGTAGCCGCGTTCATTCTCGGCCTGGTGATGACCGACATCCCCGGCCTGACCCCGACCAAGCTCAAATACTATTCCTGGCACAAATGGATGGGCATTACCGTGCTCGCCCTGGCTGCCGGCCGCCTGCTGTGGCGCCTGAAGCAGCAACCACCCGCCTTCCCCCGCTCCATGAGCCAGAGCCAGGTGAAGGCCGCCGAAGCCGGCCACTGGTTCCTCTACTTCCTGATGTTCGCCGTGCCGATTTCCGGCTACCTGTACACCACGGCCGCCGGTGTGCCGGTGGTCTACCTCGGCCTGTTCAAGATCCCATCGCTGTTTGAAGCCAGCCCGGCCCTCAAGGCAATCCTGAAACCGGTACATTACTGGCTGAACATGCTGCTTGCCGCCGTCGTCATCGGCCATATCGGCGCAGCGCTGAAACACCAATTCATCGACAAGGACGGCCTGCTCAAGCGCATGCTGCCATAACCTGGAGCCACACCCATGAAGAAAAGCGTATTACTGGCCGCCCTGCTGGCCGTGGCGGCTGCAGCCAGCGCCGCAGTCCTGAAAGCCGATCCTGCCAAGAGCAGCGTATCGGCCGTGTTCAAGCAAATGAACGTGCCGATCGAATCGAAGTTCAAGAAGCACAATATTGTCATCGACTACAACGCTGCCGCGCCGGACACTTCCAAGGCCACGGTCGAAATCGAAACCGCCAGCCTGGACCTGGGCGAAGCCGAGATGAACGCCGAAGTGGCCAAGAAAGACTGGTTCAACTCGGCCCAGTTCCCTAAAGCCACCTTTGTCTCGACCGCAATCAAAAGCGCCGGCCCGGGCAAGCTGAATGTCAGCGGCAAGCTGACCATCAAGGGCAAGGCCGCCGACGTCACCTTCCCGATCACTGTCAAAGCCGACGGCGGCAAGCAAGTGTTCGACGGCGCGCTGCCGATCAAGCGCCTGGCCTTCAACGTTGGTGAAGGCGAATGGAAAGACACCGGCATGGTTGCTGACGAAGTGACCATCAAGTTCCACGTAGTTGCTCAATAACCCCCTGGAGACACCATGAAACTGAAGTTCCTGACCGCCGCCCTGCTGGCCGTATCCGCTGTTGCCGCCAACGCCGCGACCTACAACATCGACCCGACCCATACCTTCCCAAGCTTTGAAGCCGACCACATGGGCCTGTCGGTATGGCGCGGCAAGTTCGACAAGACCAGCGGCACCATCCAGATGGACCTCGCCGCCAAGACCGGCAGCATGGACATCACCATTGACGCGGCCTCGATCGATTTCGGCATGGACAAGATGAACACCCACGCCAAGTCGCCTGACATGTTCAACGTCGAGAAATTCCCGACCGTGACCTACAAGGGCAAGAACTTCAAATTCGAAGGCGACCAGCTGGTAGCCGTGGAAGGCGAACTGACCATGCTGGGCGTGACCAAGCCGGTGACCCTGAAGGTCAACAAGTTCAAGTGCATCATGCACCCGCGCTACAAGCGCGAAGTCTGCGGCGCCGACGCCTCGGCTGAATTCAAGCGCACCGACTTCGGCCTGAACTACGCCACCCCAGCCTTCGCTCCCGAAGTGAAGCTGGCAATCCAGGTCGAAGCCATCAAGGCCGACTAATACTCCAGCCCGTGTCACACCCGAGAGCCTGACCCCATGGTGTGACACGAACGCGGCCGTTACGGGAGTTCCCGCTCGTAGGCCGCGCGCACCGCATCCCTGGCGTGTTCCCATGCCATGCGCGATTTGCCCTTCACCGTTTCCCAGTCACGTTCCAGCTGGTCTTTCAGCTCCTCCCACGTGCCGCGATAGCGTTGGCGTGCGGTGTAGCCGAGCATGTAGGCTGGCTCGTAATCGTCGTAGTCGAAGGTCGGGTTGAAGTAGGCTTCGTTGCGGTAGTGGTCCTGCCAGTAGACCCGTTCTTCGCTCGGGTTGAGCAGGGTGCCGATGCCCTGGCCTGCCATGCCGCCAGCCAGCGCGCCGATGGCGCCGCCCGCAGCCATGCCGACCGGCCCGGCCGCCGCACCGGCTGCAATGCCGGCTGCCGCTCCGCCGCCCGCACCGACGCCGGTGGCGAGGTTGTGGTCATCCTCATCGTCCTCCGCTTTCGGGTTGACGATTTCCGCCGTCCCCTTGCCGACAAAGGCGCCCGCTACGCCGCCGATTACGGCGCCGGCCACCATGCCCGGCAGGCCCGCAGGTGAGCCGGCAGCAGCGCCAGCCAGCGCGCCGCCGGTGGTGCCGACGCCGACGCCCACCACGTGCTCGCCTTCACTCTCTTTCCACGCGCTTTCAATATCGGCCGCGTCGACCGAATCGCGCGTATGCACGCCCATCAGGATGCCGCCGGAGCGGATGCCTTCTTCATAGTGCTTGATGCGTTCTTCAGGGATGCCGGCGCCGATCAGGGCGCCCACCAAGCCGCCGGCCACGCCGCCAGCGCCGGCGCCTGCCAGCGCGGCTGCCAGCGGACCAGCCACCACGACGCCAAGGCCGGGCAGCACCAGAGTGGTGCCCATGGCCGCCACGGCAGCGAGGGCGGCGCCGATCGCACCGCCAACGCTGGCGCCAATGCCGGCGCCTTCCCCTGCTTTCGAACCCAGCTCCGTACCCGGCTCGCCGCTGAAATAGCGCTGGCGGGTATCGTCGCTCATGACGACGTTGATGTCGTCCTTGCCGTAACCGCGGGAGGTGGCGTGCTGCCAGGCACGCTCGGCGCTGTTGCGGTCACGAAACAGGCCGGTCACCATGCGGGATTGCTTGTCTGCAGTGTTCATGGGAATTCCCCCTTTTTTGCATGAGTCCCGGACACGATAGGCCGCAGCGCCCTGCATATCTGTACGTTCGCGCACGGAATATCCGTCCGCGCATGTCCTACACTGGAATCATCAACAATAAGGGGGGCGGATATGAACTTCATTATCTGGATTGTGATTGGCGGCATCCTGGGCTGGCTGGCCAGCCTGGTCATGAAAACGGACGCGCAACAGGGCATGTTCCTCAACGTGGTGGTCGGTATCGTCGGCGCTCTCCTGGGCGGCTGGCTGTTGTCGCCGCTATTCGGAACAGGCACCATCAATACGGACGATTTCAGCGTACTGTCGCTGGCGGTCTCGTTCCTCGGGGCGGTGATCCTGCTGGCGATCGTGAACCTGGTCTTCCGCGGACGGGTCAGATAGGGCGTAAAGATTCCTCACAGGCCAGCGCTGCGGCGCTGGCTTTTTTTTCGCCTTTGCGGAACTTCCCGTGGTATCTGGCGTCCCACGCAGCACCAATAGCAAGGGAGGCTGCGATGGCACAGGGACCGACGGAGCATGACCGTATCAGCAATGTCGAAAAAGCGCTTGATGGACAGAACTTACTCGGGAGCAATTTCGAGACATCCTGAAGCGGATGGATGCTGCGCAAGTGCAGGCCGACGCGAAATACGAGCGCCAGTTAGCCCGGATGGATGCCGAGCACGCGCAGGGCGAAGCGAAATTTGAACATCAGCTAGCACGCAGCGATGCCCTGAATGCGGAAGGGCGGCGGCGCCACGATGAGCTGATTGCGCGAATGGATCGCAAATTCGACCGCCTGACGATCCTGATCCTTACCTCCTGGCTCTCGACGCTAGCCACCGAACTCTACCTCCACTTGCGCTGATACAACCAATGCCGCAGCGCAACAATTCAACATCCCGGCAAATTTTCTTCAGTTTTGGGCCGCTTTTTTGGTGTTGACGCCAGGCGCTGCCGTGCCGATACTCTAGGGCGCCTGCAACAAAGGCCGCTACAACAACCAATTCAAGATCCATGAAAAAATCACTCCTCGCGCTCGCCGTCCTGAGCACCACCTCCGCAGCTTTCGCAGACGAAGGCATGTGGATGCCGCAGCAACTACCACAAGTAGCCAAGCAACTGAAAGCCGCCGGCCTGAAGCTGGACCCAGCCTCGCTGACCAAGCTGACCGAGTTCCCGATGAACGCCATTGTCAGCCTGGGCGGCTGCTCCGCGTCCTTCGTGTCGCCGCAGGGCCTGGTCGTGACCAACCACCACTGCGTGTACAACAGCGTGGCGGTCAACTCGACCAAGGAACGCGACCTGCTGGCCAACGGCTTCGTGGCGCACAGCCTCGACCAGGAACTGCCGGCCGCGCCGGGCAGCCGCGTGTTCGTGACCAAGGAAGTGCTGAACGTCACCGACAAGATCATCACCCCGGAAGTGGCCAAGCTGCAGGGCAAGGCGCGCGTGGACGCGATCGAGAAGAACCAGAAGGCCCTGGTAGCGGAATGCGAAAAGGATGAAGGCCACCGCTGCACAGTGTCGTCCTTCTACGGCGGCCTGGAGTTCTACCAGATCAAGCAGTTGGAAATCCGCGACGTGCGCCTGGTGCACGCGCCGGCAGCCGGCGTCGGCAAATTCGGCGGCGACACCGACAACTGGATGTGGCCGCGCCACACCGGCGACTACGGCTTCTACCGCGCCTACGTGAGCAAGGACGGCAAGGCCGCCGACTACTCCAAGGACAACGTGCCTTACCAGCCCAAGTCGTTCCTGAAGCTGGCGAAGGAAGGCGTGAAGGAAGGCGACTTCGTGATGGTGCTGGGCTACCCTGGCCGCACCAACCGCCACCGCCTGCCGTCCGAAGTGTCGAACACCTTCGGCTTCGAATACCCGGCCTTCATCCAGAACTCGAACGAGACCCTGGCCATCATCGACCGCGAAACCAAGGGCGACCGCGATGCGGCCCTGAAGGTAGCCGGCCGCGTCGCCAACATCAACAACTACTACAAGAACCGCAAGGGCATGTTGAACAGCTACGAAGGCAGCGATGTCCTCGAGCGCAAGACCGCCGAACACGCAGCACTGAAGGCATGGGTAAACGCCGACGCCAAGCGCAAGGCAAGCTTCGGCGCCGACCTGGAAGCCGTGGAAAAGCTGATCGCCCAGCGCGACGCCGAGAACAAGCGCGACTTCTTCTACGACCGCTCCTCGCCAGCCATGCTGACCGTGGCGCGTGCGATGTACCGCCTGGCCAACGAAAGCACCAAGCCTAACGCCGACCGCAAAGCCGGCTACCAGGAACGCGACGTCAAGCGCATCGAGCAATCCGTCAAAGGCGTCAACAAGACGTATGTGGCCAAGGTCGACAAGGCGATCGTGCTGAACAACCTGAAGCAATACAACGCACAGCCGGCGGCGGAGCACAACGCTGTATTCGACTCCGTGCTGGGCATCAAGGCCGGCATGAGCGAAGCCGAACTGTCGGCGGCGCTGGACAAGCTGTACGCCGGCTCCAAGCTGGAAGACGGCGAGTTCCGCGCCTCCTGGCTGGGCAAGAAGCCGGAAGACTTCAAGGCCAGCGACGATGCCTTCATCAAGGCAGCCGTGGCACTGTACGACGAAGGCATGAAGCAGGAAGCCGCCAGCGAAGAACTGGCCGGCAAGATCCAGCAGTCCTACGCGAACTACATGAAAGCCAAGATCGCCTTCATGAATTCGAAAGGCCAGGCGGTATATCCTGACGCGAACAGCACCCTGCGCGTGACCTTCGGCAAGATCGCCAGCCGCGCGGAAGGCGCTGACGGCACCACCGGCTGGTCCGCCTTCACCACCGTGGCAGGCGTGAAAGCCAAGGCCACCGGCGAAGGCGAGTTCAACGCCCCGCAAGCGCAGCTCGACGCGATCAACAAGAAGCAGTTCGGCAAATACGTCGATCCCAAGCTGAAGTCGGTGCCGGTGAACTTCCTGGCCACGCTGGACATCACCGGCGGCAACTCCGGTTCCGCCGCGCTGAACTCGAAAGCCGAGCTGGTAGGCCTGGCGTTCGACGGCACGCTCGACTCGATCATCTCGGACTGGGACTTCAACAAAGCCAAGACCCGCGACATCCAGGTCGACCTGCGCTACATGCTGTGGAACATGAAGTACATCGACAAGGCCGACAACCTGCTGAAGGAAATGAACGCCGAGTAATCCACGGCCCAGCTCGTGTCACACCTTGGGGTCACACCCCAAGTGTGACACGAACACAAGCATTACACGGCTGAGCCCGTGTCACTCTCGGGGTGTGACCCCATGGTGTGACACGGGCTCAGCCGTTTGTGAGCTTGAGGCCGGCGATGCTGGCGATGATGGCGGCGATTAGCAACAGCCGCAACGGTGTGGCGCTTTCGCCGTATGCGACGATTCCTACCAGGGCGGCGCCTGCCGCTCCAATTCCCGTAAAGACCGCAAACGCTGTGCCGACCGGCAGTTGGCGCAGGGCCATCGCCAGCAGCACGATCGCGCCGTTGGCGAACGCCAGGCCGAAGAGGCTGGGCCAGAGCCGGGTCCAGCCTTCGGCGTGCTTGAGCGCTACGGCCATGGCGATGTCCACTAGCGCCGCTGCCAGCAACAGGCCCCACGCGGCAATCATGGCTTTGCTGCGGCCAGGCCGCGTTGCACGGCCGGACGCGCGCCTATGCGCTCGACCCAATCCGCCACCGCCGGGAAATCAGCCAGCGTGACGCCCAGCTCGTGGTGCGAGCGTATCCACGGGAAGCTGGCAATATCGGCAATCGTGTATTCGTCGCCCGCCAGGAAGGCCTTGTCGTGCAGGCGTTCTTCGAACACACCCAGCAAGCGCAAGGTCTCGCGGCCGTAGCGTTCCAGCGCCTGCTCGTTGCGCGGACTTCCCTTGGCAACGCCATGGCGGAAGAACCACAACTGCCCTAGCATCGGCCCGATATGTCCCACCTGCAGGAACAGCCATTGCAGCGCCACGCTGCGCTCCACGCCGGAGGCCGGCAGCAGCTTGCCGGCCTTGTCGGCCAGGTGGATCAGGATCGCGCCCGATTCGAAGACCGGCGTGGTGTCGTCCACCAGCAGCGGAATCTTGTGGTTCGGGCTCATGGCGCTGAACGGCGGCTGGTGCTGCTCGCCCGCGGACAGGTTCACATGGTGAACCTTGTGCGGCAGGCCCAGTTCTTCCAGGGCGATGGTGATCTTTTGCCCGTTGGGCGTGTCGGCGGTGTACAGGGTTAGCATGGTCGGCTCCTTTCGTGTTTTGATGGAGTCCAGTGTATGCCCCGCAAAAACGCATTAAAATTCCCTAAAACAGCAGAACGGTTAAGCAAATATGCAGAAACTTGACTGGGAGGACTTGCGCTACTTCGCTGCCGTCGCGCGCGGCGGTTCCATCTCGGCCGCAGCCCGTGAGCTGGGCGTCAACCATTCCACCGTGCTGCGCCGGATCGATAGCCTTGAGCAGGCGCTCGGCGTGCGCCTTTTCGAACGCTTGCAGTCCGGCTATGTGATGACCGGCGCCGGCGAGACCCTGCGCGGCCGCCTTGGCCCCATCGAGGAGGAAATCGGCAGCGCCCAGCGCGAAGTGGGCGGCCTGGATGAAGAACTGCGCGGCGCCATCCGCCTGACCACCACCGACACGCTGGCGCATGGCCTGCTGATGCCTTACCTGCACCGCTTCCAGGAAGCCCACCCTGCGGTGCAGCTGCAACTGGTTGTCAACAACAGCTTCCTTAACCTCACCCAGCGCGAAGCCGACATGGCGCTGCGTCCGTCGAACACGCCGCCGGCCAACCTGGTCGGACGCAAGGTGGGTGCCCTGGCGACGGCGCTGTATGCCTCCCACGCCTACCTGCGCCGCGTCGATCGCGAGGGCATCGCACGCGATGACTGGGCGGCGCACCGTTGGGTGGCGCCGGACGACAGCCTGTCCCACCTGGCGGCTGCCCAATGGCTGGCCGAGCGCGTGCCGCCGTCGCAAGTGGCGGTGCGCACCGACAGCCTGGTGACCATGGTCGATGCCGCGCGCAACGGCATGGGCGTGGCGCCCCTGCTGTGCATGCTGGCCGACCGCGAGCGCGCGCTGGAGCAACTGGCCCCGCCAGACCCGCGCTTCCACACCCAGCTCTGGGTCCTGAGCCACCGCGACTTGCGCAACGTGGCACGGATCAAGGCCCTCAGCCAGTTCCTGTACGACACCCTGCGACAGGACGCGCATGTTTTCCCCGCTTGATGTACATTGTCTGTTTTACAAGGAGCCACACCCATGACCAAGAAAATCGCCCTCATCGTCGGCAGCCTGCGCAAGGATTCGCTGAACCGCAAATTCGCCAACGCGCTGGTGGAAGTGGCGCCAGCCGAGCTGCAATTCGAGTTCGTCGACATCGGCGACCTGCCGCTGTACAACCAGGACCTGGACGACGCCAACACTCCGCCTGCCGCCTGGACTGCCTTCCGCGACAAACTGCGCAATGTGGACGGCGTGGTCTTCGCTACGCCGGAATACAACCGCGGCACGCCCGGCGCCCTGAAGAACGCCATCGACGTCGGCTCGCGTCCATGGGGCAAGAGCATCTGGGCTGCCAAGCCGGTAGGCGTGATTTCCGCCTCCATCGGAGCGGTGGGTGGTTTTGCGGCCAATATGCAGGTGCGCCAGTCCATGGTGACGCTGAACGCGCCCGTCATGGCCGGCCCGGAGGTCTACATTGGCACCGGCCAAAACCTGCTCGGCGAAGACGGCAAGGTCAATAACGACAAGACCAGGGAAGTGCTGGCCGGCTGGGCCGCCGCTTTCGCGAAATGGGTGGAGGCTAATGGCCGCAAGGGCTAAACCCGGGGCCAAATGGTAAAATCGCTGATCCCCCCACATGCAGAAACCTGAGATCCAGACCATGCAAGAAATGCTCACGCCTTACGAAAAAGGCAATAAGAACCAGACTACCCTCTGGACCGAGTGCATCGCCTTCTACGAAGAACTGGCACGCCGCTTCCCGAATATCCTGAAATTTGAACAGGCAGCCGTGTCGGACGGCGGCATCCCCCTGCATGTGGGCGTGGTCAGCGCCGACGGCGTTTTCGACCGCGAAACGATCAAGCGTGAAGGCCGTACGGTCTTCTTCAACAACAACGGCATCCATCCTGGCGAGCCGGAAGGCATCGACTCCTGCATGGCGACCGTGCGCGACCTGTGCTTCAAGCCGGAGCTGCTGGCAAGCCTGGGCAAGACCGTGCTGCTGTTCGTCCCGGTCTATAACGTGGACGGCTGCCTGAATCGCCAGAACACCTCGCGCGCCAACCAGGACGGCCCGGAGATGTTCGGCTTCCGCGGCAACAGCCGCCACCTGGACCTGAACCGCGACTTCGTCAAATGCGACACGCTGAACGCGAAGTTCTTCAACCAGCTGATCACCGCCTGGGACCCGGACGTGATGGTCGACACCCACACTTCCAACGGCGCCGACTACAGCTACACCATGACCCTGATCCACACCCAATGCGACAAGCTGGGTGGTGAACTGGGTGCCTTCCTGCGCGACACCATGCTGCCGCAGATCTATGAGGACATGGCCGCCGCCGGCTGGCCGACCTGCCCTTACGTGAACCCTGTGGTGGAAACCCCGGATGACGGCATCGCCGACTTCCTGGAAACCGCACGCTTCTCGACCGGCTTCACCGCCCTGCATAATATCATCGGCTTCATGCCGGAGACGCATATGCTGAAGCCTTACGCCGACCGCTACGAGTCGATGCGCGCCCTGGTCGACACCGTGCGCAACTTCACCGTCAAGCACGGCGAACAGATCAAGGCCTTGCGCGCGGCCACCAAGGCCGCGCAGCGCAAGCAAAAGGAATGGGCCGTCACCTGGCGCATGGACGAAGAGAATCCAGGCACCTTCCACTTCAAGGGCTACGAGGCGCAGCGCAGCCCATCCAGGCTGGGCGACTACATCCGCCTGTCCTACGACCGCAGCAAGCCATGGGCGCGCGACATCAAGTGGTTCAACCGCTTCCCCGCCGATGCAGTGATCAGGGCGCCGAAGGCCTACGTCGTGCCGCAGCAATGGCGCGAAGCGGTCGAGCGCCTGCAGTGGAACGGCGTGCAGATGACACGCATCGAAGCGCCGACCACGGTGCAGGCCCAGTACTACCACATCAACAGCGTGACATCGCGCCCGACCGCCTACGAAGGCCACATGTTCCACGACGAAGTGGAAGTCGAAAAGCGCGAGGGCACGTTCGAGCTGAGGGCCGGCGACTGGTACATCTCGCTGGACCAGGACAACGCGCGCTACGCCGTCGAGACCCTGGAACCGCAAGGCCACGATTCCTTCTTCCGCTGGGGCTTATTCAACTCCGTCCTGGAGCGCAAGGAGAACATCTCCGACTACGTGTTTGAAGACCTGGCCGCCGACATCCTGGCTGCCGAACCGGAAACCAAAGCCAAGTTCGAGAACTGGAAAGCCGCCAACCCGGCGCTGGTGAAGGACAAGGACGCAGTGCTGCACTTCATCTTCCACAACTGCCAGCGACAGCGCGAGCCGGAATGGCGCCGCTACCCTGTCCTGTCGATTGTGTAAGACGGGGACCATGCACTACGCACTAGACCCCCGCACCTTCTTCTACAGTCACTACTTCCACCTGGGCCTGCGCTTCGGCGCCGGCCTGGTGGGCGTTATTGCGCTGGCCATGTGGCTGACCGACACGCATACCGCGATGTCGATCGGCATTGGCGCGCTGTGCACTGCGTTGATGGACATGCCAAGCCCGCTGCGCCACAAATTCAACGAGATGATGGCATCGGTGCTGCTATGCACCGCCGTCACCCTGCTGATCAGCCTGTGCGGGCCTTATTACTGGCTGCTGATGCCGATGCTGGTGGCGGTGAGCTTCTTCGCCAGCATGATGGTCGTGTATGGCAAGAAGTCGATGCCGCTGCAACTGGCGACGCTGTTCATCATGACCATGTCGACCGAGCATGTGCTGACGCCGGCCCAGTCGTTCGCGCACGCCGGCCTGTTCATGCTTGGCGCACTGGCTTACCTGGCCTATGCCATGGGCATTGCCTGGGTGCTGCGCCACCGCATCAAGCAGCAGGTGCTGGCGGAGGCGCTGTTTGAGCTGGCGGCCTATATCGACATCAAGGCCGACTTCTACGACACGCGCTACAACCTCACCGAGCAGTTCAACAAGCTGGTGCGCCACCAGGCCCTGCTGGCGGACCGCCAGCAGGCCTCGCGCGACCTGATCCTGCGCGCGCACAACAACCGCAAGGATGCGGTGGTGGTGCAGATCCACGTCTGCATGCTGGACCTGTACGAGCAGGTGCTCGCCACGCACACCGATTATGCGTCGCTGCGTACCCACCTGCTCGACTCCCCCGCGCTGCGCACCCTGCACGACTTGGCGTACAAGGCGGCGCGCGATATCGAATCCGTCGCGTATGCCGTGACCCGCAAGCGCGCTTCCTACCCGGAAGTCGACTACACGCCCGAACTGGCGGCGCTCGAGCAGCAGATCGCCGGCCTGCAGGACGACCTGGATGCCGGCAAGCCGCGGCGTGAAGCGGTCACCGTGCTGCGCGCGCAGCGCAACAAGATCACCGCCATCATCCGCATGATCGGCGAGCTGCACGTGTCGAGCCAGAAGGTCTACGAAGACACGCCGTTCTGGCGCGACATGGACATGCAGCCCTTCCTGTCGCAGCAGAAGTACGAACTGCAGCTCATGCTGTCGCACTTCCGCATGGATTCGCCGATCTTCCGCTTCGCCTTGCGTGTATCGATGGCGATTGCCGCCGGGCTGGCGATCGGCGCGATGCTGCCGTACAAGGCACACAGCTACTGGATCGTGCTGACCATTGTGATCATCCTGAAGCCCAGCTTCAGCATGACCAAGCAGCGCCGCTCGGACCGCATCGTCGGCACCATCATCGGCTGCATCATCACGGCCGTGGTGCTGAAGTTCATGGACCACCCTGCGGCAATCCTGACGGTGCTGGTGCTGTCCTGCATCGCCACCCCGACCTTCATCTACCTGCGCTACCGCTACGCGGCGATTGCAGTGTCGGTGATGATCCTGCTGTGGATGTACCTGGTCGCGCCAAGCAGCAACCTGATCTCCGAGCGCCTGGTGGACACCTTCGTCGGCGCCGCGATCGCGACTGCCTTCAGCTTCGTGCTCGCGAACTGGGAATACCAATCGCTGCCGCACCTGATCAGGCAAGTGCTGTCGGTGAACCTGAGCTATATGGAAGCCAGCTTCGACCTGCTGCAAGGGAAGTACCGCAACGACTTCATTTACCGCATCCAGCGCAAGCGGCTGATGGATTCGCTGGCCGCCCTGAGCGCCGCCCTGGTGCGCATGCTGGACGAGCCGGAAAGCAAGCAGCGCGCGGCGGAGGACATCAACCTGTTCATCGTGCAGAACTACTTGTTGGTGGCGCACGTTGCCGCCCTGCGCGCGATCCTGCGCCGCCACGTGCGCGACATCCCGAGCGATGCGGTGAATGCCATGCTGGACGCCAGCCATGCCTCCGTATGCCGCACGCTGACGGTGGCACTGTCGCGCCATACCGGCGCCACGCCTCCGGCAGCACCGCTGCGCCGCGAGCCCCTAGCCGAGCCGGAAGTCGCCTGGTCCGGCTGGCCGCTGGTGCAGCGACGCATCCGCCTGCTTCAGGCAGATGCGGATAAAATCATCGTTCATAGCGAAGCGATTGTTCGCAACGTTGCAAACGGTGATTGAGGAGTGGGATGTCGCACTGCCAAAGCTGCGGCGCATGCTGCGCCAGTTTCAGGGTTTCGTTCTACTGGGGCGAAGCTGTTCCCGCACACCTGACGGTACCCATCACGCCTCACCGTGCCGCCATGCGCGGCACGGAATCCAGGCCGGTGCGCTGCATCGCGCTTGAGGGGGAGGTGGGCAAGGCGGTCGGCTGCAGCATCTACGGCGAACGCTCCTCCACCTGCCGCGACTTCGCCGAGTACACCCAGGAGTGCAACAAGGCCCGCGCCATGCACGGGCTTCCGCCGATATGAGGACATCATGAAAAGCCAGCTTGAGAAATCGAAGGAGTTCGAAGCACTGCATGGGAGCGGCGCCTGTTTTGTCATTCCCAACCCGTGGGATTGCGGCTCGGCGCGATTGCTGCAGCATCTTGGCTTCAGGGCGCTGGCCTCCACCGGCGCCGGCTACGCTTTTTCCCAAGGGCGCAGCGACCTGAGTGTCGACGCGCAGGCCATGATGCCGCACCTGGCCGAGCTGGCCGCCGCCACCGACCTTCCAGTCTCTGCGGACCTGCAGAACGGCTTCGGAGACGCACCGGAAGCGGCAGCCCAGGCCATCATCGAAGCTGCCAGGGCCGGTGTGGTCGGCGGCTCCATCGAGGACGCCAGCGGCAATGCCGGCCAGCCGCTCTACGATATCGGCCTGGCTGCCGAAAGGATTCGCGCAGCGGCACAGGCAGCCCGCTCGCTCGGCTTCAAATTCATGCTGACGGCACGCGCGGAAAACTACCTATACGGGCGCCCGGACCTCAGGGACACGATCCAGCGCCTGCAGGCCTACCAGGAAGCGGGCGCGGATGTCCTGTTCGCGCCTGGCATCCAGTCGAAAGACGATATCCGTGCCATCGTGTCCTCAGTTGACCGGCCGCTGAACGTAATCATGGGATTCCAGGGTGTCCAGCTCACTGTTGACGAACTGCGCGAGCTTGGCGTGGCCCGCGTGAGCCTGGGCGGTTCGCTGGCCCGCGCAGCTTATGGCGCCTTGCTGCGCGCGGCAACCGAAGTGCAGTCTTCCGGCACTTTCAGCTATGCAGAAGAGGCCATTCCGGCCAAAGAGATGAACCGCATCTTTTCTGCCGGCGACTTATTTGCCCGCTAGCCGTTCGCGAATCTTGCCGTCGACATACAGGGTCCGCTTCTCACCGGACACGACGTATTTGATCTCGCAGTCGCGGGGAACAGTGCCGAACGAGCGCCCGTTGACGTAGACGATACGGTCCTTCAGCTCCACCGTTTCGCCGTTCATGACTGCGATTCCGGTCTCGCCGCGGATGACCGCCACGTTGTCGCCATGCTCCTGGCGAATCGATGCCGAGTTTGCCGCCGGCTCCGCCGCATGTGACGGCAACAAGGCGAGCGCCAGGATCAACGCCGCAGGATGGACAATTTTCATTCGGTTTCCAATCAAGCCTTGTTCGGTGCGACGTACAACTTCCCGCCTTTCACATCAAACACAACGCGATGACCGCGGAAAAAGGGCGCGCCCAGGATTCCGTCAAACGGTGCGCCATCGAGGTTGGTGTGATAGACCTTCATATCCAGCATCAGCGATCCGCTGATGTCGCGCAACTCGCAAGCCTGAGCCGTGTTGCAAGCCAGGCCGCGCTTGACAAGGTTGACCTGCGCGCCGGTATCCAGCACGAACTTGAGCTGCTTGCCGCCCGCGACCAAGGTTACCACCGGACCTTCTCCGCCGTATCGCAGATCAAGCGAGCGCCACTCCGGCGTCCCGAGCAGGGCCGCCTGTTCGGCATCGAGGATCGACATGGTCCGCCTCTTGTAATCGAACAGCAGCGGGAAGTTGGCGAATGCCTCAAGGCCGATCGAACCGCCTTCACGCGCCCGTGTCAGTTCAGCTTCGGGTCCTTCCGGAGCGCCTCCCCATGTCGTGTGGACCTGGCCGGCCACCGGCGCGAGCAGGGTCGAACCAACAATGACTTTTTCAGCCAGGAGGCGCGGCACCTCATAAACGTTACCGTGAATGTCCTTGAACTTCTTCTTTTCGTCGAGGACCTTGACCGTGCCCGCCTTCTCGATGACCGCGGCAGGCAGCGATATGCCAAGCTTGCCGCCGGAATCGAACATGGCACGGGTCGATGCAGCCCCGACCGCGACGTTGATGAATGGAAGTCCGTTAATCAGTTCGACCGGAACGACATCAGGCGCTGCGAAAGCATGCTGGCTGATTGCTGCGGCGAGAACAAAGCTTGAGACGATACGCACTGGTTCGTGTCCTATGCATTGATGAAAGGGCAAGGATACCACCTGGCTTCAAGCGTGGCAGACCCGGTTGCGGCCCGATTCCTTTGCGCGGTAAAGCAGCGCATCAGCCTTTTGCAGCATGGTCTCGGCGCTGCCGGCCGCGATGTCGGCGTAGACGCCCATGCTCATGGTCACCTTCAGGTCCGGATGTACTTCATGCCATGGGAAGCCCTCAATCAGCGCACGCAGCTTGTCGCATAAGGCAACAGCTTGCGGTCCTCCGGTTTCGGGGAAGGCCATGACGAACTCCTCGCCGCCGTAGCGCGCAACCAGGTCCGACAGGCGCATATGCTTGCGCAAGATGCTGCCGACGTGGCGCAGCACAGTGTCGCCGGTGGCATGCGAATAAGTGTCGTTGATCTTCTTGAAGTGGTCGATATCGCAGATGACCAGCGCCAGCGGGCGCTTGTGCCGCACCGCCTGGTTGAACAGGGTGTTGGCCTGCTCGTCGAAGTGACGGCGGTTATAGAGTTGCGTCAGGGCGTCGCGGATACTGAGTTCGCGCAGCTGCTCCGCCTGTTCGAGGATAGTGGCGTGCGAGGTATTGAGCTCTTCGTGGCTGTGCGCCAGTTGCGCGCTCATGGCGTTGAAGGCAGTTGCCAGTGCGGCTACTTCGTCCTTGCCCTGCACCGGCACCTCCTGCCGCAGCTCGCCTTTCTGCATGCGCTTGGCGGCCCTGGTAAGGCCGCTCAGGCTGCGCGACAGGCCGCGGCTCAGCAGCACGCCGAGCAGCGTTGCCAGGCCTGCCGCGGCGGCAATGCCCCACAACAGCGAGTTGTACAGGGCATCCAGGTATTTCTGTTCCTGCGGCGTCGGTGCCAGCGTGCCCTCCGAGGACATGTAGGCGACGGTCTGGTTCTTTACCACGATGGCACGCGCCGAAGAACGCAGGTTTTCGGGCAGTGCTTCGCCATAGTGGAGCTGCCCGCCGCCAAGCAGCACACGGTAGTCAGCATCGGTCAGGATGAAGCGGAACGGAGGCGGTCCGTCGCGGCGCGGCGGCGGACCGGGAATCTCGCCCGGCGGGTGCTGCTCTCGCGCTTCCGGCATAGGACCAAAGCCATCGCGCGGCGGGCGCCGGACAGCGGGCAAGGTGGGATCTGGCGGCG
This sequence comes from Pseudoduganella sp. R-31, assembly GCF_049913235.1. Lineage (NCBI taxonomy): Bacteria > Pseudomonadati > Pseudomonadota > Betaproteobacteria > Burkholderiales > Oxalobacteraceae > Pseudoduganella > Pseudoduganella sp. R-31. The sequence continues at coordinate 6,617,302 of NZ_CP183986.1, forward strand.
CACCGCGATAATCAGGCGGCGGGAAGCCTCCATCCGGTGCGGGGGTGCCGCTGCTGCGGCGCGCGGCAGGCAAGTTCGGATCCGGCGGTGGTCCGCCGCCTTCGCGCGGCACATAGATGCCGGCCTGCGGCGGCGGCGCATATCGCGCCTGGTTGTTGATGCGCGGCGGCATGCGCTCCAGCATTTCGCTGGGCAGCTCGGCGCCGCCACGCCGCTCGCCTTCCTGGCGCCGCACGAAGCGGTCGAAGGATTCCGTTGCGATGGCGGTCTGCCAGTCGCCATACTCGGCCAGGTAGGCCGTCATGTAGGTATGGAAATGCTCTGCCGCCTGCTGCCGGCGCAGCGAGTCGACCTTGTAGTTTACGCTGACGTAGGCGACCGCGCCCACCAGGGCCACAGAACCAAGCCCTGTCGCCAGCAGGGCCGTCATCATCTTGTACCGCAATCGCATCGCTCGCTTACTCGCCCAGGTAACGTCCAAACCATTCGATGGTGCGCTTGCGCAGGTCCTGCTGGTGCTCCGGCTCGCGGATGCTGTGGCCTTCGCCCTCGTAGATCACCAGCGAGGTCGGCACGCCCATCGCCTTCAGGCCGTGCCAGAACTCCATCGACTGCACGGGCGGACATTCGACATCGCGTTCTCCGACGTACACCAGCGTTGGGGTGCGCGCCACCTTGATCGACTCGATCGGCGACAATTGGCGGTAGATCGCCGGGTCGTCGTAAGCGGAAGCTCCGAAGAATGGAATCATCCACTGGTCGATGCCGTTCTGGCCGTAGTAGGAGATCCAGTTCGCGATGCCGGCGCCGGCAACGGCGGCCTTGAAACGCTGCGAATGCGTCACTCCCCACATGGTCATGAAGCCGCCGTAGGAGTGGCCCATGAGCCCCAAGCGATTGGCATCGACCGGTGCCGCATCCGCCGCGGCGTCGATGCCGGCCAGGATGTCGCGCAGGTCGCCGCCGCCAAAGTCGCGGCGATTGGCGCGGGCGAAGTCCTGGCCCTGCCCGAAGCTGCCGCGCGGATTGGGCAGGAAGACGAAATAGCCCTTTTCCACCAGTTCGCGCAGCAGCGGGTTGCCCTGCTCGCCCGGCGATATGTAGCGCGGCGATGCCGCGGCAGCAGGACCGCCGTGCACCTGCACGATCATTGGATATTTCTTTCCCGGCACCAGGGTGCGGGGACCGATCAGCCAGCCCTGTACGTTAAAGCCTTCGCTCTTCCAACTGATATTCTGTACCGCGACTTGCGGTGCCAGGTGGGCATTGTCGTCGGTGATCGCGCGCATGGCGCCAACCGGGCCGGCCACGATGGCGGGTGCGTGCTCGAAGTCTTCCTGCAGTGCGGCGGCCTTGCTGCCGTCGTCGCTGAACGACATGCGTCCGTCGCCTGCGCCGGTCGACGCGGCGACGGAGCGCAGGATCGTGCTATGGCCCTGCGGATCCAGGGACAGCACGGTCGACTTCTCGCCCATCAGGGCATTGGCCAGCAAGTCCTTGCCGCGCCATGCGAGCGTATTGAAGGTGCCTTTGAAGCCAGGCGTCAGGTTGACCGGCTCGCCGCCCGCCAGCGGCACCGTGTAGACGTCGCCGCCCACAGAGCCGAAGTCGCTCATCAAGCCGCCAATGAAGGCCACGGTGCGGCCATCGGGCGAGACCCGCGGCATGTTCAGCTGCGTGGCAGGGCTGGCCACGATGCGCAGTGCGCCGCTGGCGGCATCAATTTGGGAAAGCTTGGCCATCCACCAGTTGTTGTCTCCATTGCCTTTGGCGCTGCTGGCAATGAAACCCTTGCCGTCCGGCGTCCAGTCGTATTCGTAGATGAAGGTATCGGCAGGCGACGCCAGCTTGAGCGTGCCGCCAGCGGCCGGAATGGTGGCGATGCGCTGCGCATCTTCCTCTGCGCCGATCTCTCCTACCAGGCGCGCGCCGGCAGCCGTCGCGCCGGTTTCCTTTTTCGCGCCGATGGTGGCCAGCAGCGATAGCGTACGTCCGTCCGGAGACCAGCGCGCGGTACTGGCGACACCTTGCACGGTGGCCAGTGCTCGCGCCTTGCCGCCGGTTGCGATGTACAGCCACGCCGAAGAAGCGCGCTTGTCGCTGGCGACAAAGGCCAGCGCCTTGCCGTCCGGCGACCAGGACGGCTTGTCATAACTGCATGTGGAGCAAGGATCGAATTCGGCGGCGATGGCGCCGGTCGCGGCATTGCGAACGACCACGGTGGGGTGCGGGCGCTTGCCATTGCCGGTGTCGATGGATTCCAGCGACACGACGCGGTCGCCGGCTGGGGAAATCGCAACCGAGCGGTAGTCGCGGATGGCGGAGCCCGGAGACCCCGCCTGGGCAACCGCCCCAGAGATTATGGCCGTAGCCAGGAATGCTGTGTGGGCGATTGCTTTGACCTGCATTGTTTATACCTTGTTAAGCCTGGAGTTCCGGATTCCGTAGATGAAGTAGGTTAGCACCGCAACGACCATCCAGATAGTGAAAATCATCTTGGTGGCGTGCGACAGGTTGATCATCAGGTAGCCGCAGGCGACGATGCTCAGGCCCGGCACGAAATACGGGCCGAAAGGAACGCGGAAACCGCCCTTCTTGTATGTGCCAGCTGCGCGCTCCTGCGAACGCAGCACCGGCACCGCAATCGATACCACGATAAAGGCAGTCAGGGTGCCCATCGATACCATGTCCCACAGGAAGGTGGAATCGACGAGGCCGGCGACAATGCCAACCACCACGCTGACGATCAGCGTATTGGCAACAGGCGAATGGGACTTTGGATTCACGCTTTGGAATGCCTTTGGCACCAGGCCATCCTTGGCGATCGCATACAGGATACGGGTCTGGCCGTAGATCGTTACCAGGGTCACGGAGAAGACCGAGATCACGGCGCCGGCCGACAGGATCAGCGCAGGCCAGGCCTTGCCGGTCACGTTCTGCAGGATCACGGACAGGCCGGCGGCCTGGCCTTCGAACATATGGGCCGGCTGCGCGCCCATGGCGGCCATGGCGACCAGCATGTAGAACACGGTCACCAGCAGCAGCGCGGCAATGATGCCGATCGGGACGTTGCGCTTCGGGTTGCGCACTTCCTCGCCGGCGGTTGCGATGGTATCCAGGCCGATAAAGGAGAAGAACACGGTTCCTGCTGCGGCGGCAATGCCGCTGGCGCCCGGCAGCCATTCGCCTGGCGTCGGCTTCAGGAATGGCGTGAAGTTATTGGTGTCGAAGCCGGTAAAGGCGACGGCACAGAAGAAGATCAGGATCGCCAGCTTGATCATCACCATGATGGCGTTGGCGGTAGCCGATTCCTTGGCGCCGCGCACCAGCAGGAAGCAGCACAGCGCCACCAGGATCACTGGCGGCAGGTTGAAGTGATCCATATGCCACACCGTTCCGTTCGGGGTCGAGACGATCATCGGCGAGCGCAGGTTTTCCGGGATCTGCCAATGGAAGGCGTTGACCAGGAAGTTGTTCAGGTAGTCGGACCAGCCAATCGCCGTTGCACTGGCGGCAAGCCCGTACTCGAGCAATAGGCAAAAGGCGACGATGAAGGCCATGAACTCGCCCAGCGTGCGGTAGGCGAATGAGTAGGCGGAACCGGCTGCAGGCACGCGGAAGGACAGCTCGGCGTAGCACAGGGCGGTCAGGCCTGCGGTCAGCGCGGCCAGCAGGAAAGACAGCACGACGGAGGGGCCAGCTTTCGGCACCGCTTCGACCATGGTGAAGAAAATACCGGTGCCGATCGTGGCGCCGACGCCAATCATCGTCAGCGAAAACAGCCCGATGGAGCGGCTAAGGCCCTCCCCGTGCAGGCTCGTGCCGGCATCCGACTCCACCGGGACCGGCTTGGTACGGGTCAGCTTCTGGACCAGCGATTGATTCACAGGCATATCCTTCAGGACAAAAAAACCCCACGATTATAAGACCTCGCAGTTGCTGTACCTAAAGGATTTTGATGCCGGAATGGCAACCGTGGCGAGCGCCCCACGGAGCCACGTGTTTTAACGCTGCCCGAGGCGCGTTTCGCCGAACAGGTTTGTCAATTCCCGGGGCTGGGAGCGCCAGTACTGCGGCGGTGCAGCAACCCGGGCGCCCAGGGCCGCCGCCGCATGCCATGGCCAGCGCGGGTTGTACAGCATGGCGCGCGCCAGGCCCACCATGTCGGCCTGGTTGTTGGCGATGATCGCTTCGGCGTGCAACGGCTCGGTGATCAGGCCCACGCCAATGGTTGGCATGCCTGTTTCCGTCTTGATGCGCTGCGCAAAATGAACCTGGTAGCCGGGACCGAGGGGGATCTGCTGCAACGGCGATACGCCGCCGCTGGAGACGTGGATAAAGTCGGCGCCGCGCCGTTTCAACTGATGCGCCAGCGCTACGCACTGTTCGATGTCCCAACCGCCTTCGACCCAGTCCGAGGCCGAAACGCGCATGCCGATCGCCACGTCGCGTGGCAGGGCGCCGCGCACGGCGTCGAACACCTCCAGCGGGAAGCGCATGCGGTTTTCCAGCGAACCGCCGTACTGGTCGCTACGCTGGTTGGCCAGCGGCGACAGGAACTGGTGCAGCAGGTAGCCGTGGGCGCCGTGCAGCTCGATCGCTTCGATGCCGAGGGCATGCACGCGCAGCGCGGAACTCACGAAATCGGCCTTGACCTTGGCCAGGCCCGCCTCATCGAGTGCCAGCGGCGCAGGATCGGCAGCCGCATGCGGCAGCGCGGAAGGTGCAACCGTCTGCCAGCCGCCGCCCTGCCCCGGCGCCAGGGCTTGCCCGCCTTCGAACGGCGGCGCACTGGAGGCCTTGCGGCCCGCATGCGCAAGCTGCACGGCCAGTTTGATCGGCGAATGGCGACGAATCGCCTGCACGATGGGCGCAAGCGTGCGCTGGTGCTCGTCCGACCAGAGCCCCAAGTCGGCCGGCGAGATGCGGCCTTCCGGCGAGATGGCTGTCGCTTCCAGGATCAGCAGGCCGGCGCCGGACAGCGCCAGGTGGCCGTAGTGGATCATGTGCCAATCGGTCGCAAGGCCGTCGTTGGCGGAGTATTGGCACATGGGCGCGATGGCGATGCGATTCGCCAGGTCCAGCGGGCCCAGGGCATAAGGGGAAAACAGATGGCTCATAAAGTTACAAGTGCTTACTATTGATACAGGCTTGCGCCTAGCTCGGCGCGGCATGCATTGATAAGCTGCGAAGCATGCAAAACCGCTACTGAGAAGGAGCCTGCCATGTACCGAAAAATCCCGACCGTTTCGACCCGCTTCAATCCGATGAAGGCGATTTCAGTGAGCGTGCTCCTGCTGACCATGGCCGCAACCTACGCCCTGCACGTCAGCATCTAACCTTCGTAAGGTCCCAGGTAATCGATCTTGCCGATCTTGACGCCCTGGTTCCGCAAGATGTCGTGCAGCGTCACGACATGGAAGTAAAAATTCGGCAGCGCGAAAGTCAGCAGATAGCTCTCGCCGGTAAAAGTTGGCTTGAAGCTGCCGAAACTTAATGCCACCTCGCGCGTTTCGCTGTTCGCGAAATGCTCCTCCCCCACGCTTTCAATGTAAGCGATCGTGTTCGCGATGCGCTGCTGCAGCTGCTCGAAGCTGGCTTCGTTGTCGGGGAATTTCGGTGCGGCGATGCCGCTCAGGCGTTCGATGGACAGTTTGCTGGTATCGCTGGCGCGCTGCACCTGGGCGGTCAGCGGCAGCATGTCGTCGGCCAGCCGGGCCGACAATAGCGTTTCCGGGACTTTGCCGGTTTCCTCCGCGTGGGCTTGCGCCTTGCGCAGCAGGCTTGCCATCACGTTCAGGCCGCGCACGAAAACGGGCGCGGAAACTTTATACATGGACAGCGACATGCGCTACTCCTTTCCGTTGAGTGTCCGGAAAGTGTAGCGCAATCCATCAATTCACGCGCGTGACCATCATTCCGGCCCGCAGGCCGATGCGGACGTCGGGGTTGGGGAATACCACCAGCTCTTCGTCGTGCTGCACGGTGTAGACGGTATCGCCGTCGCGGGCGATTTCATCGCCCTTCTTCAGCGCGGTGAAATTCTGCGTCTCTTTGCCGAAGGCCATTTTGAAGTTGTCGCTCAGCTTGATGATGTTCTGGGCCACCTTGAAGACGTGCGGTTCGCTGGCGGCTTGCAGCGGCGCCTTGCCGCGCAGCAGGCGGTCCAGGGCCAGCTTGGCGTCTTCGAACTGCGTGAGGTCGTTCTGGCCCAATGTGCCAATGCGGCCCAGCTCAATCGTGGTGCCGGCGGCAGCGTGGTGCTCGGCGCTGTAGTAGCTGTAGGTGCCTGCCGACGACGGGTTCATGATGATGGCGCCGATGGCAGCTTCGCCCAGCCAGCCGACCAGCTGCTGCTTGGCGTCGTCCGCAATCAGGTCGGGGACGATGGCGAAGGTTGGGTAGACGCTTGGGCGGATGGCCGTGTGCAGGTCGAGGTGCCAGCGCTGTTTGCCGGCGCTTTCGAAGAATTCGGTGGTGGCGGCGATCATGACGTCGGCACGTGCGGCTTCGGCAGTGCCGGCCAGGGTGCCGCGTTCGGCGCGGAACATGCGGTTCAGGTCAGCGTCGATGAAGCGCTTGGCCTGGCGGATGGCGCCGATGTTGCCGACGCAGAGCATCAGGTCGACTTGCAGCGCTTGGGGTTCTTGCGCGAGGGCGTCGAGCAGGTAGGCTACCAGTTCGATCGGGCCGGTTTCGTCGCCATGCACGCCGACCGAGACCAGGATCGCTGGACGGCCTTGCTGCTTGCTGCGGATGGTGAGGATGCCGTCGGCGGGTTGGGCGACCGCGAAGCCGGCCTGTTCGAAACTGCGTGCAACCGCGCTGAAGTCTGCTTCAGCGAGGGCGCGGACTGCGGGGGGTAAGGTTTGGTTATCTGCCATTCTTTTGTTGCTGTTTACTTTCTGCTCCGCTAAAACCGGTAAACCAGTGTCAGACCCGCAGGGTCTGACACTTATACGCGGCGGCCGCATACTTGCATTGAGGGACGGGGGCTGGACCCAGGGCCAGTCCCCGCCGGTTTACCGGTTTCAGGCCGCCATGCCGACCGCGTTGACCGCTTCCGACAACGCCCACACGTCCAGCATTGCCTGTTCCAGGTCCGCCGACGCCGCGTAGCCCGAAAGGCCCAAGGTGCAGGTCACCAGCTCGACCGCTTCGACCGCGTCATGCCCGTTGGTCGCACGAGCCAGCACCTGCGACAGCAATTTCTGCTGCGTACGGCGCAAGGCCTGCTGCGCGTAGCTGCGCAGGTGTTCCTGCGACTTCGACACAGCCGGCAGTTTCAGCCCGCGCTCCAGCGTATCGATACCGGCCTGCGAACGCAGCGCCATGCCAACCGCCAGGAAGCCCGGCAGGTCCATGCCCGCCGGACGCTTGACCGACAGCGCGGCGAACACGAACGCCGCCACGCCTTCCAGCGCATCGACCGCATTCCACGCCTGCACGAATTCAGTGCGCAGGCCGCCGTGGGTTGCCGCTTCAGACTGCACGTCGGCCGCCATCTTGCGCACGGTGGCAGGATCGGCGAACAGCTTGGTCAGTTCGGCGATGCCGGCGCCGCGCAACTGGTCTTTCGGTACGCCCAGCACGCCTTCCATCACCGCCTTCAGCATGGCGCGGGTGCGCGCATCGACGCGCATCGCCACATTGCGCGGCACATTCAGCGCATCGGCATCCAGCGTATCGAAGACGGGCGCCAGGTCCAGCGCTGACCATGCCTGGCCCCACGCCAGGATCACGTCCTGCTCGCTGCAGTTGTTGGCAGCGGCCAGGTCGCGGATCATCAATGGGCCGCAACGGTTCACCACTTCATTCGCCAGCACGGTCGCCAGGATGGCGTTGGACAGCGGATGGTTCAGCGGTGGACGGGTCGCCACCAGTTGCTCAGGGAAGTAAGGACGCAGCACCTTCTCCGCCCAGCTCTCATCCGTCAGCGGCATGGCCGACAGCAGGCGCTTGTAGCGGTTCTTCACGTTGGCGATGACTACCGCCAGTTCCGGCGTGGTCAGGCCGCGGCCATCGGCCTTGCGGCGCGCCAGTTCGGCCACGCTTGGCAGGTGCTCCAGTTCGCGCGACAGCGCGCCCTCTTCTTCCAGGTCGGCGATCAGGTCGGCGTAGCCGTCCTGCACATGGGCTTCCGACTGTGCCTGGAATTCGCGCACCAGCAAGCGGGTTTGCTGGGTGTTGTCGCGCAGGACCAGGCGTTCCACTTCCATGGTCATGTCGTTCAGCAGCTGGTTGCGGGCTGCCTCGGTGGTCTGGCCGGCGTTGACTTCCACGTCCAGCCACATCTTGCAGTTCACTTCGTGGTCGGAGCAATCCACGCCAGCCGAGTTGTCGATCGCATCGGTGAAGATGCGGCCGCCGGCCAGGGCGAATTCGATACGGCCGGCCTGGGTCGCACCCAGGTTGCCGCCTTCCGCCACGACCTTGCAACGTAGCTCATTGCCGCTGACGCGGATATTGTCGTTGGCGCGGTCTTTCACTTGCGCGTGGGTTTCGGTCGACGACTTGATATAGGTGCCGATGCCGCCGTTGTAGAACAGGTCCACGGGGGCCAGCAGGATGCGGTGCATCAGTTCTTCCGGCGTCAGCGAGCTTTCCTGGATGTCCAGCGCGGCGCGCACTTCAGGCGACAGCTCGATGGTACGGGCCGTACGCGGGAACACGCCGCCGCCCTTCGAGATCAGGTCCTTGTTGTAGTCCTCCCACGAGGATCGCGGCAGCGCGAACATGCGCTGGCGTTCGGCGAAGGATTTCGCGGTGTCCGGGTTCGGGTCGAGGAAGATGTGGCGGTGGTCGAAGGCCGCCAGCAGCTTGATCTGGTTCGACAGCAGCACGCCGTTGCCGAACACGTCGCCCGACATGTCGCCCACGCCCACCACGGTGAACGGGGTGGTGTTCATGTCGTGGCCCATTTCGTAGAAGTGACGCTTGACCGCCTCGAACGCGCCCTTGGCGGTGATGCCCATCTTCTTGTGGTCGTAGCCGTTGGAGCCGCCCGACGCGAACGCGTCGCCCAGCCAGAAGCCGCGCTTCACCGCGATGCTGTTGGCGATGTCGGAGAAGGTCGCGGTGCCCTTGTCGGCAGCCACCACCAGGTATGGGTCGTCGTTGTCGTAGCGGACCGTGTCTTCAGGTGGAACGATCTTGCCCAGCACGCGGTTGTCGGTCATTTCCAGCAGGCTGGCGATGAACAGGCGGTAGACTGCTTCGCCTTCCGCTGCCACCACGTCGCGCGGCGCGTCTTTCGGCATCTGCTTGCAGACGAAGCCGCCCTTGGCGCCGGCAGGAACGATCACGGCGTTCTTCACCATCTGCGCCTTCACCAGGCCCAGCACCTCGGTGCGGTAATCTTCCATGCGGTCAGACCAGCGCAGGCCGCCGCGCGCCACCGGGCCGCCGCGCAGGTGCACGCCTTCGAAGCGGCGCGAGAACACATAGATCTCGCGGAACGGACGCGGTTCCGGCACCAGGTGCAGGCTGCTGGTGTCGAACTTGAAGATGATCTTGTCGCCCTGTCCAGCATTCTGGAAATAGTTGGTGCGCAGGGTTGCCAGCATCAGGTCGATCATGGCCGCGAAAATCACTTCGGAGTCGGCGTGGTTGATCGAGGACAAGCGGCCCTTGATGGCCAGCAGCTTGTCCTTGGCTGCGGTGCGGGTCGCTTCCGGCAGGGCCGGATCGAAGCGCTCTTTCCATGCGTCGACCAGCTCCTTCACCAGCGCTGGATGGCGGCGCAGGATCTCCGCCATGTAGCGCACGGTGAACTGGGTGCCGGCCTGGCGCCAGTAGCTCATGTAAGCGCGCACCAGCTGCACTTCGCGCAGGCGCAGACCGCCTTCGACAACCAGGCCATTCAGGCGGCCGTCTTCGGCTTCGTTGTTGAACAGGGCGTTGAACAGGTCTTCCGCCACCTGCACCACGCCAGGGCGGGACAGTTCGAGCGCGCTTTGCGCATCGACAGCCAGGCTGGTCACGTAGTGCTTCTTGCCGTCCGCGGTGCGGATGGTATGCGCCGATTCACGCTCGATCGCCACGCCGGCGTTGTGCAGCGCTGGCAGGATCGAGGACAGGGCCGGTACGCCGTCCACCGAGTACAGGCGGATAGTGGTGGCGGCGTTGCTTTCGGATGGCAGTTCGACGCGCACGGCGACGCGCTCGTCCACGCCATTGCGCAGGATCTTGTCCAGGTCGTGGAAGGCAACGGCCGGCGGGGTTGCAGCCACGTAGTCGACCGGCAGGGTGGAGCACAGCTTGCGCAGGCTGTTGCGCAGCGGTTCTTCGCCGACCTTGTCGGCCAGTTCGGAGAACTGGTCATGCCAGCCGTCCAGCACCGTCAGCAGCGGACGCTGGATATCGCTTTCCAGGTCCAGCGGATAGCGCGCAGCGTGGGCGATCAGGTAGAGGCGGGCCAGCGGACCGTCCGACACCAGGGTTTGCGAGCTGACGTGGGTGGCGCCGGAGCTTTCCTGCAGGGCGCGCGCCAGCGCATGCGCCACGGAAGCGGAGTAGCGTTCGCGCGGCAGGTAGACCAGCACGTTCAGGTGGCGGGCGTACACGTCGCGGCGGGCGAATACCTTGGCGCGCGGCTGCTTGTACAGCGACACCACGGCGCCGCAGACTTCGGCCAGCCATTCCGGTTCCGCTTCCAGCGCTTCGGTGCGCGGCAGCGATTCCAGGATCTCGATGAATTTCTCGGCGCGGAAACCGGTTTCGCGCACGCCGGCGATCTTCAGCACTTGCGCGATGCGGCCGCGCGCGAATGGCAGGCGGGCCAGCGGGGTCAGGTTGGCGGCGCGGGTGAACAGGCCGACGAAGCAATGCTCGCCCAGGATGGCGCCCTTGCCGTCGGTGTGGCGCACGCCGATGAAGTCCAGCGACTGGTCGCGGTGCAGCGTGCCGCCCACGTCGGCCTTCACGATCGACAGGGTGTGGGCGCGCTTGGACAGTGTGTCGAAGTCGCCGGGGATATTGGCCAGGCAGGTGCCGTAGATCGGGTGCGCGGTGTCCTGCAGAACGCCGATGCGGCTAGGGATGTCGCGTTCCAGTTCGCGTGCGCCCGGCTTGACCTGGTAGTAGGCATAGCCGTGCACTTCGAAGCCTTCGTCGCGCGCCCACTGCAGGAAAGCTGCGACCTCCTGGCCTTCTTCGCCGTGGCCGGCCGAGTCGGTAGAGACGGCGGTGAGGCGGTCCTTCATTGCAGCCAGGTCGCGCTTCACGACGGCGGCGTCGCGCGCCACCATCTCGATGCGGTCGGTCAGTTCTTTCAGTGCGCCGTCTTCCAGCTTTTCGGACAGCAGGCACAGGACCATCGATTCGAGCTTGTCGCCTTTCTGGCCGACGGCTTCCACGCTGCCGTCGGCGCTGCGGCGCACCGGCAGCACGGCGTTCAGCACGCCGTTGGAGCCGACGCGCAGCTTGCGCATGGCGATCACGATGGAGTCGACCAGGTATGGCATGTCGTCGTTGACGATCAGGAGCGCGGTGGCGTGGCCGCCGCGCGCTTCTTCGTATTGGAGCTTGGCGATCTGGCAGCCGGAAGCGGTGCGCTTGGCAAGCTGGGTGAAACCTTCCACAAGGACCGGGGCCAGGCTGCCGGGGGACAGGTCGGCCAGGTCTTCATCGTCCAGGGAGCCGAGCCAGGCTTCGATCAGTTGGGCGATCGGGCCGCTGGCCTTGACCAGTTCGAGCGTTTGCTTGCGCAACTCTTGTGGCATTTGTTTCATCTGCTTCTCCAAATACGTTGTGGGTATCTTCTTTCTTAAAACCGGTAGCTCGCAAGCCGTTGGCGCTGTTTGCACGACGGCCTTTGCGCAGAAAGTGCCTGACCCTGCGGGTCAGGCACTGGTTTACCGGTTTTTACAGATCGTACAGGCCGGGTAAGCCCAGGATCTGTTCCAGCTCTTTCAATGCGGTGTGCACTTCTACAGCCAATTGCGGATCTGCCAAATCTTTCGGTTCCAGATGGTCGCGGTAGTGCTTCTCTACCCACGCGACCAGGCTATGGTACAGCGTTTCGGTCATCACCACACCCTGGTGCATGGCCGCTGCCTCTGCCTCGGTCAACGCCACGCGCAGGCGCAGGCAAGCCGGCCCACCGCCGTTGCGCATCGACTGGCGCAGGTCGAAGTGGATCAGCTCATCGACCGGGCCGCCGGAAGCGACCAGCTTTTCCAGGAAGGCCGCCACGGCCGGGATTTCCTGGCACTCATGCGGCGTGACCAAGGCCATCTTGCCGTCAGGCTTGGACAGCAGCTGCGTGTTGAACAGATAGGAAGAAACCGCGTCGGCCACCGACACCTCGGCCGTCGGTACGCGGATCGCCACCAGCTCGGCGCCCACGCCCTGCATGGCGGCGCGGATCGAAGCCAGCGCGCCCTGCTCGTCTGCGAAAGCCTGCTCATGGTAGAACAGCACATTGCCATTACCCACGGCGATCACGTCGTTGTGGAACACACCCTGGTCGATCACGTCAGGATTCTGCTGCACGAACACGCAGCGCGCCGGATCGAGGCCGTGCAGGCGGGCCACGGCCTTCGATGCTTCCAGCGTATGGCGGGCCGGGAACTTCTTCGGCGCCGGCGCGCTCGGGTCGAACTCCACGCGGCCATATACGAACAGTTCGACGGCCGGATTGCCATGCTGGTCGCACAGGCGGGTATGGTTGGCCGCGCCTTCATCACCGACGGCCGGAGTACCAGGCAGTGCGTCGTGCACGGCGAAGAAGCGCTCGTCCTTGAAGATGGCGCGCAGGGCGCGAGCCGACTGCACGTGCTCGAACGCGCGGTGCAGCTTGTTGTTCAGGTTTGCAGCGGTGAAGTGCACACGGCCATCGCGCGTGTCGGCCGACGGGCTGACGGTGGCGGCATTGGCAGTCCACATCGGCGAAGCCGAGTAGGCGCACGCCAGCACCACCGGCGAGTCGTTGTACGCCTGTGCGATCACTTCGGCATCGGTGCCGGCGTAGCCCAGGCTGCGCAGCAGGCGGAAATTCGGACGGTCCTGCGGCGGCAGCAGCGCCTGCGCGAAACCGCGCTTGGCCAGCTCGCGCATTTTGGCCAGGCCCTGCAGGGCGGCCTGCTTCGGATTGGACGCGCTCTTGACGTTGTTGAACGAGGCGACGTTACCGAACGACAGGCCGGCGTAGTTATGCGACGGGCCAACCAGGCCGTCGAAGTTGTATTCGCGTGCAGTAGGCATGGCCATCCTCAGAAGTTCATGCCAGGCGACAGCTTGGCAGGCATTTCAAGGGCGCCGTTCTCGATCGAAGCGACCGGGTAGGCGCAATAGTCCGCCGCATAGTATGCGCTGGGACGATGGTTGCCGGACTTGCCGACGCCGCCGAACGGCGCCGAGCTGGCCGCACCGGTGGTCGGGCGGTTCCAGTTAACGATGCCGGCGCGGGCGCGAACCTGGAACTTCTGCCACAGCGATTCGTCGGTCGACAGCAGGGCTGCCGCCAGGCCGTAGCCGGTATTGTTGGCGGCCCGGATAGCGGCGTCGAAATCGTCGACGCGGATGATCTGGGCCAGTGGACCGAACCATTCTTCGTCAGGAATGCCTTGCGCGTCGGTGGTGTCCACGATGCCGGCGGAAACAAAGCCGGTGCCCGGTTCCAGCTGGCGCATTTCCAGCAGCATCTTGCCGCCCTTGGCCACCATGTCGGCCTGCGCCTGCACCAGTTTTTCGGCCACGGCGGCGGAAACCACAGGCCCCATGAACGGCGCCGGTTCGGCAGCCGGAGCGCCTACGCCCAGCTTGGACGCCACCTCCACGAAACGCTTGACGAAGGCATCGCCCTGCTCGCCCTTCTGCACGATCACGCGGCGCGCGCAGGTGCAGCGCTGGCCGGCGGAGATGAAGGAAGACGAAATCGCCATGAATACGGCAGCATCGATGTCCGTCGGGTTCCAAACGATCAGAGGATTGTTGCCGCCCATCTCCAGCGCCAGCAGCTTGCCCGGCTGGCCGCCGAACTGCTTGTGCAGCGCCGCGCCGGTCTGGCTGGAGCCGGTGAACAGCACGCCGTCGATCTCCGCATTCTGGCCCAGCGCGATGCCGGTTTCACGGCCGCCGTTGACCAGGTTGATCACGCCCGCAGGCACGCCGGCCTTTTCCCACAGCGCGACGGTCTTGATGGCGGTGCGCGGTGCGTACTCGCTCGGCTTGAACACCACGGTGTTACCGGCGATCAGCGCAGGCACGATGTGGCCGTTCGGCAGGTGGCCCGGGAAGTTGTAAGGACCGAACACGCCGAACACGCCGTGCGGACGGTGGCGCAGCACAGCTTCGCCATCGGCAACCTTGTTGCGCGATTCGCCGGTGCGGTTGCCGTAGGAAGTGATCGAGATGTCCACCTTGTTGGCCATGGTGGTCACTTCGGTGCGCGCTTCCCACAGCGGCTTGCCGACTTCTTCGGAAATGGTCTGCGCCAGGTCTTCCGCGTTTTCCTTCAGCAGGTCGCGGAATTTGGTGACGATGGCGATGCGCTCTTCCAGCGGGCGGTAGGCCCAGGCTTCAAAGGCGGCGCGCGCAGCATGCGCAGCTTCCGCCACGTCATCGGCAGTCGACTCGTTCGACGAGTAGATATGCTTGCCGGTGGCCGGGTTGGTGGTCACGATGGTCTCGCCGTGGCCAGCTTTCCATTGGCCGTTGATGAAATTGCTCAGTTCAGACATTCTGGTTCTTCCTCACGTTGAGAGACAGGGTGCGCACGGTGTCGCCGGCATGGCAATGCAGCAGCGCTTGTTCTTCGGACGACAGGTCAATGCCGCCGTCGGATGGATTGGCGTCGGTCAGGATCATGCGGAAGTCCTGCATGACGGTGTTCGACACCAGGTAGGGTTCGGTGGTGTGCAGCGCGCAGGCATGCGCGGTATCGGTATCGCGCGTGACGGATGCCAGTTCGCTGTCGCGCATCGCGCGCAGTTCGGAGACGCGAGCTTGCAGCACCGGGCCGGCGTCGAAGATGTCGACATAGCCTTCGTAGTGCAGGCCTTCCTGCTCCAGCAGGCGGCGCGCCGGCGCGGTAGCCTGGTGCACCTTGCCGATCGCTTCCTGCGCATCTTTCGGCAGGTAGTCGACGTACAGCGGCTGGCGCGGCATCAGCTCGGCGATGAAGGACTTCTTGCCCAGCGCGGTCAGGTCGTCCACATGGTGGAAGTCCATCTTGAAGAAGTAGCGGCCCAGGCCTTCGTAGAAAGGCGAGCTGCCGTCTTCCGCCTGGTAGCCGCGCATCTCGGCGATAATCTTCTGCTCGAACAGGTGCGGGAACTGGGCGATGAACAGGAAACGGCTCTTCGACAGCAGCTTGCCGTTATTGCCCTGGCGGTAGTCCGGGTGCAGGAACAGGGAGCACAGCTCGGAGCAGCCGGTCAGGTCGTTCGACAGGTACAGCGTGTCCATGCGGGTGAACACGTTCAGCTCGCGGCTGGAGTGCACCAGGGTGCCAATGCGGTAGTTGTAGAAAGGCTCGGTCAGGCCGACCGCGCCCTTGATGGCGCACACGCCGGCCAGGCGGCCGGTATCGGTGTCTTCCATTACGAACATGTAGTCGCGTTCTTCCGGCGGGATGGTTTCGGCGAAGGACGCCACCGCCACGGCGACGCGGTCGCCCATCATCTTCATGTCCGGCTTGAGGGTGGTCATGCCGGTGCCCACCTGGCTGGCCAGGTTGAACAATCCGTCCAGGTCACTCGCTTTAATTGCGCGTACAACTAGCATAGGTTTTCTCGTTATTAAATGCGGACGCAGGTCACGGTGTCGCCCTCTTCCACGCGCAAGATGTCCTGGGCGTTCTTCGACAGGCAGACGGTATCGGTATTCTCCAGCGGTGCGCAGTTGATGGTCACCGCGCGGAAGCGCTGGTCAGGGCCGGTGGACACGGCGTAAGCCGCCACCGCGTCGCTGGCTTGCGTGCCTTCGGCGCTGGCCACGCGGCGCGGCAGCGAGGTGGTGAAGGTACGCAGCGCATGCTTGTGCGCCTGCAGGATCGGACCACCGTCAAAGATGTCGATGTACTCGTCGGCTTCGAAACCTTCGGAAGTCAGCAAATTGAACGCCAGTTCGCCGCTCGGATGGATCTGGCCCATCACGGCTTGCGCATCGCCCGGCAGCAGCGGCACGTAGACCGGGTAGTGCGGCATCAGCTCCACGATCAGGGTGCGGTTGCGGGCGCCACCGATCACGCGTTCGGCATCCAGGAAGTCCATTTTGAAGAACTTGCGGCCCAGCGCATCCCAGAATGGCGAGCCGCCGTTTTCATCGGTCAGGCCGGCCAGCGGCACGAAAAAGCGGTCGCCGAAACGGTGCGGCGCCTGCACTGCGTACAGCAGGCGGGAACGCGACAGCAGGGCCGCTTCCGGACGCTGCGCCACGCTGGCGTCGACGTAAAAGCCGGACAGCTGCGAGTAGGCGGTCAGCTCGGAGCACAGCGTCAAGGCGTGCACGCTGTGGCTGATGTTCAGGTCGCGCGAGACTTGCTGGATAACGTCGTTGCGGAAGGAGAAGTAGGTGCCGTTCGAGCCTGCGGAGGCGTGGATGGCGGCGGTGCCGACGATCTTCCTGTCGGCCAGCGACTCCATCACGAACATGTAGGACTCTTCGCTCGGGATGTCGACGTGGGCGGAGAAGGAAGCGATGGAACGCTCGACTGCCTGCTCGATCTTTTCACGCGTCTTCGGCAGGGTATGGACACCCGGCATGCTGACCGCGGCCAGTGATTCGAGGGCGGCGATGTCGGCGGTTTCTACCGGACGGACTACGTACATGGGTGCTCCTCTTTTATTCTTCTCTAAAACAGCAAAACCGGTAAACCTGTGTCAGACCCACGGGGTCTGACACTATGGGTGTCTGACCCTGCGGGTCAGACACCGGGTTACCGGTTTCAGGCCTTGGTCAGCTCAGCAACCGCCAGGCGAATAATGCGATCTGCCTCATCGATCTGCGCATCCGACACCACCAGCGCCGGGGCCAGACGCACCACGTCGGTACCGGCGATCAGGATCATCAGGCCCTGTGCTTCAGCAGCACGCTGGATATCCTTGGAACGGCCCTTGAACGGCTCGGCCACAACCAGGCCCAGCAGCAGCCCGGCGCCGCGCACGGCGGAGAACACCTGAGGGAAATCGCGCACCAGGCCTTCCAGCTTGCCGATCAGCTTCTCGGAAGCCTCTTTCACGCGGGCCAGGAAGGCTGGCTGGTTGATGGTTTCCAGCACGGTCAGCGCCACGGTGGCAGCCAGCGGGTTGCCGCCGTAGGTAGTGCCGTGGGTGCCCACTGCCAGGTGCTTGGCCAGTTCGTCGGTGGTCAGCATGGCGCCGATCGGGTAGCCGTTGCCCAGCGCCTTGGCCGAGGTCAGGATGTCCGGGGTAACGCCGTAGCCCTGGTAAGCGAACAGGGAACCGGTACGGCCCATGCCGCACTGCACTTCGTCGAAGATCAGCACGGCGTTGTGCTTGTCGCACAGCTCGCGCAGGGTCTTCAGGTATTCTGGATTGCCCGGCATCACGCCGCCCTCGCCCTGCACCGGCTCAACGATCACGGCGCACACGTCGTCGCCGATGGCAGCCTTGGCCGCTTCGATATCGTTGTAAGGGATGTGGTCGATCGATGGCGGCAGCGGCTCGAAACCTTCGGTGTACTTGGCCTGGCCGCCGACGGACACGGTAAACAGGGTACGGCCGTGGAAGGAGTTCAGGCAGGACACGATGCGCGGCTTCTTGTCGCCGAACTTGGCGTGGGCAACTTTACGGGCCAGCTTCAGGGCCGCTTCGTTGGCTTCGGCGCCGGAGTTGCAGAAGAAGGCGCGGTCGGCGAAGGTGGCTTCGGTCAGGGCCAGGGCCAGGCGCAGGACCGGCTCATTGGTGTAGCCATTGCCCAGGTGCCACAGGGTGTTGGCTTGGCGGGTCAGGGCTTCCACCACGACCGGGTTGCAGTGGCCCAGGGAGGCGACGGCGATGCCGGAGGTGAAGTCCAGGTAATGCTTGCCGTTCTGGTCCCACAGGTCCAGGCCCGCTGCTCGCACTGGCACCATCTGGGCAGGTGCGTAAGTCGGGACGATTACCTCGTCAAAAGTGGCGCGGGTTACAGGGCGGGTGGTAACAGTCGAGTCAAGCTTGGCGTTCATGGCAAATCCCCATCAATGGTAAGGTGTACTGCATTGTAAAAGCGGGGATGCTAAAACTCTTTTGAATCTGCGACAAGGATTTTCAAAATTGTCCAAGCAGCTTGAAAGTCGGGGTCAGGTCTGGCAATCCGCCACTTTTTCCGCAATGCGGAAAAAGTGGCGGATTGCCAGACCTGACCCCGACTTTAACCTTGCAATTTGCGCTGTCGCTCTTCGCGTGGCGTGTTGCCAAATAAGGTGCCAAAAGCGGTCGAAAAGTGCGACCCCGACGAGAATCCGCACATCAGGCCGACCTGCACTATGGAATGATTTGTTTCTAAAAGTAATTGCCGTGCCCGTTGCAGGCGCAGCTCCAAGTAGTAGCGCGAGGGCAGCGAGCCCAGGTACTGCTTGAACAAACGCTCAAGCTGGCGCCGCGACAAGCCCACCAGACCGGCGATATCGTCTGTCGACAGCGGCTCTTCGATATTCGCCTCCATCAGGGTCACCGCCTCCGACAGCTTGGGCTGCAGGGCCCCGAAACGCGCCTGCAGGGCCACCCGCTGCCGCTCTTCCGACGAACGCACGCGGTCGATGCATAAGGCTTCCTTGATCTCGGCCTGCACATTGGCGCCGAACAGCGCCTCGATCAGGGTCAGGGAAAAGTCGAGCGAAGCCGCCCCGCCGCAGCAGGAAATCAGCCGCCCATCGATCTCGAACAAGTTCGGTGTAAGTATGGCGCGCTCGGTGACATCCTCGGTTTCCGCATATAGCGCCCATGGCAGGGCGATGCGTGCGCCGCCCGCCGCTCCAGTCTGGGCCAGCCACAACACGCCGGCGCCGACCCCGCCCCAATATTCCGCCTCGCGGCAACACTCGATCACCGCGCGCAGTTCGGCATCGGCCGGGCGAGCCGCCCCCTCGTCCGCGACCAGCAGGGCCAGTTGCCAGTCGCCGGCCAGGCCGGATGCAGCGGCCAGCTGGGACGGCGTCATCACGTCGAGCTGGAAGCCGCCCTTCAGAAGGCGCTGGGCCAGCCGCAAGGGCTGCGCCAATCCGGACCAGGCCAGGCTGTCCGGTTCGCCTGCATTCACCAGCAGCATGCGCAGCGGCTGCTCCCGGGTCAGGCGACTAAGTTGGGCAAATGACATCTTCTATTCAGGGACAAGCGCCGACGCCGGGCGCTCAGGGGTATTCCATTGGCTGACAATCATACCGGAGATCAACAGTACCGCCCCCAGCAGCTGCATCACGCCCATCGTCTCGCTCAGCCAGAAGTAGCCGAAGATGGCAGCGCTGGCGGGTTCGAAGGCATAGATCACTGCTGCCTCGTTGGCGGTGGCGTGGCTCTGCCCCCACGTTTGCAGGGAAATGATGGCCGCCGTGGCGATCACGCCAAGATAGGCCAGGTTCCATTTATAGGTCGCCAGGCCTTGCCAGATGTAGGTGTAGTAGTCCTGCGCATCATGCGGCACGTCGATCACCCCGCGCGGCACTTCACGCAGCAGTATCCACAGCCCGGCAAACAGGGCCACGGTCCAGATCTGGGCCACGGTGAGCGTCATCAGGCGGTCCACCTTGCGCGAGAATTGCTCCATGACCTTGATGTAGAGGCCGAACAGGAAGGCCGCCGCCAGTGCCAGCGAGTCGCCGCGGCTCCAGCTGAAGCTGCCCTCCCAGCAGAGGGCGAACAGGCCGCCCACCGCCAGGACCAGGGCCAGCACGATGCGCTTGTCCGGCCACTTGCCCATGGCAATACCCAGCAGCGGCACCACCAGCACGTTCAGGCCGCAGATGAAGGCGTTACGGTTGGAAGAAGTCAGGCTCAGGCCTTCGACCTGGGTCAGGTAACAGAAGAACAGCAGCACGCCGGCCAGGAAGCCATAGTGCAGGTCACGCCATTTGGCGCGCAGCAGGAAGGGAGACAACAGCACACCGGCAATCGCGAAGCGCGACAACACGATCCAGTTGGCCGACAGGTTGTCGGTCATATCCTTCATGGCCGGGAAGGTGGTGCCCCAGACAATGGTCACCACCAGCAGGGCAAGGATACCGCGTGCGTGCAGGGGCATGGCGTTTAGTACATCTTGTTATGAGTTTGCATATAGTAACCGATGGAGGCCGAGGCTGGCGGGCGCTATAATCCGGTGTCATGGGCGAACGATATTTGAAAAGCATCCGGCTGCTGGCCGAGTGCATGCAAGGGTTTGAGAGGTGGTCCGGCGAACACGTTCGCCAACTTGGCCTCACCCACGCGCAATTCGATATCATTGCCACACTGGGCAACACCCCAGGCATGAGCTACAAGGAGCTGGGCGAACGCACCCTGATCACCAAGGGCACCCTGACCGGCGTCATCGAACGCCTGGAACAGAAGGGCCTGGTGGAACGGGAACGCAATGCCGACGACAAGCGCTCCTTTTTCGTGCGCCTGACCCCGGCGGGCGAGCAGCTCTTTGCCGAAGTGTTTCCTGTTATCGTCGCTAAAGGCGTACAGTTGTTTTCGGACTATAGCGACGCCGATTATGAAGCCCTGGAACGCACCCTGGCCGGGCTGAAGGCCACAATCAGTGCCGGTACACCACTATAAAGAACGAGAAGAATGTTAAAGACCACCCTGCTGGACGGCATCAAGCCAGCCAAATTCGACAAGCAAATCACCGGCAACCTGCTGCTGGAAAACACCAGTGCCGACCTGGTGCGCAAGGAAAAACTGCTGATTGGCATCCGCAATGAAGACGGCGAGATCTACCGCCTGATCGGCGCCACCAAGCACAACAGCTTTACCAATGCAGTGGAAGAACTCGAAGACCTGGAACTGGTCGACGAACTGGGGGATGTCGAAGGCACCGTGGAAGGGTGCGACGCCATCTTCGGCGAAGGCTAAGCTGGGCGTATAGCCAGTTTTTTCATCAAAATAACCACCCTGTCCTAGTTCCAAAGGGCAATTTCTGCATATAATTTTCGCATGGACAGACTGGAAGCCTTCAAAGCAATTGCAGCCCAAGCCGGCCGCGGTGAGCTTACATTCCCCACCAATATCGACGCGTCGATCAAGCTTCAGCGCGCGCTGAACGATGACAATTGCCATATCGACCTGGCAGCCAAGCTGGTGCAGGCCGACCCGCTGCTGGCGGCCCGCACGGTGGCCATTGCCAACTCGGTGGCCTACAACCGCTCCGGCATGGAGATTTCCAGCGTGAAGACGGCTGTGCAGCGCCTTGGGGTGCGCACCCTGCAGTCGCTGGTGACCTCGGTGATCGTGCGCCAGCTCGGCACCAAGATCCGCAATCCCCTGCTCAAGGCCAAGGCCAACCAGCTGTGGGAGCACACCGCCCACGTGGCGGCGCTGGCGCAGGTGATTGCGCGGCGCGTGTCCCACGTCGATCCCGATACCGCCATGTTTGCCGGCATCGTGCACGAGGTGGGCGGCTTCTACATGCTGTCGCAAGCCGAAGCCTATCCGGAAGCGATGGAAGGCGATCCGGAAGAATGGACCACCTACGGCGAAGTGCCGATCGGCCGCGGCGTCCTGCAAAAGCTGATGATTCCCGAGAACGTGATGAAGGCCGTGGAAGCCATGTGGGAAGGCATGCGCGCCCTGCCACCCGAAAACCTGGGCGACACGCTGCTGTTGGCCAACGACTTGTCCCCGATCGCCTCGCCGCTGCACGCCCGCCCGGGTGCAACCTCGGTGGCAGCCGCCAGCACCATCGACTTCGCCGTCGGCGACGGCACGCTGGCCAGCATCATGGAAGAGTCGGCGGAAGAAGTGAAATCCCTTACCTCCGCCCTGCTTCACTGAGACGTACCCTTTAAAAGGGGTACGTCCCCATTTATTTTATAAAGTAACCGGAGACGCGCCAGTTGCCGTCCGGCCCTTTCATCGGGGTCACGGTTTCCACGGCGCTGGCCTTGTTCTCGAATTGGGTGGCGAACTGCAGGACGAAGTAGTCGCCTGCCGGGGCGCCCGGCAAGCTGTGCGTGAACTGGGCACTGGCCAGGCGGCGCGACTTTACTGTTCCCAAGGGCATGCGCACATTGCGCAGCGCCTGCTCCCAGCCCGGCTTGCTGATCGCGCCTTTGAATGCCGGGGCTGCCTTGTCCCAGCTCGCACCGTAGCTGCCGGCATCGGTCAGCGCCAGCCATTCGCTGGCGGCGGTTTTGGCGGAATCGCCTGACGGTGCATCTTGCGCAAACACGGCGCCAGACAGCAATAAACCAGCAATCAGCAAAACCGCGCGCATCGTCGTTCTCCAACACTGTTGAGGATTGCCAATTTTACATGCAGGCGCGGGCGATCGTGGCGGCGAATTGACGCAGTTCAGGCACCGCAGTCGCCTCCCAGTAGCCGGCCCGCAGCCAGGGGCCGATGTAATACAGGCCTGGCGTCGGTTTGCCGTCTGCGCCAAGCACGGTGCAGCCGGCGCCGGTTTCCACGCCGAGTCCCAGCGCGTCGGCCTGCATCAGGCCATCGGCCAGGAGCTGTCGCACCAGAGGCATCGATGCGCGGCGCGGGCTGGCGCAGCTGCCGGTACAGTTGATGATGCGGGCGGCGCGCAGTTCGACGACTGCTTCGCTGCCGCGCGGCTGCACCGCCAGGACCGCCAGTTCCGCCTCGTCGCGGATGCCCATGACGCGTCCTGCCGACACGCGCAGCGCGCCGCGCTCCAGCGCCGCCGCCAACTCCTGCTGCACCATTGGCGGCAACTGGTGCCGGTGCACGTCCCAATACGGCCGCACATGGCGCAGGAAGCGGCGCCGCTCGACCGCGGGCCAGGCTTGCCAGATGCCCGCGGACTGGTGGCGCAAGGCTGCCAGCGCATCGTGCCAGTCCAGGCCCGCCGCTTCAAGGCGTTCCACCTGCCGCATGAAAGCATGCAAGGCCGCGCGAACGGTTGGCGCTTCGTCGCGCAGCAGAGGGCTGCCTGCCAGGTGGCCGCAAGGCGGCTTGCTGGGCTGCGGCAGCAGGCCATGGCGCGACAGCGCATGCACGCACTGCGAGGGATTGCGGCGCAGGAGCTGCAGCGCGATATCGACCGCCGTCAGGCCGCTGCCCAGCAGCAGCACCGGGTCGTGAACGCCAACGGTGGACAACAGGTCTGCGCGCCATGGATCCGGCACGTAATGCGCACTGTCGGCCAGCGTGCCGTGCGCCATTTCCGGCGGTGGCGCTGGAAGGTGGCCGAAGGCCAGCACCACCCGGTCCGCCTCGATCCGGCGGCCGTCTTCCAGCATCGCTTCCAGCCTGCCGCCAGTTTCGGTTTGCAAGCGGTATACGCTGCCGCTGATGCAATCGAGGCTGGCGTGGCGTGGCGCCTGGTCTTGCGCCTGGCGCAGTGCCCATTCCAGATAGTCGCCGTACACGCTGCGGGCGACGTAGGAACTCCCGGTCACGCGGCTGTCGCGCAGCGCCGCATAGCGCAGGAAGTGTTCCGGATCATCGGGCAGCACGCTCATTTTTGCCGCCACCACGTTGAGCAAATGCTGCTGGCTTTGCGTCCCGTATGCCATGCCGCGCGCCAGCCGTCCGCTGCGGTTCAACAACAGCAGGCGCAAAGGCTGGCGTCCCGCGAGGCGCAGCATCTGTATCGCGCACGCTACACCGGAAAAGCCTGCACCTACGATCAGCACGGTGCGCATGCTGCCCTCCTGCATCGCGTATATAGTCGCATCATGGACTCCTTGATCATATCGCGCCGCGAGCGCGAAGAAATGCATGGCCATCGCGGCGCGGTAGTCTGGTTCACCGGCCTGTCCGGCGCCGGCAAGACAACACTGGCCCGCGCCGTCGAACAGCGCCTGTTCCATGCCGGCTGCCAGGTCGTGCTGCTGGATGGCGACAGCCTGCGCCAGGGCTTGTGCGCCGACCTTGGCTTTTCTCCCGAAGACCGCAGCGAGAACCTGCGCCGAGCCGGCGAAACCGCCCGCCTGTTCGCCGAATCCGGCATCATCGTGCTGGCGGCCTTCATTTCGCCGCTGCGCGCCGACCGCGCCCGCGTGCGCGCCATGCAGGCCGGAGACGACTTCATCGAAGCATGGTGCAAATGCCCGCTGGAAGTCTGCGAACAGCGCGATGTCAAAGGACTGTACCGCCGCGCACGAGCCGGAGAGGTGAAAC
Source organism: Pseudoduganella sp. R-31 (assembly GCF_049913235.1). NCBI lineage: Bacteria > Pseudomonadati > Pseudomonadota > Betaproteobacteria > Burkholderiales > Oxalobacteraceae > Pseudoduganella > Pseudoduganella sp. R-31. The sequence continues at coordinate 6,641,535 of NZ_CP183986.1, forward strand.
AGTTCACCGGCGTGTCCGCCCCTTACGAAGCGCCGCTGGCGCCCGAACTGTCGCTCGATACCGCGCGCGCGCCCCTGGCCGATTGCGTCGAGCTGGTACTGGCCGGGTTGCGCTCGCGCGGCGTGCTGCGCGCGCCGGGCAGCAGCTCGTCCAGCAGCTCCAGGCAGATGCGGGCAGCCTGGTCGCCCGCGTCCAGTTCCGCGTGCCAGGCCGATACCGACACGGCCACCAAGGGGTAGTCGCGCAGGCTGCGGAACAGCTCCGCCATCTCTTCCACGCGCGGTCCCGCCGGTACATGGTATTTGAGCGCTGGCATGCGCTGGGCTTCGTCCAGCACGTCGGTATCGAAATGCACGTAGAGGGTCTCGTGCGTCGACAGCTTGCCCAGCACCTGGTCCAGGGTGCAACGCACGATCGCCGATCGCTCCAATGCCACGTCTTCGCCAGGGTCAAGGTCGCGCGCATCGGACAGCAGCACCAGCTCTTCCGGGTAGGGACGCATGCCCACCGCTTCGCGCAACGCGGTGATGCTGTCGCGACGGTTCTGGCGCCGGTCCTGGCGGCCGACCAGCATGGCCAGCGGCATGCCGCCCAGGTATTGGGTGTGCGTGGTGGCCCAGGTGTGGAAGTCGCCGTGCGCGTCCAGCCACAGCATGCGTTGCGGTTCGCGGCCGACACGCTGCAAGCCTGCCATCACGCCCATGGTCGAGACGCAGTCGCCGGAAATGCTGACCGGCAGGTCGCCGGCCGCGGCCGCCGCGGCGACCTGTTCGGCCAGCACGGCATACACGCGGCCCATGCTGCGCATCTGTTCATCCTTGTCCACCAGTTCGGTGGCCGTCGATTGCGGCGACTGCAGCACGGCCCAGGGCTGCGAGTCGAGCAACTGCACGCGCTGCAGGCCGTCGCGCCGCTTGCCCATCAAGTAAGGCACCAGCAGGCGGCGGATCATTGCCACTGCTCCGGCGCCGCGCCGTAGCCCAGCGCGTGCATCATGTCGGCCACTTCCGCGCGCCGCGCCAAAGGCAGCAACTGGCTGCTGCGCTTGCGCCAGCGGCCGGGCGCGGGGGCTTCGGTCGCCATCGTCACCGGCAGCTCGGGCGGCTGCGGCATCGGAGGCAGGCCAAGCCATTCGCAAGTCCGCTCCAGCACGCCCGCAGGGTCGGACAGGAAGGATTCGAAGCGCACCGGCAGCGCCGCCACGCCGCTATCGACAATATGGCGGTGGCAGGACAGCCACTGATTCAGGCACACCTCCTCCAGCGGCGCATTGATAAAACTGCGCCAGTTCGGCGGCAGGTCGAATTTCCACCAGCGCTGGCCGCCCTCGCACTGTTCCGAATAGCCGTGGATGGCCAGCGTCACGCCGTGCTTTTGCATGTCGTGCGCATGGAAGCCGAGCGGCGACAGCCAGCCGTCGATCAAGCCGTTGACGCAGGCGGCAACGCTGCGGACCAGGTGCACATAGCGCACCTGCGCATGCGGGAACAGTTGTTCATAGAAGCCGTGGCGATAAGCGTCGGAAGGGGTCTTGAACAGCAATACCTTGCTGGCGGCATCATCTTCGGTGAAATGCCGGGCACGCATGGCGGGCGAAACAAAGGGCGGCTCTTCGATCTTGGCGGCCTCGTTGAATGGCCGCCGTTCGCCCGGTCCGCGACCGCCGTCGTAGTAATCGCGCCGCCACGGTTCGCGCCAGAACACGGCGCCCAGCACGGCATGCTGCAATTCGTGCTCGCCGGGCGCGTCGGCGCCCTGGCTGGGCAGCAGCGCCTCGTCGAGGGCACGCTCCATCTGGGCAAAGGCCAGCGGTTGCGCGAACAGCGCAGGGAACTGCAGCAGCAGGCGCTTGCGCCAGCGCGCTTTCAACTCCGGCAACGGCGCCATGCCGCCTTCGGGCACGGTCAGGCTGTCGAAGATCTCGTCGGCCAGCGCATCGGGATTGCGCAGGCGTGCGATGGCATCGCTGGTGCATGCTGGATCGTAGCCGAAGCCGTCGCCGCTCAAGGCAAGGAAGGGCTCCGCTTCGCCGTCAAGGCTGGCGATGCCGGGATGGCGCGCCAGCACCGCCTTGAACAGCGTCGACCCGGAACGCGAACTGGTGAGGATGACGGCGACACGCCTTACCTGCGCACGCCAAGGCGCATGCGGCACTGCCCGCAACTGGCGGATGGTGTCAATCAGCCCGTCCATGCCTTGCCACCGGCTTGATCAGGAAAGCAAAGAACTGGCGCTCCTGGTCGCGTTCGGCCGCGCTGCGCGCCATCAGCCGGATGCTGAAGCCGGCCTGTTTCGCCAGCCGCCGCACCTCGTCCACCGCGCCGAAATTCGAGTGCGCGAAGTAGATGCGCCCGCCCGGCTTCAGGTAGCGCGCCGCCTGCTCGAAGAACTGGGTATTGGTGCGGAAATCGGTATCCCACTGCGAGCGCGCCACCACGTCGGGCGCCGGCTTGTCGCGGAACGGCAGGTTGGCGGTGATGACGTCGAACTGTTCATCGCCCACATTCTCGAACAGGTCGGAACGGCGCACCTCCATCACCCCCTCGAATCCGTGCGCCTTCAGGTTGTGGCGCGCGCTTCGGATGGCAGCCGGATTGACGTCCAGCGCCAGCACGCGCGACGCGCCCTGGTAGCAGGCGAAGATCGCAATCACGCCCGAGCCGGTGCCCACATCGAGTACGCTCTCCCCCGGCTTAATGCGGAAATTGCGCACCAGCGGCTGGCTATCGAGGAAGGGCCAGAAAGTATTCGGATAGACGTGGAATTTCTTGCCAAGATAAGTGATGGTGCGCCCGCCCTCCGGTACAGCCTTGAAGGCCTTTTGACGCGTGGCTTGCCAGCGGTCGACTTGTTCTGGCGTGGGAAGTGCAGATGTTCGCATACCTGTCCCCTTGTCTGATGCTTGCCATGCTATCGAGTCTGCCAGGCAAGGGCAAGCACGGATGAACCCGTGCGCGCGAACTGTTGGAACCTTACATTGCTCTCCGGTTGAAAGTCGGGGTCAGGTCTGGCAATCCGCCAAAATGGCGGATTGCCAGACCTGACCCCGACTTTCATCAAGGCAGCCACGCGGCGATGGCGCGGCCGATGGCTTCGGGGTGGTCTTCCTGGATGTTGTGCGTGCCTTCGCCGAGTTCAACCAGCTTGCAGTTTGCAAACTTCTCGGCGTAGCGCTCGGCGACCGGATGTGGCGTCAGCACGCCGTTCGGGCTGAACAGGATCAGCTTCGGATATTGAGCCGTGGCCATGATTGCTTCGTTGCGTTCGATCAGCTGGTACACATCGGCCGGCTCCCCGGCAATCGGCATCATGCGCGGGAAAGCCAGCATCGGCTTGCGCGATGCGGGCGTCGGGAATGGCGCGCGGTAGGCATCCATCTCTTCCGCCGTCAGCGGGCGCAGCGCGCCTTTCGGCAGCATCTGCTCGATGAAGAGGTTCTGCTGCAGCACGAACTCTTCGCCGCTGCCCGGTGCGCGCATCAGCTTGAAGCGCTCGCGCGCCTGTTCGAGCGGGTGGAAGTCTTCCCATGTCGGGCTGGGACGCACGAACTCCATCAGGGCCACGCCGCGCACCTTGGCCGGGTAGCGCGCCGCCAGGTGGATGGCCAGCGCGCCGCCCCAGTCCTGGCCGACCAGCGTGAACTCCTCGATCTCCATCTGCTGCAGGAAGGCCTCGAGGTAGGCCGCGTGTTCGAGGAAGCTGTAGGCGATATCGGGCTTGCCGGAAGCGCCGAAGCCGATCAGGTCGGGCGCCACGCACCAGGCTTTGACGGCCACGTGCGGCATGATGTCGCGCCAGATGAAGGAGTGCGTCGGGTTGCCGTGCAAGAAGATCACGGCGTGCTGGCTGCGTTTGCCGAGCTCGCGATAAGCGATGGTGGAATTCAGTACGGGGAGGTTCTGCATGAGGTCTCTCTCAGAAAAAAATGCCCACTCCAAAGAGTGGGCCAAGTCCAAAACTAGGGATGTCCTGAAAGAGACGGTTCCATCTTATGTTCGGGACTGGCCGCACTCTGTGCGTCAACTCACACAAGCCTTAAAAAGGCCATGGGGTCTCGGTCTGCTGCCATGCAGGCAGTTGCTGCACCCGTTCGAACCAGGCCAGCAAATGCTGGTATTGCTCGACTGGAATTTTGGCGCGGCTCACATACATCATGGGCGCTGCAACGGCGAAGTCGGCCAGCGTGAGCTTGCCGCCGCTCAGCCACTGGCGTGTGGCCAGGTGCTTGTCGAGCACTGCCGCGTGCTGGTGCACGAAGGTTTCGCCCTTCTTGATCTCGACCGGATCAGGGTCCTGGCCGGTGACGAACTTCTTCCACAGGTACTCCCAGGTCAGGATGCCAATCGCCGGTGCAAAGTGCTGGGCGGCGAAGAACATCCAGCGGTTGACGTCGGCGCGCTCTTTCAGGTCGCGCGGATAGACGTCGTTGGCGCCGGCCTTGTCAGCCAGGTACTGCATGATGGCGCAGGATTCCCACAGCAGGAAGCCATCGTCTTCCAGCACCGGCACTTTGCCGCAGATGTTCACCTCGCTCAGGCGCTTGCGGTCGGCTTCGCTGGCCAGGTCGATGAAGACTTCCTCCAGCTTGATGCCGAGCTGGCTAGCCGCCAGCAATACACGGCGGGCGTTGGAGGACAGTGGGTTGTGATAGAGGCGCATCGCTAATCTCCTTGGTGGTTTGATCGAATGCGCCTATCGTAACCAAGGTCCCCTGACAGTTCCTGTCAGGAGTCGTCTTTGATGGCGTTTTCTTCGCGCCAGACTTTGAGCAATTCGTGGCGCGGTGCAGGGTAGCGTTCTGCAAGTGCTTCGGCGTGCGCGATGCGGTCGATGCGGAAGTGGCGGTTGGCCTTGCGCATCTCGCACCAGGCGGCAAGGATGCGGCGCCCTTCGAAAAAAGCCAGCGCAAACGGCCACACAGTGCGCTCGGACGAAAAACCGTTTTCGTCCTTGTATTGGATGCGCATCTTGTGATGGCGACGGATTGCTTCGCGCGCGGGCTGCACGAATTCATCGTGCTCCGGCGTGTCGCGCATCAGCGGCACCCACAGGCTGGTGTCGGCCATGTCGTCGCGCAGGTCTTTCGGCGTGGCGGTGGCGATCTTGGCCAGCGCGTTGGCTGCGGCTTGCGCCAGCGCCGGGTCGCCCTGGCGGCGCACCCAGCGCGCGCCCAGCACCAGCGCTTCCAGTTCGTCCGTGTCGAACATCAGCGGCGGCAGGAAGAAGCCGCTGCGCAGCAGATAGCCAAGGCCGGCCGAGCCTTCCACCGGCGCGCCGAGTTCGGCCAGGGTTTGCATGTCGCGGTAAATCGTGCGTTCGGATACACCCAGCTTTTCCGCCAGTGCGGCCGCAGTCACCGGACGGCGGCTGCCGCGCATGGCATCCATGAGCTGGAACAGGCGGCCGGTACGGCTCATTGCTGCTCCCCATTTTACGAGGCGTGCAGCTTAACATAGTTATAATCTTGGAATGAGCAAGAACCTCCCTACCAAGAACCCTGCCACCAAAAGCCGCGCACTCGGCAAAGTCACCCTGTCGGATGTCGCCGCCCTCGCCGGCGTCGCCCCCATGACGGCGTCGCGCGCCATCAATCAACCGGAGCTGGTGTCGTCTGTCCTGCGCGAGCGCGTGGAGAAGGCGGTGCAAGATCTCGGCTATGTTCCGAACCGCGCAGCGCGCGCCCTGGCCTCGGCGCAGTCAAGGGTCATCGTGGTGCTGGTGCCATCGCTGGCAAACACGGTGTTCACCGCGGTGCTGGCGGGCGTGCAGGATGCGCTCGACCCGTGCAACTACCAGATCCTGATCGGTAACACGCGCTATTCGGATGCGGAAGAAGAGAAGCTGCTGGCGACTTATATGCAGTCGAATCCGGACGGTATCCTGCTGTGCGGACTGACGCACAGCCCGCGCGTGCAGCAGATGCTGGCCACTTCGCGCGTGCCGGTGGTGTCGATGATGGATCTGTCTTCGGAACCGGGCGCGATGTCGGTCGGCTTCTCGCAGGAGGATGCCGGCTACACCATCACGCGCTACCTGATCGAGAAGGGCCGCAAGCGCATCGGCTACATGGCCGCCCAGCTCGACGAACGTACCCTGAAGCGCGGCGATGGCTACCGCAAGGCCATGGAGGAAGCCGGCCTGGCCGACCCGATGCTGGAGCTGATGTGCCCGGACCCGTCCACCATCGCCCTGGGCGCTGAGCTGCTGGGCCGCATGCTGGCCAATATGCCGGGCCTGGACGCGATCTTCTGCTGCAACGACGACCTGGCGCACGGCGCCATCTTCCAGTGCCAGCGGCGCGGCATCAAGGTGCCGGAGCAGCTGGCGATCTGCGGCTTCAACGACCTGCCGGCTTCTGCCTGGATGAAGCCTTCGGTCACCACGGTCGGCACGCCGCGCTACCAGACGGGTTTTGAGGCCGCCAACCTGCTGCTGGCGACCATCCGCGGCAACGACGTGCCGGCGCGCCGCATCGACCTTGGCTTCACGCTGATGGCACGCGAGAGCGCATAACGACATCAGTGCAAATAAAAAAAGCAGCCTCACGGCTGCTTTTTTTTTCGAGCGCGGTTGTTTAAACCACCGCGCCGTCGGTCTCGTCTTTTTCCTTGATCGGCTTGATCAGGTCTTCGCGCTTCACGCCCAGCCACATGGCCACGGCAGCAGCAACGAACACGGAAGAGTAAATACCGAAGCAGATACCGATGGTCAGCGCAATCGCGAAGTAGTGCAGGGTCGGACCGCCCAGGAACAGCATCGACAGCACCATCATCTGGGTGCAACCGTGGGTGATGATGGTACGCGAGATGGTGGAGGTGATCGCGTTGTCGATCACCTCATGCACGGACATCTTGCGCTGCTTGCGGAAGTTCTCGCGAATCCGGTCGAAGATAACCACCGATTCGTTGACGGAGTAACCCAGCACCGCCAGCACGGCGGCCAGCACGGTCAGCGAGAATTCCCATTGGAAGAAGGCGAAGAAGCCCAGGATGATCACCACGTCGTGCAAGTTCGCGACGATGGCGGCCACTGCGAATTTCCATTCGAAGCGGATGGCCAGGTAGATCATCACGCCAACCACCACCATGATCAGGGCGTTCAGGCCGTTCTGCGCCAGCTCATCGCCGACCTGCGGGCCGACGAATTCAACCTTCTGCAGCGACACGCCTTCGGAACCGTCGGCATGGATACAGGCGCTCTTCATTTCATGGGCGCCCTTGTCGGTCACCTTGTCGACCGACTTGACGCTGCCCTGCTCGGCCTTGCACAGCTCGCCGAACACCTTGGCAGCGGTATCGGCAGCGGTGGTGCCTGCAACGTTCGGCAGGCGGATCAAGGCGTCGCGCGCCGTGTCGATGCTCGACACCTCAGGATGGTAGCCCAGGCCATTCAGGGTCTCGCGCACCTTTTCCAGGTTGGCTGCCTGCGCGTACTTCACTTCCATCACGGTGCCGCCGGTGAACTCCACCGAGAAGTGCAGGCCCTTGGTGGCCAGGAAGAACACTGCTGCCACGAAGGTCAGCGCCGAAATCACGTTGAAGACCAACGCGTGGCGCATGAACGGGATGTCTTTACGGATGCGGAAAAATTCCATCTCTATTCCTTAGTTCGCAGGTTTCCAGACGGTGCCGATCGACAGCGACTGCAGTTTCTTCTTACGGCCGTACCACAGGTTCACCACGCCGCGCGAAACGAAGACTGCGGAGAACATCGAGGTCAGGATACCCAGGCTGTGCACCACGGCGAAGCCGCGCACCGCACCGGAACCGAACACCAGCAGCGCGATACCAACGATCAGGGTGGTCACGTTGGAGTCCAGGATGGTGTGCCAGGCGTGCTCGAAGCCGGCGGCAATCGCCGACTGCGGGTTGGCGCCATTGCGCAGCTCTTCGCGGATACGTTCGTTGATCAGCACGTTGGCGTCAATTGCCATGCCCAGCGCCAGCGCGATTGCCGCGATACCCGGCAGGGTCAGCGTGGCTTGCAGGCGGGACAGCACAGCGATCAGCAGCAGCAGGTTCACTGCCAGCGCCAGCACGCTGAAGGCGCCGAACATCATGTAGTAGATGATCATGAAGGCCGCGATGGCGGCAAAGCCGTACATCGTGGAGTGGAAGCCCTTGGCGATGTTTTCAGCGCCCAGTGCAGGACCCACGGTACGCTGCTCGATCACTTCCATCGGAGCGTACAGGGCGCCGGCGCGCAGCAGCAGCGCCAGTTCGGCGGAGTTCTCCGCGCTGCCCATGCCGGTGATCTGGAAGCGGCTACCCAGTTCGCTCTGGATGGTCGCCACGGACAGCACTTCGGCCTTCTTCTTCTCGAACAGCACGATGGCCATCTTCTTGCCGACGCGGTCGCGGGTTGCGTCGCGCATCTTGCGGCCACCGTCGCCGTTCAGGTCGATGCTGACGGCAGGCTGCTGGTTCTGGTCGAAAGTGGCGGTTGCGCTGGAGATGTAATCGCCGGTCAGCACCACGTCCTTGGACAGCACGACAGGCACACCTTTGCCGACGGTGTACAGCTCCGAGTTGTACGGAATGGCAGCGTTCAGCTCAGTGCCAGGGGTGACGGTTTCGTCGACCATGCGCACTTCCAGAGTGGCGGTACGGCCGATGATGTCTTTCGCGTGTGCGGCATCCTGCACGCCCGGCAGCTGCACCACGATGCGGTCAGGGCCTTGCTGCTGGATCACCGGCTCGGACACGCCCAGTTCATTCACGCGCTTGCCCAGGGTGGCAATATTCTGCTGCACGCCGTTGTCCAGGGTGGCTTTCAGGGCGGCCGGCTTCAGGGTCACGACCAGGCGCAGTTCGTCGCCTTCGGTGGCGTCAACCACGTCCATATCCGGCTGCTGGTCCTTGATGATGCCCTTGGCCTGCTGGCGCAGTGCGTCGTCGCGGAACTTGACGATGATGGTGTCGTTCACGCGATCGATGCCGGCGTGGCGCACGTTCTTCTCGCGCAGCTGGTTCTTGATGGCAGCCTGGGTACCCTGGATACGCTTGGTGACCGCAGCCTTGGTGTCAACCTGCATCAGGAAGTGCACGCCGCCGCGCAGGTCCAGGCCCAGGTACATTGGCAGTGCGCCTACAGCGCGCATCCAGTCCGGGGTATTCGACACCAGGTTGACGGTGACGATATAGGTCGGGTCGTTCGGGTCCGGGTTCAGGCCTTTTTCAAGCGCCAGCCGGCCTTTGAACTGGGCGTCGGTGTCGGAAAAGCGCGCGCGCACGTAGGTGTGCATGCCGGCGCCGTCCAGCGCTACGCCGTCGTTCTTGACGTTGGCTTGTTTCAGGAGCGTGTCCACCTGGGTCGCCAGGGCATTGGTGACCTTGACGGTGGCCTTGGCGCTGGTGATCTGCAGTGCAGGTGTCTGGCCGAAGTAGTTAGGCGCCGTGTACAGGGCGCCAAGCAGCACCACCACGACGATAAGGATGTATTTCCAGATTGGATAACGATTCATAGTCTTCAGCGTTCAGGCTATAACAAAACGGGCGGCACTGGCCGCCCGCGCCGGTTATCACAGGCTCTTCAGGGTGCCTTTCGGCAGCTGGGAAGAGATGGCGTGCTTCTGCACCCAGACTTCGGTGCCCTGCGACACTTCGATAGCCACGTTCTGGTCGTTCACCTTGGTCACTTTGCCCATGATGCCGCCGATGGTCACCACTTCGTCGCCCTTGGCGAGGGCTTCCATCATGGCTTTCTGCTCTTTCGCGCGCTTCTGCTGCGGCCGAATCATCAGGAAGTACATCACCACAAACATCAGGATCAGTGGTGCGAAGGTGGTCAGGCTGCCCATGGCGCCGGCGTCGGCTGCGGTTTGGGCATATGCGTTGGAAATGAACACGGGGACTCCAGATTCTAGTTAGGTAAAACTTATTGGGTAAAAATCAAGCGGTGTATTCTAGCACCCGCCACGCTGCCGACCTACATAAGGGCGGCTTGCCGCTTTTTAAATACCACGCGCGCGATCTGCGTGGAATTGCTGCACCCAGTCCGGGAAACGGTCGGCGTCGAGCGCGTCGCGCATCTGCTGCATGATGTCCAGGTAATAATGCAGGTTGTGGATGGTGTTCAGGCGCGCGCCCAGGATCTCCTGCGCACGGTGTAGGTGGTGCAGGTAGGCCCGGCTGAAGTTGCGGCAGGTGTAGCAGGAGCAGGTCGGGTCCAGCGGTTCCTTGTCATCCTTATAACGGGCATTCTTGATCTTGACGTCGCCGAAGCGGGTGAAGATCCAGCCGTTGCGGGCATTCCGGGTCGGCATCACGCAGTCGAACATGTCGACGCCGTTGGCCACGCCGTTCACCAGGTCTTCCGGAGTGCCGACGCCCATCAGGTAGTGCGGCTTGTTCTCAGGCAGGCGCGGGCCGACGTGCTGCAGGATGCGCATCATGTCTTCTTTTGGCTCGCCGACGGACAAGCCGCCGATGGCCAGGCCCGGGAAGTCGATTTCCTGGAGGCCTGCCAGCGATTCATCGCGCAGGTTTTCGTACATGCCGCCCTGGACGATGCCAAACAGCGCGTTCGGGTTCTCGCCCGCCTTGAACTCATTCATCGAGCGTTGGGCCCAGCGCAGGGACATGCGCATCGACTTCGCCGCTTCTTCCAGCGTGGCAGGACGGCCATCGATTTCGTACGGGGTGCATTCGTCGAACTGCATCACGATGTCGGAATTCAGCACGCGCTGGATCTGCATCGAGATTTCCGGCGACAGGAACAGCTTGTCGCCGTTGATCGGCGAATTGAAGGTCACGCCTTCTTCGGTGATCTTGCGCATTTCGCCCAGGGAGAACACCTGGAAGCCGCCGGAGTCGGTCAGGATCGGCTTGTCCCAGCCCATGAAGCCGTGCAGGCCGCCGAACTTGGACATTACGTCGTTACCGGGGCGCAGCCACAGGTGAAAGGTGTTGCCGAGGATGATCTGGGCGCCGATTTCCTTCAGCTCCAGCGGCGACATGGCCTTGACGGAGCCGTAGGTACCGACCGGCATGAAGATCGGGGTCTGCACCTCGCCGTGATTGAGCTTGACCGTGCCGCGGCGGGCGTGGGTCTTGCCGGTGGTGTCTTTTTTGATGAGTTTAAATTCCAGCATCGGTATTCCTTATGCTCTGTTGTGCGTCGTCAGCAGCATGGCGTCGCCATAGCTGAAGAATCGGTATTCGTTCGCGATCGCGTGCTGGTAGGCGTGGCGGATCTCGGTAAAGCCTGCGAAAGCGCTGACCAGCATCAGCAGAGTCGATTTCGGCAGGTGGAAGTTGGTGACCAGTCGCGTCACCGTCTTGAATTGGTAGCCCGGAGTGATGAACAGGTTGGTGTCGCCGCTGCCCGCTTCCAGGCTGCCGCCTTGGGAGGCCGATTCCAGGGCGCGCAGCGAGGTCGTGCCCACCGCCACCACGTCGCGGCCGGCGGCGCGCGCTTCACGCACGGCGTCCACGGTTTCCTGCGGCATGGTGTACCACTCGGTATGCATCTTGTGCTCGGCCAGGTTTTCGGTGCGTACCGGCTGGAAGGTGCCGGCGCCCACGTGCAGGGTGACGTAGGCGAATTTCACGCCCTTGGCGCGCAGCTTGTCGAGCAGCGCTTCATCGAAATGCAGGCCGGCGGTCGGCGCCGCCACGGCACCCGGCACCTTGTTGAACACCGTCTGGTAGCGCGTTTCGTCCACTTCGCCCGGCGCGTGTTCGATGTAGGGCGGCAGCGGCAGGCGGCCATATTGCTCGATCAGGTCGAACACATCTGCTTCGAAATGCAGGGTATAGAACTCGCCGGCACGCTCACCGACGGTGACATCGAAGGCATCGGCCAGACGGATCTTCACGCCGGGACCGGGCGACTTCGAGGCGCGCACCTGGGCCAGCACGGTGCGGGTGTCCAGCACGCGCTCAACCAGCGCCTCCACCTTGCCGCCGCTGTCCTTGACGCCGAAGAAACGGGCCTTGAGCACGCGGGTGTTGTTCATCACCAGCAGGTCACCAGCCTGGAGCTGGTCGACGATGTCGGTGAACTGGCGGTCGTGCAGGATCTTGCCGTCCACGTGCAGGAGGCGCGACGCGCTGCGGTCCGGCAGAGGAAATTGCGCAATTCGCTCTGGCGGCAAGTTAAAATCGAAGTCGGATAACGAGTACATTGACGGACTACTAAAACTGTTGGGCAACCCTCTATTTTACGACACCTGCCCAAAATTCACGCAAAAATGCCGGAAACGAAGCCGCCTGCCAAAAAAAAACCAGCCGCCACCGCCGAGAGCAAGCTTGCCAAGCTAGGCCTGCGCACGGACATGGACCTGGTGCTGCACCTGCCCATGCGCTACGAAGATGAGACGGAAGTCCTGACGATCCGCGAAGCCTGCATGCGCGGCGGCGAGGTAGCGCAGGTGGAAGGCGTTGTCACGTCGAACGAAATCGCCTACAAGCCGCGCCGCCAGCTGCTGGTCCATATCGCGGACGAGACGGGCGATATCCAGCTGCGCTTCATGAACTTCTACGGCAGCCAGGTCAAGCAGTTGGCGGAAGGCACCCGCGTGCGGGCGCGCGGTGAAGTGCGGCATGGCTTCTTCGGCGCCGAGATGGTGCACCCGGCCTACAAGATCGTGAACGAGGGCGCGCCGCTGCCGACTTCCCTGACACCGGTCTACCCTTCCGGCGAAGGCCTGTCGCAACTGGTGCTGCGCCGCGCGATTGCAGACGCGATGAAGCGCGTGGACTGGACCGACACCCTGCCGCCGGAAATCCTCAAGGCCATGCGCCTGCATCCGCTCGAGTCGGCCGTGCGCACCTTGCATTACCCGCCGGCCGAGATCGATGAGAATGCCCTGATCGATCGCAGCCACCCGGCCTGGACGCGCGTGAAGTTCGACGAACTACTGGCACAGCAGCTCTCACTGAAACGCGCGCAGCGCGCACGCCGCGCCAAGGGCGCCGCGGTACTGGGCAAGGCCGGCTCGCTGTCGTCGGCGTTTGAAGCCTCGCTGCCGTTCAAGCTGACGAAAGCCCAGCAGCGCGTGCTGAAGGAAATCCGCGCCGACATCAAGCAGCCCTACCCGATGCAGCGCCTGCTGCAGGGCGACGTCGGCAGCGGCAAGACCATCGTGGCCGCGCTGTCCGCGGCGCAGGCGATCGACAGCGGCTACCAGGCCGCCCTGATGGCGCCGACCGAGATCCTGGCCGACCAGCATTTCCGCAAGATTGCCGCGTGGCTGGAACCGCTGGGCGTGAAAGTCGCATGGCTGACCGGCAGCCTGAAAAAGAAAGAAAAGGAAGTCGCTTACGCGCTGGTGGAATCGGGCGAGGCGCAACTGGTGATCGGCACGCATGCCATCATCCAGGACACGGTGCAGTTCGCAAAACTCGGCCTGGTGATCGTGGACGAGCAGCACCGCTTTGGCGTCGGCCAGCGTCTGACCCTGCGCAACAAGGGCAATGGCGACAACGTGCCGCACCAGTTGATGATGTCCGCTACGCCGATCCCGCGCACGCTGGCCATGACCTACTATGCCGATCTCGAGGTATCGGTAATCGATGAGCTGCCGCCCGGCCGCACTCCGATCGTCACCGCCGTGGTCGACCAGAACCGGCGCGATGAGGTGATCGCCCGCGTGCATGCCGCCGCGCTGGAAGGCCGCCAGGCTTACTGGGTCTGCCCGCTGATCGAAGAATCGGAAGCGCTGCAGCTCCAGACGGCAACCGAAACCTACGAGACCCTCGCAGCCGCCCTGCCCGACCTGCGCGTCGGCCTGGTGCACGGCCGCTTGAAGCCAGCTGAAAAGGCGGAGGTGATGGACGCATTCGCCGCCGGCGACATCCATGTCCTGGTCGCGACGACCGTGATCGAGGTCGGCGTCGACGTGCCGAATTCCTCCCTGATGGTGATCGAGCACGCCGAACGCTTCGGCCTCTCGCAACTGCACCAGCTGCGCGGCCGCGTGGGCCGAGGTTCGGCAGCGTCGGTCTGCCTGCTGCTTTACCAAAGCCCGCTCGGCCCGATCGCCAAGCAGCGCCTGATGACGATGCGCGAAACCACCGATGGCTTTGAGATCGCGCGCCGCGACCTGGAAATCCGCGGCCCCGGCGAATTCCTGGGCTCGCGCCAATCCGGCCAGGCCATGCTGCGCTTCGCCGACCTGGAGACCGACGGCTGGCTGGTCGACCAGGCGCGCGACGTGGCGCACGCCCTGCTGCATGAGGCGACGCCCGCCAACAAGGCCACGGTGGAAGCCCACCTGGAACGCTGGCTGGGCGGCAGGGAAGAATTCCTGAAAGTCTGACGAAACGTGCGCCCGGCACCTGGGCCTGCTGATAAATTCTCCACGCGCTTCAAGCGAGGAGTGAATATGCTGATGAAATCGATCTGCGGCATCCTGCTGGCCGCATCAACGACATTAGTGCAGGCCGAGCCGGACCGCTGGGACTTTACCTGGGGCGGATTTTACGACTATATGCAAAACCGCTTCATCGACACTTTGGTCCACGGTTCATTCGAGGGCGTCGATGCAAACGGCAATGCAATCCTGGAGGCATCCGAGCTGACGACCTTCAAGGTAGACGGCCGCGAACTGCTTGGCTGCACTACCACGGCACCTTCGCCGTGCGGCGTCAGCGCATTCTCCTATGCTTTCAACGGCGACCTGTCATTCCGCGCCAACCATATTTCGTACACGGACTACGGTGGCTCGGACTGGTACTGGTCGGAAGTGCGATACGACACCGGCAGCGGCGTGGCCTTCATCACCCGTGCGCAGCAGCACTATGAGGAGAGCGGTTGGATGACGACGCCGCAAACCTTGCTGGCGGTTTCGCCGGTACCGGAACCACAACCCTACGTCATGCTGGCGGCGGGCCTGCTGCTGTTGCCGCTGCTTGCCGGGCGCCGCAACTGGCCGGGTCAGCGTTCGAAAATGCAGCCGACGTAGACCTGCACGACAGCCTGCATGCGATCGGTATTGCCGATCTGCCCTGGGAATCGCGCTGCCGTCTGGTTCGCGCAAAGGTCGCCGCGCTTGCGGATCCGGTCGATGCATTCGGCTTCGGACAGGCCGTACTTATTCCGCGCGCAGGACCTTTCCAGTTTGCTGCCTATGTCCTTCAACATGCTGACGTCGGCGCCGGATACCTGCAGCACTGCATTCGCGGCCGCTTCGCCGGAGCCTGCTTGCTGTTCGTCCTCGAGGACTTGTACTTCTTCCGTCTCGGCAGCTTGCTGGCGATGCTTGACCGCTGTGTTCAAGCCCCATCCCAGCGCAACCAGGACGGCCACTTTGGCCACCAGGCCAATGTTCCAGCTGTGCTTGACCGGGACGGGTTCCGGCGCTGCCCGCATGCGCTCGCGCAGGCCCGGATCCGGCATCGCTTGCGCCGGACTGACTGCCTTGGAATAGCAAACCCCGCAAGCAGGGCACTGCCACTCCGGATTGGTCGCGTCCTGGGGACGCACATGATCGCACTTCGGACAAATGACTTGCTTATCCATGGGCTTCCATTCAGTTCCTGCCGGTCGGCGTGGCGACCAGGGATTCAACTTCCGCGGTCAGGGAGATGATGCGGGGCACGCCGTCGACCAGCGCGATCTCGGCCTTCTGCTTGCTGAGCGACTCCATGCGCTCTCCCGGCAGCAGCACGACTTCTTTCGCGACGTCGCGCGCGGTGGCGCTGTGGCCATTGGCGGCCAACGATACTTCGCGCTTGCTGACCTCATAAGTCGACTGCAGCTGAACTTTCCACAAGCCTTCCAGCATGGCCTTGTACTCGTCCACGCTCATGCGCGAAAGGCCGCCGCCCCGGCCCGGCATGGAGACCATGATCATCGCGTTGGGCGCGAAATTGGCCATCAGGCGGTCGGAATCGTGGCGCTGGACCGAAGTTTCCACGTTTCCCATCACCGTGAGCACTTCGGCCTCGGTCAGCCGTTTGCCACTGCAAGCAGTAGTGGCGGCAAGCACTGTGATAATTGTTGCAATCTTTTTCATATACGCAATGATACATTATGTGACACGTGTCGCATAAACTCCTTGCCTTCGCGCGACACATGTCGCAGAATGCCGTCATACGTCACAAGGAGCTCCCATGGCCATTCCATCCATTACCGAATTAACGCTGCTCAAGGCACTTTGGAAACAGCATCCGCTCAGCGCCCGTGAAATCCATGACCGCGTGGAGGAAGAACTGGCCTGGTCCTTCTCTTCCACCCGCAAGACCCTGGAACGCATGCTGGAGAAAGGCATGATCAGCCAGCATTCCGCCCATGGCATGAACGTATACGCGCCAGTGGCCGAAAAGGTTGAAACGCTGGCTGAATTTGCCCACGATTTCAGCCATCGCGTGATGGAAATGAACGCGCCCCTGCCGGTGAACATGTTTACCGGCTCCAGGCTGGTCAACCAGCATGAGTTGCAAGAGCTGGAGCAACTGCTCAGCGAATGGCCGGAAGACAAGGAGTAAACAATGTTCGCCCTGGTATTCCTGCAGGCGAGCATCGTTAGCCTGCTAGCTGGCGCCGGCGCCTGGCTGTTGCTGCATGCCGCCGCGCGCGCCTGGCCCGGACTTGAGGCGAGGCGCACGCCGTGGCTGCTGGCCGTCGCCGCCATCGCCGGCACCCTGGCGCTCGGCCTGCTTCCCTCGGCCGCCCGGCCGAGCATGGTCCCCGCCATCGAGCTGCCCGGAGTGCGCGCCGCCGCCAATCCCGGTCCCGGCCACGGCCCTGCCGGCGTGCTGGCCACCGACCAGGGCGCAGCCGGCAACGATGCCGGCTTCGACGACGGCGATGCCGCATTGATCGCGCCGTCCCCCGCCCTGCTCTGGCTCGGCTATTCCTGGCTGGCCCTGTACACCGCCGGACTCGCAGCAACAGCAGCAAAATGGCTGCGCGCCAAGCGTCACCTGGACGCGCTGTTGGCCGCATCGACGCGTCTTGACCGTTCAGCCCTTGCTGCCCATGCAGGCTTTGAATCCCTGCACCGCGACCTGCCGGAAGTGCGCGAAATCGACGCCCCGATCGCCCCCATGCTGGCGGGCCTGGCGCGCCCAGTCCTGCTGCTGCCGCGCCACCTGCGCGACTTCGATCCGGCACAACAACGCCTGGTGATAGAACACGAACTCACCCACCTCGCCCGCCGCGACCCGCTTTGGATGCACGCCAGCTTCCTGCTGCAAGCGATCCAGTGGTTCAACCCGATTGTGGCCCGGCTTGGCAAGCGGCTGGCCTGGGCGCAGGAACTGGGTTGCGACCGCAATGTGCTGCAGGGTCTTCCTCCCGCACAGCGCCGTCACTACGCCGCAGCCCTGGTGACGCAAATGCGCGCGCAATCCTTGCCCGACCACGGTACTGCCCTGGCCTTCGGTAGCCGCACGGTCGATGCCGTCGCCGCCCGCATCCGCATGATCCGCGACGGCGTGCCCGCCATGCCGCGCACCGTCAACTCCGCCCTGAGCTACGCCGTCCTGCCTGCAGTGTTGGCCGCCAGCGTATTGCTGCAGCCGGCGCTGGCGTGGCGCCTCGACGATGCCGTCCCGGCTGCCCAGCCAGCGCCTGCCGCAGCTGCGCAGCCTGCCAGCCTGCCGCATTGGCAAGCCCCCATGGAAAGCATGCGTGTCAGCGCGTTCTTCGGCATCCTGCACGCTCCCACGGGCCGGCTGCACAGAGGCATGGATTTCGCAGTCCCGACCGGCACCCGAATCGTGGCGCCCGCCGAGGGCGTGGTCATCGCCTCGACCAATCACTACGCGGGCGAGGACAAGTGGGGCGAACTGATCGTCATCGAACACGCGAACGGCCTGCGGTCCTTGTACGCCCACATGGACAAGC
Source organism: Pseudoduganella sp. R-31 (assembly GCF_049913235.1). Lineage (NCBI taxonomy): Bacteria > Pseudomonadati > Pseudomonadota > Betaproteobacteria > Burkholderiales > Oxalobacteraceae > Pseudoduganella > Pseudoduganella sp. R-31. Next base: position 6,659,331 of record NZ_CP183986.1, read on the forward strand.
GCATGGTCAGGCTGGGCGAACGCGTCGCCGCCGGCCAGCAAATCGGCACTTCCGGCGCCAGCGGCAAAGCCACCGGTCCTCACCTGCATATGGAAGTCAGCCTCGATGGCGATAACATCGACCCGCAAGCCGTGCTAGGCAAGCTCGAAGGCAACGCCACCAGGACCGCGCTGCGGCGCCTGAAGGCAAGCCGCGCCAGCTAATCCACCCCGCCGCCACTGAGCACATGCCGCGCGCTGCCCGGCAGTGGCGGCGCTCGTCCCAAGGAAACGCGATGTATAAGATTTTCATGCTTGCCGCCGCGCTGGCAAGCCAGGCCGCATCCGCACAACAGGTCATCGAGATCAAAAGCGCAAAGCTCGACCAGCGCAAGGAAGACACGGCCAGCACCGTCGTCCTGAGCCGCGAGGAGCTGGCCGCGCATGGCGACCGCACCGTGGCCGACGCCTTGCGCCGCCTGCCCGGCATTACCATCGGCGACAGCGCCGGCATTCGCATGCGCGGCCTTGGCAAGGGCTATACGCAAATCCTGCTGAACGGCCAGCCCGCGCCCAATGGTTTCTCGCTTGACAGCCTGCCGCCGGAAGTGATCGAGCGGGTCGAAGTGCTGCGCACCGCGTCCGCCGTGCTGGGCACGCAAGGCATCGCCGGCACCATCAACATCGTGCTGCGCAAATCCGTCAGCCGCGGCAACCGGGAAATACAGCTCGGGATGGACAGCCTGCACGGCGCATGGTCGCCGCGCCTCGCCGTGCAATCCACCGGCAAGGCGGATGGCTGGTCGCATAACGTCAGCGCCGTACTGTCGCGCAGCAGCACGCCTGCCGAGCGCAGCATCACCGACAGCGCACCCGGCATGCTGCGCACCATCCGTTCACACGAGAACAACGTCGGCGACTCGCTCAACCTCAGTCCGCGCCTGGGCTGGACCAGCGCCGGTGGCGACAGCTTCGCCCTGCAAACCATCGCCACCGTGAACCGCCGCGACATCGGCTACCACTCGCAAGAGGCGGTGCAGCTCGGCGCATCGGGCGACTTTGCGCAGGTGCACAGCCGCTTCCGCATGCGCGGCCATTTCCTGCGCAGCGAGCTGACATGGCAACGCAGCCTGGCCAGCGGTGCGCAATGGGAGCTCAAGATAGGCGGCAACACCGCGCCGCGCGATACCGATTTCGATTTCGTCGGCTTGCCGCTGGCCGGCCCTGGCCCGACCGTGCGCCATGTTGACGGCGACATCCGTGAACACGGCTTTAACTACGGCGGCAAGTATTCCCACCCACTCGGCAACGGGCATGCGCTGGTGGCAGGCTGGGACGGCTCCGCTCTCGATCGCATGCAGACACGCATCGAGCATGAATACAACCATGCCGGCGCGCTCAACTTCCTGCGCGACGACCGCTACGATGGCCGCATCGGGCGCCTGGCGGCTTTCGCGCAGGATGAATGGAAGCGCGATGCCGATTCCTGGTCTGCCGGCCTGCGCTGGGAAACCATGCACACCGAAGCCCGCGGCCGCAACACGGCGCCGGTGCGCCAGCGCAGCACGGTGGTCAGCCCCGTGCTGGAATGGATGCGCAAGCTGCCCGGCGACAGCCAGTTGCGCGCCGGCGCCAGCCGCAGCTACAAGGCGCCCAATATGCTCGACCTGATCCCGCGCCGCTTCACCTCGGACAATAACAACAGCCCGACCAATCCCGACACCCAGGGCAATCCCTCCTTGCGCCCCGAACTGGCCTGGGGCCTCGATGCCGGCATCGACTACTACTTCGCCAAGGACAGCCTGCTCAGCGCCAGCATCTACGCGCGCGATATCGACAACGTGATCCTGCCCACGCTGTACCGCGACGGCGACCGCTGGGTCAGCATGCCGGCCAACCATGGCGGCGCGCGCGTGCACGGCCTCACGCTGGAGTTGCGCAGCCCGCTGACGGCTTCGCTCACCATGCGCGCCAATGCCAGCTTCAACCGCTCGCGCCTCGACAGCGTGCCCGGTCCCGACAATCGGCTCGCGGCACAAACCCCGCTGAGCGGCAGCGCCGCCCTCAGCTACCGTCACGCCGCGCTCACGCTCGATGCCGAGTTCTCCTGCGAAGCCGGCGGCCCAAGCCGCGATTCGGCCAGCTTCGTGTCCAGCGCCCCCTGGCAGCGCAAGCTGGACCTGCGCGCCAGCTGGAAACTGTCGCCGCGCCAGGAACTCCGCCTGGCCCTGTCCGACGCGCTGCATCCCGACCGCGCCAGCAGCGACCGTTACGAAGGCCTTGCCTGGCGCCAGACCACGATCAGCACGCGCGGCGGCACGACCTTGCGGCTGAACTACAAGCAGAACCTCAACTAACGAAAGAAATATTGTCTGTTACTTACGAATTTGCCAGAAAGCACGCTGTTATGCGAAACTCGCCCGCTATGCCAAAGATCACCAACATCCTCCTGATGGCCATGCTGGCCGCCGCCAACATCGTGCAACCCGCCGCCGCAATGCCTGAGCCATTGGACATTCCGCTGCCGCAGGTGGAGAAAGAGCCGAAAGAGTCGCTGCTGCAGCAATGGCGCCTGCCGCTGGAAGGGGGCCGCGTCAGCAGCTTCTTCGGCGCAGCGCGCGGACGCCGCGCGCATGGCGGCATCGACTTCTCCGTGCCGCACAATACGCCGGTGATGGCAACCAACGACGGCACCGTGGTGGCATCCGGCATGGGCTACCTGGGCGACCGCAAATACGGCAACGTGGTGGTGATCGAACATGAAGGCGGACTGCGCTCGCTGTACGCCCACCTGAACAAGCGCAATGTGAGCGTAGGCGACACCGTGGCTGCCGGAGAATTGATCGGACTGTCCGGCGCCACCGGCCACGCCACCGGTCCTCACCTGCACCTGGAAGCGTACCAGGACGGCACCCGCATCGACCCGAATCGCTTCATGCTGGCCAACCTGGAAGACAACGCCCTGCCGTCCGCCATGAACGCCAAGCGCACCGGTGTCGAAGAAGTCCCGCCGGCGCCGCACAAGGCGGGCAAGGGCAAGAAGGGCAAAGCCGCGCGCGACGCCGGCGAGAAAACGTCGAAAAAGAAAACCCAGGTCGCCCAGAAGAGCAGCAAATCGCGCCGGCACGCTTAAGCCAGCCTAGCGCTCTTCGATTCAGAGACAGAGGTAAATGCGGTTGGCCAGGTCGAGCATGAAGGCCGGCCGCAGGTAAGCCATGAACGCCAGCGCCAGCACGGCTGCGCCGAGCGCCCACAGGCCGATAAGGAGCAGCCGCTGTTTCATCTCAAGCCGCCTTCAGGCCAGGTTCGCTACGCAGCAGCGGGCGCTCGTCGATCGGCAGGTTGGCCAGGCCGGCAAAGATGCCCAGGCCGAGGGTTATGCCCCACACCACGTCGTAGCTGCCAAGCCGGTCGAACAGGTAGCCGCCCAGCCACACGCCGATGAAGCTGCCCACCTGGTGCGACAGGAACACCACGCCCGCCAGCATCGACATATGCTTCAAGCCGAACACGCCGGCGATGATGCCGTTGGTAAGCGGCACCGTGGCCAGCCACAGGAAGCCGATGGCTGCGGCGAACAGGTAGACCGACCCTTGCGACAGGGGCGCCAGCAGGAACAGGCCGATCACCGCCGAACGCGCGAAATAGATCGAGGAAAGCAGGTAGCGCTTGGGCATGCGCCCGCCCAGTTGGCCGGCGGTGAACGAGCCGAAGATATTGAACAGGCCAATCAGCGCCAGCGCCGTCACCGCTACGCCCGGCGTCGCAATGCCCTTGTCCTTCAGGTAGGCCGGCAGGTGGGCGCCGACAAAGACCAGCTGGAAGCCGCACACGAAATAGCCAGCCACCAGCAGCAGGAAGGAACGGTTGCCCATCGCTTCGCGCATGGCCTCGCCCACGCTCTGGTGGGCGGCGCCGCTTGCCACTTCATGCTTCGGCTCGCGCATGAAACTCGTCATGGGGATCATCAACAGGAACACCACGCCCGCCAGTGCGTAGAAGGCATGCTGCCAGCCAATGGTGGAGATCAGCTGCTGCTCGACGGGCATCATCAGGAACTGGCCAAAGGAGCTGGCCGCACCCGAGACGCCGAAGGCCCAGGAGCGCTTTTCCACCGGCGCGGCCCGGCCGATGATGCCGCTCACCGCGCCGAAGGCGGTACACGCCAGGCCAAGACCGATGAATACGCCGGAGCCGATGATGAACAGCGTCGGCTGGGTCACCGTGGCCATCCACAGCAAGCCAGCCATATAGGAGATGGCGCCGGCGATCACGACGCGCGGGGTGCCCCAGCGGTCCGCCACCATGCCGGCGAAGGGGCCGAAGGCGCCCCAAAGCAGGTTTTGCAGCGCCAGCGCCAGCGAATAGGTTTCGCGGCTCCAGCCATTGGCCTGCGAAATCGGCTGCATCCAGAAGCCGAAGCCATGGCGCACGCCCATCGACAGCGTCAGCACGACGCCGGTAGTGAGCAGGATCGTCTTGAGATTGAGTTGGCGGTCGTTGCTTGGCATGGCGTGCATCCTGGCTGGCAAAGAAAGCCAGTGTAAAGGATGCCGCCGAATCCTGCTGGCGGCCCGCCAAAACGCTCTAACGCTTCCAGTAGCTCACGCGGCCGCTCATGGTGATCGTGCCGGCGCCGGTCATCATGTCTTCGGTGCCCTGCAACTGCCCGCCGCCGCTGGCGAATATGTACTGGCCGGTGCCGCCGACGATCTGGAAGGTGGCGCCGCTGAAGACGTAATTGGTGCCCTGGCCGGTCGGCACGAACTGGCCGCTGTAGTTGGCGTAGATCTGGTCGCCCGACAGCGTCATGATGATGAAACGGCCGCGGCTGAAGTTGTAGATGGCGCCGTCCTGGGTGATGCAATCGTTGGCGACGAAGGCGACACGGCCCAGCAACGTGCTGCTGCCGTGGCCGGTGATGGTGCCGCCGAACTGGGAGGGGCAACGGGCCGACGGTCCGGGCACTTCCTGGATCACGCCCGTTACTTGAAGATCAGTAGTGACCCATTGTGCCGAAGCGGCGCTGGATGCCAATGCCAGCGCTGCCCCGCCCGCCAGCTTCAGGATTGCTTGATGCATACCACCCTCCAACCAAAGTTAAAAATACGATAATAACCTTATGATAAATGAAAGGGCCAATGGTTTTTTGTAAAGAGTTGTCGCGTGTGGCGCGGGCGACAATCGAGCTTCAATTCCCCGCTTCAATCCACGCTATAGCGCACGCCCAGCTGGGCCCGCAGCGCATCGAGCACGCCCATCAGCTCGACGGTTTCATCGAGCGGCATTTCCGGGCTCTCCAGCAGGCCTTCGCGCAGGCAGCGCCCGACTTCCATCGCCTCGTGGGCATAGCCGTTGCCGATGCGCGGGAAGTGGAATTCGCGCTCGCTGCCATCGTTCATGGCGATGGTGAAGCGTTCGGCGTGGTGGAAGCGGCCGTGCAGGCGCAGGAAGCCCTTGTCGCCGCACACGCTCAAGGTGGCCGGGGTGCGGGTGTTCAGGCTGCAGCTACAGGCGGAAAGCGAGCCGTCCACGTGGTTCAGCACGAAATTGGCCTGCACGTCGACGCCGTTCGGCGCCAGTTCGCCAAAGCCGCGCGCCGTCTTGACCGGGCCGAGGAAGAAGGCGGCCATCGACAGCGGATAGATGCCCAGGTCGAGCAGCGCGCCGCCGCCCAGCGCAGGGTTGAACAGGCGATGTTCAGGACCGGCGTCGGCCGCGAAGCCCAGGTCCGCCTGCAGGTTGCGCACATTGCCGATTTCGCCCATGTCGATCATGCGCTTGGCTTCCAGGATGGCGGGCTGGAAGCGGGTCCACATGGCTTCCATCACGAACAGCTTGCGTTCGCGCGCCAGGTCCACGATTTCCCGGGCCTCGCGGCGATTCAGGGTGAAGGCCTTTTCCACCAGCAGCGCCTTGCCGCCCTTCAGGCACATGATGGCGTTCTCGTGGTGCATGGCGTGCGGGGTGGCGATGTAGATCACGTCCACGCCGGGGTCGTCGGCCAGCGCCTGGTAGTCGCCGTGGGCCCGTGTTGCGCCATATTCCCTGGCGAATTCGGTAGCGCTATCTACGCTGCGCGAGGCAACGGCCGCCAGTTCGATATCGGGGACGTCGCGCAGCGCCGTGGCGAAAGCCTTGGCGATCTTGCCGGTGCCGAGGATGCCCCAGCGGATAATCTTGTCCATTCAAAAGCTCCTTTCAAGCGGGCTTCCGCTTTGGGCGGAATACCGTGTCGTCTGCGTAAAAAGCGTCGTCCTGCTGCGGCCACCAGCCGGGAATGCCCAGCACCGGCAACGGCGTGAAGCCGCCCTTGCCCAGTCCCTCGCCAGCCAGGCGCGCGGCCTCGTCGCGGTCCAGCCATGCGCGGCGGCCGGCTTCGTCCAGCGCCCAGTAGCCGTCGCCGGCCAGCACCACGCGGGTGTGGGCGGTGATCGCCTTGTAGGGCGCCACCAGCTTCTCCATCAGCGCGTGGCCGAACAGCCAGGCTTCCGCGTCGCGGCCGAACATGGCAGAGCGTTCCACGAAGGCTTCGCGCCAGCGGTGGTTGCGCAAGGCGTCCACCAGGGCCGCGCCTTCGACATCGTCGCGCACAACCAGCAGCGCCGAGTTTTCGTCATAAATAGTAGCAGCATCGCGCGCGGGGCCGCGCGATTTGCCCACGCCATCCTGCGCAATCTGCGCAGCCTGCAGGGCGTTGAGCTGGCGTTTGATGCGGGGGAATGTCAGCCACACCAGGCCGTTGAAGAAATCGTGCAGGTTGTCGCGGGTCGGCACCTGGCCGGTGGCGCCGATGAATTCTTCGTAGGCGGTGCCTTCCGGCAGTGAAGCCTGCGGCACGAAGCGCAGCGGCCGGCCTGCGTGGTTGACCAGCGCCAGGGCGGCCGCTTGTTCGCAGAAAGGCTGGACGACGCTGGGCAGGGAGAGGTCGATGCGGGAAGCGGCATCCCGCACCGAGGCGTACCAGGCGCGGGACCAGTCGATCTCCTGGAACACTTAGGCCATTTTCCAGTTGATCGTTTCGCCGGCGTTCAGCGGGATCAGTTTCGAATCGCCGAAAGGCAGGTCGGCCGGTAGCGTCCACTGCTCGCGCTTCAGGGTGATGGTGCCCTTGTTCGGCGCCAGGCCGTAGAAGGCCGGACCGTTCAGGGAAGCGAAGGCTTCCAGCTTGTCCAGCGCGCCGGCGCGGGCGAAGGCTTCGGTGTACAGCTCCATCGCGTGCAGCGCGGTGTAGCAGCCGGCGCAGCCGCAGGCCGCTTCCTTGGCGCCCTGCGCGTGCGGCGCGGAGTCGGTGCCGAGGAAGAAACGCTCGTCGCCGCTGGTCGCCGCGGTCACCAGGGCCAGGCGGTGTTCTTCGCGCTTCAGCACCGGCAGGCAGTAGTAATGCGGGCGAATGCCGCCCTTGAAGATCTCGTTGCGGTTGTACAGCAGGTGATGGGCGGTGATGGTGGCGGCGATAGGGCCTTCCGCTTCGGCCACGTATTGCGCCGCATCCTTGGTGGTGATGTGCTCGAACACGATGTTCAAGGCCGGCAAGTCCTTGCGCAGCGGGCGCATCACGCGTTCGATGAAGACGGCTTCACGGTCGAACAGGTCGATGTCCTGGTCGGTCACTTCGCCGTGCACCAGGAAAGGCATGCCCACTTCCTGCATGGTTTCCAGCACCTTGTAGCACTTGGACAGGTCGGTCACGCCGGCGTCGGAATTGGTGGTGGCGCCGGCCGGGTACAGCTTGACCGCATGCACGAAGCCGCTGTCGGCGGCGCGAATGATTTCGTCCGGCGAGGTGTTGTCGGTCAGGTAGAGCGTCATCAGCGGCTCGAAGTCCATGCCTTGCGGCAGGGCGGCCAGGATGCGGTCGCGGTAGGCGGCGGCCTGCGCCACGGTGGTGACAGGAGGTTTCAAATTTGGCATCACGATCGCGCGGCCGAACTGGCGCGCAGTGTCCGGCAGGACGCTGGCCATGGTGGCGCCGTCACGCAGGTGAAGGTGCCAGTCGTCTGGGCGGGTGATGGTGATGCTGTGCGGGATCTCGAAGTCACTCATGGCGGCAAGGCTTTCCTTTAAAACGAATCCCGCCATTTTACCTGTTGAACCCCACCTGCCGCGAGAATGTGCGATATTGGTGCTTCCCCCGCAATCCCTTGAGGAGGCAAGCGATGGCTAGCAAGAATACAGTCTGTCTTTGGTATAACGGCGACGCATTGGATGCCGCCACCTTCTACGCAAAAACCTTCCCCGATAGTGCCGTCGGCGCCATCAACCGGGCGCCGGGCGACTACCCGGACGGCAAGCTGGGCGACGTCCTCGTGGTCGAGTTCACGGTCGCCGGCATTCCCTGCATCGGCCTGAATGGCGGTCCCCTTTTCAAGCACAGCGAAGCCTTTTCATTCCAGATTGCGACGGACGACCAGGCGGAAACCGACCGCCTGTGGAACGCCATCGTCAGCAACGGCGGCCAGGAGAGCGCCTGCGGCTGGTGCAAGGATCGCTGGGGCCTGTCCTGGCAGATCACGCCGCGCGCCCTGATGGAGGCAATTTCCGATCCGGACCGCGCGGCTGCCAAGCGCGCTTTCGATGCGATGATGGACATGAAGAAAATCGACATCGCCAAGATCGAGAAAGCGCGGCGCGGCGCCGCTTAAGCGCCGGGCGGCGCCGGATGCTGGTCCGCGTAGCGGCGCGCGGATTCCAGCATCGTATCCAGCTGGCGGCGGTCGTAGACCTTGCCGTGGCTGACTACCATGCGCACCTTGCGGATGTTGGCGATGTCCTGCAGCGGATTGGCGTCCAGCACGAGCAGGTCGGCTGCCTTGCCTTTGTCCACGGCGCCGTAGCGCTCCTGCTTGCCGAGGAAGCGCGGGCCGTTGATCACTGACGCCTGCAGCGCCTGCTGCGGCGTCAGGCCGTATTTGACGAAGATGCCCAGCTCGTCGTGCAGGCCCCGGCCCGGATAATCGAAAGAATTCAGGAAGCCCGCATCGGTGCCGGCGATGATGTTGACGCCTTCCTGCTGCATCAGCGGCAGCAGCGAGGCTGCCTTCTCGTAGGCGGCATGACGGTAGGCGATAGCGGCCGCATCGTCCTTTGCCGCGCGCTGCACGCGCCACTCGTACGTCTTGCGCAGGCCCTGGCCGATGTATTTCAGGTAGGGGTCGCTGGCGTGGTTGTCCTGGTCCAGATAGGCGGTCACTTGCGAGCCTACCAGGGTCGGCGTGATCGACATGCCGGCTGCCGCCATGCGGCGGAAGGTAGCGCGCGCGGTCGCTTCGTCAAAGCTTTCCAGGCTGGCGCGCATCGCTTCGCGGCCAGTGATCTTGCCCTCAGCAACTTGCGCCGTCAGTTCGGCTTCACGCGGCGTTGAGCCGCGCAGCGCATAGGATTGATGTTCGATGCTGCCCAGGCCAGCCTGCATCACCTGGTCCAGCGTGAGCTGCACCGGCAGGTGGCCGGAGGTTTGCATGCCGCGTGCCTTGGCCTGGCGCACCGCTTCCAGGAAGATCTCCGGCTTCATGGTGTTCTCGGTGATCTTCACGAAGTCCACGCTGCGCGACTGCAGGTAGTCCAGCGCCTTGCCGACTTCTTCCGGCGTGCCGACTTCAATGGTGCCTTTCCACAGCGGCTTGTAGCCTTCCAGCTTGGGGCCGGAGGCGAGGATGGTTGGCCCCACCAGCTTGCCCTGGTTGATCAGGTCGCGCCAATCGAGCACGGTGTCGGACAGGTCGCCCGCACAATCGCGCACCGTGGTGATGCCGTGAGCAAGGTAGAGACCGAGCAGCTGCCTGTTTTCTTCGATCAGGGCGGGGCCGCCGCCGAAGTGCACGTGGGTATCCCACAGGCCCGGCATCAGGTACCTGCCAGGCAGTTTGACAGTGCGCCTGGGCGAGTAGTCTTTCAACTTTGCGTTGTCGACAACGGCGATGATGTCGCCACCTTTCAGCAGCACGGCCTTGCCCTGCACCAGTTGGCCGGATGCCACGTCGACAATCACCGCCTGCGTCAAGGCCACATCTGCAACCACGCGTCCCGCAGCTTGCGCGCTGCCGAGCGCCCCCAGCACCAGCAAGGCACCAACCGAAAGTTTCGTCGTCTTCATGCACCACATGGTACACAGCGGGCAACGCACACACTAGCCTAGAAAACAAAGCGCTACATCCCTGCTACATGCCGAAACATTGCGAAAGGCCAAAACCGGCAGGGCTTTCGGTGTGGCTTGCGCACCCCGTCTGTGGGAAGTGCCGAAATTGCCCATTTTGGCGTGCTGAGCAAGCCATTTTCAGCAGTTTTCAGCACCTAAAACAGCGATTTCAGCACCTCCCCCAGACAGCCGGTGCACGGTCACCGGATAATGGCGATGCGGCGCTGCATGCGGCGTACCAGCCAGGACATCAGCGTGCACAGGACGAAATACACCAGCGCTACGAAGATGTACATCTCGACCAGGCGTCCGTCGCGCTGGGCGATCTTGCTGGCTGCGCCGACGAAGTCAGGGATGGAAAGCACGTAGACCAGCGACACATCCTGGAACAGGACGATCGTCTGCGTCAGCAATACCGGCAGCATATTGCGGAAAGCCTGGGGCAACACGACTTTCCACATGGTTTGCCAGTAGTTCATTCCCAGCGCCTGCGCCGCCTGGACCTGTCCTTTCGGAATTGCCTGTATGCCGCCGCGCATGATCTCGCAATAATAGGCAGCCTGGAACAGGGTGAAGGTAATCAGCGCTGACAGGAAGGTCCCTACCTTGACCGGCTCCGACGCGCCGATGATCCAAGCGGCGATATAAGGCACCAGGAAGTAGAACCAGAAGATCACCAGCACCAGCGGCACTGCACGCACCAGGTTCACATAGCCCGCCGCGGCCAATGACAGCACGTGCAGCGACGACAGGCGCGCCATCGCCAGCAAGGTACCCAGCGCCACGCCGCCCAGCATGGCCAGCACGGTCAGCTTGAGCGTGAACACCATGCCGACCTGGAACAGGTAGATCCATGAATTGGCGATCACGCTGAAGTCAAAGTTCGAAAACATCACGCGGCCCTCCGCGCTTCGCCGCCGATCGTGCCTGGCAGCGCAAGGCGCCGCTCGAGCACGGCCATGCCGGCTACGACGATGATGTTGGCGATCACGTAGATCACGGTGGCGGCGGCGAACGCTTCGAAGAACTGGAAGGAGAATTCCTGCATCGAACGTGCGCTGGCAGTCAGTTCCATCAAGCCGATGGTGAGCGCAACGGAGCTGTTCTTTATGATGTTGAGGAACTCGCTGGCCAGCGGCGGCAGCACGATGCGCAAGGCAAGCGGCAGCAGCACGAATTCATAGGCCTGCACGCGCGACAGCCCCAGTGCAAGTGCCGCCAGACGCTGCCCGCCGGCCAGCGCGTTGATGCCGGCCGCCACCTGCACCGCAACGCGGGCAGACGTGAAGAAGCCAAGGCATAGCACGGCCGTGACGAAGGGCGCGTTGGGCAGGGCCTTGAGCCAGTCGCCGGCGGCACGCGGCAGCAGCTCGGGCAGCACGAAGAACCACAGGAACATCTGCACCAGCAGCGGAATATTGCGGAACACTTCCACCCAGCAGATGGCGAAGCGGCACAGCCAGCGATTGGGCGCGGTGCGCAGCGTACCGACCGCCACGCCCAGCGCCAGTGCGATCACCCAACCTGCCAGCGAGGTGGCCAGCGTCCACGCCAGGCCGGACCACAAGGTATCCCAATAACTGTGCACACCGTCCGGGGACAGTTCCCAGAAGATGTGCCAGTTCCAGTTGTAATGCATGCTATCTGTATGCAGCGGGGTCCGGCGAATCGGTCGGCTTGGCCAGTACCGCCTTCAGCGTGGCCGGCATGGGGAAGTTCAGGTTCACGCCGCGCGGCGGGATCGGGCTCATGAACCACTTGTTGTAGATGCGCTGGATCTCGGCGGACTGGTAAACCTTGCGCAAGGCCTCGTCCACCGACTTCTTGAACGGCATGTCGTTCTTGCGCATCATGATGCCGTAGGGTTCAATCGACATCGCCTCCTTGCTGACGGCGAAATCGACCGGCGCCTTGGAGGTCGCCACCTGCGCTGCCAGCAGGATGTCGTCATTGGCCTCGGCTTCGGCGCGGCCCGTCTCCAGCATCAGGAACGATTCCGGATGGTCCTTGCCGATCAGGATCTTCATGCCGAGCTTGCGCTCGTTATTCATGATCGTCATCTGCTTCAACGTGGTGGTGCCGGCAGTAGCGACCAGCACCCTGCCCTTCATGTCGTCCATCGACTGGATATTGGCCGATTTCTTGGCCAGCAGCCGGCTGGAGATCACGAACATGGTCGGCGCGAACGCCACCTGCTGCTGGCGCTCCGCATTATTGGTGGTGGAGCCGCATTCGAGGTCGATGGTCCCATTGGCCATCAGCGGAATGCGGTTGGCGGAGGTGACCGGGTTATAGGCCACCTTCAGCCCCGGCATCGCGAGCTGCGTTTTCAGGTGTTCGACGACTTTCAGGCACAGGTCCACGGAATAGCCCTGGTACTGCTGCTTGTCATCGAGATAAGAAAAAGGGATGGAGCCGTCGCGTACGCCCAACACCACCTGGCCGGTGCGTTTGATCTTGGCGAGGGTGCCGGTGGGCTCCTGGGCGCTGGCCGCGGCGGCCAGGCAGAAAAGGGGAAGCAGGCGCAGAAAGGTCATGGTGTCCTCCGCTGGCGGGGACGATGACCCGCCCTGTTAGTGGATGATACGCGCTAAAAAGTCCCGTGCGCGCTCGGATCGCGGGGCGCCGAAGAATTCGTCCTTGCTGCAGTCTTCCAGGATGCGGCCCTTGTCCATGAAGACCACGCGGTTGGCCACCTTGCGGGCGAAGCCCATTTCGTGGGTCACCACCATCATGGTCATGCCGTCCTGCGCCAGCCCGACCATGACGTCCAGCACCTCGTTGATCATTTCCGGGTCCAGGGCGGACGTCGGCTCGTCGAACAGCATGGCGATCGGGTCCATCGCCAAGGCGCGGGCGATAGCCACGCGCTGCTGCTGGCCGCCCGAGAGCTGGTTGGGGAATTTGTCCTGGTGCGCCAGCAGGCCGACGCGGTCGAGATACTTCAGGCCTTTTTCGTTGGCTTCGTCCTTGGAGCGGCCCAGCACCTTTACCTGGCCCAGGGTCAGGTTGTCGCGCACGGAAAGGTGCGGAAACAGCTCGAAATTCTGGAATACCATGCCGATCCGGGCACGCAGGGCCGATAAATCGGTGCCTTTGGCGCCGACCGAGGTGCCATCGACAATAATTTCACCCTTCTGGAACGGTTCCAGCCCGTTGACCGTCTTGATCAGGGTCGATTTGCCCGAGCCGGACGGTCCGCAGATCACCATGACGTCGCCTTTGGCCACTTCGGTACTGCAGTCCGTGAGCACCTGAAAGTTGCCAAACCATTTACTTAAGTCTTTAATTGCGATCATCTTTTTCCGGTTTCAGCAGTTTTATTCTTGCTTGACAGTGGCCTAGAACCGCAAGGATACTTCGGGACTTGCTTAATAGCTCATCAAATAGCTATTCATTCTAACGGCAAATCCGCCCTACTTCAGGAATCTTGCTTATGGCCAACAAAAACCGCCTGACCACTTATATCCTCGTCGGCCTGGCGTTGGGTATCCTCACCGGCTACGCCATCAATGTCTCGCAAGCGGCGCCACAAGCGGCCGGCTTTGCGGAGTACATGACCCTCATCACCACCCTGTTCCTGCGCCTGATCAAGATGATCATCGCGCCGCTGGTGTTCTCGACCCTGATGGTCGGCATCGCGAAAATGGGCGACACCAAGGAAGTAGGCCGCGTCGGCATCAAGACCCTGGGCTGGTTCTTCATTGCGTCCGTGCTGTCGCTGACGCTGGGCCTGATCATGGTCAACCTGTTCCGTCCAGGCGACGCCCTGCTGGGCCACATTCCGGCCGATGGTGGTCTCGCTGCCGCTACGCTGCAGACTTCCAGCCTGTCGCTGAAAGAGTTCATCACCCACCTGGTGCCATCCTCGATCATTGACGGCATGGCCAAGAACGAGATCCTGCAGATCGTGGTGTTCTCGCTGTTCTTCGGTACCGCGGCCGCCGCCGTGGGCAAGAAAGCCGAACCGCTGATCGACGCCGTCGACGGCATCGCGCACATCATGCTGAAGGTGACCGGCTACGTGATGCAGTTCGCACCGTTCGCCGTGTTCGCCGCCGTTGCCGGCACCATCGCCAAGAGCGGCGTCGGCGTGCTGCAGACCTACGGCGTATTCATGGCGGAGTTCTACCTCTCTATCGGCGTACTGTGGGCGATCCTGATTTTTGCCGGTTTCCTGTTCCTGGGCAAGCGCGTGCTGAAGCTGCTATCGGAAGTCAAGGAGCCGACCCTGCTGGCCTTCTCCACTGCCTCTTCCGAAGCCGCCTTCCCGAAAACCCTGGAAGGCCTGGAGCGCTTTGGCGTGCGTAACCGCATCGCCGCGTTCGTGCTGCCGATCGGCTACTCCTTCAACCTGGATGGCTCGATGATGTACTGCACCTTCGCGACGGTGTTCATCGCGCAGGCTTACGGCATCAATATGGACCTGGGCACCCAGATCACCATGATGGCCGTGCTGATGCTGACGTCCAAAGGCATGGCCGGCGTGCCGCGCGCGTCGCTGGTAGTGATCGCCGCCACCCTGACGCAATTCAAGATCCCTGAAGCGGGCCTGGTCCTGCTGCTCGGTATCGACCATTTCCTGGACATGGCGCGTTCCGCCACCAACGTGATCGGCAACTCCATTGCTACTGCTGTCGTGGCGAAATGGGAAGGTGAGCTGACCACCACCGACGACCGCGAACTGTCTGACCGCCCGCTACCGTAAGGCATCTGCGCCCCAATGAAAATGCCGCCCACCTGGGCGGCATTTTTTTTCACTTGCGGGAACTCCAGGTCAACAGCGTGATCAAAGCAGTCACCCCACGCCAAAGGAGCCTAAAATGAACGCACCTACTCCGAAACCATCAGGTGACGATCTGGAATCCAGGGTCACTGTACTGGAGAAGAAAGTGGATGTGCAGCATCACGAGTTCGTCTCCTTGAAGCAATACATTGACAACAGCGTTGCCCAGTCGGAGTTACGCGTCCGCAACGAAATCCAGGCTGCTGAACAAAGGCTTACGATTCACATCATCAATCGAAACGACTTCACGCAAAAGCGGCAGGAGGAGCAGTTCCGGTGGCTCTTCGGTATGCTCGTCGTCATTTTCCTGAGCAATTCAGCGATGATCGTTACTTTCATCAGCCTATTGATGAAACGCTAAGCGCTGTTTTTTAAAAGCTGGTGGTAGAAACGGATCATGTCCGCAAAGCCTTTCACCGACATGCGCTCATTGGTGCCGTGGAAGCGCGGCAGGTCTTCCGGCTGGGCGCGCACGGGGCCGAACTTCAGCACGCTGTCGCTCATGCCATCGAAGTAACGCGAGTCAGTGGCGCCAATCATCAGGCCCGGCGCGACCACGACATCAGGGAAGACCTGGCGGATGGTGCGATTCACCGCCGTAAAGGCTGCGCCGTCCTGGCGCGCCACACGCGAGGCTTCGGTATTGAAGTCGCCGTCCGGCGTAATGCGGACCTTGTCGTTGCCAATCACCTGGCGCATGTGCTGCTCAACGCCCGCCAGCGTATCACCCGGCAGCAGGCGGAAGTTTACGGTGGCGCTGGCGGTGCCCGGCAAGACGTTGTCCTTCACGCCGGCGTTGACGATGGTCAGCGCGGTGGTCGTGCGGATCAGCGCATTCGTGCTCGGGGACTTGGCCAGCATCCGTTCCAGCATCGGCTTGAACAGCCAGAAGTTCGACAGCGCCACGCGGTTCATGCCGGTCATTTCAGGCGCCATCATCTCGAAGCTTTGCTGCGGCAGGCCGGCCATGCGCACCGGCATCGGATTCGCTTCCAGCGCAACCAGCGCCTTGCTCATCATGCCGATGGCGGTGTCCTGCGGCGGCATCGAGGAATGGCCTGGCGCCGTCTCCAGTTCCAGCTTGTAGCTGGCATATCCCTTTTCCGCTACGCCAACCATGGCGGCACCTGGCTGCAGGCCGGGCACCATGCCGTGCACGATCATCAGGCCCTCGTCCAGGACGTAATCGAGCTTGACGCCGCGCGACTTCAGCAGCTCGGCGATCTTTGCCGCACCGCGCTTGCCGCCGACTTCCTCGTCGGCGCCGTAGGCCAGGTAGATGGTGCGGCGCGGCTGGAAGCCGGCGGCCAACAACATTTCGATGGCTTCCATCTGGGCGTAGAGGTTGCCTTTGTCGTCCCACGAGCCACGGCCCCAGATGAAGCCATCACGCACCACGCCGGCGAATGGTTGCTGTTCCCAGTTCTTTTCCGTGCCGGGCGCGATCGGCACGACGTCCTGGTGCGCCATCCACATCACCGGCGCGGCCTTGGCATCGCTGCCCTGCCAGGTGTAGAGCAAGGCTTTGCCGTTGACGTTCTCGCGCTTCAGCGCGGCGTGCAGGCGCGGGAAGCTGGCTTGCAGGTGGGCGTGCAGCTTGTCGAATTCGGCGGCGTTGGCGTCGGCATCCTTGTAGTCGGAAATGGTGACGAAGCGCAGGGCTTCACCCAGGCGCTGCGCCGCTGCCGCTTCGTCGATCGCCAGGACTGGCGCTTTCTCCACCACCAGTTGCTTGCTGCCGCTGCGCGCCGTGTTGACGCCGACCGCAACAGCCAGGACTCCAATTGCCGCAATGGCTACTGCCAGAACCTTCTTCACCGCCATCCCCGTCCTCCTGTCAGTTGACCAATTCGCCGCTAGACGGCGAAACCTGTTCCTGCTCGCCGCGCGCTTGCTGGCGTTCCCACATCTGGGCATACAGGCCTTCGCGCGCCAACAGTGCCGCGTGCGTGCCGCGCTCCACGATCCTGCCGTGATCGAGCACCAGGATCTGCTGGGCGTCGGCGATGGTCGACAGGCGGTGGGCAATCACCATCGTCGTGCGGCTCTTCGCAATCTCCTTCAACTGCGCCTGGATCGCCTGTTCAGCCCTGGAGTCCAGCGCGGAGGTGGCTTCGTCGAAGATCAGGATGGCAGGATCCTTCAACAGCGTGCGGGCAATCGCCACGCGCTGCTTCTCGCCGCCGGACAGTTTGAGGCCCCGCTCGCCGACCATGGTGTCGTAGCCGTCCGGCAGGCTGGCGATGAAGTCGTGGATCGATGCCGCGCGTGCCGCGGCGATGATCTCGTCCTTGCTGGCGCCGGGCCGGCCGTAGGCGATGTTGTATTCGATGGTGTCGTTGAACAGCACCGTATCCTGCGGGACGATACCGATCGCATGGCGCAGCGAGTGCTGCGTGATGTCGCGCAAATCCTGGCCGTCGATGGTGATGCTGCCGCTATTTACTTCATAGAAGCGGTACAGCAGGCGCGATAAGGTCGACTTGCCCGAGCCGCTGTGGCCTACCACGGCTGTCGTGGTGCCGGCCGGGATGGTGAAGTCGACGTCGAACAGGATCTGGCGCTTCGGATCGTAGCTGAAGTCCACATGGTTGAAGCGTACCTCGGCACCCTGCGGCTGCAGCGGCTTGGCGTGCGCGGCGTCATCCACTTCGCGGTTCTCGTTCAGCAGCGAGAACAGGCGCTCCATGTCGGCCAGGCTTTGCTTGATCTCGCGGTAGATCACGCCGAGGAAATTGAGCGGGATGTAGAGCTGGATCATGAAGGCATTCACCAGCACCAGGTCGCCCAGCGTCATCGTGCCGTCGATGACGCCTTGCGTCGCGCGCCACAGGATCAGCGTAACCGCAATCGCGATGATGGCCGACTGTCCGGTGTTCAACAAGGACAGCGAAGTCTGCGATTTCACCGCCGCCTTCTCGTAGCGCTGCAAGCCCTCGTCGTAGCGATTGGCCTCGTAGTCCTCGTTGCCGAAGTACTTGACGGTCTCGTAGTTCAGCAGCGAGTCGATGGCCTTGGTGTTGGCCTTCGAATCGAGGTCGTTCATGGTGCGGCGGAAGTGCGTGCGCCAGTTCGTCACCACGATGGTAAAGGTGATGTAGATCGCCAGCGCCGAGAAGGTGATCACCGAGAACCAGATGTCGTAATGCGTGACCAGGTAGCCCAGCACCAGCGTGATCTCGACCAGCGTCGGCAGGATGTTGAACAGCGTGTACGAAATCAGCGAGCTGACGCCGCGCGTGCCGCGCTCGATATCGCGCGTCATGCCTCCGGTCTGGCGGTTGAGGTGGAAACGCAGCGACAGCGAATGCAGGTGGCGGAATACCTTCAGCGCAATGGTGCGCACGGCGCGCTGCGTCACGCGCGCGAACAGGAATTCGCGCAGCTCGGTGAACATGGTGGTGGACAGGCGCAGCAGGCCGTAAGCCACCAGCGTTGCCAGCGGCAGCACCAGCAAGGCATGCGGGTCGCCCGGCTTGATGGTCATGTCGTCGACCAGCTTCTTCAGCACAACCGGGACGCCGACGTTGGCGGCCTTGGCGCCCACCAGCGCCAGCAGGGCGGCCAGCACGCGCCATTTGTACACCCAAAGATAGGGCAGCAATGTTTTCAGAGTGGCAATGTCGCCGCGCGCATTGCTGCTGGACTTGCCCGGCGGAGGTGGTGGGGTATTCGAATAGCGTCGCATACGTGCGTGGGCTGGCTGGTTTAAAATCCCATCAATTGTAGTCCTTCATGAGAATTTGCGATGACCTCCCAAGAACAAACCTCCCGCGGCCTTCCTCCTGGAAAAATGCCTGAACTGCGCGTGATGCCCTCGCCGTCCGACGCCAATGTGTATGGCGACGTATTCGGCGGCTGGATCATGGCGCAAGTCGACATTGCCGGCTCCCTGCCTGCCACCCGCCGCGCCAACGGACGCGTCGCCACCATCGCCGTGAATTCCTTCCTGTTCAAGCATCCGGTCTTCGTCGGCGACCTGCTGACCTTCTATGCCGACATCGTCAAGGTCGGCAATACCTCGATTACCGTCAACGTGGAAGTCTATGCGGAGCGCAACCGCCTGCAGGCCAATATCGTCAAGGTCACCGAAGCCACGCTGACCTACGTCGCCACCGGCCCTGACCGCAAGCCGCGCCCGGTGCCGCCGCTGGAAACGCTGCTGTAATCCGATGCACGACGGGCGCCGCCTCCTGCTCCAGGCTGCGGCCCGCGTCGCCGCGCTGGCAGTGCTGGCGCCCCATCTCCCCGCGCAAGCACGCAGCGCCGCCAATGGCGCCTACCCTTTCACCCTGGGCGTCGCCTCCGGCGCCCCCTTGCCCGACTCCGTCATCCTCTGGACCCGGCTGCTGCCCGATCCGCTGAACGCGGCTTCGATGCCGTCGATCGCCCAGCAGGTGCGCTGGGAAGTGGCGCACGATGAAGGCTTCACCCGCATCGCAGCGAAAGGCATGGCCGTTGCCGCGCCTGCGCTGGCGCACAGCGTCAACGTCGACGTGCGCGGGCTGGAGCCGGACCGCTGGTACTGGTACCGTTTCATGCTCGGCGATGCCGTCAGCCCGGTCGGCCGCACTCGCACCGCGCCGGCGCCCGGCAGCATGCCGGCGGCATTGAAGCTGGCAGTCGCCTCCTGCCAGCATTGGGAATTCGGCCATTACGCCGCGCACCGCCACATCGCGCAAGCGGCGCCGGACCTGGTGGCCTTCCTCGGCGATTACATCTATGAATGGGGGCCTTACAGCCTGCAGCACCCGGCCACGGTCCTGCGCCGCAACGAGAGCTTCACGCTGGACGAATATCGCGCGCGCTATGCGCAGTACAAGAGCGATCCCGACCTTCAGGCCGCACACCATGCCGCGCCCTGGCTGCTGACCTGGGACGACCACGAAGTGGCCAACGATTACAGCCCGACGCGCGATGAATTGCTGTCGCCGGACTTCGTGCAGCGCCGCGCCGCTGCCTACCAGGCCTACTTCGAACACCAGCCGCTGCGCGCCCAGCGCATCTACCAGCGCTACGACTGGGGGCAACTGGCGCGCTTCCACGTGCTCGACACGCGCCAGTACCGTTCAATCCATGCCTGCCAGCCGACGGGGCGCGGCGGTTCCAGCTCGGTCTACCGCCGCGCCTGCGCCGCCCTGGCCGACCCGCGCCGCAGCATGCTGGGCAGCGAGCAGGAACAATGGCTGGCACAAGGGCTGAAGGAATCAAGGGCGCGCTGGAATATCCTCGCGCAGCAAACCCTGATGGCGCAGATGTCGCAGCTTCCCCTGGCCAGCGACAGCGACGGCCGCTTCTGGACCGATGGCTGGGACGGTTACGCCGCGGCCCGCGGCCGCCTGCTTGAATCCGTGCGCAGCGCGCGCAACCCGCTGGTGCTGTCGGGCGACGTGCATACTTTCTTTGCCGCCGATTTGCGGCGCGATCCCGCGCGCGCGGCCGGCCCCGGCAATGCGGTGGTCGCAACGGAATTCTGCGGCACTTCCGTCACCTCCAGTTCGCGCCCCCAGGCGCGCACCCAGCAATACGTCGACATGAACCGCGACATGCATTTCGGCCGCAGCGACAAGCGCGGCTTCATGCTGCTGGACTTGCGCCCCGAGCGTGCCGCGGTGCTGTTGCAGGGCCTGGACAATGTGCGCGACGCGAACAGCGCGCTGTCCACGCTGGCGTCGTTCTCGGTGGCAGACGGCAAGCCCGGCCCGCGCAGGGAGAGCTAGGCGCGGAAAGGTGCGCTTTCTTCCTTGCGCCGTGCCGCCAGCCCGGCATGCGGCACCAGGCGGCCTTCGACAGGCGCGCTGATATTGCGCAGCATGGCCTCTGCCGCGCCATCAAGGTCGCCGCAATCGATGCGGCGCAGCACCAGCATCGCGCCGCCAGCGCCGAGATTGTGCGTATAGCTGACCAGCGCATCGAACTGCGCCTGCGTGAGGGGGTGATGGCTGACCTGGCGCTGCACGGCGCGTTCTGCGCTGCGCACCGACAGGTCGAACGCTGCTTCGACCTGGTCGGGCGTCATGCCGGGACGGGAGACTTCGTAGTAGCCGCGCAGGCCTTCGCGCTGTCGCAGCGCGCGGCGGCCTTCGGTGCTGAGGGTGAGTGCGAAATTGTAAAGAAGGCCCATATGGTTTCCGGTGGCTGCCAAGGTGGTACGTTCCACTCTACAGCCGGTCCGGAGCCATATTCTGCGCCAGATCAAACTTGCCGGCTTATGCTGCTTTCTTTTCGTCGCGCAGTTGGCGGCGCAGGATCTTGCCGACGTTGGTCTTCGGCAGTTCATCACGGAACTCAATGTACTTCGGCTTCTTATAAGCGGTCAACTCGTGTTTGCAGAACTCGAGCAGCGCTTCCGCCGTCAGGTTCGGGTCCTTGCGGACGACGAACAATTTCACCGCTTCGCCGGAGTTCGCATCGGGTACGCCAACGCAAGCCACTTCCAGCACGCCCGGGTGCGCAGCCACCACGCCTTCCACTTCGTTCGGGTACACATTGAAGCCAGACACCAGGATCATGTCCTTCTTGCGGTCGACGATGCGCACGAAGCCTTTTTCGTCCATGATGCCGACGTCGCCGGTCTTGAAGAAGCCTTCCGGGGTGATCGATTTCGCGGTTTCGTCAGGACGGTTCCAGTAGCCCGCCATGACCTGCGGGCCGCGGATCGCGATTTCGCCGGCGGAACCGAGCGGCACTTCCTTGCCGTCGTCGTCCAGGATCGCCAGTTCGGTCGATGGAATCGGCACGCCGATGGTGCCGGTGAATTCCTTGATGTCGACGCGGTTGGCGGTAGCCACCGGCGAGGTCTCCGACAGGCCGTAGCCTTCGATGATCGGGGTGCCGGTCACTTTCAGCCAGCGGTCAGCCACCGACTGCTGCACGGCCATGCCGCCGCCGTTGCAGATCTTGTAGCTGGAGAAGTCCAGCTTGGAGAAATCAGGATTGTTCAGCAGCGCGTTGTACAGCGTATTCACGGCCGGGAACACGGTCACAGGGTACTTGGCCAGCTCTTTCACGAAGCCAGGGATATCGCGCGGGTTCGGGACCAGGATGTTCATGCCGCCCAGCTTCCAGCCCATGAAGCAGGAAATGGTCAGCGAATAGATGTGGTACAGCGGCAGCGCAGCGACGAACACCATCTGCTTTTCGCTGGGCGCCATCTGCAGCCAGGCTTCGTTCTGCAGCATGTTGGCCACCACGTTACGGTGCAGCAGCACGGCGCCTTTCGACACGCCGGTCGTGCCGCCGGTGTACTGCAGGAAGGCGATATCGTCAGGCTTCTGGTCGGCCGGCTTGAGGGTCAGGCGCGAGCCTTCGGACAGCACCTGCTTGAAGCTGACGTGGCCGGGGATGTTCCAGGCCGGCACCATCTTCTTCACATTGCGCACCACGAAGTTGACGATCATGCCCTTCAGGCCGCCCAGCAGGTCGCCCATCGACGCCACGATCACATGCTTGACCGGGGTCGACGCCACTACCTGCTGCACGGTGTTGGCAAAGTTTTCCAGCACGATCACGGCTTCGGCGCCGGAGTCGTTCAGCTGGTGCTGCAGTTCGCGCGGGGTGTACAGGGGGTTGACGTTGACCACCACGTAGCCGGCGCGGATGATGCCCGCCAGCGCGACCGGATACTGCAACACGTTAGGCAGCATGATAGCGACGCGCGCACCCGGCTTCAGGCCCTTGGACTGGAGCCAGGCGCCGAATTGCTTCGACAGCTGGTCCACCTCGGAGTAAGTCAGGAACTTGTCCATGCAGACGTATGCGTTGCGGCTTGCGTACTTCTGGAACGATTCCTCCATCAGGTGGGTCACGGAGCGGTATTGCGAAATATCGATCTCCGCAGGAACGCCTTCAGGGTAAGACTTCAGCCAGATTTTTTCCATCATGTTGCCTTTCGTGTGCCTTGCCGCTTACGCGGCCTTCTTGTCGTCCGCAGGCTTCTCGTCGCGCAGCATGCGGCGCAGGATCTTGCCAACGTTGGTTTTAGGGAGCTCGGTGCGGAACTCGATATATTTCGGCTTCTTGTAGCCGGTCAGGTTTTGCTTGCAGTGCTCCATCAGCGCTTCCACGGTCAGGTTCGGGTCTTTCTTCACCACGAACACTTTTACCGCTTCGCCGGAATGCTCGTCCGGCACGCCGATGCAGGCGCATTCCAGCACGCCCGGATGGGCCGCCACCACGTCTTCGATTTCATTCGGATAGACATTGAAGCCGGAGACCAGGATCATGTCCTTCTTGCGGTCCACGATCTTGACGTAGCCGCGCTCGTCCATCACGCCCACGTCGCCGGATTTGAAGTAGCCGTCGGCCGTCATGACCTTGGCGGTTTCCTCCGGGCGGTTCCAGTAGCCGGCCATCACCTGCGGGCCGCGGATCGCGATTTCGCCCGGCGTGCCAAGCGGCACTTCGCTGCCTGCATCGTCCAGGATTGCCACTTCGGTGGAAGGAATCGGCAAGCCGATCATGCCGGAGAATTCGGTGCTGTCGAAGCGGTTGGCAGTTGCCACCGGCGCGGTCTCGGACAAGCCGTAGCCTTCCACGATGGTGACGCCGGTTATCTTGAGCCAGCGGTCGGCCACGGCCTTCTGCACCGCCATGCCGCCGCCGTTGGCGACCTTCAGGCCGGAGAAGTCCAGCTTCGTGAAGTCGGGATGGTTCAGCAGCGCGTTGTACAGCGTGTTCACTGCCGGCAGCATGTTGAAGCGGTACTTGGCCAGCTCCTTGATAAAGCCGCCGATATCGCGCGGGTTCGGGATCAGCACATTCAGGCCGCCCTCGCGGATGCCCCACATGGCGCACACGGTCAGCGCGAAGATGTGGTACAGCGGCAGCGCGCAAATGATGGTGCGCTCGTCCGGCGGCAGGTCGGCCAGCTTCGGCGCCGACCAGGCCTGCATCTGCAGCAGGTTGGCGATGATATTGCGGTGGGTCAGGGTCGCGCCCTTGGACACGCCGGTGGTGCCGCCGGTGTACTGCAGGAAGGCGATGTCTTCATGGCGCAATTCGACGGGCGTCAGCTTCATGCTGCGTGCGTGGCCCAGCGCGTCCTTGAAGCGCACCGCGTTCGGCAGCGAGAACGGCGGCACCAGCTTCTTCACGTTGCGCACCACGAAGTTGACGATCATGCCTTTCAGGCCGCCCAGCATCTCGCCCATGTTGGCGACGATGATGTGCTTGACCTGGGTGCGCGGCAGGACCTGTTCCAGGGTGGTCGCGAAATTCTCGAGGATGATGATGGCTTCCGCGCCCGAGTCGTTGAGCTGGTGCTCCAGCTCGCGCGGCGTGTACAGCGGGTTGACGTTGACGACGGTGTAGCCGGCGCGCAGGATGGCGGCGATGGCAATCGGGTATTGCAGCACGTTCGGCATCATGACGGCCACGCGCGCGCCCTTTTTCATGCCGCGGCTTTGCAGCCACGCGCCCAGGCGCCTGGAATGCTGGTCAAGGTCGGCATAGGTGATGAATTTGTCCATGCACACGAAGGCATTGCGCGACGCGTACTTCTGGAACGATTCTTCAAGCAGGTGAACCAGGGAGCGGTATTGCGTGGCGTCGATTTCGCTCGGGACGCCGGGGGGATACGACTTCAACCAGATTTTTTCCATCCTGTGCCTCTTTGTCTCAGTTTTATATGTTTTATTTGCGAAAATAGAACGGCCGTGCTTTCCCGCACTCTAGATGCTATCGTGCAGCATGACACAGGGCAAGCTATTTTCCGGGTTTGGAACGGGTACTCTAGCGGGCCTCCGTGCTGCAAAGCAGCATAGATTGTGCGTCAATTGACGGCGCCCGGTTCCTTGGCAGCGGCGGCCGTCGTAGTCTCATTGGCTTGCGCCATAGAGCGCGCCAGTTCGTGCAGCCTGTCATGCCGTTCCACGGATGGCAGGTTGCTCATGCTCCGCACCGCAGCATAAAACTGTGGGAATGCTTTTTCTTTCACCAGCAAAGCGCGGAAACCTGGCAGCAAATCATTATAGGTTGCAACAGATGCCAAATGGGCATTATTCAACGGTTCCGCAAAGAATCGGTCATAGCCGTTGTAGCCACCCCAGTTGGCCTTGAGGACTTTGTACTCTTCCTGCAAGGCGGCAAAGATGCGCACCTTTTCCTCGCGCTTCTTCCTGGCGCTGGCCTTGCTCGCATAATTGTCTGCCAGCATCTGGCGATGCTTCACCAGCAGGTCCATGAAGTCCTGGCGCCGCACGTTGTAGCGGGCATAGGCTTCGCGCATCGCATCGTTGCCATACAGCTCGAGCCAGTGGTTGACGCCAGCCTCTTCCACCGCCGAGGCAAAGGCTTCGTTGAATTTGGAATCGCCCTGCACGTACACCACCTGGTGCGCCAGCTCGTGGAAGATCAGGCGCGCCAGCTCGGCATCGGAGTGGTTGATGAAGGTCGACAGCAGCGGGTCGCTGAGCCAGCCCAGCGTGGAATAAGCGGGCACGCCGCCGACCTGCACGTCGTTGCCTTCCTTGCGCAGCTCTTCGGCATACGCCTCGGCATCGGCCTTGTCGTAGTACCCGCGGTAGCTGACGCAGCCTGCGATCGGGAAGCACCATTGCACCGGGCGCAGCGACAGTTCGGGCGTGGCGACCACATTCCACAACACATACTGCCGGTTCAGGGGGGCGTAATTCTTGTAGCTGGCGTTGTCGGGCAGCCCAAGCTCCTTGACCGCGAATTTGCGGATCAGCTTGGCCTTCTCGAGGCGGGCTTTGAGCTTGGGATCGGTGGACGGGTCGCCGATCCAGTCGTCGACCGGACGGGCGTCAGACCAGAGCGCGTACTGGCCCTGGGCAGCCTGGAAGTAGTACTTGAATTGCGCACAACCCGCCAGGAGGCCGGCGCACAGACCCGCCGTCGCCAGGTATCTGGCGCGCAGTTTCAGGTGTGCTAACGTGCGCATAAATCATTCTCAGGCGGCTTTCTCGACTTGGACCAGTGTATCGTAAAAAGTCGGCGCGCGACCCATGTCAGTCAGCCGTTGGCTGGTGACCTCATTGGCGTTCTTGCCATCGCCGGCCAGCTTCTTCCACCAGATCGACAGCCCTACCACAAGGCCTTTGCGGGCCTTCGGCGTCACGCGGGCCTTGCACACGAAGGAACCGCGATCATTGAAGATGCGCACCATATCGCCGTGGTTGATGCCACGTGTTGCCGCATCGTCAGGACTGATGTCGAGCTGCGGCTCGCCCTCCGTGGCACGCAAGCTTTGCACGTTGACAAAGGTCGAGTTCAGGAAGTTGCGCGCTGGCGGAGATATCATCGCAAGCGGGTATTTTGCCGCCAGATCGGGGGCAGATGCTGCAGATTCGTAGTTCGCGATATAGGTTGGCAGCGGGTCCAGGCCATCCTTCTTCATGCTTTCTGAGTAGAACTCACATTTTCCGGAAGGTGTGGGGAAATTGCCGCATGCAAAGGGGGCATCGGGAACTTCCAGTTTCTGCCAGCCCTTCTGCTTGAGTGACTCCCAGTCGAATTGCACGAATGCCACCGATGCCAGCGCGTCATCGCTGTCGCGGAAACAAGGGTCGTCAAAGCCCATGCGTGCCGCCAGCAGGCGGAAGATCTCGGTGTTCGGCTTGGCTTCGCCCATTGGCGCGATAGCCGGGTTATTGGCCATCATGTACAGGTGGCCGTAGGCGCCGTGAGCATCGGTATGCTCGAGCTGCGTGGTGGCTGGCAGCACGATGTCGGCATAGTCGGCGGTGTCGGTCTGGAAATGTTCCAGCACCACGGTGAACAGGTCTTCACGCGCAAAACCCGCCTGCACCTTGGACGAATCAGGCGCCACCGCCAGCGGGTTCGAGTTGTACACGATGACCGCCTTGACCTGCGGGCCAAACTCGGGCGACGCCGGACGCAGCAGGTCGTCGCCGATGGTCGTCATATTGATGGTGCGCGGCTGTTTCGCCAGCAAGTCCGGGCGCTGGAGCGCCGCCAGGTTTTTCCTGAAGGTGCCGGATGCCGACAACTGCACGCCGCCCGCCGCGTGGCGCCAGGCGCCCACCAGGGCAGGCAAACAGGCAATATTGCGCACCGCCATGCCGCCGCCATGCACGCGCTGCACGCCGTAATTCATGCGGATGGCGACCGGCTCGCCGCGCTTGGCGGTTTCCCCATATTCGCGCGCCAGGCCTTCCACTTCCTCGACGGTAATGCCGCAGGTGGCCGCCACGCGCTCCGGCGTCCATTCCGCCACGCGCTGGCGCAGCTCTTCGAAGCCGATGGTGTAGTCGGCAATGTATTCATGGTCCAGCAGGTCCTCGCGCACCAGGATGTGCATCAGGCCCAGCGCCAGCGCCGCATCCGTGCCGGGCAGCAGCGCGATGTGCTGGTGGCATTTCTCCGCCGTCAAGGAGCGGTAGGGGTCGATGGCAATCAGCCTGGCGCCGTTGCGCTTGGCTTCCTGGGCACGGGTCCAGAAATGCAGGTTGGATGCAATCGGGTTGCCGCCCCAGATGATGAGCAGCCTGGCATGCTGGAATTGCTCGATATCGGTGCCGATCGAGGCGCCGACCGTGTATTTGTAACCGGTGGCGCCAGCCGTGGCGCAGATGGTCCGGTCCAGCAGCGAGGCGCCGATCTTGTGGAAGAAGCGGGACGACATCGATTCGCCCTGCACCAGGCCCATGGTGCCCGCGTAGCTGTAGGGCAGGATGGCTTCCGGCTCGGCCGCAGCCAGCGGTTTCAGGCGTGCTGTGATCTCGTCCAGTGCCTGCTCCCAGCTGATGCGTTCAAACTTGCCCTCGCCCTTCCTGCCGACGCGCCGCATCGGGTACAGCAGGCGGTCCGGCGAATAGGTTCGTTCGGTATAGCGGGAAACCTTGGTGCACAGCACCCCGGCGGTCGTCGGGTGATCCGGATCGCCTTTCACCTCGGTCGCCACGCCATCTTCGACGGTGACGAGCAGGGCGCAGGTATCGGGGCAATCGTGCGGGCAGGTGGCGCGGACTTGTGTGGTTGACATCTTGATCTGGGTTAGCGACGGCTGAAAACAGTATCGTAAACGATTCCGGAAAACCGCACCGGGAGGCTAGAATGGCAAGACCGATGGAGAACAACAATGAAACTGATCGACCCGATTATCGCGTTTCAGTCCGAGTTGCAGCAGATCCGACGCGACCTGCATGCCCACCCGGAACTCTGCTATGAAGAAGAACGTACCGCCGATGTCGTTTGCGCCAGGCTGACCGAATGGGGCATCCCCTTCGAGCGCGGCCTGGGCAAGACCGGCGTGGTTGGCATCATCCGTAACGGCACCTCCGAACGCGCCATTGGCCTGCGCGCGGACATGGACGCCCTGCCGATGCAGGAAATCAACACCTTCGCCCACGCCTCGAAGCACCCTGGCAAGATGCACGCTTGCGGCCATGACGGCCACACCGCCATGCTGCTCGGCGCGGCCCACCACCTTGCCAGGCACCGCAATTTCGACGGCACCGTTTACCTGGTGTTCCAGCCGGCCGAAGAAGGCGGCGCCGGCGCGCGTGAAATGATCAAGGATGGCCTGTTCGAGCGCTTCCCGATGGATGCGATCTACGGCATGCACAACTGGCCCGGCATGGCGCAAGGCGCGCTGGGCGCCTGTGAAGGGCCGATGATGGCCTCTTCCAATGAATTCCATGTGACCGTGCGCGGCAAGGGTGCCCACGCGGCGCAGCCGCACAAGGGCATCGACCCGATCATGATCGCGGTGCAGATTGCACAGGCGTGGCAGACCATCGTCACGCGCAACAAGAGCCCATTGGATACGGCCGTGCTGTCGATCACGCAGATCCACGCCGGCAGCGCCACCAATGTGATCCCCGACGATGCCAGGCTGGTCGGCACCGTGCGCACCTTCACCACCGAGGTGCTGGACATGGTGGAAAAGCGCATGCAGTCGCTGGCGGAAGGCATTGCCGCCGCCTTCGACGCGGAAGTGGAGTTCACCTTCCGCCGCAACTATCCGCCACTCGTGAATCACGCCAGGGAAACCCGCTTCGCGCTGGACGTCATGAAGTCGGTGGTCGGCGAATCGATGGTGGACGCCAACGTCGAACCGACCATGGGCGCCGAGGACTTTGCCTTCTTCCTGCAGGAGAAGCCCGGCTGCTACATCTTCATCGGCAACGGCGAAGGCGAGCACCGCGACGGCGGCCACGGCCTCGGCCCCTGCGTGCTGCACAACGCCAGCTACGACTTCAACGACCGCCTGCTGCCGATCGGCGCCAGCTTCTGGGTGCATCTCGCAGAAGCGGCACTGCCGCAAGCCCGTTAAGGAAGCTTGTCGGCCTGCGCGCCGAGCCGCACGCCTTCGTTCAGCCGCTCCAGCGCCAGCAGCGCGGCGGAATGATCGGCGCGCGGATAGACATCCTTGATCGACTCATAGCGCTCCGTCACCAGGCTGGTGACGGGCAGCGCCACGCCCGCCGCTGCAGCGGCAGCGAGGATATTATGCTGGTCCTTCAACTGCGTCAGCACCTGCCCGCCCGGCAGGAAATTCCGCTCCAGCATGCGCTGGCCGTGCACTTCCAGCACGCGGCTTTCCGCAAAGCCGCCGCGGATCGCCTCGCGTACCGCCACCGGATCGGCGCCTGCCGCCAGCGCAAGCAGCAAGGCCTCCGCCACGATGTTGATGGTACCGCCGACGATCAACTGGTTGCACAGCTTTGCCACCTGCCCGCTGCCGGCCGGACCAACCAGCTTGGGCTTGCCCATCGCTTCCAGCACCGGCCGCGCCGCTTCGAAATCGGCCGCACTGCCGCCCGCCATGATGGCCAGCGAACCCGCTTGCGCGCCGCCGACACCGCCCGACACCGGAGCATCGATGAAGCGATGCCCGCGCCCCGTCAGCAGCGCGTGGAATGCCTGTGCCTCGTCCTGCCGCGTCGAGCTCATGTCGATCCACAGCGTGCCGGGACGCAGCGCATCGAGCGCAGCATCGATCACGCCGCCGACTGCATCGCCCGCCGACAGCATCGATACCACCACCGCCGCATCGGCCACCGCATGCGGCAGCACGTCGTCCGGGTCCGCGCCGGCGGCCGCCAGCACGCCGGCCTTGCCCGCTGTACGGTTCCAGGCCGTGACCTTGAAACCTGCCGCCAGCAGGCGCAGGACCATCGGCTCGCCCATCAAGCCGATGCCAAGAAATGCAATTCGCAGATGATGCGTCACAATAAGCTCCAGATATGCCAATATTGCAGTGATTCTAACAATTAAGGGGTCGCCTGAAAAAAATTCAGAACGAAAGTAAAATTGCCGGCATTGCCTCAGCAAATATGAAGACTGCGGCAAGGACTAGAGAGAAAAACATGCAAATCAAAAAACTATTCGCTATTGCTGCCGCTGCATTTGTAGCGCAATCCGCTTTCGCCTTCGACACCAATTCCGCCTACGTGGAGGCCGGCTCCGCTTCCAAAATCCGCATGGTGCGCCTGGGCGCCACGCAGGACTTCAACCCTGAATGGAGCTGGTTCAATTCCAACGGCACCCACGTCACCGGCTACTGGGACGCCAGCATCGGCTTCTGGCAGGCCCGCCAATGGCTCAACGTTCACGGCGACAAGGAGAACCTCTTCGACGTCGGCTTCACCCCGGTCCTCCGCTACGAGAATACCAGCAAGAAGGGCTTTTACGTGGAAGGCGGCATCGGCGCGCACCTGCTTTCCAAGACCTACAAGAACAACGATGACGGCCTGTCGACCGCCTTCCAGTTCGGCGACCATATCGCCGTCGGCTATGTCTTCGACAACAAGTGGGAAATCGCCCTCAAGGCGCAGCACTTCTCGAATGGCGGCATCAAGAAGCCCAACAGCGGCGTCGACGTCATCATGCTGAAAGCAGCGTACCACTACTGATTCACTTCTTGCGGTAGCGCTGCACGCCCTTTGGCAGCAGGTTAAACACGCGCACCATCGCGTGCAGCTGCCAGGGGAAGATGCAGCGCGCCTGCCTGCCCGCGATGGCGCGGGTAATGCGGCGCACGGCCTCTTCTTCGGTCTGCAGGAAAGGCTTGCGCTGCGCGCTTCCGCCATTCAGGTCCCTCAGCTTCTGCGTATCGACATAACCCGGAACCACTGCCGTCACATCGATGCCGTGCGGCGCCAGCGCCTTGCGATAGGAATCGCTGATGGCAATCGCGGCGCGCTTGCTCGCGCTGTACAGCGAGCCGTTCGGATATTCGTGCAGCAGCCCGGCAATCGACGCCACCACCACCATCTGGCCGCATCCACTGTGCAGCATGGCCTGCGCTCCCGCATCGAAAGCATGGCATAGGCCGGAGACATTGGTGCGCACCACAGGCAGGCTGCGCATGCGGTCCTGCGCCAGCGCCGCGGCATCGGCATACTGTCCTGCGGTGACGATCAGCAGGTCCAGCCCTCCTTGCGCGAAATCGCCGACCGCATCGAACACTGCCTGGCGGTCGCCGATGTCGAAGCCATAGCGCCGCAAGCCGGCTTGCGCGGCGATGGGATGCCCGTCCAGGCGCGACGGATCGCGCCCGCACAAGGCCAGCTCAGCGCCCTGCTGCGCATAGTGCCCGGCCAGGGCCAGCCCGATGCCGCTGGTTCCGCCGATGATCATTACCCTCATTGTCTTCCCCTGTTGAACCTCGTTGCGTGGCGCAGGCGCAGCCCCGGACTGGCATACGCTTCCATGCCGCGCTGGTAACCGTACTGCCATTGCGCCTCGACGTCGTTCGCATACTCCGCCAGGCTGGGCGGCATCACCAGCCTGATGCGGTTGCCCAGCCAGTCGATGCGCTTTCGCATGCCGCAGCCGCGCAGCGCGCTCGATATGTCGCTGGTGTCGACCCAGGCATGGGCATGCTGCGCGTGCACGTGCTTCAGCCGCGCGTTGCCATCGATGCCGAGAACCTTGCGCAGCGCCGGAATTGCCAGCGCCTGGCCGAACGGCGGCTTGGCTTCCATCGTCACGTGCCGTGCCAGGCCATGCGCGATCTCGATCGGGAACAGGTCGATCACGCCGCCCATATAGTGTTCGCCGCCATGCTGGTGGCAGGCGAAATAGAGCATGTCCGTGATCGAGCTGCGCACGGCGTCGGCAACCGGCATGGCGCTGTCCAGCAGCAGCCCGGGCGCGACCGCGCCGCAGCTCCATGCGGGCGAACTGGCCGGCGCCTGCCATCCTTGCAGCAGGCTGCAGGCGCGGTCGGGGCCTAGCAGGACTTCCGCGAACAGGGCGCGGTCGCCGCGCGCCTGGCCCGCCTGCTCCCGGCCGAACAGCAGTTTCGCTGCGACGATGGCAAGTGCCGGGGACTGCGGGCGCGCCGCCGGCAACGGCAGCGCTGCCGGCAGCTCGAACATGTAATCGTCGAACACGTCGGGCACACGGCTGGCCCGCCCGCGCGACAGGCCGCGCAGCAGGGCCGCTCCCAGCACCGGCAGCGCACGCACGTGCGGCGCTGCGCGCATGCGGCACAGGAACTGGTACATCTCGGGAGAGGCAAGCCACTGCTTGCGCTGCGCGGCATCCGGCAGGGCATGGATGATGGCTGCCGCCAGCGAACCTCCGCAACTGGCGAGGATGATGTCGGGCGCCATGCCGCTGTCTTCGGCCGCAGCGTGCATGCCAAGGTAATAGCCGAAGCGAAATCCTCCTCCCGCCATCACCATGCAGCGCTCGTACTTTTGATCTTCACTCATATCACGTGACATAATGCCATGAATGCAACTCCTGCACCTGATCATCAACGCCCTGCTATTCGGGCTTTGCTACACGCTCACGAACCTTGCTGCCGAAACGGCGCAGGTCCAGCGCACGCTGGCGCTTCCGTTCGAGCAAGCCATCCCGTTCCTGCCGTGGATGATCATTCCCTATGCCAGTTCGGGGCCCTTGCTGGCCTGGGCCTTCTTCAAGGTCCGCAAAGGAGACGCGCTGCGTGTTTATAGCCGCCGCCTGATGCTCGCCACCGTCGCCGCCAGCCTCGTGTTCGCGATTTTTCCTGCCCGCTTCCCCGCCGCCAGGGTGCTGCCCGAGCACGCGTTCCTGCAGCTGGCCTATGGCTTGCTTGACGCCTCGGACCGGCCCTACAACCAGTTCCCGTCCCTGCACATCACCTACTGCATCCTGCTGTGGCTCGCGCTGCGGCCAGCCATTGCCAGCCGGACCTGGCGCATTGTGCTGGCGTGCTGGCTGCTGCTGGTTGGCGCCAGCACGCTGCTGACCTGGCAGCATGCCGTGGCCGATATCGCCGGCGGCATCGCCCTGGCGGCCGCCGCCTGTCACGCAGTGCGCGCCGGCGCCACCGCCCGCCAAAGCGTCGCGTTCTACTACGCCATCATGGCAGGACTGGCGCTACTGGCCGCCAGCCTGTTCGCGCTCGCGTGGCTCTGGCTCTATCTGGCCGCCAGCCTGCTGCTGGTGGCCCTGGCATACGTCCGCCGCAACGCGGCCTTCCTGCGCAAGAACCAGGGCCGGCATCCACCCTGGATCTGGCTGCTGTTCTGGCCCTACCTTGCCGGCTACGCCGTCACCTGGCTGCTGGTGCGCTGGCGCCAGCATGGCAAGCCGCCTTTCGCGCAGGCGACCGATGGCCTGTGGGTAGGCCGCCGCCTGAGCGCCAGCGAAGCGCAGCAACTGCCGCCGGGCTGCAGCATCATCGACCTGAGCGCAGAACTCAGCGAAACCGAACTGCTGCGGCGCGGCCGTTACCGGCACCTTCCCCTGATGGACCTGCAGGCCCCAAGCCGCCAGCAGGTTCGTACCATCCTTGCCGCTATCGACACCGAACGCAGCCAGGGCCGCCCGGTCTACC
The DNA here is from genome assembly GCF_049913235.1 of Pseudoduganella sp. R-31. NCBI lineage: Bacteria > Pseudomonadati > Pseudomonadota > Betaproteobacteria > Burkholderiales > Oxalobacteraceae > Pseudoduganella > Pseudoduganella sp. R-31. The sequence goes on from NZ_CP183986.1 coordinate 6,692,996, forward strand.
TGCACTGCGCGATGGGTTACAGCCGCAGCCTTTTCATCGCCCGCATCTACCTTAACTCCTACACTTCATGAGCATTTCGATCTACCAGCTTAAACCGCGCTTCCAGCAACTGCTGCGTCCATTCCTCAACCTGCTCACGCGGCTCGGCATTACGCCGAACCAGGTCACCCTGGCAGCCATGGTGCTGTCGGTGGGTTACGGCGCGGCGCTGGCATTGGCGCCGCAATGCCTTGGGTTGTGGCTCGGCCTGCCCTTCTTCCTGCTGTTGCGCATGGCGCTGAATGCCATCGATGGCATGCTGGCCAACGCGACCGGCAACAAGACAGCCCTGGGCGCTTTGCTGAACGAGTTGTGCGACCAGGTGTCCGACGTTGCGCTGTACCTGCCAGCGGCCTTGCTGGCGGGCGTCTTCACGCACCTGCTGGTGCTGGTCGTGGTGTTTGCACTGCTGGCCGAATTCGCTGGCGTACTGGCCAGCAGCATCGGCGTCGCGCGCCGTTTCGACGGCCCGATGGGCAAGAGCGACCGCGCCTTTGCCTTCGGCCTGCTCGGCCTGCTGGTCTGGGCAGGCGTTGCGCCGGTCTGGCACAACGCCTTGCTTGCGGTGGTGCTGTTGCTGTCGCTGGTGACGGTATTTAACCGCCTGCGCCAGGCGCTGCGCCTTTCTCCGCAAGTGAAACAGTAAAGATACCTTCCAGCCCGATCATTGTTCGCAGCTTGCGGCAACCGGCCAGCGCGACCAGGCCGTCCATCTCGGCCTGCGCACGCGGGCGCATACGCCACGGCTCGCCGCGGTGGTTGGTCAGCGTGTAGGCGATCATGTCCAGCTGCGGGTGCCATGGCTGGCCGGTGTACAGCAAGCTGCCGCCTTCACGCAAGCTGGCCGAGACGCCACGCAGCGACTGCAGCACCATGGTGTTGTCGCTGAACAGCTCGTAGAGGCCCGATACCACGGCGATGTCGTAGCGGCCTTCCTGGCCCTGGTAGCTGTCGGCGCTGAAGGCATCGCGGCGGCAGTATTCGATGCGGGCGCTGACCTGCAGCTTTTCCGCCAGCTTCCTGGCCTGGTCCAGGTTGTGCTGTTCGTAGTCGCACAGCGTGACTTCGATCTCGCGGTCCTGGAAGCGCTTGACGGTCTCCAGCACGTAGCGCGCGGAACCTGCGGCGATGTCGAGGATGCGCACCGGACCAGGGCCCTGGTGGGCCGCGATCTGCTGCGCCAGCATCTGCTGCATCTGCACCTTGCGCAGGCGGATGCCGCGCCATCCCACGGCATCCAGGTAGCCGCGGTCCATGATGCCGCCGAAGCCAAGCTTGCCGTCCGCCTGGTTGCGATAGACATAGTCCAGCGATTCGCCCGAATCAAATCCGTGGCGCAGGCCGATCTTCATGCCATCGCTCAGCGGGCCCATTAGCTTCAGCATATTGCGCTGCAAGCCGAACCAGGCGCGCGTCAGCGCATTGCCGGTCCGGTTGTCCTGCAGCGCGGCGTAGTGCTGCGCACCTTGTCCTTCCCGGTCGGCAGCCGCGAAACGCACCGGCGATGCCGGCTGCGATGCGTAACATTCGTCGATAAAGCTGCGGCTTGCCTGCATCGCAACGGAAGTGTCTTCCTCGTAGAAGATGGCGTGGCGGCAGCGCTGTAGCCTGACATAACGCTTCATTTGCGAAGACAGGCGCTCGAAGAACAACTTCTGCGGCGCTTCATGCACGACATAGTCCTGGTCGGCGGCCAGCATCAGCACCGGCGTGTCGATGGCGGCGGCATCGTGCACGATGCGTTGCGCCGTATCGGCAAGCTCCAGCAGGATCTGGGCCGAGATGCTCTTGGCGATCAGCGGGTCTTGTTCATAGGCGCGCGCCTGCTCCGCCGAATGCGTCAGCATGGTCGAACGAATATAGCTGGTCACGAACAGCTCCGGCTTGAAGCGCCGCGCAAAGCGCAGGCCCGGCTTTGCCAGCGGCACATACAGCTTGATCGCAAAGGCCGCGGCAGCCATGACCAGGCCGCGCACGCGCGGAGCATAGTCATGCAGCCAGGTCGCCGCCACGACAGCGCCAACGCTGTTGGCGATGACCAGCACATCCTCGATCGCAAAGCCATGCTTGCTGCAGAGATGGCGCACGAAGGTATCCAGGTCTTCCACCATGGTGGCGAAACTTGGCGCGGAGCCGCGCTCACCCGGCGAATAACCGTGTCCGCGCGCATCGTAAGCAAAAGCCCAGTCGCCGTGGAAGCCGAATTGCTCGACCAGCGTGCCGATACGGCCGGAATGTTCATGCCCGCGATGCAGGAATACCAGCGCACGTGGCGCTCCGCTACGCGGCGCCAGCGGCATCCAGCTACGGTAGAACAGGCGCGTGCCGTCGGCCGCTTCAAATCCGGACTGGCTCTCACTCCAGGCAAGGCCTCGTTCAATCTTCATTCTTTTTTCCTTATCGATAATTGAGCAGCAGGTAAAGCAGTGGCGCCGTCACCACCAGGCTATCGGCGCGGTCCAGCATTCCGCCGTGGCCGGGAATCAGGTTTGAAAAGTCCTTGATGCCAAGCTTGCGTTTCGCTGCGGAGAACATCACGTCGCCGGCAAAGCCGCCAAGGGACAACAGCACCGCGATCGCCGCCATCCAGGCTGGCCGGCCCAGGCCGAAGTAGGCGCCCATGGCGAGCGACAGCAAGACGGAAACCACGACGCCGCCCAGCAAGCCCTGCCAGGTTTTCTGCGGGCTAATCAGTGGCACGATTTTCTGCTTGCCGAACAGCTTGCCACTGGTGAACTGGGCGATGTCATTCAAGGCCGTCACGATAAACAGGTAGAACAGCCAGGACAGGTTTTCCCTCGGCCCGAAAGGCAGCTGGACAAAGGCGGGGACGAAGCTGATGCCGAAACAGGTCAGCGCAAACAGCAGCCAGGGCAGGGCAGCCAGTTCGCGGGAGTGCAACAGGTACACAGCAGCGGCGCCAGCGGCCAGGGCGAATGCCATGGGCAGGAAAGCCGGCGCGTAAGTGCCCGCGCATGCGGCCATGAACAGGCTGGCGATGGCAGCGGTCCGGAAGCGGCCGGACGCCTGCCCGCAATATGGTGCAAGCTCCCGCGCAGCCAGGCCGCAAATGACGAGTGCAAGCAACGGCGCCCCAACCGGATAGAGGATCAGGCCGCAGCTGACAATGGGGAAGATGAACCACCAGGCATTCACCTGGTCACGCAACTGGCTGGTACGCGAGCCAAGCGCCAAACCCACACCCGTTGAAACGATACCCAGCAGCACATACAGGGCAGCCATTGCGTATCCAAGCTGCGCATTGAAGATTCCATTCATGACTTGCATTTTGCCAACAAGTGGACGATGCACAATCACACATTGTCACGACGCGCAAAAAAAAACCGCCAGGTTGCCCCGGCGGTTCCTGTGCATCGCTGCGCGGCTTATTCTGCCACGTCGGCGCCCACGTTAATGGCAGCGTAGGCGCGCTGGACTGCTTTCGCTTCGGCGCTATTGGCGCCGTATAGTTCCTGCGCTGCTGCCAGCACTTTCAAACGAGCGTCCGCGTAGTTGGTCGACGACGTGAACTTGGTGGTGTTCGCGCGGAACCAAATGCGGTAAGCCTTGTCGATGCCGATACCGGTCATGTTCTTAGGCTGCTGGGTCAGGTATTGGGAGTAGTAGTCGCTGCTCGAATTGGAGCTCGAACCCATGGCCAGGAAGTAGAACATGCGGTTGTTCGGGCCGCTGCTGTAGTGCACATCCAGGCGCTTGATGGTGGACTTCCACGCATCAGGCGACTTGCCATCCTTGCTTGGCTTGTACAGCCAGCGCAGCGGCTGCCCGTTCTTGGAAATTTCCTTGCCCATCACCCAGTCGTTGCCCGATGGGACAGGCAGCGAAGTACCGGTGCCGCCGGCGCGGGCGTAGGCTTCCACCGCTTCGCCCGAAATGTCGGACGAGGACTCGTTCAAGCCGCCGGATTCGCCGCGGTAGGTCAGGTTGGAGGTGGCGGCGGTGATGCCGTGGCCCATTTCGTGGCCGATCACGTCGATCGAACCCAGGTTATTGAAATAGGATCCGCCGTCGCCGATGAACATGCACTTGCAGCTGTCGGAGTAGTAGGCGTTGTCGTAGGCGGTGTTGACGTGCACCGCGATATAGGTCGCGGTATTGTTACCGTCGAGCGAAGACCAGTTCAGCACATTCTTGTGCATGTCGTAGGTATTCATCAGGCCCCACAGTGCATTCACCGCAGCGGTCTGGCCGTTGGCGTTGGTGGTGCTGCCGCCGGAAATGTACTGCTTGCCGTCGCCCCAGATATTGGTGGCGTTGGTGTACACCGCGCCGGCGCTGGTGCCGTGATTGGCGTTGGTGATCGCCATGGCGCCGAAGGTACCGCCGGTGCCGCGGCTGCCGTCGATCATCTTGTACACGCCGCCGGACAGGGTGGTGTTGATCGGCACGTCGCCGTTGTACTGACTGTGACCGGTGCCGACCACGTTCTGCATTGCGCTCCACTGATCGAGGATACGGCCATCGCGTGCGCTGACGACGGTGTCATGGAAGGCGCCGTGCTTGCGGGTCTTCACAATATAGGCCAGCTCATAGCCGGCAACGACGTCCTGCACGTCAACCGCGTTCAGGTCAGCCTCAGCCTTGTTCTCGGCGCCTGGGGCGCGCACGGTCTTCATCAGCGGGAAAATAACCAGCTCGGCGGATGGCGGATCGATCTCCGCGCCGAAGGCCGACACGCTGCGGCTGGCCTTGGCGATCGCGGCTTTACTGCTGATGGAAGGCTTTACATCGAAACGCTTACCCGACAGGCCCTGGCGGCGTTCGCCGACCGATTCGCTGACGATATTGCCGCCCTGGTCGGTGACCACAACGGTTTCGGATTCAAAGATGCGCACGCCCTTGTAGGTGTGGTTGATGCGGCTGATTGCCCTGCCCTGCTCGCCAGGGTGCTGGCTGGCGATGGCGTAGCCGTGATCGGCATCCAGGCCATATTTGCCCCGCTCACCGTTCAGGGTGGAGACCAGGCGTGCTTTCTCCTGGGCGGAGAAGGCAACAGGGCTGGCCATCATGCTTGGGGCGGCGCTGGCTTGTGCAGCAACCATGGCGATCGCGGCTGCGATCAGGCTTTTGCGAAATTCCATTTTTGTCTCCAAATGTCCCGATGAGGTAGGGTGTTGATGGGAATCTAACACTATCGGGGCCTGGAGGCTGAGTCAAAATTTCTACAAATTGAGACATATTTTTGTTGCTTGTCTCGGATACAACTTTCGAAAGCAAAAAGGCCCGCTAGCTTATGCTTAGCGGGCCTCTTCTAATAAGAGCCTGACGATAACCTACTTTCACACTGGTTGCAGCACTATCATCGGCGCAGAGTCGTTTCACGGTCCTGTTCGGGATGGGAAGGGGTGGGACCGACTTGCTATGGTCATCAGGCATGACTTGTCAACAATCCGGGAAGAAGTAAAGTGGGGTAGTGTTCTCAAACACTGTAAGTGCTACATAACCGTCAAGGTTATAGGGACAAGCCGTACGGGCAATTAGTATCAGTTAGCTTAATGCATTACTGCACTTCCACACCTGACCTATCAACGTCCTGGTCTCGAACGACCCTTCAAGGAGCTCAAGGCTCCGGGAAATCTCATCTTAAGGCAAGTTTCCCGCTTAGATGCTTTCAGCGGTTATCTCTTCCGAACTTAGCTACCCGGCAATGCCACTGGCGTGACAACCGGTACACCAGAGGTTCGTCCACTCCGGTCCTCTCGTACTAGGAGCAGCCCCCTTCAAATTTCCAACGCCCACGGCAGATAGGGACCAAACTGTCTCACGACGTTTTAAACCCAGCTCACGTACCACTTTAAATGGCGAACAGCCATACCCTTGGGACCGGCTACAGCCCCAGGATGTGATGAGCCGACATCGAGGTGCCAAACTCCCCCGTCGATATGAACTCTTGGGAGGAATCAGCCTGTTATCCCCAGAGTACCTTTTATCCGTTGAGCGATGGCCCTTCCATACAGAACCACCGGATCACTATGTCCTACTTTCGTACCTGCTCGACTTGTCGGTCTCGCAGTTAAGCACGCTTATGCCATTGCACTATTAGCACGATGTCCGACCGTACCTAGCGTACCTTCGAACTCCTCCGTTACCGTTTGGGAGGAGACCGCCCCAGTCAAACTGCCTACCATGCACTGTCCCCGATCCGGATCACGGACCAAGGTTAGAACCTCAAACAAACCAGGGTGGTATTTCAAGGATGGCTCCATAGGAACTGGCGTCCCTACTTCAAAGCCTCCCACCTATCCTACACAGATTGGTTCAAAGTCCAATGCAAAGCTACAGTAAAGGTTCATGGGGTCTTTCCGTCTAGCCGCGGGTAGATTGCATCATCACAAACACTTCAACTTCGCTGAGTCTCGGGAGGAGACAGTGTGGCCATCGTTACGCCATTCGTGCAGGTCGGAACTTACCCGACAAGGAATTTCGCTACCTTAGGACCGTTATAGTTACGGCCGCCGTTTACTGGGACTTCAATCAAGAGCTTGCACCCCATCATTTAATCTTCCAGCACCGGGCAGGCGTCACACCCTATACGTCCACTTTCGTGTTTGCAGAGTGCTGTGTTTTTATTAAACAGTCGCAGCCACCAGTTTATTGCAACCTTTTCGCCCTTCCACAGTAAAGTGGTCAAGCTACCGAGGCGTACCTTATCCCGAAGTTACGGTACCAATTTGCCGAGTTCCTTCTCCCGAGTTCTCTCAAGCGCCTTAGAATACTCATCTCGCCCACCTGTGTCGGTTTGCGGTACGGTCTCGTATGACTGAAGCTTAGAGGCTTTTCTTGGAACCACTTCCGATTGCTTCGCGAGCAAGCTCGCTCGTCCCAGTCCCTTGAATTACGCGCCCGGATTTGCCTAAGCGCCTTCTATGAACCAGGAACTGCCTATTCCAACAGGCAGACAACCTTCCGCGATCCGTCCCCCCATCGCATCATACGACGGTGCAGGAATATTAACCTGCTTCCCATCAGCTACGCATCTCTGCCTCGCCTTAGGGGCCGACTCACCCTGCTCCGATGAACGTTGAACAGGAAACCTTGGGCTTACGGCGTGCGGGCTTTTCACCCGCATTATCGCTACTCATGTCAGCATTCGCACTTCTGATACCTCCAGCATCCTTTACAAGACACCTTCGCAGGCTTACAGAACGCTCTCCTACCATATCCTTGCGGATATCCGCAGCTTCGGTGACTGGCTTAGCCCCGTTACATCTTCCGCGCAGGACGACTCGATCAGTGAGCTATTACGCTTTCTTTAAATGATGGCTGCTTCTAAGCCAACATCCTGACTGTTTTAGCCTTCCCACTTCGTTTTCCACTTAGCCAATCTTTGGGACCTTAGCTGGCGGTCTGGGTTGTTTCCCTCTTGACACCGGACGTTAGCACCCGATGTCTGTCTCCCAAGCTCGCACTCAACGGTATTCGGAGTTTGCAATGGTTTGGTAAGTCGCGATGACCCCCTAGCCATAACAGTGCTCTACCCCCGTCGGTGATACTTGAGGCACTACCTAAATAGTTTTCGGAGAGAACCAGCTATTTCCAAGTTTGTTTAGCCTTTCACCCCTATCCACAGCTCATCCCCTAATTTTTCAACATTAGTGGGTTCGGTCCTCCAGTGCGTGTTACCGCACCTTCAACCTGGCCATGGATAGATCACTTGGTTTCGGGTCTACACCCAGCGACTGGCGCCCTGTTCGGACTCGATTTCTCTACGGCTCCCCTATCTGGTTAACCTCGCCACTGAATGTAAGTCGCTGACCCATTATACAAAAGGTACGCCGTCACCCCTTACGAGGCTCCGACTGTTTGTATGCACACGGTTTCAGGATCTATTTCACTCCCCTCCCGGGGTTCTTTTCGCCTTTCCCTCACGGTACTGGTTCACTATCGGTCGATTACGAGTATTTAGCCTTGGAGGATGGTCCCCCCATGTTCAGACAGGATTTCTCGTGTCCCGCCCTACTTGTCGTACGCTTAGTACCACCGCTTGGATTTCATGTACGGGGCTATCACCCGCTATGGCCAGAGTTTCCAATCTGTTCCATTATCCAAACGACTATCACGTACAGGCTCTTCCCATTTCGCTCGCCACTACTTTGGGAATCTCGGTTGATTTCTTTTCCTGCAGCTACTTAGATGTTTCAGTTCGCCGCGTTCGCTTCACACACCTATGTATTCAGTGAGTGATGACCTATAAGGCCGGGTTTCCCCATTCGGAAATCTTCGGATCAATGCTTGTTTGTCAGCTCCCCGAAGCTTATCGCAGACTTCTACGTCCTTCATCGCCTGTAATCGCCAAGGCATCCGCCATGTGCACTTATTCACTTGTCCCTATAACCTTGACGGCTACAGGTTCAAGCACTTACTACTGTGTTTGATGAGTTTTACTACTACCCTAAGTAATATCTTTCGATATCGCTTAATAAAACTTTTACTTCTTCCAGATTGTTAAAGAACGATGAACATTTAAGCGTTCAAACCTAAGCGGCTACGCTTACGTTTGAAAACTTGGTGGAGGATGACGGGATCGAACCGACGACCCCCTGCTTGCAAAGCAGGTGCTCTCCCAGCTGAGCTAATCCCCCATTGGTTTGGTAGGGCTGGTTGGGCTCGAACCAACGACCCCCGCGTTATCAACACGGTGCTCTAACCAGCTGAGCTACAGCCCCAACATTGCTGTTCTTCGTATTACAACAGTCGATAAGTGTGAACGTTTGAGTCTGATGCCGACTCTAGAAAGGAGGTGATCCAGCCGCACCTTCCGATACGGCTACCTTGTTACGACTTCACCCCAGTCACGAATCCTACCGTGGTAAGCGCCCTCCTTACGGTTAAGCTACCTACTTCTGGTAAAACCCGCTCCCATGGTGTGACGGGCGGTGTGTACAAGACCCGGGAACGTATTCACCGCGACATGCTGATCCGCGATTACTAGCGATTCCAACTTCATGTAGTCGAGTTGCAGACTACAATCCGGACTACGATACACTTTCTGGGATTAGCTCCCCCTCGCGGGTTGGCGGCCCTCTGTATGTACCATTGTATGACGTGTGAAGCCCTACCCATAAGGGCCATGAGGACTTGACGTCATCCCCACCTTCCTCCGGTTTGTCACCGGCAGTCTCATTAGAGTGCTCTTGCGTAGCAACTAATGACAAGGGTTGCGCTCGTTGCGGGACTTAACCCAACATCTCACGACACGAGCTGACGACAGCCATGCAGCACCTGTGTGCAGGTTCTCTTTCGAGCACTCCCGGATCTCTCCAGGATTCCTGCCATGTCAAGGGTAGGTAAGGTTTTTCGCGTTGCATCGAATTAATCCACATCATCCACCGCTTGTGCGGGTCCCCGTCAATTCCTTTGAGTTTTAATCTTGCGACCGTACTCCCCAGGCGGTCTACTTCACGCGTTAGCTGCGTTACTAAGTCAATTAAGACCCAACAACTAGTAGACATCGTTTAGGGCGTGGACTACCAGGGTATCTAATCCTGTTTGCTCCCCACGCTTTCGTGCATGAGCGTCAGTTTTGACCCAGGGGGCTGCCTTCGCCATCGGTGTTCCTCCACATCTCTACGCATTTCACTGCTACACGTGGAATTCTACCCCCCTCTGCCAAACTCTAGCCTCGCAGTCTCCATCGCCATTCCCAGGTTAAGCCCGGGGATTTCACGACAGACTTACGAAACCGCCTGCGCACGCTTTACGCCCAGTAATTCCGATTAACGCTTGCACCCTACGTATTACCGCGGCTGCTGGCACGTAGTTAGCCGGTGCTTATTCTTCAGGTACCGTCAGCAGCTGTGGATATTAGCCACAGCCTTTTCTTCCCTGACAAAAGAGCTTTACAACCCGAAGGCCTTCTTCACTCACGCGGCATTGCTGGATCAGGGTTGCCCCCATTGTCCAAAATTCCCCACTGCTGCCTCCCGTAGGAGTCTGGACCGTGTCTCAGTTCCAGTGTGGCTGGTCGTCCTCTCAGACCAGCTACTGATCGTTGCCTTGGTGAGCCTTTACCTCACCAACTAGCTAATCAGATATCGGCCGCTCCAGGAGCACAAGGCCTTGCGGTCCCCTGCTTTCATCCTTAGATCGTATGCGGTATTAGCGTAACTTTCGCTACGTTATCCCCCACTCTTGGGTACGTTCCGATATATTACTCACCCGTTCGCCACTCGCCGCCAGGCCGAAGCCCGCGCTGCCGTTCGACTTGCATGTGTAAAGCATGCCGCCAGCGTTCAATCTGAGCCAGGATCAAACTCTTCAGTTCAATCTCTGTTTTTCGATATTGCTATCGAGGTCACTCACTCAAAATACTGACGAAATCTCTTTCGAGATTTACGTTTATTTTGTGCGAGCGTTATAACGTATATTTTGAGCATCGAGCCCGAAGGCCCGGGCATATCGTCAAACGCCCACACTTATCGACTGTTGATTTTTAAAGATCGCTGCCTGTTTGTTCGACGAAGCGTTGTGTTCGTCAGCAGCAGAGAAGCGAGATTATGCGGTACAGCGTGCAACTCGTCAACCCCTTCTTTTTCTCGTTTCGCTTTACTGATTTGTCAGCGCTGCGTTGCGAGGGACAGAACTATAACCAAACGCCTGGTGTTTTGCAAGTAAATAGTTCGCCATCACGACTGCGCAAGCGATCCAGGCCGACCACAATGTATGCGTAAGGAAGTGGGCACCGCGCAGTTGCTGCACAAAGCCGACCCCTAATGCAAAGGCCATCGTCAAGGCGCCGACGCCAAAGGCCTTGCGCGGCTGATCCGGCCACCAGAAGGCCGACAATGCAATCAGCCACAAGGCGCTGGACGCGTGCCCGCCCGGCAGGCAGTGGCCCGCTTCGACACCGGCCGGCATCAGTTCGAGCAAGCGGATATAAGGCGCGTGGCCGCCATAGCGTTCCAGGTCCCACGGGCAGTGCGAGGTGCTGGCGCGCTTCAGCAGGCTCACCACGACCGGTACACTGATGGCCGACATGCCTAGAACCCTTACGCCCAGGCGCTGTGCAGGAACCCAATGCAGCTGCGGACGCCAGATGTCCCACAGCGCCAGCACCACGGCGCCGCCGGCCATGCATGACAGCAGGGCCTTGAGGATGACATGGTTGAATTGCTCGGTAAACCAGGTGTGCTGCAAAGGGAAGACACCACGCGCGCGGTCGTACACCAGGTCTGCCAGGCGCAAGTCAACGTCCGTGAACTGGCCGAGCAGCAGGATCAGGACGGCCGACGCTGCCAGCGCCAGCAATCCCCAGGATTTCTTAAGCATCATTGATACACGCATGGAACATGTCTAACTTGGGGTTGTAAACAGCGGTATTCACATTCAGCATGCCGAGCGTGGAATGGAATACGTTATCGTGCGAGAACGGCTGGCTGCTGCGCGCGGCCAGGCAGTTGCGGTCAAGGTGGAAGCGCTGGCTGAAACCGTCCGACAGCCACAGCATCATCGGCACCTTGCGCTGTTCCTCCGGCGAAAAGATGTACGGAGCACCATGCAGGTACATATTCTTCTCACCCAGCGATTCGCCATGGTCGGAGAAATACAGCATGGAAGCCGGTACCCCCGACTCTTTCAGCACCTTGATGGTCTTGTCGAGGAAGTAATCGGTGTACAGGATGGTGTTGTCGTAGGCTGCCGTGATTTGTTCGCGTGTGCACTGCTCCAGTTCATTGGTCTGGCATACCGGGCCGAACTTCTTGAATTCGGGCGGGTAGCGCTTCCAGTACGCAGGGCCATGGCTACCCTTCTGGTGCAGCACGATGACCAGGTCCCTCCTGGCGTCGCGGATCAGCTCCGGCAGTCCTTCGAGCAGGTGTTCGTCGTAGCACTCTTCGGAATTGCACAGCGCATTGCCGGCGACAGGCTTGGACATGTCTTCAAAGCGCACACGGTCGCACACTCCCTTGCAACCGGAATTATTGTCGCGCCAGATCACCTCGAGCCCGGCGTGCTGCAGCACGTCCAGCAGGCCTTCCTTGCTGCGCGCCTTGTCTTCCGAATAATCCTCGCGCGTGAGGTCGGAAAACACACAGGGGACCGAGACCGCCGTGGCAGTACCGCACGAGCTCACATTCGTGAAGTTGACCAGCGACTGCACTTGCGCCAGGCGCGGGTTGGTTTCGCGCCCATAGCCGTTCAAGGAAAAATTCATGGCGCGCGCAGTCTCGCCGACCACGATGATGGTCACCGTACGCTGGCTGGTGCCCGCCGCGGCCCACAAGCTGCCTCTGGCGGCATCCGTGCCGAGGGGCGCAATCACGGTCGCCGTCGCCCATTTGCGTTTGAGGTAGCTGTTCGTAGCCTGGAACACATTGGTAGGCGTCAACATGAAGCGCAGTTCGCGGTGTTCGCGAATGGCCGGCGCCAGGGTTTTGAACAGCACGATCAACAAGCCGGCAGCAAGCAGCAGCGAACCGGCCACCAGCCCAGTATTGACCAGCACCTCGCGACGCAGGGAACCATAGCGCACCGGCAGCCGCCAGATCAGCCACGACGGGATCACGCCCAGCAGCAGCACCGATTGCACCAGTTTCCAGCTAAACAGCTCGCCGGCCTCGCGCACATCGGTTTCCACCACGTTCTGCACCATGGAGGCATCGACCACGATGCCGTACTGGGACATGAAATAGGCCGTCAATGAGGACAGCAGCAATAGCGCGATCACAACAGGCTTGAACAGGCCGCGGAAATTCACCAGCGCCAGCACCCCGTTGAACACCAGCACCAGCAGCAGCGCGGATCCAAGATAGACCAGCAGGTTGGCGAGCTGGAACCCGCCCGTAGCCGACACGAAGCCCTTCCAGAAGCTGATGTTATAGATCAGGACCAGGAAGGAAGCTGTGGCAAGGGGAAGAAAGGCGGAATGAATGCGAGGAAATTTCATCCTCGCACGATAGCTTGCAGTAGGTAAAGGCTACGTCAAGGCGGCGTTAAGATTGCGTTAAATCAGCTGGGAAGCCGATGGAGAAACGGGTACCGCCGCCCTCGCGTTGCTGGACATGCAACTCGGCGCCAAGATACACACAGATGCGCTGCACCAGCCCCAGGCCGAGGCCGGTGCCGGACGAGGCGCCATCGCCTTCCGGGCCCGATTCGCCGCGCAGGCGCGCCAGCGCTGCCGCAGGCAGGCCTGGCCCGGTGTCTTCCACCACGATCGAACGCTGCTCCAGGCGCAGCACGACTTCGCCCCGCTCCGTGTAGGCGCATGCGTTGCGCAGCAGGTTTCCGATCGCGGCCTGCAGCAGCTCGCGCGAGCCGTGGACGGTGAAGTCGGCTCCATCCAGATAGCGCAAGGTGACCGGCTTGCCGGCCACCAGGGGCTGGCAACGCGTGGCTTCGTATTCCGCCAGCTCGGCAACCGACTGCGGCGGCGCTTCCAGGCCTTGCGGCGAACGGGCCAGGCGAAGCAGCACGCTGGCCACGTCGCTGGCTTCGCGCGCGGCGCGGTAGATCCGTTCGGCCGGCGCTTGCAAGCCAGGCTCGCCCTCGGTACGCGCGATCAGCACTTCCGCCGCGCCGCTGATCACGGTCAGGGGCGTGCGCAATTCGTGGCTTACGTCCCCGGTGAAGAAGCGTTCACGGTCAAGGAATTGCTTGAGCTCTCCGGTGCGGCCGGCAAAGGCGCGCGCCAGCACGCCCAGTTCGTCGTTGCGCTCAAGGCAGGGCAATTCTTCCTGGCGCTGTTCGACCGCCTGCGAGAGCAGCGTCATCGGCGTGACAATACGGTTGGCGAGGAAGCGCGCCAGCACCAGCGAACAGATGACAAAAGTGAGGAAGCCTGCAGCGAACATCGAATAGACCACGATCTCGATCGTTTCATATTCGCTATCGTGATCCACCACGACGAATTCCCCATGGCCATCGTTCCCGGCCAGCACGTGCAGGTCGGTTCCATCGACTGTGATCTCGCGCACGCCATGCGGCAGCCCGCGCAGCGAGCGCGGGATGTCGGCGCCGTGGTGGAAGGTCAGGCCGGCCGGCATCTGCACCGGCATGCCGCCGGTATGGCGCGGGGCGGCCCATAACGCCACTTCTTCCAGGCGCTCGTCGACCAGTTTTTCCTCGATGCCTTCCACTGCCAGGGCGGCAATAACGGCAAACACGGCGGAGACTGCGACCGCGAAGGTCATGTAGGCGCCGACGATGCGTCGGCGCAGCGAATCAGTTTTCTTCATCTGCGTTCACCAGCTTGTAGCCGATGCCCGGGATCGTGCGCAGCATGGCAAAAGGATAAGGTTTGTCCAGCGCCTGGCGCAGCGCATGGATGTGGGTGCGCAACGCGTCGCTGTCGGGACGCTCGTCGCCCCACACCTCATGTTCCAGCGCATCCCGCGTAACGACGCGCGGTGCTTCCTTCATCAGGCTTTTGAGGATGGTATAGCCGGTGCGGGTCAGCCCCAACGGGCGTCCGGCGCGGCGCACCTCGTAATTGACAGTATCGAAAGTCAGGTCGCCGAACTGCAGCACCGGCGCCGCTGCCTGCACGCCGCGGGCGCGCCGCACCAGGGCGCGCAGCCGGATTTCCAGCTCCACCAGTGAAAAAGGCTTGACCAGGTAGTCGTCGGCGCCGCTCTCGAAGCCTGCGACCTTGTCTTCCAGCGTGTCGCGCGCGGTCAGCATCAACACCGGCGTGGCCTTTCCAAGCTCGCCGCGCAGCTTGCGACACAGCTCCATGCCGTTCAGGCCGGGCAACATCACGTCCAGCACCACGGCGTCGTATTCATGCTCGGTTGCCAGCGCCAGCCCACCGTAGCCATTGGCTGCCGTATCCAGTACGTAGCCCTTGGGCTCAAGGAAGCCGTACAGGTTGGCGACAATATCCTTATTGTCTTCAATGATAAGTATGCGCATACGGGCATTATAATTCCGCGATGACCATCCCACACATCACCCCACTCAAAGACGAAGCGCTCGCGGCCCGGCTGGATAGCGCCATCAACAACAAGACCAAGCCACTGGGCAGCCTGGGAGCGCTGGAGGCGCTGGCACACAAGGTCGGCATGATCCAGCAGACCACCAGCCCGCAGCTGCGCGAGCCTGCCATCCTGGTGTTCGCGGGCGACCATGGGGTGGTGGCGGAAGGGATTTCCGCCTTCCCGCAGGATGTGACCTGGCAGATGGTGGAGAACTTCCTTGCCGGCGGCGCCGCCATCAATGTCTTCGCGCGCCAGAACGGCTGCGCGCTGAAAGTGGTGGATGCGGGCGTCAAGCATGATTTCGGGACGCGCGAAGGCCTGGTTAACCGCAAGATCGCCCCAGGTACCGCCAATTTTGCGCAACAGCCGGCCATGTCGGTGCAGCAGTGCATGGAGGCGATCGAGTGCGGCATGGACCTGGTGGCCGAGCTGCCGGGCAATGTGCTGGGCTTCGGCGAAATGGGGATCGGCAATACCACCTCCGCCGCCGCGCTGATGCATCGCCTGACCGGCACTCCGGTCGCCGATTGCGTTGGTGCCGGCACCGGCCTGGCGCCGGAAGGCGTGCTGCACAAGCAGCACGTGATCGAAGCCGCCATGGCCCTGCACGCCGATGCGCAGGGCGGGCTGCAGGCGCTGGCTGCTTTCGGCGGCCTGGAAATTGCGATGATGGTCGGCGCCATGCTGAAGGCAGCCGAACGGCGCATGGTGCTGCTGGTTGACGGCTTTATCGTCACCAGCGCCCTGCTGGTCGCGTCGCGCGTGCAGCCGGCGGTGCTGGATTACTGCGTGTTCTCGCATTGCTCCGACGAGAATGGCCACAAGCGCATGCTGGACTTCCTTGGCGGCCGCCCGCTGCTGAACCTCGGTTTGCGCCTGGGCGAAGGCACAGGCGCCGCGCTGGCCGTGCCGCTGCTGCATGCCGCCGTCAACTTCCTGAACCAGATGGCGACTTTCGAGTCGGCCCAGGTCAGCGAGAAGTCCGAGTAAGCGCCCATGCAGCAGTTGCGCCTGTTCTTCATCGCACTGCAATTCTTCACGCGCCTGCCTATTCCTCGCTGGGTCGGTTTCGAGCCGGCCTGGCTGCACCATGCCTCGCGCTACTTCCCTGCCGTGGGACTGGTGGTGGCGGCGATTGCGGGCGGAGTGTACGCGGCGGCGGCGCTGGTGCTGCCGCCGCTGCTTGCCGTGCTGCTTTCCACGGCCGCCGGCATCTATGCCACCGGAGCCTTCCACGAGGACGGTTTTGCCGATAGCTGCGATGGCCTGGGCGGCGGTCACACGCGCGAGCGCGTGCTGGAGATCATGAAGGATTCGCGCATCGGCGCGTATGGAGCCATCGGCATCGGCCTGATGCTGGCAACCAAGGTGGCGGCGCTGGCCAGCATGCCGAAGCTGGCGGTGCTTGGTGCCCTGCTGGCGGCCCATCCGCTGTCGCGCCTCATGGCCTGTTCGCTGATCTGGCGCATGGAGTATGCGCGCGCGGAGGGCAAGGCCAAGCCGCTGGCGCAGGAAATGCGCGGCGGCGAGTTCGCCATCGCGACGCTGACGGCCGCGCTGCCCGCGGCGGGCGCGCTGGTCGTGGGCTGGCTGCCGCCGGCTGCATTGGGCGCCGGCCTGGCCGGCATGCTGCTGGCGACGCTCTGGCTGGCGCGCAAGTTCCGGCAACGCCTGGGCGGCTATACTGGCGACTGCCTTGGCGCTGTCCAGCAATTGACCGAAGCCGTGTTCTACGTCGCGGCACTGGCCTGCATGTGGAACTGATCCTCGTCCGCCATCCGCAGCCCGATGTCGCGCCCGGCCTGTGCTACGGCAGCAGCGACATTCCGGCAGCAGCGGACGCCCTGGCCGCCGGCCACGCCGCCCTGGCGCCGCAACTGGCCAGCGCCCTCACCCGCGGCTACCGCCTGTACTCCAGCCCCCTGCGGCGCTGCACGGCCCTGGCCTCCCTGCTGGGCGCCTTCACGTCCGACCCGCGCCTGGTGGAAATGGATTTCGGCGCCTGGGAGCTGTGCAGCTGGCCCGACGTCGCGCGCGCCGAGGTCGATGCCTGGGCCGCCGACCTGCTCGATTACCGCCCTGGCGGCGGAGAAACCGTGCGCGAGGTGGCGCGCCGCGTGCAGTCCTTCCTCGATGAGTTGCAGCACGACGCCATTGTCGTCTGCCACGCCGGCACCATGCGCCTGATGGCGGCCATCGCCGCCGGTGAGCCCTTGCAGCAGGCGGCCGCCAGGCCAAACCACATCAAGTATTGCGGGATCCTTCGCTTGTCCTGGCCAGCCAAGTCCGTATAATGGCGGGGTTTTGGTGCCCGCAATCGAATTCTCGAATGCAGTTAAACGGGAAACACGGCGCTGTCCCTGACAGCCAACGTGTGCTGCCCCCGCAACGGTAAGCAAGTGCCGCCTTCAATGTGCGGCAGCGACCTCCCGGCCACTGTGCGCAAGCATGGGAAGGCCAGGCCGCCAGACTTGCCAGCCCGGATACCGGCCAGACCAGGTGGGAACGCGCCCTGCGCCCGTTCCTGTTCATGCCGGCTTACGGGGACGTGGGCCGGCGGCTCGTTACGAAAGTTGTCATGTCCTTTCCCCTTACCCGGCAAGCGGCCATCGCGTCGCTGGCACTGGCCGTTGCCGCACCTGCCGTCGAAGCACAAACCCAGGCTGCCGTACTGAATTCCGTGCTGATCACCGCCACCCGCACGCCGCAAGCAGCACGCGACATCATCAGCGACACGCTCAGCATCGGCCCAGAGGAAATCGCGCGCAGCGGCGCCGGCTCCATCACCGAACTGCTGCAGCGCCAGCGCGGCATCGAAGTGAGCCGCAACGGCGGACCGGGCACCAATGCCAGCGTGTTCCTGCGCGGCTCCAACGGCAACCAGGTCATCGTCCTGATCGACGGCGTACGCATCGGCTCCGCCAGCAGCGGCGCGGCCGCCTGGAATGCCATTCCGCTGTCCGCCGTCGACCATATCGAAGTCGTGTACGGCCCGTTGAGCACCCTGTACGGCGCCGATGCCATCGGCGGCGTGGTGCAGATCTTCACGAAGAATGGCCAGGGCAGCCCGGCGATCGATGCCGGCGTATTGGCAGGCACTTACGGCACCCGATCCGGCACCGCAGGCATTGCCGGCAGCGCCGGCGCCTTCAACTATGCCCTCAGCGCGGGCAAGGAACGCTCCGGCGGCTTCTCCGCCACGCTGCCGGCCAGCTCCAGCTACAACAGCGATGACGACGGCTACGACCGCAAGCACGCCAACGGCCAACTGGCCTGGCAGGTCGCGCCCGGCCACGAGCTGGGCGTGCAGTTCCTGCATAGCGACCAGGAAGCGGATTACGATAGCGGCACCAAGGTGCGCGCCTGGAGCACGCAGAAGCTCGACACCGCCGCGCTTTACTCGCGCAACCGCCTGAGCGACGCCTGGCAGATGACGACGCAAGCCGCGCAATCGCGCGACAAGTCCGGCAGCTTTGCCGCCACCGCCAGCCAGATCGATACCAAGCAGACCCAGTTCAGTTGGCAGAACGATATCGCGCTGGGCACCGACAGCCTGCAGCTGCTGGCCGAACACCGCAAGGAAGAAATCGAATCCAACACCGCCGCCCTGGTGCGTGAGCGCAGCACCACTTCCTGGGCCGCCAGCTACAACATGAAGCGCGGCGACCACCTGCTGGCCGCCGCCGCCCGCAACGACGACAGCTCGCAGTATGGTTCGAAGAGTACCGGCTCGCTGGGCTACGGCTACCGCATCACGCCGGGCCTGCGCGTCAACGCCAGCTACGGCACCAGCTTCCGCGCGCCGACGTTCAATGAGCTGTACTACCCCGGCTACGGCCTGCCGGCCAATCGCCCGGAAGAAGGCCGCAACCGCGAAATAGGCGTCCACTTCGAACAGGGCGGCACAGCGCTGGGCGCCGTGGCATACCGCAACAAGCTGACCGACCTGCTGGTGAACATCGCCCCTTGTCCGCTGCCCGGCTTCCGCCTTGGCTGCGCCTACAACGTCAACCAGGCCACGCTGGAAGGCATCTCCCTGTCGGCACGCCAGCAGCTGGGCAGCAATTTCACGCTGTCCGCGAGCGCCGACCTGCAGAACCCGCAGGACGACATCAGCGGCAAGCTGCTGGTGCGCCGCGCCAAGCGCCACGGCAACCTAGCGCTGGAATATACTGCGGGCAGCCTGAGTACCGGCGCCGAGTGGCAGCTTTCCGGCTACCGTTTCGACGATACGGCCAACCGCAACCGCCTGGGCGGCTACGGCTTGCTGAACCTGTATGCGGCCTGGGAATTCGACCGTTCCTGGACTGCCACCCTGCGCTGGAACAACGTGGCCGGCAAACACTATGAACTGGCGCGCAATTACGCCACCGCCGGTTCCACCGTGTATGCCGGCCTGCGCTTCAGCTACAAATAAATGAGATAAGCTGCCCGCTATGCATCCACTTTCCGCCAACCTGCGCATGCGCGCCGTCACCGTCATCATCCTGCTGGTGCTGTTATCGCTGGCCAGCCTGGTTGCCGCCGGCATGATCGGTTCGGTCAGCATCCCGCTGGCCGACATGCCTGGCGCGCTGCGGGAGTTCATCAGCGGGCAACCGACCTCATTGCCTGGCCACTTGCTGGGCCTGCGCGCCGAACGCGCGGCGACGGCGTTTGTCACCGGCGCTTCCTTGTCGCTGGCCGGCGTGATGATGCAGGCCTTGCTGCGCAATCCGCTGGCCGACCCTTATGTGCTGGGCATTTCGTCCGGCGCATCGGTTGGCGCACTGGCGGCATTGCTGTTCATGTGCGCGGCGTGGATGGTGGATGCCGCCTCCTTCGCCGGCGCGGTCGTGGTATCGATGATGCTGTACTTCCTGGCGCGGCGCGACCTGCGCGGCGGCACCGCCGCGGAAGGCGGCACTGCCCTGCTGCTATTGACCGGGGTGATCCTGTCTTCGGGCTGCATCGCCCTGGTCACCCTGATGCTGTCGATTGCGCCGGAAAGCCGCCTGCGCACCATGGTTTTCTGGCTGATCGGCGACCTGTCCGGTTCCCCGATCCGCTGGCTGCCGTGGATTGTGCTGGCCGGCGGGATGGCGTTCGCCCTGCGCGCTGCACGTTCGCTGAACGTGATGGCGCTGCATGCGGAAGCGGCAGCCACCCTGGGCATCCGCGTGAGCGCGCTGCGCAAGGGCCTGTTCTTCTGTTCCGGCCTGCTGACCGCCAGTGCTGTAACAACGGCGGGCAGCATCGGCTTCGTCGGCCTGATCGTGCCGCACGCTTGCCGGTTCGCCTTCGGCCCCGACCATCGCCTGCTGGTGCCAAGCGCCGCGCTGGTCGGCGGCGCCTACCTGGTGCTGGCCGATACTGTGGCGCGTACCATCATCGCGCCGCAGCAACTGCCTGCGGGCGTGGTCACTGCGCTGGTGGGCACGCCGGTCTTCCTGTACCAACTGCACCGGCTGAGGAAATAAGATGATCGGCACCCATCAACTACGCCTTGCCATGGGCAAGCGCACCCTGGTCGACAGGCTGGACTGGCAGGTCGGCGACGGCGAATGCTGGAGCGTGATCGGCCGCAACGGCGCCGGCAAGAGCACCTTGCTGCGCACCCTGGCCGGACTGCGCCAGCCGGAAGCCGGCCATGTCAGTATCGACCGCCGCGCACTTGGCGAATGGCCGCTGCAGGAACTGGCGCTCAAGCGCGCCTTCCTGGCGCAGGCCCGCAGCGATGCCTTCTCGTACTCCGTGATCGAAACCGTGCTGTCGGCGCGCCATCCCTACCACGACAACCGGTATTGGGAAAACAGCGACGACCACCAGGCCGCCATTGCCGCCCTGGCCGCAATGGAAGTCGACCACCTGGCGGCACGCGACGTGCGCACGCTGTCCGGCGGTGAGCGCCAGCGCGTGGCCATCGCCGCCATGCTGGCGCAGGATACGCCGCTGCTGCTGCTCGACGAACCGGCCAACGCGCTGGACCTTGCGCACCAGGTCAGCGTGATGTCGCTGCTGTCCAGGCTTTGCCGGGAGCAGCGCAAGACCGTGGTGATGGTTGGCCATGACCTGACGCTGGCGCACAGCGTCTCTTCCCACGCACTGCTGCTGATGGGCGACGGGCGCTGGCTGGCGGGCCCGGTCGAGGAAGTGATGCAGCCCGCTGTCCTCAGCGAATACCTCGACCATCCAATCGAAACCGTCCGCCACGGCGAACGCACCATCTTCATTCCCGGGAGCCCCCAATGAGCGATATCAACGACCGCCACCGCGACCGCATGGCGCGCAAGAAGGCCATTATCGACGCCAAGATCGCGGCAGCCGACAAGAACATCGGCGTCCTGATCGTCAACACCGGCAATGGCAAGGGCAAGAGCTCGAGCGGCTTCGGCATGGCGATGCGTGCCATGGGGCACGGCATGAAAGTGGGCGTGGTGCAGTTCATCAAGGGCGCCATGTCGACCGGCGAAGAACAGTTCCTGCGCCGTTTCCCTGAAGAGTGCAGCTTCCACGCCATGGGCGAAGGCTATACCTGGGAAACGCAGAACCGCGAGCGCGATATTGAAAAGGCGCAGCAGGCCTGGCAGCAGGCGCGCGCCTTCCTGCGCGATCCATCCTACGGCATGGTGGTGCTGGATGAACTGAACATCGCCCTGAAGTACCGCTACCTGGACGTGCACGACGTGATTGCCGACCTGCTGGATCGTCCGGAGATGCAGCATGCGGTGGTTACCGGCCGCGCCGCGCCGCAGGAACTGATCGACGTCGCGGATACCGTCACTGAAATGACCGTGGTCAAGCACGCGTTCAAGGCCGGCATCGCAGCGCAGCCGGGCACGGAATGGTAGCCCGCGCCGTCCTCATTGCAGCCGCCGCATCCGGCCAGGGCAAGACCACTGTCACGGCAGCGCTGGCGCGCAAGCTGGCGAGCGCCGGGCGCCGCGTGCGGGTCTTCAAGTGCGGACCGGATTTCATCGACCCGATGGTGCTGGCGCGCGCTTGCGGCTCGCCGGTCGAATCGCTCGACCTGTGGATGGTGGGCGCTGAACGCTGCCGCGCCCTGCTGGCCGAGGCGGCGGAGCAGGCCGATGCGATCCTGGTCGAAGGTGTAATGGGCCTTTACGATGGCACGCCTTCCGCCGCCGACCTGTCGCGCGAATTCGGCTTGCCGGTATTGGCCGTGATCGATGCCGGGGCCATGGCGCAAACAGCCGGGGCGTTGGTGCACGGCTTGCGCGATTATGGGCCGGTGGCCATGGCTGGCGTGGTGGCGAACCGCATCGCCAGCGCCGGACACGCGGCCATGGTCGCGGCCTCCCTGCGCGACATCCCACTGCTGGGCACCCTGCCCAAGCAGGCCGCATCGCTGCCCGAGCGGCATCTGGGTCTTGTATTGCCGGACGAAGTCGCCGGCCTCGATGCATTGCTCGACACGCTGGCCGGCCAGCTGACGCTCGATCTCGCAGCCTGGGACGCCTTGCCAATCATGTCGATTGCGGCTGGCGCAGACGCTGCTGCCGGCAACGGCGCGCCAGGACGGCCTCTTGAAGGCTCCCGCATTGCCATCGCACGCGACGCGGCCTTCATGTTCCTCTACCCGGCCAACCTGTCGACGCTGGAAGCACTCGGCGCGCAGCTCGACTACTTTTCGCCGCTGGCCGACGAGCCGGTGCCGCGCGAAGCCACGGCCGTTTACCTGCCTGGCGGCTATCCCGAACTGCACGCCGCAGCGCTCTCCACCGGACAGCGCTGGCAGGCATCGCTGCGCGCCGCGCATGCCGACGGCCTGCCCATCGTCGCCGAGTGTGGCGGCATGATGGCGCTCGCGGACTCGCTGCAGGACAAGGAAGGCAAGGAGTGGCCGATGGCCGGCCTGTTGCTCGGCAAGGTCGCCATGCAGGCCCGCCTTGCCGGCCTGGGAGCGCAAGCGATGCCTACCGCGCAGGGCCCGCTGCGCGGCCATACCTTCCATTACTCGCGTCTGGAGACCTCGGTGCCCGCCGCCGCGACGACGCAAAAGCATCCAAGCGGCGCCGCGGGCGAAGCCGTTTACCGCGTGGGTTCGCTGCAAGCGTCCTACTTCCACGGCTATTTCCCGTCCAACCCCGCCGCGGTGGCGGCCTTGTTCTTGCGGAGCGCTGCATGACACGCACACTGGTCTTTGGCGGCGCCCGTTCCGGCAAGAGCGTCCACGCCGAGCAGCTTGCGGCGGCTTCCGGCAAGGAGGTGGTCTACATCGCCACAGCCGCAGCGGGCGATGCCGAAATGTCGGCCCGTATCGCCCAACATCGCGCGCAGCGGCCCCAACACTGGCGCACCGTCGAAGAGCCAGTCGCGCTTGCAGCCGCCCTGGCCGAATGGCGGGCGGCGCACCGCCTGGTGCTGGTCGATTGCCTGACGTTGTGGCTGTCCAATCTGATGTTCAGCGACGGCACGCAATACCCGGAAGTCGGCACGATCGAGCTTCCGGCGTGCTTCCACGAACAGCGCGCGGCCCTGCTCGGCGAGCTGGCGGTCGAGCGCGGCGAGGTCGTGCTGGTGTCGAATGAAGTCGGCATGGGCATCGTGCCCTGGGGCGCCGTCTCGCGCAGCTATGCCGACGAAGCCGGCCGCCTGAACCAGTCGGTTGCCGCCGTCTGCGACCGGGTCGTCTTTGTCGCGGCGGGCCTGCCGCTGATGCTGAAAGGCGCCTGATGCTGCTGGCTGGCCTGGACTGGACCACATTCGCTGCCGCACTGCTGGCTGGCGTGCTGCTCGACGCCATCCTCGGCGAAGTCTCGCGCCTGCATCCGCTGGTCGGCTTCGCCCGCCTGGCCAACGCAATCGAAGCGCGCCTGAACCGTTCCAGCGCCGCCGCCCCGGCTGCACCCGTTGCCCGCTTCGCACTCGGCGCACTTGCCTGGGCGCTCGCCGTAGTGCCTCTCACCATGCTGGCAGCATGGACCTTCGCACAGCCGCTGCCCGCCGCAGCACAGGCGGCCCTGCACGCCACCCTGCTGTACTTCTGCCTTGGCCTGCGCAGCCTGCGCGACCACATGATCCCGATCGGCCGGGCCCTGCAATCCAAGGACCTGCCGGCCGCCCGCGCCCTGACCGCCCGCATCGTCAGCCGCGACACCGAACAGGCCACCGTTTCCGAACTCGCCAAGGCCGCCACCGAATCAACGCTGGAGAACGGCAATGACGCCGTCTTCGGCACCCTGTTCTGGTTCGCCATCGCCGGCGGGCCCGGCGCCCTGCTGTTCCGCCTCGCAAACACGCTCGACGCCATGTGGGGCTATCGCACTGAACGTTTCAACCTGTTCGGCCGCAGCGCGGCCCGCATCGACGATGCGCTCAACTATCTGCCGGCGCGCCTGACCGCCATGAGCTACGCCCTGCTGGCGCCCGGCGCCGGAAGCACGCGCCGCGCATTGGCCTGCTGGCGCAAGCAGGCTCCCGCCTGGAGCAGTCCCAACGCGGGGCCGGTCATGTCTACTGGAGCCGGCGCGCTCGGCCTGCAACTGGGCGGGGCAGCAAGCTATGGCGGCCAGACCGAACAGCGCCCGCCGCTCGGCGAGGGCGCCGAAGCGTCTGCCGCCGACATTACGCGCGCCTGGCGCCTGGTGCGCAACGCAAGCGGGCTATGGATTGCCGTCATGCTCGCCATCGCCTATGGAGTACATCATGCTTGAACACGGCGGCAAGCTGCGCGAAGCAGCGCAACGCTACGGCCGCAACGACTGGCTGGACTTGTCGACCGGCCTGAATCCGGGCGGCTATCCAGCGCCAGCCTTGGCCTCCGACGCCTGGCATCGACTGCCCGAGAACGATCCGGCCCTGCTGCAAGCCGCACAATGCTACTACCGCGCACCGCGCATGCTGGCAGTCGCGGGAACACAGGCGGCAATCCAGGCCCTGCCCCGCCTGCGCGCGCCATCGCGCGTGGTGATCGCCAGCCCAAGCTATGCCGAGCACCTGCATCATTGGTCGCAGCATGGCCACCGCACCAGCCCAGTTCCTTACAGCGAACTTGACGCCGCCGTGGCCACGGCCGACGTTGTGGTGGTCTGCAACCCGAACAACCCTACCGGCGCCTTCGTACCGCGCGCAACCCTGCTCCGGTGGGCGGAAGCGCTGGCAACTCGCGGCGGCTGGCTGGTCGTCGACGAGGCCTTCGCCGACACCGATGGCGCCCACAGCCTTGCCGACGCCACGCAGGCCGCTGGCCTGGTTGTGCTACGCTCCGTCGGCAAGTTCTTCGGCCTGGCAGGCTTGCGCCTCGGCTTCGTCGCGGCGCGCGACGACATCCTCGCGCCGCTGGCCGACATGCTCGGCCCCTGGGCAGTAAGCGGACCGGCGCAGCAAGTCGCGCGCGCCGCGCTGGAGGACAGCGCATGGCAGGGCGCCGCGCAGGAAAAGCTGCACGCTGCCGGCACCCGGCTGCGCGCGCTGCTGGCCAGCCACGGCATCGCCAGCAACGGCACCTCGCTGTTCCAATGGTGGCCTGAACCGCTTGCCGAAGAATTCCACGACCACATGGCGCGCCGCGGCATCTGGGTACGCCTGTTCCGCGAAGCGGCGCGCGGCATCCGCCTCGGCCTGCCGTCCGACGAGGCAGGCTGGCAGCGCCTTGAACTGGCATTGAACGAATGGACGAACCGATGAAAAGTTACCTGCTGATCTCCGCACTGTGCGCCGCCCAACTGCAGGCGCACGCCGCCATCACCGTCAACGACGATGACGGCAAGCCGGTCACCCTGCAAAAGCCGGCGCAGCGCGTCGTCGCACTGGCGCCGCACGTCACGGAACTGCTATTCGCAGCCGGCGGCGCCGAAAAAATCGTGGGTGCGGTCAGCTACAGCGACTATCCCGAAGCCGCCAAGCAGATTCCCCGCGTCGGCGACAATCGCCAGGTCGACATGGAGCGCCTGCTGGCGATGAAGCCGGACCTGCTGGTGGTCTGGCGCCACGGCACCTCCGAGCGCCAGATCGACCAGCTGCGCCAGCTCGGCATCCCGATGTTCCACAGCGAGCCGAAAAAACTGGACCAGATCGCCGACAACCTGGAAAAGATGGGCAGGCTGCTTGGCACCGAGCCCGCCGCCAACGCGGCAGCGAAGGAACTGCGCCAGAAGCTGGCTGCCCTGCGCGCGCAATATGCGGCGCGTCCGCCGGTGCGCACCTTCTACCAGGTATGGGACAAGCCGCTCTACACACTGAACGGCGAACACATCGTCAGCGACGCACTGAAAGCATGCGGCGGCCAGAACATCTTCGCCGACCAGAAGGTCACGGCGCCGGTAGTCAGCGTGGAGGCCGTGCTGCAAGCCGATCCCGAAGCAGTCTTCGCCACGGCGGAAAAGGACTATGGCGGGGTCGGCCTGTGGCGCCCTTACAAGACGCTCAAGGCGACCAGGCAGGACAACCTGTTCACGATCGACGGCAGCCTGCTCAATCGCGCCGGTCCGCGCATGATCGCCGGCACCGCAGTGCTGTGCGAAAAGCTGGATGAAGCGCGCAAGCACCGTCCTGCAAAATGAGCTTCCCTTACCGTACCCTGATGGTCCAGGGCACCACGTCCGACGCCGGCAAGAGCACCATTGTCGCGGCCCTGTGCCGCCTGCTGAAACAGCGCGGCGTGCGCGTCGCGCCCTTCAAGCCGCAGAACATGGCGCTCAATAGCGCGGTCACCGTCGACGGCGGCGAAATCGGACGCGCCCAGGCGCTGCAGGCGATTGCCGCCGGCATTCCGTCGCACACCGACATGAATCCCGTGCTGCTCAAGCCAAGCAGCGATATCGGCGCCCAGGTCATCATCCACGGCAAGGTGCGCGGCGACATGAATGCGCGCGACTACCACCAGTACAAGACCGTCGCCATGGCGGCCGTCCTGGAATCCCACCAGCGGTTGTCGGCACAGTATGAGACCGTGGTGGTGGAAGGCGCCGGCAGCCCGGCGGAAATCAACCTGCGCGACCGCGATATCGCCAACATGGGCTTCGCGGAAGCCGTCGACTGCC
Organism: Pseudoduganella sp. R-31; assembly: GCF_049913235.1. Taxonomy (NCBI): domain Bacteria; kingdom Pseudomonadati; phylum Pseudomonadota; class Betaproteobacteria; order Burkholderiales; family Oxalobacteraceae; genus Pseudoduganella; species Pseudoduganella sp. R-31. The sequence continues at coordinate 6,719,958 of NZ_CP183986.1, forward strand.
CCGTCATCCTGTGCGCCGACATCGACCGCGGCGGCGTGTTCGCCCACATTGTGGGCACCCTGTCCTGCCTGTCGGAGAGCGAACGCCGTCGCATCATCGGCTTCGTCATCAACCGCTTCCGCGGCGACATCAAGCTGCTGGAGCCCGGCCTGGACTGGCTGGAACAACAAACCGGCAAGCCGGTGCTGGCAGTGCTGCCCTACCTGCATGGCCTGTACCTGGATGCCGAAGACGCGGTGCAGGCCGTGCAGGCCGAGCGCGGCGCCTTCCGCGTGGTGGTGCCAAGCCTGCCGCGCATGAGCAACCATACCGACTTCGATGCGCTGCGCGCCCACCCCGGCGTCGACCTGCGCTTTGTACGCAAGGGCGAAGCAATCCCGCCTGCCGACCTGCTCATCCTCCCGGGAAGCAAGAACACGCGCGACGACCTGGCCGCGCTGAAGGAAGGCGGCTGGCCGCAGGCGATCGCACGCCACCTGCGCTATGGCGGCAAGGTGATCGGCATTTGCGGCGGCTTCCAGATGCTGGGCACCCAGGTGGACGATCCGCACGGCGTGGAAGGCCGGGCCGGCAGCGAGACCGGCCTGGGCTTGCTGGACATGCGAACGGAGCTCACGCGCCACAAACGCCTGGCGCAAGTCTCCGGCCAATGCGCCTTCAACGCTGCGCCGGTCAGCGGCTACGAGATCCACATGGGCGTGTCGCACGGCCCCGCACTGGCGCAACCAGCCTTCTTTATCGACGGCCGGCCGGAAGGCGCCGTCTCGTCCGACGCCCAGGTGCTCGGCACCTACCTGCACGGGCTGTTCGACCACCCGCAAGCCGGCCGCGCCTTGCTGCACTGGGCCGGCCTGGCAACGCAACACACCGTCGATACCAACGCCTTGCGCGAAGCTAGCCTGGATCGGCTGGCTGCCGCCTGCGAACCGCTGCTGGAAGCGCTGCTCAAGACGGCGTAGGAATTGCTTTATTTGCAAACACTTGCAAGATTGGCTAACATCGTCCTGTTGAGTAACCGGATTTCAAGTCAAGGCCCGCACTACAGTGAAGCTGATTCGGAAAAGCAGCCTGGTTCGCAGGCAAAAAGACGCCACCATCCATTGCGAGATTGAGCTCTGCGAAGTGGCGGGCGCAGTGGCAGGATCTCCTGGCCGCTACCTGGTCAACCTGCGCCAGGGCCGCACCGGCGAAGAGTGGCGCGAAAGCACGCGCACTCCGCAGCCGGTCGACTGGCAAGCCGCCGAAACCCTGTTTGAACTGGCGCTGATCGAACGCGCTGCGCAAGGTTTCGTCGACCCGGCAACCGCGCCCGAACCGGCCCTGCCGCAAAGCGCGGTATCCGCTCCAGCCCCGGCGCAAACGCCATCCGATCCTGCCGCCGTCGCGCTGCTGCAGCAACTGCAAGCGGGAAACTGGAAAAAGCTGGACCAGCACCACCGCAACCGGGTCATCTGGCGCATCGGCGAACGCCGCCTGCGCGGCGCCGTCCCCGCCATGGTCGACCTGATAGCGCGCGGCGACGTCATGCAGGATTACTGCCTGGCCTGGGCGATCGGCCGCTGCGGCGATGCCGGAGCCGCCGTCGCCATGCAGGAGCTGCACGCGCGCGGCCGCAGCGATGCCGTGCGCCGCATCGCCCTGCAAGCCTGGCTGATGCTGGCCGACGGCGCCGCACTGCAGGCGCACGCGGCCCGCTTGCTGGCCGACTGGCCGGCAGTCCTGCGCAACGCCTGGGACCAGCAGGATGAAGAAAAATTTCTGTCGATTGCCGCCGGCGACGACGAGTGGCAAGGCCTGTCGAAGTCGGACTGGCTGGAGCAGTTGCACCAGGTGGCCCTCAGCCAGCCGATGGCGCGCCGCCTGCTGCGCACCCACCTGAAGCGGATGCGCCTGCGCGCCGGGACTTTCCGCGCCGTGCGCCATATCTACAAGGCAGCCGAGATGGCCGGCGATGCCGAGCTGTGGGGCCTGATCCAGCAGCGCTTTGACACCGATACCCATACCAGCAGCAGCCAGTGGATTTATGTGCGCCGCGCCTACGTCAAGTACGCGGAGGAAGCCTCGCGTCCCGACAGCAAAGTGGCTTACGGCCTGCGCACGCGCGACTACCTGCGCCGCCGCGGCTGGCGCACATTGCGCCGGCTTGCGGAGGACGGCGACGCGGCCTACGTCCGCATGGCGCTCGGGGTCCTGGCTGCGATGGATGACAGCGACGCCGGCCAGGCAAGCGCCCGCGGTGGCCGTTTCTACGACAGCTACAGCTACTGGATGGTCTTCAACCGCATGCTGCGCGCGCGCGGCCATTGGCTTAGCAACCGCCCGGGCACGAGTTGGTACCAGCCGCACCCGATCCAGCCCGACGACAGGCGCCAGGAAGCCTTCCCCGAGCTGTGGGATGCGCAGCCGCAGGCCCTGCTCTCGCTGATGCAGCAAAGCCGCTGCGCCGGCGTGCACGAATTCGCGGCGCGCGCGCTGGCCGACAACAAGGCCTTCTGCGCCGCCCTGGAGCCGGACGTGATCCGCGAGCTGTTGCGCAGCCCCTACCTGTCGACGGCACGCTTTGCCTTCCAGGTGGCGCGCCAGCGCTTCGAACCGGGCATTCCGCCAACCGAGTGGCTGCTGCTCCTGATCCAGTGCACCTTGCCGGAAGCGACCCAATACGCGCTGGACTGCATCGTGCGCGACCCGCTGAACTACGCTGCCGACCCGCTGCTGGTCGCGACCATCGCCTGCGCTCCGCTGGAGGCGGTACGCCGCCAGGGCCGCATGTTGTGCCAGGTCGCTGCGACCTTGCCAGGCCAGGCTCCGGCCATTGTCATGCAACTGCTTGACTGGCTGGACAACTGCGCCGACATCGACGATGCGCGCAACGCCGTGCCGCCGATTGGAGCCGACCTGCATTGGCTGATCGAGAATCCGCTGCGCGATGCCGCGGCAGGCGCACCGTACGAACGCCTGCTGCAACTGCTTGGCCACGCGCTGGCTGCGGTGCGGCTCCTGGCCTGCCAATGGCTGATCTTGCATCCCGCGCCCACCGGCATGCTGCCCGGCTCCAGGCTGGCCATGCTGCTGAAGGATGAAGATGCCGAAGTGCGCGGCGCAGCGGTACGCCTGTTCGGCACGCTGCCGGACCAGGTGCTGTGCGCGCAGTCGGAGCTGATCATCGCCTTTGCCACCAGCGCCGAGGCAAGCGTACGGCGCGGCGTCGATCCGGTCATCCAGCGCCTGAGCGTCGCCGATGCCGGCTTCCGCCAGGCGCTGCTGGCCGGCCTGCTCGACGCGCTGTTCCGCAGCGAAACCGGCGAAGGCATGCATGCCGACCTGGTGGCCTGGGTCACCGGTCCCTTGAAGGATGAGGAACAACTGGCCGATACCGCCTTGCTGGCGCGCCTGCTGGCTGCGCGCAGCAAAGGCGCCCAGCTGCTCGGTGCGCGCCTGCTGCCCGGCTTCCGCCCCGAACAGTTTGACGTCGCGGCCTGGGCCGCTTTCGGGCGCAACCCCACGGCCAGCGTGCGGCAATGGGCTTTCCAGGCTTATCGTTCCGCTCCTCAGCGCGTACGCAGCCAGATGGAGGCGGCGCTGCGCATTTTCGACAGCCGCTTCGACGACAGCCGAGAGTTCGCCTCGGCCTTCTTTACCGAGGCCTGCACCCGCGACGACTGGACGCCGCTGCTGCTGGTAAACCTGTGCGACCACCAGGACCCGGCGGCGCAACGCTTCGGCCGCGCCATGATCACCAGGCATTTCGACGTCGGCGACGTGACCGAGCTGCTGGATAAGCTGAGCCAGCACCCTTCCGCCAATATGCAGCTGTTCGTCAGCTCCTGGCTGGAAAGCGCCTGCGCCGGCGACGTGCACAAGCTGCAGCGCATGGAACCTTACTTCCTCAGCGTGCTGTCGCAAGTGAATCGCGGCCGCGTCGTGAAAAGCCGCGTGCAGGCGTTCCTGCGCGCGCAGGCCGAACTGTCGGAGGAAATCGCCGCCTTGTGGCCAGGGTATTTGCACGCCAGGTGCTGACAGTCGCCATCGCCGACAAGGCGCAATACATCGAAGGCCTGCGCACCATCCAGCAGCGTTATCCCGGGCTGCCGGCAGCCATCACGATCCATACGCCAGCAGCCATCGCCGGCCGGGGAAGCAAGACATGAGATTCCAGTACCGCTACTACGGCGAGACCTACGTCAGCAACAGCGCCGCGTCGACCGATATGCGCTTCGTGCCGGATACCCTGCGCGCACCGACCCACTTCGTCGCCGACATCAACAAGCACATTCCTTTCCGCGAGGCGATCTCCGCCCTGCACGATGTCGTGGTCGCCGACCAGCGCTACCAGCCCAAGGACAAGACAGCCTACAAGGAATGGGTAGCGCAAAACGAAGGCATGATGCTGGCGCAGTTCCAGGCCCGCGGCAGCGAGCTGAAAGAGCAGTTGCAGCCGCTGCAAGCTGAAATACGTGCGCTGCGCGAGCGCAAGTCGAAGCTGATGAAGCCCTTCTACGATGCGCAAGCGCGGTACTACAACTACCTGTACCAGACCAACCGCGAACTGTGGATCGCGCTCGACCCGGTCATTACCGTGCATCCGGACCGCGTTTTCTTCGAGTGTTTCAGCCGCGACGAATCGAGCTACGCCTCGCTCAGTTGTAGCCACAATGTGTTCGACCACATCGGCGACTTCGCTTGCGGCACCACCAATATCGACTACTCGGAAAGCCTGTACGGCGAATTCCAGAAGATTCGCGACTACAAAAGCACCAGGCTGTCGATCGATCCGGGCGGCTTCCACGTCAGGACCGCCGACGATCCCGAATTCATCGAAGAGAAAATCGACGTGCCCGACACCTGGGTGCGCGGCTTCCTGCAGGTCAGCAGCGCAATGAACATGGTGGCGCGCCGGCTGGACCTGCACCCGATGGACGTGCACAACTTCTGCCTGCAGATGCGGCGCAAGAAGGAGCGCGTCGGTCCGCGCTCGATCCGTTTCGTGCTGGCGCCGGGAGAACCGGTGCGCGCGGTGTTCGAACCTTGGAACGAGGAAGTGGTTTGCCGCCGCTCCATCTATCAGGGCAACGTGGCGGAAGAAGTTCGCGTCTGGGGCCGCCGCCGCCTGATGCTGCTGGAGCGCCTGATTCCCGTCGCCCAGAGCTTCACTGTGCACCTGATGGGCAGCGGCCTGCCAAGCTTCTGGATCGCCAATATGCCCGGCATGCAGTTCACGCTTGGGCTTTCCGGCTGGACCGCCAACGACTGGTCGCATGCCGGCCAGTTCGATTTGCTCGCGCCGCGCGGCGAGATCGACAACGACAGCAAGAAAAAAGTCTTTGCCGCGCTGGGCAAGCGCTGGTTCGCCACCAGCGCCCAGTTGTCGCTCGACACCGGCCTCGATCGCATGCTGGTCGAACGCGCGCTGACCCTGTACACCCAGGCCGGCCGCGTGATCTACGACCTGGTGAATGAAGTCTACCGCCTGCGCGAACTGGCGCGCGAGCCGCTGCCGCTGGACACGCTGCGTTTCGCCAGCCCCGAGGAGGAGGAGGCCCGGAAGCTGGTCGCCCTCCATGCAATGAGCGGACACGCCGTGGAAGCGGTTGCAGACGGCAGCATCCGCCTGAGCGCACAGGCAAAGCAAGGCGACCGCCAGTACCAGGTCATGCTGCGGCTGGATGCCGACGAACGCATCGTCGATGGCGCCTGCCAATGCAACTTCTTCACGTTCAACCGCATGCACAAAGGTCCTTGCGCGCACATGCTCGCGCTGCGCATGTCGCGGCAGCAGGCGGCTTGAGGATGACGATCGATATGAAAAAAGCAAATGAACTGATATACTCGTTCCAGCAAACACGGCGGGATGGCTCTTGCAACCCGAACGGTGGATCGCCGTTCACGTATTCAGCTCTTCCCATGCGCCACTGGCACGCTCTTCACAGTGCCATACTGACACCGGTGCCGCAAGACGGTGTGACTGCCCTGCAGTCCATTCGCAGCACCGGTGTCGTATGGCATCGAGTGGAGCGCCCCAGTCTTAAAGGCTCTTCGATGACAATCCCGCCGTGTCTGCATCTTTCGCGCTCGCCTCGCCAGGAGGCCATGCAATGAGCGCCACCGAATCCAGCCCAGTCACCACGCGCGCAGAATTGATGGAGCGCCTGCGTAACAGCTCGCGCCAGGAAGTCGTGCTGGGCGAGATGCAGCGCCTCGGCTTCTGGCCTGCCAATACCGGCGAGCCTACCGAACTGGAAGAAGTCGTCAAGCGTGAAGCTGAACTCAGCAGCGCCCTGCACCGCCTTGGCCAGGAACTGCGCACCATCCAGGACCCGGAACAGGCTCTCAAGGCGATGCGCAAGGAGCGCATGGCCAAAGCGCGGCAACGGCGGGAAGAGACCCGCCAGAAGCGTGCGCGCGAACGTTTTGAACGCGCGACGGCCTGGCATCAGCGCCAGTCCACCGAACTGCTCTACCTGGGCGAAGGCGTTTCCGCCGGCCTGAATCACGCCGAGAGCAATGCCGAAAAACTGGCGCGCTGGTCGCTGCCTGCAATGAACAACGCGAGCGAACTCGCAACCGCCATGGGCATCACGCTGCCCGAGCTGCGCTTCCTGAGTTTCGAGCGCCGCGTATCGCGCATCAGCCACTATCGCCGCTTCGCCATGCCGAAGAAAACCGGCGGCGAACGCATCATCTCTGCGCCGCTGCCGCGCGTGAAGCGCCTGCAGTATTGGGTGCTGGACAACATCCTGGCCAAGGTGCCGCTGCACCCTGCCGCGCATGGGTTCATCCCAGGCCGTTCGATTGTCAGCAATGCCCACCCCCACGTGGGCAAGTCCGTGGTCATCAACCTGGACCTGAAGAATTTTTTCCCGTCCATCAGCCTGCCGCGCATCAAGGGCGTGTTCAGGGAGCTGGGCTACAGCGCACAACTGGCCACCACGCTCGGGCTGGTTTGCACGGAGACGCCCGTTGAAGAAGTCAGCGTGGACGGCGAAAGATTCTTTGTCGCCACCGGCGAGCGCGCCCTGCCCCAGGGCGCTCCGAGCAGCCCGGCGCTGACCAACATCCTGTGCCGGCGTCTCGACGCTCGCGTGCAAAGCTGCGCCGCAAAGCTTGGCTTCACCTACACCCGCTATGCCGACGACCTGACCTTCTCCGGCGATGCCGCCGCGCGCAAGCTGGCCGGCAAGCTGCTATGGCGCGTCAAGCAGATCATTGCCGACGAAGGCTTCACGCCTCACCCGGACAAGCAGCATGTCATGAGCGATGCGCATTGCCAGAGCGTGACCGGCATCGTGGTCAACAAGAAGCTGTCCCTCGACCGCGATACCTTGCGCCGCTTCCGCGCGACCCTGTTCCAGGTCGAAAAAGACGGCCCGGCCGGCAAACAATGGAACGGCAATGAAAACGTGATCGATGCGCTCGAAGGTTACGCGCAGTTCATCAAGATGGTCGACGCCGAGAAAGGGGCACCGTTACTGCAACAGGTGCGGGCAGCCCGCGCGAAATGGACTGCGCAAGCGCCGGCAGCAAGCGCACCTGTCGCCCGCCGCAGCAGCGGCTTCCGCGCTTTGTCGGCGCAAGGCAAGGAACCGTGGGCCGGCTTCTGGCAAGCGGCAATACCGGCTGCGCCCGTGCTGGAGAAAACGCAGGAGCAGTTGACGCAGGCAAAAGCCGCTGCAAGGCAAAAGCCTGCTGCGCCCACAGGCTCTCCTTCGAGGCCGGCGGCAAGGCCGGCTACCACGCCGCAGCCTCCTACGCGCGAAAGCCGCGGGATGTTCACCGGACGTCCATGGGTGGCTATCCTCATCCAGCTCTACTTCGCCACGACCTTGTGCCTGAACTTCCGCACGCCGATTCCATTCGTCGCCGCCGTGGTACTTGCAGTGCTGGCATGGCGAAATTTCAGTGCCGGCTGGCCGCGCTATTTCTTCACCATGTTCGTAGCGGTGATTGCGACGGTCGTGCTGCGGCACGCTTAAGCCGAAAAAAAAACCGCCAGGTCACCCTGGCGGTTCTCATGCAGGGACGCGCAGCTTATTCAGCGACGTCTGCACCCACGTTGATCGCGGCGTAAGCGCGCATGGCCGCCTTGGCCTCAACGCTGCCAACGCCATACAGTTCCTGCGCTGCTGCCACGACTGCTGCACGTGCGTCAGCATAGGTCGAGCCGGAAGTCAGCTTGGTGGTGTTGGCCTTGAACCAGATGCGATATGCCTTGTCGATGCCGATGCCGGTCATGTTCTTCGGGGCCTGGGTCAGGTACTGGGAGTAGTAGTCGCTGGTGGACACCGAGCTCGAACCCATGGCCAGGAAGTAGAACATGCGGTTGTTAGGGCCGCTGCTGTAGTGCGGGTCCAGGCGCTTCAGGGAAGTGCTCCATGCATTCGGGCTCTTGCCGTCCTTGCTTGGCTTGTACAGCCAGCGCAGCGGGGTACCGGTCTTCGAGATTTCCTTGCCCATCATCCAGTCGTTGCCGGCGTTGACAACGCTGCCGGTGCCGCCGTTGCGTGCGTAGGCTTCCACCGCTTCGCCGTTGATGTCGGACGAAGATTCGTTCAGGCCGCCGGACTCGCCGCGGTAGGTCAGGTTGGACGTTGCAGCGGTCACGCCGTGGCCCATTTCGTGGCCGATCACGTCGATCGAACCAAGGCTGTAGAAGCTGGAACCGTCGCCGATGTACATGCACTTGCAGGAATCGGTGTAGAAGGCGTTGTCGTAAGCGGTGCCCACGTGTACGGCGATGTAGGTTGCGGTGTTGTTACCGTCCAGCGACTTCCAGCCCAGCACATTGCTCATGGTGTCGTAGGTGTTCTGCAAGCCCCACAGCGCATTGACGGCAGCGGTCTGGCCGTTGGCGTTGGTGGTGCTGCCGCCGGAAATGTAGTTCTGGCCATCGCCCCAGACGTTGGTGCTGTTGGTGTAGATCACGCCCGGAGTCGGGTTGGAAGTCGAAGCGTGGTTGGCATTGGTGATTGCAGCACCGCCGAACTGGCCGCCGACGCCGCGGGTGGAATCGAGCATCTGGTAGGTGGTACCGGACAGGGTGGTCTGGATCGGCACGTCGCCGTTGTACTGGCTATGGCCGGTGCCGACCACGCTCTGCACCATGCTCCACTGGTCCAGCAGGCTGCCGTCCCTGGCGTTCACGATGGTATTGTGGAAAACGGCTTCCTGTCCCTTGGTCATGCGGGTCTTCACCAGGTAGGCGAGCTGGTAGCTGCCCACCACGTCTTTCACGTCCAGTGCATTCAGGTCGGCTTCGGCCTTGGTTTCGGCGCCGGCAACGCGCACGGTCTTCATGACGGGGAAGATGATCAGTTCAGCGGACGGCGGGTCGATGTGGCTGGCGGCTGCCGGCAGGGTTGCCATTGCCTTGGAAATGGCGGCGCTGCCCGACAGGGTTGGCTTCACGTCGAAGCGCTTGGCAGACAGGCTGGCGCGGCGGTCGGTCACCGATTCGCCAACGATACTGCCGGCCTTGTCGGTCACGATCACGGACTCGGATTCGAAAATGCGCACGCCCTTGTAGGTATGGCTCATGCGGCTGATCGCCTGGCCTGAAGCGCCCGGATGCTGGGAGGCGATGCTGTAGCCGTGGTCAGTATCCAGGCCGAACTTGCCGCGCTCGCCGTTCAGGGTTGCCAGCAGGCGTGCCTTTTCCTGGGCGGAGAATGCGACTGGGCTGGCCATCATGCTGGCGGCGCCAGCCTGTGCTGCTACAAGGGTGATCGCTGCCGCGATCAGGGTCTTGCGAATCTTCATTTTTGCTCCATTAGTCCCGTGATTGTCTTGTGTTTTGTCGTCCGGTTTCTCCGGCTCGAATACCAACACTAGCTAGGTTGCATGGAGCTAGTCAACGTTTGCACAAAATTGAGACAACCTTCTGTTGTATGTCGTATTTGAGACTTTCGAAAGAAAATGGCCTGCCTTGCCTTCATTCGCAAGACAGGCCTGGACCAGTTTGCGGCCCGCGTCAGTGCGGCACCATTCCGGGGAACACATAGGCCTGCAAGACCGTCATCAGGCCCACGATGGCGGCAAACAGCAGGCTGTGTTTGAGCGTGAAGCGGAACAATTCGGACTCCCGCCCGACCAGGCCCGTGGCTGCGCAGGCAACGGCAATCGACTGCGGCGAAATCATCTTGCCGGTCACGCCACCGGTGGTATTCGCGGCCACCAGCAAGGTATCGGATACGCCAACCTGGTGCGCGGTGGTGTTCTGCAGGGAGCAGAACAAGGCATTCGACGAGGTATCGGAGCCGGTCAGGAACACGCCGAGCCAGCCGAGGAAAGGCGAGAAGAACGGGAAGGCCGCGCCGGTCCCGGCCAGCACCAATGCCAGCGTGGAGGACATGCCCGAGTAGTTGGCGACGAACGCAAACGCCAGTACTAGCCCGATCGACAGCACGGGGCGGCGCAGTTCAAGGACGGTGTCACGCAAGGCCCGCAAGCCGTTGCCCAGGCTAAAGCGCAGCAAGACCATCGACAGCAATGTCGAAACCAGGATCGCCGTGCCGACGGCCGAGACCAGGTCCAGCTTGAAGACCGCCTCATATGCCTTGGGCGCTGCGACGATCGGCGCCATCTTGACCACCATCATGTCCAGGTATGGGACGTGAAATTTCAGCACTGTGCCGGCCAATGCGCCTTTGGCAGCGAACAGCGCCTTGAACTGCGGCAGGCTCCACACCGTCACCACGGCGGTCAGCAGGCCGAATGGCGCCCAGGCACGCACCGTTTGCGCGGTGGTGTATGGCGATTGGCTGCGGCTGCGCGGCTGCGTGCCCGCTGCCGCAGCACCGCCGAACGGCGACATGGCCGCCGTGCCGCCGCCCATCGAAATGGTATTGCGTGCCCCGGCCTTGGCGCTGGCGGGCTGCCATACCTTCAGGAAGCCGGTCAGGGCGCCCAGGCTGACCAGGGCGGAGGTGATGTCCGGCAGTTCCGGGCCTATATAGTTGGAGGTGATGTACTGCGTGACGGCGAAACTGCCGCCGGCCACCAGCGCTGCGGGCCAGGCCTCCTTGATGCCGCGCTTGCCGTCCATCATGAACACCAGCCAGAAAGGCACCAGCAGCGACAGCAGCGGCAGCTGGCGGCCGGCCATGGCGCCGATGTTCATCGCGTCGAGGCCGGTGACCTGCCCCGCAACGATAATGGGAATGCCCATGGCGCCAAAGGCTACCGGCGCGGTATTGGCAATCAGGCACAGGCCGGCCGCGTACAGCGGATTGAAGCCCAGGCCAACCAGCAGCGCGGAAGTGATCGCCACAGGTGCGCCAAAGCCTGCCGCCCCTTCCAGGAAGGCGCCGAAGGAAAAGCCGATCAGCAGCATCTGCAGGCGCTGGTCGTCCGTAATCGATACCACCGACGCGCGGATGATTTCGAGCTGGCCGGTACGCTCAACCACCTTGTACAGGAACACCGCGCTGATAATGATCCATGCGATGGGCCACATTCCGTAAGCAAAGCCGTAGCCCGCAGCAGCCAGCGCCTGCGGCACCGGCATGCCATAACAGAAAATCGCGACCGCAAGCGACAATGCCAGTGTCACGGCGGCGGCGACATGGCCTTTGAGGCGCCAGACTGCCAGCGCGACAAAGAAAAAGAGAATGGGAATGGCGGCGACCAGGGCCGACAGCGCCAGGCCGCCCAACGGGGCGTAGATCTGGTTCCAGGTTTGCATTTGACTCTCCTCCAATGGTTTGAAATTTTTCTTATGCCGGCGCCAGGCGCCGTAATGGGTGCAACAATCCTTATTCCGCCTGTCCCCTTTCCCGCAGCAGGTCGGACAGGCTGCGCCGAGCGGGCACCAGCGGTGCACGGTGGCGCGTCCACCCCAGTTGGGAGGACGGAGCGAAGTCTCGCAGCCGGGTCGCCAGCCAACGGAACCAGCGATAGGCCGAGGGGCGCGCGAAGGCGCCGCTCCAGAAGCGCCACACCAGCCGGTCACCGCGGCTGAAGCTGGCCCCCTGGCCGCGCAGGGGATGCTCGACCTGCTGCGCAGGATCGCGATTCGCCTCGGTGCGCAGCCGCACCAGCAGCGACGGAATCGGAATGCGCACCGGACATACTTCGGCACAGGCGCCGCACAGGCTGGAAGCTGTCACCAGGTCGGCCGTCTCTTCCAGTCCCAGCAGATGCGGGGAGATGATCTTGCCGATCGGCCCCGGATACGTGGTGCCGTATGCATGTCCGCCCACCCGCTCATATACCGGGCAGTGGTTCATGCAAGCGCCGCAGCGGATGCACTGCAAGGTGGCGCGCAACTGCTGGTCGGCATAGGCCTGTGTGCGGCCGTTATCGAGCAGGACCACATGCATTTCGCGCGGACCATCCAGTTCGCCGGCGCGGCGCGGACCGGTGATCAGGTTGAAATAGGTGGTAATGGCCTGGCCGGTGGCCGAGCGTGTCAGCAGGCTCGCCAGCGGCACAATATGCTCCAGCCTCGCCACCACCTTCTCCATGCCCATCAGGGCGATATGCACATCCGGCACCGTGGTCGACAAGCGGCCGTTGCCCTCGTTCTCCACCAGCCACAGGGTGCCGGTATCGGCTGCCGCAAAGTTGACGCCGGACAGGCCGATATCCGCATCGGCGAATTTCTGGCGCAGGCTGCGCCGGCCTGCCAGGATCAGCGTGTCAACATCTTCGGTATAGGGCGTGCCGGGCAGGTGGCGTTCGAACAGGGCGCCAATCTCGGCGCGCGTCTTGTGCAGGGCCGGCATGACGATATGCGAGGGCTTCTCCTGCGCCAACTGCACGATGTATTCGCCCATGTCGGATTCGATACAGCCGATGCCGCGTTCAGCCATATAGTGGTTCAGCTCCACCTCTTCGCTGGCCATCGACTTGCCCTTGACGATACTGCGGGCACCGTGGCGCTGTGCGATTTCATGGATGATGGCGTTGGCTTCGTCCGCCGTGGCGGCCCAGTGCACGTCCACGCCTAACGCCTGCAGGCTGGATTCGAACTGCACCAGCAGGTCCGGCAGGTTGGCCAGCGCATGCTGGCGTATCGCTTCGCCCAGGTCGCGCAGCTGTTCCAGTTCGCCAGTGTCGGGGAATTGGTTGCTGCGCTTGGCCTGCAGGAAATCCATCGCGCCGCGCATGCTGGAGCGCAGGGCCTGGTCCTGCAAGGCTCCGCTGACCCGCTCGCGAAAGTCGGCAGGCGAAACAAAGTGCATTGGCCGCGCGTTCATGCCTGCACCTCCCTGTCGTCATCAACGATCACCACCCACAGTGCGGCTGGCCCGTGCGCGCCGTAGGCCAGGGTTTGCTGGATATCCGAAGTTTTTGAAGGGCCCGATACCAGCACCAGGTTGGTCGGCATGCCTGCGCACCAGCGCTCGGCGTGCACGGCCGCATGCAGGTCGGCATGCAGCGTGCTCGCATACACCAGCGCCACGTGCAGCGGCGGCACAAGCGATACGGTACGCGGCGTGCCCGCATCGGGCGCCAGCACCAGCGTGCCGGTGGTGGCGATTCCGGAACGCGCCACGGTAAAGCCTGCATCCACCGAGGAGAACAATGAATCCTTCCACGCTTCCAGCGGCTGCGCGAACGAGAGAGCCTGCATGCCGGCTGGCAGTGCGGCGGCAAGCGCCGTGCCTTCGGCTGTGGCATGGTCGAGCAGCAAGCGCTGCACGCCGGCCCGCCCAAGCTTGCCGACCAACAGTGCGGGCCATTTCGCGGCGCTGCTGCGCCAGACTTCCGTGCGCACCGAAGTCATGACGCGCTCCATGACGTCCGCTCGCTGCTTCGGCGAGGCTGCGCGCAGGGCGCCATGTGCATGATGCTGGCTGATGCGCGACTCCACGTCGCGGCTGTCCGGCGTCGCGGCCGGCGCGGCAATGCGCAAGGCGCCCAGGATGCGCTCGCGGCTACCCATGCTGCTCATTGCGCACCTCCATCCTGCTCCGGCGCGGCGGCATGACCGTTCAGGCGGCGCCACAGGAAGCTGGCCATATGCTCCACTTTGAGCGGCGCTCCCTGGTGCTGCGCTGCATGACCGATATTCAGCAGGCAGCCGCAGTCGGCAGAAACCAGGCGCGTGCAGCCTGTCGCGCAGGCCGCAGCGATCTTGTCGGCGACCATCGCGCCGGAAATGTCGGGATGCTTGAGCGAGAAGGTGCCGCCAAAGCCGCAGCACTCCGATTCGCGCTGATGCTCCACGCGTGTCACGCCAGGCAAGGAGTCGAGCAATGCCACGCCATGCTCCCTGGTGCCCATTTCGCGCCGGGCGCCGCAAGAGGTGTGCAGCACCACCTTTTCATCGCCCTGCGCAGGCGCAGCCTGGAAGTCGACGTGCAGTACATGCAGCAGGAATTCGCTCAGTTCGTAGATCCGACCTGCAAGCTCGCGTGCCTTGGCGGCAGCCTCCGGATCATCTTTGAACAGTTCGGGCCAGTGATGTCGCATCATGCCCGCGCAAGAGCCGGACGGCACGACGACAGGCCATGGCTGCGGGAACAAATCCAGCTGCGCGCGCGCCACGGCTTGCGCCTGCTCAGGGTTGCCGCTGCTGTAGGCAGGCTGGCCGCAGCAGCTCTGGCCGCGCGGGAAGTGCACGGTCACGCCTTGCTGCTCGAGCAGGCGTACCGCATCGAGTCCCGCTTCCGGCATGAACAAGTCGATCACGCAGGTACCGAACAGGTACACATGTTGATGGCGCTGGCTTGCCAGCGATGGGTAGTGTCGGGGCCTCATGGCGCGTCTCCTCTGTTTTGCTTATTCCGTCGACAGGTCCCATAATTCCCGCATGCCGGCGGCGCCGCAAACTGGTTGGACCATGGGCCGCAAAAGGAGATCGCCAAGATGAAAACAAGCGGGCTGGTAGAAGAGGTTCAACGCCAACTGGAAGTGGCGCTGCTGGATGGCCGCTATCCCGCCAACGCAAAGCTGCCGTCCGAGCGCGTGCTCGCCGAGCAGTTCTCAGTGTCGCGCAATACGATCCGCGAGGCGCTGCAAAGAATGGTGGCACGAGGCCTGCTGCGCAGCCGCCCTGGCGCGGGCATGTTCGTGGGCGATCAACTACGCACCGGCAGCGCATCGCCGTGGGCGCAACTGGTCGTCGATCATCCGGTGCTATTGAGTGAGGTGCTGGAATTTCGCCGTGTGCTGGAAGGCGCCACGGCCTATTACGCCGCGCTGCGCGGTACTGATGAAGAGTATGCCGGCATTCGCGCCCTGCTGGCGGGACTTGAGCAAGCGCGCCAGGACGATCACGCCGCGAAGGAAGCGGCACTCGACGCGGAACTGCATGCGGCCATCGCACTGGCATCTCACAACAGCATGTTCCTGCACCTGCATGCCAGCGTGCTGGGAATACTGCGCGAACACATTACGCTGAATGGCTCCAATTTGCGGGCACTGGATGACGAGGTATCCGGCCAGCTATTGCAGCAGCACCGCGCAATCTGCCAGGCCATTTGCGCGCGCAAGCCCGAGGCGGCGCGCACCGCGATGCAAGCGCATATCGACTACGTGGCGGGCAAGCTGGAGGCGGCCTGACTGGTCCAACCAGTAACCCATCGGACGCGCAAAACAAAAAGCCCGCCGGCATTCATGCCTGGCGGGCTTTTCTAATAAGAGCCTGACGATAACCTACTTTCACACTGGTTGCAGCACTATCATCGGCGCAGAGTCGTTTCACGGTCCTGTTCGGGATGGGAAGGGGTGGGACCGACTTGCTATGGTCATCAGGCATGACTTGTCAACAATCGTGGAAGAAGTAAAGTTGGGGTAGTGTTCTCAAACACGGTAAGTGCTACATAACCGTCAAGGTTATAGGGACAAGCCGTACGGGCAATTAGTATCAGTTAGCTTAATGCATTACTGCACTTCCACACCTGACCTATCAACGTCCTGGTCTCGAACGACCCTTCAAGGAGCTCAAGGCTCCGGGAAATCTCATCTTAAGGCAAGTTTCCCGCTTAGATGCTTTCAGCGGTTATCTCTTCCGAACTTAGCTACCCGGCAATGCCACTGGCGTGACAACCGGTACACCAGAGGTTCGTCCACTCCGGTCCTCTCGTACTAGGAGCAGCCCCCTTCAAATTTCCAACGCCCACGGCAGATAGGGACCAAACTGTCTCACGACGTTTTAAACCCAGCTCACGTACCACTTTAAATGGCGAACAGCCATACCCTTGGGACCGGCTACAGCCCCAGGATGTGATGAGCCGACATCGAGGTGCCAAACTCCCCCGTCGATATGAACTCTTGGGAGGAATCAGCCTGTTATCCCCAGAGTACCTTTTATCCGTTGAGCGATGGCCCTTCCATACAGAACCACCGGATCACTATGTCCTACTTTCGTACCTGCTCGACTTGTCGGTCTCGCAGTTAAGCACGCTTATGCCATTGCACTATTAGCACGATGTCCGACCGTACCTAGCGTACCTTCGAACTCCTCCGTTACCGTTTGGGAGGAGACCGCCCCAGTCAAACTGCCTACCATGCACTGTCCCCGATCCGGATCACGGACCAAGGTTAGAACCTCAAACAAACCAGGGTGGTATTTCAAGGATGGCTCCATAGGAACTGGCGTCCCTACTTCAAAGCCTCCCACCTATCCTACACAGATTGGTTCAAAGTCCAATGCAAAGCTACAGTAAAGGTTCATGGGGTCTTTCCGTCTAGCCGCGGGTAGATTGCATCATCACAAACACTTCAACTTCGCTGAGTCTCGGGAGGAGACAGTGTGGCCATCGTTACGCCATTCGTGCAGGTCGGAACTTACCCGACAAGGAATTTCGCTACCTTAGGACCGTTATAGTTACGGCCGCCGTTTACTGGGACTTCAATCAAGAGCTTGCACCCCATCATTTAATCTTCCAGCACCGGGCAGGCGTCACACCCTATACGTCCACTTTCGTGTTTGCAGAGTGCTGTGTTTTTATTAAACAGTCGCAGCCACCAGTTTATTGCAACCTTTTCGCCCTTCCACAGTAAAGTGGTCAAGCTACCGAGGCGTACCTTATCCCGAAGTTACGGTACCAATTTGCCGAGTTCCTTCTCCCGAGTTCTCTCAAGCGCCTTAGAATACTCATCTCGCCCACCTGTGTCGGTTTGCGGTACGGTCTCGTATGACTGAAGCTTAGAGGCTTTTCTTGGAACCACTTCCGATTGCTTCGTGAGCAAGCTCACTCGTCCCAGTCCCTTGAATTACGCGCCCGGATTTGCCTAAGCGCCTTCTATGAACCAGGAACTGCCTATTCCAACAGGCAGACAACCTTCCGCGATCCGTCCCCCCATCGCATCATACGACGGTGCAGGAATATTAACCTGCTTCCCATCAGCTACGCATCTCTGCCTCGCCTTAGGGGCCGACTCACCCTGCTCCGATGAACGTTGAACAGGAAACCTTGGGCTTACGGCGTGCGGGCTTTTCACCCGCATTATCGCTACTCATGTCAGCATTCGCACTTCTGATACCTCCAGCATCCTTTACAAGACACCTTCGCAGGCTTACAGAACGCTCTCCTACCATATCCTTACGGATATCCGCAGCTTCGGTGACTGGCTTAGCCCCGTTACATCTTCCGCGCAGGACGACTCGATCAGTGAGCTATTACGCTTTCTTTAAATGATGGCTGCTTCTAAGCCAACATCCTGACTGTTTTAGCCTTCCCACTTCGTTTTCCACTTAGCCAATCTTTGGGACCTTAGCTGGCGGTCTGGGTTGTTTCCCTCTTGACACCGGACGTTAGCACCCGATGTCTGTCTCCCAAGCTCGCACTCAACGGTATTCGGAGTTTGCAATGGTTTGGTAAGTCGCGATGACCCCCTAGCCATAACAGTGCTCTACCCCCGTCGGTGATACTTGAGGCACTACCTAAATAGTTTTCGGAGAGAACCAGCTATTTCCAAGTTTGTTTAGCCTTTCACCCCTATCCACAGCTCATCCCCTAATTTTTCAACATTAGTGGGTTCGGTCCTCCAGTGCGTGTTACCGCACCTTCAACCTGGCCATGGATAGATCACTTGGTTTCGGGTCTACACCCAGCGACTGGCGCCCTGTTCGGACTCGATTTCTCTACGGCTCCCCTATCTGGTTAACCTCGCCACTGAATGTAAGTCGCTGACCCATTATACAAAAGGTACGCCGTCACCCCTTACGAGGCTCCGACTGTTTGTATGCACACGGTTTCAGGATCTATTTCACTCCCCTCCCGGGGTTCTTTTCGCCTTTCCCTCACGGTACTGGTTCACTATCGGTCGATTACGAGTATTTAGCCTTGGAGGATGGTCCCCCCATGTTCAGACAGGATTTCTCGTGTCCCGCCCTACTTGTCGTACGCTTAGTACCACCGCTTGGATTTCATGTACGGGGCTATCACCCGCTATGGCCAGAGTTTCCAATCTGTTCCATTATCCAAACGACTATCACGTACAGGCTCTTCCCATTTCGCTCGCCACTACTTTGGGAATCTCGGTTGATTTCTTTTCCTGCAGCTACTTAGATGTTTCAGTTCGCCGCGTTCGCTTCACACACCTATGTATTCAGTGAGTGATGACCTATAAGGCCGGGTTTCCCCATTCGGAAATCTTCGGATCAATGCTTGTTTGTCAGCTCCCCGAAGCTTATCGCAGACTTCTACGTCCTTCATCGCCTGTAATCGCCAAGGCATCCGCCATGTGCACTTATTCACTTGTCCCTATAACCTTGACGGCTATCAGTTACAAGCACTTACTACTGTGTTTGATGAGTTTTACTACTACCCTAAGTAATATCTTTCGATATCGCTTAATAAAACTTTTACTTCTTCCAGATTGTTAAAGAACGATGAACATAAAGTTCAAACCTAAGCGTGGTCGCTTACGTTTGAAATCTTGTTCCAACAGCCGATAAGTGTGAACGTTTGAGTCTGATGCCGACTCTAGAAAGGAGGTGATCCAGCCGCACCTTCCGATACGGCTACCTTGTTACGACTTCACCCCAGTCACGAATCCTACCGTGGTAAGCGCCCTCCTTGCGGTTAAGCTACCTACTTCTGGTAAAACCCGCTCCCATGGTGTGACGGGCGGTGTGTACAAGACCCGGGAACGTATTCACCGCGACATGCTGATCCGCGATTACTAGCGATTCCAACTTCATGTAGTCGAGTTGCAGACTACAATCCGGACTACGATACACTTTCTGGGATTAGCTCCCCCTCGCGGGTTGGCGGCCCTCTGTATGTACCATTGTATGACGTGTGAAGCCCTACCCATAAGGGCCATGAGGACTTGACGTCATCCCCACCTTCCTCCGGTTTGTCACCGGCAGTCTCATTAGAGTGCTCTTGCGTAGCAACTAATGACAAGGGTTGCGCTCGTTGCGGGACTTAACCCAACATCTCACGACACGAGCTGACGACAGCCATGCAGCACCTGTGTGCAGGTTCTCTTTCGAGCACTCCCGGATCTCTCCAGGATTCCTGCCATGTCAAGGGTAGGTAAGGTTTTTCGCGTTGCATCGAATTAATCCACATCATCCACCGCTTGTGCGGGTCCCCGTCAATTCCTTTGAGTTTTAATCTTGCGACCGTACTCCCCAGGCGGTCTACTTCACGCGTTAGCTGCGTTACTAAGTCAATTAAGACCCAACAACTAGTAGACATCGTTTAGGGCGTGGACTACCAGGGTATCTAATCCTGTTTGCTCCCCACGCTTTCGTGCATGAGCGTCAGTTTTGACCCAGGGGGCTGCCTTCGCCATCGGTGTTCCTCCACATCTCTACGCATTTCACTGCTACACGTGGAATTCTACCCCCCTCTGCCAAACTCTAGCCTCGCAGTCTCCATCGCCATTCCCAGGTTAAGCCCGGGGATTTCACGACAGACTTACGAAACCGCCTGCGCACGCTTTACGCCCAGTAATTCCGATTAACGCTTGCACCCTACGTATTACCGCGGCTGCTGGCACGTAGTTAGCCGGTGCTTATTCTTCAGGTACCGTCAGCAGTCGTGGATATTAGCCACGACCTTTTCTTCCCTGACAAAAGAGCTTTACAACCCGAAGGCCTTCTTCACTCACGCGGCATTGCTGGATCAGGGTTGCCCCCATTGTCCAAAATTCCCCACTGCTGCCTCCCGTAGGAGTCTGGACCGTGTCTCAGTTCCAGTGTGGCTGGTCGTCCTCTCAGACCAGCTACTGATCGTTGCCTTGGTGAGCCTTTACCTCACCAACTAGCTAATCAGATATCGGCCGCTCCAGGAGCACAAGGTCCGAAGATCCCCTGCTTTCATCCTTAGATCGTATGCGGTATTAGCGTAACTTTCGCTACGTTATCCCCCACTCTTGGGTACGTTCCGATATATTACTCACCCGTTCGCCACTCGCCGCCAGGCCGAAGCCCGCGCTGCCGTTCGACTTGCATGTGTAAAGCATGCCGCCAGCGTTCAATCTGAGCCAGGATCAAACTCTTCAGTTCAATCTCTGTTTTTCGATATTGCTACCGAGGTCACTCACTCAAAATACTGACGAAATCTCTTTCGAGATTTACGTTTATTTTGTGCGAGCGTTATAACGTATATTTTGAGCATCGGACCCGAAGGTCCGGGCATATCGTCAAACGCCCACACTTATCGACTGTTGATTTTTAAAGATCGCTGCCTTGTATTGTCGACGAAGCGTTGTGTTCGTCAGCAGCAGAGAAGCGAGATTATGCGGTACAGCGTGCAACTCGTCAACCCCTTCTTTTTCGCTTCGCTGCGTTGTCGTTTGACTGCGCTGCGTTGCGAGGGACAGAACTATAGCCGACCGGCTCCCAGAGCGCAAGGGGTATCTGGCATCTTGTTTGCTTGCTTAACAATGTAACGCGTCTGGCAATCTGCTTTTGTTCAGTTTTGACACAGGTGCTACATTAAGGAAAGCCACAAAGGCTGCTGGGGGAGACATGCAACAGGAAACTGTTCCAAATGTGAACAACGCAATCATCGAGACTGCGCACCTGCGCTCACGCACTTATGGCCTCGATCCGTGCAGCGACGTAGACCTGGGCCCCATCGACCGCTGCTCCCTATCCCATATCATTGAGCAGAACCGCTTGTTGCACACGCATGCCGTGCCGGCAATGGAAACGCTCTACCAGCAGATCGTGAACACTCACAATATGGTGATCCTGACGGACGCCAAAGGTGTGATCCTGCACTCCCTTGGCGACGAGGACTTCCTGGAGAAGGCCAATCGGGTCGCCTTGCAGGCCGGCGCCACCTGGTCCGAGCAATGTAAAGGCACCAATGCGATCGGCACCGCCATCGCCGAAGCCAAGCCGGCCCTGGTGCATGCTGATCAACATTTCCTGCAAGCCAACCACTTCCTGACCTGTTCCGCGGCACCAATTACCGACCATGCCGGCAATGTGATTGGCGTGCTCGATGTCTCGGGCGACCAGCGCTCCTTCCATAAGCACACCATGGCCCTGGTACGGATGTCGGCCCTGATGGTGGAGAACCAGCTGTTTGCCGCCGCTTTCGAAGACGTCATTACCCTGCACTTCCACGCCCGTGCTGAATTTATAGGCACCCTGATGGAGGGCATCGCCTCATTTACCCCCGGCGGCCGCTTCATCGCAGCCAACCGCGCCGGCCTATTCCAGCTTGGCCTGTCGTTCGCGGCGCTGCAGTCCCATACTTTCAGCTCCCTGTTCGGCCTTCCGGTGTCGGCGCTGTTCGACCATTACCGCACTGCGGCGCCGGGACTGCTGGACCTGTGCCTGCATAGTGGCGTGCGCGTGTTCGGCCGCGCCCAGCTTCGGTTGGCCAACAACCACTTCCAGCACCCGATCATTTCGGCGCGCGAGGAAAGCCACCCGGCGCAGACCAATCCGGCCCACACGGCGCGCCGCCTGTCCGGCCTGCGCTACCTGCGCACCGGCGACCAGCAGCTTGAGGCGGTCATCGACAAGGTCACCCGCGTGCTGGGCAAAGACATCCCGATCATGATCATGGGGGAGACTGGCACCGGCAAGGAATTGCTGGCGCAAGCCATTCACAACGACTCGCCGCGCGCCCAAGGGCCATTCGTGCCGGTCAACTGCGCCTCGATTCCAGAGACCCTGATCGAGTCGGAACTGTTTGGCTATGAGGACGGGGCGTTCACCGGTGCGCGCAAGAAGGGCGCAGTCGGCAAGATCCTGCAGGCGAATGGCGGCACCCTATTCCTCGACGAAATTGGCGACATGCCCTTCCCATTGCAAGCCCGCCTACTGCGCGTGCTGCAGGAACGGATGGTCACGCCACTGGGCAGCGACAAATCGATTCCGGTAAATGTGGAAGTAATCTGCGCCACCAACCACAACCTGCGCGACCGCATGGCCAAGGGCCTGTTCCGCGAAGACCTGTATTACCGCCTGAACGGGCTGGTTGTGAAATTGCCGCCGCTGCGCGAACGCACCGACCTCGAGACCGTGGTCAACAAGATCCTGACGACCGACAGTGGCGGCAAGCGCTATACCGTCGCGCCAGACCTCATGCAGCTCTTCCTGCGCCATAAATGGCCGGGCAACTTCCGCCAGCTTACCAACCTGCTGCGCACCGGCGTGGTCATGGCCGGCGACGAGGACGAGATCGGCCTGCAGCATATGCCGGACGATTTCCTCGACGACATGCGGGAGGCCCAGGTGGAGTTTCCTGTTGCTGCTGCCGCTGCCCCTGCCGCCGCCAGCGTAGCCGCCACTGCGGCCACCATGCCTTGCACCGGCGCGCGGCTGGAAGACATGGAGCAGGCCCTGATCGTGCGGACCCTGGAAGCGCATGGCGGCAATGTCTCCGCCACGGCACGCGCCCTGGGCGTTTCGCGCAACACGATCTACCGCAAACTGCCCCATCTCAAGTAGGCCGGTTAGAAGAACAGGATGCCGCCGAAAGCGGCGCCATTCATCTTTGCCTCGCCACCGGTGAAGGATTTCGAGCGGGTCTGCCCCACTTCGCCCACCAGTGTTATTGCGCCGGTCAGCGCGTAATAGGCGCCAGCCGTGAGGTTGGCGTTCGACTTCAACCCGTTCGTTCCCGCAGTGTTGTCGTCGTTCTTGCTGATGCCATACCCTAGGCCCAGCTTCAGCTTTTCGCTAGCCTTGAACGTGCCCTGCAACAGCCAGTGCTTGCTGCGCACATTCCCCTGGTCCGCATCCGACAGCACACCGAGGCCCTTGCCGCCCTCGTAGTTCGCCAGCAGTCCGAAGGCACCCTGCTGGAACGAAGCTCCCGCCTCCCATCCGGACATGGTGAAGTCGCTGGCCCCGACTGCGACCGCCTTGAACTTCTGCGACTTCGCCCCGATCCACGCCTTCAGCAGGCCATCGGCGTAAGTCAGCTGGGCCTGGACCTGCGGATTGGAACGCGTCGAATACTGTGCCGCAGACACGATTGGTGAATCCGCCACCGGATTGAACACGCCGGCATCGACGCTGAACCCGGACAGCTTGGGCGAGCTGTATGCCATTTGCCCGTAGTAGCCAACGTAGGCATAGCCCGCACCGATATGGCCCAATGAGACCCGGCCGCGCTGGGTAGCCTGCACCGGTGCGCCGGCGCCGATCAGCGTCATGTCGCCGAAGATGGCGTTGGCGCCGAAGATGCCGTTGTCCCGCCCCAGCTTGAAAGTCCCCAGGTCAGCATTCCCGAAGCTGAAATACGCCTGGCGCACGTCGACTTCACTGTTCTGCGCGATGGCGCTGTCGGTTGCCGTTGCGTGATAGATGCCAATGTGCGCCTTGATGTCGAAGCCGGACTGCTTCGTGGTGGCTGAAGTAACCAGTCCATTCGGCAGCAAGCCGTTGCCGATGGTGGTGCGGCGATCTTCTCCACCGCAGCCGATGCCTTCAGTCGCCAGCGCCAGGCCGCCCACTGCATCGCCGCTGCACGACACATACGTATAGTACGCGTTGACGATGCCGCCAACATTCACGTTCCAGTCGCCGGCCTTGATATCCACGGCATGGGCTGCTGGGGCCAGCATTGCGCCGGCAGTGGCGGCAAGCACGATCTTCTTCATTGTTGTCTCCTCGGTTTGATTGATGGATGCTGCACAAGGGACAGGGCAATTTGCGTGCCGGTTCGGCGCGCTAGGGAGCGTATGAAGAATTCGCTCCGACCTGCGCAATATCGGATCAGCGCTGTTCAAAAAAAAAGCAGCCCGCAGGCCGCTAATGCAACACATGGAGATCGTTTATTTCGGCGCCAGCTTGAAGACCCACACCGATCCGCCCTGTTCGAGCAGATTGACTTTCTTCGCCACTTCGCCGCCCCACAGCGGCACCGCACCGCCCCAGCCGGAAACCACGGCCACGTATTGCGTGCCGCCGTCCTGCCAGGTGATTGGCGGCGCCACGACGCCGGAGCCGGTCTGGAATTTCCACAGTTCCTTGCCGGTCTGCGCATCAAGCGCCTTCAGGTAGCCTTCCGGCGTGCCATAGAACACCAGGCCGCCGGCAGTCGCCATCGCACCGCCCCACAGTGGAGCGTTGTTCTTCACTTCCCACTTGATCTTGCCGGTTTTCGGATCGACCGCGCGCAGGGCGCCGATGTAGTCGTCGAACAGCGGCTTGATGGTGAAGCCCGCGCCAAGGTATGCACCGCCTTTCTTGTAGCTGATCGGCTCATTCCAGATGTCCATGCCCCACTCGTTTGCCGGAACGTAGAACAGCTTTGTCTGCGGGCTGTAAGCCATCGGCTGCTGGTTTTTCGCGCCAAGGAAGGCCGGCGCCGCGAAGACCGATGCGCCTTTCTTGCCTTCTTCGCCCTTGGTCGGGTCGCCGGGGCGACCTTCGACGATGTAGTTCGGACGGCCGGTCTTCAAGTCGATTCCGCTAGCCCAGGTGATCTTGCGAACGAAGGGGAAAGCGTTCTGCAGCTTGCCGTCGTTGGCATCGATCACATAGAAGAAGCCGTTGCGGTCGGCCTTGCCGCCATAACGCTTGCCATCCATGTCGAAGGTAACGAACTCGTTGGCGCCATCGAAGTCCCAGGCGTCGTTCGGCGTATTCTGGTAAGCCCATTTGATGGCGCCAGTCTTCGGATCAAGTGCCACGGTGGACGAGGAATACAGATTGTCGCCGGGGCGCAGGTGGCTGTTCCATGGCGCCGGATTGCCGGTGCCAAAGTATGCCAGGCCTGTCTTCGGATCGTAGGTTCCGCCCATCCAGGTAGACGCGCCGCCGGTCTTCCACAGCTCGCCCGGCCACGACTGGTTGACCGAGCCGGTAACGCCGGTCTCCGTTGCCTTGCCTTCGCTGTCGTACTTGTAGCCCATATGCCCCTCGACCGTCGGGCGCATCCACAGCAGCTCACCCGTCTTCGGGTCGCGGCCTTCCACACGGCCGACGATGCCGAACTCGCCGCCCGAAACGCCGGTCAGCAGCACGCCATTGGCGACCAGCGGCGCGGCAGTCATCGAATAGCCCGCTGCGTAGTCGTCCACCTTTTCCTTCCAGACTACCTTGCCGGTTTCCTGGTCCAGTGCGACCAGCTGCGCATCCAGCGTGCCGAAGATCACCAGGTTGTCATACAGCGCCGCGCCGCGATTGACCACGTCACAGCAAGGCATGATGGCGTCCGGCAGGCGATGCTCATACTTCCACAGCTTGCTGCCGGTCTTGAGGTCGATGGCGAAGATGCGCGAGTAGGACGCGGTCACGAACATCTTGCCGTTGTAGATCAGCGGCTGCGATTCCTGGCCGCGCTGCTTCTCGCCGCCGAACGAGAACGACCACGCCGGCACAAGGCGGCTGACGTTCTGCGTGTTGATCTGCTTCAGCAGCGAATAGCGCTGCCCTTCCGAGCCCATGCCGGAGGAAAGCACGCTGCTGGTGTCCTTCGCAGCGTTATCCAGCATTGTCGTGGTCACGCTGGCAGCCTGCGCCAGCGTCGCCGCCCCCAGCAGCATTCCGATGGTGATGTATTTCACGTCCTGTCTCCTTTTTTATGGTCTATTTGCCCGAGTGCCGTGCACTCCTCGTCGGTGAACAGGCGCGAACGAAGCAGGAAGCGTTTGCCGGTGCCGTTATCGAGCGAGAACATGCCGCCGATGCCGGCCACCACATCCACGATCAGTTGGGTGTGTTCCCAGTACCCGTACTGTTCAAGCCCGATATAGAAAGGCGCGCCGCCCAGGCTGCCGAGGTAGACGTCGGTCTCGCTGACGTCGAACTCACCCGCCGGATAGCACATCGGCGCGCTGCCGTCGCAGCAGCCGCCCGACTGGAAAAACATGATCGGTCCGTGCCGCTGGTGCAGCTGGTCGATGAATTCCAGCGCCGGTGCGGTCGCCGTGACCCTGGCAATTGCGTTATCCATGCTTCGCCCCGCCTTTCCTGCCTCAGAAGAAGCCCAGCGCGTTAGGGTTGTAGCTGACCAGCAGGTTCTTGGTCTGCTGGTAGTGGTCGAGCATCATCTTGTGGGTCTCGCGGCCAATGCCCGACTGCTTGTAGCCGCCAAACGCAGCGTGGGCCGGATAGAGGTGATAGCAGTTGGTCCAGACGCGGCCAGCCTGGATGGCGCGCCCCATGCGGAAGGCGCGGCTGCCGTCGCGGCTCCAGACGCCGGCGCCCAGCCCGTAAAGGGTGTCGTTGGCGATCGCCAGCGCTTCGTCTTCATCCTTGAAGGTAGTGACCGATACCACCGGGCCGAAGATCTCTTCCTGGAAGATGCGCATGGTGTTGTCGCCTTTGAATACGGTTGGGCGCACGTAGTAGCCGCCTTCCAGGTCGCCAGCCAGCACTTGGCGCTCGCCGCCTGCCAGCAGTTGTGCGCCTTCCTGGCGGCCGATGTCCATGTAAGACAGGATCTTTTCAAGCTGCTCCTGCGAAGCCTGGGCGCCGATCATGGTGCCGTGGTCCAGCGGGTTGCCTTGCTTGATCGCTGCCACGCGTTTCAGCGCGCGTTCGATGAAGCGTTCGTAGATCGATTCCTGGATCAGCACGCGCGATGGGCAGGTGCAGACTTCGCCCTGGTTCAGCGCGAACATGGCGAAACCTTCCAGGCATTTGTCGAAGAAGGCGTCGTCGGCCGACATCACGTCTTCGAAGAAGATGTTGGGCGACTTGCCGCCCAGTTCCAGCGTGACCGGGATCAGGTTCTGCGCCGCATAGCCCATGATCAGGCGGCCGGTGCCGGTTTCGCCGGTGAAGGCCACCTTGGCGATACGCTTGCTCGAAGCCAGCGGCTTGCCCGCTTCCAGGCCGAAGCCGTTCACCACATTCAGCACGCCAGCCGGCAGCAGGTCGCCGATCAGCTCCAGCAACACCATTATGGAGGCCGGGGTTTGCTCGGCTGGCTTGAGCACGACACAGTTGCCGGCGGCCAGCGCAGGGGCCAACTTCCATACCGCCATCAGGATCGGGAAGTTCCATGGAATGATCTGGCCGACCACGCCGAGCGGTTCATGGAAGTGATATGCATAGGTTTCGGAGTCGACCTGCGCCACCGTACCCTCCTGGGCGCGGATGCAGCCGGCGAAGTAGCGGAAATGGTCGATCGCCAGCGGAATGTCTGCCGCCATCGTTTCGCGGATCGGCTTGCCGTTGTCGATGGTTTCAGCGGTCGCGATGAGCTGCAGGTTCTGCTCCATGCGGTCAGCCATCTTGTTCAGGATATTTGCACGCTCGGTCGGCGAAGTCTTGCCCCATGCAGCCTTGGCTGCGTGCGCGGCGTCCAGCGCCAGCTCGACATCCTCGGCGGTGGAGCGTGCGATCTCGCAGAAAGGCAGGCCGGTGATCGGCGTGATATTGGCGAAGTACTCGCCTTTGACCGGCGGGACGAATTTGCCGCCGATGAAGTTATCGTAACGGGTCTTGAAGGGATTGGCGACGCCCAGTTTGCTGATGTCGGCGAGATTCATGTCGTCCTCTATATTGAGTGGTTGTGGGTACTGCCTTATTCGCAATTGCCGTGCCAGCGGCTTTTGCTCCTTGGCCGAAGCACCGCGCAACAACAACTGTTCCAAACTTGAACAACTGTTGCGCAAATCAACGGATCACCACGCCCCAGGGCAGTTCGCCGACCGGGATATCAGCCACCTTGCGTGCGGTAGCGGTATCGATCACCGAGACTTTGTTGGAGCGGCCGTTGGCGACATAGAGCTTGCTGCCGTCCGGAGTGATCGCCATATTCCAGGGACGCTTGCCGACTGCAATCGTGGCGGTCACTTCATTGCGGGCGGTATCGATTCGCATCACGCTGCCGTCCATCCCGTTGGAGACGTACACGCTACGCCCGTCCGGGTGGACGGCGATGCCGTTTGCATTGCGTCCGGCGGGAATGGTGGCCAGCGTGCGCAGCGTGGCCGGGTCGATCACGTACACTGCATTCGCCATCTCGCACGCGACGTACACCCGGCTGGAATCGGGCGCGAAGCCGATCCCGCGCGGGCGCAGGCCTACCGCGACGGAGCCGGACTGGCGGCGCTGCGCCACGTCAATCACGTCGACCTGCTCCGCCTCCTCGGCGCTGACATAGAGGTAGCGGCTGTCCGGGCTGAAGACTGCGTGCTCCGGATTGCGGCCTTGCACCGGGATATCCGCCAGCCGCGCGTGGGTGACGGCATCGAACAGCGCCACGCTATTGCCCTCTTCCACGGCTACCGCCACCAGCTTGCCGTCCGGCGAGACGCTGACGCCCTCCGGCGAGCGCCCCAGCGCCAGCGTTACGCTGCTGCCCGCCATGCTGTCGATGGCCAGCAGGCTGCCGCTGGAGGCATCGCTGACAAAAAGCTGGCGCCCGCCCGGATCAATGCCGATGCCGCGCGGCCGTTTTCCGGCATTCAACTGGCGTACCACGCTATCGGTTGCGGTATCGATGACGCTGATGGTGCCGGACTTCTCGTTCGGCACATAGGCGAATGGCGCGGCAAAAGCGAGGCTGGCGGCGCCTGCAGCACACAATGCTGCGAACGGGTTTGCCTTCATGATGTCTCCTTTGGTATGGTGTGTGCCCGTTAGTTATGCAAGCGATATGCCAGCAAACGTGCGGCCTGTCGTTGGCTTGGCAGGCATATTGCTTATGTGATCGGGAGACCCGCGCAGCGGGCACGCTGAACCGATCCGAGGAGACTGAACATGAACCCCATTCGCTTGAACGCCATCGCCGCCCTGCTGGCCAGCCTGTTTTCCCCCATGCTGGCGCATGCTGCGTCGGCCGAAGCCACGCCGGAAGGCGCTGCGATCGCCGACGTTGTCGTCATCAGCGGCAGCCGCGTCGAGCATTCCAGCTTCGACCTGCCGGCCGCGATCAACGTGCTCGATGCACAGCACATCCGTGACGGACAGTTGCGCGTGAATGCCTCGGAGTCCCTGGCCGCCGTTCCAGGCGTGGTGGTGCAGAACCGGCAGAACTACGCACAGGACTTGCAGGTTTCTTCGCGCGGGTTTGGCGCCCGGTCGGCTTTCGCCGTGCGCGGCGTGCGCCTGATCACAGATGGCATCCCGGCCAGCATGCCGGACGGCCAAGGCCAGGCCGCTACCTTCAACCTGGACATGGCAGAGCGCATCGAGGTGCTGCGCGGCCCCTACTCCGCCATCTACGGCAACCATGCCGGCGGCGTGATCCAGCTCTTTACCCGCGACGGCGAAGGTGCGCCGACGGTGGAAGCCAGCTTTGCCGCTGGCAGCGACGGCCTGCGCAAGACCGACCTGAATGCGCAAGGAAGCGCTGCCGGCATAGGCTATGTGCTGGATGCCTCGCGCTTCGATACCGATGGTTACCGCGACCACAGCGCCGCCCGCCGCGACCAGGCGATGGCCAAGCTGACCATGCAGCCGCTACCCGGTGCGAAGCTGGTGCTGGTCGCCAACGGTCTGCGCCAGGAGGACACGCAAGACCCGCTGGGCGTAACCTGGGCCACTTGGCAACGCGACCCGCGTGCCGGCGAAATCGATGCCACCGACACGCAAGTACCCAAGCGCACGCTGGCGGAGCGCTATAACACCCGCAAGAGCATTGACCACCAGCAGGGAGGCGCCAGCTGGGACCAGCGCTTCGAGTCAGGCCGGCTGCACGTCGGCCTGTGGGGCGGCAATCGCCGCGTGACGCAGTTCCAGGCGTTTTCCAAAGGCTTCCAGGCGCCGGCCAGCCATTCGGGCGGAGTGGTCGACTTCGACCGCGATTTCTACGGCACCGACATCAACTGGCAGGACATGCGCGAACTTGCCGGCGGCAGGCTGACGACCACGGTGGGCGTCGAGTACGGCCGATCGAGCGATGACCGCAAGGGGTATGAGAATTTCATCGGCAATACGTTCGGCGTGCAGGGCAAGCTGCGGCGCGACGAGAACGACGTGGTGTCGAACACCGATCCCTACCTGCAAACGGAATGGCAGGGCGAACGCTGGCAGTTCACCGCGGGCCTGCGCCACAGCCGCATGCGAGTATCAGTGGACGACCATTTCCTGGGCAATGGCAATGACAGCGGCGCCCTGCGCTACAGCCGGACTACGCCCCTGCTGGGAGTTTTGTACAAGCTGTCGCCGGCGGTGAACCTGTATGCGACGGCGGCGCGCGGCTTCGAGGCGCCAACCTTGAATGAGCTGTTCTATTCCGGCACCGGTGCCGGTTTCAACTTCCAGTTGCGGCCAGCGCGCAGCACACACATCGAAGCAGGCATCAAGGCACGTGCCGGCGACACCCGAATCGATGCCGCATTGTTCCAGGTGCGCACGCACGATGAACTGGTGGTCGATGCTTCGAGTGGCGGCCGCACCAGCTACCGCAACGCCAGCGAAACCCTGCGCCAGGGCGCCGAAGTATCGTTGGACAGCAAGCTGGGGGCTGGCTTCAGCGGGCGCGTGGCAGCCACCTTGCTGAAGGCGACTTACGAAAAGCCCTTTGGCAGCGTGCGTGAAGGCGCCCGTTTGCCTGGCGTGCCGCGCGCCAGCCTGTTTGCCGAACTGGCATGGAAGTCCAGCGGCGAGCACTTCACTGCAGCGTTGGAATCACTTTCGGTGGCGAGCGTGTATGCCGAAGATGCGAATGCCGACAAGCCAGCGCCTGGCTACAGCATCCTGAATGCGCGTGTGGTCGCAAAGCAGTCGACAGGCGGATGGCGCATCAGCGAATTTGCGCGCCTGAACAACCTGGCCGATCGCCGTTACATCGGTTCGGTGATTGTCGGCGACAGCAACAAGCGCTATTACGAAGCCGCTCCCGGACGCAACTGGGTGATGGGCGTCAGCGCCCAGTACCAGTTCTAGTAATTGATGCGCAGCCCGGCTGTCACCGTGCGTGGTGCGCCGGGCGCCACGAAGCGGGCCTCTTGCGCCTGGCCTGTGGAGAAGAAGTCGGCAGCCATCGCGCCGAAGGTTTCATATCGGCGATTGGTGGCGTTATTGATACGCACCTGCCATTCCCATTTTTCATTCGGACGGTAGCTGGCTTGCAAGCCAAGCAGGGTATGGCCGCCAACGCGCCAGCCCGGCCGCGCGCCATCTTCGTTGCCAAGGATGGCCATGCTGGAGGCGGCTTGCAGGGTAGCGCTCAATGACAGTGCCTCCGACACGTGCCAATCTGCGCCAAGCTTGAAAGTGTGGCGCGGCAGGCCTGCCATCCGTGTGCCTTTCCGTACCGTCACGTCGCGGCTACCGGTGAACAGGCTGCCATCTGCGCCGTACACGGCATCGAGGAAGCTGTAGACAATCGTCAACTGCACACTGGCGGCGCGCAAGCTGGCCGTGATGTCTGCCCCTTGATGCCGTGTGCGGGGAAAGTTGGCAAAGTAGCCGTGCTGGGAGACGCCGGCTGTGCGGAACAGGATGTCGTCCCTGTTTTGCGTGCGATAGATGGCCAGCGAAGCTTGCTGGCCATCCTGCTTCCAGCGAGCGCCCGCTTCCACGGTACGTGACACGACCTGCTTCAGGTATGGGTCCGATTGCAGGCCGACTGGCAAGCGGCAGGGTTGCTCGGGGTCCGCGCATCCCAGTTCGATCACGGTCGGTACGCGGTTGCTTTGGGAGGCATTGGCGAACAGCGTGAGCTTCGGGGCCGCCTGGTAGGTCACGCCGAGCGCTGGATTCAGCTTACGGTAGGTGAAGCGTTCGTGCTGCCCCGCGCCGTCATCGTGTCGGAGGGTGTTTGACAGGCGCGCCCAGGCGTAACGCGCGGAGGCGGTCAGGGACCAGTCACCGCCCAGCGTCCAGGTATCGCTGGCGAACAGGGAAGCGCTGCGTGCCATACCATCGACAGCTGCTTCCAGTTCCGGCTCGCTGCCGGGCAGCGCCAGCACTTCGCGCCGTGCGCCGAACTCCCCGGCCTGGCTGAACTGCGCGAAGGATACGCTGCTGCGGTCAAACGTCGTCCCAAGCGCCAGCCGGTGCGCACCGAGTGTACGCTGCCAGCTCGCATTTGCGCCCTGGCTGCGCTGCCGTGTCACGGCCGTGTTGAAGCTGGCGGGTACCGGATCGCCGCTACTGCCGTCTTCTGCGTCGTCGCCGACATCGCCGTTCACGCCATCGCGCCGGCTACTGCGGGCGTAAGCGGACAAGGATAGCTGCGCTCCCCCATCGAGATGCCTGAGCAGGCTGGCCTGCACCTGGCGCAACTGGTTGCGGCTGCGGTCAGGACTGGTGTACACCGCCCGCCGGTCGGCTTGGTACAAGCCGTCCGGCAGCAGGCCGTTCCCCACCAGCCGACTGCCGCCTGCCAATACCGATATGTCCCATTCGAAAGGCCCCGCGCTGCGCCCTGCCTTGGCGAACAGCCTGGCCAACTGCCCCCGCGAGTCGGCCCGCCAGCCGCGGTCGTGGAACAAGGTGGCCGCCACATAGCTGTGCCATCCGCCATCGCTATGCGCTCCGTGCGACAGCTCCACTTGCCGACGTCCATAGCTGGCGCCAGTGACGCTGATGCTGCCGCCCGGATCATCCCGTCCATTGCGCGTCACCAGCACCAGCGCCCCGCCCAGCGTATTCAGTCCATACAGCGGGTTCGATCCCGGCGCCAGCAGCACTTTCCCGATGGCGGCTTCCGGCAGCATGTCCCAATTCACGACATCGCCGAACGGCTCGTTCACCCGCACGCCGTCGAGATAGACCGACAATCCCTGCGCAGTGCCAAGCAGCGGCGACGCCCGGAAGCCCCGATACGTCACGTCATGCTGGTAGGGACTGCCGGAAACCTCATTCAGGTTGACGCCCGCCAGCGTGCGCGCCATGGTTTCCGCCAGGGTCTCGCCCTGCAGCGGTACTGCGCCAAGCTGCACGGCATACGGCAGCAGACGGCGGTCGGTGACGAGGGCGGCAACAGGTGCAATGCCGACGATCTCCACCGACGGAATTCCGCCGCCCGCACCGCCTTCCTCGCCACGCGCTGCCGCCGCAAGGAGCGCCAGCAGCCCGCCCAAGGCGCTGCGCTTCATGGCTTTGCCAGTTGCACGCCATGGCGCGCAAAGATCTCCTTCAGCTCACCGCTGGCAGCCAGTTCATTCAAGGCCGCCTGCAGTTTGCGCGCCGCCTCAGTATTGTCCTTGCGCACCGCCATGCCAACCGCCCACCCGGCGCGCGGCAGGCGCTGGAAACTGACCTGCTCCACCGGGAAAGCAGGGTCGCCTCGCAATTCGGATTCGATCTCCGAGCGCGTCGCCAGCACCGCATCCAACTCACCGGCCTTGAGCTTTTGCAGAGCCTCGGCCGCCGTGTGGAACAGATGCACCTGGTCGCGGAAACGCCCATTCCCCTCCCCCAGCATCACCATGCCCGCCAGGGAAACCTGCTCCACCCCAATGCGCTTGCCCGCGAGGGAAGCCATGCCATCGAACACGGGAATGCTGCGTGCACTGCGCACCAGGCGCACTGCCTCCACGTGGTAGGGCGCGAAGATCTCCACCTTGTCGTTGGACGCCATCAGCGCGCGGTCCACCGGTACGTGCAGCATGACGTCCGCCGGGCCGTAGCCCAGGTAGTGCCCCTTCCATACCATATTACGCAAGTCGTCGTTCAGGTTTTCACCCGCAGGGAAAGGCAGCAGGCTCAGTTTCAGCGACAGCTTGCGGGCCAGGGCCGCAGCCAGGTCGACATCGACGCCCTGGCCTTTGTCGGAGAACGGGGCGAACTCCTGGTAGACGGCGACCTTCAGGATGCCGGTTTCAGCATGTACCGGCAGTGCAGCCACCAGCAAGGCGCAGCAGATCAGCAGCATAGCGCGGAGGCCGCGCAGGCGCAGGATAAGCATGGCGGCCTCGCGTCAGTTGGTAACGCGACGGGTTTCCAGGTAGGTCTTGATGGCCCACATGGCTTCCTGGTTGAAGACCCCTTCGAACGGCGGCATGTACACGGCGCCGTTACGTACCTTGCCGCCGCGGATCGAGGTCAGGAAGTAACGGTCGATCTCTTTGTAGCACGCCTGCTTCTTGGTCTCGTTGCGCATGCCGACGCAATCGCGGTCCAGCATGCGCAGGTCGGGGGCAATGCCGCCGGAAACTGCTTCCAGGCCGTGGCAGCGGGCGCAGTTCTGGTTATAGGCGGAAGAGCCGATCTTCAGCGCCAGCTTGTTGTCTTTGTAAGGGTTTTCATCGCGCCATTTATCGCCGAGGACTGGCAGGCCGGTCGTGTCGACGCCCTGCGGCGTCACATTTCCGTGTGCGACGGCGAACGATGAGGTGGTAACTGCGGCCGCTGCGGCAACGGCAAGGATCAGGCGTTTCATGGATGTCTCCTGCATGGTGTGGTTGTAATACCCATGCAGGAGCAAACGGCGTGCCATGATTTTCCGCCTTGTGGGGCAGGACAGCTGCTCCAGTTTGGAACACCTGTCACAGGCCAGGTGTCACATCAGGGATAGACGAAGGACTTCACCAGGGTCAGTTCGCCCGCGGCACGCAGCGGCACCATGAAGGTCTGCTGCTTTTCGCTCGGCGTGTTCTCATTGGTGATGATCGAGACGGTGGCCACGGTGATGACCTGCTTCTCGGAGTTGCCGCCGAAATAATTCACATAGACGTGGTAGTTGCCCTTGGCCGGCGCCGGGCTGGAATAGATCTCCGGGCCATAGCCGCCGGTGACGTCGACATCCAGCCCGCTGCCGTCGGGCAGCATGCGCTGGCCAAACCAGGAGTGGCCGCCACTCGGCGTGATCACGTGCAGGTCGACATCGGTGCCCGGACTGTCCCAGGACAGCACAACCCGCAGGCGCGACTTGGTCTTGCCGCTGTAGCTGTCGTAGAACTGGCTGCGCGCGCGGCTCTTGCCGTCCGGCGAACGCACTTCGACGCCGTTCGAGCCGGGGCCGAAGATGTAGGGACGCGCAAAGCTGCCATCTTCCTGCAACTCGACCGGCATGGCGACGCCGTTGACAATCAGCTTGGCTGGCTTGTTCCGGCCGGCGCCCGCGATCTTGCCGCGGATCTGCGCCGTTTCGGCCTGCCCTGGCTGCATGTTCACGACCGATGCCGGGTAATTTACGGTCTGGGTGTACTGCTCCTCGCTGCCGCCCGAATGGCGCCAGCCGCTCTTGGGCGATTCAATGCTCACTTGCGCCATGGCGCAGGCGGGCAACAGCAACAGCGGGAGGCAGAGTTTCTTCATGTGCTCAATATACAAAGGATTTAACAAGGGTCAGGTCGCCGATTTTGCGCAGGGGGACAACGAAATCCTGCCGCTTCTCGCTAGCGGTGTTTTCGTTGAATACCAGGGTGATGCGCGTCGTGATGATGGGGCGCTGGCGCGTAGCTTCGTCAAAGTGGTAGCCCGAGCTGCCGAAATTGCCCCAGTAATTCACCCACACCTGGTAGGTACCGTGCAGCGGCGAGGTCATGGTGAACATTTCCGGACCGGGCCCGTCCACGCTGTCCGCATCCAATCCTCCGCCATTGGTGAGGAATGGGTGCGCAAAGAAGGCGTGCTGGCCATCCGGCGTAATGATGTGCAGGTCGATCTCGGCCTGGTTATCGTCCCAGGCGCCGATGATGCGCAAGCGCGGCTGCGGACGGCTGGTGTCCGCCTCGTAGAACTGCATGCGCTTCAGGGACTTGCCGTCCGGCGAACGGATTTCGACGCTGTTGGAACCGGAACCAAACGCATAGCCGCGCGCATAGCGGCCTTCGTCGTCCGTATACAGCGGCGTCGGGTTGCCGTTCACGATCAGCTGGTGGAAGGGTCGCTTGGTGCTGATCTTGGCCAACTGGCCGCGAATCATGGTGCGGTTTTTCTGCGCGCCGCGGTCGATCAGCGAATATGGATAGCTGACGGCGAGCTCGCCGGATTTGTCGGTCATGCCGGCACGATTCCAGCCACCGACGGGTCCCGTCAGCGTCTTGTCCTGCGCCAGCAAAGGCGCGGCGGCCAGCGCCAGCATCAGTGCGGAACTTAATTGGATGCGTGTTTTCACATAGCCTCCTGTGAGAGGTCATTCAGGCGGCGCGCCAGGCGCTCCACGTAGTCTTCGTCCTGCCCGCGCGGGTGGCGGCGCAGCCCGATGTGCAGGTATTCGTGCGCCAGCGTGATGCGGTCTTCGCGCGTCGCCAGCGGCCGCATGAAGATGCGGTTGCGCGACTGTTCGGAATACGGCGAACCGGCCGTCAGTGCGCACACGGCTGGCAGCTGCGCCGGCGCTTCGTAGCCATCCTCGCGGCGCAGCATGCGCTCCCAGCGCGGCAGCGCATAGGCCAGCCACTGCTCGTTCTTTGCGAGCCGGGCACAGGTGGTTCCGGTATTTCCCGCAATGGCGAGGGTTGTGTGGGGGTAGGCTGCGGCCAGGATGTCATCGAAACCTTTGCCGGCGCGCGCCTGCGCCTGCGCGTCGCTCCAGGCCAGGACGTTGGCACTGCCTTTGGTGCTGTGGTACTGCACCTGCGCGCCATCGAGCACCAGCTGGTCCGTCCAGCGCGCCACTTCCAGTGCGGCGGCGCTAGCCGGATTGGGACTGACGCGCTGGGTGGCGCTGCTGTCTGTAATGTACTGGCAGGACTCAGCGCGACGCGCGTTCTGCTGCAGGTAAGTCCGGGCCGCGATCGCGAAGGCACGCGCAGCTTCCGGCTCGGTGGTGCCGGCCTCGCGGTCGATCACGCGCGCAACGTATTCGTTCACGCCCATGCGGCCGCGAATCTGCGACTTGCCGTTCGCACCGGTAGCCAGCGTCAGCTCACCGCTGCTGCGGATCGGCAGGCTCTTGCCGTTTTCAAACTGCACCACGTAGCGGCCATTCAGCGCACCGGGCGCCGCCAGGCCTTCCGCTGTGCGCACGGAACGCACCGGGTAACGAGCGAAATAGTCGACCACGACGCAGCCGCTGTCTTCCGCTGCCTGCATGGGCGGCAAGGCTGCGGCAATTTGCGGCGCCCATTTCTGGAAGATGCCGGTGCTGCTGTCGCTGCCGCCAAACCATACCGGCGTGCCGTCGGCAAGCCAACCGGCCGCACCGCCCAGCCTTGCATCCGCGCGCTTGGGGTGATGCCATGAGTAGGTCTTCACGCGCAGCTGGCTGCCGAACCAGCGCACGCTGCCAGCGCCGCGGCCGTCCAGCACCACACGCAGCAGGGCTGCTTCCGCTTCCGTGCGGCTCGCGGGCGGAATGCTGCCCAGCACGCGCAACAGGCTGCCGAGCGTCACAAGGCGGGCCGGCTCCAGGCGAGCTGGATCGGCCAGCCAGGCGAATTCACCGGCGGGCGCGCTGCCAAGCCGGCGCGTCCAGTATTCCTGCCACGGACGCTGTGCGATTCCAAGGCGTTCCGGCGCGAAGAACAGGCCGCAGGATTGGGCCAGCGCGGCGTCCCGGCCGATGCTGCCGCCGGCTTCGCAGCAATATACTTCCTCCTGCTTGCGGCCGCCGCAGTTGTAGTCTGGAGTGGGCAGCTTGCTGTCCACCGCGTACACATAGACAAACAGCTTCCACAGGCTGCCAAGCGGGATCTCGGCGCTGGCGGCCATCGCTTGCGCCGCCGATGCGCTGCGCTGCTGCAGCTGCACTGCCTGTACCTTGCCGTCGCGCCACCATGCCAGGTCGAGCGAGGCCGCCGCCGCGACAGGCGCAGCGCAGGCCAACAGCAAGGCGGGCAGCAGGCGTGGCAGCATTACTCGAATTTCAGCGTACGCGTGGTCTTGCCGCCGCCTTCAAAGGCTTTTTGCTCCGGCTGGTACATGCGATGGAAGCGGCTCGGCGGCAGGGTGTAGCTGCCCTTCTGGCCGAAGCGCAGCAGGTGGCGCACGACCACTTCGCCGCTCAGCGGCTCGATCGGCACGGCATAGCCGTCGCGGCGCTCGACGTGGCGTGCACGTTCCAGTTGCACAGGCTCGTCGCCTGCCAGCTTCATGCCCCAGGTGGTCGATTCGACCATCGCGCCCGGTGGCAGGGCCACCTCCAGCAAGCCAAAGCGGTGCGTCGCGCTGCCGGCTTTGAGCTTGATCTCGTCCATGTAAAGTTCGTCCGTGCGCAGCGCTTCACCCGGCTTGACCAGTTCCATGGTGTAGCCCTTGGAGCCGGCTTTCATGCGCAGGATGCGGCGCTCGATGCCGACATCCAGCGAATGCGCTTCGACGGCGCGGCTGTCATATTGCACGATCGCGACGGTACCGGCCGGCGCGGCCTGCGCCAGCTTCAGTTGCTCCGGCAGGGCCTTGGCATCGGTCCAGCGCCATACCGGCTGGCCGCTGCGGCTGTCCATCTGCTGCCATGCGCCTTCCAGCGCCGCCACAGGCGGCCTTGCGGCAGGCGATCCACCCAGTTTCTTCTGCACCCAGACCAGGGTCAGGGCACGGTCCATGGTCGGCATGTCGGCACGCACGGCCGACAGCACTGCGTCGGCCTGCGTTGCCGGCAGCTCGCCGGCCAGCATCAGCAGGGCCTGGGCCACCGGCGCCGGCGAGACGCGCAGTGCTGCCCATGCCTGCGGCAATTGCTGCTGCAACTGCGTCGGCAGGGCAATGCCGTTCTGCGCTGCGACGACGGACGTCAGCCCGATC
Organism: Pseudoduganella sp. R-31; assembly: GCF_049913235.1. Lineage (NCBI taxonomy): Bacteria > Pseudomonadati > Pseudomonadota > Betaproteobacteria > Burkholderiales > Oxalobacteraceae > Pseudoduganella > Pseudoduganella sp. R-31. The sequence goes on from NZ_CP183986.1 coordinate 6,758,815, forward strand.
GCCATGGAACGGGTCACGCTGTCCTGGCCATCAGCCAGCAGCACGCTGCTGGTGACGCCTTGCTTGCGCGGCGTAGCGCCGACTTCCAGGCTCGACGCATCCGCTACCAGGCTTTCCGCCAGAGTCTTCGTCGGCAAACCCATTTCATGCATCATCCACAGGCTCATGGCGCGCTCCAGCGGCGCGTTGTTCTTGCCATGCTCGCTGTAGACGCTGACCAGGTTGTTCCAGTGCTCGCCCGGCAGCTCCAGGCGCAGAGCGCGCGAGGCATACCAGTCGGCGTAGTAAGCGTAGGACGTCATCAGCGCGTCGCCTTGGGTTGCCGGGCCCCACCAGCTGAAGACGGCGTTCGGACCGGCCATGGATACCAGTCGCAGGCGCTGCGCCTGCATGATGGCCATCAAGCGCTCGCGTACCAGGCCGGCGTCCGCCGGCATGCTTTGCGTTGCCATGGTCAGCGGGATCAGGCGGCTGGCCGTCTGCTCCACGCAGCCATACGGGTAGTCGATCAGGTCATCGGCAATGCGGGCGAAGTGGCTCGCAGCGCCTTGCGCGAAGGAGACGCGGATATTGCGTGCATCGGCCGGCAGTTTCAGCGCGTTGTCGGTGCCGGTCAGCGCGACGCTCATGCTGCGCGGGCTGGTCCAGGCGGCAGGCTGCTCCTGCACCTTGGTGTCCAGCGCATCAACCAGCTTGCCGTCCTGCTTCACCTCCAGGCGCAGCGGCGCGGTGCCGACGGCAACCGGGAATTCGACGTAGTTCACGCCCGGCTTGGCCGACAGCTTCTCCACTTTAGGCTGCGGACCGCCGGACAGCGTCACCTCCAGGGATTTCGTATCGCTGGTCTGGTTGAAGATGGCGACGGAAGCGCGCGGCGCGTCGCCGGTGCGCAGCCAGTCCGGCGACGTCCACTTGGCGTAGAACGATTTGTCCGAGCGCAGGTAGCCGGTGCGCTGGCCGACGCGGCCCTGCGCATCCATGGCACGGCCAGTGATGCGCCAGCGGGTCAGCGCATCCGGCATGGTGAAGGTGACGCGCGCCTTGCCGTCCGCATCGGTCTTCAGCGAGGGCGCCCAGAACGCGGTATCGATATTGTCGCGGCGCGGGCGTTCCAGCACTTTCACGCCACGTTCGTTGTAGTTGTGGCGTGCCGGTACGTTCTCGCGACGGCCTTGCGCCATGTCGTAGCTGATGAAGGACAGGCTGGCCGTGGTGCGCACGTTGTTGCGGCGAGGGTGGTAGAAGAAGTCCGCGATATCGGGGGCGATTTCCGGCTGCAGCACGTAGATCATTTCATCCACCACGCCCAGCGCCACCAGGGTGGACAGCGGCTTGCCGTCCAGCTGTGCCGTCACATCGAGCGTGACTTTTTCCCCCGGCTGGTAGACCTCCTTGTCGGTCTTGAAGGTCAGCGCAATGCGCGGCTCAATCACCTGCAAGCCGGCGTTCTGGAACACAAAGTCGCCATTGCGGGTGTACGCCACGGAGAAGGTCATGTTCGGCCCGTGCTCCTCCTTGACCGGAATGCGTACGCGCCACTGATTCTTCGCCACGCGCTTGGCCTGGTACCAGTCGGCGCTGCCGCCCATCAAACCGTATTGCTCCACCTTGTCGCGTTCCATGGTCAGCAGGGCCTGGTCGACCGCGTCTGAGAAGGTTACCAGCGCTTCGGCAGTTTCGCCTGGGCGATAGCGCACCTTGTCCATCACGATCTCGATGCTGCCTGGTGCCGCCTGCAAGCCTTCGCCGCTGACCCAGTGGCTGGCGCCCGCCAACAGGTTGCCGCGCTCGTCGCGCAGCGAGAGCTGGTAGGAGCCTGGCTTGGCGAAGTTCACGTCCCAGCCTTTGGCGGCAGGATCGAATTTCCCTTCGGTCTTTTCCTGTTTCTCGAGCTGCACCATCTCCCAGCGCACCGGGCGTGCTGCGCCCTGGCCGTCCGCCACCAGGTCGAAGTGCACCTGCTGGCCCGGTTCGGAGAAGGAGCGTGCAGCCTTCAATTGGTAGCTGCTGATGGAGCGTTCGATCATCAGCTCGCGCGTCGCCTTGACGCGGTAGGCCGCGCCGTCGGTCGCCATCACGGTCAGCACATAGCGCGACGGATCAGCGGCCGGCGGCAGCGTGAACGAGTAGTCGCCGCTGCGGTCGGTCTCCGCTTCCTCAGTCTTCAGCTGCACCGGGAACATGCCGCTATAGCGCAATTCGCCTTCCACCATGGTGTTTTGCTGGCCGCGCAGAGACAGCGACAGCTTGGCGTTCTTTACGGGCTTGCCGTCCGGGTAGCGCAGAGAGATCGTGCCGCTGACTTTTTCGCCGGTCTTGAATTCCGGCTTGGCCGGCTGGACGTTGATTTCGAAGTGAGGCTTGACGTATTCCGCCACGCGGAACGCAGCACCGTACAGGCCATCCTTGTAGCTGAAACGCAACTCATAGCCGCCAGCGGTGGCCTGCTCCGGCAGGCGGAAACGGGTTTCCGTGCCAGTTTCCGGCGACAGTTGCAGGGTTTGCGTCAGCACCGGCGTGCCGTTCGGATCGAACACGGTCAGGCCGATCGGCGCCGCAGCGGCAGCCTGCGACAGGCGCGCCGACTTGAATTCGCGGCCGAGGAACTTGACGTTCACTTCATCGCCAGGACGGTACAGGGGACGATCCGTCACCGCATACATCTTGGTGTTATAGATCTCGCTGTCGTAGTAGAAGTTCTCCGACACGAACACGCCGCCACTGCGGTCTTCGCCGATCACATAGGTGTGCTCAGGGCTGCTGCGCTCCATCGACACTACGCCGTCCCTGGCGGTCGTGCCGGATTGCAGAACGCCGGTGCCGTCGGTCCACATCACGTTGGCATCGGCCACGGCGGCGCTGTTGTCGCGGCGCGCGGCCCATACCAGCATCTGGCCGGATGACACCTTGGTCACCGCCATGGTGTCGGACACGAATACCAGCGTGGTCGCACGGTGCTCGCCGATGATGGCTTCCACCAGGTACAGGCCCGGCTTGCGCTTGCCGACGGGGATCATCACATTGCCGCTATTGCCGGCAATGAATTCGCTGCTGGAGCCGTCCATCTTGACGCCCTTCGGCGGCTCGATTGCCTTCGCCTGCCAGATCGGATAGCGGAAGCTGTCCACCATCTCGAAGCCCTTGATCGGCTTGTATTGCGGATTGTTGGCGAATACGGTGGCGCGCTTCATCGCTTCGCCGTTCGTCGCCAGCTTGGGCTGGTTGGTAGTCACCGCGTGGCGGGCTTCGGACGAGAAGATCCGGCGCCATGCCAGGCGCGATTGCTTCCACCAGCTGTCCCACAGGAAGCTCAGGGCATTGGCCAGGCCCTCGCCCTGGTAATTGCCGTCCACCTGCACCCGGTGCAGGTTGCGCTGCTTCTTCAGGAATTCCAGCGGCTGCGGCACGCGGTACACCACGATGTCCGCACCGGAATACTGTTCAAGCTGCGAGCGGCCGAAGTCGCGGCCGGGCACTTCCAGGCGCACGCGCGCCTCGTCCGTGCTGCCATAGCTGGCATCGGACAGCAGGAAGAACGGCTCGCCCTTGAACAGCGTATAACCGCTGGACGGCGCCTCCTGTGCCGACGCGCCGGCCAGCGCGGTCAGCGCCAGCAGGCCTGCGAGGCACAGCTTCAGGACAGAAATGACAGCCGGAACACGCCGGCGAAGTTGGGATTGTTGACCGCTGGTTGCCACCGCGTGTCCTTCCATGTCGTTAGTTGTTGAATATCGACGGTACGGAGACCGTTATCTGTCGGGGTGACGGTGCCAGTGTGGTAAGCGATATGCGCCCCCATCCACACCATCAAATGTTGTTCGTCGCCCTGGTCGTAGAACAGCAGGTCGCCGGGAAGCGCCTGGCTGATTTCCCGCGCCACAAAGCGGCTGTTGTGCTGTACCAGCGCCAGCGCCGTGACGAAGTGGCCTACCTTGCCCTCGCCTTGCACCCAGCGGTTGCGCAGGGCTGCCTGTTGCGGCGTCAGGTCCAGTTCCGGCGGCAGGCGCCGGTCGCTGGCGATGCCGTTGGCACGCATCCACCTGGCGTCGTGCACGGACAAGGCTTCGTTGACGGCAAAGCGCACCAGGCCTGCGCAATCGCGGTGGTGCCAGCGCGGCGAAGGCCCTTGTTCGACCTGGGCGCTGATGATGCGCAGCATCCACGCCTGGAAGGCGCGCGACTGTGCCTGCGACAGGCGTACCTGCGCATCATTGGCACTGGTCAGCGCCAGCACCCGTGGCGCCGCTACAGCAGCGGCGCACGCGGCCAGCAGGCGTAGCGTACTGCGACGCTTCATTTGCCCGCTGCCTGCCATTCCAACGGCTGCCACGCAACGCCTTTGCTTGGCACGGACTTGAGAACCATGCGGTAAGGCGGATACTTCTTCAGCGCCTGCAGGCGCGGCACCAGGTGCGCGTCGACTGCGCCGCGCAGGACCGGCTCGCGCTGGCTTGGCAGGGTATTGAAGCTCTCTTCTTCGATCAGCTTGGCCAGCGAAGCCGGTGCGATCAGGCCCACGGTATGCTTGGCATCCGGCAGCAGGTCCGAGGCGGCAGGCATTTCCTTGCGCTTCACAGCCAATACCTGGTCGACCAGCTTGGCGTCAGCCGAGAAAACCACGGTCTTGCCGCTGATCGCCAGCGTTGGCGTGGTGTCGCCCTGCGCGGTGGAAACCGCGCCGCTCCAGCGCAATTCACCCTTCTTGCCTTGCTGCTTCTCGACGCCCTTGCCGTCGCGGATCGCCGTCTGGAACAGGCTTTCGAACAGCGCCTCGTTGCCGCCGGCGCGGTTGGCCACGAATACCGGCGTATGCAGGCGGGAGTTGCCATACCAGCAGGCGGCAACCGGACCACTCAACTCGGTTGCCAGCGGCAGCACCGGCTGGCTGGTCTTGCCGCTGATGCTTTTCAGCACCGGCTGCAGGCTGTTCCAATCCACCGGCAGCGTGAAGCAGCTGCTTGGGTTGTACGGCAGCGCGCTCCACAGGGCGCTGCTGTCATAGCCCTCTTTTGGCAGCTTGGCCGCATCAAGCAGCACTTGCGAGCGCCAAGCGCCCTTGCTGAAATCGAAGCGCAGCGCTTCCAGACCAGCGAAGAAAGGCTGGTAGCCGAAGGACAGGAAATCTGCCTTGATGGCGATGCTATGGCCGTCCTGTGCGGCTTTCTCGAAGTGGAACTGGTCGTGGAAGACTTTCTGCTGCGCGGAATCCTTTCCCAGCAGCTTGGCGACCGTGGTTTGCGCCTTATCGTCGCTTACCTTGCGGTCGGCGCCATACAGCATGCCAGGGTGGGACAGGATCACCATGCGGTCGCCGTGGGCTGCGAACAGCAGGTTGCGCTGGTAGGCATAGTTCAACGCGTACACCGGCACCTTGTCGTCATCGACGCGCAATTCGCCGGCGACAGTGAGCTGGGTATCCTTCAGCGCCACCTTGCCCGCTTCTTCCAGCACGCGCGCCAGCTTGCCCCGCGAGACGGAGATCACATAGTGTTTGAGGGAGCCATCGGCATCGCGCCACATGGCCACTTCCGCCGGCTCGTCCAGCACCATGCGGATCAACTGGTCGCCCCATCCCAGCTCATGCTCGTAGGCGATGCGGCGCAGGCTGCCCTTCAAGCCCAGGCGGTCTTCGGTCTGCTCGTAATAGAACAGGAAGTCCTCGCGCAGCACGTCGCGCGCCAGCGGCACGGTCAGCAGATCACGCGGCAGGCTGGAAAGGCTTTTGGTAACGACCAGGGCATCCGGCTTGGATAGGTCGATCTTCAGGCTGTTGACAGGGCCAGTCATGGCGCCCCAGCCAAAAGCCCGGTAGGCGAAAACGCCGCCGGCAACGACAGCAACTGCCGCGGCGATCTTGGCCAAAGTCTTTTTGTTCATGGCGGGTCCGGCAAAGTTATATTAAATACAACGACGCCGAATTTTGCCATGGAGTAATCAAATTAGCTAGTCAAATTCGCAATCGTGCGGGCAGATTGCAGCAATCGCTGGAGCGCCTGGGTACCGTCGTACTCAGGAATCTGCCGCAAGGCAGCGTTTTTTATCCTTCCCAGATGGGACAGGTTTTTCAGTTTCCCTTGCTGGAACAAGAAGATGCAGTCATCCACGAAATACATCATCTCCTTACGTGACAGCGCGTCGCGCGCTTGCAGCTCCGCGTAGCGATCCATACGGCGCTTCGCTGCGTGCTGCTTGCGGCGGCACTCGACGCAACGCACGCAGTCGGCGTCAATGCAAAAGCCTAGCGTCTCGTACCAATAGCGCTGCTCGCGCGCATAAAAGATAAACGTACGGGAGCAATCCTCGCAGGTCTTCAGCATGTCCACATAGTATGGACGCGGATAAATTGTGTAGAGCTGCACGCTCACGTCTGCGCGAAGGGCTGTCTGCGGAAGAATCTGCGCGCTACCGTAACGCCAGTATGATTCGCGCACCTCCTGGTCGGTGAGATTGAGCGGCGAGCGGCGCGGCTTCCCGCGAAATCGCGGGTGCGGCACCACCTTATCCACGCTTTACCTCGCAATGGCAGCATGCATCGCGTTTATCGAAAGTGATCGCCACCGGCAGGAAGCGCGCGATCACTTCCGCGTTGGTGCGGGTGTGCTGCGACAGCACGTCCATGGTGAAGCTGCCGCCGCCGGCCAGCGCCATCGGAACCAGCAACTGGTCAGCCAGATGTTCGCTGACCGCAGCGCCCGATGCGATGAAGCGGCGCGCCTGTGCCACGGCGTCGCGCGCCACTTCTTCAGCGCGCCGGGCTTTTTCGCCGAAGGCGACGAAGACTTCCGTTACGTGCTCGTGGTCCAGCGTGATCAGCAGCGCGTTGCCTGGACCCCAGTTGTCCGGCAGCGTCTTGAAACGCAACTGGTCGCCAGACCAACCCATGGCACTCGCCACGCAATCCAGTTCACGCTTCGCAACACCACCCGGTACGGCAGCAACCAGGCTCTCAGCGAAGGCTTCGCGCCGTTCGCCGCGCGCATCCAATGCCAGGTGGCGCCAGGCTGCCAGCGGTTTCACGGTCGCCCGTACTGCGCCGCCGCCTGCAGGATAGAAGCCCGTGCGCTCCAGGTGGAATTCAAGCTGCGCGCCCATATCGGCCATGGCGCGGCCATAGGCGCGCTGCAGGAATTCGGCGGGCGGCGCCTTGGAGTTATGGGTGCCACCGCTGACGCGTACTACGGACTCACCCGGCGCATACAACAGCGCCGGCACCACGGTCTGCAATACCAGCGTGGAACTGCCGGCCGTACCGATCTGGAATTCATACACGCCGGCCTTGATCGCACCTGGCACGAACGACAGGCTGGTCGAGCCAAGGGCGTCGCCCTCGACTTTCGCGCCGGAGATTTCCGCGGCCGCCTTGACCGAAGCAAGGTGCTGACGCATCAAGCCCGGTTTCGAGCGGTTGGCGCGGATGTTCGAGATACGGAACGGCTGGCCAGTAATCATCGAGAGCGTCAGCGCGGTGCGCAGCACCTGGCCGCCGCCCTCCCCTTGGGATCCATCAATTTCAATCATTCTTGTTCTTATCCTTGTTCTTACCCTTTGACGCACACCACCTGCTTCAGGGTATGCACGACTTCAACCAGCTCTTCCTGCGCCTTCATGACCGCCTCGATGTCCTTGTAGGCCATCGGGATCTCGTCGATCACGCCTTCGTCCTTGCGGCATTCGACGCCTTCGGTCGCCTTCACCTGGTCTTCCAGCGAGAAGCGGCGCTTCGCCTCATTGCGGCTCATGGTGCGTCCGGCACCGTGGCTGCAGCTGTTGAAGCTCTCCGGATTGCCTCTACCGCGCACGATGAAGCTCTTCGCCCCCATCGAGCCCGGAATGATCCCCAGCTCGCCTTCGCGTGCCGACACCGCCCCCTTACGGGTCACCAGCACGTCCTTGCCGAAGTGGCGCTCTTTCTGCACATAGTTGTGGTGGCAGTTCACTGCTTCCACGTGCGTCTGGAACGGCTTGGTGATGACGGTGCGCACCGAGGCAATCAGGTTCTGCATCATCACTTCACGGTTCATGCGGGCGAACTTCTGCGCCCAACCCACCGCCTCAACGTAGTCGTCATAGTGCTGGGTACCTTCTTCCAGATAGGCCAGGTCCTTGTCCGGCAGGTTGGCGATATGGGTACGCATATCCTGCTGCGCCAACTCGATGAAGTGGGAGCCGATGGCATTACCCACGCCGCGCGAACCGGAGTGCAGCATGAACCACACCGAACCTTCTTCATCCAGGCACACTTCAACGAAGTGGTTACCCGAACCCAGGGTACCCAGGTGGCGGTAGTTGTTGGTGTTTTTCAGCTTCGGCGTTTTCTCGCAGATCACGTCGAATTCATCCTTCAACTGCCCCCAGGCGACGTCCACGGCCGAAGGCGGGTTTTCCCACGAACCGCGGTCGCGGCCGCGGAACTTCGGGGTCAAGCCGTGCGGGATCGCTTTTTCGATCGCGCTACGCAGGGGACCCAGGTTATCCGGCAGGTCACGCGCATTCAGCGTGGTCTTGGCGGCCATCATCCCGCAACCGATATCCACGCCGACTGCCGCCGGAATGATCGCACCGAGGGTCGGGATCACGCTACCGATGGTCGAACCTTTACCCAGGTGGACGTCCGGCATCACCGCAATATGCTTGTAGATGAAGGGCATCTTGGCGGTATTGGCCAATTGCTCGCGGGCTCCCGAATCAACCGGCACGCCCTTGGTCCACATCTTCACCGGGCTACCACCCGACACTTCCATCACTTCGAATTCTTTATCTTTCATCATAATTCTCATCTTCTAACGATTAATCTGCGCCGACAAGGGTGGAGACCACGCCATTCCACACCGTGCGGCCTTTGCCGGGGAGCGGCTCGGCATGCCAGCTGAGGGTGGTGTGGCGGCGGCTGGTGGAAATATTCATCGCCGCGTGCATGCCGCCGTAGCTGCGTTTTACGGGTTTCCTGCCGACTGCGCCGGCACTGATGGTCCAAGCCTTGATATTTGATTCCGCCATTTTGATCTCCTTTCGTCTTTGCGTATCTCTTCTATTGCAAAGGGTGTGCCAGCTTGCTAAGTCATTGATAAATATAGATTCATGAAAATCAATGATTGTGGTAAATTATCTGTAAAGATAAATATTTATACGCAATGAAAAAGAAGATCGTCATCCTGGGTTTCCTCGGTTCGCAACTGGACGGCGGCCCGCGCACGCCGGCGCGCTGGGAGAAATGGCGTCCGAGCATCTCCCTCCTGCAGCACGAAGACCTGGTGGTCGACCGCTTCGAGCTGCTGGCCAGCGCCCACCACGACAGCCTGGCGCGGCAGATCGAGGAAGACATGCACGCCATTTCGCCCGAGACTGTCGTGCAGCGCCACACGCTGCCGATCAGCGACTGGTGGGATTTCGAGGACGTCTACAGCCAGCTCTTCGACTTCGCCCGCAATTACCGCTTCGATACCGAGAACGAGGAATACTGGGTACACATCACGACCGGCACCCACGTCGCGCAGATCTGCCTGTTCCTGATGACGGAAGCGCGCTATTTCCCCGGCCGCCTGCTGCAAACTTCGCCGCCACGACGTGCAGTTCCCGGCAAAACCGGCGACTACGTCCTGATCGACCTGGACCTGTCGCGCTACGACCAGATCGCGCAGCGCTTCTCCAACGCGCAGCGCGAAGGCGTGGAATTCCTGAAATCCGGCATCGCCACCCGCAACCCCCATTTCAACCTCCTGATCGATGAGATCGAACATGTGGCGGCACGTTCGCGCGCGCCAATGCTGCTGATGGGGCCAACCGGCGCCGGCAAGTCTTTCCTGGCGCGGCGCGTGTATGAGTTGAAGAAGGCACGCCACCAGGTCGATGGCGCCTTCGTCGAGATCAACTGCGCCACCCTGCACGGGGACGGCGCCGGCTCAACCCTTTTCGGCCACGTGAAGGGCGCCTTCACCGGCGCTGCATCGGACCGCCCAGGCTTGCTGCGCACTGCACACAAAGGCTTGCTGTTCCTCGACGAGATCGGCGAGTTGGGACTGGACGAACAGGCCATGCTGCTGAAGGCAGTCGAGGAGAAGCGCTTCCTGCCAATGGGCGGCGACCATGAAGTGCGAAGCGATTTCCAGCTCATCGCCGGCACCAACCGCGACCTGGCGCGCGAAGTGGCAGCTGGCCGCTTCCGCGAAGACCTGTTCGCCCGAATCAACCTGTGGACCTACTCCCTGCCCGGCCTGGGCGACCGGCCGGAAGACATCGAGCCCAATCTGGACTACCTGCTGGCGCAGTTCGGCGCAGAGAACGGTTCGATGGTGCGCTTCAATACGGAGGCGCGCCAGCAGTACATGCGCTTTGCGGCATCGCCGGAAGCGCTATGGAACGGCAACTTCCGCGACCTGTCGGCCAGCGTCACCCGCATGGCAACGCTGGCCGATGCAGGACGCATCACGGCGCCGATCGTCACAGCGGAAGTCTCGCGCCTGCAGCGCCAATGGCAGCCGCTGGCAGAAGGCGTGAAGGCCGTTGTCACGCTCGACGGATTGTTCGACCAAGAGGCGCTCGAGCAGATCGACCTGTTCGACCGCATGCAGCTTGAATCCGTGATCGCCATTTGCCGCCAGTCAAAGACCATGTCCGACGCCGGCCGCAAGCTGTTCGCGGCCTCGCGCCTCGGCAAGGCAAAACCGAACGACGCGGACCGCCTGAAAAAATACCTGGCCCGCTTTGGCCTTGCGTGGGAACAGGTCAGCTAGACCTTCGCGCGCACGTGGCAGGTGTTGAAGCGTTCGCCCTGCTCGAAACCTATCGTCACCGGCAGGAAATGCGTAATGACTTCCGCATTGGTGATGGCGTGCTGAGACACGTGGTCCAGCGTGTAGGCGCCTCCGCCTGCCAACGCCATCGGCAGCATTACCTGGTCGCCCAGATGCTCCCCCACAGCGGCTCCCGAGGCCAGGTAACGCCGAGCCTCCAGCGCCGCCTCGCGTGCGACTGCCTCGGCGCGGACACCGCGATCCCCGATCGCTGAGAACACTTCCGTCACGGTCTCGCTCTCAATCGTCAGCATGATTGCGTTGCCTGGGCTAGCCGACGACGGCGACAGCACTTCGCGCAGTTGTTCGCCTTCCCACCCCAGCAGGTTACGCACGGTCGCGTATTGGCGTTGCGCCACCTGAGCCGGCAGGCGCGCCGCAATCGCCTGCGCGTAGGCTTGCAGCAAGCCGCCCCGGTCGAGGAGGTCGAGCCGACGCAACTGCTTGCAGGGCCAGACATTGGCCGAGATACCGCCTCCGCCAGCCGGATAGAAGCCATAACGTTCAATATCAATCTCGACGTCCGCCCCCATGGCCGCGAGCACGCGGCAGTAGGCTCGTTGCAGGAATTCGGCTGGCGGCGCCTTGGGATTATGCGTGCCTCCGGTGACTGTCACGACGGTCGGCTGTTCAGCGAACAGCAAGGCGGGAACCAGGGTTTGCAGCACCAGCGTTGTGCTGCCGGCAGTGCCGATATCGAAGTCGTATACGCCCCCGGTCACACGGCCGGGTGAGAATTCCAATGACGTGGAGCCGACTTCGGCGTGGGTGACAGTCGCTGCGCAGGCGATAGCTGCTGCGCGTACCGCCGACAGGTGCTGGCGCCGCAAGCCGGGTGGCTGGCGATTGGCGCGGATATTCCGGATGCGGAAAGCCTGGCCGGTGATCATCGACAGAGTCAGCGACGTGCGCAGGATCTGCCCACCACCTTCGCCCGTCGAACCGTCCAGTTCAATCATCGCGCACCTCCCTGCCGGCATTATGCTGCTGCCGGAAGGGAGGCGGCGCACGAACATCAGTAAGTGTTAAGTGCCTTCGAGAACTTAATCAACCACAAGCGGCTTGGACGCTCGCGGTCATCGCCGCGCGCAACACGGATCGTATTGGCCGCGTTGCAGCCGGCTGCATTGCTCGTGATGATGGTGCCGTTCGCATCGACATTGCACTTGGTGACGTCGGCATCCGCAACAGCGTCGCCGGATGGCGTGAAGATCTTGGTCTTGAGGCCGAAGTCATTATCGTTTGCCAGTGCCAACGTGTTGCCGTCAACGATGGTCAGGCCTTCCGCCTTTTCCGCCAGCCAGCCGATGGCATTCAGGTCCAGCAGCAAAGTCTTCTTCAGCGTGACCACCTTGGACCAGTCGGCTCCGTTGACCGCCACGGCACCCATCGAGCTCTTTTCCAGGTCGGATGTGGCCGGGTTGAACGCCGCGGCGTTGATGTCGGTCGCGCTGCCGATTTCCACCAGCATCAGTTTGTTGAACACCTTGGCGCCCGGTGCGGCGCCTTGCTCGATCACGATGAACTTGCCGTTGCCCAGTGCGACCATATCGCCCAGCTTCGCGTTGCCTGTGCGGCCATCCGCGTAATCGGCGCCGTTCAATGGATAGGCAAACATGCGGCCCGTGGTGCCGGTAACTGGATCAAATTCGATCCAACGGGTGAAGCGTGCAAAGCGTTCCACCTGTTCGTTCTTGCCGGTCGCCGAGTACAACGCGCTGCCGTCGGCCAGGGGACTTTGCAGGAAGCCGTGCAGCTTGTCGGTCGCAGTGTCGAGCGCCATGCCCTCCATGCCGCGGTTGGCGCGGCGCTTGGCAAGGATCGCAGGCAGGCCGCTGCCTGGAGCATAGCGCGACTGGATCACGCCGCTCGCGGCATCGATCTTCAAGATGAAGGGACCGTATTCATCGGACACCCACAACGCATTGCGCTTCTTGTCGAAGGCGATGGCTTCGGTATCGAGACCATTCACGTTGTACACCGCCTTGGTCGTGGCATCGTATTTCATCGCATCGAAGACCGGCACTTCAGCGGAGTTGCCCAGCGTGCCGGCCGGGATGGCCAGGCCGGAGCTGTTGGTATTTGCGGAGACCTTGATCGGCAGCGTGGAGTTCAGCACCGCGCCGCCCTTGCCGACCGTGATGACGCCGATCGATGGCGTGAAGCTTGGCGAAGGGAAGATCTTGGCGCCCATGGTGCCGCTGCCGCCTGGATTAGGGACGTTCGGACCATCGCCATTCGGACCGCGGTCGGTCAGGCCATAGAATTCCAGGTCACCGCTGGCGGTCGTGCCTTTGAAGGCCAGTGCAGAACCGTAGGACGGCAGGAAGCCCAATGGGAAATCGGCCTTCACCTTGGCATTGCTGCCTTCGTATGGAATGTAGAAGCTGTTCGCAGCCTGGACCTGGTAGCGCGTTACGGTGACCGTGGCACCCGCCTGGGTAAAGGTTTCCTGCACCGGCGTGCCGACCTTGGATGCCAGCGTGTCTTCGAAGTGTTCGCGCACCAGTTGGCGACGCTCGTCATCGACGCCGCGCGCAGCATACGCAGTGCCGGCGGCAACCAGGTTGGCAGCCATGGTCTTGTTGAAGTCTGCTGCCGCGGCGCCGAAATCGGCCGACTTGCCGGCCAGCGCAGCCTTCACTTCGGCCGTGATCTTGATGCCATTCGAGGGATCATTGTCTTCATCCAGCAGCTGCAGTGCCAGCAGGCGGTTCACGACCTTCGCATCCTTGACGTCGGACGCGCCGGCCAGTTGCAGCGGGGTGATGATGGGCGCGCATGCAGCGCTGCCCAAGGCAAGGCCGCCTACGCTGAAGCTGACGGTGTCGCCTTCCTTGCAGGTGAACTCGCCTTTGGCGCCGGTTGCAGCCTTGGCAGCCGTGCCGGCCACGTAATCCGCGCCTTCCACGGCGCCGTCGACGAAGGCACCGTTGACCGAGAGTTTGACGGGTTCATTGCTGCCGCCGCCGCCGCAGGCGGCAAGTGCGATAGCAAGGGGAAGGAGCGACAGGGATTTCATGCTGGCCTCTGGAGTTTAAAAGGCGCAGCTTAACGAGAGGAAGTGACCTGCCGATGACACAAAAGCAAAAAGGCCCGCTATTCAGCGGGCCTTTTTGGCTTGTTACTTAGTCTGACGATAACCTACTTTCACACTGGTTGCAGCACTATCATCGGCGCAGAGTCATTTCACGGTCCTGTTCGGGATGGGAAGGGGTGGGACTGACTTGCTATGGTCATCAGACTGACCGGTACTTGGTTCGCGCTTGGCGCGTCACCAGGAATTATTAGCTTGACGATAACCTACTTTCACACTGGTTGCAGCACTATCATCGGCGCCAAGTCGTTTCACGGTCCTGTTCGGGATGGGAAGGGGTGGGACCGACTGGCTATGGTCATCAAGCATGACTTGTGTGCAGCGCGCCTGGCGCGCTGCGCAATCTGGGAAGAAGTAAAGTGGGGTAGTGTTCTCAAACACGGTAAGTGCTACATAACCGTCAAGGTTATAGGGACAAGCCGTACGGGCAATTAGTATCAGTTAGCTTAATGCATTACTGCACTTCCACACCTGACCTATCAACGTCCTGGTCTCGAACGACCCTTCAAGGAGCTCAAGGCTCCGGGAAATCTCATCTTAAGGCAAGTTTCCCGCTTAGATGCTTTCAGCGGTTATCTCTTCCGAACTTAGCTACCCGGCAATGCCACTGGCGTGACAACCGGTACACCAGAGGTTCGTCCACTCCGGTCCTCTCGTACTAGGAGCAGCCCCCTTCAAATTTCCAACGCCCACGGCAGATAGGGACCAAACTGTCTCACGACGTTTTAAACCCAGCTCACGTACCACTTTAAATGGCGAACAGCCATACCCTTGGGACCGGCTACAGCCCCAGGATGTGATGAGCCGACATCGAGGTGCCAAACTCCCCCGTCGATATGAACTCTTGGGAGGAATCAGCCTGTTATCCCCAGAGTACCTTTTATCCGTTGAGCGATGGCCCTTCCATACAGAACCACCGGATCACTATGTCCTACTTTCGTACCTGCTCGACTTGTCGGTCTCGCAGTTAAGCACGCTTATGCCATTGCACTATTAGCACGATGTCCGACCGTACCTAGCGTACCTTCGAACTCCTCCGTTACCGTTTGGGAGGAGACCGCCCCAGTCAAACTGCCTACCATGCACTGTCCCCGATCCGGATCACGGACCAAGGTTAGAACCTCAAACAAACCAGGGTGGTATTTCAAGGATGGCTCCATAGGAACTGGCGTCCCTACTTCAAAGCCTCCCACCTATCCTACACAGATTGGTTCAAAGTCCAATGCAAAGCTACAGTAAAGGTTCATGGGGTCTTTCCGTCTAGCCGCGGGTAGATTGCATCATCACAAACACTTCAACTTCGCTGAGTCTCGGGAGGAGACAGTGTGGCCATCGTTACGCCATTCGTGCAGGTCGGAACTTACCCGACAAGGAATTTCGCTACCTTAGGACCGTTATAGTTACGGCCGCCGTTTACTGGGACTTCAATCAAGAGCTTGCACCCCATCATTTAATCTTCCAGCACCGGGCAGGCGTCACACCCTATACGTCCACTTTCGTGTTTGCAGAGTGCTGTGTTTTTATTAAACAGTCGCAGCCACCAGTTTATTGCAACCTTTTCGCCCTTCCACAGTAAAGTGGTCAAGCTACCGAGGCGTACCTTATCCCGAAGTTACGGTACCAATTTGCCGAGTTCCTTCTCCCGAGTTCTCTCAAGCGCCTTAGAATACTCATCTCGCCCACCTGTGTCGGTTTGCGGTACGGTCTCGTATGACTGAAGCTTAGAGGCTTTTCTTGGAACCACTTCCGATTGCTTCGTGAGCAAGCTCACTCGTCCCAGTCCCTTGAATTACGCGCCCGGATTTGCCTAAGCGCCTTCTATGAACCAGGAACTGCCTATTCCAACAGGCAGACAACCTTCCGCGATCCGTCCCCCCATCGCATCATACGACGGTGCAGGAATATTAACCTGCTTCCCATCAGCTACGCATCTCTGCCTCGCCTTAGGGGCCGACTCACCCTGCTCCGATGAACGTTGAACAGGAAACCTTGGGCTTACGGCGTGCGGGCTTTTCACCCGCATTATCGCTACTCATGTCAGCATTCGCACTTCTGATACCTCCAGCATCCCTTACAAGACACCTTCGCAGGCTTACAGAACGCTCTCCTACCATATCCTTGCGGATATCCGCAGCTTCGGTGACTGGCTTAGCCCCGTTACATCTTCCGCGCAGGACGACTCGATCAGTGAGCTATTACGCTTTCTTTAAATGATGGCTGCTTCTAAGCCAACATCCTGACTGTTTTAGCCTTCCCACTTCGTTTTCCACTTAGCCAATCTTTGGGACCTTAGCTGGCGGTCTGGGTTGTTTCCCTCTTGACACCGGACGTTAGCACCCGATGTCTGTCTCCCAAGCTCGCACTCAACGGTATTCGGAGTTTGCAATGGTTTGGTAAGTCGCGATGACCCCCTAGCCATAACAGTGCTCTACCCCCGTCGGTGATACTTGAGGCACTACCTAAATAGTTTTCGGAGAGAACCAGCTATTTCCAAGTTTGTTTAGCCTTTCACCCCTATCCACAGCTCATCCCCTAATTTTTCAACATTAGTGGGTTCGGTCCTCCAGTGCGTGTTACCGCACCTTCAACCTGGCCATGGATAGATCACTTGGTTTCGGGTCTACACCCAGCGACTGGCGCCCTGTTCGGACTCGATTTCTCTACGGCTCCCCTATCTGGTTAACCTCGCCACTGAATGTAAGTCGCTGACCCATTATACAAAAGGTACGCCGTCACCCCTTACGAGGCTCCGACTGTTTGTATGCACACGGTTTCAGGATCTATTTCACTCCCCTCCCGGGGTTCTTTTCGCCTTTCCCTCACGGTACTGGTTCACTATCGGTCGATTACGAGTATTTAGCCTTGGAGGATGGTCCCCCCATGTTCAGACAGGATTTCTCGTGTCCCGCCCTACTTGTCGTACGCTTAGTACCACCGCTCTGATTTCGTGTACGGGGCTATCACCCGCTATGGCTCCTATTTCCAGAGGATTCCACTATCAGAACGACTATCACGTACAGGCTCTTCCCATTTCGCTCGCCACTACTTTGGGAATCTCGGTTGATTTCTTTTCCTGCAGCTACTTAGATGTTTCAGTTCGCCGCGTTCGCTTCACACACCTATGTATTCAGTGAGTGATGACCTATAAGGCCGGGTTTCCCCATTCGGAAATCTTCGGATCAAAGCTTGTTTGTCAGCTCCCCGAAGCTTATCGCAGACTTCTACGTCCTTCATCGCCTGTAATCGCCAAGGCATCCGCCATGTGCACTTAGTCACTTGTCCCTATAACCTTGACGGCTACAGGTTCAAGCACTTACTACTGTGTTTGATGAGTTTTACTACTACCCTAAGTAATATCTTTCGATATCGCTTAATAAAACTTTTACTTCTTCCAGATTGTTAAAGAACGTTACTACTCAAACCTAAACCCGAAGGCTTACGTTTGACCAGTACCTAACAACAGCCGATAAGTGTGAACGTTTGAGTCTGATGCCGACTCTAGAAAGGAGGTGATCCAGCCGCACCTTCCGATACGGCTACCTTGTTACGACTTCACCCCAGTCACGAATCCTACCGTGGTAAGCGCCCTCCTTACGGTTAAGCTACCTACTTCTGGTAAAACCCGCTCCCATGGTGTGACGGGCGGTGTGTACAAGACCCGGGAACGTATTCACCGCGACATGCTGATCCGCGATTACTAGCGATTCCAACTTCATGTAGTCGAGTTGCAGACTACAATCCGGACTACGATACACTTTCTGGGATTAGCTCCCCCTCGCGGGTTGGCGGCCCTCTGTATGTACCATTGTATGACGTGTGAAGCCCTACCCATAAGGGCCATGAGGACTTGACGTCATCCCCACCTTCCTCCGGTTTGTCACCGGCAGTCTCATTAGAGTGCTCTTGCGTAGCAACTAATGACAAGGGTTGCGCTCGTTGCGGGACTTAACCCAACATCTCACGACACGAGCTGACGACAGCCATGCAGCACCTGTGTGCAGGTTCTCTTTCGAGCACTCCCGGATCTCTCCAGGATTCCTGCCATGTCAAGGGTAGGTAAGGTTTTTCGCGTTGCATCGAATTAATCCACATCATCCACCGCTTGTGCGGGTCCCCGTCAATTCCTTTGAGTTTTAATCTTGCGACCGTACTCCCCAGGCGGTCTACTTCACGCGTTAGCTGCGTTACTAAGTCAATTAAGACCCAACAACTAGTAGACATCGTTTAGGGCGTGGACTACCAGGGTATCTAATCCTGTTTGCTCCCCACGCTTTCGTGCATGAGCGTCAGTTTTGACCCAGGGGGCTGCCTTCGCCATCGGTGTTCCTCCACATCTCTACGCATTTCACTGCTACACGTGGAATTCTACCCCCCTCTGCCAAACTCTAGCCTCGCAGTCTCCATCGCCATTCCCAGGTTAAGCCCGGGGATTTCACGACAGACTTACGAAACCGCCTGCGCACGCTTTACGCCCAGTAATTCCGATTAACGCTTGCACCCTACGTATTACCGCGGCTGCTGGCACGTAGTTAGCCGGTGCTTATTCTTCAGGTACCGTCAGCAGTCGTGGATATTAGCCACGACCTTTTCTTCCCTGACAAAAGAGCTTTACAACCCGAAGGCCTTCTTCACTCACGCGGCATTGCTGGATCAGGGTTGCCCCCATTGTCCAAAATTCCCCACTGCTGCCTCCCGTAGGAGTCTGGACCGTGTCTCAGTTCCAGTGTGGCTGGTCGTCCTCTCAGACCAGCTACTGATCGTTGCCTTGGTGAGCCTTTACCTCACCAACTAGCTAATCAGATATCGGCCGCTCCAGGAGCACAAGGTCCGAAGATCCCCTGCTTTCATCCTTAGATCGTATGCGGTATTAGCGTAACTTTCGCTACGTTATCCCCCACTCTTGGGTACGTTCCGATATATTACTCACCCGTTCGCCACTCGCCGCCAGGCCGAAGCCCGCGCTGCCGTTCGACTTGCATGTGTAAAGCATGCCGCCAGCGTTCAATCTGAGCCAGGATCAAACTCTTCAGTTCAATCTCTGTTTTTCGGTATTGCTACCGAGGTCACTCACTCAAAATACTGACGAAACCTCTTTCGAGATTTACGTTTATTTTGTGCGAGCGTTATAACGTATATTTTGAGCATCGGACCCGAAGGTCCGGGCATATCGTCAAACGCCCACACTTATCGACTGTTGATTTTTAAAGATCGCTGCCTTGTTTGTTCGACGAAGCGTTGTGTTCGTCAGCAGCAGAGAAGCGAGATTATGCAGTGTTTCGTATAACTCGTCAACCCCATCTTTTTCGCTTCGCTGCGTTGTCGTTTGACTGCGCTGCGTCGCGAGGGACAGAACTATAGCGGACCCGGGGCCTGCGCGCAAGAGTAAAATGTCAGGTTTCGCAAATCGGTTTCGCTGCTGTCATGACTATCCTGCTTTCCACCCTCAATGCGCGCTACACCCATGCCTCGCTCGGGCTGCGCTACCTGCTCGCCAATATGGGGGAGCTGCAGGCGCAGACGCGCATCCAGGAATTCGTGATCGGCGCGAAGACGACCGAGATGGTGGAGCGCATCCTGGCAGCACAGCCCAAGATCGTCGGGTTCGGCGTCTATATATGGAACGTCGAGGAAACCTGCCGCCTGGTGGCGACGCTGAAGCGCGTGGCGCCACACCTGGTCATTGTTCTTGGTGGACCGGAAGTATCGTACGAAACGGGCGAGCAGGAGATTGCACGCCTGGCCGACTACATCGTGACCGGATGGGGAGACGTGACCTTCCCTAAATTGTGCGGCGAAATCCTGAACGGCCCGAAGCCCTTGATGAAGGTGCACGCAGGCGTGCAGCCGCCCATGGCGGAGATCAAGCTGCCATATTCGATCTACTCGGATGAAGACATCGCGCACCGCACCTTATATGTAGAAGCCTCGCGCGGCTGTCCGTTCAAGTGCGAGTTCTGCCTGTCGTCGCTGGACAAGACTGCGTGGCCGTTCAATATCGATGCCTTCCTAGCGGAGATGGAAGCGCTGCACGCCCGCGGCGCCCGCACCTTCAAGTTCGTGGACCGCACCTTCAACCTGAATATCAAGACCAGCCTGAAGATCATGCAGTTCTTCCTGGATAAGCTGGCCGCCGCGCCAGACGATCCGGTATATGCCCACTTCGAGCTGGTGCCGGATCATTTGCCGGATGCACTGAAGGAAGGCATCGCGAAGTTCCCACCCGGGACGCTGCAATTCGAAATCGGCATCCAGAGTTTCAACCCTGTGGTACAGGCCAACATCTCACGCAAGCAGGACAACGCCAAGGCCGCCGACAATATCCGCTGGCTTTGCGAGCATTCGGACGTGCACATGCACGTCGACCTGATTGCCGGCCTGCCCGGCGAAACCGTCGAGAGCTTCGCGGAAGGCTTCGACAAGCTGTGGGCCTTGGGCCCGCATGAAATCCAGTTCGGCATCCTGAAGCGGCTGCGCGGCACGCCGATCATCCGCCATACCCAGGAATTCGGGATGGTGTACGACCCCTACCCGCCCTATACGATCCTGGCCAACCGCGATATTGATTTTTCAACCATGCAGCGCCTGGTGCGGTTCGCGCGCTACTGGGATCTTGTAGCGAATTCGGGACGCTTCACGCATGCCGTGCCTGTGCTGCTGGGTGACACTCCGTTTAAATCGTTTATGGCGTTTTCTGATTGGCTTTATGCCAACACGGACGCGACGCACAGGATTGCGCTGGACCGGCTGGCAGTGATGGTCGGGCGCTGGCTTGGGGTTGCCGGCATGGACGCCGCAGCGGTAGCTGAACTGCTGGCACGCGATGGACACGGGGTGAAACAGAAGTCGACGGCGCCTGCAAGCGCTGCGCCGGCACGGCAGGTGCGGCACCTGGCAGCGTGACCCGCGCTGAGTGGCGCGACAGGCGAAACTCTTTTACACTGGTGGCATGCCTATTGCTCAAGAGCCAACGTTATCTATCAGCCCAGACGGGCGCACGGTTTCAGCCGGGGGAACCTGGCAAGTCAGTGCACTCGCCAGCAAGCGGGTAATGAAGGCGATATCCGGCTGCCTGGATCATGTGAAAGACATCCACGCCGTCGAGTGGGACTTGAGCGGTGTTGAAATGCTGGACCACGTCGGCGCGCAACTGCTGTGGAGCGCCTGGGACTACAAACGCCCGGCCAAGCTGAAGCTGGTCAACGGGCAGGAAGAAATCTTCAAGCGCATCGAGACTGCCGGCAAGCTGGAAATGCCGCGCCCGCGCAAGGAGCGCTTCGGCTGGGTGACCACGCTGGGCTTTGGCGTCCTGCACTTCCTCGAACATATGCGGGGCTTCGTGCAGTTGATTGGCTCGGTGGTGCAGGACGTGGGGCGTTTTGCCACGCAACCGATGCGCGGGCCGTGGCGCGAAATCTCAGCCAATATTTTCCACGCCGGTTTCCAGGCGCTGGGCATTACCGCGCTGGTCGGCTTCCTGATCGGCGTGGTGCTGTCTTACCTGTCGGCGCAGCAGCTTCGTAATTTTGGCGGCGACATTTACCTGGTCAACCTGCTCGGCATGTCGATCGTGCGCGAGCTGGGCCCATTGATGGCGGCGATCCTGGTGGCGGGCCGCTCCGGATCGGCCATCACTGCGCAACTGGGCGTGATGCGCGTGACGGAAGAACTGGATGCGATGCTCGTCATGGGCATTTCGCACGGCTACCGCCTGATCATGCCCAAAGTGCTTGCGCTGGCGATCTCCATGCCCCTGCTGGTGATCTGGACCGACGCGGCGGCGCTCATCGGCGGCATGATTGCCGCGAAAGTGGAGCTGAACCTGTCGATCCGCTACTTCATCATGAAGCTGCCGCAGGTCGTGCCGCTGGCGAACTACTACATCGGCCTGTTCAAGGGCGCGGTGTTCGGCATGCTGATTGCGATGGTGTCCTGCCACTTTGGCCTGCGCATCGAACCGAATACGGAAAGCCTTGGCCGCGGCACCACCACTTCGGTGGTCACGGCGATTACGGTGGTCATCCTGGCGAACGCGGTATTTGCGATCGTCTTCAATGGAGTGGGTTACTGATGAACGACCTGCCACAACAAGAAGAGGAAAACTGCGGCTGCCCCGAGAGCGAGAGCAAGCTGACGCTCGATGGCAGCGTGCCTGCGGTGGAGATCACCAACCTGCAGACCAAATTCGGCCGCACGGTCATCCACAATGACCTGAACCTGACCATCGAGAATGGCGAAATCCTGTCGATCGTGGGCGGATCAGGCACCGGCAAGACCGTGCTGCTGCGGCAGATGCTGGGACTGGAACGCCCAACCAGGGGTTGCGTGCGCGTCTTCGGCGAGGACATCACGGTCGCGTCCCAGGGCCACCTGCAGGAACTGCGCAACCACTGGGGCATGCTGTTCCAGCAGGGCGCGCTGTACTCCGCCTTGACGGTGTTCGAGAACGTAGCGCAGCCGATGATGGAACTCGGCACCCTGCCCCCGCACCTGATCCGCGATGCGGTGCTGCTGAAAATGAATATGGTGGGCCTGGGGCCGGAACATGCGAACAAGATGCCGAGCGACCTGTCGGGCGGCATGATCAAGCGCGTGGCGCTGGCACGCGCCCTGGCGCTGGAGCCGAAGCTGCTGTTCCTGGACGAGCCTACCGCCGGCCTGGACCCGGACCTGTCGGAGAGCTTCGTGTCGCTGATCAAGTCCCTGCACCGCGAGCTGCGCCTGACCGTGGTAATGGTGACGCACGACCTGGATACGCTGTTCGCGCTGTCCACGCGCATTGCGGTGCTGGCGGAAAAACATGTGTTGGCGATCGGGCCGACCCGCGAGGTGATCAAGACCGATCACCCGTTTATCAAGGAATTCTTCCTGGGCGACCGCGGCAAGCGCGCGCTGGAGGCCCTGGAATAAGGAGCAAGGCATGGAAAACAGATCACACGCTTTGATGACAGGTATCTTCACGATCTCGCTGCTGATTGCTGCGATCCTGTTCGGTATCTGGTTCAATCGCGACCGGGTAAAGTATGACCCCTACCTGATTGCGACCACGCAGTCGGTGCCCGGCCTGAATCCGCAGGCGGCGGTGCGCTATCGCGGGCTCGAAATCGGCAAGGTGGACGACATCGATTTCGACCCCAAGCTGGCCGGCCAGATCCTGATCCACCTGAGCATCGACCCGGCGACGCCGATTACCAAGACCACGTATGCGACGCTGGGCTACCAGGGGGTGACCGGCATTGCCTATATCCAGCTGGACGACGAATCTGTCGGCTCTCCGGCGCTGGCGACCAGCAAGCAGAACCCGAGCCGCATCCCGCTGCAACCGGGCCTGTTCGACCAGCTTGAAAAGCGCGGCACGGCAATCCTGGAAAAGGCGGAAGAAGTAGGCAAAAAACTGGATACCCTGCTCAGCCCAGATAACCAGAAGACGATGCTGGCCGCCTTCAGCGACGTGAGCGAGGCAGCCAACTCTTACAAGGACCTGGCAGCGAAGCTGGATCCGGCCGTGCAGAAGATCCCTGCGCTGGTGGAGCACGGCGACCGCGCCTTGCAGTCGGTGGATACGCTGGCCAATGAGGCGAGCAAGGTGGCGCGCACGCTGCAGGGGCCGGACGGCGCCGTGCAGCGCATTACCGCCTCCGTCGATCGCGCGACGACTTCCGTCGAGGCGGTGGCCAGCGGGGTTGAACTGGAAACCCTGCCGGGCGTGACCGGGCTGGCCGACGAGACCAAGTCTTCCATGCGCGCCATTCGCCGCACCATGAATAATATTAGCGATCGCCCATCGAGTATCCTGTTCGGCGCGCCCGGCACGCCGCCGGGACCGGGCGAACCTGGCTTTGACCCGACGGGAAAATAAAGGCAAACAAGGACCAGCAATGAAGAAAAACAAACTCCTGATCGCCGTTGCAGCTGCCGCCGCGCTGGCTGGCTGCGCCAGCAAGGGCCCGCAGCCGACCTCCTACGACTTCGGGCCGATGGGCGCACCGTTGCCGGCAGCCAGCCTGGCGTCCGCCACCGCAGGCAGCAGCGGCACCAATGGCAGCAATGGCAGCAATGGCGCCGCCGGCCCGGCAGCTGGAATTCCGGCCCTGGTCGTATCGGACGTGAGCGGGCCGGCTTCGCTCGACACGCAGCGCATGTTCTACCGCCTGATGTATGCCGACGCCCGCCAGTCGCGCCCTTATGCCTACAACAACTGGTCGGTAACGCCGCTGCAGCTGCTGTCGCAGCGCCTGAAAGCGCGCATCGCGCAAGCCGGCGTCAAGGTCGTGTCGACCACCGACGCGGCCGGCGGCCTGCCCCTGCTGCGCCTCGAGGCAGACGAGTTCTCGCAGAACTTCGACAGCGCCACCCGGAGCAGCGCCAGCATCACCCTGCGCGCCTCGGTATTCCGCAACCACAAGCTGGTCGACCAGCGCACCTTCAGCCGCACTGCGCAGGCCCCGAGCGCCGACGCGGCAGGCGGCGCCAGCGCACTGGCCGAAAGCACCGACGGCATCGCCGCCGACATCCTGGCCTGGCTGGCAAGCATGCCCAAGTAAACCATGAGCGAAGAAGCGCCCGCCCCAGCCCCCGCGCCGACGCCTGCCCCGGCCCCCAAGCCGCCGCTGCGTACCGGCTCACCGGTGGCACGCGCCACCCTGCTCGCCTATACGGTGCTGATCGTGTATGCGAGCTGGTTCCCCTTCTCCGGCTGGCAGAACCAGGGGCTGTCGCCGCTGATCTTCCTTGAGTGGACTTCGCTGCCGCGCTACTGGACGGGCTTTGATGCCGGCATCAACGTGATCGGCTACGTCCCTTTCGGCATGCTGCTCGTCTATGCGATGCGGCCCAGGATCACCGGCTTCTGGGCCTTCCTGCTGGCCAGCATTGCCGGCATGCTGGTCTCCGGCACGATGGAAGCGGTGCAGACCTACCTGCCGACCCGCGTTTCCTCCAACCTGGACTTCTACACCAACAGCGCGGGTTCGATCATCGGCGCCTTCATCGGCGCGCTGACCGCGCACAAGCTGATGGACACCAGCAATGCCTACAAGCTGCGCCAGCGCTGGTTCGCCCAGCACGCCAGCCAGGGCCTGGTGCTGGTAGCGCTATGGCCGCTGACCCAGATCTACCCGCAGGGCTTCCTGTTCGGCCTGGGCCAGTTGCTGCCGATCCTGTCCGAGTGGCTTAGCGAATTGCTGGACATGGAGATCGACCTGGCTGCCATGGTGCGGCCGGACGTGACGTTGACGGTGGAGCAGTACTGGCTGTCCGAGACCATCGTTACCGCCTGCGGCATGGTGGGCGCCGCCCTGACCCTGCTGTGCATCCTGCGCAAGCCGGCCCCGCGCGCGCCGCTGGTGGCCCTGCTGGTGGTCGCCGCCGTGCTGGTGAAATCACTCTCGACCGCGCTGCAGCTCGGCCCCGACTCAGCCTTCGTGTGGGTCACGCCGGGAGCCCAGGGTGGCTTCCTGATCGGCGTGATCATGCTGGGCGGCCTGATTTTCGCGCCCCACGTGGCGCAGCGCCGGCTGGCGGTGGCGACGCTGCTGCTCAGCCTCCTGATCGTCAATACGACCCCGACCAATCCATACTTCAGCGAAACGCTGCAGACCTGGGTGCGGGCGAAATTCCTCAACTTCTACGGCGCGGCCCAGTTCCTGTCGCTGGCGTGGCCATTGGCAGCCCTCTGGTACCTTTGCCTCCCATCGCACAAGCTGAACAAGGAAACCCGGGAAACCCCGGTAAAATAAGCGCCTGCATTAAGAAAGGCTTCAGATGAGCGACAACCAATACTACAAGCATCACGTGTTCTTCTGTACGAACCACCGTGATGACGGCCGCGAAAGCTGCGGCCCGCGCGGCGCCGAAGCCGCACAAAAGCACGCCAAGAAACGCTGCAAGGAACTTAACCTGAACGGCGAAGGCAAGGTGCGCATCAATTCCGCCGGCTGCCTGGACCGCTGCGAACACGGCCCGGTCGCCGTGGTCTACCCCGAAGGCACCTGGTACACCTACGTTGACACTGCCGACATCGACGAAATCGTCGACAGCCACCTGGTCAACGGCAAAGAAGTAGAGCGCCTGAAAATCAAATGATGAACAAGAATTCCGAGAAGTTTTCGCTGCAGGGCGGCGCCGGCCTGATGGAAGGCCTGATCGACATGCCGGCCGGCACGCCGAAAGGCATCGCCCTGGTGGCCCACCCGCACCCGCTGTACGGCGGCACCATGGAAAACAAGGTGGCACAGACCCTGGCGCGCACCTTCGTGGCGCTGGGCTATGTGGCCGCACGCATCAACTTCCGCGGCGTGGGCGCATCCGAGGGTGTACATGACCACGGACACGGCGAAACCGACGACATGATGATCCTGTACCAGCACATGGTTCAGCGCTTCCCCGGCCTGCCGGTGTCGCTATCGGGATTCTCGTTCGGCACCTTCGTGCAATCGCACCTGGCGCAGCGCCTGGCCGCTGCCGGCACCCCGGCGGAACGCCTGGTGCTGGTCGGTACCGCCGCTGCCAAATGGCAGATCGCCGACGTACCGGCAGACACCATCCTGATCCACGGCGAAAACGATGAAACGATCCCGTTGATCGACGTGCTGGATTACGCACGCCCGCAGGACATTCCTGTGATCGTGATTCCCGGCGCCGACCATTTCTTCCACCGCAAGCTCGGCCACATCAAGAATTGGGTGATCGCCTTGTGGGGATCGAAAGCACAATGATTTCCCCCGCAACCCCTATCAGTAAGAACAAGCACCAATGAAAAAGATCATCGCTGCACTGGCAACCAGTGTGCTGCTCATGACTTCCGCGGTGGCGCAGACGCTGCCGCCGCCGACCATCGCCGCCAAATCCTGGCTGCTGCTGGATTCCTCCAGCGGCCAGGTGATCGCCGCCCAGGACCCGGATTCGCGCGTGGAACCGGCTTCCCTGACCAAGATCATGACCGCCTACCTGACCTTCCAGGCCATCAAGGACAAGAAGCTGACCCTGGACCAGAAGGTGAACGTGTCGGTCAAGGCTTGGAAAGTGGACTCCAGCTCGTCGAAGATGTTCATCGATCCGGCCACCCCGGTCTCGATCAACGACCTGCTGTACGGCCTGATGGTCCAATCCGGCAATGACGCCGCCGTGGCACTGGCGGAAGCCGTAGCCGGCGACGAATCGACCTTCGTCACCCTGATGAACCGTGAAGCGCAGCGCATGGGCATGACCAATTCCCACTTCGCCAACGCGCACGGCCTGCCGTCGCCGGAGAACTACACCACCGCGCGCGACCTGTCCGTATTGGCGCGCCACGTGATCCAGGATTACCCTGAGTTCTACAAGATCGATTCGGTGAAGAGCTTCACCTACAACAAGATCACCCAGCAGAACCGCAACCGCCTGCTGTGGCTCGACCCGACCGTCGACGGCATGAAGACCGGCCATACCGAATCGGCCGGCTACTGCATGGTGGCTTCGGCCAAGCGCCCGGCCGGCAACCTGGAGCGCCGCCTGATCTCGGTGGTGATGGGCACCAATTCCGACGGCACCCGCACTGCGGAAAGCCAGAAGCTGCTGAACTGGGGCTTCCAGAACTTCGACACCGTGAAGCTGTATTCCAAGGGCCAGGCCGTCTATACCCCGGAGATCTGGAAAGGTTCGCAGGCGACCGTGAAGATCGGCTTTACCAACGACGTGCTGGTGACCGTGCCAAAGGGCGTAGCAGCCAAGATGAAGCCCCTGCTGGAGCGCAAGGACCCGCTGGTGGCGCCTATCGCGGCCAATACCCGCGTCGGCACGCTGAAGATGATGGTGGATGGCAAACCGCTGCTGGAACTGCCGGTTGTGGCGCTCGAAACGGTTGACCAGGCTTCGATCTTCGGCCGCGCATGGGATTCCGTGCGCCTGTGGATGAAGTAATGGCGAAACTGGGCCTTTCCCGCGTCGTCGCGGGCATGTGGCGCATGACCGAATGGGACATGACGCCGCAGCAGCGGCTGGCCTTCATCGAGCAGTGCATCGCGCTGGGCGTGACTTCCTTCGACCATGCCGACATTTACGGCGGCTATGGCGTGGAAGGCTTGTTCGGCGAGGCGCTGGCGTTGAAGCCTGCGCTGCGCGAGCAGATACAGATCGTGAGCAAGTGCGGCATCAAGCTGGTTTCCGGCCGCCGGCCGACGCATACCATCCAGCATTACGACACCAGCTCCGCGCATATCGTGGCGTCGGTGGAGAATTCGCTGAAGGAGCTGCGCACGGATTACCTGGATTTGCTGCTGATTCATCGTCCGGACCCTTTGATGGACTTCGATGAGGTGGCAAATACGTTCCAGCGCTTGCGGTCTGAGGGGAAGGTGCGGGAGTTCGGGGTGTCGAACTTTTCGCGGCATCAGTTCGAGACGCTGAACAAGCGGGTGCCGCTGGCGACAAACCAGGTGGAGTTTTCTCCGCTGCACCTGGAGCCGATGTTTGATGAGACTTTCGATGGGCTGCAGGACCTGGGCGTGCAGCCGATGATCTGGTCGCCTTTGGGCGGCGGGCGCTTGTTCACCGCCGGCGACGAGCAGGGTGAGCGGCTGCGCTTGAAGATCAAGGAAGTGGCGGATGAATTGAATCGTCCGTTTGCGAGCGTGGTGTTTGCGTGGATTATGCAGTTGCCTTGCAGGCCGGTGCCTTTGACCGGCTCCGGTCGCATTGAGTCGGTCCAGGTGGCGGTCGAAGCGACGCAGTTTTCTCTTAGCAGGCCGCAGTGGTTTGAGATCCTGCGTGCGGCGCGGGGGCATGAAGTGGCCTGAAAAACCGGCACCCCGGTGCCTGACCCGCAGGGTCAGGCACCGATACGCGGCGGCCGCTGGACAGGTGTCAGACCCTGCGGGTCTGACACCGAATTACCGGTTCTAATCAGTCATCCGGAAAAACCTGCGGCGGCGCAATCCCGCGCCACCCGGCACGCCAGGCCAGGTTCAGCCCCACGGTGAACGCAATGTACACCACAAAGAACAGCACAAAGTAATAAGCCCGCAGCCAGACCAGCAACCCCACATTCACCGCCAGCAGCACCAGCGCCGCGGTGGACTTCTTCTGCTTCGAGCTAGGGAAGCGAATGGTCGACACCATCAGGCTGCCCACCACAAACAGCAGGGCTACGACGAAATAGCCCTCAAGGCTCGAATCCGGAAACTCCGGCCACGCCACCACCACCGACGCCACGCAAGCCGCGCCCGCGGTAATCGGCATCCCCACGAAGTACTTCGGATCGGTCCGTCCCACATTCACATTAAAGCGCGCCAGCCGCAGCGCACCGCAAGCGACGAAGAAGAACGCCGCAATCCCGCCAATCCGCAGCAGGGTCGGATCGGCCGGCCCCATCTGCACGAAGCCATAGCAGTACAGCAGCACCGCAGGTGCGCAGCCAAAGTTCATCACGTCGGCAATCGAGTCGAGCTGCACGCCGAAGTCGGAACCGGTACCGGTGGCGCGCGCCACGAAGCCATCCAGCGCGTCGAAGATCCCGGCCAGCACCAGCAAGGCGGCCGCCAGGCGGTAGTCCTGCGCCAGCCCGAGATGGGCGTTGTCGACGGAGATCACAATGCTGGCAAAGCCGCAGGCGATCGAGAGCAGCGTTACCGTGCTAGGTAAGGCAAATTTGGCGCGTTGGAGTCGCTGATGTCGTTGAGTATTCAAATTAAGGCAATGATGATCAAAAAAGAAAGGCTATTTTACCCTGCTCGAGGATTTACAAAAGAAACACATATTGCCTGAAATTGGCATAGAATCGCGCCATAAAGGAGTTCATTATGAATACCCTCATTAAATGGCACCAAAAGCCGATAGCCCTGCTGGTCGCAGCCTTGCTTACCGCTTGCGGTGGCGGCGGCGGCGGTGACAGTTCCGCACCGCCGGTGCTGACCCCGCCGGTGACCAATCCGCCAACGACAGCGTGCGTTGTATCGCCGACCGGCCTGCCCGGCGCCACGGGCGACACGGCCATCGACGGCTTCAACTGGTTCAATTACCGCCGCGCCGACATTGGCCTGGCTATGCTGTCGTGTAATGAACTCCTGAACAAGGCCGCCCTGGCCCACTCGAACTACCTGCGCCTGAATAACATCGTGTCGCACGACGAGGTTCCTGGCAACCCAGGCTTTACCGGCGCGACGTTGCCGGACCGCCTGGCCAGCGCAGGCTACATCCTGGGCGAGAACAACTATGCCTATGGTGAAGTGATTTCCGCTGCCAGCGACCGTTCTGGCTTCTACCACGCGGAAGAATTGATCGCTGCGATCTATCACCGCTTCGTGATCTTCGAACCCCAGTTCCGCGAGATGGGCACTGGCGCCTCGACCTCGGGCAGCGGCTACACCTACTTCACCTCCGACATGGCGACCCACAACGGCTTTGGCGCCGGGCTGGGTAAAGGCAACACTGTTACCTACCCGAAGAATGGCCAGGTTTCTGTCCCGACCTCGTTCGACAGCGATACCGAATCGCCCGATCCGGTGCCGAACCTGAATCGTGTCGGCTACCCGGTCAGCATTCACTCGGATATCACCACCACCGACGGCATCAAGGTGACTGCGGCAAACTTCACCATCCGCCCGCGCGGAGGTTCGCCGCTCGCCACGCGCCTGTTGACGAGCGCGACGGACTCGGAACACACGCGGAAACAGTCCGCAGCCATTGTTCCGCTGACAACGCTGCTGTCCAACACGACGTATGACGTCAGCTTCGTGGGCACGGTCGACGGCATCGCCGTGACGAAAAACTGGTCATTTACGACAAAATAGAGTCCCGCCCCTAGCCCACATCGGGACAGAGTGCTAAATTCTGTCCTGATGAACAAGCTTCTTTCCAGCGCACCAATACGCCAGCGCCTCGACATCGAGGAGGGACTGGACCGCCTGATGGGCGAGCGTGCGCTGTATCTTCAAATCCTGCGCCGCTTCCTGCAGGACTATCGCGATTCCTGTGAACGTATCCAGTCGCTGCTCGCGCAGCAGCTGGACGCCAAGGCGCAACTGGCAGCGCACTCCCTGAAAGGTTCCGCCGGCCTGATTGGCGCGCAGCTGGTGCACGACCAGGCGGTGCTGGTGGAAAACGCGATCGCCGACGGCGCCGACCCGGCCGCCCTGGTAGAGCAACTCGCAGTGCTGCTGCGCGAGACTTGCGGCAGCATCGACGATCTCTTACGCGAGCATGGCGACAAAGCCGCATCGAGCGAAACGCCGGCAGTCGATCCCGCGCAATTGCGCGCACTGATCGAAGAACTGGTGGGACTGTTGCGTGAGGGTGATGGCGCGGCCATCGACCTGGTGGAGAAATCGGCGACGATACTTGCAACTGCGCTGGGCGTGCCGACCTTCCAGATGATTGCGGCGGCTACGCATGCATTCGATTTCGAGACTGCGCTGGACGTGCTGGAGATGGAACTCTAGCCGCTATCAACCTGAGAAGTGCGCCTCTTCATCGAAGGAATCCGCGCACTCCTTGCCGCAGAACCGGCGCACTGCATCCAAGGGTTTTTCGCAGTACCAGCAGGAGCCTTTGGGAGGCAGAGATTGGCGCACGCCGCTTGGACGCTCGGCCGTTGCGACACTTTGTGCGGGTGGGATTTCCTGTTGCGTCTCCACGATATTCCCCTTTACTGACAAGCCCTGGAACCAAGGTTACTGCTTTGCGCGGACAGGAGCATGACCTGCCTCAACAAAATAATAGCAGGATTAAATCAGTGGCATAGGGGACGCAACGTGCGCCAGCGCACCAAAAGAAACATAAATATTCCAATGGGATGCGCCGGCGCGATAGGACTTTGTTCCGTGACATCACAATGATGCGGAAGCCGCGAAGATGCCTTATCTTTGCATCCCGCTTTCACTGCAACTGCCAAACCCATGTCACGTTCCGAACGCCTGCTCAATCTCTTGCAAGTCCTGCGGCGCTACCGCCGCCCGGTCAGCGGCCAGGTCCTGGCCAATGAACTTGGCATCAGCATCCGCACCTTGTATCGCGATATCGCCAGCCTGCAGGCCCAAGGGGCCATGATTGAAGGCGAACCGCGTATCGGCTACGTCATGAAGCCCGGCTTTATGCTGCCGCCCTTGATGTTTGGCTCGGAAGAGCTGGATGCCCTGGTGCTGGGCATGCGCTGGGTCGCGGATCGCTGCGACCCGACGCTGGTCGAGGGAGCCATGAATGTGTTGGCCAAGGTTTCAGCCGTGTTGCCAGCAGAGTTGCGACGCGAGTTGGATGAGTCGGCGCTGCTGGTTGGCGCCCCATTGCGCAGGCCTGGCAACCCGCCGTCTCCCGACATGCTGCGCAATGCCGTGCGCTCCGAACAGAAGCTGCTGATCACTTACGCGGATGGCAGCGGCATCCGGACGCAACGCGTAGTGTGGCCTTTTGCCTTGGTCTATTTTGACCAGGCCAGGGTGCTGATGTGCTGGTGCGAGCTGAGAAACGGCTTCCGCAACTTCCGTGCAGATCGGATTCTGGCAACAGCGGAAACGCATGAACGCTATCCGAAGCGACGCGCCGCCCTGCTGCGCGAATGGCGCAAGGCGCATCGGGAAGCCGCCGAATCAATACTGCCAGAATCTGGCAGGATAGGAACTTAAACTGGGCCCTCTTTCAAATCAGGAGCTCAGAATGAAATTCGCATCGGTACGCGTGGTGACGCAGGATCTCGACAGCATGATCGCGTTTTACCAGCACCTTTCCGGCATCACGGCAAACCGTCCCGCAGAGGGTTTTGCAGAAATCCACTTCAACGGGGCCGTGCTGGCCCTTTCTTCAGAACGGCTGATCGCCCTGTTCAATGTGGGCGCGGCAAAAGCAGCAGCCAATCAATCGGCAATCCTGGAGTTTGAAGTCAGCGACGTGGATGCAGTGTTCGAGCGGGTAGCCGGCAATGGCGTTGATATCGTCATGCCGACAACGAGAATGCCGTGGGGGAACCGCTCCTTGCTGCTACGCGACCCTGACGGCAATCTCGTCAACATCTTCTCCCGTCCCGCCAATTAGCGGTGCTTCATTTGCCGATGCAGAAGCGGGAGAAGATCACGCCCAGCAGGTCGTCGGAGGAGAACTCGCCGGTGATGGTGGAAAGCTGCACTTGCGCGAGACGCAGTTCTTCCGCGAACAAGTCCAGCGACTGGTCGGTTTGCGCCGCGTGCTGGCCGGCATAGTCAAGGTGGCGGGACGCGTTGCGCAAGGCGATCAGGTGGCGTTCGCGCGCGAGGTAGAGCGACTCGCCGGTCTGCTGCCAGCCGGCGATGCGCAGCAGTTCCGCGCGCAGCAGGTCGATGCCGGTCTTCTCGTTGGCGGAAAGGTAGATGTGCGTTGCATCGGCCATCTGGTCGACCGACGGCTTATGGCCCGACAGGTCGATCTTGTTCCAGATGCGCAGCACCGGCACGCCTTGCGGGAAGTTCGCGACGATGGTTTCGTCATGCCGGGTCGGGCCGTGGTCGGCGTCCAGCAGGTGCAGGATGACGTCGGCCTTGCCCACTTCGCCCCAGGTGCGTTCGATGCCGATGCGCTCCACCACGTCCACCGTTTCATCGTGGCCGCGGATACCAGCGGTGTCGATGATGTTGAGCGGGATGCCTTCGATCTGGATGGTCTCGCTGACCTTGTCGCGCGTGGTGCCGGCGATCGGCGTGACGATGGCGACTTCGGCGCCGGCCAGTGCGTTCAGGAGTGAGGACTTGCCCACGTTCGGCTGGCCGACCAGCACCACGTTCAGGCCTTCACGCAGCAGCGCGCCTTGCGAGGCTTGCTTGAACACCTGGTCGAGGGCTTCGACGATGCCTTTCAGTTGGCCGCGTGCATCGGACTTTTCGAGGAAGTCGATTTCTTCTTCCGGGAAGTCGAGCGTGGCTTCCACCAGCATGCGCAGGTGGGTGACGCGTTCTACCAGGGCGTGGATGGTCTGCGAGAAGGCGCCGCTCAGGCTTGCGCTGGCGGATTTGGCGGCGGCTTCGGTGGAGGCGTCGATCAGGTCGGCGACGGCTTCGGCCTGGGCCAGGTCCAGCTTGTCGTTCAGGTAGGCGCGGCGGGTGAATTCGCCGGGTTCGGCCAGGCGCAGGCCTTGTTCGGCGCCGGCTTCCAGCACGCGCTGCAGCAGCATTTGCAGGACGATCGGGCCGCCGTGCCCTTGCAGCTCGATGACGTCTTCGCCGGTGTAGGAGTGCGGGGCTTTGAACCAGATTGCGATGCCCTGGTCGATCACGGTGCCGTCGGCTTGCGTGAAGGGGATGTAGGTGGCGTGGCGGGGCTTGAGGTCTGCGTCCTTGAATAGGGCTTTTGCCAGCGCCTGCAGGTTCTTGCCGCTGGCGCGCACGACGCCGATGCCGCCGCGGCCGGGGGCTGTGGCGATTGCTGCGATGGGGGAGGAGTCTAGGTTCATTTGGTGATTTTATTCTCTAAAACCGGTAAACCTGTGTCAGACCCGCAGGGTCTGACACTGTCTGCTCCACGGCCTGGGGTTTCGGCGGTTTTCCGGTTAAAAAAAGCCCGCGTCTGGCGCGGGCTTTTCAGTAATTACTTGGCTACGCCAACTTCTAACTTCTTGGTAATCACCCACTGCTGCGCAATCGACAGCAGGTTGTTCACCACCCAGTACAGCACCAGGCCGGACGGGAAGAAGAAGAACATGACCGAGAAGGCAATCGGCATGAACATCATCATCTTCGCCTGCACCGGATCCGCAGGCTGCGGGTTCAGGCGGGTGGTGATGTACATCGAAATCGCGTACAGGATCGGCAGGATCGCCCATGGGTCGTGCTGGGTCAGGTCGGTGATCCACAGCGCCCATGGAGCGCCGCGCATTTCAACCGACGCGTTCAGCACCCAGTACAGGGCGATAAACACCGGCATCTGCACCAGGATCGGCAGGCAGCCGCCGAGAGGATTGATCTTCTCGGTCTTGTACAGCTCCATCATGGCCTGGTTCATCTTCTGCGGATCGCCTTTGTAGCGCTCGCGGATGGCGGTCATCTTCGGCGTGACGGTCTTCATCTTCGCCATCGAGCGGAAGGAAGCGGCGGACAGCGGGAAGAACAGCAGCTTGATCGCCACGGTGAAGGCGATGATGGTCCAGCCCCAGTTGCCAACCACGGAGTGGATGGCAGCCATTGCCGCCCACATCGGGCGCGCCACGATCGCCAGCCAGCCGTAGTCCTTGACCAGGTCCAGGCCTTCGGTCACTTGCTTCAGGGTGTCGGTGTCCTGCGGGCCGGAGTACAGGCGGGCATTGTTGGTGACCGACGCGCCTGGCGCCAGGGTGCCCAGCGGCTGCACGACGCCGATGGAGTACAGGTTGTCGCCTTCTTTCTTGGTGAAGATAGTGCGCTCCAGCTTATCCTGCGGCACGAAAGCGGACACGAAGAAGTGCTGCGCAATCGCGACCCAGCCGTCCTTTGCCTCGGTCACGTGGCCAGGCTTGAACTTGGGATCTTCCGCCAGCGACTTGGCATCTTTCTCGATCTGCTTGAACTCGTACTTCTTATAGTGGCTCTCCGAGGTGTACATGGTCGGGGCGATGAACGATGGGTTCATGAAGCCCGAACCTTCCGGCGGCGTGCCGTCATGCTTCAGCTGCAGGTAGAGCTGAGGGCTCACCGGAGCGGCGCCGGTGTTGGTGACGGTATGCTGCACATCCACCACGTAGTCGCCCTTCTTGAAGGTGAAGGTCTTGACCAGCTTGACGCCGCCCTGCTCCGCTTCCAGCACCAGTTTGACCTGGTTGGCATCATTCAGCACGCGCGCGCCCGGCTGGGCCACGAATGGAGTCTGGTGGTTAGGCAGGTTAGGCGCGTTCACCAGGCCGGTTTCGCCCAGGTAGATATGCTTGCCGTTTTCGCTGAACAGCACTTCGGTGTTGTTGCCACCCTTAGGTTTGCAGAACTCGAACAGGCCCCAGCAGCCGCCCAGCCAGCCCGGATCGGCGCTGCCCTTGTGCTTCAGCAGTTCCAGGCGCTTGATGGTGCCGCCCAGGGTGTCGATATCGACGCGCATCACGTCGGTGGTGATGGTCACCACTTCGGTCTTGATCGGAGCAGCAACCGCAGTGCCATTCACCGCAGCAGCAGCGCCGGCGGCAGCGGCAGCAGAAGCAGGCGTGCCCGCGGCAGTCGCGGAGGCCGAAGCTACGGCGGCTGGCTTGGCAGGAGCCGGAGCAAACATGGACGGCTTGCCGGTCGAGATCATCCAGTTATTCCACAGGATAACCAGCGAGACCGCGAAGACGATCCACAGGATTGAGCGTTTATTGATATCCATTCGGTTCTTCAGGAGTGGTTGAAGTGCTTGGGCGGCACGGGATCGACCCCGCCCGCGTTCCAGGGATGGCAGCGGCAAACCCGGCGAAACGCCAGGTAACTGCCATGAGCCGCACCATGCTCGCGCACAGCTTCGAGCGCATAGTTGGAGCAGCTAGGGTAAAAACGGCAACTCGGTGCACCCATCAGCGGACGGATGACCCATTGGTAAAAGCGCAGCAGGATGGTCAGCAGCGTTTTCATTTTGCCGGCCTGGCCTTGTTAGCCGATGCAAAGAGGCGCGTCAGTTCCTGGCGCAGTTCGGCCTTCAGCTTGGCCGTGGTGGCCGGGCCGTCCTTGCTATTGACGGGGCGCGACAGGCGCACCACGCAATCAATGCAGGGAAGGCTGGACACGCGGAACAGTTCGCGCGTGACGCGCTTGATGGTGTTGCGGGTAACCGCGCGCGGTGCAAAGCGTTTGGCAACGACAATGCCCAGCCGCGCATTCGGCAGCTGGTTCTGGCGGGTATAGAGCACGAAGTGCGCGCTCTTCTGCGTTGGCCGCAAACTAAAAACGGATGAAAATTCATCCGTTTTTATGATGCGCCGAGCGCGAGCGAAGTCGTGTCTGCCTTCGCCTGTCGAGCTGTTAGGACAGCTTTCCACGCGATCAGCTAACAAGCGTGCTTAAACTACAGCCAGACGCTTGCGGCCTTTTGCACGACGTGCGTTCAGGACTTGACGGCCACCACGGGTAGCCATACGGGCGCGGAAGCCGTGGGTGCGCTTGCGACGCACAACGGAAGGTTGGTAAGTACGTTTCATGTTGGTCTCGCTTAAAAATACAAAATCGGGACGGGAAAGGTGTCCCTAAAAATGTTGGTGCCAATGACATTTCGCGCACTGCGCCAATCTCACTGCCCGCTAAATCCGCGCATCGTATCTGAAAAATTACGGACTACGGGCGGGGAACCCAGAATTATCAGGATTTTTCGGTTTACTGTCAACCACTTAAACCGCTGCAAACCGGTAAAACGGTGTCAGACCCGCAGGGTCTGACACCAGCCTGCGGCAGCCGCGGATCGGTGCCTGACCCTGCGGGTCAGGCACCGGTTTACCGGTTTGAATAAGTTTGGTTGCAAAAAACCCAACCCCAGCACGCTTGTGCAAAATTTCTGGTTAACCTGTGGATAACTTCCGACTTAGCGGCTAGAATAGCGCGTTACGTGTGGCGATTACGAACGCCCTCCCACACTTTTTGCATATAGATAGATTC